>NZ_FOTK01000019.1 GCF_900114535.1 Methylobacterium pseudosasicola | reverse complement strand
GTGGCCCTGCTGGCCTACAACGTGCTGGCGCTGATCGAGCGCTGCGTGGAGCGGGCGCACACCTCCGCCGCGGGGGCGGCCCCCAAGGTGTCCTTGTATCACCTCGTCCTACAGATCCGCGGCGGCTACGAGGGGCTGCTGATCGCTCTGCCCCCTGAGCACTGGACGGCCTGCGGTGCGACCGACCCACCGGCCCTGGCCGCGCGCCTGCTGAGCTTGGCCCGCAGGATCGACCCCGGGCGCGTGACGGTCGGCAGGCGAAAACCCAAAGACCCCGCGGCAGAACCTAAGCGCGCCAGCAGAGGTCACGTCGCAACCGCAAGGATCCTCAACAGCCAAACACCTTAAAAGGGCTGGGCTCAGCCCTTTGGCGGGGGTTCGGGGGCGGAGCCCCTGCGTGATTGGCAGGGCTCTGCCCTGCACCCGCAACAGGACACGGACCTTTTGAAACCCTGATCGTCACGGCTGCGCGAACAGGTTCTCCGCCATGAAGTCCACGAAGACGCGGATCTTCGGCGCGAGTTGACGGCTCGACGGCCAGAGGATGCGGAAGGTGCCGCAGCGATGCACCGCGCTGTCCAGCACGCACATCAGCGTCCCGGCCTCGATCTGCGCGCGCACCGCGAAATCCGGCAGGCAGGCGATGCCGAGGCCGCGTTCGGCTAGGCAGACCAGCGGCTCGATGGTGCTGGAGATCGCCGCCGTGCGCAGCTCGATCGTCTCGCTCGCTCCCAGCAGCCAATCCTCCAGCCGGCCCGTCGTCGGGAAGCGATGGCGCAGGCACCGGTGCCCGGCGAGGTCGCCGAGCGAGGCCGGGATTCCGTGGGCGGCGAAATAGGCCGGGGCGCCGACCAGCTTGAGGGCGTAGCTGCCGAGTACCCGGGTCATCAGCCGGGAATCCCGGGCCTCGCCGGTGCGGATCACCGCATCGAACCCCTCGTCGATCACGTCGACCAGCCGGTCGGTGAAATCGAGGTCGAGCTCGATCTCCGGCCAGGTTTCCATGAAGGCCGAGAGGGTCGGCACCATCAGCCGGCCGACCATCGGCAGGCTGACCCGCAATTTTCCGCGGGGCGCATCCCGCGTTTGGGACAATTCCAGCTCGGCCTGCTCGATCTCGCAGACAATCTTGCGGCAGCGTTCGAGGAACTGGCCGCCTTCCGGGGTCAGCGTGACCACCCGGGTCGAGCGGTGGAACAGCCGCACGCCGAGCCGCGCCTCCAGGCGCGCGACCGCCTTGCCGACCGCCGAGGACGAGACGCCGAGCTGCTGGCCCGCCGCCGTGAAGCTGCGCGCCTCGGCGGCCTGCATGAAAGCGGTGAGGGTTCCGAGCCTGTCCATCGCCCGAGCCGATTGCGGACAGATCTGTCCGATATGTCGCGAATTGTAGCCCGATGATCGGCCTCGGCAACCGATCCTATCGTCCGGGCTCGAGTCGGTGACCGGCCTTCCGGCACTCTTGCCCGCGAAGGGCACCGCCTTGACCAAACAGGTGCACGATGACGGCGACCACGGAACCGCAATCCCTCTCTCAGCAATCCATTGCCGGCAGATCCGGCACTGCGGCCAGACCGGAGCGCTTTCCTCTGGTGGGACTGCTGGCGCTGGCCATGGCCGGGTTCATCACCGTCCTGACCGAGGCGCTGCCCGCCGGCCTGCTGCCGCAGATCGGCGCCGGGCTCGCGGTGCCGGAATCCCTGGCCGGGCAGCTGGTGACGATCTACGCGCTGGGTTCGCTGATCTCCGCCATCCCGTTGACGGCGGCGACCCAGGGCGTGCGCCGCCGGACGTTGCTCCTCGCCGCGATCCTCGGCTTCGTGGTGGCCAACACCGTCACGGCGATCTCGGCGAGCTACCCCCTGACGCTGGCGGCGCGCCTCATCGCCGGCGTCTCGGCCGGCCTGCTCTGGGCCCTGCTCGTCGGGTACGCGGCCCGCATGGTGCCCGAGCACCAGCAAGGCCGCGCCATCGCGGTCGCCATGGTCGGCATCCCTCTGGCGCTCTCGCTCGGCGTCCCCGCCGGCACCTTCCTGGGCACCGCGATCGGCTGGCGGGCCTGCTTCGGCGTGATGAGCGGGCTGACGCTGATCCTCGTCGCCTGGATCCTGCTCACCGTGCCCGACTTCCCCGGCCAGGCGGGCGGCCGGCGCCATGCCCTGCGCGACGTGTTCGCCCTGGCCGGCGTGCGCCCCGTGCTGTTCGTGACGCTGGCCTTCGTGCTGGCCCACAACATCCTCTACACCTACGTCGCGCCGTTCCTCGCCGCCGGCGGGATGGCTGAGCGGACGGATGCGGTCCTGCTCGTCTTCGGCGCCGCCTCGCTGGTCGGCCTCTGGATGGTCGGCGCCCTGATCGACCGGCATGCGCGGGCGCTGGCGCTGCTCAGCACGATCTTGTTCGGGCTCGCCACGCTGGTCTTCGGCCTCCGGGGCGACCCGGTGGCGATCTATGCCGCCGCGGCGATCTGGGGACTCGCCTATGGCGGCGTGCCGACCCTGTTCCAGGCGGCGCTGGCCAAGGCCTCCGGGGACGCGGCCGATCTCGCGCAGGCGATGCTGGTCACGGTCTGGAACGTGGCGATCGCGGGCGGCGGGATCGTCGGCGGCCTGCTGCTCGACAGGGTCGGCATCAATGCCTTCGCGCCCGTCCTGCTCGGCCTGCTGGTGCCGACCCTGATCGTCATCGGGGCGGCGCGGCAGCATGGCTTTCCGCACACCCGGCCCTGAAGAGGCCGTCGATCCAGAAATCGGCATGTGCGCCGCCACACGCGGCATGTACCAGGCGCAGATCTCCGGGACCATGCCGCAGGCGCTTTGCGTTGCGCACGACTGGAATCGTAGCTTAGAACTCTTCCCATTCTGAACCCAAGGGCCCGATCGTCAGGTTGTCGTCCATCAGCGGGGGCGTGGACGAGACGACGGGTCGGCGCCTCCGATGCGGCTCGGACCCGACTGAACGCCGTTCCGGCGTGGCCAGACAGGATACACCGATGATCAAACTCACCGTGAACGGGGCTGCGCGCAGCTTCGACGGCGACCCCGACATGCCTCTGCTGTGGTACCTGCGCGACGAGCTGGGCCTCACCGGCACCAAGTTCGGCTGCGGCGTGTCGCTGTGCGGCGCCTGCACGATCCATCTCGGCGGCGCGGCGACCCGGGCCTGCATCACCCCGATCTCGGCGGCCGCGGACCAGGAGGTCGTGACCATCGAGGGTCTGTCGCCCGACGGCAACCACCCGGTGCAAGTGGCCTGGCGCGATCTCAACGTCGCCCAGTGCGGCTACTGCCAGTGCGGCCAGATCATGCAGGCCGCAGCCCTGCTCAAGGACACGCCGAAGCCGTCCGAGCAGGACATCGACGACACGATGAGCGGCAACATCTGCCGCTGCGGCACCTATCCGCGCATCCGTGCGGCGATCCATCAGGCCGCCGGCCAGACGGCGCCCGCCGGCAAGGGAGAGCGCCTGTGATTCACGACGCACAGATGATGGCCGAACTGGCCAACGCCAAGCCGACCGCCGACACGACCACTCGGCCGGTGCTCGCCAATGTCAGCCGCCGCGGCATCCTCGGCGGCGCCGGCGCCCTGGTGCTGGCCCTGTCCCTGCGCGACGCCCGCGCCGACGAAGGCCAGACCGCCGAGCAGAAGGCGCAGAAATTCGGCGCCGACGGCATGCCGCATGGCTGGCGCGACGATCCGAAGATCTTCGTGTCCATTGCCCCGGACGGCACCGTCACGGTGACCAACCACCGCTCCGACATGGGCCAGGGCGTGCGCACCTCCGTGGCGCTCACCGTCGCCGACGAGCTTGAGGCCGACTGGCCGAAGGTGAAGGTGGTCCAGGCCTGGGGCGACGAGCAGCGCTTCGGCAACCAGGACACCGACGGCTCGCGCTCGCTGCGCCACTTCTTCCAGCATTTCCGCCATGCCGGCGCTGCCGCGCGGCTGATGCTGATCGAAGCCGCGGCCAAGCAATGGGGCGTGCCGGCCTCCGAGGTGACGGCTTCCAACCACACGCTGACCCACGCCAAGTCCAAGCGCAGCCTCGGCTACGGCGCCGTCGCGCAGGCGGCTTCCGAGCTGCCGGTTCCGACCCAGGTCACGCTGAAGAACCCGAAGGATTTCCGCTACATCGGCACCGGCAAGATCGGGCTGATCGACAACTTCGACATCACCACGGGCCGGGCCGTCTACGGCCTCGACACCAAGCTCGACGGGATGCTGTACGCGGTGGTCGCCCGTCCGGCGGTCTATGGCGGCAAGGTCAAGTCCTACGACGACACCGAGGCCAAGAAGGTCCCAGGCGTCGTGAAGATCTTCAAGATCGACGGCGGCGAGATCCCGAGCGAGTTCATGCCCTTGGGCGGCGTCGCGGTCGTCGCGAAGAACACCTGGGCGGCCCTGAAGGCGCGCGACGCCCTCAAGATCACCTGGGATGACGGCCCGAACGCCGGCTACGATACCGACGTGTTCCGCAAGGAGCTGGAGGCCGCCGCGCGCAAGCCCGGCAAGGTGGTGCGCAACCAGGGCGACGTCGACGGCGCGATGGCCAAGGCCAAGACCAAGGTCGAGGCCGAATACTTCGTGCCCCACCTGTCCCAGTCGCCGATGGAGCCCCCGGCCGCCGTGGCCCGGGTTAAGGACGGCTTCTGCGAGGCCTGGGCCTGCACGCAGGGTCCGCAGGCGGCGAACGATCGCCTGATGAAGGCGCTCAAGCTGCCCGACGACAAGGTCAAGGTGAACGTCACGCTGCTCGGCGGCGGCTTCGGGCGCAAGTCCAAGCCGGATTACGTGGTCGAGGCCGCCCTGTGCTCGCAGGCGGTGGACGGCGCGCCGGTCAAGCTCGCCTGGACCCGCGAGGACGACATCCACCACGGCTACTACCACACGATCTCGGTGGAGCACCTGGAAGCCGGCCTCGACGAGAAGGGCATGCCGGTGGCCTGGCTGCACCGCTCGGTGGCGCCGACGATCGGCTCGATCTTCGCGCCCGATCCGAAGCACGAGCTGCCGTTCGAGCTCGGCATGGGTCTGGTGAACACGCCGTTCAACCTGCCCAACGCCCGGATGGAGAACCCGGAAGCCGCCGCCCATGTCCGGATCGGCTGGTTCCGGTCGGTCTCGAACATCCCGCACGCCTTCGCGATCCAGTCCTTCGTGTCGGAACTGGCGCACGCCGCCGGCCGCGACCCGAAGGAGTACCTGCTGGACCTGATCGGCCCGGCCCGGAAGATCGACCCGACTTCGATCGGCGACGTCTGGAACCACGGCGAGGACCCGAAACTCTACCCGATCGATACCGGCCGCCTGCGCGGCGTGATCGAGGCCGCCGCCAAGGGCGCCGGCTGGGGACGTCAGATGCCGAAGGGCCGCGGCCTCGGGATCGCCGGCCACTACAGCTTCGTCACCTACACGGCGGTGGCCGCGGAGGTGGAGGTCGACGACAAGGGCCAGGTGAAGGTCCACGCCGTCGACATCGCGATCGATTGCGGGCCGCAGGTGAACCCGGAGCGCATCCGGTCCCAGATGGAAGGCGCTGTGGTCATGGGGATGGGGCTCGCCCTCACCTCCGAGATCACCTTCAAGCAGGGGCGCGCGGTACAGAACAACTTCGACGGCTACGAGATCATCCGGATCGACGCCGCCCCGAAGGTGGTCCGCGTGCACCTGGTGCCGACCGGCGCCTATGACGGCCCGCTCGGCGGCGTCGGCGAACCCGGCGTACCGCCGGTGGCCCCGGCCATCGCCAACGCGGTCTTCGCCGCCACCGGCCGGCGCGTGCGGCAATTGCCGATCCGCGACCAGCTCAGCGCCTGAACCGCGATCCCTCGCGGCGCGTTGGGGGACCGGGGACCTGATCCCCGGCCCCCCACATGAGAGTTCGACACGATGATGCGTCCCGCCGCCTTCACGGTTTCCATCACGGTGCCCCTGGCCCTGGTCCTGATGGCGGCCCCTGCCCTCGCCTCCCCCTGCTCCGACAAGATCGACGCCGTGTCGAAGCGCGTCACGTCGGAATCGACCGCGTCGATCTCGGCCTCGACCAGCGGCCAGGGCAACGCCGCCAAGCGCGGCGGCGAGGGCATGACCGGCACCGAGGGCCAGCGCGCGAACGAATCCCCCCAGGCGCCACCGGAGAAGTCGGCCCAGGCCGGCGAGGGTGCCGACGCCGCCCAGCAGGCCAAGGTCGCCCTCGACGAGGCGCGCACCGCCGATTCCAAGGGTGACGCTGCGGCTTGCGAGGCCGGCGTGGCCCGGGCCGAGAGCCAGCTGAAGAAGGCGCCCTGAGGCGTCGCCGGGCTACCGCCCCAAAGCGCTGATCTCGATCACGAATTTCCGGCGCAGCGCCCGGGAGAAATCGCCGTAGCCGGCGGCTGCCAGCAGGAACGCGCCCGGGCCGCCGAGGACGTGGGCGCGGTACCATTCCTCCAGGGTGGTCCGGTCCTGCGGCAGCGGCGTCGGGCGCAGGCCGTAGCCGGGAGCCCGGTAGGCGCCGGCGCCGACCACGTCGTTCTCCCCCGGCACCAGAATCGGCAGGCCGTTGATGGTCGCGCCGGTGGCAAGCAGCGCGGCGTGCTCGTCCGCCAGGGTGTCCGCATCGGTGCAATTGTCGATCCCGTCGCCGGAGACGTCAATCACCACGCGCTCGGCTGGGACCGGCAGGGCCGGCAGCACCCGGGCCGTGACCGTCCGGAACATCTGGCCGAGGCAGGTGAACTCCCCGGCCTGCCGGGGCGTGGCCCGCACCAGGGCGGCGGTGGCCGCGGCATCGGCCCGACTGGCGATCCGCCGCCAGCCTAAGGCGAGGTCGGCCTTGTCAGCCCAGGTGACCATCGCGAACAGGATGCCGCCCGGATTGCCGGTGATCGCGCCGACCACGGCCGGATCCTCCAGCGCCTCGGCGATCCCCTCCATCTGCAGGCGGAAGCGAGCGTCGTCGACGGATTGTGACACGTCGACGGAGACGACCAGCGCGGTGGCAACGCTCTCGGGCGCCGGCAAAGCCGGCCCCGAGCCGAGGCTCAGCGCGCCGACCAGACCCAGCACACGAAGCCGCCCCGAACCCGTCCGCGCCATCGACGTTCCCGGATCTCCCCGGCCGGAGGGCCGCCGCGGATCCGTTAGGGCATGCTTTCGGAGCTAGCGGAATCGGCCTTTCGGGGGGATGGGGGTGAATACGGTGCGGATACCGCGCGGGCGACGGGATGGATCGCGGGTCCGCTCTCCCATGCGGGCTACGATGTTCACACATCGGCTGGTGGAAGGCGCGACGCGCTCTCCTCCCCCTTGCGGGGAGGAGTTGGAGGTGGGGGTGGTGCAGACGGCACCAGGACGCGTGATCCTGCACCACCCCCACCCCTGACCCCTCCCCGCAAGGGGGAGGGGAAATGCGTCGTGTTTCAGAGGCTTGCGACAGAGCAATCTCGATCTGTGAATCCGCTAGCCCATGCGGGACAGGGGGCACGTCGCGCCTCCCGGAAGACGATGTGTGAAACATCCTAGCCCGCACGGGAGAGCGGACCCGCCCCTCACTCTGAGATGTGAGCATCCAAGTTCGATCGGGGATCGCCCGGCTCCGGCGGCGGCTTCGCTCATCTCGGAGGGGTCGATCCCCGGCCCCGGCGGCTCGGCGGCCGGGGGAAGTCGGGGCGGTCGGAAGCCGCCCCGCGCTACGGCCTCAGGCGGCCGCGGCGGCGAGGGCGTGGGGGTTGCCGTTCAGGCCGGCGCAGAGGTCGTCGATCTCGGCGAGATCCAGGGCCTCCCCGGCCCGGCCCGCGATGGTGTCGATCAGGTGGTCCTGGCGTGGGTCGAACGGATGACCCTGCATCCGGTAGAACTGGTAATAGCGCAAAGCCGCCAGGACGGTGTCACGCTCGCGGTCGGTTACGGTGAAGTGCTGCATGGGTGTTTATCTTCCCCTTGTGGCTTCAACGAACGCTCGGGCGGGCCGCGACGCCGAACCCGAGCTTGACCGTTGTAACCGGTGGGCAACGCCCCGAACAGTTCTTGACAGCTCGCGCGGATGTGATTCGCGTCATTTAAGATTCTGGTCCTGTCCCGGGGGACGGGCTCCCGAATCGAAATCGTTTACCCTTTCAACGTCTTGCGGCTGCCTGGCGGTTTAGAGTCCGAGATCGGCGAGAAACCGCGGCAGCGCCGTGCTGGCCGGCCCGTAGCGGGCGTCGTCGAAGGCCTCGGCGTTGTCCGAAGGCTCCAGGTTGATCTCGCAGGTGGGAATGTTGAGGGCCCGAGCCTGCCGGACATAGCCGGCCGCCGGATAGACCGCCCCCGAGGTTCCCACCGCCACGAACAGGTCGGCGGCGGCGAGCGCATCCTCGATCGTGTCGAGCTGCATCGGCATCTCGCCGAACCAGACCACGTCTGGCCGCATCCGGCCGACGGTGCCGCAGGCCGGGCAGGCAGAGGTCCGGTTCAGGTCGTCGCGCCAGGGCGTGACCGCCCCGCAGGCGGTGCAGCGGGCCTTGAGCAGCTCGCCGTGCATATGGACCACCGTGCGGGAGCCCGCCCGCTCGTGCAGGTCATCGACGTTCTGCGTGCACAGGAACAGGTGCCCGCCCCGCGCAGCGAGCCGCGTCTCGGCCCGGACCAGGGCGACATGCGCCGCGTTGGGCTCGGCCGCGACCACGCCGCGGCGGCGATGGTCGTAGAAATCGAGCACCGTGTCGGGATCGGCGGCGTAGGCTTCCGGGGTGGCGAGCCGCATCGGGTCGAACCGGGCCCAAATCCCGCCGCGGTCGCGGAACGTGCCGAGCCCGCTCTCGGCCGACACGCCCGCCCCGGTCAGCACGAAGATTTTTTTGGGGTCACCCATGCCGTACCCTCGTGTCGTCGGCTGAATGGCCGAAAATGTCCGCTGGTTGGCTGCGCGGTTTCTTTCGCGCATCTGGCGAGAGCGCGATCCTGCTGCTCGCTTCACCAAGCGGGAGACATGAAATGTCCGATGTTGCGCTGCTGGTCATCGATGTCCAGGAATCCTTCCGTCACCGGCCGTTCTGGAGCGAGGCCGATGTGCCGCTCTTTACCGACCGCCTTCAGGCGCTCATCGACGGCGCCGTCGCGCGCAAGATCCCGGTGCTGCAGGTGTTCCACGTCGCCGACACGGGTCCGTTCTCGGTGGAGTCCGGCCATGTCCGGACCCTGGAGCCCATCGTGATCGCGCCGAATGCCGTGTTCCACAAGCGCAAGCACAGCGCGCTGGTCGATACTGGGCTGTCTGGCTGGCTGACGCAGCACGGCATCCGCCGGCTGATCGTGTCCGGGATCCGGACCGAGCAGTGCTGCGAGACCACCACCCGCCACGCCTCCGACAGCGGCTGGCAGGTGGATTACGTCACCGAGGCGACGCTGACCTTCGCGATGACCCACCCTGACGGCCGCCGGTTCGAGGCGGACGACATCAAGGTCCGCACCGAGCTGGTGCTGGTGGACCGCTTCGCCCGCATCGCCACGGTGGAGCAGGCGCTGGCCGGCCGGGACCTGCCGGTCGCCGCATGAGCGAGGCGGCGCGGCGCATCCCGGTCCTGGTGGTCCTGCCGCCGCGCACCCTGCTGCTCGACCTCGCGGGGCCTATGGAGGTCCTGCGCATCGCCGGGGCGGCCCAGGAGCGGGTCGCCTTCGCGGTGCGCTACGTGGCGCCGGCCCCGCGCACCCGCTGCTCGATCGGGCTGGATCTCGGCGGCACCGAGCTACTGCCGGATTCGATCGCGCCGGGCACCGTGGTGCTTCTGCCCGGCTCGTCGTCCCAGGTGCTCGGCTACGAGCCGGACCCGGACGACACGGCGGTCGAAGCGCGGATCGTCGATTGGCTGCGCGGCGCGGTCCGGCCGGGGCACACCCTGGTCACGGTCTGCGAGGGCACGCTGCTGGCGGCCCGGGCCGGCCTGTTCGATGGCTATGCCTGCACCACCCATCACGCCAGCTGCGCCCGGCTCGCCGCCCTGGCGCCCCGGGCGCGGGTGCTGGAGAACCGGCTGTTCGTGCAGGACCGGGACCGGTTCAGCAGCGCCGGGGTGACCGCGGGCGTCGACCTGATGCTCCATCTCGTCGCCGAATGGGCCGGCCCGGCCGCGGCTTTGGCAGCGGCCCGGACCCTGGTGGTCTACATGCGCCGCGGCCCCGACGACCCGCAGCTCTCGCCCTGGCTCGAAGGCCGCAGCCACCTGCATCCGGTGGTGCATCGCGCCCAGGACGCGATCGCGGCCGAGCCGGCGCGCGCCTGGTCCCCCGAGATCCTCGGCCGCCTCGCCGGGGCGAGCCCGCGCAACCTCGCCCGGCTGTTCCGGGTCCATGCCGGGATGACGGTGACCGACGCGGTCAACCGCGCCCGGATCGCGCTGGCCCGGGACCTGATCACCCAGACCGACCTCGCCCTGGAGCAGGTCGCCGACCGCGCGGGCTTCGGCTCGGCCCGGCACATGCGGCGCGTCTGGCGCCTCTTCCACGCGGCCGCCCCTTCCAGCCTTCACGCCAAAGTCCCGGTTTCGAAAGGTCCGTGACCTTTCGCGGGTCCAGGGCAGAGCCCTGGGCGCCTCAAGGGCTCCACCCCTGAACCCCGCCAAAGGGCACGCCCTTTGGGAACCCATGATTTGCGCACTCTGGACCCCGCCGGATGGCTGTGCCCTCCTCGCGTCGTCCGAATCGGCGCGGACGATGCATCCGCCCGTCCCGACAGGCGCCTGCGGGCGCGGAGGAGTTGAGCGTCATGCCCGAATTCGACCTGGCGATCCGCGGCGGCACGGTGGTCACGGCGAGCGACACGGTGCGGGCGGATGTCGGCGTGCGCGGCGGGCGGATCGTGGCTGTGGCCGAGGGCATCGCCGACGCCGCCCGGGTGATCGACGCCTCCGGGCTGCTGGTCCTGCCGGGCGGCATCGACAGCCATGTCCACATCGCCCAGGATCCCGGCCCCGGCATTGTCATGGCCGACGATTTCGCCAGCGCCACCCAGGCGGCGGCGGCCGGCGGCAACACCTGCGTGATGCCGTTCGCGGTCCAGCCCCGGGGCGGGTCGCTCCGCGGCGCGGTCGATGCCTACCGCGCCAAGGCCGAGGGCCAGTGCCACGTCGACGTGGCGATCCACATGATCATCGCGGACCCGAGTGAGGCGGTGCTCGGCCAGGAGCTGCCGGCCCTGGTCACCGACGGCTACACCTCGTTCAAGGTGTTCATGACCTACGACGACCTGGTGCTGAACGACCGCCAGCTGCTCGACGTGTTCCACGTCGCCCGGCGGCAGGGCGCCCGGGTGATGGTCCACGCCGAGGGCTACGACGCGATCCGCTATCTCAGCGACCGCCTGGAGCGGGCCGGCGAGACCAAGCCCTACGGCCACGCCTTGTCCCGGCCCGAGGTGGTCGAGCGCGAGGCCGCGCACCGGGCGATCAGCCATGCCGAGCTGATTGACCTGCCGATCGTCATCGTCCACGTCTCCGGCCGCGAGGCCACCGAGCAGATCGCCTGGGCGCAGGCGCGCGGCCTGAAGATCCGCGCCGAGACCTGCCCGCAATACCTGACCCTGACAGCCGAGCACATGAAGGGGCTCGGCCTCGACGATCCGATGGCCGGGGCGAAATACGTCTGCTCGCCGCCGCCCCGGGACGAGGCCAGCCAGGAGGCGGTCTGGTCCGGCATCCGGCGGGGCATCTTCGACGTGGTCTCCTCGGACCACTCGCCGTTCCGCTACGACGACCCGCAGGGCAAGCTGAACCCGCGCGGCAAATCCTCGTTCCGCTGGATTCCGAACGGCATCCCGGGGGTCGAGACACGGCTGCCGGTGTTCTTCTCCGAAGGCGTTTCGAAGGGACGGATCAGCCTCAACCAGTTCGCCGCGCTCACCGCGACGAACCACGCGAAGCTCTACGGCCTGTATCCGCGCAAAGGCTCGATCGCCCCGGGCTTCGACGCCGATCTGACCCTGTGGGACCCGAACAAGCGCGAGACCATCCGCCAGGAAATCCTGCACCACGGCTCCGACTACACCCCCTGGGAGGGGTTTGCGGTCACCGGCTGGCCGGTGATGACCATCGCGGGCGGGCAGGTGATCGCCGAGGACGGCAAGGTCCTGTCCGAGCCGGGCCGCGGCCGGGTGCTCGACCGGGCGGTCGATCCGGCGGAGCGGCAGGGCGCATGACGCCCCCTGGCCCGGCCCTTGCTCCCCGGCGACGGGGGAGCCTCGCATGAATGTCGAGCTGATCGGCCTGACCAAGCGCTACGGCGCGGCGACCGCGGTCGATGCCATCGACCTGAAGGTGCCGTCCGGGGCCTATTGCTGCCTGCTCGGGCCCTCCGGCTGCGGCAAGACCACGACGCTGCGGATGATCGGCGGCCACGAGCGCGCCAGCGCCGGCGACGTGGTGATCGGCCCGAAGGCGGTGGGCGACGCGACACCCGCCGAGCGCGGCACCGCCATGATGTTCCAGAGCTACGCCCTGTTCCCCCATCTCGACGCGCGGGACAACGTCGCCTTCAGCCTGCGGATGCGCGGCGTCGGTAAGGCCGAGCGCCGGTCCAAGGCCATGGCGATGCTCGACCTCGTGCAGATGGGCCACCTGGCCGGGCGCCTGCCGGCCCAGCTCTCGGGCGGGCAGCAGCAGCGGGTGGCGCTCGCCCGGGCCCTCGTCACCGGCCCGAAGGTGCTGCTGCTGGACGAGCCGCTCTCGGCGCTCGACCCGTTCCTGCGGGTGCGGATGCGCGTCGAGCTGAAGCGGATCCAGACCGAGCTCGGGCTCACCTTCATCCACGTCACCCACAGCCAGGAGGAGGCGATGGCGCTCTCCGACCTCGTGGTGGTGATGAATGCCGGCCGGATCGAGCAGGCCGCCGACCCGCGCACCGTGTTCGAGCGGCCGGCCACCGCCTTCGTGGCGCGGTTCATCGGCGGCCACAACGTGATCCGCCTGCCCGACGGGATGATCGCCGTGCGGGCCGACCGGATGCGGCTCGGCGATGAGGCCGGCCCCGGCGCGCTCGCGGCCCGGGTGGTCGCGGTGGAGTACCAGGGCACCAGCGTCCATGTCGGCCTCGACGCCGACGGGCTGGAGCGGCCGCCCGAAGCCCTGGCCGAGAGCCCGGCCGCGCTCACCGCCGTGCTCAGCGATTCCGCCTTCGCGGCCCGCCCGCTCCGGTTGGGCGACACGATCCCGGTCGGCTGGGACGCGGCGGCCGCCCACCGCCTCGACGCGTAGACAGTTGGAGACGATGATGGACCTGTTCTCGAAGCCGAGCCGGCGCACGCTGCTGAAAGGGGCCGCGGCCCTGGCGACCACGCCGGTCACCGGCTTCCCGGCGGTGCACGCGGCCGAGCCCGTGACCCTGCGCTACCTCGGCACCGCGGTGAGCCAGTCCGCCGACATCGCCCGGAAGGTGAAGGAGGATCTCGGGATCACTCTCGAATACATTCCGGTGGTCACCGACGAGGTGACGAAGCGCGTGGTCACCCAGCCGAACTCGTTCGATCTGGTCGACACCGAGTATTTCAGCCTCAAGAAGATCATTCCGTCGGGCAACCTGAGCGGCCTGGACGCCAAGCGGATCAAGCTCGCCGATCAGATCACCAGCGTGTTCACCAAGGGCGAGGTGAACGGGAAGCGGATCGGCGACCAGGGCACGGCACCCCGGAAAGTGTTCTACCTCGAAGGCCAGACCGCCAAGACTTTCGCCTCCGCGCCGACCGAGTGGCTGACCCTGATCCCGACCACCTACAACGCCGACACGCTGGGCATCCGGCCCGACCTGATCAAGCGGCCGGTGGAGAGCTGGAAGGATCTGCTCAACCCCGAGTTCAAGGGCAAGGCGTCGATCCTGAACATCCCGTCCATCGGCATCATGGACGCTGCCATGGTGGTGGAGGCCACCGGCGACTACACCTACGGCGACAAGGGTAACATGACGAAGCCCGAGATCGACCGCACCATCAAGGTGCTGATCGAGGCCAAGCGCGCCGGCCAGTTCCGGGCCTTCTGGCAGGACTTCAACGAATCCGTGAACCTGATGGCCTCCGGCGAGACGGTGATCCAGTCCATGTGGTCGCCCGCCGTCACCAAGGTGCGCGCGCAGGGCGTGCCGTGCGTCTACCAGCCGCTCAAGGAGGGCTACCGCGCCTGGGCCCAGGGCTTCGGCGTCCCGAAGACGCTCTCCGGCCGGAAGCTCGACGCGGCCTACGAGTTCATCAACTGGTTCCTGTCCGGCTGGGCCGGGGCCTATCTCAACCGCCAGGGCTATTATTCCGCGGTGCTGGAGACCGCGAAGGCGCACATGCAGCCCTACGAATGGGCGTTCTGGATGGAGGGCAAGCCCGCCGAGAAGGACATCCTGGGCCCCGACGGCACCCTGATCGAGAAGGCCGGCGCCACCCGCGATGGCGGCTCCTTCGACCAGCGCATGGGCGCGGTCGCCTGCTGGAACGCCGTGATGGACGAGAACACCTACATGGTGCGCAAGTGGAACGAGTTCATCGCCGCGTGAGCGCCGTGCCTGGACGCGCTCTTTCCCCCTATCTCGGGCGTGCCCGAGATAGGGCTCCCTCCCCCCTCTGCGGGGGAGGGTGGCCCCTGCGTCAGCGGGGGGCGGGAGAGGGGAGCGCGGTGTCCGGAAGGAGCGTTTCGAACGCCGCTGCCCCGTCCTGCACCGGTGCTCCCCTCTCCCGACCCGCTTCGCGGGCCACCCTCCCCCGCAGAGGGGGGAGGGACACCGCCGCGCCGTCACAGGCCGTCCAGTGAACGACCTCGCCCTCCCCCGCACCGGCGAAGCCACCGCCGCGCCGATCGCGGCCGCCCCCCGGCCCCGACGCCGCAGCCTCGCCTATCTCCAGGCGGCGCCGCTGGCCCTGGTGTTCCTGGTCTTCCTGGGGGTGCCGCTGCTGCTCACCGCCGTGGTGTCGTTCTGGGAGTACAACGAGTACGCGATCACCCCGGCGCTGACCCTGCAAAACTACGCCGACCTGTTCGACGGCTGCCTTTCCGCCGACCTCTGCACCACGGTCCGCACCTATCTCTCGACCCTGAAATTCGTGGCCCTCACCCTGGCGATCACCCTGCCGCTGGGCTTTGCCATCGCCTACTTCCTGGCCTTCCACATCCGCTCGGACACGGTGCGGATGGGGCTGTTCCTGCTCTGCACGATCCCGTTCTGGACCTCGAACGTGATCCGCATGATCTCGTGGATTCCGCTGCTCGGCCGCAACGGCCTGGTCAACGACACGCTCCGCAGCCTGGGCCTGATCCGCGAGCCGATCGAGGGCCTGCTCTATTCCGACTTCTCGGTGGTGCTGGCCTTCGTGCACCTCGACACGGTGTTCATGATCGTGCCGATCTTCAACAGCCTGGCCCGGATCGACCGGTCGCTGATCGAGGCGGCGCGGGATTGCGGCGCCTCGGGGTTCCAGACCCTCTGGAACGTGGTGCTGCCGCTCGCCAAGCCCGGCATCGCCATCGGGTCGATCTTCGTGGTGACCCTGGTGATGGGCGACTTCGTCACGGTGGGCGTGATGGGCGGCCAGCAGATCGCCAGCGTCGGCAAGGTGATCCAGGTGCAGATGGCCTACCTGCAATTCCCTGCCGCCGCCGCCAACGCCGTGGTGCTGCTCGCGGCCGTGCTGCTGATGATCCTGGGGCTCACCCGGATGATCGACCTGCGCAGGGAGCTCTGAGGGATGGACCGGCCGCGCGGCTTCGCCTTCTACGGGCTCGCCGGGATTTTTTCCCTCTACGTCCTGTTCCTGTACGGGCCGACGCTGACGATCCTAGCCCTGAGCTTCCAGGGCCCGTCCGGCGGCCTGACCTTCCCGATGAACGGGGTCTCGATCCACTGGTTCGCCAAGCTGTGGGAGGGGGTCGGCGTCGTCGACATCTGGGCGGCGCTGCGGCGCTCGCTGATGCTCGGGCTCGTGGTGATGGCGCTCACCGTCACCCTCGCGTTCTATGCCGGCCTCGCCTTCCGCAAGGGGTTCTGGGGGGCCGGTCTGGTCTTCGCCCTGGCGGTGTCGAGCCTGATCGTGCCCTCGATCGTGGTCTCGCTCGGGATCGGGCTGGAATTCCGGCTCCTCGACGACGCGGTCAAGGCGCTGGCCGACGCCACCGGCTTAGGATTTCTGCAGGATCACGGCACCTTCATGGGCCTCTTCACGTCGGCGCTGGGGGCGCATCTCACCTGGACGCTGCCCTTTGGCCTGCTGATCATGTTCGCGGTGTTCAACCGGTTCAGCCCCGCCTACGAGGAGGCCGCCCGCGACCTCGGCGCCACGGGAGCGCAGACCCTGCGGCACGTGGTGGTGCCGATCCTGGCCCCGGCCCTGGTCGGCGTCGCCCTGTTCGGTTTCACCCTGTCCTTCGACGAGCTTGCCCGCACCAGCCAGGCGATCGGCGGCCGCAACACCCTGCCGCTGGAGCTCCAGGGCCTGACCACCACGGTGACGACGCCCGAGATCTACGCGCTGGGCACTACCACGACGGCGTTCTCCGCCCTGGTGATCGGCACGGCGCTCGGTTTGACCGTGTGGCTGCAACGGCGCCGGGCCCGGCGGGCGCTGGCGGGGCTGCGGCCGTGAAGGTCTTGGCCTCGGATCGGATCTATTGGGGGATGTCGTCGGCCGTCAGATCGCGGCCAGCGTAGAGCACCCGCAGGATTGTCACGGCCATGTCGGTCACGATGAGGGCCACCAGCACTCGGCGTTCCAGGGCCACGGTACGCAGCCCCGGCATGAGGTCGTCGCGCGGCCTGGTACGGTTGGGAAAAACGGCCAAGCTCCTGCAGAGCTGCTCGACCCGGTCGATATAATCTCCGGCGCGTTCCGGGCCGGACCGGCTCTCGATGTAGGCGTAGATCTCCAGGAGATCCGTACGGGCCAGCGGATGAAATTGGACGCTACGCGCCACGTTTGGCAGCTTTCATCCGATCAGCGTGGTGGGCGCGCAACTCGGCGAAGACCTCATCGGCGGGAATCGCCGGCCGGGGGTCGTCCAGCGCCTCCTGCACCTTCTGTCGAAGGACGGCATCCAGCGCCGCCTCTTCGCGGTCGAGCGCTCGCAGACCGGCCCGCAGCACCTCACTGACACTGGCATAACGACCGGATCTTATGCGGGCGTCGACACCCTCCTGCAATTCGCCGAGGGTTACGGTAACGGGCTTGCTCGCGCGCATCGACCAAGCTTCCTATGCGTTTTTGCTGAACACGCGTATGACTTTATCACACTTCGATGGGCTGATCAGGAGCCTGAGTCGATGCCATGGTCCTTGAAGGAGGCACTCGAACGACGGGACCGGGACCGAAACGAGTCCGGCGACCGCAGCCCTTCCGGCCTCCCCGCCGATCTCGTTCTGTGGGCTCCGGGTGAGATCGAGCAGCCGGTCAGCCTCGTGCGGGCGCTTGTGAGCTTCAGCCTGGACTTACGCGAAGCGCACGATGCGGTCGATCGATTGGCCTGCGGGGAGAGCGTCAGAGTCACTCTGAGCACGACGGCAGAGAGCGAATCGCTCCCATCCCTCCGGGCCTTCGGGGTGATGGCAAATGTCCTTGCGGGAGAGGCGACCGCGTAGCGCGGCCCCTCCCAAACATTGCCAATCCGCCCCCATCCGTGTATGCGCACGGCGCGCCCCCCGACACCCTTGGAGGCAGGGGCGCACCGGGAAGGTCACAGCCGTCCGCGTCGGGCGGCTTTTTCGTTTTCCGGGTCCCACCATCATGTGAAGGATCACGCCATGAGCGCAGTCAAGACGCTTGAGGCCGTGGCACGCGACCGGGTCGGCAAGGGGGCCGCCCGGGCCGTTCGTCGCCAGGGTCAAGTTCCCGCCGTCGTGTACGGAGGCGGCCAGCCGCCGCAATCCATCGCCATCGACCTCGTCCGCGCCCGCACCCTGATCTACGCCGGCGGCTTCAAGACCACGCTGTTCGAGATCAAGGCCGGCGGCAAGACCGTCCGGGCGATCCCGCGCGACTTCCAGCTCGACCCGGTCAGCGGCGTGCCGCTGCATGTCGACTTCCTGCGCGTCGTCTCCGGTCAGACCGTGACCGTCGAGGTGCCGGTGCACTTCATCAACGAGGACGCGGCCCCCGGCATCAAGAAGCTCGGCGGCACCCTCAACATCGTCGCCCACACCCTGACCCTCGACGTCGCCCCGGACCAGATCCCGGACGCGATCGAGGTCGACCTGACCGGCCGCCAGATCGGCGACGTGATCCACGTCTCCGACATCAAGATCCCGGCCGGCACGCATACCGGTGAGCCCCACGATCCGGTCGCCAACATCGTGCCGCCGACCGTGCTGGGCGCCGAGGTCGAGGCCGAGGAGGCCGCGATCGCCGAGGCGCAGTCGGCCGAGGCCGCCGAGGAGAAGGCCGAAGAGGCTTCCGAGGACGGCGAGAAGAAGGACGGCGAGGAGGCCTGAGCCTCATCGCACGTCACCGATCAAGCCTGAGAGCCCCGGCCCCGCCGGGGCTCTCTTCATTTCAGGGGTTCCCAAAGGGCTCAGCCCTTTGGCGGGGTTCGGGGGCGGAGCCCCTGATGTATCGGGCGAAGCCTGACAGCAGGGCTCTGCCCTGCACCCGCAAAAGGTCTCGACCTTTTGAAACCAGAACTGTCCTACGGATAGAGCCGCGCGCGGCTCCAGCCGTCGCCGGCCCGGGTGAAGCGGACCCGGTCGTGCAGGCGGTAATCGCCGTTCTGCCAGAATTCCAGCGTCAGCGGGGTGATGCGGAAGCCGGTCCAGTGCTCCGGCCGGGGGATCGGGCCGTCCTCGTAGCGGGCGGCGAGGTCCGCGACCTCGGCCATCAGCGTGGCGCGGTCGACGAGCGGGCGGGATTGCCGGCTGGCGATAGCGCCGAGGCGGCTCTCCCGGCGGCGGCTCTCGAAATAGGCGTCGGCCTCTTCCGGCGTCACCGGCGAGACCGGCCCCCGGGCGCGGATTTGCCGGCGCAGGCTCTTCCAGTGCAGCACCAGGGCGGCCTGCGGGTTCTGGGCCAGCTCCTCGCCCTTGGCCGACTGGATGTTGGTGTAGAACACGAAGCCCTTCGCGTCGAAGCCCTTCAGCAGGACCATGCGCACGTCGGGCAGCCCGTTCGCATCCGCGGTGGCCAAAGCCATCGCGTTCGGATCCTCCGGCTCGGCGGCCTCCGCGTCGCGCATCCAGGCGGAAAACAGCGCCACCGGATCGTCGCTGAGGGTGAAGTCCCCCGCCGGGGCCTTCGGGTCATCGGTCCTTAACTGATCCACGGCAAGACTCCTGCCTGCCGCGTCCAGGGCCTGAGGGGGCACCGACATCGGCATGTTCGGTCGAGCGGATAGCCCGTCGTGAGTCAGGTGTAATGCGGCGATGCGCGTGTAAAGAGCCAAGCCGACGGTTGCGCGTCCCTGTGGCGATGGCAGCCCTGTCGCTGGCGATGGCCCTGTGCAGCTGCAGCCAGCCGCTGCTCGTCTTCCGCGGCGAGCCCGCGGCAGCGCCCCCCGTGGCCGAGGAGCCCGTGGTCACCGGCAGCATCGAGAAGCGGCCGGCGAGTTTCGGCAGCGATCTCGGGGAAGAGGATTGGCGGCGCGCCCGCGCGGCGCTGGCGGTGGCCCTCGATCCGCAGGGCAACGGCCGTCCGGTGAAGTGGGACAACCCGGAAACCGGCCTGTACGGCGCGGTCAACCCGACCGGCCTGCCTTACGTCGCCGACGACCTGATCTGCCGCAATTTCCTGGCTTCGGTGATCGGGCCCGGCCGCAGCCGCTTCGTGCGCGGCACCGGCTGCAAGCCCTCCGGCGGCCATTGGACGCTCAAGCGGGTCCGGCCGGCCGGAAACGAACGGTCCTGACGAGGCCGCCGGCTCCCCCGACGCGGGACCCGGCGGACGCGAAGTCCCTCAGTACGGGTGACCGTAATACGGCCGCATGCGCAGGCGCGGCTGGGCGGCCGGCGGCGTGGCGGCGCGGGCCGCGGCTTCCGGATCGTAGGCGCGGATATAGGGGTCGAGGGCCGGATCCCGGTAATTGCCGTTGTTGACCCCGGCCGAGCGGTCGTTGCCGCTCAGCGCCGCGTAGGGCGAGAGACCGCTGCCGCTGTCACCACCGCCGCCACCGCCGCCACCCCAGGCGAAGGCCGCGCTCGGAAGGCCGATGAGCAGCAACGCGGCCAGCGGCATCATCTTGCGTGTCATGTCGTGTCTCCGCATCACATCTCACGGGCGAACCGCCAAGCCGATCGGGGAGTTCCCGGGGGAGGCCGGGATCGGCGCGCGGCATGATATCACGGCGCCGTAACGGTGGGTTATCGCGATGCGTGAAAAACAGATCACTCCGCTTCTCAACAGAATCCGATGCGAATTAACCGCCCAAAATGGTGAACCCTCGACCAGACTTGTTTGATCGTGCCACAGAGCGATAGCATTCGGGCACGTGATAACCGTCTCGATGGTTGTCTTCGGGCGTCGTCAGGGTTCGCGGTGAGCGTCGTTAAGGAATTCGCCCCGCCGCATATGAGAGCCTCGTCGGAAACGGGGTTCGTCGGCCTGCGGGACGAGGCCCCCGCACAACCCGACAGCATCGTGCACCTGATGGAGCGGTCGATCGGCGGCGCGGACCGCCCCGTGGCCGGGACCGGCCGCGGACCGGTCTGGCCGGAGCCCCGCAGGGTCGCGCCGCCGCCGGTGGCCCGGGAGATCACCGTGCGGCTCGACCGCCGGACCCTGCGCGGCTGGCATATCCGCCTCCTCGACCAGCTCGGCCAGCGGCCGGAGCGGCGCCTGCGGGTCGAATGGGTCGCCGGCGCGCACGGCCTGCCACCCAATGCCGAGCTGCTGTTCCGCCTGGAGGCGGCGATCCACGGCCTGCCCCGGCCGGGCCTCGCCACGGCGGCCGAGCCGGTGGCGCTCGCCGCCTACGGGACGGAGAGCGCGGCGGACGCGCCCGACCTCATCCTCGATCTCTCCGGCGCACACGCCGAAGCCGACACGGCGCGCCCGGTCTGGCGGCTCGATTTCGACGGGATGCCGGGGGAGGCCGGCCTGCTCGCCGCCCTGTTCGCCGGGCGCGCGCCGGTGGCGGCCGTGCGGGGCCTAGATGGCGTCCCGGTAGCGGTCGGGCGCCTCGGCGCCGAATCCCACACGGTGATGCTTGTCGCCTTCGAGGATTACCTCGCCCGGATCATCACGCTGATCACCGCCGCCCTCGACGGCGGCGCCTCGCCGCGCCTCCCGGACGGGTCCGAGGCGCCGCTGCAACCGGGATCGCGCTTCGACCTCGGCGGCCTCGGCGTCAGCCGGCGCGCCGTGAGCGGGCTGGCCCGGCAGATCGCCCGCCGGCTCTACGCGCTGTGCTTCCACAGCCCGCAATGGCGGGTCGGCTGGCGGCGGGTCGTCGGCCCCGACCTGATCGACCTGCGCCGCCATCCCGAGGGCGGCTGGACCGACCTGCCCGATGACGGGCGCCGCTTCTACGCCGACCCCTTCGCCATCGCGCATGGCGGGTCCGTGACCCTGTTCGTCGAGGAATTCGACTATCGCCGCGGCAAGGGCGTGATCTCGGCCCTCGGCTTCGACGAAACCGGGCCGCGCGGCCGGCCCGAGCCGGTGCTGGAGCTCGACACCCACCTCTCCTACCCGTTCGTGTTCGAGGCGGACGGCGCCGTCTGGATGATCCCGGAATCCCACGCCTCGGGCACGATCGACCTCTATCGGGCGACCGCCTTTCCGGGGGGCTGGGTGCACGAGGCGGTGCTGGTCGATCACGTGGTGGCAGGCGATGCCACGCTGCTGCGCCACGATGGGGGCTGGTGGATGTTCGCCACGGTCCGGGCCGGCGGGGGCAGCTATTCCGACACCCTCCACCTCTGGCACGCGCCGCATTTCCGCGGCCCCTGGACGCCGCACCCGCGCAACCCCGTCCTGATCGATGTCGGCTCGGCCCGGGCGGCCGGGCCGATCGTTGTCCGCGACGGCGCCCTGATCCGCCCCGTGCAGGATTGCCGCCGGGGCTACGGCGCGGCGCTCGGCCTCGCCCGGATCCTGCGGCTCGACGCGGAGGGCTACGAGCAGCGGGTCGAGACCCGCCTCGGCCCCGGGGCGGCCTGGCCCGGCTCGCGCCTGCACATGCTGAGCGCGGCCGGCGGCTTCGAGTTCATCGACGGCTCGCGCCGGGCTCGGTCGCGGCTGCTGGGGTGATCCGGCAAGCGCTGCGGGCGGCCGAAGGCGTGCCTCGGAAGCTTCGATGCGTCACGAGGCCCGGCGATCGCCGCTGTCCTCCGACGCGAAGCTGAGGGAGAGCCGGACTTCCCTCACGGCCGGCCAGAGCGTCATATCCTCCTGCCTGATCAAGCCTGCATCGATCAGGACCCGGACATCGTCGTGGACCCGGCGATAATCCCGATCCAGGGTCTTCGCCAGCGCACGGATCGACCGCGCACTGCCGGACTTGAACAACGCTTCCAGCAGAGCCACGCGCTGGTCCGAGATGACGTTCTTGAAAGTCTTGAGATCCTTGAAGATCAGGACGGGTTCCGCCGGTGTCAGATCGCCGGCTTCCGCCTGCTTCCAGCGCTCGATGAAGCGGTGACCCATATCCTCGGCCGAGCCGCCGATAACGACTTTGATGTGATCCATCACAATGCACCTCCGCGTAGGAGAGAGACTTCGGCCAGAAAGTCGGCCACGAGCCGTTCGACGGATACGAACGCGTAAGCCGTCTCATTGTTGAGGCGATGGACGTGATCGCCTTTTCCGGCTTCGTTGTCGTAGGCCAGGATCCGAAGACCGGGTCGTCCGTAGAACAGCGAATATTTGAATTCGTGCGTTGAGCCCCGTACCGGTTGCGGCACTTGCCATATGCGCATCTGGAGGATCGCGCCGTCCGGATAGACGAGTTTCTCATCGAAATAGGAGATCGCGACTGCCACGGCTCAATGGCTCGCCTCTTATATGCCATATCCGACATATGTCATCGATGCCATAGTCTCGAGCGCATCGGGGCGAGTGTCAATTCCCGTGTCACCCCCGCGGATATGAGACCGTCGGAGCATCGAATCTTCTCAGGCCCCGGCGCCCGCTTGTGCCGAACGGCACGCCCGCGCATCTCGCATCGCGGCGCGGCCCGCGCTAAGCCGGAGCCTGCGCCGACGAATCCGAAGATATCCACCGAGAAGATCTGCATGGCGAGCCCCGTCGAACATGCGAGCTTCCTGCCGCCGGTCCTGACCTTTCTGGCGGCGGCGGTGATCGGCGTGCCGGTGTTCCGGCTGATCGGCCAGAGCGCCGTGCTGGGCTACCTCGTGGCCGGGGTGCTGATCGGCCCGTCCGGCCTGTCGCTGATCGCTGAGCCCGACACCGCCGCGAGCGTCGCCGAGATCGGCGTGGTGCTGCTGCTGTTCATCGTCGGGCTGGAATTGCACCTGTCGCAGCTCGTCTCGATGCGGCGGGACATTTTCGGCCTCGGCGCGGCGCAGCTCGTCGCCTGCGCGCTGGTCCTGGGGGGCGTCGGGCTGGCCGCCGGCCTCAGCTTCGGGGCGGCCTCGGTGATCGGGATCGCGCTTGCCCTGTCGGCCACCGCGGTGGCCTTGCAGCTCCTGGAGGAGCGGGGCGATCTCGGCAGCGCCTACGGGGGCCGGGCCTTCGCGGTGCTGCTGTTCCAGGACCTGTCGGTGGTCGGCATCCTGGCGCTGATGCCGCTGCTGGCCTCGGCGGGCGACGAGACCGGCGGCCCCTGGCTCGGGACGGCGGCGATCTCCACCGGCAAGGCGGTGGCGGCGATCCTCACCGTGGTGCTGGTCGGCCGCTACGGCCTCAACCCGTTCTTCCGCCTGCTCGCGGCCAGCGGCGCCCGCGAGGTCATGACCGCGGCGGCGCTCCTGGTGGTGCTCGGCACCGCGCTGCTGATGGAGCAGGTCGGCCTGTCGATGGCGATGGGCGCGTTCCTGGCCGGCATCCTGCTCGCCGAATCGAACTTCCGCCACCAGCTCGAGGCCGAGATCGAGCCGTTCCGCGGCATGCTGCTCGGCCTGTTCTTCATGAGCGTCGGCATGTCGATCGACGGCGGCCTCGTGCGGGAGGTCTGGCCGGCTTTGTTCGGGGCGACGCTCGGGGCGATCCTGCTCAAGGTCGCGCTGGTCGCCGGCCTGTTCCGGCTGTTCGGCTCCGATACCCTCGGGGCCTTGCGCGGCGCGGCCGTGCTGGCGCCGGCGGGCGAGTTCGCCTTCGTGCTGCTGCCGCAGGCGGAGGAGCTCGGGCTCACCGGGCCCACGGCGACGCGCTTCGCGGTGGCGCTGGCGGCGCTCACCATGCTGATCGGGCCGATCGCCGCCAAGGGCCTCGACAAGCTGATCGAGCGCCGCACCGCCCGGGAGCAGGTCGACGTGTCGGAGCCCTCCGCGGAACTCGCCGAGAGCGGCGAGGCCCGGGTGCTGGTGATCGGCTTCGGCCGGTTCGGGCAGGTGCTGACCCAGGTGCTGCTGGCCGAGGGGATTCCGGTGACGGTGATCGACAAGGACGTGGAGCAGCTGCGCGCGGCCTCGCGCTTCGGCTTCCGGATCTATTACGGCGACGGCACCCGGCTCGACGTGCTTCGCGCCGCCGGGATCGGCCGGGTCGAGCTGGTCTGCATCTGCGTGGACGACCGCGCCGGGGCGCTCAAGATTGTCGACATCGTGCACGAGGAGTTCTCCAACGTCCGCACCTTCGTGCGCGCCTATGACCGCCTGCACGCCGTCGAGCTGATGAACCGGGACGTCGATTTCCAGATCCGCGAGACCGCGGAATCGGCCCTCGCCTTCGGGCGCGCGGCCCTGGAGGGGCTCGGCCTGTCGCCGGAGGTGGCCGCGGCCCGGGCCGACGACGTGCGCAAGCGCGACATCGCCCGTTTGGTGCTGCAGCAGGCGGGCGCCCTGCCGGAGGGTGCCGGCTGGATGCGCGGCGCTGCGGCGGGCCTGAAGCCTGAGCCGCTGACCGAGCCGGTCCGGCCGGCCCGCGCCTTGAGCACCGAGACCCGCGACCTGATCGGCAACGACCGGCGCGAGGCGGCCGAGCGGCTTCTGGACAAGCCCGCCCTCGCCCCGCAGGAGCCCGATGCGGCCGAGGCCGAGAGCGAGGTCGATCCGGAGCCC
Organism: Methylobacterium pseudosasicola; assembly: GCF_900114535.1. GTDB lineage: Bacteria > Pseudomonadota > Alphaproteobacteria > Rhizobiales > Beijerinckiaceae > Methylobacterium > Methylobacterium pseudosasicola. Next base: position 98,756 of record NZ_FOTK01000019.1, on the reverse strand, counting down.
GAGCTGGAATCGGAAGGCACCGCCCGGGATGCGTGACCGCCCCGATGCCTGACACCCTGCCCCCGGCCCAGGCGGGCCGGTTCGTCACCGGCTCGATCCTCCGGCACGTGGTCGTGATGGCCGCCACCGGCTCGGTGGGGCTGATGGCGATCTTCGTGGTCGACCTGCTGTCGCTGTTCTACGTCTCGAAGCTCGGCGATCCGAAGCTCACCGCGGCGATCGGCTTCGCCGCGATCGTGCAGTTCTTCGCCACCGCAGTGAATATCGGCCTGATGATCGCGGCCGGCGCCCTGGTCGGGAAGGCCCTGGGCGCGGGCGACCGGGACAAGGCCCGGCGCCTGTCTAGCTCGGCGCTGGCGCTCGGGAGCCTCGCCGCCGCGCTCATCGCGCTGCTGATCTTCGTCCTGTCCGACCGGTTGCTGCGCCTGATCGGCGCCAGCGGCGAGACGCTGCGGGTGGCGCAGCTGTTCCTGGACATCACCCTGCCGTCGAACCTCCTGCTCGCCGCCGGCATGCTGTTCACCGGCCTGCTGCGCGCGGTCGGCGCGGCGCGGCAGGCCATGATGGTGACGCTGGCCGGCGCCATCGTCACCGCGTTCCTCGATCCGCTGCTGATCTTCGGCGCCGGCCTCGGCGTCGAAGGCGCGGCGATCGCGATCTGCGTGGCGCGGGCGACCTTCGTGGCGGTTGGCCTGCGCGGCGTGATGCAGCACGGGCTGCTGGCCCTGCCCCGGGTGGCCGATGTGGTCGCCGACGCGCCGATCCTGGCGGCGGTCGCCGGGCCGGCGGTGCTGACGAACCTCGCGCCCTCGGTGGCGAGCGCGTTCCTGGCGCGGCTCTTTGCTGGCTACGGGGCCGATGCGGTGGCCGCCGCCGCGGTGATCGACCGGCTGACGCCGGTAGCCTTCGGGGGGCTGTTCGCCCTGTCGGGGGCGATCGGCCCGATCCTGGCGCAGAACTGGGGCGCGGGTCGGTTCGACCGGATGCGCGGGGTCCTGCACGAAGCGGTCCGGGTGACCCTGGCCTATACGGTGCTGGTCTGGATCGTCCTGGCCCTCGCCCGCGAGCCCCTGGCCTCCCTGTTCGGGCTGCACGGGGTGGCGCGCGACCTGTTCGGCTTCTTCTGCCTTGCCGGCGGGGCGATCTGGTTCTTCAACGGGCTGCTGTTCCTCGGCAATGCCGCGTTCAACAATCTCGGCTTCCCGATCCGCTCGACCCTGCTGAACTGGGGCCGGGCGACGCTCGGCACCGTGCCGCCCGCGATGCTCGGCGCCGCCCTCTACGGGCCGCGCGGCGTGGTCGCCGGCATGGGCCTCGGCTCCCTGGTCTTCGGGATCGCCGGCCTCCTGCTCGCCCGCCGCACCGTCGACCGGCTGGAGGCGAAGGGCCGGCGCGTGCCGGAGCCGGAGGTCGCGCAGGCGGCGCCGCAGCGGGCGGTGCCCCTGCCCGTCGGCCAGCCCCATCCCGGGCCGGTGAGCTGAGGCGGGCGCGGCCCGCAATACCGTCCGTCTCCCGGTCCGGACCGGACTGAGCACAAGATCCTCCGGCGGGAACTGGTATTTCGCCGCGCAACCGGTCACGATGCCCCGTCCCGGCCGGTTCGACCGGGATAGGGACGAGGCGTCATGTTCAACCCGCTCGAGATGTTCCAAGCCCAGGGCGAGGCCGGGATCCAGGCGATGGCCCAGCAATTCGGCCTGACCCCCGAGCAGACCGCCCGCGCCTTCGAGGCGCTGATGCCGGCCCTGACCCTCGGGCTCCAGCGCGGCGCCGGCCTGGACCCGAACGGCTTCGCCCGGATGTTCGGCATGCCCGATGTCGCCCGCACCGCCGCGCCTCAGGGGCTCGAAGCCCTCACCCAGATGTTCGGCTCGGCCCAGCTGATGCAGGCGGTGCTGCGCCAGGCCTCGGCCACCAGCGGCGTCGGCGCCCAGGTGCTGCGCCAGATGCTGCCGATGATGGCAGGCGCCGTGGTGGCGAGCATCGTCCACGTCATGCTCAACCAGCCGCAAGCCGAGCCAGTACAGGCGCCCCCGCCCCCCGTGCCGTTCCCGTTCGGCCCGGTCTGGGGCGAGATGGCCAAGGCGTTCATGCCCCCCGCGGCCCCGCCCCCACCGCCGAAACCCGCCCCGAAATCCGCGGGGGAGAAGGCCGGCGAGGCGGGCTCCGCCATGATCGAGCAGATGCTGCGCACCGGGGCCGAGGTGCAGGGCAACAACATCCGGGCGATGCAGGAACTGTTCGAGACGTTTTGGCCGTCCTCGGAGAAGCCCGGGGATCCGGCAGCGCCGAAGCCTCAGCCGAGCCCGCCAAAGCCCCGGCGTGGCCGCGCGCCCGAGGGCGGGACCGGTTGACGCACGATCCGGGTTGCCAGGGCCGTTGACCCGGCGCGGCCCGGAGGCATCTCCTGCGGTGAAGGAGACAGCCCGATGACCGACCACCTGACCGCCTGGGACGCAAGCGAAGAGAGTGTTGCCGGCAACGGCGTCGCCAAGCGGACGATCCCGGGCGCCGGCGCGAGCCTCGTGCGGGTCGTGGTCCCGGCGGGTGTCTCGGCGGAGCGCCACAGCCACGCGCACGAGCAGTTCGTGCAGGTGATCTCCGGCTCCGGGTTCCTCGAGACCGAGCAGGGCCGCAAGCCATTCTCCGCCGGCAGTGTGTTCCATTTCCCCGCCGGGACATGGCATGCCGCCGCGTTCGAGACCGACACCGTGCTGGTGGAGACGAATTTCGTCTCCTGAACGCGGGCGACATGTGCCCGATCCGGACTCAGAGGGACGTGTTTCTGCCGAACTGCGCTTCGAGCCTTGCGATGCTGGCCACTGCCTCATGAGCGTAGCGGATTGCGGCCTCGGCGGTCAGCAGCTTGTCCTCTTGCGGGTCGAAGGCGACGCCCGTCGACAGCCTTAAGGCGGCGGCAATCGCGATCCAGGTCCCCGCGCAGGCCGGGAACGTCGCGAAATAGAAGGCGTACGCGCAGGCCCATGGTCCCCCGAAATCGGTTTGGGGGTAGGTCTCCGCCAAGTCCGAAAACGGAATGACCGAGCACTCGAAGCCTGCCTCACGTCCCTGCCAGGTGGCCGGGAGATGACCGGATACGGTAGGCGGGATCCGATCCGCTTCAAGTTTCAAATCGAATCCAATCGCATCGATCGCGGACTGCCATTCCGAAGTGCTGGAAATAGATCGCGCGCACAAGACGTAGGCTTCCATAGTCATGCGCTATAAACTCGACGCAAATATGATCTGAAGTAAATATTATCTCTTATGTTGCCCGCCATCCTGAGACGAAATATTTAACTTATGCGGGCATATCAAGATCCGATCCGAAATTTTGATTCGCATTCTACGGTTTTGGCTTGCTTGTCCAAGTCCGCTCCTATGGCGTCCGATTCTTATTTATTCGACGCCTGGACGAACGCATCTCGTTACGCGAAGCTTACGGCCCCGGCCTCAACCCGGCGCCGCGATGCGCACCCTGCGGCAAATAATTCTTTGCGCGCGTCCAAAATGCCTGTGCTTGGCGGCGCGGGCCGGCCCGTGTAGGAATCCCGCTCGAATGCCCGCCCGTGCACGCCGACGAAAGGCCGGGCCCCGCCCCTACCAGAACAGAGGCAGACCATGAGCGCCGGTACCGCCGCCGACAAGCACTTCTCGAACAGCTTCTTCGCCGCCCCGCTGACCGAGGCCGATCCCGAGATCGCCGAGGCGGTGTCGAAGGAACTCGGCCGCCAGCAGCACGAGATCGAGCTGATCGCCTCGGAGAACATCGTTTCCCGCGCGGTGCTGGAGGCGCAGGGTTCTGTGCTGACCAACAAGTACGCGGAAGGCTATCCGGGCCGGCGCTACTACGGTGGCTGCCAGTTCGTCGACATCGCCGAGAATCTCGCCATCGAGCGCGCCAAGCGCCTGTTCGATTGCGGCTTCGCCAACGTGCAGCCGAATTCCGGCTCCCAGGCCAACCAGGGCGTGTTCCTGGCCCTGATGCAGCCCGGCGACACCTTTTTGGGCCTCGACCTCGCGGCCGGCGGCCACCTCACCCACGGCGCCCCGCCCAACGTCTCGGGCAAGTGGTTCAAGCCGGTCTCCTACACGGTGCGCCGGGATGACCAGCGCATCGACATGGAGCAGGTTGCCGCGCTCGCCGAGGAGCACAAGCCGAAGGTGATCATCGCCGGCGGCTCGGGCTACCCGCGTCACTGGGACTTCGCCAAGTTCCGTGAGATCGCCGATTCCGTCGGCGCCTACTTCATGGTCGACGCCGCCCACTTCGCCGGGCTGATCGCGGCCGGCGTGCATCCGTCGCCGTTCCCGCACGCCCACGTGGTCACCACCACGACCCACAAGACGCTCCGCGGCCCGCGCGGCGGCATGATCCTTACCAACGACGAGGCGCTCGCCAAAAAATTCAACTCGGCGATCTTCCCCGGCCTCCAGGGCGGCCCGCTGATGCACGTCATCGCCGGCAAGGCCGTGGCCTTCGGTGAGGCGCTCAAGCCCGAGTTCAAGATCTACGCCCGCCAGGTGGTGGAGAACGCCAAGGCGCTCGCCGACACCCTGATCTCCGGCGGCTACGACATCACCTCGGGCGGCACCGACAACCACCTGATGCTGGTCGACCTGCAGCGGAAGGGCCTCACCGGCAAGGCTGCCGAGGCCGCCCTGTCGCGAGCCGACATCACCTGCAACAAGAACGGCGTGCCCTTCGACACCCAGAAGCCGACCATCACCTCGGGCATCCGCCTGGGCACCCCGGCCGGCACCTCGCGGGGCTTCGGCGTCGCCGAGTTCAAGCAGATCGGCGGCTTCATCGTCGAGGTGCTGGACGGCATGGTGGCCAAGGGCGAGGCCGGCGATCCGGAGGTCGAGGCCTCGGTGAAGAGCCGCGTCCACGCGCTGACCGACCGGTTCCCGATCTACGGCTGAAGCCTGTGCCCGGCGGCCTTCCGGCCCGCCGGCACGTAGTCTAGGAAACGGCCGCGGACCAGACCGGTCCGCGGCCGTTTCCATGCGTCGAGTACAGATCCCATGCGGTGTCCCTATTGCGGCGGCTCCGAGACGCAGGTGAAGGATTCGCGGCCCTCCGAGGATGGCGCCGCGATCCGCCGCCGCCGGGTCTGCCCGGATTGCGCCGGCCGCTTCACCACCTTCGAGCGGGTGCAGCTGCGCGAGGTCGTTGTGCTCAAGCGCTCGGGCAAGCGCGTGCCCTTCGACCGGGACAAGCTCCAGCGCTCGATCGACGTGGCCCTGCGCAAGCGCGCCGTCGACCCGGAGCGGATCGAGCGGCTGGTGAGCGGCATCACCCGGCAACTCGAAAGCGCCGGCGAGCCGGAGGTGACCTCCGAGGCGATCGGTGAGCTGGTGATGGCCGGGCTGAAGGGTCTCGACGACGTCGCCTATGTGCGCTTCGCCTCGGTCTACAAGAACTTTCGCGAGGCCAAGGATTTCGAGGACCTGCTCGGCACCCTGGGCGACGGCCTGCTGGCCGTCGGGGCCGAGGCCGACTCGCCCCCCGACCCCGAGGAGCCGGGGCCCGAGGCATCCCCCCGCCGCCGGGCCGTCCGCCCATGAGCGACGATGCCAGCTTCATGCGCCTCGCCCTGGCGCTCGGGCGGCGCGGGCTCGGCACCACTTGGCCGAACCCCTCCGTGGGCGCTGTCGTGGTCGAGCCCGGCACCGGCCGGATCCTCGGGGCCGGGGCGACGGCTCCGGGGGGCCGTCCGCACGGGGAGCCCCTGGCGCTCGCCGAGGCCGGGGCGGCGGCCCGAGGCGCGACCCTCTACGTCACCCTGGAGCCGTGCTCCCATCACGGCCGCACGCCGCCCTGCACCGACGCGATCCTGGCCGCCGGCATCGCCCGGGTGGTCAGCGCCATCGAGGATCCCGACTCGCGGGTGGCCGGGCGCGGCCACGCCCTCCTGCGGGCCGGCGGCGTCATCGTCGAGACCGGCCTGATGGGGGAAGCGGCGGCCCGCGACCATATCGGCCACATCACCCGGGTGACCCGCGGAAGGCCGGCCATCCACCTCAAGCTCGCCCGCACCCGCGACGGCTTCTGCGCGAGCGCCGGCCCGGAGCGCCTGCGGATCACCGGCCCGGTGGCCGACGGCGCGGTGCATCTCTGGCGGGCGCATGCCGACGCGATCCTGATCGGCATCGGGACCGCCCGGGCGGACGACCCGTCCCTGACCGTCCGGCTGCCGGGCCTCGCCGCCCGCTCGCCCCTGCGGATCGTGCTCGATTCGCACCTGATGCTCTCGCCGGCCAGCGTGCTCGCCCGGACCGCCCGGGACACCGCCACTCTGGTCCTCACCACCCGCTCCGCCCCGGCCCATGCCCGCCGAGCCCTGGAAGCCTTGGGCGTCGAGATCGCCATCCTGCCGGCGGATGTCGCCGGCCGCGTCGACCTGCCGACCGCGCTCGCCCATCTCGGGGAGCGCGGTTTGACGCGGCTGTGCAGCGAGGGCGGCCCCCGCCTTGCCGATGCCTTCGCGCGGGCCGATCTGATCGAGGCCTGCACGCTGGTCACCGGGCCGGCGGAGCTCGGGGCCGCGGGCGGCCTGAAGGCGCTCGGCCCGGATTTGACCGGGGCTTTGGCGAGCGAACGATTCAGGCTGGCCGAGCGGCTTCTGCTCGGCCCTGACGAGGCCGCCACCTACGAGAAGGTTTTTTAGAGATGTTCACCGGTCTCGTCAGCGATGTCGGCACCATCGTCTCGATCGCGGGCGAGGGCGACCTGCGCCGGATCACGATCCGCGCCTCCTACGACCCGGCCACAATCGCGCTGGGCGCCTCGATCGCCTGCTCGGGCCCATGCCTGACGGCGGTCTCGGTGGAGCCGGCCGAGGGCGGCTGCGTCTTCGCGGTCGACGCCGCCGCCGAGACCCTGGCGCGGACCACGGTGGGCCGCTGGGTGGCGGGGGCGCGCATTAACCTGGAGCGGTCCCTGAAGATCGGCGACGAGCTCGGCGGCCACCTCGTCACCGGCCATGTCGACGGCGTCGCCGAGATTTTGGAGCGCGAGAGCGTCACGGCCGGCGCCTGGGGGCCGAGCGATCGCTTCACGCTGCGCGCCCCCGCAGGCCTGTCGCGCTTCATCGCCGAGAAGGGCTCGGTCTGCCTCGACGGCACCTCCCTCACGGTGAATTCTGTCGAGGGCGACGTCTTCTCGGTGCTGCTGATCCCCCACACCCTCCAGGTCACCACCTGGGGCGAGCGGCGCGTCGGCGACGGGCTGAACCTCGAGGTCGACCTGATCGCCCGCTACGCCGCCCGGCTCACCGAGGCACGGCCGGGCGCCTAACTGCGTTCGGATGGGATCGCGTAGGTGCCGGTGGCGTGGCAGACGAGATCGTCGCTGCCCGGGGCGGTGATCCCCACCTCCCCCACCGCCAGGCGCCGCCCGAGCTTGAGCAGGCGGCATTCCGCCAGCAGGTCGCCCGGGGTGGGCTTGCGCAGGAAGTTGAAGGTCAGACTCGTGGTCACCGCCAGAGCGACCGGGCCGATCTGGGCCAGGATCGCGGCGTAGAGCACGTAATCCGCCAGCGCCATCATGGCCGGCCCCGACACCGTGCCCCCGGGCCGCAGGAACCGCTCCTGCCCCTCCATCCGCATCCGCGCCGAGAGCGGCCCCACCGCCTCCAGATGAAACGCCCGCCCGCCGGCCTGCATCTGCGGGAATTCCCGGTCGAGGAAGTCTTTGGTTTCGGCGAGGGTGAGAATCGGGGCGCTCATGCCTGTTTGCAGCATGGGTTGGGGGGATGGGGCAATCCGCGGCTGATCCCATCCACCACCTCATCCTGAGGGGACGGGTGGGAAGACGCCCCTGGACAAACCCTCAGAAAAAGATGGGCCGCGCGCTGGCGCTGATCTCGCCCAGCACCGTGCCGGTGGCCGGCTCGACTTCCTTGAGCACCACGTCGTAGCCCCAGAGGTCGGCGAGGTGCTGGAGCACGCGCTTGGCGTCGTCCTTCTGCAGGGTGATCTTGTTGATCGCCTTGTGGTGCAGGATCAGGCGGCGATCGCCTTCGAGATCCACGTCCACCACCTCGATATCCGGATCGAGCCAGGCGACGTCGTACTGGCGGGCGAAGGAGCGGCGCATCTTGCGGTAGCCGCGCTCGTCGTGGATCGCTTCGACGCGCAGTTCCGCCTCGTCGGGGTCGTCGACCACGTGGAACAGGCGTAGGTCGCGCATCAGCTTCGGCGACAGGAACTGCTGGATGAAGCTCTCGTCGCGATAGTTCTCCCAGCAATCGCGCAGCACCGCCATCGAATCGCCGGCGCCGGCAATGTCCGGGAACCATTCGCGGTCCTCGGCGGTCGGCTGCTCCACGATCCGGGCGATGTCCTGCATCATCGCGAAGCCGATCGCGTAGGGGTTGTGGCCGCCGTAGCTGCGGTCGTCGTAGTTCGGCTGCCGGATGACGTTGGTGTGCGATTGCAGGAATTCGAGATAGGCGGCCTCGGTGATCTGGCCCTTCTCGGAGAGCGAATTCATGATCCGGTAGTGGCAGTAGGTCGCGCAGCCCTCGTTCATCACCTTGGTCTGGCGCTGCGGGTAGAAATACTGCGCCACCAGCCGGACGATGCGCAGGATCTCGCGCTGCCAGGGGCGCAGCCGGGGCGCGACCTTCTCCAGGAAGTAGAGGATATTCTCCTGGGGCAGTTCGAGCAGGGCCTTGCGCCGTTCCGCGGCCAGGTCCGGACGCACCGCGCCGGTCTTCTGCGGCAGGGTCCGCCACAGGTCGTTGTAGATCTGCTCGCCATGCTCGATCCGCTCGCGCTCTCGGCGCTGCTCGGAGGCGAGGTCCGGCCGCTTCTTGCGCGGGTAGCGGTGGACGCCCTGGCTCATGAGCGCATGGGCGGCGTCCAGCACCTGCTCCACCGCCTGGTGGCCGTAGCGCTCCTCGCAGCGGGCGATGAAGCCCTTGGCGAAGTCCAGATAATCGAGGATGCCCTCGGCATCGGTCCATTGCCGGAACAGATAATTGTTCTTGAAGAAGTGGTTATGGCCGAAGGCGGCGTGCGCGATGACGAGCGTCTGCATCGTCGCCGTGTTCTCCTCCATCACGTAGGAGATGCACGGGTCCGAGTTGATGACGATCTCGTAGGCGAGCCCCATCAGGCCGCGCCGGTAGCCGGCCTCGTGCTGGGCGAAATGCTTGCCGAAGGACCAGTGCTTGTAGAACAGCGGCATGCCGATCGACGCGTAGGCGTCGAGCATCTGCTCGGCCGTGATGATCTCGATCTGGTTCGGGTACCAGGACAGCCCCAGTTCCGGCCCGGCAATGGCCTCGCAGGCGTCGTGGATGCGCCGGATCGTGTCGAAATCCCAGTCGTTGCCGGTGAACAGAGGCTTTTGGCCGCCGGAGATGGTCTGGGGCGTCCGTGCCTTGACGCGAGTCATGCGGCCTCCCGTGTCTTCGAACCCTGCCCCGCACCGGCGCGGGACGGGTGGTCTCTCCCCTCGCGGAGGCGACCGGGTCCACCCGCATTTAGGTGGAGCGCGGGTCCCCTCTCCCGTGCGGGAGAGGGACAGGGTGAGGGGCGTGCTCTTTCCGGATGGACCTGATCCCTCACCCCAGCCCTCTCCCGCACGGGAGAGGGGGTGCGTCGCGGTCTGGGCGGACCGATCAGGGTCATGCCCGCGCGTCCCACCTCACGCCTCCGCCTCGGCCCGGGCGTCCTTGCGGCCGAACAGCTCGCGGAAGACCGGGTAGATCTCCCGGCGGTGGTTGACCTTGCGCATGGCGATCGGGCCGCCGGCCTTGGCGATGGCCTCGTAGGTCCGCCACAGGGTGGTGCGGTGCTCCACGAACCCGGCCCGGGGGCCGTTCTCGTCGCCGACCTCCAGATAGGCGAAGTGCTGGCAGGCCGGCAGGATGTGCGACCGCAGCAGCTCCGTCGAGGTCGGGCCGTCGGAGGAGACGTTGTCGCCATCCGAGGCCTGGGCGGCGTAGATGTTCCAGTCGTTGGGGTCGTAGCGCTCGGCGATGACCCGCTTCATCTCCACCAGCGCCGATGACACCAGCGTGCCGCCGGTCTCCCGGGAGCCGAAGAAGGTCTCCTCGTCCACCTCAGTAGCCCGGTCGGTGTGGCGGATGAACACGATCTCCACGTGCCGGTAGCGGCGGGTCAGGAAGATGTGCAGCAGGATGTAGAACCGCTTGGCGAGGTCCTTCATGTGCTCGGTCATCGAGCCGGACACGTCCATCAGGCAGAACATCACCGCCTGGGCGATCGGCCGCGGATAGGGTTCGAACCGGCGGAAGCGCAGGTCGATCGGATCGACATAGGGGATGCGCTTGGCGCGCTCGCGCAAGCGTAGCAGCGACTGCTCCAGGTCCGGCCGGCCCGGATCCGATTCACGCATCTCGGCGAGCTGCGCCTCCAACGCCGCGACCTCCTCGGGCTTCGGACGCTTGAGGGCGATCCGCCGGGACATCGAATTGCGCAGGGTGCGCGTCAGCGCGAGGTTGGCCGGCGAGCCGGTGACCGTGTAGCCGGCCCGGCGCATCCCCTCGGTCTCGACGACGGCAAGCCGCCGCTTGGCCAGATCCGGAAGCTCCAGATCCTCCAGGAACAGCTCCAGAAACTCCTCGCGGGTGAGCACGAAGCGGAACGCGTCCTCGCTGTTCTCGCCGCCCTCTCCGCCCTCGCCGGAGCCACGCCCCCCGCCGCCGCCCGGGGGCCGCTCGATCAGGTCGCCTTCCACGTAGGTCTTGTTGCCGGGCAGGATGTGGTCCTGCAGGCCGGTGCCGGGCTGGCGGGAGAACCGGGGCTCCCGCACGCCGTCGGCGGGCACGGTCACCCGGCCGTCCTTGCCGAGATCCTTGATGTCCTTCTCGCGGGCGGATTCCCGCACCGCGCGCTGGGCGACATCCTTCACGCGCCGCAGGAAGCGCTGCCGGTTGGGGAGGCTCTTGCCTCCCGGGTTCAGGCGTCGGTCGACGATGTGCATCCGCTGCGAAAACCCTCGTCCCGCGTGCTCCGGCCGGTTCTAGCCTCCCGTTATACCATGCTGCCTTCGAAAAGAGGCTTCCCTCTTTCGCACAGTCTGGTCTAACGCGCCGCTCCCAGATGATGTGTTCGGAAAAGCGGTTTTCCCTTTTCCCACATCATGCTTGCGAGCCTCGCCGGCCGGTCGTCCGAAACTATGGCGGCGGAGGGTCGAAACTTGGCCGCCCGGGTTTGGCCCGGGCGGGCTCTTCGTCCCTCAGCCGGCCTGCTTCACCCGCATGTACCATTCCACCAGACGGCGGACCTGCCGCTCGGTGTAGCCCCGGGCGACCATGCGCTCGACGAACTCGCCGTGCTTCTTCTCGGTGTCGCCGTCCTTCTTGGAGCCGAAGGAGATGACCGGCAGCAATTCCTCGACCTGGCTGAACATGCGCCGCTCGATCACCTCGCGCAGCTTCTCGTAGCTGGTCCAGCTCGGGTTGCGGCCGCCATGCTGCGCCCGCGACCGTAGGGCGAACTTGACCACCTCGTTGCGGAAGTCCTTCGGGTTGGCGATCCCCGCGGGCTTCTCGATCTTCGTGAGCTCTTGGTTGAGGAGCTCCCGGTTCAGCAGCTGGCCGGTCTCGGCATCCTTGAAGTCCTGATCCTCGATCCACGCATCGGCGTAGTCGATGTAGCGGTCGAACAGGTTCTGGCCGTAATCGTGGTACGATTCGAGATAGGCCTTCTGGATCTCGTGGCCGATGAACTCCGCGTAGCGCGGGGCCAGCTCGGTCTTGATGAATTCCAGGTACTTCTTCTCGGTCTCCGGCGGCAGCTGCTCCCGGCGCAGCGACTGCTCCAGCACGTACATCAGGTGCACCGGGTCGGCCGAGACCTCGGTGGTGTCGTGGTTGAAAGTCGCCGCCAGCACCTTGAAGGCGAAGCGGGTGGAGATCCCGTCCATGCCCTCGTCGACGCCAGCCGTGTCCTTGTATTCCTGCATCGAGCGGGCGCGCGGATCGACCTCGCGGAGCGATTCGCCGTCATAGACCCGCATCTTCGAGAAGACGTTGGAATTGGCGTGCTCGCGGAGCCGCGACAGCACCGAAAACCGGGCCAGCATCTCCAGGGTGCCGGGGGCGCAGGCCGCGTCCGAGAGCTCCGAGCCGGAGATCAGCTTCTCGTAGATGTGCTGCTCCTCCGTCACCCGGAGGCAGTACGGGACCTTGATCACGTAGATGCGATCGATGAAGGCCTCGTTGTTCTTGTTGGTCTTGAAGGTCTGCCACTCGGATTCGTTCGAGTGGGCCAGGATCACGCCGGTGAACGGGATCGCGCCGATATTTTCGGTGCCGACATAGTTGCCCTCCTGCGTCGCGGTGAGCAGGGGGTGGAGCATCTTGATCGGCGCCTTGAACATCTCGACGAATTCGAGAACGCCCTGGTTCGCCCGGTTGAGGCCGCCCGAGTAGGAGTAGGCGTCGGGATCCGCCTGCGACAGGGTCTCGAGCCGGCGGATATCGACCTTGCCGACCAGCGAGGAGATGTCCTGGTTGTTCTCGTCGCCCGGCTCGGTCTTGGCGATGGCGATCTGCCGCAGCCGCGAGGGCCGCACCTTGATCACCTTGAAGCGCGAGATGTCGCCGTTGAACTCGTCCAGGCGCTTAAGTGCCCAGGGGCTCATCAGGCCGGTGAGCCGCCGACGCGGCACGCCGTAACGCTTCTGGATCTCCTCGCCCATCGTGTCCGGATCGAACAGCCCGAGCGGGCTCTCGAACACCGGCGAGACCTCGTCCCCGGCCTTGAGGACGTAGATCGGGTGGACCTCCATCAGCGCCTTCAGGCGCTCGGCCAAGGACGACTTGCCGCCGCCCACCGGGCCCAGCAGGTAGAGGATCTGCTTGCGCTCCTCCAAGCCCTGCGCGGCGTGGCGGAAGAACGAGACGATCCGCTCGATCGTCTCCTCCATGCCGTAGAACTCGCGGAAGGCCGGATAGGTCCGGATCGTCCGGTTCATGAAGATCCGGCCGAGGCGGGAATCCTTGGCGGTGTCCACGAATTCCGGCTCGCCGATGGCCGCCAGGATGCGCTCGGCGGCCGAGGCATACATCAGCGGCTCGTCCCGACAGGCTTCGAGATACTCGGAGAGTGTCATCTCCGTATCGCGGCGGGCCTCGTACCCTCGGGCGAAGCTCTGGAAAAGGTCGTTCGTCGCATGCATGGGCATTCGATAACCCTCTCAGACCCTGACAGCTTCATCCTGTCTCGGCTCGGATGCAACCGACAGGCCCGCTTTTGTCGCAGCGCGGCGAACGTGCCGCCAGCCTGTCGATTGCTTGCAACACTCGTCTGGCGAAAACAGGGCCTTGACGAGGTTCAACGTTGATTTCAGTCTCCTCCGTACGCGCAATTTAGGATGAAAAACTATGCACGCGCCAGGGTTTCCTGCCTCTGCTTAGAGATCCGTGCCTTCTTTCTTGGCATCGTCCCCGGATTTTGATCCGGCCGCCCCGACGGTGATCTTGATGGTCTGGGTCTGGACTTGGCCGTCGGCGCTTCGGACTTCGAAGGTCACCTCGTCGGCACCGGTGAAGCCAGTGTTGGGCTGGTAGAATAGCGCCTGGACGGCGGCTTCCTTGTTGGGGCAGCGATAGCTCGCCGGCGTCTTCACCTTGCCGACCTTGGTGATCACCGCGCCGTTCTTGGGCGCGCCAGAAACTTTGAACTCCGGCATCGGGCCGGGGCTGCAATCCTTCTTGAGATTCGGGGCGATCTCCAGCCGCACGGTCTTGCCGGGGGCGACCGTCTTGGAGCGCGTCACCGTGGTCTGGGCAAAGGCCGGAACCTGGGCCGGTCCCGCAAGGATCAGGCCCCCTGCGAGCAGCGCGGCGAGCGGACGAAGGGCGGTCATGCGGCGTCTCTCCGGTACCGATCCGGGGCCGGATTTCGGGCTCATGCCCGGGCGCCCCTTTCATCGGTTGACCCGCATGTGGGGACGCCGGGCACGGCCGTCGAGGGTTTTGGGAGCGATGTCCCGTCCCAGACAGAGGCGTTGCGCCGAATCTTTTCCGGAACCGATCCTAATCCTGCAGCACGGCCGCAACCACGCCGGTTACCCGGGCGATCTGGGCGGCGTCGAACTCACCCGCGAGAGCGGCGGCGAGCCGGGCCTCGACCCGGGCGCGCTCCCCGGCGTCGGCGATCGGCACCGGCGGAATCTGGTCCTCGGGCAGGCGGCAGACCCGGCGGATCGTCTCGGCGGCGGTGAGCAGCTTCTCCCGGTCGGGGGGCGCCATGTCCCAGAGGGGATTGCGCAGGCGGCTGATCACCCGCTTGGCGTCCCGGTATTCCCGGTCGACATTGGTGGCGGCCTCGATCTGACTGACGAGGAACATCAGCTCGAGGACTTCGGAGGCGGCATCCGGGCAGGAGCGGACGATCCGCATGAGGCGGGCCATCAGTTCCTGGCTGGGTGACAGCTTGGGTTTGGGCGCGGCCATGCGGGCGTCAACGCGGTCTCCGGCCGGAAAGTTCGCTGATTCCGCAAGTTGCGTGCTTAACGCACTCCACGCGCAGTGCGCGAAGGAGCGCCGGCGGTCACACGTCCCGGTCGTAGGGCCTGCGCAGGGCGTCGAGCAGGGCCCGGCAGGCGCGCAGATCGTCCAGCACGCCCATCAGCGCCGCCCGGTCGGGGGTGTCGGCCCGGAGCGCCGATTCGGGGCCGCCCTCGACCTCCTGGACCAGGGGCTCGGCGGCCTTGGCCTCGCCGCGGCCCACGGCCTGGACGAAGCGGATGCCGTTCTCCTTGAGCACCCGCTGGGCGCCCGCGATGGTGTAGCGCTGCACGTAGAGGAGCTGCCGGATGCCGGCGACCAGCTCGACATCCTGGGGCCGGTAATAGCGCCGCCCGCCCGCCCGCTTCACCGGGCGGATCTGGCCGAATCGGGTCTCCCAGAACCGCAGGACGTGCTGGGGCACGTCGAGCTCGTCGGCGACCTCGCTGATCGTCCGGAACGCGCCGGCGCTCTTCTCCCCGATCGGTTCGAGCGTCCTATCGGCGGCGAGGGCTGGGGGCATGGCTGTCTTACAATGGCTGGGACGGGACGATCTTGCCGGCCCGCGCGGCCGGGCTCAAGCCTTACGGGGGCTCGTTTGTCGTCTTAGCGGGACACCAGCCCGATCCGCGCGTTCCGTCCCGCTCTGCGGGGGAGGGTGGGCCGGCCGTCAGGCCGGGTCGGGAGAGGGGAACCCGGCGTCCGGAAGAGGCAGAGCAGATGTGCGGACCGGAGCCACATCCTGCACCGTTGCTCCCCTCTCCCGACCCGCTTCGCGGGCCACCCTCCCCCGCAGAGGGGGGAGGGAGAGCGCGTCACTTCGGTGGAAAGGAGCCTCGATCGGCCCGCTCAATCATCCTCGTCGTGCTTGTCCAGCCCGTTGATCGCCTGGCCGTTGATCTTGGCCTTCAGGACGTTGGACGGCTTGAACACCATCACCTGGCGGGGCTCGATCGCCACCTCGACGCCGGTCTTGGGGTTGCGGCCGACGCGCTTGCCCTTGCTGCGCACCACGAAGGAGCCGAACGAGGACAGCTTGACCGTCTCGCCCCCGGCCAGGCAGGCGCAGATCTCCGACAGCACGGTCTCGACCAGGGCGGCGGATTCGGTCCGCGACAGGCCCACCTGGTGGTAGACGGCCTCGCTCAAGTCGGCGCGCGTCACCGTCTTGCCTGCCATGCCGTGTCCCCTCGCCCGCTCTTCTCTTCCGGCAGCCCACAGGCACGACGAACGCCGCCGCACAACAAGCTGAAGGTGTATCCCTATGATCCGGCACGCTAATCGGCGCTGGCCGCCCGGTCAACCGCGGGGAGGCCTGGAATCGGTCCAGCCCGTCACCAGCGGATCAGCGCCGCGCCCCAGCTGAAGCCGCCGCCGATCGCCTCGATCATCACCAGATCGCCGGGCTGGATGCGCCCGTCCCGCCGGGCCACGTCGAGGGCCAGGGGAATCGAGGCGGCCGAGGTGTTGCCGTGGCGGTCCACCGTCAGCACGATTTTTTCCCGGGCGATGCCGAGCTTGTCGGCCGAGGCCTCGATGATCCG
This sequence comes from Methylobacterium pseudosasicola, assembly GCF_900114535.1. Lineage (GTDB taxonomy): Bacteria > Pseudomonadota > Alphaproteobacteria > Rhizobiales > Beijerinckiaceae > Methylobacterium > Methylobacterium pseudosasicola. The sequence continues at coordinate 82,714 of NZ_FOTK01000019.1, read as the reverse complement.
GCGGTTGGCCTGGTGCGGCACGAACCAGTCGAGATCGTCCGCGGTGAGTCCGGCCTGCGCGAAGGCGTCGGCGATCACGTCGGTGACCTGCCCGACCGCGAACCGGAACACCTCGCGGCCTTCCATGCGCAGATGCCCGGTGGTGCCGGTCGAGCCCGGGCCGCCATCGACGTAGAGCTTGTCCCGGTGCCGCCCGTCCGAGCGCAGGCTGGCGCAGAGCACGCCGCGCGCGCCGGCATCCGCCCGCGCCTCCAGCACCACCGCCCCGGCGCCGTCGCCGAACAGCACGCAGGTGGTGCGGTCCTCCCAGTCGAGGATCCGCGAGAACGTCTCGGCGCCGATCACCAGGGCCCGGCGGGCCGAGCCGGTGGTCAGGAACTTGTCGGCGGTGGAGACCGCGAACACGAAGCCGGCGCAGACCGCCTGGAGGTCGAAGGCCGCGCCCTGATGAATGCCGAGCGCCGCCTGGATCTGGGTGGCGGTGGCCGGGAAGGTGTGGTCGGGGGTCGAGGTCGCGCAGATCACGAGGTCGATATCGGCGCCGGTCAGGCCGGCATCGTCGAGGGCCGCCTGGGCGGCCCGGGTGCCCAGCACCGAGGTGGTCTCGCTCGCATCGGCGATGTGGCGCTGGCGGATGCCGGTGCGCTGGACGATCCACTCGTCCGAGGTCTCGACCCGCTCGCTCAGGGCGGCGTTGGTCACCACCCGCGCGGGCAGGCTCGATCCGGTCCCGACCACCACCGAGCGGAGCGCCTGCGAAGACTCTGTGCGGAGGGCTGACATCGCTTTCCTTCCCGGACGCGGGGGCACCACAATCTTTGGTTGTGGTGCCCCGGACGCCCGAATTCCATCCGTCTGAACACGCGGCGCCGGCTTAGGGATCCGGCCTCCGTGGTGAGCGCATGGCCCTCACGCAGGCCACGCGCTCGATAGAAGATTTTTCCCAGGACCGTCCCGGCGAGGTTCGGTAATCCGAGGGGCAACCGCGGTAGGATCTATCACCCTGTCATTCCGGGGCCGCGCAGCGGAGCCCGGAATCCAGAATCATAGGTCGAGCAAGACTTTGCGCCGTCGGCGGCTCTGGATTCCGGGCTCGCCTCCGGCGCCCCGGAATGACAGGGAGGGTTTTACGCAGGGCGTGAAATTCCAAGGTTTCCGGACCGCAAATCTCCTCGTCGAACCAACTGCCGAGTGCCCGACCTGCCGCCCGTAGGGCACGGCACGCCGCAAGGCAAAAAATTATGCCGGCGCCAGGACCGCCGTCTGGTCCAGCATCTCGCGGATGGTGCGGATCATGTCGTGGCGGGCCATGTCGTGGGCCAGGTCGATCGCCGCGGCGAAGCCTTGCGCGCTCTCCGAGCCGTGGCTCTTGATGACGATGCCCTCGAGGCCCAGGAACACGCCGCCATTGGCGCGGCTCGGATTCATCTTGTCCCTCAGGGCCTTGAACGCCTGGCGGGCGAACAGCGCGCCGATCTTGGCTGCGAGCGTCCGGGTCATGGCCGCGCGGAGATAGGTGCCGATCTGCTTGGCCGTGCCCTCGGCGGTCTTGAGCGCGATGTTTCCCGTGAAACCTTCGGTCACCACCACGTCGACGGTGCCGCGGCCGAGATCCGTGCCCTCGACGAAGCCGTGATAGGTCAGCCCGGAGCTGTCCATCTCGCGCAGCAGCCGGGCGGCCTCCTTGACCGCCTCGTTGCCCTTCATCTCCTCGGTGCCGACGTTGAGCAGGCCGACGGTCGGCTTGTCGAGGTCGAACACGATGCGGGCCATGGCCGAGCCCATCACGGCCATCTCGACCAGGTGCTCCGCATCGGTGCCGATGGTGGCGCCGACATCGAGCACCACGCTCTCGCCGCGCACGGTGGGCCACAGGCAGGCGATGGCCGGGCGCTCGATGCCCGACATGGTCTTCAGGCAGATCTTCGACATCGCCATGAGCGCGCCGGTGTTGCCGGCCGACACGCACGCATGGGCCTGCCCGTCGCGCACCGCCTGGATGGCCTGCCACATCGAGGACTTGCCCCGGCCCTGGCGCACCGCCTGGCTCGGCTTGTCGTCCATGGCCACGGCCACATTCGTGTGGCGGATCTCGACGCAATCCTTGAGGCGCGGCTCCTTGGCGACCAGCGGGGCGATCACCGCCTCATCGCCGAACAGCAGGAAGGTCATGTCGGGATGGCGCTCACGGGCCAGCGCGGCGCCGGGCACGACGGTGGAGGGCCCGTGGTCGCCGCCCATGGCGTCGAGCGAGATGCACACGCGTTGGGACATATCTTTGCGGGTCGCGGTCTCGGCGAGGGGAGCGGCGAGCCGGACGAGGGCCGGCCGCCAAGCGCGGCGGACCATAGCGATACCGGGCCGCCGGGCAAATGAAATCGGGCCGGACGGGCCGGGCAATGTTTTCGGGGCGGGCGGGGGGCTTATGCGAGCGATCCCATCCACCCCCTCATCCTGAGGCTACGATGTTCACACATCGGCTGACGAAAGGCGCGACGCGCTCTCCTCCCCCCTTGCGGGGAGGAGTTGGAGGTGGGGGTGGTGCAGAAGGCACCGTTACGCGCGATCCTGCACTACCCCCACCCCTGACCCCTCCCCGCAAGGGGGAGGGGAAATGCGTTGTGTTTCAGAGGCTTGCGACAGAGTAATCTCGATGTGTGAATCCGCTGGCATCCTGAGGTGCGAGCGCAGCGAGCCTCGAAGGAGGCCTCCAGGGATCGCGCGGCTGGCTGGAGGGCTCCTTCGAGGCCTCCGCTGCGCTCCGGCTCCTCAGGATGAGGGGGTGGATGGGATGTCCCTTGGCAGAAACCTGCCCTCGCCCAGGGGCAGCGCCAGCCGGCCGCCCTCACCCCTCCCCGTCACGCAGCCGGCGGAGCGCGTCGAAAGGCCCCGCATCCTCGCCAGCCACCACGGGCTCGAAGGCGATGCCGGGCTTGCGCGGATAGGGGTCGAGGCCCAGCGCCAGGAACTCAGCGGTCAGCGCGCCGAAATCTATCCGGCCGCCTATCAGCGGGTCGGGCACCTCGACATCCTCGGCATCGGTGCCGGCGAGCTGGTCGGTATCGGTGAACACCACCTCCACCGGCTCGCGGACCGGCCCCTCGAACGGCTCGAGGCTGACCGTGCAGATCTGTGTCACCACGGCCTCGACCATGCCGGTCACGGTCATCCGGTTGGTGGAGCCCGAGATCTCGAACCGCCCGACCAGATCCCGGATGGCCGGGATCTTGAAGTCGGCGGCCAGCGCCGTGCACTCGGCCGGGCTCGCCTCGACGGTGGCGGCGCCCCGGCCCTGCGGCAGGCGCTCGACATTGACCCAGCGCGTGAGCGGCCCGCTCTCCGGACCCGTACGGTGTCTCATATCCTGTCTCCGGTCGGGGCCGGCGCGAAGGCGTCCGGCTCCGGGAAGGGCGGCCCGGCACCGAGCAGCCCGTCGAGATTGGTATTTGCCAGCGCGGCGTCGGCCGCCAGCACGTAGGCGGCCAGGCCTGCCGCGTCACCCTCGCCGCCGAGGACGTTGCGGGCGAGCACCACGGCCAAGGCCGCGCCGTCGCCGGCATCCAGCGCGGCGTCGTAGCCCGTGGCCCGGCCGTAGAAGGCCGCGCCGAGTTTTTTCATCCGCTTGCCGACGCCCATATCGCCGACGCCGAGCTCGCGCAAAGCCGCGTCGAGCTGGGTGAAGACCGAGTTCACCAGATCCTGCGCGACATCGGCCGCTGGGGCCGGCAGCCGGTTGAGCCGGCGCAGGATCAGGATGACGTGCAGGCACAGGGCCTCGAACCGGCCCTCCACGGTGTCGGGCACGGCGAGGCGCGTGTACAGCCCCGGCTGCCGCGCCGCCGCGCTGATCGCCGCATGCAGCCCCTCCACGGCCCGGCGCCGCGCGCTGTCGCGCCGGAAAAGACCGGCGATCATCGGTGCCTCGCGTCGAGACGGAGAGCCGTCGAACGGCGCATGCGGACGGCCCCCGTCTGTGGCCAAGCTTGCCTTGTCAAAGCCATATCCCCGCGGTACGGCAACCCACGCCCAAGGCGCAAGCGCCGTCGGAGACACGGACCGGCGGCGGCCCGCGTCGCTCGTCCGTCAACACCTGCTCTGGGGGCCCGATGCGGCGCCGTCTCGTCCAGTCTTTTGCGCGCCTCGCCCTGCTCGGCCTCGCGGGCGCCGGCCTCGCCGGCTGCGTCGGCGAAGAGCTGCGCCACGGCTACCAGATCGATCAGGCTGCGCTGGCGACGATCAAGCCCGGCATGAGCCCCGAGCAGGTGCTGCAGATCCTCGGCACGCCGTCGACGGTCTCCACGGTGGGCAACAAGTCCTGGTACTACATCTCGCAGAACACCAGCCGGACGATCATGTTCCTGGGCGAGCAGGTTGAGGACCAGAAGGTCACGGCGGTCTACTTCACCCCCGGCTTCAAGGTCGAGCGGGTGGCGCTCTACGGCCTCCAGGACGGCAAGGTGTTCGACTTCATCGAGCGCACCACGCCGACCAGCGGCGCCGACCGGGCCTTCCTCAGCCAGCTGTTCCGCGGCCTGACCCGCTACGAGCCGTTCGGCTCCGGCAAGGGCACCAGCGTCGTCCCGGGCGCCAACCGCGGCCTGTAACAAAAGTCAGGGGTTTCCAAAGGGCTCAGCCCTTTGGCGGGGTTCGGGGGCGGAGCCCCTGATTTGTCTCAGACCAATTCGGGCCGTCGCACCAAGCGTGCGATGTCCGCCGGCTCGGCGAACAGGTATTCGGGACCCAGCGCCGCGAGCGCTCGCGCATCGGTATAGCCCCAGGCCACCGCGCCGAACGGGCAGCCGAGCGCCCGCGCCGCCTCCAGATCCCGGACCTCGTCGCCGATGCACAGGGCGCGCTCGGGGGCGACGCCCTGCCGGGCCAGCAGCGCCCGCAGCCGCCGCGCCTTGCCGAACAGCGAGGCGCCGCAGGCATAGGCATCGATGCGCTTTGCATTCTCCGGCCCGAGCACCCGGCGGATTGTATCAACGCGGTTCGACGACAGGATCGCGAGCAGCACCCCCGCCTCGCGAAGATCGGCCAGCATCGCCGGCACGCCGGGAAACAGCGCGATCCGGCCTGCGTCACGCGCCGCCAGCGCATGCATGTGGCGGGCGATGAGCGGCAGCTTCCAGCGCGGGATGCCGAGATGGGCCACGATCGCCCGCGCCCCCTGCAGCCGCAGCGCCTCGACCTCGTGGGCCTCGACTTGGCGGAAGCGGTAGCGGTCGGCGACGCCGTTCAGGACCGAGCAGAACCAGTCGAAGCTGTCGGCGAGGGTGCCGTCGAAATCGAGCACGACGAAGTGCGGCGCGAATCCCCCCGGGCTGCGCGTCATCTCAGTGGCGGAGATTCTCGAGGGGCACGCTGAGCCGCATCAGCAGGCCGCCCGGGGCCCAATCGTGCACCAGAACGCCGTCGAGCTGGCCGGCGACGCTGCGCTCGGCGAGCACCGTCCCAAAACCCTTGCGGGAGGGTTTTGCCGTGACCGGGGGACCGCCGGCCTCGGCCCAGGTCAGGGTGTAGCGCCCGCCCTCGCGCAGGCCGCTCAGGGCGACGCCGCCCTCCTTGGTGGAGAGGCCGCCATACTTCATCGCGTTGGTGGCCTGCTCGTGCATGATCAGCGCGAGCGCCGTGGCGGTGCGCTCGCCGATCGCGGCATCGTCGCCGGAGATGGCGACGCGCGCCCGGCCGCCCTCCTCGTAGGCGGCCATGATCAGGCGCATGAGGCCGAGCACGGTCTGGCCCTCGACTTCGGGGGCGCTCTCCGGGGAATGCGGGCGGACATATTCGTGGGCCCGGGCCAGGGCGCCGAGCCGCTCCCGGAACGCCGCCGCGAACGGCTTGGCCGCCGGGTCGCTGCGGGCGGTGAGCGCGGCCAGGCCGCCGACCACGGCGAAGATGTTCTTGATCCGGTGGGACAGCTCGCGGATCAGCAGGTCGCGGGCCTCCTCGGCGCGCTTGGACTCGCGCAGGTCCCGGGTGACCGTGGCGTAGCCGATCTCGGCCCCGGTCGGGTCGCGCACCGGGAAGATGTTGTACAGCACCGCGACCCGCTCGCCCGTGACGAAATGCCGGAAGGCCAGTTCGCCCTCCCAGGTGCCGGAGCGCCGCACGGCCGGCATCGCGGTCTCGGACAACACCCGGCGGCTGTCCGCGCAGAAGAAATCCTCCATCCGGTGCTGCCGGGCGGTGGCGAGATCGGGCAGCCCGACGAGCGCCAGGGCGGCCTCGTTGAGATGGGTGATCGCGCCGTCCAGGGTGGTCAGGCCGATGAAATCCTTGGAGGTCTCCACGATGGCGGCGAGCTTGCGCGCCTCGGCCTCGGCCCGCTTCAGGTCGTCGATATCGGTGCAGGTGCCGAACCAGCGCTCGATCCGCCCCTCCGCGTCGCGGATCGGCATGGCCCGGCCCAGCGTCCACCGGTAGGTGCCGTCGTGATGGCGCAGGCGATACTCGATCTCGTAGGGCTCGCCGGTGGCGAGCGAGTGGCGCCAGCGCGCCCAGGCCCGCTCCTGGTCGTCCGGATGGAACACGCCGTTCCAGCCCTCGCCGTCGGTGGAGCCGTAGGGCATGCCGGTGAACTCGTACCAGCGGTCGTTGTAATAGTCGTGGAACCCGTCCGGCAGGGTGGTCCAGACCATCTGGGGCATCGCCGCGGTCATGACCCGGAAGCGGCGCTCGCTGGCGGCGAGCTCGGCCTCCCGAGCGGCCACCTGGGCGTGGGTCCGCCGGTATTCGAGCAGGGTCGAGACCTGGCGGGCGAGCGCCGTCAGGGTGGCTTTCTGGTCGGAATCGAGGCCCTCGGGCCGCGGCGTCCGGTCGAGGACGCAGAGCGCCCCGAGCGGAATGCCCTGCGAGCCCCGGATCACCGCCCCCGCGTAGAAGCGGAAGCCCGGGCCGCCGATCACCAGCGGGTTGTCGATGGTCCGCGGATCGTCGGTGAGATCGGGGATGATCAGGCTCTCGCCGGCCTCGATCGTGTGGGCGCAGACCGAGCAGTTGATCGGCAATTCGCGCTGGCCGAGGCCGAACTCCGACTTGAACCATTGCCGCTCGGCATCGACCAAGCTGACCAGGGCGACCGGCGCCCGGCAGACTTGGGCGGCGATCCGGACGAGGTCATCGTAGAGGGGCTCGGGCTCGCTATCGAGGATAGCGAGGTCGTGCAGCTCCGCCAGCCGATCCGCTCTGCTCCAGCGCCCGTCGGTCGATCCGGCATCCGCGTGTGTCTTGAGAGGCGGCACATCCATGGTCTTGCGCTCAAATAGGCGCAGATAGGCTGGATGCATAGGCACGGCCGCAGATTATGGTTTTCGCGCTCGCTATGACGGCGCGGGCGGCTTCCTCGGAAAACGCCCGCACCGTCATCGCGGCCCCGGAGCCCGCCGCGCAGGCCCCGGAACCAGGTGACCCCTGTCAGGCCGCCCGGGCTTCGTCGAGGGTCGGGTAGTCGGTGTAGCCCTTCGGCCCCTGGCTGTACCAGGTCGCGGCCTCGTCCTTGGCGAGCGGCGCGCCCTTGGCGATGCGCTCGACCAGATCCGGGTTGGCGATGAAGGTCCGGCCGAACGCGATCGCGTCGGCCTGCCCGGCATCGAGCGCCTTCTGGCCGCTGACCCCGTCGTAATCGGCGTTGAGGATCAGCGGGTTGCGGAACACCTTGCGCATCGCCGGGGCGATCGGCGGGTGGTCGGCCTTGCCGAAGGTGCCGTCCGGGCCGGGCTCGCGCATCTCCAGGAAGGCGATGCCGCTGTCGGCCAGCGCCTGGGCGGCGGCCACGAACAAGGGCTCCGGATCCGAATCGTTGGTGCCCTGGATTGCACCGTTCGGCGACAGGCGCACGCCGGTGCGCTCCGGCCCGGCGACCCCGGCGACCGCATCGGTCACCTCGCGCAGCAGCCGCACGCGGTTGGCGATGGAGCCACCGTACTGGTCGGTGCGGTGGTTGGTGCCGTCGCGCAGGAACTCGTCGATCAGGTAGCCGTTCGCGGCGTGGATCTGCACCCCGTCGAACCCGGCCGCGATGGCGTTGGCGGTGGCGCGCTCATAATCGGCGAGCAGGCGCGGGATCTCGGCGACCTCGAGCGCACGCGGTTCGGCATAGGGCTTCTTGCCCGAATAGGTGTGCGCCTGGTCCGGGGCGACGATGGCCGAGGGCGCGACAGGCTTGGCGCCGCCCAAAAAGTCCGGATGGACCAGCCGGCCCATATGCCAGATCTGGCAGACGATCTTGCCGCCGCGATCGTGCACGGCCTTCACGATCGGTCGCCAGGCATCGACCTGCGCGTCGGACCAGATGCCCGGCGCGTACGGCCAGCCCAGTCCCTCCTGGGAAATGCCGGTGGCCTCGGTGAGAATCAGCCCGGCGCCGGCGCGCTGGGCGTAATACTCGACCATGAGGGGCGTCGGCACGTGCTCGCGGGTGGCACGGCCGCGGGTGAGCGGGGCCATGAAGATGCGATTCTTCGCCTCGATGGCGCCGATGCGGATCGGGTCTAGCAGGGACGGCATGGAAACCTCGTGCTGGTGCGGCAGCGCCGCCCGTCAGTGAGACGCCGAGGTGGCGTCGCGGCGCGGTAACGCCAAGGTGCAGCGCAGCACGGGCGCTCGGTCCGTGCGCGAGCGCACGTCTCGGAGGGAGAGAATCATCCCGGGGTTTTTGGGTCGCAAAGCGATTCCCGGTTGGGCCGGACGGCGCGGGGAATGGGTCGCAGCCGCGCCCGGAAAACCCTGCGCTAGCTTAGCGGCATGGATCGCATCTTTCCTATGACCCGGGATGCCGGGCTCGACCGTCTCTCTGCCTTCCTCGCGGAGGCGGGTGCCGATTACGCCGCCTCCCGCAACACCGACCGCGGCGTGCAGGCGCGGCCGACCACCTCGGCGCTGTCGCCCTATCTGCGCCGGCGCCTGATCACCGAGGCCGAGGTGGTGGCCGCGGCCGACAGCGCCTTCGGCGACGGCGGCGCCGAGAAATTCGTCTCCGAGGTGTTCTGGCGGACCTACTTCAAGGGCCATCTGGAGACCCATCCGGCCGCCTGGACAGACTTTCTGGCTCTGGCCGCGGCGGACCGCACGCGGCTCGCCGCCGAGCCCGGGTTGCGCCGGACCTACGAGCGCGCGGTCGAGGGCCGGACCGGCATCGACGGCTTCGACGATTGGGTGCGCGAGTTGGTCGAGACCGGCTGGCTGCACAACCATGCCCGGATGTGGTTCGCCTCGATCTGGATCTTCACCCTGCGCCTGCCCTGGGCGCTCGGCGCCGACTTCTTCCTGCGCCACCTCGTCGATGGCGACCCGGCGAGCAACACCCTGTCCTGGCGCTGGGTGGCGGGCCTCCACACGCGGGGCAAGCATTACGTCGCCCGTGCCGAGAACATCCGGCGCTACACGGAGGGCCGGTTCGATCCCGCCGGGCTCGACGAGTATCCGGATTCCCTCGACGAATCGAACCCGCCGCGCGAGATCGCGCTGCCGCGGGCCGATGCGGCGCCGGCCGGCCCGGTCGCCCTGTTGCTGCATCTCGACGATTTGCACCCGGAGAGCCTGCCTCTGGGCGACGCCCGGGTGGTCCGAGTCGGCGGCCTGGTCGCCCACGCCCCCGGTGCGTCGGACCCGGTTCGGGCGGCCGATGCGGCCGCGATGGCCGACGCCCTGGCGCGGGCGGCGGCGCATTTCGGCTGCCCGGCGGGACCGGTCGCCCCGGATTGGTCCGACGCCCATCCGGTCGTCACGGCCTGGGCCCCGGTCGGCCCGTCCGCGGATGCCCTCCCGGCCGAATGCCTGCGCGTCCGGCGCTCCTGGGACGAGATCGCCTGGCCGCTGGCCACCCGCGGCTATGCCCGGGTGAAGAAGGCCATCCCGCAGTTGCTACCGCATTGATCGTCGGGGGGGCGTTGTGGCCAAGAAGGATAGGGGCGCCGGCCGGACCGACGCGACAACCCCGCTTTGTGCCTATCCTGGGGGTCTGAACCAATCAGCTTGCGCTTAGGGTGGCTGCTTACGATCCAAGTCGAACGGCGAATGAACGCGACACAGTACCCGTAAGCGGACCCTGCCAAGATCACGATGCTTCGACCGGCGCAGCTTGGCCGTTGCGCCCCGTTCGCCGGCGCGCTATCTTCGCGGCGTCGGAAAAGGCAGACTTGGTCTGGTAAGCCCAAGTCCTTTCGGTAACGAAAGCTCTGGTCTCTGGCTCCGCGCCGCTGATCCCCACGACGAACGAAGGATGCGCTCGCGCGTCCGGCCGTTCGTCCGCGTGGGTCTCGGTTTCGGGAAACGCTCCGGTCGAACATCGACTTGGGAGCCCGACCATGACTATCTCACAGACGCAATATGACACGATCATCGCTGGCGCCGGTCCCGTGGGCCTGTTCCTCGCCTGCGAACTGTCTCTTGCCGGCTGCTCTGTGCTGGTCCTCGAACAGGCGAGTGATCCGTCCTCACCGTTGAAACGCGCCCCGTTCGGACTGCGCGGCCTCTCAGTTCCAACGATCGAGAGCCTCGACCGACGCGGCCTGTTGAACGAGATCGAGGCTTACGCGGCAACCCGCGCCACGCTGGGGACGGCGCATTGGATGAAGCAGCTCCGCCGTCCGGGCGGCCACTTCGCCGGCATCCAGTTCTTCCATGATCGGATCGACACCGGGCGCTGGACCCATCGCCTACCCAGCCAAATCAGCAACTTGGCTGCGGAGATGGCGGGCATCGAAGCTGTCCTGACTGCGCGAGCGGAGGCGTCGGGCGTTACGGTCCTGCGGGGCGGAGGTGTCGAAAGCTTCACTCAGACGGACGAGGCCGTTGTGGTCCAGGCGGGCGGCCGATCGTTTCGGGGTCGCTGGCTCGTCGGCTGCGACGGCGCCCGCAGCGCGGTGCGCCAGGCAGCCGGCATCAGCTTCACCGGCACCGAGCCCGAGTTCACGGGCTACTCCGTCCAGGCCGAGTTGGCCGGCGCCGACGCGCTCAAGCCGGGACGCCAGTACACCGCGCAGGGCATGTACCTGTTTACGCCGCCCGGCACGGTCGCGATGGCCGACTTCGACGGAGGCGCATTCCACCGCTCCGCCCCGATCACGCGCGAACACGTCGAGGCTGTCTTACGCCGAATTTCAGGCACCGATGTTACGGTAACCAAGCTTGAACTTGCCACCTCCTGGACCGACCGAGCCTTTCAGGCGAGCGCGTATCGCAACGGTCGCGTGCTGCTGGCCGGCGACGCGGCGCACATCCATTCGCCGCTGGGCGGACAGGGTCTCAACCTTGGGCTCGGCGATGCGATGAACCTGGGCTGGAAGCTCGCCGCTACGATCCGCGGCGATGCGCCGGCGGGTCTCCTCAACAGTTATGAGCGCGAACGGCATCCGGTCGGTGCCCGTGTCTTGGACTGGTCGCGGGCCCAGGTTACGCTGATGAGGCCGAGCCCAGGCTCGCGCGCCCTTGAAGCCATCATCCGCGACCTGATCGAGACGCAAGACGGCGCGACCTACTTCGCCGAGCGGGTGTGGGGTGTCTCGCTACGCTACGACCTCGGTGGCAACCACCCGTTGGTAGGATACAGTGTTCCCAATCTCGTGCTGAAGGATGGACGGTGCGTCGGCAGCCTCTTGCGCGACGGCAAAGGCTTACTCCTGGACTTCGATCCAGGCGCATCGCATCAGGCCTTTGCGTGCCGCCAGTCTAAGAAGATCAGCTATGCCGCAACGGACGCGCGGGATCAGCTCGGCTTGCAGACCGTCCTCGTACGGCCAGACGGGATCATCGCTTGGGCGAGCGAGACAGCCGCCGACGAGGCGACCATAAGCCAAGCTATGTCTCCTTGGTTCGGCGACTGACCGAGCCTCGTAACCTGCTTCAGCGACGTCCGCTTTGAGGCGGATTGCGCTCAACCGCTCGGTCGGGCGTCCGACGCTGGAGCGCCGGTTCGATCCTGCATGAAGCGTCTGGGCCCATGCAGGATCGCCGCCCCGCCCCTCAATAATGCGCCAGCACCGCCAGCAGCAGCAGGGCGATGATGTTGGTGATCTTGATCGCCGGGTTCACCGCGGGGCCGGCCGTGTCCTTGTAGGGGTCGCCGACCGTGTCGCCGGTCACCGCGGCCTTGTGGGCGTCGGAGCCCTTGCCGCCGTGGTGGCCGTCCTCGATGTACTTCTTGGCGTTGTCCCAGGCGCCGCCGCCCGAGGTCATCGAGACCGCCACGTACAGGCCCGTGAGGATCACGCCGAGCAGGCTCGCGCCCACCGTGGCGAAGGCCTGGCTCTTGCCCGCGATGAGTTGGATCACGAAGAAGATCACGATCGGCGACATCACCGGCAGCAGCGAGGGGACGATCATCTCCTTGATCGCCGCCCGGGTCAGCATGTCGACCGCACGGCCGTAATCGGGCCGGTCGGTGCCCTGCATGATCCCGGGTTTTTCCCGGAACTGGCGCCGGACCTCCTCGACCACCGCGCTCGCCGCCCGGCCCACCGCCGTCATGGCGATGCCGGCGAACAGGAACGGGATGAGGCCGCCGAGCAGCAGCCCGACCACCACGTAGGGGTTGGACAGGGAGAAATCGACGCTGACGCCCTGGAAGAAGCGGTACTGCGTCGGGCTCGCATTGGCGATGAAGTAGTTCAGGTCCGACGTGTAGGCGGCAAACAACACCAGGGCGCCGAGGCCGGCGGAGCCGATCGCGTAGCCCTTGGTCACCGCCTTGGTGGTGTTGCCGACCGCGTCGAGCGCATCCGTGGACTTGCGGACATCCGGGGGGAGGCCCGCCATCTCGGCGATGCCGCCGGCATTGTCGGTGACCGGCCCGAAGGCGTCGAGCGCCACGATGAAGCCCGCCAGCGCCAGCATCGCGGTGACCGCGATGGCGATGCCGAACAGGCCGGCCAGCGCGTGGGTCGCGATGATGCCGGCCACGATCACGATGGCCGGGAGTGCAGTGGATTCGAGCGAGATCGCCAGGCCCTGGATCACGTTGGTGCCGTGGCCGGTCACCGAGGCGTCGGCGATGGACTTCACCGGGCGATAATTGGTGCCGGTGTAATACTCGGTGATCACCACGATCAGCGCCGTGATGGCGAGCCCGATCACCGCGCAGCCGAACAGGCCGCCCGAGGTGAAGGTGACGCCGGTGGAGGTGGTGAAGGCGGTGGAGAAGCCGCCGAGCAGGGTCAGGTTGACGATGGCGATCGCCGCCACCGAGAGCACGCCCGCAGTGATCAGCCCCTTGTACAGGGCGCCCATGATCGACTGGTTGGCCGAAAGCCGCACCGCGTAGGTGCCGGCGATCGAGGTGACGATGCAGGCTGCCCCGATGGCCAGCGGATAGAGCATCATCGGCTCGAGCACCGCCCGGCCGCTGCCGGTGGGGCCGGAGAAGAAGATCGCGGCCAGCACCATGGTGGCCACGATGGTCACCGCGTAGGTCTCGAACAGGTCGGCCGCCATGCCGGCGCAATCGCCGACATTGTCGCCGACATTGTCCGCGATGGTGGCCGGGTTGCGGGGGTCGTCCTCCGGGATCCCGGCCTCGACCTTGCCGACGAGGTCGCCGCCGACATCCGCGCCCTTGGTGAAGATGCCGCCGCCGAGGCGGGCGAAGATCGAGATCAGCGAGGCGCCGAAGCCCAAGGCTACCAGCGCGTCGATCACCTCGCGGCTCGACGGGTCGAGCCCGGCGCCGCGGGTGAGATAGAGGTAGTAGAGGGCGACCCCGAGCAGGGCGAGGCCGGCGACCAGCATGCCGGTCACGGCGCCGGATTTGAACGCCATGTCGAGGCCGGCGCCCAGCGAAGTCGATGAGGCTTGCGCGGTGCGGACATTGGCCCGCACCGACACGTTCATGCCGATGAAGCCCGCGGCCCCCGACAGGACCGCGCCGATCAGGAAGCCGACCGCGACCTTGATCCCGAGAAACACCGCCAGCAGCACGAACAGCACCACGCCGACCAGGCCGATGGTGAGGTATTGCCGCTTCAGATAGGCCTGCGCGCCCTCCGCGATGGCGGCGGCGATCTCCTGCATGCGCTGGGTGCCGGCATCCCGTCGCATCACGTCGAGGATCGTGACGATGCCGTAGGCGACGGCACAGAGCCCGCCCACGATGATCAAGGCCAAGGGGATCATGCTCTACCGTCCTTGTTTTTATCGTGCCTGGCGGGGGCTTGTGATTGTTGTCGAGCTTGGCCGCCGGAGGACGACCATGGGACGTGGCGCTCGAGTCGGGGCATTCCTTCCCAAATGTCAGTCTTAGCGCGACCCAAGCCGAGGTGGAGAGCGGTTCGGTAACGATGAGCCGTCTCAGCAAAGGATAAGTGTCGGCCCGATCCTCGCGTGATCGGGCCGACACTAGTTGCCAAACTTCGCCGTTTTGCGCAAACGCCACGTTTTCCCGTGTTGGCAGCGCAAAACGCGCATGCTGCACCGCGCCAAAACCTGGCGAATTCTTGCCGCGAAGGCTCTTCGAAGGGAACCGAAGCTGGACGCGCCATCTCTTCGAAGGATGGGCCGATCCCGGGGCCGCCGGGGTGGAATTCTTCGCGCGATGGCAGGCCTTAACCCGCGGTTAACCATACGGCTCTCTACTTCCGGTTGTATAACCGGATGGGGCTGGACATGAGCAGCGACCAGGTCGCCAAGCTGGCGGCGACGATCGAGGTGTTGACCGGAGCGGTGCATTTCCTGCTGGCCGAGCGGGTCTCGGCCCAGCCGGAGGCGGCCCAGGGCGATCTCTTGCACATCCTGCAGCGGGCCTTCTCAACCCCGCCCCGCCCGGAGGAGGCGGTCACCGGGCGCTCCACCCTGACGCCCGGCGGCCTGGCCCTGTGGATGCCGATCGTGGCCGCCGGGATGATGGACGAGGTCCGCCGCCAGATCGGCCGCCAGCCCGAAGGCGTCACCCACATCGTCCTCGGACGGACCAGCCCGGGCCCAGCCTCAGAAGTGGCTGAACGCCCCAGCCGCGAACACGCGCGCAGTGCCATCGCCCATTTCGAAGCCGGGCGGGCCGTCGCCTGAGGTGACGGTGCCGATGGCAGTGAGCGGGATCCCGGCTTGCGCCGCCTCGGCGCGGAGCGCGTCGAGCCCCTCGGGGGCGACCGCGCAGAGAATTTCGTAATCGTCACCGCCGGTTAGAATCGGTTCGATCAGGCCGGGCTCCGCCTCCCACGCCCGGGTGGCAGCCTCCGAGAGCGGTACGGAATCGGTCGCGATCCGGGCGCTGCGGCCCCCGCCCAGCATCTTGGCGAGGTCGCCGGCGAGCCCGTCCGACACGTCCATCGCGGCCGAGGCGTGGCGGCGGATCGCGCCTGCCAGAGCGAGGCGCGGGCGCGGATGCAGGTAGCGGTCGGCCAGCACCGCCCGCTGCGCTGGATCGAGGGACGCCGCCCAGGCCGCCTCCGGCTCCAGGCGCAGCTTGAGGCCCAGCGCCGCGTCGCCGATCGTGCCGCTGACACAGATCCGGTCGCCGACCCGCGCGGTGCCGCGCCGGACGATGCCGCCCGCCGGCACCTCGCCGAATGCCGTGACCCCGATCAAGGCCGGCCCGCCGGAGCGCACTGTATCGCCGCCGAGCAGCGGGCAGCCGTCCTCCGCCGCAGCCGCGCCCAGCCCCTCGGAAAAGCCCGCGAGCCACGCTTCGGTCCAGTCGTCGGGCAGCGCCAGGGTCAACAGGAAGCCCCGCGGCACCGCGCCCTTGGCGGCGATGTCGGACAGGTTCACCCCAAGCGCCTTGCGGGCAATCGAGGCTGGCGGATCCTCAGGGAAGTAGTGGACCCCGGCCACCAGAGCGTCGGCGGTGACCACGAGATCGTGCCCGGGGGTCGGGGTCAGGGTCGCGGCATCGTCCCGGAGCCCGTCCGCCCCCGGCCCCGCCAGCGGGGCGAAGTAGCGGG
This sequence comes from Methylobacterium pseudosasicola, assembly GCF_900114535.1. Lineage (GTDB taxonomy): Bacteria > Pseudomonadota > Alphaproteobacteria > Rhizobiales > Beijerinckiaceae > Methylobacterium > Methylobacterium pseudosasicola. The sequence continues at coordinate 66,839 of NZ_FOTK01000019.1, read as the reverse complement.
CGATCAGCCCCTCCTCGGAGGCGCGGCCCGGCCCGGCCACGGCTCAGGCCTTCTTGGCGGCGGGCTTTCCGGAGCCCGGCTTACCGGCCGCTGCCTTGCCGCCGCCCTTGCCGGAGACCTTGGGCGCGCTGACCTCCCCTGGACGGACCTCCCGGGCGACCCGGTCGAGCACGGCGTTGACCAGGCCCGGCTCGTCGGCGGTGTAGAAGCTGTGGGCCACATCGACATATTCGGAGATCGCCGCCGGCGCCGGCACGTCGGGCCGGAACAGCAGCTCGTAGGCGCCCGCCCGCAGGATCGCCCGCAGCACGATCTCGATGCGCCGGAGCGGCCAGCCCTGGGCCAGCGCCTGGTCGAGCTTCTGGTCGATCGCCCGCTGCTCCTCGACGGTGCCGCGTAGCAGGTCGCGGAAGAAGGCGGTCTCGGCCTTGGGATGCACGATCCCGTCGACCTCCTGGCCGATCCAGAACGCCTCGAACTCGGCGAGCGCGTCGAGGACGCCCTTGCCGGAGATGTCCATCTCGTAGAGCGCCTGCACCACGGCGAGGCGGGCGCCGCTGCGCGGGCTGATCGCGCGGGCGGTCTCCTCGGGGGCGCCTTCGGAGCTATCCTGGGCGGTGCCGTCCGGCCTGGTATCGGTGGTCCCGGTCATGTCGGTTCTCGTTATCGCGGACGCGCCGCCTCGGCCGCGCGCTTCAGGGCGAGCACCCCGAGCGCCGCCTCGGCCGCGCCGCCGCCCTTGTTCATCTCGGCGACCCGGGCGCGTTCCAGCGCCTGCGCCTCGGTCTCGACCGTGAGGATGCCGTTGCCGAGCGGCAGCCGGCGCTGGACCGAGAGGTCCATCAGGGCGCGGGCGCTCTCGCCGGCCACGATGTCGTAATGTCCGGTCTCGCCGCGGATCACGCAGCCCAGCGCCACCACGGCATCGTAGTCGTCCGCCAGGATCGCCACCGCGGCGGGGATCTCCAGGGCGCCCGGCACCGTCACCACGGTGGCCTGCGCGCCGGCCGCCTCGATCGCCGCCAGCGCGCCGGCCAGCAACTCGTCCGCGAGGGCGTCGTAGTAGCGCGCCTCGACGACGAGGATTCGGGCGCCGGCAAGCGCCGGATCCGCGGGCTTCGGCGCCGTGGCGGCGCGGGTCTGAGCGACCATGGCTTCGTCCGGTCGGTTTTTCGGGGGTTGGCGGGGCGCCGGCAGCGGGCGCCCACAGGCGAGTGGGACGGTTAGACCGAAGCGGCCGGCGCTACAAGCGGCGCAGGACCTAGCGCACCAGCGGCGGCAGCGGCGGCGGCCCGTCCTCGGGCAACGCCGTGCGGCCGACATTCATGGTCATGGCGAGCAGCGCGTAATAGCCGTTGATGCCGGTGAGATCGATCGCGCCCTGCTCGCCGAAGCGCGCCACCAGAGCGGCGTAGGTGGCGTCGCTCACCGCACGGTTGTGCTGCAGCTCGGTCGAGAACGCGTAGGCCAGCGCCTCCTCGTCGCTCATCGTGTCGGGCCGCCGCCCCTCGGCCAGCGCCTGCGCGGTCTCCGGCGCGACCCCGGCCTTGAGGGCGATCGGGTGGTGGATCTGCCACTCGACCTGCTGATTCCACAGCCGGGCGACGAACAGGATCGCGAACTCGCTGATGCGCAGCGGTAGGGTGCTGCCGTAGCGCAGGTACAACCCCATGCGACTGGCGCATAGCATCAGCTCGGGGCTGCGCAGCAGCGGCACGAACGGCCCGAAGACCGGGACTCCACGCTCGGCCTTGAACGCCTCCGCGGCCTTGGCCTGCGCGTCGGTGAGGCTTTGCGCGGGGATCTCCGGCAGGCGGTCCGTACCCGTCATGGCTTGCCTTTCACCCGTTCCGTACGCGCGTGACGCACTCTGGATTTCCAATCCCTGTCAGCCTAGACCGTTCAGGCTCACAGGGACGACCCGCGGCCGCTCCGGACGCGATCCGAAACCCCGCCAGCGAGGCTTACGGCTTTGGCCCTCCCCGTCAACGAACGCCGGCGCATCATGCTGCTCACGGGCGCGAGCCGGGGCATCGGCCACGCCACGGTCAAGCGCTTCTCGGCGGCCGGCTGGCGGGTGATCACCTGCTCGCGCCACGCTTTCCCGGAGAACTGCCCCTGGGAGATGGGGCCCGAGGACCATCTCCAGGTCGATCTCGCCGACGCGCAGGACACGATGCGCGCCATCGAGGAGGTCCGGGGCCGGCTCGACGCCGAGGGCGGCGTGCTGCACGCGCTGGTCAACAATGCCGGCATCTCGCCCAAAGGCCCCGGCGGCGAGCGCCTGGGCGCATTGGCCACCGAGTTCGATGGCTGGCAGCGGGTGTTCCAGGTCAACGTCTTCGCCACGATCCTGCTGGCCCGGGGCCTGCGCGACGAGCTCGCCCGCGCCCGGGGCTCGATCGTCAACGTCACCTCCATCGCGGGCTCCCGGGTCCACCCGTTCGCGGGGGCGGCCTACGGCACCTCCAAGGCGGCGCTCGCCGGCCTGACCCGCGAGATGGCCGCCGATTTCGGCCCCCTCGGGGTGCGGGTGAACGCGATCTCGCCCGGCGAGATCGACACCTCGATCCTGTCGCCCGGCACGGAGAAGCTCGTTGCGCAGATCCCGCAGCGGCGGCTCGGCACTCCCGACGAGGTCGCCAAGGCGATCTACTTCCTGTGCACCGACGCCTCGTCCTACGTGAACGGGGCCGAGCTGCACATCAACGGCGGCCAGCACGTTTGACCCGGCGATCCGGGCGGCGAATGGCCGCCATGCGCCAATCTCCGGCCGTCGGGCGGCGGAGCTTCGCGATCCTCCTCACCCTGATCCTGTGCACGCCGCTGGCCCCCGCCCGCGCGGAGGCGCCGGCCGTCCGGATCCTGGACTTGCCCTTCAAGGTGCGCGCGCTGCGCGGGCCGCGCAGCGAGGCCGCGATCTCCGTGGCCACCTCCGGCCTCCTGCCGATCGCCGGCGCGAAAGCCGGCCCCGCGGCCGGTGACGAGGAGAGCGCCCCCATCGCCCTGGTCTGGGGCGACGACGGCGGCGCGGTGCTCGGCCTCGCGGACGGCGCGGTCACGGTCCGGCCGATCGGCCGCGATGCCGTCGAGGGTCTGACCGCCGCCGAGACGCCCCGGGGCGCCCTGCCGGGCTCGCGCCGGGTCCTCGCCGGGGCCTTGAGCGCCTATCTCACCGGTCGCGCCCGGGCCCCCGATGGCGGCGAGGCCGCCGCGGTCCTGACGATCCGCGAGCGCCAGCCGATGGCCGTCAGCACCGATCCGAAACCCGTCCCGGTCGCCACCGTCACGGTGCCGGCGGGGGGCGAAGCGGTGTTCGCCCCGCTCCGGCCGCGGCTGCTGCGCCTCGCCGGCCGCCCGGCCCTCCTGGCCGCGACCCTGTCTGGTTCGGAATCGGGCGGCCTCGTGCTGATCGGGCGCCCGGACGGTCAGGCAGCCTGGAGCGTTACGGCGCGCACCCCGCCCCAGCCCGGACCGCCCCTCAAGATCGCCGGCATCGCGGACTTCGCCGGCTCCGGCGGCGTTCAGGCTGCCACGATCAGCGCCCGGGGCCTGCTCCAGCTCTGGACACTGAGCCCGGAAACGATGGCGCCGGCCGGTGAGGCGCCGGGTTACGCGGCGGGCGAAGGCGATGCCGACCTCGCCGTCACGGTCCCGGCCGCCGGGCCGCCCGAGCTGGTGTTGCCGGTGGCGGGCCGGCCGGAGATCGCCCTCGTCCAGGCTAAGGGATCACCGCACGAGCGCCTGCGCGTCCCGCTGCCGGCGCCAGCCACCCTCGGCATCGCGGCGCTGGGCGAGGGCGCGGCGGCGCGGCTGCTGGTCGGCCTCGCCGACGGGCGGGTCGCGGTCGTCGCCCCCGATGGAGGCAAGCCGTGACCGAGGGCACAGCCGATGGCGGCAGCCGCCTGTTCCCGACCCGGCCCTATGTGGGCGCGTCGATCGCGGTGATCCGCGGCGCGCGCGTCCTGTTGGCGGCCCGGGCCAACGAGCCGATGCGCGGCGTCTGGACCCTGCCGGGCGGCCTGGTCGAGGCCGGCGAGACCCTGGCCGAGGCCGCGCTGCGCGAATTGTCCGAGGAGGTCGGCCTCCCGGCCGAGGTGGTCGGCGTGCTCTCGCCCACCGAGATCATCGTCCGGGACGAGGCCGGCCGCGCCCGCCACCACTACGTCGTCCATCCGCACGCCGCCCTGTGGCGCGGCGGCGAGCCCGTGGCCGGCCCGGAGGCCCTCGGGGTCCGCTGGGCGACGCTGGACGAGATCGCGGGCCTGGCGACGACGCCCGGCCTGATCGAGACCCTCCACGAGGCGTTTGCGCGGGTACGCGGCAGAGAGGCGAGCGCGTGAGGCTTCCGGTCATCCTGTGCCTGACCGCGGCGCTCGCCGGGCCGGCACTGGCGCAACAGCGCGGCACCCGCGCCGCGCCCGCGCCGGCGAAGGAAGCGCCCAAGGACACGGCTAAAGAGGCGAGCCCGCCCGCGGACGCCCCCGCCCCCTACGACCGCGACCTGCTGCGGATGTCCGAGATCATCGGGGCGCTCGCCTTCCTGCGCGGCCTCTGCGCGACGCCCGACGCCGCCGAATGGCCGGCCCGCATGAAGGCGCTGATCGAATCCGAGGGCGTGACTCCCGCCCGGCGCGACCGGCTGGCCGGCGCCTACAATCGCGGCTATCGCGGCTACGCGCTGACCTACCGGGTCTGCACCCCGGCGGCGCACGAAGCGGCCGCCCGCTACGTCGCCGAGGGCGACCGGCTGTCGCATGCCCTGGCCGGGCGATTCGGGGGGTGATGCAGAGGCAACACACCGCTCTCGCATCCCCGAGAAGCATCAAGTTCGAGTGCCCGCGTTAACCGATCTGAAATTCCTGGCTGGCCGAGGCGCGGAGAGCCGCCTATCATTCGCTGGTCCGCCGGGTCCTGTGCCCGGCGCAGCGGAAGTATCGGGCCATGCAGCATATCTCTCAGACCGCCCCCATCGAGGTCGATGTCGAGGAGAAGCGCGTCGCGCTGAGTTACGTCTCGGAAGCGTTCGCGGAAGGCTGTCTCGACGGGCTCGACGGTGATTGCATGGCGCAGGCCGCCCTGTTCGCGGCCTTCCAGGAACTCGTGATGACCTACGGCGAGGAGGCCACCGCCCGCTACGCCGAGGGTTTCCCGGAGCGCATCCGCGGCGGCGCCTTCACCACGACCCTCCAGCATTGAGGAGACGGGCGACGGCGGACGGTTGAGGCGGGCTCCCACAGCACCTACCTCCCGGCCACGCGATCCGGACGACCGGATCGCACCCGTCGCGTGAGGATCCACCTGTCATGCCCGTCGCCCTGCTGCCGGACCGCGCCCTCGTTACCGTGAGCGGGCCGGATGCCGCCGCGCTGCTCCAGGGCGTGTTGACCTGCAACGTCGAGACCCTTCAGGAAGCCGAGGCCCGCCTCGGCGCCCTGCTGGCGCCGCAGGGCAAGATCCTGTTCGATTTCCTGATCTCTCGGATCCCGGACGGGTTCCGCATCGACACGGCCCTCGATCGGGCGGCCGACCTCGCCAAGCGCCTGACCCTCTACCGGCTGCGCGCGCAGGTCGCGATCGCGGTCGACCCCACGGTCGCGGTGGCGGCCTCCTGGGCCGGCGCCTCCCCGGCGGTGGAGACCGGCACGGTCGCCGATACCCGCCATGTCGATCTCGGCGCCCGGCTCTACACCGCCGCGGGCGCTTTCTCCGCCGACGCGGCGGAGGCGGATTACCACAGCCATCGCATCCGGCTCGGCGTGCCCGAGGGCGGGCGCGACTACGCCTACGGGGACGCGTTCCCCCACGAGGCGATGATGGACCAGCTCGGCGGCGTCGACTTCAAGAAGGGCTGCTACGTGGGCCAGGAGGTGGTCTCGCGCATGCAGCACCGGGGCACCGCTCGCACTCGGATCCTTGCGGCCCATTATCCGGGCGAGGCCCCTCCCCCCGGCACCGAGATCACCGCCGGCGGCAAGGGGCTCGGCACCACCGGCAGCGCCGCTGAGAATCGCGGCCTCGCCCTGGTCCGCCTCGACCGCCTGGCCGACGCGCTGGCGGCCGGTGCCACACCGCTGGCCGGCGACCGCCCGGTGACGTTCGAGAAGCCGGCCTACGCGACCTTCGCGCTGCCGGAAGCGGCGGGCTCGCCGGCGGCCTGACCGCGGATCGGGTCGCGGGCCGCGATAGCGTTCCGCTCCTGTTCTCGTTAAACAGGCGGGATGTCCGAGACCGGCCTGATCGATCATCCCGACGGTTGCCCCCGCTGCTGGTGGGCCGGCCACGACCCGCTCTACGTCGCCTATCACGACACCGAATGGGGCGTGCCCGAGCGCGACGGCCGAGCGCTCTACGAGAAGCTGATCCTCGACGGCTTCCAGGCGGGCTTGTCCTGGATCACGATCCTGCGCCGCCGCGACGGGTTCCGGGATGCGTTCTCCGGCTTCGATCCGGAGGCCATCGCTCGCTACGACGAGGCCGACGTCGCCCGGCTGATGGCGGACACCCGCATCATCCGCAACCGCGCCAAGATCCTGGGCACGATCGCCGGCGCCCGGGCTTGGCTGCGGATCGAGGAGAGCGGCCCCGGCTTCGCGCCGTTCCTGTGGGATTTCGCGGACGGGCGGCCGATCCAGGGCAGCGCCCGGAGCCGGGCCGAGGTCCAGGCCGAGACGCCTGTCTCTCGGGCGATGGGCAAGGCCCTGAAGGCGCAGGGTTTCTCCTTCTGCGGCCCGACCATCGTGCACGCCTTCATGCAGGCGGTCGGGATGGTCAACGACCACCTCGTCGGCTGCCACCGGCACGGGCCCTGCGCCGAGCTGGGGCAGCCGGCATGAGCGAGACGCCCGATCCGGCGCCCCGGGCCTGGCAGCGGATGCTGTCCGGCCGCCGCCTCGACCTCCTCGACCCCGCCTCCCGGGACATCGAGATCGCCGACATCGCCCACGGTCTCGCCCGGGTCGCCCGCTGGAACGGCCAGACCCGGGGTCCGCACGTCTTCTCGGTGGCCCAGCACAGCCTGCTGGTGGAAGCGGTGGGGCGCCACATCGCCCCCGGCTGCACCGATCCCGAGGGGCTGGAGCTGCTGCTGCACGACGCCCCGGAATACGTCGTCGGCGACATCATCTCGCCGCTTAAGGCCGCGATCGGTGACGCCTATCGTGGGGTGGAGCTGCGCCTGCTCGCCGCCGTGCGCCATCGCTTCGGCCTGGCCGAGCCCACACCCGCCCTCGGCCGCCTGGTCAAGCGCGCCGATCGGATCGCCGCCCATATCGAGGCCGTAGAGCTCGCGGGCTTCGCGCCCGATGAGGCCGAGCTCTATTTCGGCCCGGCCCCGGACCTGCCCGAGCCGGTCCGGGCGCTGGCCGAGCCTTGGCCGACCGCGCAGGCCGAGGCTCGGTTCCTCGATCGATTCCAGGCTCTGCATCGGGCTTGAGGAGCGAGGCCGTCGCCCTTTATCCGTCACGTTCCCACGCCATGGGACGCTCATGCCGACCCTGCACGTCTGTCCGCTCTCGCGCCTGCCCGAGACCGTCGCCGCCACCGGCGCGAGCCATGTGCTCACGCTGGTCAATGTCGGTACGCCGCTGGAGCGGCCGGCGCTGATCGATGCGGAGAATCACGCCATCATCGGGGTCAGCGATATCGCCGAGCCCCGGGACGGACACGTTTTGCCGGCTGACGAACACGTGGCCGGCATCCTGGCCTTCGCCAGGGCCTGGCCCCGGGACAAGCCGCTGGTGATCCACTGCTATGCCGGGATCAGCCGCTCCACCGCGGCGGCCTATATCGCGGCCTGCGCGCTGGCGCCGGAGCGCGACGAGGGCGCGATCGCCGAGGCGCTGCGGGCCGCCTCCCCTTCTGCCACCCCCAATCCGCTGTTCGTGGCGATCGCCGACCGGATGCTCGATCGGGACGGCCGCATGGTCGCGGCGATCGCACGGATCGGCCGCGGCGCCGAGGCGTTCGAGGGGACGCCGTTCTGCCTCACCGTGACGTGATCGCCGTTCACCAAACTTCCGGTTGTCAGCGGCGCCGCCCCTGCGCGCGCCCGGTCGAGAGGCATTCCGCAGAGGGCGCCGCTAGGGGAACGCGGTGTGGCGCAAACGCCGCCGCATCGCCCCAAAACGCTGCGGATCGGCCCCGCGCCGCCCTCGCGTGGGTTGTGGCCGCACCGGATGCCGCCTTAGAACCGACCCAAAGGATGTGTGTGGGATGAACGCGAGCAGACCCGAGGTGGCCCCGGCCGCCGGCGACCTGCCTTTCGAGAAGGCGCTGGAGCAACTCGAGGAGATCGTGCGCAGGCTCGAGCGGGGCGATGTCCCGCTGGACGAGTCGGTGGCGATCTACGAGCGCGGCGAGGTGCTGAAGAAGCACTGCGAAGCGTTGCTGAAGCGGGCCGAGGCGCGGATCCAGCGGATCACCCTTGGTGCCGACGGGCGGCCCGAGGGCGTGGCGCCGCTCGATATATCCTGAGGCTCGGCGGTCAGACCGATCCCGTCCGATAGAGGTTGATGCCGTGGCGATTTCCCCCGAGCTGAGCGCGATTCTCGACCGTGTCCCGGAGCCTGCGGCGCTTCGGCAGCTTCCGGAATCGGAGCTGCAGGCGGTGGCGGACGCGGTGCGGGCCGAGATGATCGACGCGGTCTCGATCACCGGCGGCCATCTCGGCTCGGGACTCGGCGTGGTCGAGCTCACCGTGGCGCTGCACCACGTGTTCGACACCCCCGACGACCGCATCGTCTGGGATGTCGGCCACCAGTGCTACCCGCACAAGATCCTCACCGGACGCCGCGACCGCATCCGCACGCTGCGCCAGGGGGGAGGCCTGTCCGGCTTCACCAAGCGTTCCGAGAGCGTCTACGACCCGTTCGGCGCCGCCCATTCCTCGACCTCGATCTCCGCGGCGCTCGGCATGGCGGTCGCCCGCGACCTCGATTCGGACGCCGCCAAGGCCAAGGGCCGGACTGCCAAGCGCCGCAACGCCATCGCGGTGATCGGCGACGGCTCGATGTCGGCCGGCATGGCGTATGAGGCCATGAACAATGCCGGCGCCCTGCACTCGCGCCTGATCGTCATCCTCAACGACAACGACATGTCGATCGCGCCGCCCGTCGGCGCCATGTCGGGCTACCTGGCGCGGCTGGCGTCGGGCGGCACCTACCAGTCCCTGCGCGAGACCGCCAAGCAGCTCGGCAAGCTCCTGCCGAAGGCGCTCTACCAGCGCGCCGCGGCGGCGGAGGAGTACGCCCGCTCCCTGGTGGTCGGCGGCGGCACGATGTTCGAGGAGATGGGTTTTCACTATGTCGGCCCCGTGGACGGGCACAATCTCGACCAGCTGCTGCCGGTCCTGAAGAACGTCCGCGACGCCGAGCACGGCCCGATCCTGCTCCACGTCGTCACCCAGAAGGGCAAGGGCTACGCCCCGGCGGAGGCGTCCGCCGACCGCTACCACGGCGTGGTCAAGTTCGACGTGGTCTCGGGCGTCCAGGCCAAGGCCAAGCCGAACGCCCCGGCCTACACGAGGGTGTTCGGCGAGAGCCTGATCAAGGCGGCCGACGCCGACGACAAGGTCGTGGCGATCACCGCGGCGATGCCCGGCGGCACCGGCATCGATCTGTTCGGGAAAGCCCACCCGGACAAGACCTTCGACGTCGGCATCGCCGAGCAGCACGCGGTGACGTTTGCCGGCGGGTTGGCCACCGAGGGTTACAAGCCGTTCGTGGCGATCTACTCGACCTTCCTGCAGCGGGCCTACGACCAGGTCGTGCACGACGTGGCGCTGCAGAACCTGCCCGTGCGGTTCTGCCTGGACCGGGCCGGGCTGGTCGGCGCCGACGGGGCGACGCATGCCGGCGCCTTCGACCTGGCGTATCTGTGCTGCCTGCCGAACATGACCGTGATGGCGGCCGCCGACGAGGCCGAGCTGGTGCACATGGTGGCCACCGCGCACGCCCATGACACGGGCCCGATCGCGCTGCGCTACCCGCGCGGCGAGGGCGTCGGCGTCGAGCTGCCGGAGCGGGGCGAGGTGCTTCCGATCGGCAAGGGCCGGGTGGTGCGCCGGGACCCGGAGGCGCGGGTGGCGATCCTGTCGCTCGGCACGCGGCTGTCGGAGGCGCTGAAGGCGGCGGATGCGCTGGCGGACCAGGGCGTGGCGGTGAGCGTGGCGGATGCGCGCTTCGCCAAGCCTCTGGACGAGGCGCTGATCCTGGATCTGGCGCAGAGCCACGAGGTGTTGATCACCATCGAGGAGGGCTCGCGCGGCGGGTTCGGGGCGATGGTTCTGCACCTGCTGTCCGAGCAGGGCGCGCTGGATGCGGGCCGGGTTCGAGTGCGGACACTGACGCTGCCGGACCTGTACCAGGACCACGACAGCCCGGAGAAGATGTACGCCGAGGCCGGGCTCGACGCCGCCACCATCGTCAAGACCGCGCTCGCCACCCTGCCGGCCTCCGCCGGCCAGGTCGAGCAGGCGAGCAACGTGGTGAGCGTCCGCCGCCGTCCGCGCTGATTTTTTTGAACGCGACGGCCGTCCAACCCAAATCCCTCATCCTGCGGTGGGGGAGCGCGGGGATACGAACCCGACCGCTGAACCCGGCTTGGTGCGGACGCGCGCAGAATGCGCTATGGTTCTAAAGAAGGACCTCGCCATGACTGCACAGGTTGCCGTCCGTCCGCAGGCCGATGCCGCGCCGATGACGGCCAGGGACATAATCCACGACCTCGCCCGCCAGCACGCCATCCGCTACGAGCGGGGGGGCCTCGATGACTGGGCCGAGACGGTCTCCCGCGTGGCAGGCGACGACATCCAATTGGACGAGACCGAGTGGCTCCTCGTCGCGCTGGGCCGCGCCGAAGTCATGCCCGAGATCGAGAACACCAAGCTTCACGCCCGTTACCTCGCTGAGCGGGACGGCCCCGAAATGTGATGTTCGATGTCTTCGGCGACTTCGCGGAACGCGGCTACCTCCGCAACGTTGCGGGCCTGAAAGACATCGCTCGCGTCAAGCAGCTGGAGCACAGGGCATTTCTGACGAAAGTCGGCAAGGCCATCGTTGAGCTCTCGGATCGCGTGCCACTGACCTACGCCGACATCCTCCGCACGCACGAAACCCTGTTCAGCCCCGTTTATCCCTGGGCCGGGTGTGACCGCTTGGAGACCGCGCCCGGTGCCCACATCAGCCGTGGCGGCTACGACCGGATGTTCGCCTTCCCGCGGGATATCCGCGGAGCCGCCGAACACGCCCTTGAACAGGGTAACGATTCCGCCTTCATGCGGGCAAAGCCCGGCGCGGTGCTGGGCTCGCTGGCGCATGCCCATCCGTTCCTGGACGGGAACGGGCGCACCATCATGGTCGTGCACACGGTCCTGGCGAACCGATCCGGTATCTCCATCGCCTGGCAGGAAGCCGACAAGGCCGCCTTCCTGATAGCCCTGACGAAGGAGATACATCTGCCCGGCGACGGCCATCTCGACGCCTACCTCGCGCCGCTCCTGCGCGAAGCGGCGGCGCAGGAGGAGCAGATCGAGAGCCTGAAGGCCCTCAAGACTCTCGGCGCTGCGCCCTCCCTCGGTTGACCCCTACCCCAACGCCTCCGCCACGGCCTTCCCGCACGCCTGCGTGTCGGCATTGCCGCCGAGGTCGCGCGTGCGCAGCGTCCGCTCGGACAGCACCCGCTCGATCCCGCTGACGATCTCCCGGGCGGCCTCGTGCTCGCCGAGATGCTCCAGCATCATCGCCCCCGACCAGATCTGGCCGATCGGGTTGGCTATGCCCTTGCCGGCGATGTCGGGGGCCGAGCCGTGAACCGGCTCGAACACGGACGGGTGCACCCGCTCCGGGTTGATGTTGCCGGACGGCGCGATGCCGATCGTGCCCGTGCAGGCGGGCCCCAGATCCGACAGGATGTCGCCGAACAGGTTCGAGGCGACGACCACGTCGAACCGGTCCGGGTTGAGCACGAAATGCGCGGTCAGGATGTCGATGTGGTACTGGTCCCACCGCACCTCCGGGTAGCCCTCGGCCACCGCCTTCACGCGCTCGTCCCAGTACGGCATCGTGATCGAGATGCCGTTCGACTTGGTGGCCGAGGTCAGGTGCTTCTTCGGGCGCTTCTGAGCCAGCTCGAAGGCGAATTTCAGGATCCGGTCGACCCCGTGGCGGGTCATGATCGTCTCCTGCAGGGCGAATTCCCGGTCGGTACCGGCGAACATCCGGCCGCCGGCATTCGAGTACTCGCCCTCGGTGTTCTCCCGGACCACCCAGAAGTCGATATCGCCGGGCTTGCGGTCGGCGAGCGGGCACTTCACCCCGGGCATCAGGCGCACCGGGCGCAGGTTGGCGTACTGGTCGAATTCCCGCCGGAACAGGATCAGCGAGCCCCACAGGGAGATGTGGTCCGGAACCCGCTCCGGCATGCCGACGGCGCCGAAATAGATCGCGTCGTGCGTCTCGATCTGCGGCTTCCAGTCCTCCGGCATCATCCGGCCGTGTTTTTCGTAGTAGTCGCACGACGCGAAATCGAACCAGTCGAGTTGGAGCGCGAAGCCGTGCCGCTTGGCCGCCTGCTCGAGCACGCGCACGCCCTCGGGCACCACCTCCTTGCCGATGCCGTCGCCCGGGATCACCGCGATGCGGTAGCCGCGCTGCGAGCTGTTGTCTTGACCGGCCATGGATCCTCACGGGTGTCGCGTCACGGGCCGCCTGCCGGCCCCGAGTTGTCCCGCCCCAGGGTGTTGCACGCGCCCACGCGGTCAACACCCCGGCCTGACAATCATGCGGATTCCCCCGCCATCATCCGGCGCTGGCGGTCCAGTTCCTCGCTGTAGCGCTTGAGCGTGTGGCTCTCGGTGAGCAGGCCCAGGACCTGGCGGCTCTCGGCGCTCTGGACCACCGCGAGCGCCTCGCTCTCGCTGCGATCAAAGGTGGCGGCCGCGTCCTTGGCGTTCATCTCGGGCGTGAGGAACAGGTCGGTGTGGTGCAGGAGGTCGGCCAGAACCGGCGCCGCGCCGGCCTCGGCGTCCCGGGCGGCGGCATGTGCCTCGGGGACGTTCACGATCCCGGCATAACGGCCCTGTCCATCCACGGCGACCACCCGGGAGGGCGAGCCGAGCGGATGGGCGCGCAGGAAGGTCGGCAGCGGCGTGTCCAAAGCCACGGTGGGGACGTCCCGGCGCATCAGCCGGCCCACGGTGAGCGAGCGGATCCAGCCGACATCGTGTGGGCTGCGGATGCTCTCGCCGCGCAGGTGGAAGCGCCAGGTGGCGAAGGAGTAGCCGAAGATCTTGCGCACGGTCAGCGAGGAGGCGATCACCGCCGCCAGCACCAATCCGGTGATCGGCAGGCTGCCGGTGACCTCCAGCGCCAGGAACGTCATGGTGAGCGGGCCGCCGATGATCGCCACGGCGAGGGCGCTCATGCCGATCACCGCGTAGGCCAGCGGCGTGAGGCCGAACCCCGCCAGCGCGGGCAGGAGCTCCGGCGCCACGACGGCGAACAGCTTGCCGGCGATGGCCCCGAGAAACAGCGAGGCGAAGAACAGGCCGCCCCGGAACCCGGAGCCGATGGAGATCGCCGTGGCGGTCGCCTTGGCGGCGAACAGCCCGGCCAGCACAGCCGCCCCGTGGCCCTGCCCCTCGGCGGCGAAATGCATGTGCAGGGCGCCGTGGCCGCCCGAGAGCACCTGCGGCGTCGCGATGAGCGCCAGCGCGCCGACGCACAGCCCCCCGAAGGCGGGCCCGGCCGCCCGCGGCAGCCCGGATGCCTGGACCAGCCGCTCGACCAGGGTGACGCCGCGCATGATCAGGATGCCGAGCAGCGCACAGAGCAGCCCGAGGGCGAGGCTCGGCAGGATCTCCAGGCTGGTGATGTGCGAGGTCGTGACCGCCTGCATGTCGCCGAGCTCGACCAGGGGCTGCGTGTGGATCAGCGCCCGGGAGACCAGGTTGCCGCAGAGCGCCGCGACCACCACCGGTGCCAGGGTGGCGATGGTGTAGGTGCCGATGATCAGCTCGAAGGCGTAGAACGCCCCGGCGAGCGGCGCCCCGAACCCCGCCGCGATGGCGCCGGCCGCCCCGCACCCGACCAAGGTCCGCAGGTCGCCCCGGCGCACCTCGAAGGCGATCCCGAGCCGGGAGGCGAGACCGGAGGCGAGCTGCGTGTAGCCGGCTTCCAACCCCACCGAGGCGCCGGAGCCGTTCGAGATGACGTTCTGGAGGGCGAGATAGAGGCTGTCCCGCAGGGACATCCGGCCGCCATGCAGGGCGTTGGCCTCGATCGGGTCGATGGCCGGGCGCTTGCGCGGCCCGCGCAGGTAGTTCGCCGCGAGGATCAGCAGCCCGAGCAGCACCCCGCCCAGGCAGGGGCCGATCAGCAGAAGCGGCGGCGCGACCGCATCGGCGGCACTGAGCCGCGTCCCCGCCGGCAGGTGGTAGAGCACCTCGCGCAGGGCCTGCGTCACCCAGGTCATAGCCGAGACCGCGAGCCCCGCGATACACCCCACCAGGGTCGCCAGCAGGACGAGGCCGCCCTCGCTGCGCCGGACGAGGCTGCGCAGCCGACCGGGCGCCAGGAGGATCCGGGAGCGGGTCCAGCGCCCGCGGGGGCGATGATCCGCTCGGGCAGCCGTCCGGGCCGGCCGGCCGGCCGCTCCCGTCTCGGCGGCCTGGCCCGAATCCCGGCCCCCGGTCGCGGCTGGCGCCGGCTGTCGCGCGCTCACATTCCGCCCCTCACCCCCGATCCGCCCCGGCCGGCGCCGCGTGGTTTCACCCGCTCCTTATGAAGCGAATCCGGCCTGCGTCCACCGAGGCGCCATCAAGCTGCACGGATCGCCTTGAAAACTGCCGCAGCCCACGATACACCGCCCGCCAGTGCCGCCGTAGCTCAGTTGGTTAGAGCACCAGATTGTGGATCTGGGGGTCCCCCGTTCGAGCCGGGGCGGTGGTACCAAGGACTTAGCTGGTTTCAGACAGCTCGAAAGTGGGCCAGGGGTAACGCTGAGGGTAACAGCGACCCCTGGTTTTCTTTTGCCCGCACGGGATGCGCGAGCGGCGTTCGTAAGGGGCGGCCTCTTGGCGGGTTGGGTACGTTTCCAACGATTGATGGCCACGACCGGCGGCAGCTAACCTTGGCTGCCGAGTGCCCCTCAAGTCTCGGCAGCCCACGTCCGCGGTGATCGCTCTTCGCCCCCCGATAGCGATAGGTCAGCGGGCGTGGGCGTCGGGGGAGCGCGAACTGCTATTCCCTTAAGCTCATGTAGCTTTCGCCAACTTGGCGACACACGTGGCGGCCAACCTGGCCATCACGTTCGGCTTCGCCAGCAATCGACAACCTGTCAGTTGCTCACCCACGCGACATCGAGGTCAGCGACAGCAGGCCCCCCCCCGGGCGGGATGCGCGAGCGGCATTCGTGAGGGGCGGACATCAACCGGCAAAAGTCGCTACCTATTGCCGAGGTTGTCGGCGGCCTAAGCCCCCGCTGACCTTCCACGTCCGTCCCGAAGTGCCCCTCAACCCACCGATGGGGCGGGCGTGGATGCTGCTAAATCTAGGGGCGTGCTGGAAACAAACTGTTCAGCCCTGGGTTGTCGGTCCGGATCTGCCCCTATGGCGGAACACCACCGGCCAGAAGTGCTCTCGCAGAAAGCGATCACAGATCATGTTCGACCTCGCCTTCACGGTCGTCTACTCGGCCGGTGCGTTCATGGCCGTTGGGGTGATCCTGCGAGGGCTTGCAGCCTAGCCCTAAGCTCAACTTAGCCCGCCAGCTTAGCGAACCCTCGGCCGACCAAGTCGCCGAGTTGGCGACTTGAACCGACGCAACCGCAAGATTGCGGCTTCATCCGATGAAGGGGGTAGCGATTCACTACCCCCTACCGGCACAACACCGGCATCGGCGGGATCGCCGGCACGCCGCTGAGCGTGCGCGGGATCGGACCCTGTCCAACTGCGATCAGGGTCCGCAGAGCACGGGTGGCGAGGTAATCTGCTTGGCGCAGGCCTTCCCTGGCCCGACGCATGTCGTCACCGGCACGGCGGACCAGCCGCATCTGCCACCACGCCACCGCGATGATGATCGGGCTGATCAGGCGCATAGCGTGCCCTCCGCGAACCGCATCAATTCAAGGGCAAGGCCGAGCGCCATCTCATCCATGCAGACCTCTGTCTGCCGAACCTTCAAACCGACCTCAATGGCCAACTCGTCGGTAGGCCACAACCGGCCGAGGCAGGCAGCCTTGGCAAGCGTGTCGGCAAAGCTACGGGATGAAAATCCGGTTACCCGAGTTCGGGCATGGCGTGCGGCACGCATCGTCCCGTAGCTAGGCAGGCTCGAATCGTCCGTCTGTGTTTCCCGATTGAGGATCGCATTGATGCGATCGTGCTTGGCGATCAGTCGGACCAACTCTGGCGAAACAGCAGGCGCCGTAGGCTGCGGCACGTTGGAAGGAAGGGCCATGACGGCCCCACCTGTGAGCGGAGCGGCGAGGATGGCGCCGAGGGCAGCGCGGCGGGTAGAGACGGTCATAGGCTGCCCTCCCGCACGATCGGCCGGAACGTCGTCGCCCATGCATTCTCTGCCTCTGCCGAGGTCAGGGGGCAGCCGACCGCCGACAGAACGACTGATGCCCGGAGCTGCGCGTCGAGCGCGAACCGCTCCTTGTCGTACTCGTCGAAGTGGTAGTGCGAGCCGGGATTGAGGCATGGGATGAAGGTGCCTCCTTCCATCCCCACCACCGCGCTTTGAATGGCGCGCTGTTCGTAGTGCAGCCAGGTCGAGTATGTGGCGAGCATGCCGGGCGTGACAGGCTGGGCGGCTCGGACAGGGCTGCCGATGAGGGCCACACTGCCGCCGATGAGCGGGAGCGTGGTCAGGCCGCGCAGGAAGCCGCGGCGGTTCGAGGGGCCGCTCATGCCGACCTCCCGAAGCTGGTGACCGCGTAGCCACCACCGCCCATGTGGAGCGGCTGGTTGCCGGCCTCGTCGTCGGCTGTGTCGTTCTCGCGATCGTCGCCACCGCCACCTGGCCACTGGACCATGAGCCCGCACAGGCTCGGCTCACCGTCGGTGTCGGGCTCACTATCCACATCTGGTTCGTGGTCAGCGTCGCCGTCGAGCGCATCAAGTAAAGCGAGGTCAGACTCGATTCGATCGGCAATCCGGCAACGCAGTTCGCGGACGCGCTGGCGGTCGGCATCGGCGAAGAAGCTCGCCAGCCCGATCTGGATCTCGGCGATGGCGAGGTCAGCCGGATCGACGGGACGGCAAGCCCTGAGGGCCTGTGTGACCGGTCCTACCTGTGCTGAAGGCAAGCGGGGGCGTTCACCGCTGCCGAAGGGCGGTGTAGGATGGTGGATAGCCATGAACTGCACTCCTGGTGCGGTTGGTGGTCAGGGCCGGATGGGAGGTTGCACCCTTCCGTTCGGCCTGTTTTTGGGTTAAACCGAAAAGTATGCTGATGTCAATTCCGGTTGAACCGAAAAAGCGCGGCCGCCCTGCCACCGGACGTGATCCGCTGGTCGGCTTCCGCGCGCCCCCGGACTTGCTGGCTCAGCTCGAAGCCTATGGTGAGCGAGAGGGCCTGAAGCGCTCTGAAGCCATCCGGCGCCTTGTCGAGGAAGCCTTGAGGGCCAAGCGAGCGTAGCGTGCTGGATACGCACGATTGTACCTTTCAGTCGAGCAACGGTAATGAGTGACACGTAAGGTTGTGTCGGCTACGACGTGCGATCAATTGGTGCGGACCGCTCAAGTTGAAGAAGCTATCTCGACGGCATCGCACGCTGCTTATTTACCGATCAAAGAAGGTTCTTAGGCTGCGAACGTTATTAAACGCACGATTTAGGAAATTAGCCGCTTCGTCGGTTGCTTCCTTATCACGCGGTCAAATCAGAACCGTAAGTTTATATCGCGACGGTCAATTCGAAAACGGGTTTAGCCTATCTGATGGGCTGGCCCCTCCGGCAGATATTTCATTGGGTGCAAATTATGAGGAAACTGCGTTATTTCTACAAGACGTAAGAGGCAGATTAGCTGCAAGTTGGCAGACATTTGTTCAAAATAAATCTCGGTATAACGCAGCGGCGAGAAGATCTGGTTCGACCGGAGTTCTCAACTATTACGACTACACGAAAATTGAACGAATGAGCGTTTCGTCTGCGCTCGTTCTTGCTTCTGAATATGACTGTTTGCGCAAATCGCGTATTTTCATTCCGAAAGCTATTGATTTTGAAAGATGGCAGCCGAATGTAAGGGCCCTCCTAGAAGGCATTGGTTTTTTGGAAATGTCGGGAGTTCACTCAAATGGTCCAAAATTTACTGAGTTTTCTGATTTAAGGATATTGAGATTTCGCTCCGGGGCCGAAGCCGATGGCGAGCAGGTTGAAAAATTGCTGACCGAACTTGGTGTGCCTCAGGCTCTAGAGGATCCGGCGATTTACGATGCAATCATTGAGGCGTTAGTAAATACAAGACATCACGCGTACCCAAAAGGATTACGGTTCCCAAGACCTCACTTCGCCGGATGGTGGCTTACGGCCCTCGTTGACCATCGAGATCGACGGATTGTCATAAGCACTTTTGATCGCGGGCTAGGAATTCCTGCCACCCTACCCCACTGGGAACGCTATCCCGCCTTTCAGCGCGGATGGCGACGCATCTTTAGCAACGATCCTGATCTCGCAGACACCAGCCAAGATGGAATGGCAATCCGCGTCGCGATGGCTGTCGGCAAATCGTCGACCGGCTACAGCCACCGAGGGCGGGGGTTGCCCGCGATGGAGAGCGTGATCGACCTTTGCCTAGACGGCTCGCTCACTATATATTCACGCTGCGGGGAGTACCGTCGCTCGAAAGGTGGCCGTCCGCAGCCTACGAACCGGAACACGCCGGTTGGGGGTACGTTGGTCACGTGGGATCTGGCTTTTTGAGGACTTCATGGCCGATGCCGTGATCAGCATCGCGAGAGACTTCAGCCGTTTTCCGAGCGGCCGTTTTCGCACGGACGGCCCACACAATGGGCAAGAATTCAGAGAGGCCGTGCTCCTCCCTGCGCTCAGTAAGGCACAGGTCATTTGCATTGACTTAGATGGCGTTGCTGGGCTTCCCGCCTCTTTTCTCGAAGAAGCTTTTGGCGGCTTGGTTCGCAGTGGATTTAGTAAGTCCAATATACGATCGCGCATTAAAATCATCGCGAGCTCGCCTCGACTTCAGAGATATCCAGCCCAAATATACGAGTATATTGAGAATGCCCGCGAAGAATTAGCGCATGCCGGTTGATCCAGTCCAGGTTTTGCTGGGTGGATTTCTTGGTTTTGCTGGCGCAGGAGCGCTTCGTTGGTGGCAGTATCGCAGAGATCTATGGATTTCAGAGATTGAGCGGTTTACTGACGCGCTAAACGAAGCATGCGATCTGTCTACCGAGTATTGGCTTTGCCGGAAGTCTGACGACAAAGAAATAATTGATAAAGACAAGGCTCTTGAACTCTTGGTTCAGGAGGCGAAGTTGCTTGGATTTCAAATTAGGCTAGACGGACTGCAGGCATGTTTTATTGATAGGTTATTGAGGGACGATAGAAAGTCGATCAACTCGAAGATGAGTGATCTCTCCAGCGCCCTAACGGGCGGGTCATTTCAAAGTAAGGAGCGAGATGCCGATCCGGATCGGGCTATCTTGATACAGGCAACTGCTGCTGACTTGCTTATCGAAATGAGACAATCGGTGCGAAGGTCCTTAAGTATATCAGGGACTCTGCGTGCCTCCGCAGAAAAATTTTCGATCCGCGCTTATAATATGATCGTCATGCGGCATCACGCCAAACGCAAAATAGAATGGTGAGTACGAACTTGAAATAGCAGGGGAAGCGCTAGGCTCAACCTGCCCGCCATTGGACGCCATCGCGTAGGCTTGGACCGTCGCTCTCTGCGCGTTCTGCAGCACCAAGCTGTGCCTCGACACGGGTGCCCAAGCAGCTATCCTCCCGCCATGCGCACTGCCCTCGCCGCCCTCGCCTTCGTCGTCGCTGCCGGTGGGGCGAGCGCCCGAGAAGGGCAAAACGGGTTTCCTCTGCCACTGCAGGGCTTGTGGGCTATCTCGCGCTCTGATTGCGCGCTGCTCAAGCGAGCACCTGCAAGCGTTTCTGTAGACCGTGGATGGCTCCGCATCACACCCGAAGCCGTGGCCGGATCCTCGAATGGCAGGTTCATCCGGACTACTGGTCCCAGATCAGCCGAGGCCACCGATAATTGGGTCTCGACCATCACCGTCTCCTACTCGCTGCTCAGAGACGGCAGTTTGGATGAAGGAGTGGTCGGAGCACGGGCTTCGACCCAGTACATGCGCTGCCGCTAGCTCACTCCGCCTTCGCCATCTGCCGCCCGTGGTTCTGCACGATGTCGCGGAAGAGGGGGCGGGTGGCTCGCCCATCCTTCACCGGGAAGCGCTACACGCCCGTCGCGAACGGATCAGCGGCGCAAACGATATAATTTCTATTTGCCAGCATTGGCTTGGCAGCACATGCAATCGAATTTTGCACAGCTGCCTTATGTTTGCATTTGACCGACATGCTTAAGTAGTATCTAATTTGGAGTAAGAAGAATTTTACAACAATTCTAACCGTGAAGTGTTTTGTATAAGTGAGGCGCTTCCATGAGCTATATGACAAAAGATCCGAGCGGAACGCTTGCTAGTGCCCTCGCAGGCCAAATAAATAAAAACGGCTACGCAGTCATTGAAGACTACGTCGATTTGGCTGAACTACGCGACGCGCAAGCGTTCGTTGTCAAATCGATTGCAGATAACAACGGGGGGTATGTCGGTTTTTCTGGGACAGAGCGTCTTGGTAACACATTCTTAGCAGACCTGCCAAAAAACCCGAACTTTCTAGCGCTATGCCATGGGATATATGAAAGCGAGGTTGGCAAACCTGCTCCGAATGTCGGTTTTTACCAAATTCTACGCTGCCTGTCTGGTGGGGCCGCTAAGAAGCATTCGATGCGCTTCCATTTCGACTCCTACGTTCTGACCGCTCTGATCCCCATCACTGTTCCCGATCACGGCAATCCCGGCCGGCTGATCATACACCCCAACAGCCGCGGTATTCGCCGAACATACCTCCGTAATCTTGTCGATAAGGTTCTGGTCGATAACAGGCTCTCACAGGCTCTGTTCAACGCACTTTACCGTCGGGGCAGCAAGCGTGTAATTCGACTGTCGTTGAAGCCAGGAAACCTGTATTTCTTCTGGGGCTACCGCTCGCTGCATACCAACGAACCATGCGACGCCGATGCGATCCGCGCCACTGCGCTCTTGCACTACGCCGACCCGCATGCAGACAGCTGGATCAAGCAAAAGTTGCGACGACACTGAGCACCTGATCGGACAGCAGAGGTTCAATCCGCCTTTGCCATCTGCCGTCCATGGTTCTGAACGACATCACGGAAGAGGTTGCCGGCGGTCGAGGTCGTGACCCTGGCGTCCGCGCCGGCCTTGTGGACGTTGACCACCACACTGCCGTTGTTCTCGACCTTGGGGCCGGCCACGACACCGGCACGGCCGGCTGAGGCATCGAGGCGGCCTTCGCCCTGCTGCATCGCCTCGAAAGCCTTCCGAGCCTTCTCCCGGGCCGCCCAGCCCTCGCCGTCAGCCTTGCCGACATCGGGACGCGGGAGGCCTGGCGTGCGGGCCGTCGGTGTCTCGACGCCCTGCCGGCGCAGCCGATCAAGAAAGGGCTTGCGGATCCCGAAGGCCAGGCTGTGCTCTCGCGGGTTCTCGTACCCTGTGATGCCGGTCCACAAGGACTGCTCGCCGGTCTGCGCGCCGCGGATCCGATCGTAAACCCGGCGGTAGGCTCCCATCATCTCCCGGCGGTACATCTCCTGCTGCACCGAGCGATCCGTCCAGTCCTTGCCCATCTCGGCGCCCAGAGCGCGAAGCCGGGGAAAGCGCTGATTGCCCTTGGCATCGCTCCACTGCACGGTACCGAAGGCATGGGGGACGCCGCTGCGGTCGTGATCGCCCTTCGCAGCCGAGTTCAGGTTCAGCCCCGACTCGCCCTGCATCATGGCGATCTGGCCGCGGGCCTGCTCCTCCGTGTAGCCCATGCCGCCCTGGTCGGTCGGGCGACGGAAAAACTCCATCCAGGAGGCGACGTTCTCGCGGCCGGACCCAGACATGCGACTGCCGGCGGCGCGCCGACCATCGTTGCCGGTATAGCCAGCTTCACCGCCCCCGAGGCCAGGCAAGCGCGGCATATCCGGAGCTTTGCTCCCCGGCGCCAGCGGAACAGTATTACCGCCCGTGTAGCCTGGAACGGTTTTCTTCAGGTGCTCGCGGAATTGCTCGCGGGCGGCATCGCGCTCGCCCTGCTCGCCGCGGTAGCCGGGACCAGAGCCGCCGCCGGGCAGGTTTGCACCGCGACCGAGCCCAGGCAGCCGCCCGAAGGCACCACCGCCCGTGTAGGCCGCCGACTGGATGCGGGCACCGGCGAACGGCCCGTCGCTGTCAGCGGAGCTTTTCTGAGCCGTGGCGTCGCCGGTGTCCTTCTGGCGCAACGCCCGGATCTCCTCGGTCAGCTTTTCCATCTCGCGGCGGAGGCGGTCGGCCTGCTCGCGGGAGCGGTCGCTGACCGGGCCGATCTTCTGGGCAGCCTCGAAGTTCTGTAGCTGGCCCTTCATCTGATCGAGGCGGTCCTGCTTGGCCAGCACGTCGTCGCCCGGTAGCGGGGCGAGCTTGCGTGCCAGGGGGCCGGAGCCGCCATCGAGGTGCCGGAACGCCTCGACGTACTTGCCCTCGTTGAACGAGCGGATCGCCGCCGCGATCTCCTTGATGTCGTCGGCCAGGGGCTTCACCAACGCGGTGGTCGAGAGCAGCATCTGCTTGGCGCTGTCGCCGGCGCTCTTCCAGTCGATCGCGTTCAACTCGCGGGCGATGTCCTGCAGGCCGGTGCGCAGCCCCTTCACGAAGTCGCCGCGCTGGTCCTTGGCGATGCTATCCACCCACTGGGTGAACTCGCTGGCGAACGGCAGCACCTCCCGAGCGATCGTCGTGCCGATAGTCTGCATCGAGGTGCGCAGGTCAGCGATGGACTGCTCGAACTTCTCGGCCTGAAGGATGGCTTTCGGATCCAACGGGCCGAGCCGCTGCTTCTGCGCGTTCCACACGTCGGCCAGCTTGCCGAGGTGGCCGTCGGCGATGCGCCCGAAGTCCGAGTTGCCGAACACGTGCTGGGCGAAGATCCCCCGCTCGACCGGATTGCGGATCGTCTCCAGGAAGGTCAGGCTCTTGCGGAGCTTCTCGCCCTCGTCGGTCGTGCCGCGGATGTCCTGGGCGAAGTCCTGAAAAGCCTTCCGCCCGGCCGCGTCGGTGCCCTGCCGGTTGATCCACTGGTAGGTCTCGCCGATACCCCGGCTGAACTCCCGCATGTTGCCGGCGAAGGTCTTGGTGCCGGCGGCTACCGCGTCCTGCTCCAGTCCGAACTTGCGGGCCACGGCCCCGAACGTCTGAAGCGTGCCGGCAGCTACGCCGGTTTCTCGGCTGAGTGCACCGAGGCTCGACAAGCCGCTGGAGAGCTTGTTCAGCGACATCGCCACCCCAGCGACCGCCGCACCGGCCGTCAGGCCCGTGACGCCCACGGTCGCGAGCGCGGGGTTCAGGATCGTTGTGGCGGAGCGTGCCGTGGTCTGGATCGCGGACTCGGCCTTACCCATACCCTTCGCCAAGATCTCGCCGTGGCTGGCCCCCTGCCGGGAGACATCGAGCAGCTGCGCCCGCAGGCTCTTCAGAGGCCCGGAGAAGCGGTCGACCACCTCGGCCTGCATCCGCAAGGTTTCATCGGCCATGCCGGCCTCCTATCGTGTCTCTGGTTCGGTTAGGTGTAGAGGCCGGGTGGCGTACCGCCGGAACCGCCCTGGCCGGCGTTGGATTGGGTCTGGCCACCGCCGTTGAAGGCTTCCGGAAGGACCAAGCTGATGTCGGTGGTCGTGCCCTGCGGCCCCTGTGAAGAGGTCACAGCCTGGATCGCCAGTTGCATGCGGTCTTTGGTGAACAACATCGGGGAGTAGACCGACACGACATCGCCGATGTGCTCTAGCCAGAGGCTGTTCTGGTCCTTGAACCAACCCTGGATCTTGATGTTCACGTTGATCTGGTTGGCAAGATTGAACCCGTTCTCGTGCTGGGCTTGCATCCGCATGTCGGTCTGGTCACCGGGCATTTCGGCGATCAGGTGGTACGGCGCGTGCTCTGTGACGGCCGAGTTCTTCACCGTGGCGGTCACGTCTCTGGAGGCATCGCCGAAGGTCTGGTCGTTGCCGGGCTGCTGGCCGATGGACTGGATCTCGGAGAAGGCGTCCTGGTAGTCGAACACCGCGTTGGCCGCGAGGATGTTGCGGCCTTCCTCCAACTCGGCGATGGCCCCAGACTTGGCCTTCAGCCTGTAGCCGACGATGTCCGCGCCCTGGCCGGGCAACAAGTAGATGTTCCGGAACCGGCACAGGCGCTCGATGAAGGCGAAGACGCTCTCGCCGGCCAGTACGTTGACCTTCGGGAAGGCCTTGTCAGCATCTGTCGTGTCGCCCTTCAGACTGAACTTCACGCCGTAGGGTTTGAGCACGGCGTTGGCGATCTGACTCAGCGAGTAGCCTTTGAACTCGCCCTTGTTGTGATCAACGGTCGCGCGGGCGATCACCTGCGAGCGGGTCGTGCCGGTGATCTGCAGACCGTGCTCCCTGGCATCGTAGGCCGGCTGCCGGCCGGTGATGCGCCCCTCGGAGACGGCCTGGCGCCCGCCGAGGATCACTTCGCAAGGATCGCCGAT
The DNA here is from genome assembly GCF_900114535.1 of Methylobacterium pseudosasicola. Classification (GTDB taxonomy): domain Bacteria; phylum Pseudomonadota; class Alphaproteobacteria; order Rhizobiales; family Beijerinckiaceae; genus Methylobacterium; species Methylobacterium pseudosasicola. The sequence continues at coordinate 42,028 of NZ_FOTK01000019.1, read as the reverse complement.
CCCGAGCTTCATGGAGGCGAAGTCCGGAGCGCTCTCGGCCGGCGCCGCTGCCGTAAAGGCGAACTTCGGGAACAGGTCGACGCCGGACCGGGTGACCGACACCGTCTGCCAGTTGAGGTAGTTCTTGCCCTTCACCTTGATTGAGGCGACCTCCTGCGGCTTGGGCATGTCAGGTCACCTTTACCCACTGGGAGCCATTCCACTGCAGCCGCACGCCGAACAGCTCCCGGATCTCCCCGATGCGGGGCGGGTCGTTCGAGGCTGTAGGCTGGGGGTTCGATTGGTCGGTCATGCCAAATCGTCCGTGCCGATCTCGGCCTTCACCTCGTCCAAGCTCACTAGCCCATCACCGTCGCCCAGCTCGGTCAGGATAAGGTCGACTTCTTGAGCGAGAAGCCCCTGCAATTCCGCAGTGGTCTTCATGTGCACGCCTCGCGGCGCCGCCCGGCTCGGCAGGCCCTGGAACTTGTTCTTCAGCTTCCGACACAGCAGAACCTGTGAAGCGATAGCCACGTCCGCCAAGACGATCTTGCCGATCGCGAGGTCGTTCCTCATCTCGGTCTGGATCGCCAAGGCGCGGTTCTTTCGAGCCAACTCTTGGCTCGGATCCAAATCACCCGTGGGCACGCGGCCGGACGCATTCTCGCGCAAATGCCGGATGTAGCTGAGCCGCGCTTCAGCAAGATCAATCGCACCGGGCTTTGCCTTCGAGATGACGCCCTTGGCTTGAAGCTCGTAGATCCGCCGCTCCGATAGAGCGATGTGTTCGGCAAGCTCTGCGATCGTCGCCATGCTGCTGAACTCCCCTTACAACTGTGAATATCAACGGCCGAGCCAAACTCGCGCGGACCCTGGGTCTCCACCCTCCTCACGGGGGAACCAGGGACTCGCATGGGGGCATCTCTGACCGGATCCCCTCCCTGGCCGATGGACCGCGGGTCCCACCTACCTAGCCGCTCCGAGCGCTCTAGGGGCGCGTGTGCTATACTGATCAGACCGACGAACCGATGGAGGTTCTGATGGACATGAAGCAGTCGATTGAGATTGCGGTCTTCGTCATCGCGGCAGTTGCGCTGATGGCGGCCATCCTGAACCTGCTGATGCGCGAGCGGCGCCCGCAGGTCGGCTACACCTACAACGGCAGTGGGGACTGGGAATGGGGCGGCAACTCGTCGTCCACGTCCTCCGACCCTGGCTTCAGCTCCGGCGGCCCTAGTGGCCACGGCTGCTCGCACGGCGGCTCCTCCAGCGACGGCGGCAGCTGCGGTGGTGGAGACGGCGGTGGAGGTGGTGGCGGCAACTGACACGGTCGTCAGACCCGACGCCACGCTGCGTCACGCGCTGCGACCTCCGCGGCCGTCTCGTGCAATAGGTCGGCCCGGATCGGCGCCTGCTCCACGTTGCCGATGCCGTGGGCGTCACCATGATCGATGGGCGTGATCTCGATGACCGGCACGTCGGTCTGGGCTGAAGTGTCGGGCTTGGTGGCTGCCATGGCGGCTCTCCGGCTAGGGCTGGGGAGGAGACCGCAGCGGGGTGACCCCTCCGCCGCGATCTCTCGGGATCCCTGCTTGGTCAGGGGTGCAGTCGTGCCGGCCTTCGTATCCCTCGGTTCCATGGCCATGGATCAGGCAAGGGACAGGCTGGCTCTCCGGTGTTGGGCTGACTGCATCGCCCTCAATGGCGTGGGCAGGAGGCCCTTGCGGGCTGGACCCACGCAATTCCGTTCAGGCGACGCGCTGCCAGCGAGAGCCGTCGGCGGCATACCTCTCACCGCCGATCGCGAAGGCCGAGCCAGGCGTGTGCAGGTCGCGTCGGGTCTGCTCCACGGCCGAACGGGTCTGAGTGCTCTTGGCTTCGGCCTCGCGGTTCTGCGCCAGCCAAGCGGCAACGCGTTCTGCCGAACTCAGCTTGCGCTCAGAGGCCGCCGGCTCGGGCTTGCGGTAGAGCCGGCGCGCCCAGGCAGCGCCTTCCTCGATTTCAGAGCGAGTCATGGACGATCCTGTAGGGAAGCGGGGCAGCGACCTCGCCCCAGATGAAGCCGGTGTCGTTGCCCGGATTGGGCAGCTTCACGCGGCCGGCGATGGAGCAGTGCGGCTGGTCAGCCTTGCCGTTCCAGCTGCAGCGGGGCTCACCGGGCGGCACCGGGTCGGCGCCGTCGGGTAAGGCGTAGTTGGCGGCCTCAATCAGCGCGGCCCGCTCGCGGATCTTCTCCAGCAGGGGCACCAAGCGCTGAGCCTCGGTGACGTACTCTGCAGCCAGCTTCTCGACCTCGGCGCTGGCCTTCGTGGCCTTGCGATGAAGATCCTTGCGGCGCTTCTGCTCGGCGTCGTGCGCGGCCTGGGCCTGCGCTTCGGCGATCACTGCGGCGGCGTGCTGAGCCCCCAGCTGGTCGAGCCGGATCTTGGTGAGGGCAATGCGGTGGTCGAGGGCGGCCACGTCATCAGCGCGGCCGCTCAACAGCACGTTGGCGCGGCTGGCTTCCAGGGCCTCGCGTTCGGCCTGGGCGGCAGCACGCTCAGCGGAAATCTGCGTTGAGGTCCGGGGCGCAGCCGGAAGCACAGGCTGCAGGTCGGGCCGGTTGCGGCCGAGGCTGACGAACGGCGCGACGTTGCCGTCGTGGCGGTTGTGCCGAACGGAGACGGTGGGGATCGCGTTCATGCCGGCCATCCTCACGCTGCCTGACGGAGGGCGGGCGCGGCCGGAGGCGTGCGGGGACCGTCGTCGGGACTGAGCCGAACGCCGTGACGGGCGAGGTGCGCGCGGACGCTCTGGCGCACGAACTCCGACATGGTCTGGCCGCGATGCCGGGCGGTGGTTTCGACGGCGCGGGCGAGATCAGTCTCGACCTTGAACCGGAGCAATGCGTCTCGTCGGAGAAGATTTGTCATGATGTGGCTACGCCTCAATCACTGCGTAGCGAGACGATGGGCGGCCTATTGCAATGCGGCAAGCCGTTGGAGTCGAGGATCCAAATCGCTGTGCTGCCGTCCTGTCGTCCTTAGTTATCCACTGTTGCGCTATGTTATATTTCCGCCCAAATTTTCATGCCAATATGCCGCACCTCTGAATTACAGTTTTGCGTCGAGGAGCCATGATTGAGCAAGCGCCGCGGGTGGCTAGGGAGTTTCACGTCGGATCCGCCGGAGACCGTTGGTCACTAATGCGAGATCTGAATACGGGGCAGCCCTATGTGGTCCATCGCCCCTCGGACGATGAGCCGGAGGTCGAGCTGGACCTCGGTTCCTTCCTGGTCCTGTTCCATGGCCAAGAGCGGGACAACCTTCTGCAGCTGATCGCGTCGCTGCTGCCGGATGAGGAACCGTCTGACCGCGACGAGACCAACGTCGTCCGGTCACCCCGCTTCCTGTCCCGATGGATGCCGAGCCGGCAAAACTGACAAGGCGCTAGGCGCATGCTCAATTCGATGCAATTCACGAACGGTTTGTAGCGTATTCGTCCGGCAGGATACTCCGCTTTACGCGAGTGCCCCATGGACAATCAGCGAACTGCCCGCCGCGTTTCCATCAACATGATCGGGCACATCGCTGTGCCTGGTGACGTGGCGATCCCATGCGTGATCCACGACATCTCGAAGTGGGGTGTGCGTGTCAGATTGGACGGCGCCGAGCGCGTGCCGGACAAGTTCACGCTGACCTTCGATGCCACCGAGAAGGTGATCGGCTGCGAGACGGTCTGGAAAAGCTCGAACGAGATCGGGGCTTTGACCGATCTTATGGAGTGACGGAGCTGGCAGCGCCGCCAGCGTCCCGCCCCGCGGACCGTAAGTGTACTTTGAATACGATTGCAGTGTAGTGGGCGATTTAACACCCCTTTAATCGGCGCCATTCAGTCTGTGCTGAATTGGAGTCGCATTTTATGATTAGCGTCTCGTCTAACAATTATTTCGGCATGATCCGGGCTGCGGAGACGGAGGCGATCCGAGCCGGCATGCCCCTGAACGGCAAGCAGTCTATGGCCGTTGTGATCGACAAGCCGGCGCCCCCGCCAGCACCGCCGGCCTCTAATTCCGCTGCTGGCGCCGGAGCAGGCCAAGTCGTCAATGTGATGGTCTGAGTGCGGCGAAGGCGGCTCTGATCCTCAGTGTCCAAACAGGGCTGCGATCACCGCGATCAGCGTGCCGCCTGCGATCGGCGCGAACAGCCCGAGGATCGAGATCAGGATGATGAGTGTGACGGCGGCGTTCTCAGCCCGCTTGGCATCCCGAGATGGTTTCCGCGGCGGCTCCCACGGTGGCGGGACGGATCGCTGATCGGGTGGGACGAACACAGGTACCCTTCAAAGCGCTGGCCAATGCGTAGCTGTCGAGTGCTTGAATGCCAACAGCGCCGCTGCCGGAACGGTCTCAGTCCGCTCGGCGTTCACCGCGCCCGTCACCGGGCAGGCTGGAGACCGCCATGAACGCCGTGAAACCCCTCGTACTCATCGCCTTGCTTGCCACCGGCATGGCCGGCTGCGACGACAAGAAGGCCGAGAACAACACGCCCACCAAGGCAGACTCGTCCAAGATGGAGCCGCAGACCGATCAGTCGGCCCCGCCGAGCCAGAAGCCCAAGCCATAGGGCCACACGGTGGGCGGCAGAGACGGGGGCCGCAACGATCGTCAACGTGATTGTGAGGCCATCCGATCTCCCGACCCGCATTTCGAGCGTTAACCTCCATCAAATGTCGTTGCGTCGGTCGGTGGCGGGGCTTTTGCTTCGTGTGCGGCGACGAGTCGGAGGCGAGAGCATGACCGAGTCCACCGAGGCCGAAGTGCTGGCCCGCGCCAAAAGCAACTTCATCGACACGACCCACGATGACCGGGCCTGGGACAAGGAAGCGATGCAGCGCGAGGCCGACAAGGGCCACAGCGTCATGTGCCTGACGGAAGAAGAGCGTCAGGAGTATCTTGAGCAGGCTCGACACGAGCTGCGCTCTCGGCCGGCCGACTATCGGACAGTCGAGTGCGATCCGACCCCCAAGGCTTGGCCTGTCGAGCCGTCCTCAATGCCGCCGGATGCCCGTTGAGGAATGACGCAGGCGCCGGTTGAACTAGCAACGCCTCACGACTGGGCGCGTGAACGGGCCCACTCCCGATCGCGCACGGCCTGCATCTCCCGCTGCTGCGCTTCGTAGGCTGCCTGCTCGGCCAATTCCTTCAGCAGCCTGCGATCCGCCGCGGCGGCTGCCCGCCGCCGTTCCGCATCAGCCTCAGCCCTCTGCCGAAGCACCTCCTCAAGCGTTGGCGGCTTCACGGGCCGCCTCGGTTTCGCCCTAGGCGTGGTCCGACGTGACGTGTGGGGCGGTGGGTACGGCCAATCCATTCTTGGCGGGGCTGGCCGAGAGCGTCCGACGGCAGTCTTAGCTTCCGCCAGCGTCATGCCGGCCGACGAAGCAATACGCTCGGCAGCGGCAAGGCCGGCGGCCCGCTCGCCGGCTGTAGCGCCGCGCTTGGCCAGGGCGAGACATTTCTCGAAGCGGTCGCGATCAATCATCGGCATGCCCGGTTTTGAAGGCGTTCCTGTGCGCGGGAGAAGGTGACCGGACAAAGCGGACGCGCCGGACAGATGTCCGGTTTGTCCGGCGTCCGGGACCGGACGGACAGGACAAAACCCTAGGGATCTGTCCTGTCCGTCCGGTCGAACCGATCATTCCGCGGCCTCGATCAGCCAGAGATGGTCGACACCCTTGAGCGCGACGGAGCCGATCAGGCTGCGGCCGAGGCAGGTATCGACGGCGCGCTTGAAGGCCTTCCGCTTCGCCTCGGTGCGCTTAGCCTCGTCATCCCCATCCGCCGGGTAGATCGCGCTGAAGCCGGTTTTCACGGTCTGCAACGGCACGGCGCGAACCTCGGCGCCCTCGTCGCCGAACGGCCAGGCGCGAATGCCGTCGTCGGCAAGGCTCGACAGCAGGGCTTGCCGGAACACCTTCACGGATGTCGGCCAGCGCTCCTTCCCGGCCGCCATCGCAGCGGTGGATGTGCGGTCCGTCTGCCACTGCACCACGCAGGTAGTGATCGGCTCCTGATCGTAGTTCTCGCCGACGGTGATCACCTCCAAGGCGAACGGGATCTCGTAACCGCAGCGAGCGCCGCGCACCTTCCGGATCGCCATGCGCGTGTTGGAGATCGTGCCGCCTTCATCGCGGTTGGCCAGAACCGCCAACACCACGTCGGCGGCCGCTTCCTTGGCGGAGGAGCCGCGGGTACCGGTCTCGGTCGTCTTCCCGAAGTGGTCGATGCCGAGGACGAACGCGCCGGTCTGACGGCTCAACGCCTCCATAGCGTTCATGACCTTCTGGGCCTCGGCGGCGCTATTCTCGTCGCCGAAGCCGGCGGCGGCGGCCACCGTGTCGATGATGATCATCGCAAGCGGAAGATCGAACGTCTCGCGCAGATGGTCGGCCGCGGCTTTTGCCGTCGCGGCGAGTTGCGCCACCGCCTCGGTGCTCAGGAGGCGGGGGCAGTCCTCAATCCAAGCGAACGGCAGACGTTCGGTTGTGTCCGAGCCGAGCTTGCCGTGAACGAGCCCCCTCAAGCGGATCGGGATCTCGAAGGCACCTTCCGAGGCGACGAACAGCACGCCGCCGCGGCGCATAACCCGCCGGCCGGCGAACGGCTCGCCTGTCATTATGGACGCGGAGAGGTCGAGCGCCGTGAAGGTCTTTCCGGAACCCCACTGGCCAGGCATGAGGCCCTTGCCGGTCTCGCTGATCAGATCCTGCACGAGCCAGTCGCGATCGGCCCGCGGATCCGCATCGCCGTGCCATCGGATGCTGATCGGAGATGAGTGAACGACGCGCGGCTCGAAGCGCTCGACGCTGTAACTAGCCTCAGCCATGGCGCACCTCCGGGAGGTCATTGAGGTCGGCACCCGCGATGGTGGAGCGGACGAGGAACACCTCGCGGCCGGCGCGGCGCCAGCGATCGGCACACAGCTCGGATGCCCCGCGGCCCGCGGGATCATCGTCGACCGCGATCCAAAGGCATTCGATGCCGGGCAGCACTGGGAAGCTAGTGATCCCGCCTGCATTCAGAACCGACCAGACGGGCGAGGCTCCGAACTCGGGCAGGCACCGGAACGAGAGCGCCGTCTCGATCCCTTCACCGATCCCGAGGCAGGTGGTTACCTCCTCGTCGGCCGTGAGTTTTACGGCGCCGCCGCGAATGCTCCCGAGGGCGAGGCGGTCCTTGCCGTTCACCTCAACCTTCTGACCGTCGAGGGTCAGCGCGGTGCGGTGGATCGCCTGCGGCTGGTTAGTGACGATGTTGCGGACCAGCGCGACCATCGCCCGGGTCCGGTTGCCCGCGAAGGGACACGCAGGATGAAACCGCAGAACCTCATGTACATCGTCGACGAGATCGAGGCCGCGCCGGGCGAGGTGGCGAGCGACCGGCGACTCAGCCGGTTGCCGAGCCTCATTCCAAATTCGCAGAGCTAGTGCCGTGCGGTCTGAAGGCAGCTCAGTTTCCACTTGTCCGGCAGGTGAACTGAAAGTGTCCACCTGGTGGAAGCTTTGGAGCCCAATTCGCTCACGAACATAATCTCGGCACACGCCGAAGTCGTCTCCGGCATGGCTGTGCAGGGTGAACCCGCCCGGCGCCGAGGCATCGAACAAGATGCTGAGAGAGCGGTCTTGGCGGCTGTGGTGCGGACCAGGGCACACGATGCCCCGGCCGACCACTTCGCCACCGAGCGCGCGCGCTGCGGAGCGAAGATCCATCATCGCGTCGCCCTCCACGAGTCGGAGGACGCAAACGCCAATTCGGCGACGGCGGAAGCGACAGCTGGTGTCAGGCCATAGCGTGCGGCGAGATACAGATCTTGCCGAAAGGCGGGGGCGGGAGTATTTCCTTCAACGTCGGCCTGCGAAGCGACAATCAAGGAAACCTGCCTCGGCCCGCGCTGAGCGCAGGTTTTCTTTTGCATACTATGCGGCCTCCTTCGAAGCCTGCCGGGCCTCGAAGGCCTGCAGGTCGGCCAGCCGCCAGTAGCGGCGCCCGTTGATGCGGATCGGCTGAGGAAACCCAAGCTTCGGGTCGGCAAGCCACCGAAAGATCGTCATGTCCGACACGCCGTAGCGGGCGCGGGTGATCGTGGTCGGCAGCAAGTCTTCGTTGGACTTTGGGACAGCAAGTGGCATTGCGTGGCTCCTTGTTAGGGCACGCTATGAATTGCAGATTAGGAAGCGGTCAGTCTGGTGGGGAAAAATTGGGCGGATCGAATTTCGCTCTCAGCATGGGAAGTAAGACAGCTTCCGCATATTCCGTCTCGCCGATTTCGGACGTGAGTTGACAGATTAGATTAGTACCAGAATTGGGATCTTTCGCGCTAAAGGTGGCCGCGAAGGCTAGAGCCATTTTTAACCGCCAATTGGCATCGTCTGTCGCGAGATATTTAGGCTCTGATCCCTTGCGTGCTCTAAGTTTAGACTTTCCCCGAATTGTATCCGATTTTCCAAGAATTGTGACAGATGGCGAGCCTGGCAAAGCGCTTTCGTATTGAACTTTCACTCGACCGTCAGCAGTAATGTTAGATGCGGTTTCACGTCCGACAATTAATGCGGCAACTAAATCAAATGATGATTTTTCTGTTAAACCTAAAAGCTGCAATGCATCAGACAAAGCTACGGCGTATCTCTCAGGGTCGGCACGAAAACTTTTTTGGGGTCGACCTCGCGGCCTTCCTGTCCTTGGCGTCACCATCGGCTCAGTGAGCTTTCTTGCAGACGATCGCCTCAACATGCGCCGCCCACGCCTCCAGCGCCGCCCGCTTCTCATCGAGGTATTGGTACCGGTTGTAGACGGCCGCCACGCCCTGGATGACGCCGGACCGATGGTTCAGCACGGCCTCGATCACGTGCGGCTCGATCTTCAGGCGGCCCATACCTGTCGAAGCCGTCCGGCGCAGATCGTGCAGCCGCCAGGGTTCGATAGCGATGCTGTCAGGATCGCCCCCAGCGGCAACCGCGTCGGTGCGTGCAAGAGCCAGCATGACAGCGTCGAGGCGCGCCTTGGCCTTGGCGTAACCCGAAATGCCGCTGTTGCCAGTCGTGCTGATGAGATAGCCGGCCCGCCCTGCTACCCGCGGCAGTGAGCCCAGGATGCCCTGTGCCGTGCCGCTCAACGGCACATCGTGAGCCTGACCGTTCTTCGCTCGCTCCCCCGGTATGGTCCACAGCGTGCCGCTCTCGCGCAGTTCGACGCGCCGCATCTTGGCGACTTCATCGCGGCGCTGAGCAGTCAGCAGCAGGAGTTGCACGAACGGACCGAACGGCCATCCGATCGAAGCGCAGCCTCGCCAGAGCAGGCGCAACTCTTCGTCGCTCAGGACGCGGTCGCGGCTCGTCTCGGCCGCCGGCGCCTTAATGCGCACGCACGGGTTCGCGTCGATGACACCGCGATCGGTAGCCCAGTTGAATAGCTTGGACAGGGCCGCGAGCGTGCGGTTGGCAGCTACCGGTGTCCCAGCATCCACGATCCCGTCGAGTAGATCGATCACGTCGCGGCGGCTGATGTCCTGGATCTTCCGGCCGTCCCAGACCGGCAGCACCTTGGTCCGCAGGATCCGGATCGTCTCCTCGGCCGTGCGAGGCCGGTTCCGCGGCTTCACGTGACGCTCGATGAAGCTGTCGATCACCGAGCCGATCAGGTCACGCGTCGGCAAGGGCACGGCCACCTTGCGTTCCGCAATCGGATCCTGCCCAAGCGACACGGACTGGAGTGCCGCCCTCCCCTCGGTTCGAGCCTTCACGAGGTCGAGAGCCGGATAAGCGCCGAGGGTGAGCTTTCGGGTGCGGCCGCCATGCCGGTATCGGACCGCCCAGCTTTTCGCGCCGGACGGCTGGATGATGAAGTACAGCCCTGGCAGCGTCGCGTCCGGGATCTCCAACCGGCGCGCAGCGTCGGGCTTCAGGCGTTCTATGGCTTGCACGGTGAGGACTCGCGCTGCCACTCTGGTGATCCTCCGGGGTAACCAGGGGTAACAGAAACCGAGCGTTATGCCCTGTTACCCCGTGTTACTAACAAAGCATCACAATGGCAGTTTTTGCTAGGCCTGGCAAAGCCGTTGACCGTCCAGAGGGCACCTGATTGTTAGGGCTTGTTTTGCCCTTAAACCAGATTGTGGATCTGGGGGTCCCCCGTTCGAGCCGGGGCGGTGGTACCATCCATTCAGGACGACTGCGCAAGGGGTTGGCGGATTGCCGACCCCTTTTGCGTTTCCGGATCTCGCGCGCAGCGCAAGCGGTCCCCGCCCATGGAACCGCGGACCCAGGATCGGCGCCGACTTGCCGGGGTCGGCAGAACACCGGCCCTATGCCATCCTGCCGCGAGACCGGCGCTCCTCGACGGGCGGCGGACGAACAAGACCATCGAGGACGCGCCATGAAGCAGTACCGCATCGCCGCCATCCCGGGGGACGGAATCGGCAAGGAGGTCATCGCCGCCGGCATCGAAGTGCTCGACGTCCTCGCCGAGCGCGAGGGCAGGTTCCGCTTCGCCTTCGATCGGTTCGACTGGGGCTCGGACTATTACAAGAAGCACGGCGTGATGATGCCGGCGGATGGTCGCGAGAAAATCAAGGATCACGACGCGATCTTCTTCGGGGCGGTCGGCGCGCCGGACGTGCCCGACCACATCACCCTCTGGGGCCTGCGGCTCGCGATCTGCCAGCCCTTCGACCAATACGCCAATGTCCGGCCGACCCGGATCCTGCCCGGCATCACCAGCCCCCTGCGCCACGTCAGCGGGCCCGAGCTCGACTGGGTGATCGTGCGCGAGAACTCCGAGGGCGAGTATGCCGGCGTCGGCGGCCGGGTGCACCAGGGCCACGCCAACGAGGTCGCCACCGACGTGTCGATGATGACCCGTTCGGGCGTCGACCGCATCATCCGCTACGCGTTCGCGCTGGCGCGCTCGCGTCCGCGCAAGCTCCTGACCGTCGTCACCAAGTCGAACGCGCAGCGGCACGCCATGGTGATGTGGGACGAGATCGCCGCCGAGGTGGCGCAGGATTTCCCCGACGTGACCTGGGACAAGATGCTGGTCGACGCCATGACCATGCGGATGGTGGGCAAGCCCGAAACCCTCGACACGATCGTGGCGACCAACCTGCACGCCGACATCCTGTCGGACCTCGCGGCAGCGCTGGCCGGGTCGCTGGGCATCGCGCCCACCGCCAACATCAACCCGGAGCGCCGGTTTCCCTCGATGTTCGAGCCGATCCACGGCTCGGCCTTCGACATCACCGGCAAGGGCATCGCCAACCCGGTCGGCACCTTCTGGACCGCCTGCCAGATGCTGGAGCATCTGGGCGAAAAACCCGCCGCCGACCGGCTGATGCGCGCGGTCGAGCGCGTCACCGCCGATCCCGCCCTGCATACCCCCGATCTCGGCGGCACGGCCACCACCCGCGCGGTCACGGATGCGGTGATCGCGGCGATCCGGGGCGACAACGGCTGACACGCCGTCCACGGGCGGCGCGATCCGGAGTTCCCCCGGCGGCCTTCGGGCGCTAAGACCGACCTTCGATCGCGGCGGCGAGCCCGTCCCGCAAGAAGAACAAGCTCCCGGGACACGTCAGATGAGCATCCCCGAGCGGCGCGTCCGCACCCTCTTCGACGAGGCGGCGATCGCCAAGCGCAACACTGAGCTGGCGCAGGAGATCCTGTCGGCGAACCCGGAGGATCTGCTGGTCGTCGCGGTGCTCAAGGGCAGCTTCATGTTCGCCGCCGACCTCCTGCGGGCGCTGCACCGGGTCGGGCTCTCGCCGCAGGTGGAGTTCGTGCACCTGTCGAGCTACCGCACCGGCACCGTCTCCACCGGCCAGGTCGAGATCCTGCGCGATGTGCAGAGTGAGGTGCGCGGGCGGGACGTGCTCCTGGTGGACGACATCTTGGAATCCGGCCGGACCGTGGTGTTCGCCAAGGACCTCCTCATGGCGAGGGGCGCCAAGCGGGTACTCACCGCCGTGCTGCTCGAGAAGCCGGGCAAGCGCGCCGTGACGATCGACGCCGATTTCGTCGGCTTCACCTGCCCGGACGTGTTCGTGGTCGGCTACGGAATGGATGCGGCCCACGCCTTCCGCCAGCTGCCCTTCGTGGGCGTGGTCGATTTCGGCAGCGGCGACCCGGACCTGTTCGACGAGGCCTGACGCGCCCATGAGCGGGCGCGGCATTTTCGCCGCGCCACCCGGCGATGCGATTGTTTTCCCGTCGCCCGACTTGACAGGGCAACGGTTCCGTTCGTGATCTGTTATCCATAAACAGGCCTGAAGTCTCATCCTGTCGAGACGCCCTCGGAATCAGGCCCGGGATCAGGAACGTTGACGGAACCCCATGGCGCGCATCCTTCTCGTGGATGACGAAGAGACCGTCCGCGGCTTCCTCAAGCGGGGGCTGGAGATCGACGGCCACGCCGTCGTGACCGCCAATGACGGCAGCGACGGGCTCGACCGGCTCAACGAGGCCGATGGCGGGTTCGACCTGATGCTGACCGACATCCGCATGCCGCTCATGGACGGCATCGCCCTGGCGCTCGCCGCCAAGCGCGACTTCCCGGACCTGACGATCCTGCTGATGACCGGCTTCGCCGACCAGCGGGAGCGCGCCCGCGGGCTCGATGCGATCGTCACCGATGTGCTGACCAAGCCGTTCTCGCTCGCGGACCTGCGCGCCACCGTGAGACGGGCGCTGGCCGCCTGACCCGAGACCTTTGGGTCATCGACAGGCTGCGAATGGTGATTTCATCCGCCTTTAAACATCCGTTTTAGGCACCGCTTCACGAAAGCGTGGCAGTTTCATCCGGCGAATTCCGATCAGGCCGGACACGAGACCGCGATGGACCGTCGAGACAGGGACGCCGCCGACGCGGATTGGTACGACGACTGGGACGAGCCGCGGCGCCCCCGCAAGAGCCTGTTCGGGCGGATGTTCGGGCTCGTGAAGCTCGCATTGTTCCTGCTGCCCGGGGCGATCTTCCTCTACGGCAGCTTCGCCGATTGCAGCGCCCGTCCCGCTGCGTCGAGCTGGCTCGGGCTCCTCGGCGCGGGCGCCTGCGCGCGCGGCGAGATGATCGGCAACGTCCTATCGATGCAGGACAACTTCGCCCTCCTGAAGCGCCTGATCGATTGAGGCGCGGGCGAACACCCCGCCGCGTCCCGCGCCGCACCGTTCCTCGCGAGCTCCCGCCATGTCCAGCCGGCCCCTCCCCTCATCCTCCTCCGGCGCCGCCCCTGACGCCCTCGAAGAGGTCCAGTTTCGCGCCCGCATGGCGCGGCTCGGCACCGAGCCGGAGAATCGGCGCGGCCGCCGCCGGCCCCCGCGGGCGCTCGGCCGGGGCGGCTTCCGCCTCGGCTGGAAGGGCTGGCTCGTCGTCGATAGCCTGATCGTGCTGCTGGTCGTGGCCGGGGTGGTCGCCTGGCCGCCGATCCAAGCCTGCCGGCACCAGGACAAGACGACCGGCTTCTACGCCGGCGACTCAGTCGACCGCTGCATCCGCCGGGGCATCGCCGAGCGCATCGACCGGGCGGACCAGCGCCTGAAGGCCCTGGCGCGAAACTCGGGCCGCTAGCCGATTCCGCGCGCCAGATTTCGGATCCTAACCCGCCTCGGCTTGAGCGGCGGCACCGCGACTGGTAGCAAGCGTGTCGCGGGCCGGTGTAGCACAGCGGTAGTGCAGCGGTTTTGTAAACCGAAGGTCGGGAGTTCGATCCTCTCCACCGGCACCACACCTCCCGCGCCCTTGTGCCTCGGCCGGGACCGGGCGCACCATCCTTCCTTCGACTTGTCGGCGGCCGCTTCGGCCAAGTCTGAGTCTGTGCGGGCCGTGATCGGTCGCCCATGCTCAGCACCCGTTCAGCTGCGCCGCGCGACGATGGCTTACTGCCAAGCTCAGATAAGTATTTCTGAATTGTATCTGGCGCAATTGTCAATAAATTACGGTCCAGCTCGCGAATTTCTAGATTAAGATTTGATGAATACGAAGTTCAGAACCGATTAAATCCGGCGCGCCTACCAGCGCCGCCGGAAGGCGATGAAGCGCGTCTCAGCCCGCACCGGTCGCGAGACCGAGGCGGCGGAGCGCAGGCCCTGTCGGGGCCGCGTCGCCAGAGGGTCGGGGCGCAGTCATGAGCCAGGGCAAGGACGAGCGGACGGTGACGCGGTCCGCCGGAGCGGCGGACGGAGACGGGTCGGCACCCGTGGCCGGCGCCTCGCCCCTGCCCGACGGCGCGGCCGCAGGGCCCGCGCCCGGGCGTCGGCCGATTAACGACGCGGCGCGCGCCCGGATCGGGCGCGGTCTGCGCCTGCACTACGCTGATGTTCTGGCCCTGCCGATCCCGGAGCGGCTCCGGACGCTAATCGACGACCTCGCCGCATGCTCCGACACGGAGGCCCCGCAATGACCATGACCCTGCACGCCGCGCCCGCCGGCAGCCAGTCCGGGCCGCCGCCAGCTCCGGGCGTCGATGCCGAGATGCGCGACCTCCTGCTCGGCTCGATCCCCGCCCTGCGGGCCTTCGCGTTCTCGCTCACCTACGATCTCGACCGCTCCGACGACCTCGTGCAGGACACGCTGGTGCGCGCCTGGGTCAATGCCGGCAGCTTCCGCCGGGGGACCAACCTCACGGCTTGGCTGTTCACGATCCTGCGCAACCTGTTCTACTCGGAGCAGCGCAAGCGGAAGCGCGAGGTGGAGGACGCCGACGGCGTGATGGCCGGCAAGCTGACCTCCCTGCCCGAGCAGGAGGTGCGGATGGAGATGGCGCAGTTCCAGACCGCCCTGAATCGGCTGCCCCATGCCCAGCGCGAGGCGCTCGTGCTGGTGGGGGCCCAGAGCTTCACCTACGAGGAGGCAGCCGCGATTTGCGGCGTCGCGGTCGGGACGATCAAGAGCCGGGTCAGCCGCGCGCGCATGCGCCTGATCGAGGTTCTGGGCCTCGAAGGCCCGGACGATATCGGCACCGATGCCCGCACCCGGGCGGCGCTGGACGGAGGCTGAACGCGCTCACTTGATCAGCTTGACCGCCTCGCGAAAACGCGGGTGGCGAGCGGTGCCGAGCCACTCGAACATCACCATCTCGGTGGTGACGATCTCGGCGCCGTGGGCGGCCATCCGGGCGAGACCGGCGTCGCGGTTCTCGGGCCGGCGCGAGCCTACCGCGTCGGCGACCACAAAGGCCCGCCGCCCGGCATCGAGGAGGCCGAACACCGTCTGCAGCACGCAGATATGCGCCTCGCAGCCGGTCACCACGAGGTCGCGGTCGCCGACCCGGTCGAGGAAGCCCGGCGCCTGGGCGGCGCCGAAGCTCATTTTGGCGAAAGCCGCTCCGGGCTCCGGGGCGAGTTCCGGGACGGTCGGGCCGAGGCCTCCGGCATTCTGCTCGGTGAACAGGGCCGGCACGTCGAGGAGCCCCGCCGCCGCCGCGAGGCGGTTCGTGTTGGCGATCACCCCGGCGCCGTCGGCGATGGCCGGCATCAGCCGGACCTGGACGTCGATGACGAGGAGGAGCGCCCGGGCGGGATCGATCAGGGGCATCGGGCTCAGTACGTGGCGAAGAAGCGCGCGACCGCCTCGGGCTCGGCGGTCACGGTCAACGCCAGGGCGAGCAGGATCCGGGCCTTCTGCGGGTTCAGGTTGTCGGCGCTGAGGATGCCGCGGGCGTGCAGGCGCGTGGTCAGCGGCACAACCCCGCTCCCGGCCCGGGTCGACATCACCACCAGGATGCCGGCGGCGGCCGCCTCCTCCAGGGCGTCGGCCTCGGCCGGCGGGGTCATGCCGGGGGCGAGCCCGGCCGAGACCAGGCCGCGGGCGCCGGCTGCCCGAAACGCGCGCACCGCGGTGCCGTCGGCATCGGCGTAGCCGTAGGACACGTCGACCCGCGGCAGGGCCGGCAGCGTCCGGATGTCGAACGGGGTGCCGGGCGCATGGGCGCGCTCGGAGCGGCGGTAGTACCGGACATGATCGCCGTCCACCTGGCCGAGCACGCCGAAATCCGGGGTGCGGAAGGTCTGCAGCCGGGCCACCGAGGTCTTGGTCACCTCGCGGGCCGCCTGGATCTCGTCGTTGAGCACCACGAGCACGCCCCGGCCGCGGGAGGCCGGCGCGGCGGCGGTGCGGATCGCCGCCACTAGGTTGAGCTTGGCGTCGGTGGACAGAGCGCTCATCGGCCGCTGCGAGCCGACCAGCACCACCGGCAGGTCCACCGTCAGGGTGAGGCTCAGCGCGTAGGCGGTCTCCTCCAGGGTGGCGGTACCGTGGCCGATGACGATGCCGGCGAGGTCCGGATGCGCGGCGGCGGTCTGCGCGCACAGCAGGACGAGGTCGCGCCACTCGGCGAAGCCGATCGCCGGGCTCGGGACCGCCCGGAACGGCACCGGGATCACATGAGCCACCGTGGCGAGTTCCGGGACCGCATCCAGGATGGCGCCAGCTTCCAGGCGCCGGTCGGTGGCGGTGTAGTCGAGGATGTCGAGGGCGTCGCGCCCGAGGGATGAGATCGTCCCGCCCGTGCCGATGAACGCGACCTTGGGCAATCCCGCCCCGTGTCCTGCCGCCATGCCGTGCCTCCTGGCCGCTGCCGGGCCATCCGCGGTCCCGGGCTGCGGCCCTCTGCATGCCGTCTCGCCCCGCCGCGGTCGACCCCGCTGGGCGCAGGCGGGCGATGCGCCCGGCGGTGGGACGGCGAACCCCGGGTGCCAGGCCGCGAAGGGGCTTCGCCCCTTCGCGGCCCCGGTTTCAGCTCCGGAAGTCGAACAGCAGGGCCGAGGCGTTGGTGCCGGTGCCGGTCGTACCGCTCGCCCCGTAGCTCGTGCCACTCGTTTGCGAGGCCTGGAGTTGCTGGATGAAGGTCGAGAGCAGGTCGCTCGCGGAGGTGCCGCTGGAGGAGGTGCTGCTGGCGGAGCTGCCCGACGCGTCCGCACCCGGGGGCGGCCCCGGAGGCGGACCGCCGGCCCCGGAGATGGCGTCGTCATCCGAGTCCGTAGCGCCCGAACTCTGGGTCGACTGGCCGTGGCTGGCGAACAAATTCTTCAGCTCCGTGGCCTGGTCGCTCGTCAGGCTGCCGCTGCTGACCTGATCGGAGATCAGGCTGTCGATCCGGTCCTTCATCGATGCCGGATCGAGCTTGGTCGCCGCCGTACTGCTGCTCGCCGTCGCGGCGGTCGTGCCCGACGACAGGCTCGAATCGATCGCGCTGAGGGCGCTCGTCAGAGCTGTGGCGTCGGTGCTGCTGAGGGTGCCGGCCGTCAGCTCGCTGCTGATCGTGTCGGACATCCGGGTTTTGCCGGAGCCCTGCGGGGGCGGCGGCCGCTGGACGGATAGTTGCGATGTCGTGGTGGAGGAGACGGAGCTCATACGGGCGCTCGATGCACTGATTTGCCGGAATCGCCCGGCCGCGGGTCCGTGTGCAAATTACCCACGCGGTTCTTAAGAGCGCCTTTCCAGGAAGAACCTCCTCGACCGGTGAGGGCCGGCTTTCGGGATCGGGTACGACAAAAACCCCGAAGCCGCGCCCGGGATCCGAGATCCGCGGCGCCGCTTCGGGGTTCGATCAGTACGAGTGTTTAAGTTACGCGATCCCGGTCCGAAACGGCTCGAACCGGGATCAAGGCCGTCAGACGCCCGCGGCGACGCGCAGGGGAGCTGCCATTTCGGAGGCCCGGCCCACCGGCTCGGCGTGGCCGTAGAGGCCGCGATGCTTCGGGTTCGGGCTGAGCCGGTCGGTGAGGCCGATCACCGTCTCGGCGGCGCCGAGCAGCAGCGCCCCCCCCGGCGCGAGCTGGGCCGCGAGCCGGGCCAGCACGTCCGACTTGGTCGGCGCGTCGAAGTAGATCAGCACGTTGCGGCAGTAGATCACGTCGAACTGGCCGAGCGACGCGAAGCTGTGCAGCAGGTTGAGCTGGCGGTAATCCACCATGGAGCGCAGGCTCTGGGCGATCTGCCACTGCTCGCCGATCTGGGTGAAGTACTTGATCAGCCACTGCACCGGCAGGCCGCGCTGGACCTCGAAGTGGCTGTAGAGGCCGAGCTTGGCCTTCTCGATCACCTCGGTGGAGAGATCGGTGGCGACGATCTCGACCTGCCACCCGGCGAGCCGGGGCGCGGCCTCCTGCAGCAGCATCGCCAGGGAATAAGGCTCCTGGCCGGTCGAGGCCGCCGCGCACCAGATTCGCAGCCGGCGCTTGCTGGCGTTGCGCGCCAGGGCCTCGGGCAGGATCGTGTCGCGGAACAGGTCGAACGGGATGCGGTCGCGGAAGAAGAAGGTCTCGTTCGTGGTCATGGCCTCGACCACGGCGCGCTCGATGGCGCTGTCCTGGCCGAGCTTCAGGGCACCGATCAGGTCGCCGAGGGCGGCGAGCCCGAAGCGCCGGCAGACCGGGGTCAGCCGGCTCTCGACGAGGTAGCGCTTCTCGGCGGTCAGCGCGAGGCCGGAGCGCTGCTTGAGGAAGGTACGCAGGTATTCGAACTCGAACTCGGTCATGACGGCTGCCCCGTGATCAGGGCGCGCAGCGCCGTCGCGAGTTCGGGGAGCGGCAGCACGGCCTCGGCGAGGCCGGCCCGGGCGACGCTGCCGGGCATGCCCCAGACGGTGCTGGTCGCCTCGTCCTGGGCGAGAACCGGGCCGCCGGCATCGGTCAGTGCGCGGGCACCGTTGGTGCCGTCCGAGCCCATGCCGGTGAGGATCACCGTGGCGGTGGCGGCACCGAACACCACGGCGGCGTCCTTGAACAGGACATCGACGGCGGGGCGGCAGAAATTCACCGGCGGCCCGTCCGTAAGCCGGATCGTCGGACCGTTGGGACCCGTCACCAGCCCCATATGGCGCCCGCCCGGCGCCACGTAGATGCGCCCCGCCTCCAGGCGCTCGTCGGCCTTGCCCTCGGCGGCGCGCAGCCCCGTGCGAGTGGAGAGATGCTCGGCGAACACGGCGGTGAAGATCGGCGGCATGTGCTGCACGATCAGAACCGGCACCCGGCGCAGGGCGGCGGCGCCGATCCCCTCCAGCATCTCGCCCACCGCCCGGGGTCCGCCGGTCGAGGAGCCGATCAGCAGGGCGCGGGGCTGGGTGCGGTTGCGGACCTTGGGCCGGAGGGTGAAGGGTGTGGCGGGCCGCGGGGCCGGCGCGGCAGGGGCCAGCGCGGGCGCCGCGTGGGCGGGAGCCGGCGCGGTCCCAGGGGCGCTCGCGGGACGCCGCGTCCGGGCGCGGGCGGCGCCGAACACCCGGACCCGCTCGATCAGCTCGACCCGGAACGTCTCCGAGGTGGTGACGCCGCGGTTGCTCTCGGGCTTGGCGATGTAATCCACCGCGCCGAGGGCCAAGCATTTCAGCGAGATGTCGGCGTTCCGGGTGGTCAGCGTCGACATCATCACGACTTGGAGGTTCGGGCTGATCGCGAGCATGCGCGGCAGCGCCGTCGTGCCGTCGAGTTCCGGCATCTCGATGTCGAGCAGCACGACATCCGGGTCGTGCTTGGCCATCATCTCCAGGGCGATGCGGCCGTTGGAGGCGGTGCCGACGAGCTCAAACCCGGCCTCGGCGATCCAGCGGGCGACCAGCCCGCGCACCACGGCGGAATCGTCGGCGATCAGCACCCGGATCGGAGCCGCCGCGGAGGTCGTGGATTGCGCAGGCGGACTGCGAAGCGGGACGACCGCGGGGCTCAGGGCCATGATGAATGCCTCGGGTACTGGGTCGCGGGTGAAAGTGGCGTCGGTTCAGGCCGCGTCGGCGACGAGCCCGACCTGTTCGAGCTTGGCCGCCAGGATGTCGCGGTCGAAGGGTTTCATGATGTACTCGTCCGCGCCCGCTCGGAGCGCCCGGGCGATCGCTCCGACATCGTTCTCGGTCGTGCAGAACAGGACCTTCGGGGTCGTCCCCCCCTCGCTCCGGCGCAGGGTCTGGAGGAAGGTGTAGCCGTCCATGTTCGGCATGTTCCAATCGAGCAGGATGGCGTCGGGCATGTTGGCCGCGCAGGCTTCGAGCGCAGCGCTGCCGTCCTCCGCCTCGTTCACATTCATGCCCAGGGCCTCGATGATCCGCCGCGCGACCTTTCGGATCACCGCGGAATCATCGACCACCAGGCAGGTCGTCTCGTGTGGCGCTTTCATACCCCCTCCCTCACGCCGCCTTGGCGCCGGCGGCGCTGAAGCCGAGGAGCGCGTCCACGTCGAGGATCACCAGAAGGCGGCCGTCGAGGCGGTGGACGCAGGTGGCGAGGTTGCGCCAGCGCGGATCCAGGTTGATCGGCACCGCCTCGCGGCTGTCGGCCCCGAGCCGCAGCACTTCGCCGACGCCGTCGACCACGAGGGCGAAGGTCTCGCCGGTCTGCTCCAGGCCGATCGCCATCTTGGGGCTGGCCTTGTCGTCTTGCGCCACGGCATCGGGCAGGCCCAGGCGCCGGCGCAGGCACACGGCCGTGACCACACGCCCACGCAGGTTCAGCAGGCCGACGATCTCGCTGGGCGCCAGGGGTACCGGCGTTACCCCTGAGGGGACGAACACATCGTGGACCCGTTCGATCGCCAGGCCGAACAGGGTGTCGGCCACATAGACGGTGACATACTCGTCGGTGGGGCCGGTCTCGGCGCCGTTGGCATTGGCAGCCTGCATCAGAACTCTCCGGATTCGATCGTCGTGTGGCGGGCGGTGCCGGGATCAGGCGGCTTGCGAGACGTTGGTGGCGCTGATCTCGGCCAGGGCCGCGATCAATCCGCTGCGGTCGAACTTGGCCACGAGGTCGCTGATCGCCAGCGACCGGGCCCGCTCCACCACGTCGGCTCCGACCGTCCCCGTGAGGCCGATCACCGGCAGGCGGGCGAGCCGCGGCTCGGCGCTCCGCATGGCGGCGACGAGGTCGAAGCCGCTGCGGCCCGGCATCTCCAGATCGGTGACCACGACCTCGATCCGCGCGTCCGATTGCAGGACCGTCAGCGCCGCCTCGGCGCTCGCCGCCGTGATGACCTGGTAGCCCGCGGCCTTCAGCACCGGGCTCAGCATGTCGCGGAAGAAGGCCGAGTCGTCCACGAGCAGGAGCGTCGAGACCTGCTCCGCCTTCTTCGGGCCCCGCGCCCAGTCGTCGTAGGCGAGCGGCAGGAAGTGGGCGATGTTGATGATGTCGGTGGCGCGACCGCGCAAAACCGCCGAGCCGATCAGGTCCGAGCGGTCGGCCGCGATCTCGATGTCGAGGCGCTCCTCGACGATGTCGACGATCTCGTCGACCACGAGGCCCATGGCCCGCTCGCCGTCGGAGAACACCACCAGGGCCTGCGTGCCCTCGGAGCGGATCGTGATCGCCGGATCGGCCGGGACCAGCGGCATCAGCCGGCCGCGGTACTGGATCAGCGGACGGCCGCCCAGCCACTCGACCTTGTCGCACTCGATCTCTTCGAGGCGGGTGACCAGCGAGAGCGGCACCGCCTTGAAGCTGCCCTGGCCGCCCTTGAACACCAGGAGCGTCGTCTTGGCATCACCCACGTCGGCCGCCTCGCTCTCGGCGTCGGCATCGGCGTGGCTGTTGCTGCCCTGGATACCCTGGGCCACCTGCCGGGCCACGCCGTTGGGATCGACGATCAGCACGACGGCGCCGTCGCCGAGGATCGTGTTGCCGGCAAACATCGGGATGTGTCGAAGCTTGGCCGACATCGGTTTCACGACGATCTCTTCCGTGTGGAAGACCTCGTCGACCAGGATGCCGAAGCGTTCGCGCCCGACCTGGGCCACGACCACGAAGCCCGCCTGTTCGGTCTCGTCGCCCTGGCCATCCGATTGCCCAAGCAGGCCGGTAAGCGAGACGATCGGCAGCAGCCGCTCGCGCAGGCGCAGAACCGGCGAGCCGTTGATGCGCTCGACCCGTTGCGCCCCGGCATCGACCCGCACGAGTTCGAGCACGGCCACCTGCGGCAGGGCGAAGCGGTGCTCGCCGGCGCGCACGATCAGGGCGGCGACGATCGCCAGGGTCAGCGGGATCTTGATGGTGAAGGTGGTGCCGCGGCCCGCCGTGGTGGCGATGTCGATGATGCCGCCGATGGTCTCGATGTTGGTCTTGACCACGTCCATGCCGACGCCGCGGCCGGACACCGAGGTGACCGCCGCCGCCGTGGAGAAGCCGGCATCGAAGATGAACTTGGCGACCTGCGCGTCGGTCATCCGCTCGACGTCGGACTGGGACGCCAGCCCGCGCTCCACCGCCTTCTTGCGGATCGCCGCGAGGTCGAGGCCCTTGCCGTCGTCGGCGATCTCGATCGTGATCGTGCCGCCCTCATGGTAGGCGGCGAGCCGGATCGTGCCGCGGGCCGGCTTGCCTGCCGCCACGCGCCCGGCGGTGGATTCGAGGCCGTGATCGGCGGAGTTGCGGACCATGTGGGTCAGCGGGTCCTTGATCACTTCGAGGACCTGCCGGTCGAGCTCGGTCTCGGCGCCGACCATCACCAGGTCGATCTGCTTGCCGAGTTCGGCCGAGAGGTCGCGCACGACGCGCGGCAGCTTCTGCCAGGCGCTGCCGATCGGCTGCATGCGCGTCTTCATGACGCCTTCCTGCAGCTCGGCCGTGACGTGCGAGAGGCGCTGGAGCGGAACCTTGTAGCTCGAATCCTCGTGCCGGCGGGCGATCTCGAGGAGCTGGTTGCGGGTCAGCACCAGCTCCGAGACCATGGTCATCAGGTGCTCGAGCGTATCCACGTTCACGCGGATCGTCTGGATCTTGCTCCCGGCCGCCGTGGTCTCTGTCGCCACCACGGCCTCGGCGTCGCCCGCCGGCTCGGCCTTGGCCGAATCAGCTTCGGCGGGCTCGGCCTTGGGCGCCACAGCCTTGGGCGCGGCGGGCTTGGGGGCCTCGACCTTCGGCGCTTCGGCTTTCGGCGCCTCGACGGGAGCCGAGATCGGCGCGGCGAAATCCGCCTCGCTCGGGCCCGGGGCCGCCAGGAAGGCCGCCTCCAGATCGTCCAGGGAGACCTCGCCGGGCTTCAGCTCGCGGGAGACGGGCTCGGGCAGCACCAGCTCGGGTGCGGGGGCCGGCGCGGCCTCGGGCTCGGCCGACGCCATGCGCTCCAACTCGGAGATCAGGTCATCGTCGGAGCCCGCCGGCTCGGCGCCGGTGGCCTCCAGGTCCGCCAGGATCGCCTTGAGCCGGTCCAGGGTCGAGAGAATCAGCGTGACCGATTCGGAGGTGGCGGGCAGGCCGTCCCGGAAGCGGCCCATCAAGGTCTCGGCGGCGTGCGCCAAGGCTTCGAGGCGTGGCAACCCGAGAAACCCGCAAGTTCCTTTGATCGTATGGACGAGCCGAAAGATATTCCGCAGTATCGTCTGATTATTCGGGTCCTGCTCGAACCGAACGAGTTCAGCATCGACCGTGTCGAGGTGTTCCCCGCTCTCGGTCAGGAATTCACGAAGCAGGTCGTCCATCGGCGATACTCGTTACACGAAGAGGCTCTCGCGTAACGTACTTACTCACGCGGGGTTAGGGAAGCGTTTCGATCCCCTCCCCACCCCGGCGTTTTCCAGTTTTTTAGGCCAGCGCTGTGTCGGAAGCTTCGTCACCGTCTTCCGCGGGGGCCGCGATCACTGTCGGCGAGGCCGTGATCGTCACTTCATCACCCTCAATGCCGAATCGGACATCCATGGCGGCGGCCCGGGCCACGAGGCCGGCATAGAACGGCAGGATACCGTGGGCGTCGACGGTGCCGCTCTCGGGGCTGCCGGCCATCAGCTCCTCGACATGGGGCGGGATGCGGGCATGCGAGCCCTTGGCCTTGAGCACCAGGGTCGGCGCCTCGCCGTCGCCGGAGACGACGACGTCGATCAGGCCGCCCCGCGGGATCGCCGAAGTCGCGATCATCACGAGATTGAGGAGCAGCTTGACCTTGTTCTTCGGGAACAGGGCCTGCGGCGCGCTCCAGGCGAGCTTGGTCTTCTCGTCGCTGAACATGCCCTTGGCCACGCCCTCGGCATCGGCGAGGTCGATCGAGGCGCCGGCCGAGCCCGCAGCCCCGAAGGCGATCCGGGCGAATTTCAGCCGGGCCGAGGCCTGGCGGGCGCTCTTTCCGATCAGTTCGAGGGCGAAGGTCCGCATCGATTCGTCATCGTCGTCCTCCAGCACCTCCAGCCCGTTCACGATCGCGCCGACGGGGCTGATCACGTCGTGGCAGACGCGGGAGCAGAGCAGGGCGGCGAGGTCGAGGCCGTCGAGGGTCAGGCTGGGGGCGTTCGGGGAGGACATGGCGCGCTCCGGGCGGCGGATCTGGGGGGCGAACACTCTGCGGGCCGGCTCGTCGATTCGGAGCCGCCGATCCTTGGCCGCCCGATCAAGCGGTCGAGCCCCCGCGAAACATCCCGCGCGGCCCACCGGTCGGGCCGGGGGCGATGGACCGGTCCGCACGGATAAACGCCACGGTCGGCTTTGAAAAGCGTTACCGGCCGGGACCGGTGCCGGCCGCGCCCGGATCGGGTACGTTGGCGCGGGTCACGATGAGGACCGCGAGCCGCCTCGGCGCGATCGGGCTCGGCTTGAACTCAGGGAGGAATCGGCGTGGGACGACAGACCGTCAGCCGAACCGGGACTCCCATGCAGCCCGAACCGACCCTGCTCGCACGCCTGCGCCCTGGCCTGCGGCCCGCCGATCCGGATGCGGCGGGCGCACGGCTCGCCGAGATCGAGCCGGCCTTCCCAGTGGGCTTCCTCACCCCGGCCTGCCGGGCTTTGCTGCTCGGGCTCGCCGACCATTCGCCCTTCCTCTGGCAGGCTATCACCCGTTCGCCGGAGCGCCTCGTCGCCCTGATGGGGCAGGCGCCGGAGGCCGCAAGCCGGACGATCATCGCCCGGCAGCGCGCGGTCGGGGGCGCTTGCGGCGACAATCCCGACCTCGTCGAGGTTGCCCGGCGGCTCCGCCGGAACCGCGAGGAGCACGCCCTGCTGGTGGCGCTCGCCGATCTCGGCGGCTGCTGGGATATCGACGCCGTTATCCAAGCCCTGTCCGATTTCGCCGACGCCTCGGTGAGTGCTGCCACCGACGCCCTGCTCCGGCAGGGCATGGCGGCCGGCCGGTTCCAGCCTCAGGACCCGGAGGCCCCGCAGGCCGGCTCCGGGCTCGTGATCCTGGCGCTCGGCAAGCATGGCGGGGCCGAGCTGAACTATTCCAGCGACATCGACCTCGTCATCTTCTACGAGCTCGAGCGTGCAGCCGCCGCCACCGGCGGCGACCCCAAGGCGTTCTTCGTCAAGCTGGCGCAGGGCTTGGTGAAGCTCCTGTCCGAGCGCACCGCCGACGGCTACGTCCACCGGCTCGACTACCGACTGCGCCCGGACCCGGGCTCCACGGCGGTGGCGCTCTCCACCAGCTTCGCCTTCGACTACTACCAGACGCTGGGCCAGAACTGGGAGCGCGCCGCCTTCATCAAGGCCCGGCCGATCGCCGGCGATATCCCGGCCGGCACGGCGTTCCTGGCCGATCTCGCGCCGTTCATCTGGCGTCGGCACTTCGACTTCGCGGCCATCGCCGAGATCCACGCGATGAAGCGCCAGATCCACATGGTCCGCGGGCACGACACGATCACGGTGGCGGGCCACGACATCAAGATCGGCCGCGGCGGCATTCGCGAGATCGAGTTCTTCGTCCAGACCCAGCAGCTCGTGTTCGGCGGCCGCAAGCCCGCCCTGCGGGGGCGCCGGACCGTCGAGATGCTGGGTCGTCTCGTCGAGGAGGGCTGGATCGACGCAAAAGCCCGCGACGAGCTCGCGGCGGCCTACGGGTTCCTGCGCACCCTCGAGCACCGGATCCAGATGATCCGCGACGAGCAGACCCAGCGCCTGCCCACCGGCGACGCGGCGCTCGAAGCCCTGGCCCGATTCGCCGGGTTCGACACGCGGGCGGCGTTCGAGGCGACGCTGCTCCACCAGGCCGGCCGGGTCCAGGCCCATTACGCCCTGCTGTTCGAGACGGCGCCGGGGGACGGCGCCCCGGAGGACGCCCTCGTCTTCGGCGAGAGCGAGCCGGATCCTGCCACCCTGGAGAATCTGGCGGCGTTCGGGTTCCGCGATCCCCGGCTCGCCTGGGAAACCGTGCAGGGCTGGCATGTCGGCCGCCGCCCGGCGCTCCAGACCGGCCGGGCGCGGGAGATCCTGGCCGAGCTGCTTCCGAGCCTGCTGCGGGCGCTCGGCGGCACCAACGATCCGGACGCTGCTCTCCTCACCCTCGACCGGGCCTTCGCCCGGATGCCCGCGGTGGCCGAACTCCTCGCCATCCTGCGCTCGCACGCGCGGCTACGTCTCTTGTTCGCCGACATCCTGGGGACCTCGCCCCATCTCGCCGATACGGTCAGCCTCAGCCCGCACGTCCTCGACACCGTGCTCGACCCCGACTTCGTGGCGCCGATGCCGGCGCCCGAGCAGGTGCAGGCGCAATACCGGGCGCTGGTCGGGCAGCCGGCGAGCCACGAGGAGTTTCTGGACCGATGCCGGGACGCCACCCGCCAGATGGTGTTCGTCACCGGCGCGCGGCTCCTGTCCGGCCTGATCACCCCGCGCCAGGCCGGAGAGGCCTATTCGGCCATCGCCGAGGCGACAGTCGCGCTGAACCTGGAGGCGGAACTGCACCGGTTCACGCAAGACCACGGCGCCGTCCCGAAGGGGCGGTGCTGCGTCCTGGCGCTGGGCCGGCTCGGGTCCCGGCAGCTCAGCGCGGTCTCTGACCTCGATCTGGTGTTCCTGTACGATTTCGATCCCGAGAACCGGATGAGCGACGGCCCGCGCCCGCTCGACGCGGTGGTGGCCTATAACCGCTTGGCCCAGCGCCTCTACGCCGCGCTCACCACAGCCACCCGCCGCGGCCGGCTCTACGCGGTCGATCTGCGCCTGCGGCCGTACGGCAGCCACAGCCCGCCCGCCGTGCAGCTCAACGGCTTCGTGACCTATCAGCGCGAGGCGGCCGAGCCCTGGGAGCACATGGCCCTGACCCGGGCCCGGGTGGTGGCGGGCGATCCCGAGCTCGGCGCCGCCGTCATGGCGACCATCGCCGAGACGATCGGGCAGCCGCGCGATCCCGCCCAGGTCTGCGCCGCGGCCGGGGAGATGCGCAGGCTCGTCGCGGACGAGCGCGGCCACGCCGGTCCCTACGACTTGAAACTCGCCCCCGGCGGCCTGTTCGACCTCGATTTCGTGGCCCAGTCCATCGTGCTGAGCCACCCGGAGGCTTGGCACATCGGCATCGATCTGTCCGGCGAGGCGGTGCTGCGCCAGGCGGGCGAGCACGGCCTGTTGCCCGCCGCCATGGCCGAGCCCCTGGCCGAGACCTACGGCTTCCTCGACGCGGTCTACCAATGGCAGCGGCTGGTGATGGCCGATCCCGGCGCCGTCCCCTCGGACAGCGCCGCCCGGCAGATCGCCAAGGCCGTGGGCCTGCCGGATGCCCGCAGCCTCGCGGCGGAGCTGCATCGCCACCGGCGCCGGACCTGCGCGCTGCTCGCGCGGATCAAGCGGACGGTGATCGGGGCACCCGAAGGGTAGGGCATCGCCCCACCGGCGACGCGCTCAGGCGGCCCGGACGTTCCGGAGGAACTGGTCGATCTCCGTGTGCAGGGCGCGGGACTGGACGGCCAGATCGTCGGCGGAGCTTGCGACCGCCTCGGCGGCATGGCCGGCAGCGCCCGCCGAGCGGGCGACCTCGGAGATGTCGGCGGTCACCTTGTCGGTCCCGCCCGAGGCTTCGGACATGCTGCGCACGATCTCCCGGGTGGTGACGCCCTGGCCGTCGACCGCGCTGGCGATGCGTGTGGTCACGCCGCTCAGCGCGTGGATCTGGGCCGTGATGTCCTGGATCGCCTCGGCGGCGCCACTGGTCGCCCCCTGGATGGCGCCGATCTGCTGGCCGATCTCGTCGGTGGCCTTGGCGGTCTGCGCGGCCAACTCCTTCACCTCGGCTGCCACGACGGCGAAGCCGCGCCCCGCCTCTCCGGCCCGGGCCGCCTCGATCGTGGCGTTGAGCGCCAGCAGGTTGGTCTGGCCCGCGATGGTGGAGACCAGTCCGACCACGTCGCCGATCCGGGCCGCGGCCGCGGACAGGGCCGCCATGATCGCGTCGGTGCGCGCAGCGGCCTCCACGGCGGCGGACGACATCCCGGCGGCATGGGCGACCTGCCGGCCGATCTCCTGCACGGTCGAGCCCAGGGCCTCGGCCGCCGCCGCCACGGCGTTGACGTTCCCGGCAGTCCGGTGCGCGGCCTCCGCGGCGCTGGTGGAGCGCAGGGCCGTCCCTCCCACCGCGGCCTGCATCGTGCCAGACGAGGCCTGCAGGCCGGTCACCGCCTCGGCCACATGGGCGACGATCCCGCCGACCGAATGCTCGAACCGGTCGGCAAGGTCGTGCAGCATCGCGCGCCGGGCCTGCTCCTCGCGCAGGCGGGCGGCTTCGGTGGCCTCGACCTGCTGCGCGGCCTCCGCCCGCGACGTGTCGCGAATCGCCACGACGGCGCGGGCGATGGCGCCGATTTCGTCGCGGCGGTTTGCGGCGGCCAGCGCGACGCTCGTGTCGCCGTTCGCCAGGCGGGTGGTCTCGTCGGTCAGCCGGACCAGCGGCCGTGCCAGATTGCCGGCGAGCCAGAGCGCCGTGATCGATCCGATGAGGACCACGCCGCCCCCGAGCCCGAGCATCGCCCAGATCTTCCAGGCCGTGGCCTCGCGGGTCGCCTGCATCTGAGCCCGGGCATCCGCGGCGGCGAGCGCCACGGCTTCGTCGAACCGCTGCCGCAGGCGCCGGCTCTGCTGGGCCATCCGTTCCTGGACCGGGATCTCCCGCGCCTGCCGAATGCCGAGCAGGATCTCGGCATCGCCGCGCCATTGCCGCGCCTCGGCCTCCGCGCTCCGCGCCAGGGCCTGCATCGAGTCGGACAGGGCGATGTCCTTCAGGCGCCCGAGCAGGACCGTCAAGCGATCGCCCGCCCCGGTGAACTCCGTTTGGATCGGCGCCATGTCGAGGAGGTCGGTCATCGCGCTCACCCGCGCGACCAGTTCCTCGGCCCGGTGGAACTGGTCGCGGGCGGCGCGACTCGTCTCGGCCGCCTCGGCGGTGCGCTCGGCGAGCCGCGACAGATCGCCGACCGCGCCGAGGCCGACGAGACCGGTGATCCCGGCTAGGAGCCCGGCGAGGAGCAGGAAGCCGAGGAGCGGGAGCAGGATCTTATAGCGGATGGACATGGCGACTTCCCGGTTTCCCGCTGAGCGCCGTCCCCGATCGGGCTGCGATCGGGGACGGATCCTGGAAAACATGATGTAAAAGCAAAACGTTAGTTCGGCAGATTCGGCAGGGCGGTCCGAGTCTGCTCCGCGGTCAGCGAGCGCAGGAAGGCGATCAGGTCCGCGCGCTCCTCCGGGCTCAGTTTGAGCGGCTTCATCAGCGGCGATTTCGACGGCCGATCGAGACCGCCGGTCTCGTAGAACGCGACGATCTCCTCGAGATTGGCGAACTGGCCGGCATGCCCGAACGGTGCCCGGTAGGTCAGGTTGCGCAGCCCCGGCGTCTTGAACGCGTATTGCGCCAGCGGGTTGTCGGGCTCGAAGGTCCCGCGCCCGATATCCGTCGTCGGGATGCCGAGGTCGTGGAACTTGTTGTCGGTGAAGTTCCAGCCGGTATGGCAGCCCGAGCAGCCGGTCTTGCCGGTGAACAAGGCGAAGCCGCGCTGCGCGGCCGGCGAGATCGCCGTCGCGTCGCCCTCGATCCAGCGGTCGAACGGCGCCCATTCCGCCACGACCGTCCGCTCGTAGGTGGCGATCGCGGTCAGGAGGTTGTCCTGGGTGATGCCGTCACGCGGGAACAGCTTGCCGAACCAAGCCCGGTATTCCGGTATGCGCGTGAGGGTGGCGACGATCTCGGTGAACTTGCCGTCCATCTCGGCCTCGGCCGTGATCGGTCCGAGCGCCTGCATCTCCAGGCTCGGGGCCCGCCCGTCCCAGAACAGCGTCGGGATCCAGGCGGCGTTCAGCAGGGTCGGCGCCTTGCGGGCGAGCGGCGTGTTGGCCGCCCCGATCGCCCCGGGGACGGGAACCTCGAACCCGAAGGACGGATTGTGGCAGCTCGCGCAGCTGAGGTTCTGCTTCCCGCTCAGCCGGGGATCGAAGAACAGCATCTTGCCGAGGGTCGCCGTCTGCGGCGAGAACGGCGCTTCGTCCGGGAATGTAATCGCCGTCGGCCTCTTATATTGAGCCTTGATGAGGTCCAATTCTGCTGCATTTGCCCCGACGATACAGGACAATATCAGCAAACATATCGGCAGCGCAAAATGTCTTCCCGGAGTCATGACGCATCTCAGATCTAGCTTGTCGATCTGCGTAACAAAACTCGCTGTCCAACCGCAAGTTTTTTACCTGATCCCGCACAGAACTATCGGTTCCTGGTTTAGTTATTTCTTAAGAAGAGATCACGAGGCCAGATTTTCTCTTCGGTGCGTCGTTCCGAGGTGTTCGAGGATGCCTACGCTGGGCCGCGCGATATGGATCGCGCCTGAACCGCCGATACCGGGGTCGAATCGGTCCGTTCGGCGGCGGGGTTTCCCACGCGCAGAACCACGCAACGGAACCGTTTCCCGGCCCGAACCGTCGACAAGAGCAACCTGCTCGGGCATGCAAGCAGGTGCGGGAGGCGACATGACGGGCGCGGCGATGTTTTCGGGGCCTGAGCGCGAGCGGATCGCCGCGGCGCTCGCCGAGATCGCCTGCGCCGCCGGAGAGGTGCTGCGGCGCTATCATCGCGGCCCCTGCCCCCACGCCCTCAAGCCGGACGGCTCGCCGTCGAGCGCCGCCGATGTCGAGGCCGAGGCGCTGATCGTCGCCGCCCTCGCGGCGCGCTTTCCCGGAATCGCCGTCATCGCCGAGGAAGGCACCGCGGCCGACGACCTCGTGGTGCGGCCGGCCCAAAACTTCTTCCTGGTCGATCCCCTGGACGGCACCCGCGACTTCCTGGCCGGGACGCCGGACTATTCGGTCAACATCGCCCTGGTGGCGGGGGAGCGGCCGGTGGCGGCCGCCCTGGTCGCCCCCGGCCTCGGGCGGGTCTGGTGGGCGGGGCAGGCCAGCGTTGAGGCGCCGGTGATCGAGGGGCGCCCGGGCGCGGGCCGGCCGGTCCATGCCCGCCCGGCACCGCGCAGCGGCCTCGTGGCGCTGGGGAGCCGACGCCACGGCGACCTGGAGACCGCCACCTGCCTCGCCGCCCTGCCCGTTTCGGAGACCCGCCAATCCGGGTCCGCGCTCAAGTTCGGGCTGATCGCTTCCGGCGAGGCGGATGTCTACGTCCGCTGCGGACCGACCATGGAATGGGACACCGCCGCCGGCGACCATATCCTGACGGCGGCCGGCGGCTGCGTGGTGGTCCCGGGCGGCGGCCCGATCCTGTACGGACGCTACCGGGCCGGCTACCGCAACGGTCCGTTCGCGGCCCTGGGCGATCCGGACCTGGCCGCCACGCTCGCCCTCCCCGCCCCCGGCGGAAAGGGCCGTGCGCCGGAGACGCGCCTCACCGCGGCGCATCCCTGAGCGGCACGTCCAGCAAGCCCTGCAGGCCGGGCCAGGCGGCTTCCGCTTGCCGGACCAGCTCGGGCTCGGCCAGGAACCGGGCGCGCCGCTCCGCATCCCGGAACAGGTAGAGGCGCTCCCCGATCACGGCGAAGACCAGGGGATCGGCATCGACCAGGCGCCCGTCCAGGATACCGGCGGCGTCGAAGCCGCCGAGCCGCGGGGCGTAGACTTCCGGGTTGTCCCGGAAGGCGGCCCGGTCGGCACCGCTGGCGAAGCGCCAGACCCGGCCACCCCAGGACAGCTCGAACCGCGCGGCGCCGGCCTGCGGTCCGTCCTTCAGGAAGTAGCTGACCGGATCGAACCCATTCAGCGCCAGCAGCTCGACTGCCGTCGCCGCCGGCTGGGCCGCCGCCGGCACGCAGGCCATGATCATGAGGGCGGCGAGCACCGATCGCGACGCGATACGGAGCAGGCCCAAAGTCCTGGCACGCATCGAAGCCGGGGCCGGGGCGGCGTCAGGGCGCGTTAACCACATCTTGCGGTTTTCCTCAGAAGCTGGTCCGACGTATCGGTCCGCGCCGTCCCGGATAGCGGGCCCGTCCTCAGGCCGATCCCGGTTGCGATCGAGACTGGCCCGTGGATGCGGCAAGGATCCACCGCGGAACCGTTAGAGCATCGTCCCGAAAGGTGGCCACCGGCTTTCGGAAAAAGACGAGGCAGAGTCGAACCGGGCGAGGAGGCAACGATGACGGCACGAGACGAGCGCGGCACCCATCGCCGCCACCTGCTCCGCGCGGGCCTTGGCCTGGCGCTGGGCGCCCCTTTGGCGGGCCTCGCCGGCCTCGGTCCGGCCCTGGCGCGGGGCGAGGACCTCGATACGCCCGAGACCTTCCGCCCCGGCGAGATCGTGGAATCCGGCCACCGGTTCTTCGGCTCGGTCTCCCGCGGCCTGGCGCTCACCGTCGAGGAGGCGGGGCGCCGCTGGGGCGAGCCGAACGGCTACATCCTCGGCCAGGAAGGCGGAGGCGCGGTGGTGGCCGGCGTCCGCTATGGCGAGGGCACGCTCTACACCCGCAATGCCGGGCAGAAGCACGTCTACTGGCAAGGGCCGTCGCTGGGCTTCGACGTCGGCGGCGACGGTGCCCGCACCATGATGCTGGTCTACAACCTGCCCAACGTGCGGGATCTGTTCCGGCGCTTCGGCGGCGTCGACGGTTCGGCTTATCTGGTGGGCGGCTTCGGCATGACCGCGGTGGTGAGCGACCGCATCATCGTGGTGCCGATCCGCAGCGGCGTCGGCGCCCGGCTGGGCATCAATGTCGGCTATCTCAAGTTCACCCGGGAGGCGACCTGGAACCCGTTCTGATCGATAAGTCGCGCCGGATTTCGCCCCGGCAGCCGACCTGGGTTAGACTGATACTGGGCCGGGCCTTCCGGCCGCCTACGCGGGCTGTCCCCTCGTGATCGAAACCGTAATGATCTTCGCGCTGGGCTTCCTGGCGGCGAGCCTGTGCGGCCTCCTGCTGCTCCCGGCCCTCAACGCGCGCGCGGCGCGTCTGGCGCGGCGGCGTGCGGAGGCGCGCCTGCCGCTGTCGCCGGCCGAGATCGCCGCGGAGCGGGATTTCCTGCGGGCGCAATTCGCCGTGCAGCAGCGGCGCCTGGAGCGCAAGGTCGAGACCGTGCAAGCCAAGCGCCATGGCGACCTCGCGGCGATCGGCGCCGGCGCCATGCGGGCGGCCGCCCTCGCCCGCGACGTGGCGGCCCGGGACGCCGAGATCGCCCAGGCCCAGGCCAAGACCCGGGAGCTCGAGACCGAACTGGCCAGCGCTCGCGAGGACGGCACCGCGAGCTTCGCCACGCTGCGCGCCCTCGAGGAGGCGCATGCGGACCTGCTCGACAGCCTCCTGGCGATCCGACAAGGCCGTGGGGCCGACCGGCCGCAGGGCGAGGATGCGGCTGCCTTGGCAGCCGAACGCGACGATCTGCGGGCCAGCCTGAAGGCGGCCGAAGAGGCCCTGGCCCAGAATCTGGCGGACCGCCAGGGCGGCCTAGAGGGTGAGAACGCCGATCTGCGCCGGCGGATTACGGAAGTCGCCGACGCCCTGATCGGCCAGGAACGGCTACCGCGGGCGGCGTTTCCGACCCCGCAGCCCGAGCGCGTCTAACCGGAGCGCGCGGGCCAATCACCACAGAGAAACGTTTGCGGGTTGCCTTGTTTCGACCATGCAAAGGCATCATCGCAACCGGGACTCATCCCGACATTCCTGACTCCGAGAGATGGTACGTATCCTCATGCGCCTGAAGCCAATCCTTCTCGCCGTCGTGGCGGCCTCCGCCCTGACGCTGCCGGCCGCGGCGCAGCAGTCGAAGCGCGGCAACGAGACCCTCAAGAAGTACTGCACCGGGGATTATCTCACCTATTGCGGCAACCTGGCCCCCGACGATCCGGCCACCGACGCCTGCTTCCAGAAGAACTGGAAGAAGCTCAGCGAGAATTGCCGCCGGGCGATCGACGCCTACGAGGCCCAGCAGCAGCAGGACGCTCCGGCCAAGGGCAAGCAGGGCGCCGAGGGCACCAAGGAGCGGCGCGGCTGAGGCGAGACCCACACGCGTGTGGCGGCACCGCGCTCGCGCCGAAGCCCGGCAACCGCTAAGCTAGCGCTCCCGCCGGCCTTCGAGCGCCGGCGCCGAGCCCGTCGGACCCGCGCGCGATGTTGTCGTCTCCCGCCCTGAAGCTCCTCGCCGTGTCCGGCCTCGTCGCCCTCGCGGTCTCCGCCTGCGGCCGACGGGGCGCCCTCGAACCGCCCCAGACCGCGGCTCCGGCTCCGACCGCCCAGGCGGGATCCGACGCGGTCAACGGCCGCCGGACCCTGCCGGTCTCGGTCGGCCTCGGCGGCGGGGCCGAAGAGCCGACGGCCGAGGGTGTGCGGGCCGGGGACGAGCTCTCCGTCGCGGCGGTCCCGCCGGGTGGCACCGGGGCGCCGATCGAGACCAGCCGCGGCGCGAAGCGCGGCTACCGGGTCCCCAAGGAGCCTTTCATTCTCGATCCGCTGCTGTAGACGGCTTCTGCCGGAGCCCTGCTCCGCGCCTGCGCCGTGTCCGCCCGCGTCGCTGGGCGCTCCGCCGACAGGCGGCCGGGATGTTTCACGGGAAACACCTCGCGCTCCGGCATGCAGGAGAGATACGGCCGAGATGCACCATTTCCACTATCGCGACGGCCGCCTGCTGGCCGAGGACGTCGACCTGACGGGCCTCGCCGCGGAAGTCGGCACGCCGTTCTACTGCTACAGCAGCGCCACCCTGGAGCGGCATTACCGCGTGTTCGCCGAGGCCTTCGCGGGCGACGACGCGTTGGTCTGCTTCGCCATGAAGGCGAACTCGAATCAGGCCGTGCTGCGGACCCTCGCGGCCCAGGGCGCCGGCATGGACATCGTCTCCGGCGGCGAGTTGCACCGGGCGCTGGCGGCCGGGGTCGATCCGGCCAAGATCGTGTTCTCCGGCGTCGGCAAGACCCGGGACGAGATGGTCGCCGCGCTCCAGGCGGGCATCTTCTGCTTTAATGTCGAGAGCGAGCCGGAGTTGGTCCAGCTCTCCGAGACCGCAGTGAGCCTCGGCCTGACCGCGCCGGTCTCGGTGCGGGTCAACCCGGACGTGGATGCCGGCACCCACGCCAAGATCTCCACCGGCAAGTACGAGAACAAGTTCGGCATCCCGATCACCCGGGCCCCGGAGGTCTATGCCGCCGCCGCCGCCCTGCCCGGGATCGCGATCCACGGCGTCGACATGCATATCGGCAGCCAGATCACCGACCTGGCACCGTTCACCAGCGCCGCGCGGCTCCTGGCCGAGCTCGCCAAGCAGCTCCTGGCTGCGGGCCATCCCCTGCGCCACATCGATTTCGGCGGCGGCCTCGGCATCCCGTACCGGGACGACAACGCCCCGCCGCCCGATCCCGCCGCCCTGGCCGCGACCCTGCGGCCGCATTTCGCGCCGCTCGGCCTGCGCCCGGTCTTCGAGATAGGCCGGATGATTGCCGGCAATGCCGGGATCCTGGTGACCCGGGTGCTGTATGTGAAGCATTCCGAGGGACGCACCTTCGTGATCGTCGACGCCGCGATGAACGACCTGATCCGCCCGACCCTGTACGAGGCCTATCACGGCCTGCGCCCGGTCGCCGAGCCGGGGCCGGACACGCCCCGCGTGATCGCCGACGTGGTCGGCCCGGTCTGCGAGAGCGGCGACTACCTCGCCCTCAACCGCGAGATGCCGGCGGTGAAGGCCGGCGACCTGATCGCCGTGATGAGCGCGGGCGCCTACGGGGCGGTCCAGGCCTGCACCTACAACACCAGAGCCCTGGTGCCCGAGGTGCTGGTGCGCGGCGACCGAGCGGCCGTGGTGCGCCCGCGGGTGAGCGTCGAGGATCTCGTCGCCCTCGACCGGGTGCCGGACTGGCTGGCGTGACCGAAACGCCGATGGGCCCTGGGGCGGCCGGCCCGGCGCCGCTGCCCCTGTCGATCTTCATCATTGCCCGCAACGAGGCGGACCGGATCGGCGCGACGATCCGGGCGGTGCGCGACCTGACCGACGATCTCGTGGTGGTCGATTCCGGCTCTACGGACTGCACCCAGGCGCTGGCGGCTTCGCTCGGCGCCCGGGTGATCCACAATCCCTGGCCGGGCTACGGCCCGCAGAAGCGCTTCGCCGAGGAGCAGTGCCGACATGTCTGGCTCCTGAACCTCGACGCCGACGAGGTCGTCCCCGCCGACCTCGCGGCCGAGATCCGCGCCCTGTTCGCCGCTGGCGAGCCGCACCGGCCGGCCTGGCGGATCGGCATTGCGGAAGTCTTCCCCGGCGAGGGGCGGCCCCATCCCTGGGCCTACACGCTGACTCCGGTGCGGCTCTACCGCAAGGACCGGGGCCGCTACGCCCCCTCCCCGGTCCACGACCGCGTCGCCCTGGAGCCCGGGGTGAAGCCCGGCCGCCTCCGGGGGATCATCCACCATTTCTCGGTGCGCTCGCTCGGCGAC
The DNA here is from genome assembly GCF_900114535.1 of Methylobacterium pseudosasicola. Lineage (GTDB taxonomy): Bacteria > Pseudomonadota > Alphaproteobacteria > Rhizobiales > Beijerinckiaceae > Methylobacterium > Methylobacterium pseudosasicola. The sequence goes on along the minus strand of NZ_FOTK01000019.1, from coordinate 5,504 downwards.
CAGCTGGACAAGCTCAACCGCTATTCCGACCAGCAGGCGGACGACCTCGAAGCCCGGGGCGTGGTGATTCCAAGCTGGCGCGTCTTCGTCGAGCTGCCGGGCAATTTCCTGAAGGCCTATCTCGGCCGGCGCCACTTCCTGCGCGGCACCTACGGCTTCCTGACGGCCATGAACTACGCCATGTCGCGGCATCTGCGCATCGCCAAGCACTACGAACGCCGCCGCCGCGCCGCCATCCCACCGGATCGGGTTGACCCGCCCGATCCGACCTTCTAGAGCCAGAGCGCCGGAGACGTGGCCGAGCGGCTGAAGGCACTCGTTTGCTAAATGAGCATACCCCGAAAGGGGTATCGAGGGTTCGAATCCCTCCGTCTCCGCCACCCATGCATCGCCCGGAATAGCCGAGCGATTTCAACGGCCCGGCGCCATCTACGATCCGCGAAGTACCGCAAAAGTACCACGGATCCCTGGCCTCCGCGTACCGCAGGCCGCGCGAGAATCCACAGGATCGGGCGCCCTGTCCTTCCCGACGCGGCCCGAAAGCCTGGGCGCCGACGTATCGCAGGTTAGACCGTAAGCCGCTTAGCGTCTCACATGCGATACGTTACGGGCGGTGGTGGTGCCCCGGTGTCGAGTCGAACGACACTCTCCGGATTTTCAGTCCAGCGCTATCACCGGGTCAGCTGCCGGGGCTCGACCGGATGGTCCCATCTCACCGAGGATTCGCATAGGGTCCCGGACACCTTCCTCGATACTCAGCACCCGTCCCGGCTTGCCCGATGACACGCCCGGCGCGAGAATCCGTGCATGAACGATGGCGACGTCCTCGAAATCATCCGCGCCGCGATGGCCGGATCCATGAAGGCCGGCCTGGTCGATGGGGGGAGCCTCCCCTACGACGGGATCCAGGCCGTGCGCATCGGCGACTGGCGCATCAGGGTCCACCTCGACGCCGGTTCCCTCGATTACATCGATGGCGCCACGGCGCCGGACGGCCGGACGTGGGGCTACCGCGAGGTCGGGGGCATCCTCCGGGGCATGAACGCTGGCGAGCGTCGGGCGGTCCAGGCCTGGCTGGACGGCGTGGTACCTGTTTAAGGCAATCTCGGACTTTGCCTTAAGAAGGGATCAGAGCCCGTCGAGCGCGTCGAGGTCTTCGGCCGGGAGCGCGGCCGGCACGGGCGCGCCGTAGCGGGGAGGCCTGCCCGCCCACCGGTCGTCCGCCAGCTCGCGTCGGACGATGCGGAGGCGATCCGACAGCCCCTTGAGCCACCACTTCTGGTCGGCGAGGTGCATCCCGCGGTGGGCATCCTCGAACGTCGGCCGCGCGTCGGCGATGCGATCGACGAGACCCTTCAGCCGGGCGAACTGCTCCGGGTATCGCGTGAACCATTCGCCGGGCACCGGGGCGCCTGTCTCGCACAGCTCACCCACCAGCTTGGCAACCTGGGGGCCGATCTTCTCGGCATGCCGGATCCGGGCCGCCTCGCGCTGGCCGGCGCCCCTGGCGCTGCGCTGCGGGTCGACCCTGCGCCACTTGCCGCTCCCCATGCGCTCGAACAACGGGGCACGGATCTCCAGGAGGAAGATCCGGTCTCCGCCGGGATTCGGGGCCTCCCTGAGAATGCCGAGCCTGATGCCCTGGCCGATGGCGTTGCCGACCACGTCGTGCACGAACACCGAGTTCCAGTCCCGGCCATGCCCGGGGAAGGCGGGATCCGCGGCCCTGGCGGCTTCGTGGAAGGGCACGAGCTGGGCGAGGTAGAGCATGTCGGCTTCGCCGAAGATGCCGAGGATCCGGGCCTGCATGCTCGCCTGGATGTCCAGCTCGTTGCCGTCCCCGTACGTCGGGGACCGGATGGCAGCCAGCAGGGCGGACTCGGGCGTGGCGTCCTTCAGGTGCCGGTAGTCCGGCTTCTCGCGGCGGTTCCAGCTTGGCATGTCAGGACCTCCTCGCCTGCGCCGCGGCCGCCCGGCGTTGCGCCCGGTTGCCCCGATGGGGCTCGGACACCCCGAACCGGGCAAGGCCTTCGTGGTGGCGCTTCACGGCGGCGGGCCCGCCGGTGCTGCCCATGCTTCCGGGGGGCCCATGTCGGCGCGTTCCAGTCGACGGGCACATGCACGGTCGCCCTCGGCTCTAGCGCCGCGTCGCTGAAGTCGGTCAGGTCCTCGACCGCGACGCGCTTGTCGTAGCCGCGCTCGGCGTCGAGGTGCTCGGTGATCCCGACGTCGCCGAACCGGGAGGCCATCGTCACGCGCACGGGGCGGCCCTCGTGCCGGGCGAACAGCACCGGCACGGGATCCCGCCACATGGGCATGCCCAGGCGCTCCTCCAGGCCCCGATCGAAGTCCTCACGGCCCGTCGGGTACTTCAGGGCGGCGGGGCGGCAGTGGTAGTCGAGGAACCGCCGCAGGCACTCGGGCTGCGCCTGGTCGTCGATGTAGTCGTAGCAGTGTTTGGTCATGACGCCCCTCCGGCCAGCTCGGCTTGGGCGGTCTCCAGGCACAGCTTGGCGAGCCGCGTGCCGAGGCTGTCCATGAACTTCATGTCCGAGAACGATGCCAAGAAGGTGTGTGATCTCAGCTCCAATGTTGTGATCAGGGACCCAAAGTTCGGGTTTGAAATTACCTGAAGTTGAGCGAGGCCGCATTCGGACGAATGCGGCCTCGTTTACGTTTACAGTTTTTTCCGTCAAAAGACGGCTTAGACCGGAGGTCAAGCCACCAGTGGGGCAGCAAGACCAAGCTCTAAGAGGAGGCCGCCTTAATCTCTACGAACCGTCGAGGTGGTGAGCGACGCAAACCAACCCAAACCGAAGGCGGCCGCATGATGTCCGCGGGACTACCGATAACGGCAGGCGTATGCAGGCAGCATCGGGGATCCTCGGACCAACGGACAACGCAAACAAGGCTAACCCGTAGCGGATAGCGGGACCCGTTACACGCTACCTGGTGCGTAACAGTCTGCCGCCGGCGGGGTGTTTACCCACGCGTATGAGTTACTCCGGGGATCGTGGGGCATCCAAGCGTGGGCTGACTATGCCGATTCAACAAACCGCGCGGCGACAGTTCGGCATGGCATCTTGAAGAAAGCTCGTCGAGCTACCGCCGCACGCCGCTTTCGAGACCCAGTTCAGGACGCGCGAGGCTGATGGCCATGTCGTCGGGAGGAAACGCCATCAGCGCCTGGGCTGTCCGGCGCCAAGTCAACCGACTACTACCGTTGAACGTGAGGGGTCACGCATATCGGTACACGCTACGCGATGCGCTCGGCGTCGCTAGCACCAGCGAACTCGACGCCTTCCAGCGCTGCGTATCGGCCATCGCCCAGGCTCTTGAAATAGTACCCGCGTCCCGCCCGTTCGGACATGTCCTTCGAGAGACGCTTCAGCCCATCCTTCCAGTGCCTCTTGGCGGCCTCGTGAACCCGCAGCGGCAACCGCTCGCGTATCTGGGCTGCCTTCATCGGGCCGTGCTCAAGCAGCACCTTTCGGACCTCCCACATTACGGCGTCGCCGAGGGACGGCGGCGGCGACCTTATCTCGACCTCCTGCAACGGGGCAGGGTCCGGCTCGACAGGCACGAAGCGTCCGTTCATTTCCGTGAGCGGCTTGCCTGCCTCGATCATTGACCGCAGCCTGTATCTCAACCACCCGACTGACAGGGGCATCTCGACGTCGGCCCCGCGGTTGAGCAGGCTCGCCGGCAGGGCAGACAGAAGATCCCCAGCGGGCATCGGACCGCGTCCCCGGAGCAACGCCAGCACCTCGGTCTCGACAGATTTCCAGAACGCCTCCTGGGCGTCCGGCCCGACCATCTCGTCCCTCTTCCGGGCCATCAGCGTCCGCAGTCCCACGCCTCGTTCCCAGACATCCCGCCGGCGCAGTATTTCGGTATCCTCCTCAGCCGAACTTTCCGATGTCTCAGTCGCCCCGCCCTTGCGCAGGCGCTCGACCTCGGCGGTGAGCGCGACCACCCGAGCCTCCAGCACGTCGACCGTCATGCCGGCTTCGTCCAGCATTTCCCGGAAGGCCGCCCGCTCGACCTCGAAGTTCGCGCGCTCACCGTCCCGGACGCGGCTCTCGTTCGCCTGGACCTCATCGAGCAACGCCTTGCCGAAATCGCCCAAACGCTTCTGCAAGGCGTCCGGCAACTCCATCAACTCGATCACGGGCTGGTAATTCCGCGCCGCCTTCCAAACCGCCAACTTCGGCCCGACGTCGCTGAAGGACCCCTTACGACGAAGCTTGTCCCGTACGCGCCGGACCGAGACGCGCACCGCCTGGTCTCCGCGCAGAGCCCGCAGTTGATCCGCGATCCTAAAGACCTCGACCCTATCGACCATGACCCGCGCCTCGACAGCTTTCGGTCATCATGGGGCCCAGGCGTGAAGAAGCAGTCACCTCGACGCGTCCCTGCCCCTCCCGCCGACTGCAACCCGATCACGACGCCCCGGTTATCGCGTTGCAGATCCACACCTTTTCAGGGAACAAAACGAGGTCGAGCGGCCTGACCTAGACCTTGGCCGCCACGATCCGGAGGCATCATGGCCACGCGTAACCGCACCCGATCCGCCAAGACGGCCGTCCCCGGGAAACCAGAGTCCGCGGTGACCAGGGCGAAGGCCACTGCCAAGGCGAATGTCAGGACCGCGACAAGCAAGCCCGAGATCCGGATCTTCGTCTCCTACTCCCACGTCGACGCCGCCGCCCGGCAGAAACTCGAAACCCACCTGGCACCCCTGCTCAAGGACGGCGTCAAGACTTGGTTCGACGGAAGGATGGACCCCGGCGACGCCCTCGACGCGGGCATCTCCAAAGCCCTCAGGCAGGCCCACGTTATGGTCGCCCTGCTCAGTCCCGAGTACATCTTCAGCCGCTACTGCCAATTGGAGTACGACCGCGCCATGGCCCGGAGGGCCCGGGGCACCATTCGGGTCGTCGGCGTCGTGGTACGGCCCTGCGGTTGGAAAGAGACAAAGGCCGCCGGTTTCAAGCTGTTGCCCGAGGACGGTCGGCCCGTTCAGGACTGGCGCAGCGCCGACGCTGCCTATCTCAACGTTGCCCAGGGCATCGGTAAGCTGGTGAAGACCCTCCGCGCCGAAATGGCCGGAAGCCCGATCAAACCGTCAGCCCACCCGCCGAAGGCGAAGCCAGCGGTCAGAATGCCTTCGGCCGCCCTAGAGGCTGTTATGAACCTGTGGCGAGTTGAGCGGCCTTTTTGAGCATGAGGCAGACGAAAGCGACGAGGTGCAGGTCTGCCAGGGTGCTTGCATAGCGCTCGTAATCTTTGACGAGCCTGCGAAAGCGTGTGGCCCAGGCAAAGGAGCGTTCGACGACCCAGCGGCGGGGCAGGAGTACGAAGCCCCGCTTGGCCTCGGGCAACTTTACCACCTTCAGTTCGATGCCGTGCGCGCGGGCTGCCGCGGCCGGCTTCTCGCCCGTGTAGCCCTGATCGACGAAGGCGACCTCGACGCTCTCGCCCGTGGCTGCCTGCACGGCCTT
>NZ_FOTK01000077.1 GCF_900114535.1 Methylobacterium pseudosasicola | reverse complement strand
GTCTCGATGATGTCGCCGATCGTCTGGGTCTTCTCCGACAGGCTGACGATGTTGCCGGCCACCGCCTCGGCCTGCTCGCGGATCGCGTCCATGGCCTTGGCGGTGTCGGAGACGGCGCGCAGGCCCTGGCGGGAGGTCTGGGCGGTGGCCTGGGCGGTGGCGATGACCTCGGTGGCGCGCTTGCCGATCTGGGCGCCGGAATGGGTGATCTCGTCCACCGTGGCGGCGGTCTCCTGGACGGCGGCGAATTGCTCCTCGACGGAGGCCGCCTGCTGCTGGGCGGAGGCGCGGATCTCGGCGGCGGCGGCGTTGAGGTCGGCGGTGGCCGCCCGGTTGGTCCGGGCGAGGTCGGAGAGGCCGTCCACCATGGCGTTGAGCGTGCGGCCCAGACGGGCGATCTCGTCGCGCCCGCCGGTGCGCAGCCGGCCGGAGAGGTCCCCCGCGCCGACCCGCTCGACGAAACCCATCACCGCCCCGAGGGGCCGGACGATCAGGCGGTTGATCGCGATCCCGATCCCGGCGCAGATCAGCAGCGTGAGCAGGGTGCCGCCCCACAAGGCCAGGCTCTCGTTGCGCTCGGCCCGGGCGACCCGCTGATTCAGCGCCGCGCGATTGGCCTCGGCCAGGCCCTCGATGGCGCCGAGCCGGTCGCGCAGGGTGTCGAACAGCTGCTTGCCCGTGCCCTCGGCCTCGATCCGCACCGCCTCGGGCCGGGTTGCCGGATCGGCGGCCCCCTGGACGGCCGCCTGGCCGATATCGGTCTGCCAGGAGCGCGCCGCCGTCACGGCATCGGCCAGGAGGCGCGACGACGCGGCATCGGTGCCGATCAGGCCCCTGAGGCGGTCGATCGCCGCGTCCAGGGCCGGCCGGCCCTGCCGGTAGGGTTCGAGGCTGCCGTCCCGGCCGGTGAGCAGATAGCCGCGCAGGCCCGTCTCCTGGTTGAGCATGGCGTTGCGGAACGCGTCGAGGCCGCGGATCGTCTGGTTCGCGCGGTCGAGCGCATCGTTCGCGTCCCGCAGCTGGCCGCGGGTGAGCAGGACCGCCCCGCTGCTCAGCACCGACACCAGCGCGATGACGCCGATGGCGCTGCCGAGGGTGCGGTTGAGACCCAGCGTGTTCGGCATGTTCGGCTTTTCCTGACCAGACTGGCGGACGGCCTCGATCGGCCGCGTCAGCCGATGGCGGCGTAAGCCCATAGCGCCCAAACCCTGCCGGTGCGAGCCGTGGGCGACCGAAGGCACGGGTGCCGTGAATCCGCCATCCCCTGCCCTCCAGCGAGGACGGGTTGCCGGGGCCGATCCCGCACGAGCCTGTGGACCTTCCGACTCATACGCGGTAGAAAGGGGGTGAGGTTGATGACCGGTTCGTAATAACGTTTCAGGACCCGGGGGCGGTACCCGGCGCCTCCACCAGAAACATCCTGCCCCGGACATCGAACGGGGTCAGAGATCAGGGTGCTTCTGCTGGGGGCGAAGTTAGGTTCGACTGGACGGTAAAGGGATCGCGAGTTCTACCCTGTTTCGGCAGGATAAGATGCGACTTTCGGTAAGGACTCGACCGGTTCGGCGCAGGCAACCCCTGTTCCGGGCACCTGACCAAAACTCTAAATGCCAACGATAACGTTGTCATGGATGCCCGCCTCGCGGCGTAAGCATCTTGCGGCAGGGCAGCCGTAGAAACAGAACCCGGGGCTTCGGCCCCGGGGCCCACCTTTCCCGACATCGCCAAAACGAGAACACGCTCCGCGGCGACGCCCGGGGCGCTCGACGCATGTGTGCCGCCTGGGTGGTGCTACGGCGGTGTCGTGTCGTAATCCATTGCCCGCACGAAGCGACTCGACGGCTTCGACGATCGGATTGTGGCTCTCGGGCAACCCTTCGCCGGCGCGACCGCGCGGCGCTGCTCGATCTGGATCAGGGAGTGATCTTCAGGGGGTAATGCGCCTCTGAGAGGCGCCGTCGGCCCGCAGCGGGCCGGCTAAGTCATTGAGAATGGTGGAGACGACAGGGATCGAACCTGTGACCTTTCCCATGTCAAGGGAATGCACTACCGCTGTGCTACGTCTCCGTTCCGAACTGCTCAGATTCATCGAACCTGAAACCGCCGAAATAGTTCAGCCGGGTCAGCGACTTATTGGGAGGACCGCTACCCTGTCAAGGTAGTGCTCTCCCGCTGAGCGACGCGCCCGGGCCGGTGCTGTGCGAGCACCGGTGGGCCGGGCCTATAGCCGGTGCTCGGCGGGGGCGCAAGCGGAAGGTTGGCGGTGGCGGTCGGTGGCCCGGACGCCGCGATGGTGCACGCGGGGAAGAAAATGCGCTATGGGCCTGCCGGCCGGCATTCGGCCGGGCCGCCGAGGCGGTTCCGGCATTCCGCCGCCTCAAGCTTCGGGACATGCGCTACTTCATCGATCACGATCACGGCGACTCGATCCGCGGCTGGATCGTACCGGACAATCCCCTCGCCATCAGCCGGGTGATGGTCTCCGTCGGCGGCCAGCGCGTGGCCGAGATCCCGGCCAGCGTCACCGACGAGGCGTTCAAGCGCAACGGCTGGCACGCCACCGGGCAATGCACCTTCGTGGTGACCCCGGCCGAGGTGCCGGGCCTGCCCGATATCGCGCGGCTCGAACTCTACGATGCCGACACCAACGTCCTGGTCTATCGCCGCATGCCCCCGGACGGGCTGGTGCGGCTGCGGACCATGCTGATCAACACCGGCATCGAGCCCGAGACCGCCCTGCAGGCGGCCCTCTTCCCGCATTTCCAGCACTGCTATTTCGGCATCCACAAGCTGCCGGACGAGATCCTGACCTGCGTCCTTGCCGGGCCGGCCGCCCCCTCGGCCTTCCTGTCGGGGGCCGTGACGATCCCGCGCTATGAGAATTTCATGACGCCGGACCTGATGATCACCGCGATCCTGGTGCAGGACCCCTATACCGAGATGGCGACCCGCATGCTCTGGCTGAAGGCCCGGGCCGGCGACGCCCTGGACCCCACCCGGGGCTGGCGCCTCGGGCCGCTCGCCGAGGCCGCCTCCTTCTCCGGCGACTACGATTTCACCGACGTGAAGAGCCTCAAGCGCTACTTCCGCATGCTGCCGGAGCCGGCCTACCGGCTGCTCTACAACCCGCTGACCCGCCAGCTCGGCACCCGCATGCCGGAGGACCGCCTGCATCCGGGCAATTCGATCGCCGCGATCGAGATCCTCGCCCGGGTCGGCATCGTCGGCCACAAGACCCGGTACCACGCCTTCGCGTCGACCCTGTTCGACCAGCTCGGCATCCACGCCCCGGTGCCGGTGCCGCCGCCGGTCCCGGCCGAGACCCAGGCGCTGGCCGAGCGCCTGCGCACGGTCAAGGCGGTAGAGGAGATGCTGGTGTTCGACGTCGCCATGTCGGATGCCGTGAAGGACTCCATCGACAAGAGCTGGAGCTGATGGTGCGGCCGACCGAGACGGGGGCGCCCGAGACGCGCCTGCCGCCGGCGCACCTGACCGGGACCGGTCGCAAGCGGCGTCCGCTTGCGGTTCGCGTGGCGGCGGACGGTATGCGGATCGACCTCGCGGGGCTCGCGGGACGCTGGCTCGAGATCACCCTGTCCAACGATCCGATGGAGGGGCTGGACGCGGTCCCGGTCATGGCGTTCGTCGGGCCCGAAGGACGTCCGGGGCCGCTGCTGCCCCAGGAGGCCGCGGGTGGGGGCGCCTTCACGTGGATCGGCCGCCTTCCCGAGGACGTCGCCGCGCTGCGCGTGGCCGATCCCGCCGGACGGGTCCCGACCCGGCTGCGCCGGGTCACGGTGCGCCGCCTGGCCCGGCCGTTCCTCGTGCCGCGTGCCCTGCCCCGCGAGCCGGCGCTCGCCCTCCAGGCGCTGTACTGGCGGATCCTCGGCAAGAAGGTGCGGGCGCGGGGCATGCTCGGCCGGGCGCTGGCTCACCGCCGGGTCACCGGATACGAGGCCTGGATCCGCGCCCACGGCTACCGCCGGGCCGAGCGCGCCGGGATCGCCGCCGAGATCGCCGCCTGGGCCGACCCGCCCCTGATCTCGGTCCTGATGCCGGTGCACGATCCGGATCCGAAGGTGCTCCAGGCCGCCCTCGCCTCCCTGCGGGCGCAGCTCTACCCGCACTGGGAGCTGTGCGTCGTCGACGACGCCTCGACCCGGCCCGCGATCCCGAAGATCCTCCAGCGCGCCGCCGAGGCCGACCCGCGCATCCGCGTGCTCGCCCGCTCCGAGAACGGCCACATCGCCCGGGCGACCAACGACGCGCTGGGCCTCGCCCGCGGCACCGTCTGCGCCTTCATGGACCACGACGACGCGCTCACCGAGGACGCCCTCTACGAGGTCGCCCGGGCGCTCCGCCTCGATCCCGATCTGGTGCTGATCTACAGCGACGAGGACAAGATCGATCGGCGCGGCCGCCGGTTCGACCCGCATTTCAAGCCGGGTTTCGACCGCGAGCTGCTCTACGCGCAGAACTACATCAACCACCTCACCGTGGTGCGCACCGACGCCCTGCGCGCCGTCGGCGGCCTGCGCCCGGGCTTCGAGGGCAGCCAGGACCACGACCTGCTGCTGCGCCTCACCGACGGGCTCGACCCGGCCCGCATCCGCCACATCCCGCGGGTGCTCTATCACTGGCGCGCCGCGCAGGGCTCCGGAACCTTCTCGGACCGGTCTCTGGCCAAGGCCGAGGCGGCGCGCCTGCGCGCCCTCGACGAGGTCGTGGCCCCCTGGGGCGGCCGGGCCGAGCGCGGGCCCTCGGGCTTCAACCGCCTGGTCCGGCCGCTGCCGGAGCCGCCGCCCCGGGTCTCGGCGATCATCCCGACCCGGGACCGCGCCGAGATCCTGTCTGTCACCCTCGACGGGCTGCTGAACAGCACCGACTACCCCGATATCGAGGTGGTGATCGTCGACAACGACAGCCGGGAGCCCGAGACCGCTTCCCTGTTCGCCCGGTATCGCGACGACCCGCGGGTGCGCGTCGTGCCGGTGCCCGGGGCTTTCAACTTCTCGGACCTGTCGAATCGGGGTGCCGCCGCCGCCACCGGCCCAGTGCTGCTGTTCCTCAACAACGACGTCGAGGTGCTGGAGCCCGGCTGGCTCGGGGAGCTGGTCCGGCAGGCGGTGCGGCCGGAGATCGGCGCCGTCGGGGCGAAGCTGCTCTACCCGGACCGGACGATCCAGCACGGCGGCATCGTGCTGGGGATCGGGGGCGTCGCCGGCCACAGTCATCTCGGCGTGCCGGACGCGGATCCCGGCTATTTCTGCCGCATGGTCATCGCCCACGAGGTCTCGGCGGTCACGGGGGCCTGCCTGGCCATGCGCGCCGACGTGTTCGACGCGGTCGGCGGCTTCGACGCCCGGGCCCTGAAGGTCGCGTTCAACGACGTGGACCTGTGCCTGAAGATCCGCCGGGCCGGCTACCGCATCGTCTGGACGCCGTTCGCCAAACTGATCCACCACGAGTCGAAGAGCCGGGGCGCCGAGGACACGCCGGAGAAGCGCAAGCGCTTCGAGGGCGAGGTGCTCACCATGCTCGATCGCTGGGGCCCGGAACTGCGGGCCGACCCCTACTACAACATCAACCTGTCACGGAACTCGGCGCATTACCGGGTCTAGGACGACGCAGCCCGCGGCCCCGGTTTTGCCCGCCGCGCCATGCCGTTGCGCATGTGTTGGCAGCAGGGGTGGCCTGGCGGTGCCATGCATGCGTCAGTGGGGGAACTTGCGTCGGATGCCGGTTGCGATACCTCTGCACATGCCGCATGAGGCGGCACCGGCCACGGTTCCCCTGCGGATGTGCCGCCCGGATGGCAATCAACGATGAGTTCGAGCACCCCAATGGCCTCGTCAACGATCCTGGAGCGCGACGCCCAGCAAGCGACGGGTGACCACAAGGTCCACCCGAACGAGATCGCCATTGGGGTGGTCATCGGCCGCGCGTCCGAATACTTCGACTTCTTCGTGTTCGGCATCGCCTGCGTGCTGGTCTTCCCGAAGGTGTTCTTTCCCTTCGTCGATCCGCTGACCGGAACACTGTACGCCTTCTCGATCTTCGCCCTCGCCTTCATCGCCCGTCCGATCGGCTCGGTGATCTTCATGGCGATCGACCGGCGGCACGGGCGCAGCGTCAAGCTGACCATCGCCCTGTTCCTGCTCGGCGCCGCCACCGCGGCGGTGAGCTTCCTGCCGCGCTACGACAGCATCGGCATCTCGGCCGTCTACATCCTGGCGGTGCTGCGGGTCCTGCAGGGTCTGGCGCTCGGCGGCGCCTGGGACGGCCTGGCCTCCCTGCTCGCCATGAACGCCCCCCGGGAGCGCCGCGGCTGGTACGCGATGATCCCGCAGCTCGGCGCGCCCCTGGGCTTCATGGTGGCGAGCGCGCTGTTCGCCTTCTTCCTGGTCAATCTCGACGAGGCCGATTTCATCGACTGGGGCTGGCGCTTCCCGTTCTACTGCGCCTTCACCATCAACGTCGTCGCGCTGTTCGCCCGGCTGCGCCTGGTCGCCACCGACGAGTTCGCCCGGATGATGGACCTCGACCGGCTGCGGCCGGTCCCGGCGCTGGAGCTGTTCCGGCACCATGCCGGCGACGTGATCCGCGGCGCCTTCGTGCCGCTGGCCGGCTTCGCCCTGTTCCACCTCGTGACGATCTTCCCGATCGCGTGGCTCGCGCTCAACAACACCCACCGCTCGCCGGGCGAGTTCCTGATCGTGCAGTTCTCCGGGGCCATCGTCTGCGCCGGCGCCATCGCGGCCTCCGGGCTGATCGCCGACCAGATCGGCCGCCGCAACTGCCTGATCATGAGCGCCTCGCTGATCGGCTTCTTCGCCGTCGGCAGCATCATCGCGCCGCTCCTGTTCGGCGAGAGCGCGATCGGCCAGACGATCTACGTCACGATCGGCTTCATGCTGCTCGGCCTCGCCTACGGCCAGACCGCCGGCGCGGTGACGGCCCGGCTCGGCAATCACTACCGCTACACCGGCGCCGCGCTGACCTCCGACTTCGCCTGGCTGGTCGGCGCCGGCTTCGCGCCCCTGGTGGCCCTGTTCCTGTCGCAGCGCTACGGCCTGGCGATGGTCGGGGTCTACCTCCTGTCCGGCGCGGTCTGCACCCTCGCGGCCTTGTTCTTGGACCGCTCGGAAATGCGCCAGATGTAGTCGGCAGCCGCGCGGCTTCGGCTGCGCGGCCACCTTCCAGAATCTGCCAGGAGCGCCGCCTCGCGCGGCACGGCAGGGACGCCGCGGATGCGGCTTGGGATAAAGAGACGAGTGCTGTGACCTCTTCGACCCCTCTTCCGGACAGGATCGCGCCCGCCCAGAGCCGGGGCGGCCTTGCGCGGCGCCCCTTCTTGCAGCGCCTTCTGCCGCTCCTCGCCCTGCCGCCGGTCCTGGCGATGCTGGGCGGCTGCAACCTCGTGGTCATGAGCCCGGCCGGCTACGTCGCCGAGCAGCAGCGCAACCTCGTGCTCGCCGCCACCGGGCTGATGCTCCTGATCATCATCCCGGTGATCTTCTTCACCCTGTTCTTCGCCTGGCGCTACCGCGCCACCAACAAGGACGCGGTCTACGATCCCGAGTGGCACCACTCGACCCAGCTCGAGGTGCTGATCTGGACGGCGCCGCTGATGATCATCATCGCGCTGGGCGCGCTCACCTGGATCGGGACCCACACCCTGGATCCGTTCCGGCCGCTCAGCAAGATCGACGCGAAGCGCGAGGTCCCGGCCGGCGTCGTGCCGCTGCAGGTCGAGGCGGTGGCCATGGATTGGAAGTGGCTGTTCCTCTACCCGCAATACGGGATCGCCACGGTGAACGAGCTCGCCGCCCCGGTGGACCGGCCGATCCAGTTCAAGATCACCGCCACCGACGTGATGAACACGTTCTACATCCCGACGCTCGCCGGCATGGTCTACGCGATGCCGGGCATGCAGACCCAGCTCCACGCGGTGATCAACCGCGAGGGCGCCTACGAGGGCCGCTCGGCGCATTACAGCGGCGCCGGCTTCTCGAACATGTTCTTCAAGTTCAACGGCGTCACCAACGAGGCCTTCGACAAGTGGGTGGCCAAGACCAAGGCTGAGGGCGGCGAGCTGACCCAGGACGCCTATCTTGAACTGGAGAAGCCGAGCGAGTCCGAGCCGGCCCGCTTCTACAAGTCCTACGCCAAGGGCCTGTTCGACCGGATCATCGGCATGTGCCCGCGGCCGGAGCAGATGTGCGTCGGCGAGATGGTGAAGATCGACGCGCGGGGCGGTGCCTCGGGGGCGGAGGCCCAGGCGAACTACGATCGGCTCCAGTACGACAACCGCATGGCCGATCGCGGCAACGAGGCCCCCGGCGCGACCGGGCCGGCTTCCGGGACCGGCCCGCACGGGCAGACGCAGCCGCAGGGCATGAAGCCCCGGCCCGACATGGGCAACCCGGACTCGCGGAATCAGGGCGAATCCGCGCTGCCCGGGCAGGAGAAGGCGCCCGAGGTCAAGGCGCCCGACAGCCAGGGCCAGAAAGAGGGCGGGCAGATCGCGCCCAAGCAGCTCAACCAGTAAGAACGCTCGCGTGAGCGCGAGCCCCACACCGTAAACCGGCGGTCGCCGTCGAACCCATTGAACGGGCCGATCCCAATGTTCGCAAACCTGGACCTACAACAGTTGATCCTCGGTCGATTTACGATCGAGCAGATCCCGTATCACGAGCCGATTCTGCAGGCGACCTTCGCCGGCGTGGCGGTGGTCGGCCTCGCCGTCCTCGGCGTGATCACGTATTTCCGCTTCTGGGGGCCGCTGTGGCGTGACTGGGTCACGTCCATCGACCACAAGAAGATCGGTATCATGTACTGTATCTTCGCGCTGATCATGCTGCTGCGCGGCTTCGCCGACGCGCTGCTGATGCGCTCGCAGCAAGCGGTGGCGTTCGGTTCGGAGCAGGGCTTCCTGCCGCCGCACCACTACGACCAGATCTTCACCGCCCACGGCATGATCATGATCTTCTTCGTGGCGATGCCATTCGTCACGGGGCTCATGAACTTCGCGGTGCCGCTGCAGATCGGCGCCCGCGACGTGGCCTTCCCGTTCCTGAACAACTTCAGCTTCTGGATGACGGTGGCCGGCGGCATCCTGGTGATGGTTTCGCTGTTCGTGGGTGAGTTCTCGCGCGCCACCTGGCTCGCCTACCCGCCGCTCTCCGGGGCGGCCATGAGCCCCGGCGTCGGCGTCGACTACTACATCTGGGCGCTGCAGATCGCCGGTATCGGGACCTTGCTGTCGGGCATCAACCTGATCGCGACCATCGTGAAGATGCGCGCGCCGGGCATGACCATGATGAAGCTCCCGATCTTCGTCTGGTCGTCGCTCTGCACCAACATCCTGATCGTGGCCGCCTTCCCGATTCTCACGGCCGTTCTCGTGCTGCTGTCGCTCGACCGCTACGTCGGCACGCACTTCTTCACGAACGACCTCGGCGGCAACGCCATGCTGTACTTCAACCTGATCTGGATCTGGGGTCACCCGGAGGTCTACATCCTGATCCTGCCGGCCTTCGGTGTGTTCTCCGAGATCACCTCGACCTTCTGCGGTAAGCGGTTGTTCGGCTACACCTCGATGGTCTACGCGCTGGTGGTCATCACCATCCTCGCCTACCTGGTGTGGCTGCACCACTTCTTCACCATGGGCTCGGGCGCCGACGTGAACTCGTTCTTCGGGATCACGACGATGATCATCTCGATCCCGACGGGTGCGAAGATCTTCAACTGGATGTTCACCATGTATCGCGGCCGGATCCGGTTCGAGGTGCCGATGATGTGGGTGGTGGCGTTCATCGTCACCTTCGTGATCGGCGGCATGACCGGCGTCCTGTTGGCGGTGCCCCCGGCCGACTTCGTGCTCCACAACTCGCTGTTCCTGATCGCGCACTTCCACAACGTGATCATCGGCGGCGTGCTGTTCGGCATGTTCGCCGGCGTGACCTTCTGGTTCCCCAAGGCCTTCGGGTTCAAGCTCGACGAGTTCTGGGGGAAGATGGCCCTCGTGTTCTGGGTGAGCGGGTTCTACGTCGCCTTCATGCCGCTCTACGTGCTCGGCCTGATGGGCGTGACCCGGCGCATGCAGCACTTCGATGACCCGTCGCTGCAGATCTGGTTCGTCATCGCGGCCTGCGGCGCGGGGCTCATCGCCTTGGGTATCGCCTCGCAGATCGTGATGTTCGTGGTCTCGATCCGCAACCGCGAGAAGCTGCGCGACCTGACCGGCGATCCGTGGGGCGGCCGGACGCTCGAATGGTCCACCTCCTCGCCGCCGCCGGACTACAACTTCGCCTTCACCCCGGTGGTCCACGATTCGGATGCGTGGTGGGACATGAAGAACCGCGGCTTCGCCCGGCCGATGACCGGCTACAAGCCGATCCACATGCCCAAGAACACCGCCTCCGGCGCCATCCTGGCCGGCCTGAACTTCACCTTCGGCTTGGCCATGGTCTGGTACGTCTGGTGGCTGGCGGCGCTCAGCTTCGTGGCGATCATCGTCGTCGCGATCCTCCACACCTTCAACTACAATCGCGACTACTACATTCCCGCCGACACGGTCAGTCGGACGGAAGGTCAGCGGTCGCGCGAACTGGAAATGGCGTGATTCGATGATGCACGGGGAGACTGCACCCCCCGGCGCCGCGGCGCCGGTCTTCTACCAGACCGACGAGGAGGGCCATCATTCCGAGGGCTCGACGATGCTCGGGTTCTGGCTCTACCTGATGAGCGATTGCCTCATCTTCGCGACCCTGTTCGCGACCTACGGGGTGCTCGGCCGCAGCTACGCGGCCGGGCCCACCCCCAAGGACCTGTTCGACCTGCCGGGCATCGCGGTGAACACCGCCATGCTGCTGTTCTCGTCCATCACCTACGGCTTCGCGATGCTGGAGATGGACCGGGACCGGATCAAGCAGACGCAGATCTGGCTGGCGATCACCGGCCTGTTCGGCGTGGCCTTCGTGTCCCTGGAGATCCGGGAATTCGTCCACCTGTTCCATGAGGGCGCCCCGCCCTGGCGCAGCGCCTTCCTGTCGTCGTTCTACACCCTGGTGGCGACGCACGGCCTGCACGTCTCGGTGGGCATCCTCTGGCTGGTCGTGCTGCTGGTGCAGCTGCGCAAGCACGGCCTGATCGTCGAGAACAAGCGCCGGCTGATGTGCCTGTCGATGTTCTGGCACTTCCTCGATCTGATCTGGATCGGGGTGTTCACCGTCGTCTACCTGATGGGAGTGCTCGAATGAGCGCCGACGCGCACCACCTGACCGGCCACGGTCCGGAGACCCACGACAGCCACGCCCACAGCGAGGGCGGGCACGGCAGCTTCGGCAGCTACATCACCGGCTTCGTCCTGTCAGTGATCCTGACGGTGATCCCGTTCTGGCTGGTGATGGGCAACGTGCTCGACAACAGCCTCGTCACCAGCCTGGTGATCCTGGCGCTGGGCGGCGTGCAGATGATCGTGCACATCATCTACTTCCTGCACATGAACACGAAATCGGAAGGCGGCTGGACCTTCCTGGCGCTGATCTTCACCATCATGGTGGTGGTGATCATGCTCGCGGGCTCCGTGTGGGTGATGTACCACCTCAACCACAACATGATGCCGATGGATGCCCACGACGTCATGAACAACGCCCGCTGAGCGCGCGTCCGGAGATGAGGCCCACGGGGTCGGGAGGGGGGGCTGAGCCGGGCTCGGCCCCCTCCCCGGCCCCGCTCTCGTTGCTGCGGCGCGTCGTGTTCGGCGTCGCCGCGGGCCTCGTGTTCGTCGTCCTGCTGGGTCTCGGGACCTGGCAGGTCCAGCGCCGGACCTGGAAGCTCGACCTGATCGCCCGGGTCGATGCCCGGGTCCACGCCCCGGCCGTGCCCGCCCCCGGCCCCGCCGAATGGCCGCGCATCGGCCCCGACGACGCCTACCGGCATGTTTGGCTGTCCGGCACCTTCCTCCACGACCGCGAGACCCTGGTCCAGGCCGTGACCGAGCGCGGCGGCGGCTTCTGGGTGCTGACGCCGCTGCGCCGGCCCGACGGCAGCCTCGTCCTGGTCAATCGCGGCTTCGTGCCGGGGGCGAACCGGGACCCCGCCACCCGGCAGGCCGGGCTGGTGGCGGGCGAGACCCGGGTGACCGGCCTCCTGCGGCTCACCGAGCCCGGCGGCGCCTTCCTGCGGGCCAACGACCCCAAGGACGGGCGCTGGTACTCCCGCGACGTGGCCGCCATCGCGGCCGCCCGGGGCCTGACCGACGTCGCCCCCTATTTCGTCGATGCCGATGCGACGCCCAATCCCGGCGGCCTGCCGGTGGGCGGCCTCACGGTGATCGCCTTCCCGAACAGCCACTTGGTCTACGCGCTGACCTGGTACGGGATGGCGCTGATGCTCGCGGGCGCGGTCTTCTACATCCTGCGCGGTGGGCTGGCGAAGGACTGGGTTTCCAAAGGGCGCGAGCCCTTTGGCGGGTGATCGGGGCGGAGCCCTGATGCGTGCGGGCACTTAGCCGCCGCAGGGCTCTGCCCTGCACCCGCGAAAGGTCCCGGACCCAGCCCTTTTAAGGTGTTTGTTGTGTGCCCAAGTCGTTGGGATGAGAGGATCATCAGACGGATTGGGGTGTGTCTGGTCGGCCGTTCTGGAGCGCTTCGAGCAACAGGCGCCGGCGGGTGTGATGGCGCGGACGCTTCTGGAGCAGGCGTTTCCGGCGGCGTGGCTCGATGCGGTGTTCGCAGCCCATCGCCAGCGCCAATACGAGCGCGCGTTGCTGTTCTCGACGATCGTCGAGCTGATGATGCTGGTGGCGGTCGGCTTGCGGCCCTCGTTGCACGCGGCGGCCCGGCAGGCGGAGCCTCTGCCGGTGTCGCTGCCGGCGCTGT
>NZ_FOTK01000008.1 GCF_900114535.1 Methylobacterium pseudosasicola | reverse complement strand
CTCTTCGTAGGTCTGCCGGATCAGGTCGGCCTGCGCCTCGATAGTGTGCGAGCGTTGATCGCCACCCATCGGCTTGGCCTGCGTCCGCCCCTCCTGCACGAAGGCCCCGTGCCAGCGCACGGCGCTGGCCGGGCTGATCTCGAAACGTCGTGCCGCTTCCCGGCGTGACGCGCCCGCCTCGATCGCAGCCACGACCCGCTCGCGCAGATCGACAGATAGGGCAGACGCCATCGGCTCTCCTCCTCGGAAAGCCGCGCATCGAATCACAACCCCGTCGTGGCGGAAACCCCAGACGATTCAACCCGGTCGGTGACTGCTCTAGGTCCGATGGTAGGCGCCTATGACTTGCCAGGGTGACAGCCGAGAAAGCATCGCGGCAGCAGGCGATGGGTCGCGGAGGGCTATCCTTCCTCCACGGATCCCAGGTTTCCGCAGACGCTTCAGCCTCCACCCTGTCATCCCGGGGCGCCGCAGGCGAGCCCGGGATCCAGAGCCGCCGTCAGCGCAAGCCATTCATCCGCCAATGCTTCTGGATCCCGGGTTCCGCTACGCGGCCCCGGGATGACGGGGTTGTTTTTAGAACGGTCTCTGCAAAGACCGGGAGTCGCCGGCCAAGCGCAACAGTCCGATGCCGACCGTTACTGCAAACATCTCGAAAGCGCTGAATCATGTCCTTTACGAGCACGTGGAATGCGCGTCGTCTGATAGCCGAATCGGGCATGTGAGACTCAGGGGTGGTGTGTCCGCTTTCCACCCCAAGTCGAAGGGGCTGCACGTCCGACGCATGGACGCTTTCGAAAAGTGCCGGTCGCTGTCTGCATGACCGTGAACGGTCGAAACCCGACCACGCCGGGGTTCGGCTTTTGCCCGCTAAGCCAGAGCCGGCGGCGTCCGGTCCCGGCCCGGAAGAACCTTCCCCGGATTCATCAAATCTGCCGGGTCGAGCGCCGCCTTCACCCGGCGCATCAGGTCGAGCCCGACCGGGTCACCGTAATACGCGAGCTCGTCGCGCTTGATCAGGCCGACGCCGTGCTCGGCCGCGATCGAGCCGCCGAGCTCGTGCACGATGTCGTGGACGATCCGGTTGAACCGGCCCCATTCCGCCAGGAACGCCGCGCGGTCTAGGGCCGCCGGCTGGGTCAGGTTGAAGTGGATGTTGCCGTCGCCGAAATGGCCGAAGCCGCAGGGGCGCAGGCCAGGCATCGCCGCGAGGCAGGCCGCGCCCGCCCGCTCCAGGAACTCGGGCAGCTTCGAGAGCGGCACTGAGACGTCGTGCTTGATCGAGGCACCCTCCCGGGTCTGGGCCTCGGGCACGCCTTCGCGCAGGCTCCAGAGCGCGGCGTTCTGGGCGCCGCTCGCCGCGATGGTCGCGTCGGCGATGATCCCGGCCTCCAAAGCCGCACCGAGGGCGGCTTCCAGCTCGGCCCGGGTATCTGCGTCGGGCCGCGCGGAGGAGATCTCAATCAGCGCGTAGGCCCCATGGTCCCCGGAGAGCGGCCGGACCGTGCTGGGGACGTGGCGGAGCACGATCTCCAGGGCGAAGGGGGGCAGGTACTCGAAGGCCGTGAGGTCGCGGTCCATCCGGGCGCGGAGGTCCACGAACAGGTCCAGGGCGGCGCGGGCGGAGTCGAGGCCCACGAAGGCGACGCTGGTGGAACGCGGCCGCGGAAACAGCTTAAGCACCGCCGCGGTAACGATGCCCAGCGTCCCCTCGGAGCCGATGAACAGCTGCTTGAGGTCGTAGCCGGCATTGTCCTTCCGGAGCGCCTTCAGCCCGTTCCACACCCGCCCGTCGGCCAGCACCACCTCTAGCCCGAGGACGAGGTCCCGGGCATTGCCGTAGGCCAGCACCGCGATGCCGCCGGCATTGGTGGCGATACCGCCGCCGATCCGAGCGGACCCCCGCGACGCGTAGGAGAGCGGGAACAGCAGGCCGGCCCGCTCGGCCGCATCCTGCACCTCCGAGAGGATCATCCCGGCCTCGACGGTGATCGTCGAATCCACCGGATCGAGCGCGCGCAGGCGGTTCATCCGCTCCAGCGACAGGACCACGCCGCCCTGCGGGATGCCGGCGCCGGTGAGCCCGGTATTGCCGCCGAGCGGCACCACGGCGATGCCGGCCTGGGTGCAGGCCCGGACCGCGAAGGCGACCTCCTCGGTGCTGCCCGGGCGCAGCACCGCCAGCGCCGAGCCGGTGAACAGCTTGCGGCTCTCGACCAAGTAGGGGGCGAGGTCGTCCGGCTCCGTCAGCACGTGCCGCGCGCCGAGCCCGTCGCGCAGGGCGCTGAGCAGCGTATCGTGGGTGAGGGCTGGCGGCATCATCGGCAAAATTTTGTAGACCAGGGCGTAGGCCTTGCAAGCGCCGGGATGGCGCAGGCCCCTGCACGCCTTACAACCCTTACCCACGCCTTACCCACGCCCGGGACGGCCAAGCGCCCGGATCAGGGCGCCCCACCGCAGAGGTTGCGATGCTCTCCGTCATCCAGAACCCGCCCCGCATCGCCCTGCCGATCGCCGGCAGCAGCGACCTGTTCCCCGTGCGCCGCGTCTACTGCGTCGGGCGCAACTACGCCGCCCATGCCCGCGAGATGGGCGCCGATCCCGACCGCGAGCCGCCGTTCTTCTTCATGAAGCCGGCCGATGCCCTGCAGTGCGTCGGGTCCGAGCCGACGCCCCACACCTACCCGCCCAAGACCGAGAACTACCATTTCGAGGTCGAGCTGGTGGCCGCGCTCGCGGGCGGCGGCAGCGACATCCCGGTGGAGACGGCTCTCGACCACGTCTATGGCTACGCGATCGGCCTCGACATGACCCGGCGCGACCTCCAGGACGAGGCCAAGAAGCTGTCGCGGCCCTGGGATCTCGGGAAAGCGGCCGACGGCTCCGGCCCGATCGGCGCCCTCTACCCGGCCTCGGCGATCGGCCATCCGGCCAAGGGGTCGATCACGCTCGCGGTGAACGGCGACGTCCGCCAGAAGGGCGACCTCGCCGACATGATCTGGTCGGTGGCCGAGCAGATCGCCTACCTGTCGACCTACTTCACCCTGCAGCCCGGGGACCTGATCTTCACCGGCACCCCGTCGGGCGTAGGCCCGGTGCGGCGCGGCGAGCGCATGGTCGCGGCGATCGCCGGCCTGGGCGAGATCACCCTCGACGTCGTCTGACAGCGCCCCAAAACATGCTTCTCGACCGGCCGTTCCTGCGGCGCCTGTTCCACCTCGGGGCGCTCGCGTCCCGGGGCGTGACGCTCGGCGTGCGCGGCGTCGCCCTCGATGGAGAGGGGCGCGTCGCCCTGGTCCGCCACACCTACATCAGCGGCTGGCACCTGCCCGGCGGCGGTGTCGAGCGCGGCGAGACCGCCAGCGCCGCCATGGAGCGCGAATTCCGCGAGGAGGCGGAGATCGTCGCCGAGGCGCCCCTGCGCCTGCACGGGCTCTACCGCAACGCCGCCGCCGCGCCCCGGGACCATGTCGCGGTGTTCGTGCTGCCGGCCTTCGCGGTGCTGCGCCCGAAGGCCCCCGACCGGGAGATCGCCGCCTGCGGATTCTTCCCGGCCGATGCACCACCCGAGGGCACCACCCGGGCGACACTGGCTCGGCTCCAAGAGATCCGCCAGGGCCTCCCGCCCGACCCGAATTGGTGAATCGTCACGAACCTGAAAAAGGGCGCTTGCGTCCCCCGGCGGAATGGTGTTTAGAGAGCGCCGCCGGGGGCCGCCGGCACGGAAGTCCAGGCGGCCAGGCACTAGTGAGCGGGTGTAGCTCAGGGGTAGAGCACAACCTTGCCAAGGTTGGGGTCGAGGGTTCGAATCCCTTCGCCCGCTCCAGTTTTCCAAATCCCGGTTGAGATCTTGCAAAACGCCCGCATGGGCGTTTTTGCTTTTTGAGGCTTAGCCTGCCTCTGCTGGTTTCGGCGAGACGCGATCAGTCCGCTTCAGTGCGACGCGGCAATTGCTGCGAAGAGACTTAGCGCCGGCGGCACACCCCCCTTCAATTCTTCGCCTAATTGGCGGTGTGGGCGAAGAGCCGGCGAAGGCTGCGGCCTCAGCTCCGCGCCCCATCGGCGAAATGTTCGCGGATCCAGCACTCCCCTGAGATCCGGGCGCCGTTCTGGGTCACGAAGGCGTAGGGCGAGTGCTCCACCACCGCGCCGCCGCCCGCCCGGATGATCCAGCGAAAGCACCGCGGATCGCTCGCGCAGGGAATGACTTCGACGCTGTGGGCGGCTATCAGATCGATCGACATGGCAGATTAACGTACCACGCCGGATTTCCGCTCCAACGCGCCGCCCCGCACGGTTACTTAAGTGTGCCATCGCACGCTCGTGAAAGGTGCATCGACTGTTCGGCGGTGGCGAAGATTTCACCCGCGCATCGGTTCGACCGGACGCTCGCGCGCCGTTGCAATCCGCCATTTCCTGACGTGGCACAAAGACTTGCCAGACTGCCCGCGATCTCTTTCGCGCGCGCCCCCAGACCGCACCAGAGGACACGGCATGCCGATCAACGCGCTCAACGACCGCAAGAAGCTGTCGAGTGACTTCAACGAGGCCAACGACGCCTTCATCGACGAAGTGCTGAAAGCGCTCCAGTCCGGGCAGATTCCGATGGATCTGGCCCGCGCCTACCTCGCGCATCCGGTCGCGATGATGCACACGGATGGCGCCCAGGCGGTCGCCAACTACTTCGACCGGATGCTGGCGCAGCGGCCGAACATCGACTGGACGCCCGGCGACTGATCGGCTCGGGCCGGGAAAGGGATAGCGGATGACCCTCGACGAGGTCGAAGACCTGAAGCGCGCACGCGGCGCCCTGGCGCGGCAGAGGAACGCCATCGCCAAGCGGCTGGGCGGCCTCGACGTCGCCCCGATCTCCATGGCGGAGGACCTGACCCGGACCCTGCTGGCGATCGAGGCCGTCGACCGCGCCCTGGTCGATGCCGGGCAGCCTCACGTCGATATCGGCGCATCGCACGACGCGTAGCCGGAGGGCGCCCGCCACGACCTTGCGCACCGCTCCCGGGCGGGCATACAGGCGGAACGGTGCGAGGAGACCCGACCATGACCGACCGCCTGCCCGGCTTCAACACGCTGGCGATCCATGCCGGCGCCGCGCCCGACGCGAGCACCGGCGCGCGGGCCACGCCGATCTACCAGACCACGAGCTTCGTGTTCGACGATGTCGACCACGCCGCCTCGCTGTTCGGGCTCCAGGCCTTCGGCAACATCTACTCGCGGATCACCAACCCGACCAACGCGGTGCTGGAGGAGCGCATCGCCGCGCTCGAAGGCGGCACCGCGGCGCTCGCCGTGGCCTCGGGCCATGCCGCCGAGTTCCTGACCATGCACGCGCTGATGCAGCCGGGGGACGAGTTCGTCGCCTCGAACAAGCTGTATGGCGGCTCGATCAACCAGTTCAATCACTCGTACAAGAACTTCGGCTGGTCGGTGGCCTGGGCCGACAACGACGACCCGGCCTCGTTCGAGGCGGCGATCACGCCGCGCACCAAGGCGATCTTTTGTGAGTCCATCGCCAATCCGGGCGGGGTCATCACCGACATCGCGGCGCTGTCCGCCGTCGCGAAAAAACACAACCTCCCGCTGGTCGTCGACAACACCATGGCGACGCCGTACCTGATCCGGCCGTTGGAGCACGGGGCCGACATCGTCGTGCACTCGGCCACCAAGTTCCTCGGTGGCCACGGCAATTCGATCGGCGGCCTGATCGTTGACGGCGGCTCGTTCCAGTGGGCGGGCGACGCGCGCTATCCGATGATGAGCCAGCCCCGGCCGGAATATTCCGGCATGGTGCTTGCCGAGACCTTCGGCAATTTCGGCTTTGCCATCGCGTGCCGCGTGCTCGGCCTGCGCGACCTCGGCCCGTCCCTGTCGCCGTTCAACGCCTTCCTGATCCTCAACGGCATCGAGACCCTGCCGCTGCGGATGCAGCGCCATTCCGACAACGCCCTGGTTGTGGCCAAGCACTTGGCGCAGCACGAGGCCGTGGCCTGGGTGAGCTATCCAGGCCTCGAGACCGACCGCTACCACGCGCTTGCGCAGCGCTACACGCCGAACGGGGCAGGCGCGGTCTTCACCTTCGGGCTGAAGGGCGGCTACGAGGCCGGGGTGAAGCTGGTCTCGAACCTGCAGCTGTTCTCGCACCTCGCCAATATCGGCGACACCCGCTCGCTGGTGATCCACCCGGCCTCGACCACGCACCGCCAACTCACCGTTGACCAGAAAACCGCCGCCGGCGCGGGCCCGGAGGTGGTGCGGCTGTCGATCGGGCTGGAGGATCCGGCGGACCTGATCGAGGATCTGGACGGCGCGCTGCGGGCTTGAAAGTGGCCTTCCCACTTTCAAGCGGGTGAGAGCAGGGCAGGCATCTCGCGCGGCTTTCGAGGACCTGATTCGTAGCTATCCCGTCATTGCGAGCGTAGCGATGCAACCCAGGGATTCGCTAAATTTTGAGATCGTGCGCTGCCCTGGGTTGCTTCGCTACGCTCGCAATGACCGCGTTGGATGATGGGCTGAATGATCTGACGGGGAACCGCGTAATTCGGGATCTCCCAACTGCGCCTTTCCTCTTAGATGCGCTCGCGAAGCGGGCGCTTCGTCAGAAGGCCTCCAGAATCTCAACGATCTCTAGAGGCCTTCTTTGAGGGCGCTTCGCGCTACCTCAGGATGAGGTGGATGGGTAGGACAGGCCCAAGCCTAAAAAACCTCGTCCGCTAGAGCCATCGTCGTCTCCGCCCCGGCCTTGATCCGCGCGAGACGCAGGCTCGTCTCCGGCAGCATCCGCTCCATGAAGAACCGGCCGGTGGTAAGCTTGGAGTCCCAGCGGGGCGAGGCCTCCTCGGCGTTGCGGGCCTGGGCCGCCTTGGCGATCCGCGCCCACATGTAACCGAGTGCCACGAGGCCGAAGAGGTGCATGAAGTCGGCGGCGCCAGCGCCGGCATTGTCGGGCTTCGCGAAGGCGTTCTGCATCAGCCACATCACGGCGCCCTGGAGATCGTTCAGCCCGGCCTGGAGCGGCTGGGTGAACGGCGCCATGGCGGGATCCTCGCCGTGGTCCTTCAGGAAGGTCTGGACCTCGCCCAAAAAGGTCATCATCGCCCGGCCGCCGTCCTTGGGCAGCTTGCGGCCGATCAGGTCCATGGCCTGGATGCCGTTGGCGCCCTCGTAGATCATGGCGATGCGGGCATCGCGCACGAACTGCGACATGCCCCATTCCTCGATGTAGCCGTGGCCGCCGAACAGCTGCTGCGCCTCGACGGCGTTGGCAAAGCCGCGATCGGTGAGCACGCCCTTCACCACCGGGGTGAGCAGGCCGAGATGGTCGTCGGCAGTCTGGCGCTCCTTGGCATCCTCGGACCGGTGCAGGATGTCGGCCTGCAGGGCGGTCCAGAGCATCAGGGCGCGGGCGGCCTCGTTGAAGGCGCGGATCTGCATGAGCGTCCGGCGGACATCCGGATGAACCAGGATCGGGTCCGCCGCCTTGTCGGGCGCCTTGGCGCCGGTGAGCGCCCGGCCCTGGAGCCGCTCCTTCGCGTAGGCGACAGCGTTCTGATAGGCGACCTCGGATTGGCCGAGCCCCTGGACGCCGACCGCGAGCCGCGCCTCGTTCATCATGACGAACATGGCGTTGAGGCCGCGATTCTCCTGGCCGACCAGCCAGCCCGTGGCGCCGTCGTAGTTCATCACGCAGGTACTGTTCCCGTGGATGCCCATCTTGTGCTCCAGGGAACCGCAGGACACGCCGTTGCGGGCGCCGAGCGAGCCGTCCGGGTTCACCAGGAATTTCGGCACCACGAACAGGGAGATGCCCTTGGTCCCGGCCGGCGCGCCCTCGATCCGGGCGATGACCAGGTGGACGATGTTCTCGGCCAGGTCGTGCTCACCGGCCGAGATGAAGATCTTGGTGCCGGTGAGGCTGTAGGAGCCGTCGCCGTTCGGCACTGCCTTGGTCTTCAGGAGCCCGAGATCCGTGCCGCAATGCGGCTCGGTGAGGTTCATGGTGCCGGTCCAGGCGCCCTCGACCATCTTGGGCAGGTAGAGCGCCTTCTGCTCGTCCGTGCCGTGGACCAGGAGCGCGGCCATCGCCCCCTGGGTCAGGCCCGGATACATCCCGAGCGCCAGGTTCGCCCCGGAGGCGAATTCCTGCATGGCGGTGTTGACCGTGTGCGGCAGGCCCTGGCCGCCAAATTCTTCCGGGACCGCGAGGCCCATCCAGCCGCCCTTGGCGTAGGCGTCGTAGGCGGCCTTGAAGCCCGTGGGCGTGCGCACGCTGCCATCCGGCTCGCGGCGGCAGCCTTCCAGATCGCCCGCCCGGTTCACCGGAGCCAGAACCTCCTCGGCGAGCTTGGCGCCCTCGCGCAGAACCGCCTCGACCACGTCCGGAGAGGCATCGGCGAACCCGGCTAGGTTGTCCCGGTTGTGGAAGCCCAGGACATCGTTGAGCAGGAACAGCGTGTCGTCGACCGGTGCGCGGTAAATCGGCATGACCTGGTTCCCCCTTGCGCGGGCTGATCGCCATTATCGGCCCGCCCGTTTGCGGGCATCTAAGCGCGTGCCCGCGTCCGGAGCAACGGCGCAGCCGACGCGGGCGGGCGACGTGTCAGGCTCATGCACGCCTGCGCCGAAGATTACTGGGTCAACCTCGCCTTAACCGTGTGTTTACCAAGAAAGTTAAAGGTCGCCTCGAACGATCCGGCACCCGCGTTCCGTGGATACCGTCTCTCGGTCCCGCCCCGCGAACAGGATCAGCGCTGAACGCTGCCGACGACAGGCCTCCGATGACCCGTAACGCCATGCCGCAGCTCGACAGTTTCGACCCGGAGGTGCTGGATGCCGCCCGTGATGTCGCGGCGCGAGCGGGGGTGCCGCTCGAGACCTGGATCGCCTCGGTGGTGCCCCAGCAGCAGAGCGTGCAGGGGAATCGCCGCCCGCGTCGCCGGCCCCGCACCGAGAAGGCCGTTAGGCCGGAGGATCGGCACGAGATCGATCACCACGACGACCTCGCGGACCAAGCCTCCCGATTCGCACGGCCGGCCGAGACGCTGCCGGAATCGGGCCCCGACTCCTACGGCCAGGGCTTCGCCGCCCTGATGAGCCGCATCGACGGCCTCAACCGGACCCTCGACGAGGAACGGCGCCTCGCCCAGGAGGCGGAAGCCCGGCGTCTGGCTGAGATCGAAACCCGGATCGAGCGCGCCCTGAAGGCGACGCCGGTCCAGCAGGTGACCGAGCGCCTCGGCGACATCGAGCGGCGCATGTCCCTGCTCGGCGAGCAATTCGCCTCCGCGCGCCCCGCCGCCCGCCGCGGGCGCCCGGACGTGGTCGAGGTTCGGAATGCCGTCCAGGATATCCGCCAGCGCCAGCGCGAGTTGTCGGAGGGCGTCGGCGAGCGGGCGCTCGTGGCCGGCCAGTCCGATGGCGGCGTCGTCGCGAGCATGCGCATGGACCTCGCCCGCCGCCTGGAGGCTCGGGTCGAGGAGATGGCCGGCCCGTCGGCCGCCGTGTCCGAGTTGCAGCGCGAGACCGTGCGCCTGCGCGAGGCGATCAACCAGCTGGCGACCAGCCGGGATGTCGGCGCCCTCGAGCAGGCGGTGATCTCGCTCGCCCACGGCATCGAGCGGGCGCAGGTCGGCACCGATCTCGCCGCCATCGCGGCCCCGATCGAGCAGGTCCGGGCGCAGGTCGAGCGCCTGGCCGAGCAGGTGGCCGAGAACGTCCACACCCGCGTTGCCGATGACGTCCGCCGTCT
Organism: Methylobacterium pseudosasicola; assembly: GCF_900114535.1. Lineage (GTDB taxonomy): Bacteria > Pseudomonadota > Alphaproteobacteria > Rhizobiales > Beijerinckiaceae > Methylobacterium > Methylobacterium pseudosasicola. The sequence goes on along the minus strand of NZ_FOTK01000008.1, from coordinate 201,085 downwards.
GGCCGAGCGCCTCGACAGCGTCGCCGCCACCGGCCCCGCCGGTTCGGACGGCCATACCCTGGCCGGCCTGTTCGCCGAGCTTGAAGAGATCCGCCGCCTCATCGGCGCCCTGGCCGGTCCGGAGCGCATCCAGGGGCTGGCGAACAGTCTCCAGGCCATGAGCGCCCAGATCGCGCAGTTGCAGCGGACCGGCACCGATGCGAGCTTGCGCCCGCTGCTGGAGGAGATCCGCAGCGACGTGCGCACCGCCGCGCCGGCGGCCATCGCCGAGCAGATCCAGACGCTCGCCGACAAGGTCGACGGCCTGTACACCCGGGACCAGCGGTTCGACCGTTCCGGGGCGTCGGATCCGGCTCAGTCCGGCGACATGGCCTCGATCCACGCGATGCTGCGCAGCCTCGTGGACAAGGTCGATCAGGTCGGCAGCCGCTCGGAATACGAGGGCCTCGACGCGTTGGAGAAGCAGGTCGTCTCGCTGGCGGGCCGGCTCGATGCGCCCCGCGGCGGCGATCCGGCCCTGGCCGGCCTCGGTCGCTCCATGGACGACCTGCTGCAGCAGGTCGCGGCGCTCCGCGAATCGGCGCCCAGCGAGGCCGCCGTCGAGCGCGCCGCGCGCAACGCCGTCGCTCAGACGCTGAAGGGATCCGCGATCCCCAGCGCCGATCTCGGTGAGATCGGGCTTCTGCGGGCGAGCCTCGCCGACATGCAGGCGCGGCAGATCGCGTCGGACCAGCGCCTCGGCGCCACCCTGGAGGGCGTCCAGTCCGCCCTCGAACGCCTGGTCAACCGGCTCGGCCCGGCCGAGGCGATGAACCCGCGAGGGCCGTCCCTCGACGATCGCCTGCTCGCCTCGACCAGCCCGGAGGTCGCCCGCAGCGCTGCCTCCGAGGCGTCGCGCCTGGCCGACGACCTGCTGGAGCCCGGTAGCGGGCGCCCGGGACGCGAGCCGCGCCCGGCGCGGGAGACCGCTGCCCGCCGGGCCACCCGGGACCGTTCAGCTGAGCCGGCGCGCGGCCGTCCGGACCCGGAGGCCGGCGAGACCGACATCAAGACCAGCTTCATCGCGGCGGCCCGCCGCGCCGCCCAGGCCGCCCAGGCGGAACTGGCCGCGGAAGCGCCGGCCGATCGCCGGGACCTGCGCGCCCAGAAGGGCGACAGCGAGCCGGCGGTATCGGGAGAGAGCCGCTTCGATCGCCTGCGGGCCGAGATCAACCGCCGCCGCCGGCCGCTGCTGCTCGGGCTGGCCGCCATCGTGCTGGCGCTCGGCGCGCTCCAGGCGATCAGCCTGCGCGCGCCCGAGGAGGCCCCCCGCCCGGTCCAGACCTCGCAGGTCGCCCCGGCCCGGACCGAGCCGGCCCGGGACACGCGCCCTGAGGCCGCCCCCGAAGCGCAGACGCCCAAAGCGCCGATCGCCGATCCCGTGACCACGCAGGCCATCCCGACCACGCCCCCGTCCGACCCGCGTCCGGCGAACGTCAAGGCGGCGGTGCCGCAGGTCTCGGGCATGAACACGATGCAGGCGGATCTCGGCACCCTGCCGCCGGCACTCGCCAAGGTGAAGCAGGCGGCGCTCGACGGCGACGGCACGGCGATCTGGGATCTGGCGACCCGCGAGGCGGATGGCCGGGGCATGCCGCGTGACCTCGCTGTTGCGGCAAAACTGTTTGAGAAGCTGGCGGTCGCCGGCTACGCCCCGGCTCAGTACAAGCTCGCCGGTCATTACGAGAAGGGCTCGGGCCTCGTCCGCGACCTCGACAAGGCGAAGCTCTGGTACGGCCGCGCCGCCGAGCAGGGTCATGCCCGTTCGATGCACAATCTGGCAGTGCTCTACGCCGAGAACCCCGCCGCCAACGGCAAGCCCGACTTCGCGTCGGCGGCCTCGTGGTTCCGGCAGGGGGCCGAGTTCGGCGTCCGCGACAGCCAGTACAACCTCGCGGTGCTCTACGCCCGCGGCCTCGGCCTGACGCAGGATCTGGTGCAGTCCTACGCCTGGTTCTCCGCCGCGGCGGCGCAGGGCGACGACGACGCCGCCAAGAAGCGCGACGACGTGGCGAACAAGCTGAGCCCCGCCGACCTCGCCAGCGCCAAGAGCCTCGCCGCCACCTTCAAGCCGCGCAAGATCGACCCGGCGGTCAACGAGCCGCCCGCCCCGAAGGAGGGCATCACCGCGCCGATGTCGCTGCTCGGCGCACCCACGCCGAACCCGAACACCTTCACCGCGCCGTCGCGCAAGTCATAGTGGTCGCGGATGGCGGCTCGAGCATCACCCCGAAAGGCGGCAAACCGTTCGGGGTGATGCTCTCTTTTGCCGCCCCGATCCCAGCTTGACCGCTCTGCCGTGATGCGGGAACGCTTCGCACAGGTGGTACCGCCCGTGTTGAAGACGCGTGGCCGCTGCCCGTAGGGCGGCTCGGAGGATGGATGGCGCATCGGAACCCCGTCCCGATCAGCGCGCTCGTGCTCGGCGTGGCCGGCCTCATTCCGTTCCTGGGCTTCGCGGCGCTGGCTGTCTCGGGCACCGATGGCGGCCTGAGCAGCATCGGCCTGTCGCCGCGGACGATCCTGTCAGCCTACGGGGCGGTGATCGCGTCGTTCCTGGGCGGAATCCGTTGGGGCGCGGCCGCCGCCCGCAATTCCGGTAACGGCGATTACCTCCTTGCGATCATCCCATCCCTGGTGGCCTGGGCGGCGATGGCCGCGCCGGCGCCCTGGGATCTGCGCATCCTCGGCGCCCTGGTGTTGGCCTGGGGCTTGATCGATCAGGACCTGCCCCGCCGTGGCCTCGTACCGCTGTGGCTCGGCCGCCTGCGGCTCGTCCTCTCCGGCGTCGCCGGTGCTGCTCTCTTGGTGGCCGCCTGAACCGCGCAAAGCCGCTGCGGTTTCCGGCCGGAGCGGGGGGCCGGTTTTTCCTGCGCTCGCAAGGGCGGCAGAGGCCGTAACGTCCCTAAGAATCAAAGACAGACGGGACGAGCGGGCGATCAGCTATCGGCGGCCATCTCGCGGAGCAGCTTCAGCACCGCGCCGCGGCGGGTCGGCGACCGGATCGCACGGAACAGGGAGGCGGCCTCCTCGCACTGCGCGATGCTCGGCCCGGACGGATCGGCCGGCGTGGACTCGACGCGGAAGAAATAGGCGGGCGGCACGTCCAGAGTCTGGGCGATGCGTTCGAGCAGGTAGCGCGTCGTCGGAGGCGTCTCATCGTCGATCATTGGCTCGAAGCTCGCACCCGATACGGGTCACACATCGAAGCCGAAGTGAATTCGGCCTCGCGGGAGAGATTTCGCCGACAACCTATCGCCGAAGCGCCGCAGATGCCATCCTAAGGTTGTGGTGGCCAGCGATTTGTCGCGCTACGTGCAAAATTTCGGGGCGAGCATGCCGCAAGCGAGACATTTGGACAGGACGTTCAACGTCTTACGTGATCTCGACCGGGCCGCGACGCCCGACGAGATCGCCCGCCTGCTGGTCGGCGCACTCGGGGGCTACGGGATTTCCTACGTCATGGCCGGCATCGTGCCGGAGCCGAACCTCCCGGCGCGGCGTCACGCCGGATACGTTCTGGCCAGCACCATGCCGGAGGAATGGGCCCGCCGTTACGTCGCCCGCGGCTACGCGGTGCACGACCCGACGGTTCGCCGCCTCTGCACCAGCGCCGTGCCATTCGACTGGGGCGCCGTGCAGCCCGACACTCCGGCGGCCGGTCGCGTGATGAACGAGGCCACCGAGTTCGGCATCCGGGCCGGCCTGACGATCCCGTTCGTCACCCTCGACGGCGAACCGGGCGGCATCAGCTTCTCCGGTGCGGCGATCGAGATCGAGGCGGCCGACCGGATCGCGGTCAATCTGGTGGCGACCTACGCCGTCGGGCAGTTGCTGCTGATGAACAGCCGGCCGGTGCCCGGCGAGCCGGTGCGCCTGTCGCCCCGGGAGCGTGAAACCCTGCAATGGGCCGCCGAGGGCAAGACCGATGTGGAGATCGGCATGGTCATGGGCATCACCGCGGCGGGGGTCGATTACCATCTGCGCTCGGCGCGCACGAAGCTCGACACGGTCAACAAGGCGCATACCGTGGCCCAGGCGCTGCGGGCCGGCCTGATAACCTAGAGGCAACACCAGCGCGGACGGGCACCCCGCCGCCCGCAGCCGATATTTGCGGTTGTATTGACCGCTTTCGATGCACGCGACCCTACGGTTTTACGTAGTACACACCCGGCCACCGACGCGGGACACTCACGCCATAGAGACGTGAGGTTGTTCCATGATCCATGTGGTCACCCCCGCCAACGCGCTGCAATATGCCGGCGCGATGGAGCAGGCTTGGCGCCTGCGGCACGAAATCTTCGTCGAGGAGAAGGGCTGGACCGATCTGGCCCGGCCGGACGGGCGCGAGATCGACCAGTTCGACACGGCCCACGCGGTGCACTTCCTGGCCATGGAGGGCGACAGGGTCATCGGCTACAGCCGCCTGCTGCCGACCACCCGCCCGCACCTCCTGTCCGACGTCTATCCGCAGCTCTGCGAGGGCGAGCGGCCTGCCGGTCCCCATCTCTGGGAATGGACCCGCCAGGGCGTGGCCCGCTCGCACCGTGCCCGGGGCCGGGTGGTCAACCCAGTCTCGATCGCGCTGCTCACCGGCATCGTCGAGTGGGGCATGGCGCACGGCCTCACCGGCCTGCTGCTGCAGATGCCGACCCTCTACATGATCCACGTCATCCAGCTGCATTTCCGCGCCCAGCCGCTGGGCCTGCCGGTGCTGATCGGCGGCGAGGAGATCATGGCGGCCACCGCCGCCTTCGACGAGCGCACCCTGGCGCGCCTCCGCACGGTGCATGGCGACAGCCGCTCCGTCCTCGTGTCCGAGCCGGCCTACCTGGCTGCCTGATGAGAAGTCCCAACATGAATGATGCCCCGCTGGACACCCTCGCGGCCCAGTGCCTGACGGTGCGCGACCTGATCGATTCGGTCGGCGACCCGCTGATGCGGGCCGCGATCGACCTGTTGCTGATCGAGGTCGGCCGCGCGCTCGCGGAGAGTTGCGGGCCGGATCGTCAGGCGGAAGCCTGATCAGGCAGGGGCTGCGGCTCATTGCGCCGTGGCCCCTGCTTGGAACTCGCGCCTGCTGTGCTCGGCGCGCGATTGACCGTCCCGGACCAGGGCGCCAGTTCGACCCACGGCCGGTCTATCCGGATCGGCCGGGAATTGAAGGTCGAGGTCGGGATGCGGTGCATAGGGTCTGGCGCCGGGCGAGTTCCGCCGATGGTCGCGACGACGTGCAGGACCCCGACCGTGATGGTCTCCCGGCCGATGATCGATTGCGCGGGCGCCAGGGCGGCGGCCGATGTCTGAAGCATCGCTGGCCGATGCGGCCGGGCGACGGCCGGCGGAATCGAGCCGGATCTTCGCCTTCCTCCTCATGGCGTTCATCTGGGGCGCCGGTTGGCTGCCGACCAAGCTCGCCATGGAGGTCCTGCCGCCGATCTTCTTCGCCTGCCTCCGCTTCAGTTTCGCGGCGCTCGGGTTTCTCGTGCTGGCGCGGCTGCGCGGTTTCACGCTGCGGGTCGAGCAACCGGGGCGCGTCCTGGCGGCCTCGATGCTCATCACCACGGCCTGCTACGCCCTTGTGTTCTGGGGGCTCGCGCAGGCCCCGAGCGGGCTGGCCGCCGTGGTCAATCTCGGGCTGATTCCGATCTTCTTGATCGGCATCGGGGCGGCCTACCGGCAGGAGCCGATCACCCCGCTCCGGGTCGCAGCCATCATCCTCGGCCTCGCCGGCTTAAGCCTGCTGTTCTCCAGCCGCCTCGGCACCGGCGGGGAGGGCGGGCAGGCTGCAATCGGCCTCGCGGCGGTGGCGCTCGGCACGTTCGCCTATGCCTGGGGCACGGTGATCAGTCGCCCGCTGGTGCGCGTGACTCCGCCGGTCGTGCTGGCCTTCTGGCAATCGGGCCTCGGCACGCTCGGGCTGATCCCGATCTCGCTGGCCGTGGAGGGCTGGGATCCGGCCCGCTTCGCCGCCCTCCCAGACCCGCGCGTCCTGCAGGGGCTCGCCGTGATGGTCGGCGGCGGATCGCTGATCGCCTTCCCGATCTTCCTGATGCTGCTGCGCGACTGGGGCGCGTTCCGGGCCGGGCTCTACGCCTTCGTCAGCCCGGTGATCGCCGTCCTGATCGGCTACGCCTTTGCCGGGGAGCGCATCGATATGGCCGAGGCCGTGGGGATGGCGGTGACGCTGGCGGCGACCGCCCTGGCGCTCGGCCGGCCCCGCCGGACGACGACATGAAAACGGCGGGCGCCCTGGAGGCGCCCGCCGCTCAAGCCTTAACCGAAAAGTCGTCTCAGACGCCCATCGCGCTCTTCAGGTTCTGATCGACCTTATCGAGGAAGCCCGTGGTCGAGAGCCACTTCTGGTCGGGGCCGACCAGGAGCGCGAGATCCTTGGTCATGTGACCGGCCTCGACGGTGTCGACGCAGACCTTCTCCAGCGTCGCCGAGAACTTCGCCAACTCGTCATTGTTGTCGAGCTTGGCCCGGTGCGACAGGCCGCGGGTCCAGGCAAAGATCGAGGCGATCGAGTTGGTCGAGGTCTCGCGGCCCTTCTGGTGCTCGCGGTAGTGGCGGGTGACGGTGCCGTGGGCGGCCTCGGCCTCGACGGTCTGGCCGTCCGGGGTCATCAGCACCGAGGTCATCAGGCCGAGCGAGCCAAAACCCTGCGCGGCGGTGTCCGACTGCACGTCGCCGTCGTAGTTCTTGCAGGCCCAGACGTAGCCGCCCGACCATTTCAGGCAGGAGGCGACCATGTCGTCGATCAGGCGGTGCTCGTAGGTGATCCCGAGCGGCTTGAACTTGGCCTCGAACTCCTCCTCGTAGACCTTCTGGAACAGGTCCTTGAACCGGCCGTCATAGGCCTTGAGGATGGTGTTCTTGGTCGACAGGTAGACCGGGTACTTGCGGGCCAGGCCGTAATTCAGCGAGGCGCGGGCGAAGTCGATGATCGACTGGTCGAGATTGTACATCGACATCGCGACGCCGGCGTCCGGGAACTTGAACACCTCCTTCTCGATGACGGTGCCGTCGTCGCCCTCGAACTTGATGGTCAGGCGCCCCTTGCCGGGCACCTTGAAATCGGTAGCGCGATACTGGTCGCCGTAGGCATGGCGGCCGATCACGAAGGGCTGGGTCCAGCCGGGCACGAGCCGCGGCACGTTCTTGCAGATGATCGGCTCGCGGAAGATCACGCCGCCCAGGATGTTGCGGATCGTGCCGTTGGGCGAGCGCCACATCTCCTTAAGATTGAACTCCTTCACCCGCTGCTCGTCAGGGGTGATGGTGGCGCATTTCACGCCGACGCCGTGGCGCTTGATCGCTTCGGCGGCGTCCACTGTGACCTTGTCGTTGGTGGCGTCGCGATGCTCCACGCCGAGGTCGTAATACTCGAGGTCGACGTCGAGATAGGGATGGATGAGCTTGTTCTTGATCTCGGCCCAGATGATCCGGGTCATCTCGTCGCCGTCGAGTTCAACGACGGGGTTCGCTACCTTGATCTTCGCCATGGACCGATGCCTTCTCGCGTTGTCCCCGCGCACGGCATGCAAGGGCCGTGCGGTCGCCCGCCCGAATATCGACCGGGTCCGTATCGCCCCGGCGACATAGCGCGACCTTTTCGGCAGCGGAAGGCGCGGGCTGTCATCCGGCCGGCTTCGTCACCCGGCCCTCGACGGGCGGTCGCCCCCTGTGCCAGAGGGCCGGCATGACGACCCCAGACGCATCGAGCGAGAAGCCGACGAAGATCACCGAGGTGCCGCCGGGGATCGCCCCGGTGGTGATCCTGGTGGAGCCGCAGCTCGCCGAGAATATTGGCATGACCGCCCGGGCCATGGCGAATTTCGGCCTGTCGGAGTTGCGTCTGGTCAACCCGAAGAACGGCTGGCCCAAGAAGGGCGTGCGCGAGGCGGCCTCGGGCGCGACCCACGTGCTCGACCGGGCGACGATCCACGGCAGCGTCGCCGAGGCGATCGGTGACCTGCACTACGTCCTTGCCACCACGGCCCGCGAGCGCGGACAGATGAAGCGGGTCTTCGCCCCGGAGGCCGCCATGGGCGAGCTGGTCGCCCGGGAGGGGCAACGCAATGCGGTGATGTTCGGCCGCGAGCGGGTGGGGCTCACCAATGACGAGGTCTCGCTGGCCGATGCGATCATCACCTTCCCGGTCTCGCCGGACTTCCCCTCGCTGAATCTCGCGCAGGCGGTACTGCTGGTCGGGTATGCCTGGCGCCAGGCCAGCGGGCGGGCGGTCCTGCCGTTCTCGGGGGAGCTGCTGTCGCCGCCGGCCACCCGCGAGGCGCTGATGTCGCTGTTCGGCAGCCTGGAGACGGCCCTCGACGAAGCCCGGTTCTACCCGCCGGAAAAGCGGGAGATCATCGCCCGCAACATGCGCGACATGCTCCACCGCATGAGCCTGACCGAGCAGGATGTCCGCACTTTCCGCGGCGCGCTGCGGGCGCTGACGCGAAAGGGGACCTGATCAGTCGGCGGCCTGCATGTCGGGCGGCTTGCCGCCGCCGAAGCAGCGCCCCACCGCCTCCCAGAACGCCGCCTGTTCCTCGGACGTGCAGAGCGCCATCCGCGCCTCGACCAGCGCCCGGCCTGCCATCGCATCCGCCGTCGCGGCGACTTCGGCCTCGGTCGGGTTGTGTGCCTCGTTCATCGGAGCCTCCGGTACCGGAGAAAAAGACGCAGCGTAGCGGCACGGTTCCGTTGCGGGCCGCAATCGGGCATGGAGGCGCCGCGCGTCGGCGGGAGAGGGTGGGGTATCGGGTGCGGCTCAGCGTGGACAATCTCGCCTGCCGCCGCTCCGGGCGCCGCATTTTTTCCGGTCTGGCCTTCGCCCTCGGGCCGGGTGATGCCCTGGCGGTGACCGGGCGGAACGGCGCCGGGAAATCGAGCCTGCTCGCGATCCTGTCGGGCCGCTTGCGGCCAGATGCCGGGCGCATCGACGTGGCCGAGGTCGGCGAGGCGAGCCTGCCGGAATTTCTCCACGTCGTCGGCCATCGCGACGGGCTGAAGAGTTCGCTGACCGCCGGCGAGAACCTGCTGTTCGCCCAAAAACTCCTCGGTGCGCCGCGCCTGTCGCCCCGGGATGCGCTGGAGCAGCTCGGCCTCGGCCATGCCCACGACCTGCCGGTGGGCTACCTGTCGGCCGGCCAGAGGCGGCGGGTGGCCTTGGCGCGGCTGCTGGTCTGCGAGCGCCCGCTCTGGCTCCTCGACGAGCCGACCGCGGCCCTGGACACCGCCTCGCAGGTCTTGCTTGCCGGCCTGATGGCGGCGCATCGGGCCGGCGGCGGCCTCGTGATCGCCGCCACCCACCAGGCGCTCGGCCTCGACGGGGCGGCAGAGCTGCGCATCGAGGCGTCGGCCGCTCCGGAGCCCGAGCCCCTGGAGGATTGGGCGTGACCCGCGCGATCCTCGCCCTGATCGCCCGCGACCTGCGCCTGGCCGGTCGGGTCGGCGGCTCCGGTGCCCTGTCGCTGGTGTTCTTCCTGATGATCGTCGCCCTGGTGCCGTTCGCGCTGGGGCCCGACCTCAACCTGCTGTCGCGGATCGGACCCGCGATCCTCTGGCTCGCCGCGGTGCTCTCGACCCTGATCGGCCTCGACCGACTGTTTCAGGCCGACGAGGAGGACGGCTCCCTCGACCTGATGAGTGCCGCCCCGGTGCCCCTCGAAGGCATCGTGCTCGCCAAGGTCACGGCCCATTGGCTGACCACCGGTCTGCCCCTGGCGCTCGCCTCGCCGCTCTTCGGCCTCCTCGTCGCCCTGGACGGCACCGCCATGGGCGCCACGGCGCTGACGCTGCTCGCCGGAACCCCGGCGCTCAGCTTCATCGGTGCGGTCGGAGCGGCGCTGACTGCCTCGATTCGCCGGGGCGGGCTGATTCTCGCCGTCTTGGTCCTGCCGCTGATGATTCCGAGCCTGATCTTCGGCGTCTCGGCCGCCCAGGCGGCGACGGGCGGCACGGTGCCGTTCCTGGTGCCGCTGGCGGTGTTGGCGGCGCTGACCCTGATCGCCGCCGTAGTCGGCACGCTGGCGGCGGCGGCGGCTTTGCGCTGGCCGGAGTGATCGTTTGCTGTCGTGCACTGTATGCTGCGATCTTCAACCCGTCAGACGATACTTCACGCACCGAGTTCAAGTGGGAACGGTGTCGGAAGCCAATAAGACTCAAGCTTCGTGCCGATGACGTTGGAGGCCTCCCAGCCGTGCAGCAACCGCGCCAATGCCGCGCGATCGTCAGCCATCAGCGGCTCGGTCAACAAGCACCACTGATCGTACTGGCGTTGGCTCCGAGCGTCCTGGAGGACCGTTCCGGTCACGTAATGATGCATCACGGCCTGCCACGTCGCTTGTGCGGCCGAAATCTCGCCGAGGGCGACATGCATGAGCGTCTTCCAGGGCGGATAGTTTGCGAAGGGGTTCTGCGGGTGTGGGCGCAGGAACGCGATCGTCTTCTCCAAAGTGTCGAGGCTGTCGAACAGAGGTAGGATCTCGGCCTCGACCTGATCGACGAAATCGCCGGGCATGGTCGGGTCATCCCACTCGAAGAGACCGGTCTGCCCCTCGGGCCGGTAGCGCAGCGACCGGCCAAGCAGGCCGAACGTTCTACCCAAGGCGATGTAGGCAGAGTCCGAAGGCTCAAACAGGGTGTCGACATGCCATTCGACGGTGAAGTAACCTCGCTTTGGTCGATTATCGATGTAAACATACCGAGTGCAGTGTGTAACTGGGCAGAAACATACGATGTTTCCGGCGACCATCACCAGATTGTTATGCCGGGCGAACAAAGGGCCGGCTAATCTTTTGATCTGCGGAGCCGAGCTCATAATTCCGGTCTCTTTTGAATCATGATGATTCGTCGAAGGCCAGGATATGATTTTGCCGCGGCTGCAACGAGCTGCGCAGCGCGGGCCATCGAAATCTCCCCGTTGCCGGTTTTGTAGTCGTAGATGCACACGGTCTGCGAGGCTCTGACATTTTCCAGCAGGTCGAGCCTGACGTTTCCAGGGCGTCGTGCATTCGGCTTATGTCCAGAAGGGTCAAGTAGGAGTTCGGCTTTGAAATCCTGATCCGCTTGTAAATTCACCCGTCTCGCGATTTCGATATGGACTTTGTTGCCGAAATCCGTCGCGTTCCGATAGTTTCCCGACGCCCTGTCCGTTTTCGCGACTTCATTGGTCATGGCTCGAACTTCGCCGTTGCGTGGGCAAGCACCGTCGAGAGCTTGCTGACCGATTGGTCCGACCCAGATCGCCATGTTCGCCTGAGAACTCGCGTCGAGCGCATATTCGTGCGCAGTTAGCCCCAGCACTGCTCCGAAGCCGTTCTTGCGCGCTGACAGAACCGTCAGCAGCGAAAGGGCGAGTTCGAGCGTTCGCGCTGACTGAATCGCCGCAAGAGCGCCTTCGATCGCCAACGGCACAGCTGGAAGGAAAGCTGGCTGCACGAGGGGTTCCGAGACGAAGTCCGTCGCCGTGAAGATGCTGCGCGACAGCACATCGCCGGTTTGACCGTCTAGGATTGTTTGCGTAGCGCCGGATGTCTCGAAGATCCGGCGCTCGCCGTCCGGCGCTGTAACGGTGTGTTGTTCATCGAAGGATTTTCGCCCAGCATGCACTCGGATCGAGAGGACGCGCGTCCCATCCTCGAGCGTCGTGCTGTCCGTAAGTGCGGGCGGATCCTGTGGGGACGGTCCGCCGGGTCGATCCTCGTGGAGCGAGGCCCACTGGCCACCGCCGGGACCCTGCACCCACTCGCCGCCGTTTGGCTGTCCTGCTGGGGCGCGTGGCTGCGTCTCCCAACCTTTGGCTTGGAGCTGCCGCTGCAGGCGGATCAGCTTGGTCTCCAGTACGAGACCGGCGAGAACGTTGCGCAGGACGATAGACTCGCTGTGCGCTTGAGACTTTTCACGCATCGTGGCCAAGCCCTGCCAGACCGCCCATTCCGTGGCCGCCTGAAACAAAACAAGAACATAGGAAAAATGTCAAGATCTAAGAACTTGGGCTCGCGCCGATAGCTGCGGGCTGTTCCGCGTTGACGCGCCGCATCGCGCTAATTATAGAGGCCGCTTCGCCGAGGGGCCGCGCTTTCGCGCGCGCTGCGTCTCGGCCATCGCCTGACAACCTGATGCGACGACCGATTTCCGGCTGAGCCGGCCCGTCGGCATCGCCCGACGAAGAGAACGAGGACTCCATGGCCAACACCGCTTCGGCCAAGAAAATGACCCGCAAGATCGAGAAGCGCACGGCGGTCAACCGCTCGCGCCGCTCGCGCATGCGCACCTTCGTCCGCAAGGTCGAGGAGGCGATCGCCACCGGCAACCAGCAGGACGCCCTGGCTGCCTTGCGGGCCGCCGAGCCCGAGATGATGCGCGCTGCCCAGCACGGCATCGTCCATAAGAACAACGCTTCGCGGAAGGTCTCGCGCCTAGCCGCCCGGGTGAAGGCGCTGGCCGCCTAAACCGCCACCGCAGCACTGGACGAGACAAAGCCCGGCCGTCGCGCCGGGCTTTTTCGTGTCCGCTGTCCGGATGCGTCGGATCGCTCAGCGCCCGGGCCGTCGCGAAGCGTTAACCCTAGACCAGAATTTCGCGCGTTGCAGAGTCTAAGGGCGGCGTGTAGCTTAACAGAAACTGACGGCGTTCAAGCAAAAGCCGCCGATATCGGGACGAGAGCGAATCAATCCGATTCGCCAAGACTCTAGCAAGCGGTCTGGTTGGGGCAGGAAACACTTGCGGTTGGGAATCTGGGCCATCCCCACAAGTCCCACTGTTAAAGGAACTGTAGGTAATTGTTGATAGGCTCTTCCAATCGGCAAAAGTTCCTCGGTGGGGAGTTGACTCCACTCAAGGGATCTGTCCCGCCCGGTCATGCGGGACGCTGAGGGCGTAAATCGTGCGTACGCGCGGCCTGCGGGTTTCCGCCGGCGGCGTCGGGAGAGCCAGTGATGCGTGTCGACGGAACGGTGGCGAGCGACGACGAGGGAGGCCGCAGCGGCGGCAATACGGATTTCGGATCCGCCTGGGCGCGGGTGAAGCGTCGGCTGCGCGCCGAGCTCGGCGAGGACGTATTCGCCAGCTGGTTCGCCCGCCTGGAACTCGAGGGCGTCTCGGCCGGTACGGCGCGGCTGACGGTGCCGACGCGCTTCCTGAAGAGCTGGATCGAATCTCACTACCTCGACCGGGTGCTCGGCACCTTCAAGGCAGAGGCCGAGGAGATCGCCCGGATCGAGGTCGGCGTGCGCGGCACCGGCGCCCCGGCCCGCCCCGCGGTCGTCGGCGCCCCGAAGGCCGGCCCGGCCAGCGGCCCGCTCGCCCGGCTCCACGCCACCAACACGCCGGCTCCCGTGGCCGCTACTGTCGCGACCGCCTCCGAGCAGCGGAACGCCGATGCCGGGGGTGACCTTAGCGGCACGCCGCTCGACGCCCGTCTGACTTTTTCCAGCTTCGTCATCGGCCGCTCGAATGCGCTGGCCCACGCCGCCGCCGAGCGCGTGGCCCGGCACCAGGGCGAGGGCGCGCTCTACAACCCGCTCTATCTCCATGCCGGTGTCGGCCTGGGCAAGACCCACCTGTTGCACGGCATCGGCCACGCCGCCCGCGAGGCCGGGCGCCGGGTGATCTACCTGACCGCCGACCGGTTCATGTACGGCTTCGTCAACGCCCTGAAGACCCAGTCGGCGCTCGCCTACAAGGAGCGGCTGCGCGGCATCGACCTGCTGATCCTGGACGACGTCCAGTTCATCCAGGGCAAGTCGATCCAGGCCGAGTTCGGCCACACCATCAACGCGCTGATCGATGCCGGCCGGCAGGTCGTCGTCGCCTCGGACCGGCCTCCGACCGAGCTGGAAGCGCTGGACGAGCGGGTCCGCTCGCGTCTCGGCGGCGGCCTTGTGGTCGAGATCACCGCTCTGGACGAGGCCCTGCGGGTCTCGATCCTGTCGGCGCGGCTTGCCGCGGTGCGGGCCGCTCATCCGGGTTTCGACGTGTCGCCGCAGGTCGCGACCTACGTGGCCCGGGCGATCACCGCCAACGGCCGCGACCTCGAAGGGGCGGTCAACCGGCTGCTGGCCCATGCCACGCTCACCGGCACCGCCGTGACCATGGAGACCGCCGAGAGCGCGATCCGCGACCTTGTGAAGAACCGCGAGCCGAAGCGGATCAAGATCGAGGACATCCAGAAGCTGGTCGCCTCGCGCTACAACGTCTCGCGCTCGGACATCCTGTCGGAGCGGCGCACCGCCGCCGTGGTCAAGCCGCGCCAGATCGCCATGTACCTATCGAAGGTGCTGACCCTGCGCTCGCTGCCCGAGATCGGTCGCCGGTTCGGTGGGCGCGACCACACCACCGTGCTCCATGCCGTGCGTAAGATCGAGAAGCAGATCGGCGAGGACGCAGTGCTCGGCGATGAGGTCGAGCTCCTGAAGCGCATGCTGCAGGACTAGGATCCCGCCGGGACCCAGGCTGACCGACCTCGCGACCGCGCTCGATCGAACCCCGATCGGGCGCGGTTTCGTTTCAGGCGCCTGTCGGGCCGGCCGTTTCCCTGTGGCCCGGGATGGTGCGACGCGTATGGGCCGTGGCAGACTGGCGTCCAGCGAGTCGGCCCGGTATGGCCGCGTCGCCAACAGGCAAGAACATGCTGGGGAACGCCGATGCCCGAAGCCTTCATCTACGATCACGTCCGCACGCCCCGCGGCCGTGGAAAGGCGGATGGCGCGCTGCATGAGGTGACGGCCCTGCGGCTGGCCGAGACCGCCCTGCGGGCGCTCAAGGACCGCAACGGCCTCGATACGGCTTTGGTCGATGACGTCATCCTCGGCTGCGTCGACCCGGTGGGCGAGGCGGGCGGCGACATCGCCCGCGCCGCGGCCCTCGTCTCCGATTACGGCGACCACGTCCCGGGCGTCCAGATCAACCGCTTCTGCGCCTCGGGCCTCGATGCGGTGAACTTCGCCGCCGCACAGGTGATGAGCGGCCAGCACGAGATGGCGGTGGGCGGCGGCGTCGAATCGATGAGCCGCATCGGCATCGGCGCCTCGGGGGGCGCGTGGCCGGTCGATCCGGCGATCGCCATCAAATCCTACTTCATGCCGCAGGGCGTCTCGGCCGACCTGATCGCCACCAAGTACGGCTTCTCTCGCGACGATTGCGACGGCTACGCGGTCCGCTCGCAGGCGCGCTCGGCCAAATCCTGGGCGGACGGTCTGTTCGGTGGATCGGTGGTGCCGGTGCGCGACGTGAACGGCATCACGCTGCTCGACCGCGACGAGCATATGCGCCCGGGCACCGACATGCAGTCTCTCGCCGCGCTGAAGGCCTCCTTCGTTCAGATGGGCCAGATGGGTGGGTTCGACGCGGTGGCGACGGATGCGCATCCGGATGTCGAGACGGTCAACCACGTCCACCACGCCGGCAACTCGTCGGGCATCGTCGATGGCGCCGCCGCCGTGCTGATCGGCTCCAAGGCGGCCGGCGACGCCGCCGGGCTGCGGCCCCGGGCGCGGATCCGGGCGTTTGCCAATATCGGCTCGGACCCGGCCCTGATGCTCACTGGCCCGGTCGACGTCACCCGGAAGGTCCTGGCCCGGTCCGGTCTGAGCCTGTCGGACATCGACCTGTTCGAGGTGAACGAGGCCTTCGCGGCCGTGGTCCTGCGCTTCTGCCAGGCGTTCGATCTCGATCCCGAGATCGTCAACGTCACCGGCGGCGCGATCGCGCTCGGTCATCCGCTGGGCGCCACCGGGGCGATGATCCTCGGGACGGCGCTCGACGAGCTGGAGCGCACCGGCAAGGAGCGCGCCCTGGTCACGCTCTGCATCGGCGCCGGCATGGGGACCGCCACGATCATCGAGCGGGTCTGAGACCAGACTGCGGCGCGGGAGCCGGTGGGGGCCGCTCCCCAAAGCCCGGGAACGCTGCTAGAGGCGCGGACGACGTGCGGCGCGAATCCGGGCCGAACGATAACAAATTGGGAGTCGAGCCCTTGAACCGCCTGATCGCGACGCTCTGCCTGGGCGTCTCCATGAGCCTGCCGCTCGCTGCGCGCGCCGACGAAGCGTCGGACCGCGTGACCGCGGCGACCGCGCTCGTGAACAAGACCCTGATCAAGAACCTCCAGACCGGCTTCAACGTCGCCCTGGAGAAGACCGTGGCGCCGATGCCGGAATCGCGCGCCGAGGCCGTGCGCAAGGAACTCACCGACGAGTTCGAGAAGCAGCGCGGCATCATGATCGAGGGGCTATCGAAGGAATACGCCCAGAAGTTCACCCTGGCCGAGCTTAAGCATCTCGACGAGATTTACGCCGACCCGACCTACCTGAAGTTCCAGACGATGAACGCCGATCCCAACTCGGCGGTCACGGCGATCTCGCAGAACTCGGTGACGAAGCTGCTCAATATGCTGGCGGTGGCTGCGGCCACCGACAACGCGCCCAAGACCGGGGCGCCGCCGGTTCCGCCGCCGGCGGCTCCGCCCGCTCCGGCACCGAAGTAGCCCATGACCTCCCCCGCGCGCGATCGGCTGGCTTCAGGCCGCGCGCGCGGCCGCCCGATGGCCGAACCCCTCGACGGGGGGCAAGGCTTCGAGCTTCGGCTTGGCGAAGTGATAACCCTGCATCAGCGTGATCCCGAGGCCGCGCAGGGCCTCACGCTCCGCCGCGGTCTCGATGCCTTCCGCCAGCACGGTGACCCCGAGGGCCCGGGCGATGGCGATGACGCCCGCGACGATCGCGTGACGGCCGGCATCGGTGTCGATGCCGCGCACAAGCTCCATATCGATCTTGATGAGATCGGGCCGGAAATTCGCCAGCAGATTCAACCCGGCGAAGCCCGCGCCGAAATCGTCGAGCGCCGTCAAGAAACCCTGCTGGCGATAGGCGGCGACGATGCGCTTCACGTGCTCGATGTCTTGGAACCGCTCCTGCTCGGTGAATTCGAACATGATGCGCCGGTACGAGAACTCGACCCGCCGGGCCGCCTCCAGGGAGGCGCGGATGCAGGCATTCGGCTCATAGACCGCGTTCGGCATGAAGTTGATCGAGAGCCGCGTGTCGCTGTCCCGGGGGAACAGGCGCCCGGCCAGCTCGATCGCCTTCACGCGCGCAGCCTGATCGAACTGGTAGCGCGTCGCGTCGGTCACCCGGTCGAGGATCGTGCCCGCCGGCTCTCCGTTGGGCCCGCGCACCAGAGCCTCGTAGGCCCAGACGTGTCCCGATCCGACGTCGAGGATCGGCTGGAACGCCATCGTGAAGTCGAAGTCGAGAGCGGCGCCGTCGCGGCAAGCGCGGCAGCCTTTGTCCTTCGTCATGTGCCGATTCCGTCGGTACCCCCCGACCGGCGGATCATGCGCCCCAGCACTCAATGCAACCTTAACGCAAAACCCTCGGCTTTTAGACGGCGTAACTTTGAGAGGACGGCACCATGACGCTGACGGATTTCCACTTTGAGATCGATTCAGACGGCGTTGCGATGGCGACCTGGGATATGCCCGGCCGGTCGATGAACGTGATCACCGAGGGGGTGATGGACCAGCTCGAGCAGATCATCGAGCAGGTCGCCTCGGACGCCGCGATCAAGGGCTGCGTCATCGCCACCGGCAAGGACAATTTTTCCGCAGGCGCCGACCTCACGATGCTGCAGGCGCACCGCCGGGCCTACGAGCAGTTGAAAGCCGAGCAGGGCGAGGAGGTGGCGATGCGCCACTTCTTCGAGGCGTCGCGCCGCCTCTCGCTGCTGTTCCGCCGGCTCGAGACCTGCGGCAAGCCGTTTGCCGCAGCGATTCAGGGCCTGTGCCTGGGCGGCGCCTTCGAACTGGCCCTGTCCTGCCATCACCGGGTCGCTTCGGACGACGCGAAAACGCGGGTCGGCCTGCCGGAAATCAAGGTCGGGCTGTTCCCGGGCGGCGGCGGCACCCAGCGCGTCGCCCGGCTGATGCAGACCGGCGACGCGCTCCAGATGCTGTTCAAGGGCGAGCAGATCCGCGCGCCCATGGCGAAGGGCATGGGCCTGATCCACGCGGTGGCGCCGCAGGCCGAGATCGTCGAGCGCGCCAAGGCCTGGATCCGCGAGGGCGGCTCCGCGGTCGCCCCCTGGGACGTGCCGAAGTTCAAGGCGCCCTCCGGCAAGGTCTACTCGCCGGCCGGCATGATGATCTGGCCGCCGGCCAACGCGATCTACCGCCGCGAGACCCACGACAATTACCCGGCCGCCAAGGCGATCCTGGCCTCGGTCTACGAGGGCCTGCAATTGCCCATGGACCTCGCCCTGCGGGTCGAGAGCCGGTACTTCGCGCATATCCTGCGCTCGAAGGAGGCGGCGGCGATGATCCGCACGCTGTTCATCTCCATGGGCGAGCTGAACAAGGGCGCCCGCCGGCCCAAGGACGTGCCGGCCACCAACTTGCGGCGGGTCGGGGTGATCGGCGCCGGCTTCATGGGTGCCGGCGTCGCCTACGTCACCGCCCAGGCCGGCCTCGAAGTGGTGCTGGTCGACCAGTCGATCGAGGCCGCAGAGAAGGGCAAGGCCTACGCCCACACGCTGATCACCGGCCAGATCAACAAGGGCCGCGCCAAGACCGCCAATCGCGACGCGCTGCTCGGTCGGATCACGACCACGGCGGATTACGCCACCCTCAGCGGGTGCGACCTCGTGATCGAGGCGGTGTTCGAGGATCCCAAGGTCAAGGCCGAGGTGATCCAGAAGGTCGAGGCGGTGATCGGCCCCGACACGATCTTCGCCTCCAACACTTCGACGCTGCCAATCACCGGCCTGGCGAAGAGCTCGCAGCGGCCGGATCGGTTCGTGGGCATCCACTTCTTCTCGCCCGTCGAGAAGATGATGCTGGTCGAGATCATCAAGGGCGAGGCCACCGGCGACGCGGCGCTCGCCACCGCCCTCGATTACGTGCGGCTGATCAAGAAGACACCGATCGTCGTGAACGACGCCCGCGGCTTCTTCGCCAACCGCTGCGTCGGCGCCTACATCCTCGAAGGCCACAAGATGCTGGCCGAGGGCGTGCCGCCCGCGATGATCGAGAGCGCCGGGCGCCAGGCCGGCATGCCGGTCGGGCCGCTCTCGCTCAACGACGAGGTCGCCCTGGACCTTGTGCTGAAGATCGCCAAGGCCACCGAGGCGCAGGTGGGGGAGGGGGCGGTCGACCCGGCCCAGAAGTCGATCCTCACCGCTATGGTCGAAGGCCAGGGCCGGCTCGGGCGCAAGAACCGCAAGGGCTTCTACGATTACCCGGAAGGCGCGCCCAAGCGCCTCTGGCCGGGCCTGGCGGAGCTGCAGCCCAATCGGCTCGACCCGGAGGCGGTGAACTTCAACGAGCTGAAGCAGCGGCTCCTGGTGGTGCAGGCGCTGGAAGCCGCCCGCACGGTCGGCGAGGGCGTGGTCACGGATCCCCGGGAGGCCGATGTCGGCTCGATCCTCGGCTTCGGCTTCGCGCCCTTCACGGGCGGTACCCTGTCCTACATCGACTTCATGGGCGCGGCGTCCTTCGTGGCGCTCGCCCGCGGCCTAGAGGCCAAGCACGGCCCCCGCTTCCGGGTGCCCGACACCCTGGCGGCCATGGCCGAGCAGGGCGGGACTTTTTACGGGGAGCACAAACGCGCCGCCTGATATTTTGGCCGAGGCCCATCAGACCAGGGCCAGAGAGCCGTTCCCGACCGCCTCGGGAACGGCTCGCCTCGCGGCGTCGACGGCTGATCACGCACCGGTATATCGGCGCGATCAATATCGAGCGCGTCGCCGCGTTACGAACGCCTTCAGCCAGGAAAGCCACCGTCAGGCGACGCGGACCTTCGCGCCGAGCATGCGGGCGAGCAGTTCGACATCGTTGGCGTTGTCGGAGAGGAGGTCGGTGATGTCGCCGACTTCCAGCGCTTTCACGTGGCGGCAGCGCATCCCGTAGCGGCCGGCCGTGCAGGTGCAGCGCAGCTGTGGGCCGCCGGCCCGCTCTTCCAGCACGACGTTGTATTGGTTGCCGGTGGAGCCCCGGATCGTGAAGCTCAGCGCCGAGGGCGCCGCCGGAAAGGCGGCCAGCGCCCGATTGCTGATCGCCCCCGGAGCCCGGCGGGGGAGGGTGGGTCCGCCCGTCACTCGGGTGATTGGCACACCGATCGCCGCGGCGAGGCCGTGGACGTCCGGCGTCTCGGTCTCGCGCATGGCCGCCAGCGCGATCGCCGCGCAGGCATAGGCATCCTCGCCGGCATCGTGATGCTCGAAGCGGATGCCGAGGCGCCGGGCGACCTTGCCGAGGCCACACCCCTCCTGCGCCGGAAACACCCGCCGGGAAATCTGAACGGTGCAGAGATAGGACAGGGCCGGCACCGGCAGGCCGGCGCGGGCCAGACCGGCGCGCAGCACGCCGATATCGAAGCTCGCGTTGTGGGCCAGGATCAGGCCGCTGGACAGGTCGCCGAGATACGGCGCCATCACCCCGGCGAAGTCCGGTTGATCCGCAACGTTGGCTGGCAGGATGCCGTGGACCCGGATGTTGCCCGGCGAGAACCGCATCTCCGGCGGGCGGATCAGATGGCTTTCCCGCCGCACGATCCGCCCGTCCGCGATCCAGGCGAGCCCCACCGCGCAGGCGCTGTCGCGCCGCTCGTTGGCCGTCTCGAAGTCGAGGGCCAGGACCGTCATCGCGGGTGGACCATGCCGGGGAACGTTCTCGGGGTGTTCCCGACCGGTCTAAGCCCGCGCGACTCGCGCTTCAACCCTGGGCGACCATCCCCAGCCAATCGTCCTCCGACACGACCCGGACGCCGTGCTTCTCGGCATCCTTCAGCTTTGACCCGGCGCCCGGGCCCGCGACGACGAAGTCGGTCTTGGCCGAGACCGATCCGGAGACCTTCGCGCCCAGCCGCTCGGCCACCGCCTTGGCTTCGTTGCGGGTCATTTTTTCCAGGGTGCCGGTGAACACCACGGTCTTGCCGGCGAAGGTCGAAACCGCGGCCGGCCGCTCCATCGGCTCGACCGTCACCTGTTCAAGCAGGGCATCGACCGCGTCGGCATTGTGCGGCTCGGAGAAGAACAGGATCAGCGCGTCGGTCGCCACCGGGCCGATCTCGCCGTCATCGGCGAACAGGCGGTAGGCATCGCCGGGCTTCTGCGCGGCGGCCCGGGCGAGGGCGGCCCGCACGCCATCAGCATCGCCGTAATGCTGAAGCAGATTCTCGCGCTGTGGGGCGCTGAGGCGGGCACGCGGCGCGTCGGAAGGCGTGTCGTCTGGGAAGCCGAGATCCAGCAGGCGATCCCGGGTCGTGCCGCCGACCCGCGGCACGGCGGTCAGCTCAACCCAGTCCGGCCCGGGCTGCACGGCAGCCGCCTCGCGGATCGCCGCGATCAGCGACGGCATGTCCGGAAAGCGCTTGGCCAGGGCCTTGGCGGTGGCCTCGCCAATCTGCGGGATGCCGAGGGCGAAGAGCAGGCGGTTCATCGGCACCGTCCGGCGTCCCTCGACGCCGGCGAGCAGATTCTTGATCGCCTTGTCTTCCTCTTCGCCCTTCTTCTTCGCGGCCTTCTTGGGCGGCTCGGTCGCCCCGGCCTCGGCGCGCCGCTCGGCCGAAAGCGCCTCGCGCCGGGCCACGACGGCGGCCTTCAGGGTCTCGAAGTCGAGCCGGAACAGGTCGGCGGGCTGGCGGACCAGCCCGGCCTCGAACAGGACCTCGATATAGGTCTCGCCGAAGCCCTCGATGTCGAAGCCGTTGCGCGACACGAAGTGCTTCAACCGCTCGACCCCCTGCGCCGGGCAGATCAGGCCGCCGGTGCAACGCCGGATCGCGTCTGGGCGGCCGGTGCGCGGGTTGATCGCCCGCACCGCGCGGCTGCCGCAGGCGGGACAGGTCTCGGGGAAGGTGTAGGGCTGCGAATCCGGCGGCCGCTTGGTCAAGTCGACATCCATGACCTTCGGGATCACGTCGCCGGCCCGAACCACCGTGACGGTGTCGCCGACGCGGATGTCGCGCCCGTCGCGGATCGGCTCGCCGTCGCCGCCGACGCCCTTGACGTAGCCCTCGTTGTGGAGAGTCGCGTTGGAGACGACGACGCCGCCCACCGTCACCGGTTTCAGCTTCGCCAGGGGGTTGAGCGAGCCGGTGCGGCCGACATTGATGACGATGTCCTCCACCACCGTCGTCGCCTCCTGGGCGGCGAACTTGTGGGCCAGCGCCCAGCGGGGCGAGCGCGAGACGAAGCCCAGCCGCTTCTGCAGCGCCAGATCGTCGACCTTATAGACGACGCCGTCGATGTCGTAGCCGAGCCCGGCCCGGTCCGCCTCGATCCGACGATAATGGCCGAGCATCGACTCGATGTCGGTGAAGGTCTGGGTGAGCGGGTTCACCGGCAGACCCCAGGTGGAAAAGCGTTTCAGGACGCCGGACTGCGTCTCGGCAATCGGCCCCGAGAGCTCCCCCCAAGCATAGGCGAAGAATTTCAGCGGCCGGGAGGCGGTGATGCTTGGGTCGAGCTGGCGCAGGCTGCCGGCGGCGGCGTTGCGCGGATTGGCGAAGAGCGGCTTGCCGGCCGCCTCCTGGCGCGCGTTGATCGCGGCGAAATCCGCGTGCGACAGGTAGACCTCGCCGCGCACTTCGCAGATCTCCGGCCAGCCGGTGCCGGCGAGCGTCGCCGGAATGTCGTGCACGGTCCGGGCATTGGCGGTGACGTTCTCGCCGACTTCGCCGTCCCCGCGGGTCGCCGCCGTCTCGAGCTGGCCATTCACGTAGCGCAGCGACAGGGACAGGCCGTCGATCTTCGGCTCGGCCGTAAAGGCGAGCGGCGCGTCTTCGGCAAGCCCGAGGAAGCGGCGGACCCGGGCCACGAACTCGCTGACTTCCTCCGGATCGAAGGCGTTGCCGAGCGACAGCATCGGCACGGCATGCCGGACCTTGGCGAACTTTTCCGAGGGCTTGGCACCCACCGAGGTGCTGGCCGCCCCAGTCCCGGCGAGATCCGGGAAACGGGTCTCGATCTCTTCGAGGCGGCGGCGCAGGCGGTCGTACTCGGCGTCCGAAATCTCGGGCGCGTCCTCCTGGTGGTAGAGCCGATCGGCCTCCTGGATCGCCTCCGAGAGCCGCGCATGCTCGGTGCGCGCCTCCTCGGCGGTGAGGTCGAGTTCGGGCGTGTCGGGTTTCGCGGCTGGCATGGGGGCGTTCTAGCGCATCGCGCGCCCGGCGGGACCCGGCCGCGTCGCGGCGTCCCCACAACCCTCAGCCACGTGAGGCGAGCAGATCGCCGCGGCCGACCGCCAGGAAGGCGCCGAAGAACACGGCGGCGACGACCGCGCTCAGCACGGCCAGCGGCATGATTGGGGCGAGCCACCCCGCTAGCACCGTGCCGGTGACCGAGCCGAGATTCATCGCCGCCATGTAGACCTCGAACTGGGTCGCCGCGCCGGCGCGCCCGCGGCTGGCCTGAAGCAGGGCCGGCATCAGCGCGACGATCAGCAGCCCCGGCAGCGCGTTGGTGAGCGCCAGGATCAGCGGCGCCGCCGAGCCGAGGAGACCCGCGGCGATCAGGGCGCCGGCCAGCACGAAGGTCATCGCGCTCGCCAGAAGCAGCAGTCTGAGCGGCCTGACCGGCCCCGCCCGGTCGGACCAGAGGCCGATCGCGAAGGCGCCCGCGGTCCCGCTCACCAAGGCCAGACCGGCCTGGAGGCGCGACAGCGCCGCCGCGTCCCATCCCTGGCCCTGGAGCAGGTCGACCGAGAAGGGCAGCTCGAACAGCCCGAGGGCGCCGTCGAGGCCGAAGCACAGGGCGAGAAGCTGCAGCGCCCGCTTCCGGCGCAGGGCGAGGCCGAGGCGGCGCAGGAAGCGCGGAAACGGGATGCGCCGCGGTGCCGAGCCGCGCCGGCCGAAATCCACCAGCGCGTCGCTGGGCGCCTCGCGCACGATCAGCATCGGCAGGCTCGCCAAAATTCCGGCCGCCAGCAACCCGGCGAGACTCACATCCAGCCCATAGGCGGCGAGCGTCCAGCCGAAGAGTGCGGCGCTGAGGCTGGTGCCGGCGACGAACCCGGCCCGCGTGCAGGCGGAGACCCGGCCGAGCTCGTCCCCCGGCACGTGATCCATGATCATCCGGTCGCAGGCGGTGTCGAGCAGGGACGCGAAGACGCTGTGGACCAGGAAGGCGAAGCCGAGCAGGCCCACCTGATCGGCGCTGAGCAGCAGCATCAGGGCGATCGCCGCGTGACAACCGAGGATCGCCGCCACCGCGAAGGGCCGACGCCGACCCATGCGGAAATCGGCGGACCGATCGATGAGCGGACCCCACAGAATCGGCTGAATCGTCCAGGGCAACCCGGCCAGGGCGAAGTGGAACCCGACCTCGGTGGCCGAGACCCCACGCGCCGCGAGATGATTGGCCTGGGCGGTCAGCGAGAATCCGGCGATCAGGCCCTGATAGAGGTAGGTGGCGAAGAACACGCCGTAGCGGGCGCGCCGCCCGGCGAGGCTCGGGGTTTGCAGCCATCCCACACGCGATTGGGCGCTCAAGCTGGGATGCACTTGCCGGTCCGGTGGCGCACGCCGATGCTCCTCATCCCACCGTCACCGGATCCGAACCCGTGCCGCTTCGTCCTAAGCAGACTACGTCGTGCACTCAGAACCCGCGAGGCGTCGCGTGAGCGCGGCCGACATCTGGGTCGTCGATCTCGCCCTGTCGCCCAACGAGTTCGATCTTTGCGAGGCGGTTCTCGACGCCGACGAGCGCGACCGCGGCAATCGCTTCCTGCGGCCTGCCGACCGCGCGCGCCATCGGGCGAGCCATGCGGCGCTCCGGCTGATCCTCGCGGAGGCTCTGAGCCTCGCGCCGGCCGAGATCCGCCTGGAGGCCGGTGCCGGCGGCAAGCCTGAACTCGGCGGGGCCGCGCGCGGCGCCCTCGACTTCAACCTGTCCCATTCCGGCGGACGCGCCCTCATCGGCCTCGCCCGTGGCGCGGCTATCGGCGTCGATCTCGAGGAGATCCGGCCCATCACGGACGCCCTGCGCATCGCCCGCGCGCATTTCGCGCCCGACGAAGCCGCCGCCCTGGCGGCTTTGCCGCTGAGCGCCATCGATCCCGCCTTCTTCGGCCTCTGGACCCGCAAGGAAGCCGTGGTGAAGGCGCTGGGCACCGGCCTGTTGCTGCCGCTTGATCGCTTCAGCGTCAGCGTGCCGCCCGAGCCGCCGCGTTTCCTGCGCATGGCACAGGACGGCACGTGGACCCTCACGAGCGTCGATTGCGGACCGGGCTACGCCGCGACCGTCGCGGTGCGATCCGCAGAGGCTGGGATCGCAGTTCGACATTTCCCGGACGATTGGCCGAGCCGCCTTGGCTGATCGCCCAAAACCGCCCTTGCGGTCCGGGAAAGGCGCAGCTATAAGCCCGCTGCCGGCAGTTGCGGACACGCAAGCCGGCCTTCGGAGTGTAGCGCAGTCTGGTAGCGCACCACGTTCGGGACGTGGGGGTCGCAGGTTCAAATCCTGCCACTCCGACCAAGCTCTTTCACGGAGTTAGGGTCTTCCCGGCTTCTCAGATCGAACAAACTTGACCTTTTCGGTTCGGACCGGTCGCCGGCCGTTCCGGCGAGGGTTCCGCCCCCGACGTAGCGGCGGATCATCGTCCTCCGGAACACGGTCCGCCCTCCAAATCACCGCGACGCCTCGAACCGAAGCGGGTATGCCGCCTGCCCATGGCTCCGGATTCGTCCGCCTCTCCCGTTCATGCCGACGCCGCGCCCACCGTTTGGGCCGGCTTCACGCGGGCTTTCCTGATCGCCGCCGCGTTGCTCGGCCTCGCAATCGTCGTCGGCGTCGCGAGTCTCGACCCCTACGGCCTGCGCGCGGGTCCCGACCATCCGCCCGGTCCGATCATGGACACCAACCAGCGGCTCTCCTACCCGCAGATCGCCCGCGGCGGCCCATTCGATGCAGCCGTGTTCGGCACCTCGACGGCGCGGCTTCTCGATCCGGCCGCGCTCGATGCCGCTTTCGATGCGCGCTTCGCCAATCTAGCAATGAACGCGGCGACGCCGGACGAGCAGATCCGCTTGGCCGAACTCTTCCTCGCGCACCGGCCGGTGAAAGCGATCCTGTTCGGGCTCGACACGACCTGGTGCGCTGCCGATCCGCCGGCCCGCACCACCAATGCCTTCCCGGACTGGCTCTATGAAGCGGGGGCGCCCTGGGGCGTGCTGCGGCAGGTGAGCCTGCGCTCGGTCACGATCGCCGCACAGGCCGGGCTGGCGCGCCTCGGCCTGGCCCGGCCGCGGATCCGCCCCGACGGCTACGCGGTCTTCACGCCGCCCGAGGCGCTCTACGATCCCGTGCGCGCTCGCGACCATATCCGGGCCGGCGCCCTCGATCCGGCTGCCGCAACTGACTCGCCGGATGCCCCGATGCCGGCACTGGCACGCCTCGATGCGCTCCTCGCGAAAATCCCTGCGGGCGCCCTGAAGCTTTTGGCCTTCATGCCGGTGCATGCGGCGGCGCAAGGCGCACCCGGAACGCTCGCTGGCCAGCGAGAGGAGACCTGCAAGGCCCGCGTCGCGGCGATCGGTGCGAAGCACGGAGCCGTCGTCGTGGATTTCCGCAGGTCTTCGCCGGTGACGATGCAGGACGCAAATTACTGGGACGCGCTGCATTACCGTCTGCCGGTGGCCGCGTGGATCGTGGCGGATCTGAATGCGGCAGTCCGCACCGGCGCCGACGACCCGGCCGGGATTTACCGGGTGCTTGCGCACCCGTGACTCGGCCCTATCAGCCGGCGGCGCGTTCGGCCCGCGCCCAGCCCTCGCGGGTGGCGCCGCAGTAATCCGCGAATCGCCCGTCCCGGATCGCCGCCCGGGCGCCGGCCATCAGGTCCTGATAGTAGGCGAGGTTGTTCCAAGTCAGCAGCATCATCCCCAGAATCTCGTTCGACCGCACGAGATGGTGGAGATAGGCCCGGGAATAGTCCCGCGCGGCCGGGCAGGTCGAGCTCTCGTCCAGCGGCGCCGTGTCCTCGGCGTGGCGAGCGTTGCGCAGGTTGACCCGGCCGTTGCGGGTGTAGGCGAGGCCATGGCGGCCGGCCCGGGTCGGCATCACGCAGTCGAACATGTCGATGCCCCGGGCGACCGCACCCAGGATATCGTCCGGGGTGCCGACGCCCATCAGGTAGCGCGGCTTCGCCTGCGGCAGGTGCGGCTCCACGGTCTCGATCATGGCAAACATCACTGCTTGCGGCTCACCGACCGCGAGACCGCCGACTGCGTAGCCCTTCAGGTCGAGGTCGGTCAGGGCGCGGGCGCTCTCGACGCGGAGCGCCGGGACGTCGCCGCCCTGCACGATGCCGAACATCGCCTTGCCCGGCTGCTCGCCAAAGGCGATCCGGCAGCGCTCGGCCCAGCGCAGGGACAGGTGCATGGCCTTCTCGATCGCCTTGTGCTCAGCCGGCAGGCGCACGCACTCGTCGAGCTGCATCTGGATGTCGGAGCCGAGCAGGCCCTGGATCTCGATGGAGCGCTCCGGGCTCATGTGGTGGGCGGTGCCGTCGATATGCGAGCGGAACGTCACCCCCTGCTCGTCGATCTTCCGCAGGGCCGAGAGCGACATCACCTGGAAGCCGCCGGAATCGGTCAGGATCGGTCGGTCCCAGTTCATGAACGTGTGCAGGCCGCCGAGCCGCGCCATCCGCTCGGGGCCGGGGCGCAGCATCAGGTGGTAGGTGTTGCCCAGGACCACGTCGGCGCCGAGCTCCCGCACCTGACCAGGATACATCGCCTTGACGGTGGCGGCGGTCCCCACCGGCATGAAGGCCGGCGTGCGGATGTTTCCGCGCGGCGTCGCGATCTCGCCGGTCCGGGCGGTTCCGTCCTGCCGGTGCAGAGTGAAGCCGAAGGGCGTGGTCTCGGTCATGGCAGGAACGGTCATGAGATGTCCGCGCGCGGGCCCGGAAACAGCAGGCTGGCGTCGCCGTAGGAGTAGAAGCGGTAACCGCTCCGGATCGCGTGCGCGTAGGCTGCCCGCATCGTGTCGAGGCCCGAGAAGGCCGAGACCAGCATGAACAGGGTCGAGCGCGGCAGGTGGAAATTCGTCACCAGCGCGTCGATCGCGCGGAACCGGTAGCCGGGAGTGATGAAGATGTCGGTGGGACCGGAGAAGGCCGAGAGCGTGCCGTCTGGGCGCGCGGCGCTCTCCAGCAGGCGCAGGGCCGTGGTGCCCACCGCGACGATCCGGCCGCCGGATGCCCGGACGGCGTTGAGGGCGGCGGCGGTCTCGGCGTCGAGGATGCCGATCTCCGCATGCATCCGGTGGCCCTCGGTATCGTCCGCCTTGACCGGCAGGAACGTCCCGGCGCCGACATGCAGGGTGACGTGGTGGCGCTGCAGGCCGGCGGCATCCAGCGCCGTCAGCAGATCATCGGAGAAATGCAGGCCCGCGGTAGGTGCCGCCACGGCGCCCGGATGGCGGGCATAGATCGTCTGGTAGTCCGTCGCGTCGCGGGCGTCGGTGGCGCGCTTGCCGGCGATGTAGGGCGGCAGGGGCAGGGCGCCTTCCAACGCGATCTGGGCGTCGAGTTCGGGGCTGGCGCGGTCGAAATCGAGGGTGATCTCGCCGGCCTCGCCCTTCGCGAACACGGTGGCCCGTAGCTCGCCAAACTGAAGCGCGTCGCCGACGCTCAAACGCTTGGCCGGCCGGGCGAAGGCGCGCCAGCGCGCGGGCGCCTCGCGCAGGTGCAGCAACACCTCGGTGCGCTGGCCGGGCGCGCCGGGACGGGTGCGGACGCCGTTAAGCCGCGCCGGGATCACCTTCGTGTCGTTGAAGACCAGGGCATCGCCGGCCCGGAGCGCGCCGGGCAGGTCGCGCACCGTGCGATCCGCCAGCGCCTCGCCCGGACGCACGACGAGGAGCCGCCCGCCATCGCGCGGCTCGGCCGGGCGCAGGGCGATGCAGCTCTCCGGCAACTCGAAATCGAACAGGTCTACGCGCATCGCCGGCTGCCTGCACCGAACGGCACGCGGTTTCAACCTCGGAACCGGTTCGCGGCCCTGCTGGTTCTCGCCTCACCGACGCGGGAGACGCTCAAACGATGCCCTGGTACGCCGTGCGACCCCGCGATGCCGCCGACCCGCGCTGGCCCTTACCCGGCACCGAGGAGATCGTGCTCAAGGCCGACGATCCGGCCGCCGCCCGGGCGAAGTTCGAGGAGGCCTATCCGAGCGAGCCTTTTGGGAGCCCTGCCGTGCCGGTGCCCAATACCGGGACCGGCAGCTTTCGCGGCGATGCCGATTCGCTGATCGTGGCCGAGACCGGCGAGCCGGCCTCCCCGCAGGACTGAACCGCATGCTCAGGCCCAGCCGCACCCGGCGCGTCACCCTCGATGGTCAGCTCGTCGGCTATTGGGACCGGGAGGCGGCGCGCCTCGAGACGATCGCGGCCACCACGCGCTTCGCCTGGCAGAAGCGGCGCCTGTTGCGCAAGGCTGCCGAGGCGCGGGCCAAGGCCGAGCGGAGCCGGCAACGCGAAGCCGAGCGCGGCCAGGGGATTCCACCGGCCGAGGCATAGCCGAAGCTAAGACTCATTCGGCAGCGTTGAAGCTTTGCCGTGGCCTGAGGCAAGCTGCGTCCCGTATGGGCACGTCGACACGTGATCGGCGCCCCCATGGACCGGACCCAGAAAGCAGCCCTCCTCAGCGCCGGCATCGGCCTTGTGGTGACCGCGCTCAAATTTTATGCGGCGTGGCTCACCAGCAGCCTGGCGCTGTATTCCGATGCGCTCGAGAGCATCATCAACGTGGTGGCGGCAATCGGCGCCTTCGTGGCCCTGCGGGTCGCTGCGCGCCCGGCCGATGCGGAGCATCCCTACGGTCACCACAAGGCGGAATTCTTCTCCGCCGTGATCGAGGGCGCGCTCATCGTCGTGGCGGCGGTCCTGATCCTGCGGGAAGCGTATTTCGGCCTGCTTGCCCCGAAACCGCTGGACGCGCCGGCTCTCGGCCTCGCGATCAACCTTGGCGCCGGGGCGATCAACGCCGCCTGGGCCTGGGCGCTGATGCGCTGGGGCCGGGCTTGGCGCTCGCCGGCCCTGATCGCGGATGCCCGCCACGTCTTCGCCGACGTAGTGACCTCCTGCGGCGTGCTCGTCGGCGTCGCGGCCGTCTGGCTGACCGGCTATCCGATCCTCGACCCGGCGGTGGCCGGGCTCGTGGCGCTCAACATCCTCTGGTCCGGCTTCCGCATGGTGCGCGAATCGGTCGACGGCCTCATGGACCGGGCCGCCTCGCCCGACATGGTCTGCGAGATCCGTTCGCTGATCTCCCGCCACGGCGAGGGCGCCCTGGAAGCTCACGACGTCCGAACCCGCTCGGCGGGCCAGGCGACGTTCATCGACTTCCACCTCGTGGTCCCGGGCAGCATGACCGTTGAGGCCTCGCACGCCATCTGCGACCGGCTGGAGAGCGCCCTGGAGACCACGATCCCCGGGGCGGTCGTCACGATCCACGTCGAGCCGGGCGAGGAAGCCAAGGCCCGGGGCCTGCCGGTCCTCTGAACGTTCGGCGCCCCGGAATGGGTATCCGGGGCGCCGGCCAACTCTATACGCGACCCGGCTAGCTCCAGGCGTGGAACGGCGGGGCGACGCCGTTCAGCGCGTGGTTGCCGATGATGGCGACCTTCCAGCGGACCGGATCGTGCAGGGTGTGGGTCCGGGCGTTGCGCCAGTGCCGGTCGAGGTTTTCGGCGGCCAGCGTCGAGCGGGTGCCGGACAGCTCGAACAGCTTGTTGGAGGCCGCCAGGGCGATGTCGGTGGTCAGCACCTCCGCCTCCGCGACGGCGAGCTGCGCGGCGGCGACGCTCTCGGCGTCCGGCTGGGCCACCGCCGCGTCGAGGGCGAGGCCGGCCTTGTCGAGCAGGGCTTCGGCGGCATGCTGGCGGATGGTGAGGTCGCCGATCGCCTGGATCGTGTAGGGGTCGTCGGGGGCACGCTCCTGCCCGCTATCGATCCAGGGCCGCGCCTTTTCGCGCACGAAGCGGATCGTGTCGTCCAGAGCCTCCCGGCCGATGCCGGCATCGACCGCCGCCTGGATGATCTGGAAGATCGCCCCGTCCGCGCTCGGCGCCTCGTAGCCCTTCCAGGCCGGCACTAGGTGGCTCTTCTCCACCCGGACATCTTCGATCAGCACCGTGCCGCTCGCCGTGCCGCGCTGGCCGAAGCTGGACCAGTCGTCGATCACCGTGAGCCCCGGCGCGTCCCGCTCGGCGATGGCGTACCAGGCCCGGCCCTCGGCATCGAGGGCCACGATCGGCACGAGATGCGCCAGCAGCGCCCCGGTGGCGTAGAATTTCTGGCCGCGCACGATCACGTGGTCGCCGTGATCGGTGAAGCGGGTGTCGAAATCGGCGGCCCGCTTGGTCCCGCGCTCGGAGAAGGCGTTGCCGAACCGGGTGCCGCGCAGGACCTCCCCGAACAGCAGCCGCTTCTGCGGCTCGTCCGACACGGTCCGGATCGCCGCCACGATCCCCAGGTGGTTCTGCGAAATCTGCCCGATCGCCGGATCGGCCGCCGAGATCAGCGCGATGACCTGCGCCAGGGTCTTGTAGGAGACCTCCGGGCCGCCATAGGCCTTGGGCACGTTGATCGACCACAGGCCGCTCTGGGAGAAGGCGTCGAGCTCCGCCAGGGGCCGGGTATGGTTCCGGTCGCGCTCGGAGGCGCCGAGCCGGAACTCCGCGGCGAGGCGGTGGGCCACAGCCAGCGCCTCGGCATCGTCACGGATCACGTGGGCGGGGGAGGGCGGCCGCGCTGGGCCGGGAACGCCCTGGTGCGGCTGGGTGTCGAGCGTGCGCGCATCGACGGCGATGTTCATGGCTCACTCCGATAGGACAGGTTTTTTGAGATCGGGCGCGGAGATCAGGCCGCCTCGGCGCGCTTCTCGCGCGCGGCTTCGAGGGCGCGGACCCGCGGGATGATGTGCGTGCCGAAATACGCGACCTCCTCCTGGAAGTGCAGGAAGGCCAGCAGGGCGAGGTCGGCGCCGGCATCCTTGAGCGCCAGGATCCGCTCGGCGATCTGGTCCGGCGTGCCGATCAGGTTGGTCTTGAAGCCGTCGTTGTACTGGACGAGGTCGTTGAAGCTCGACCTCGCCCAGTTGCCTTCGCCCTCGGGCGAGGCCTTGCCGGCATTCTTCACCTCGTGGCCGAACGCCTTCACGGCATCCGGGTCGGCATTCTCGATGATCTCCTGGAGGACGGCCTGCGCCTCCTCCTCGGTATCGCGGGCGATCACGAAGGCGTTCACGCCGATGCGCGGGCGGTTGCCGTTCTCGGCAGCCTTGGCGCGGATGTCGTCGACCTGGGCGCGGATGTTCTCCGGCGTGTTGCCGTTGGTGAAGTACCAATCGGAGACGCGGGCCGCCATGTCGCGCGCCGCCCGGGACGAGCCGCCCTGGAAGATCTCCGGCAGCGGATCGGCCGGCTTCGGCTTCAGGGTGTAGTCGGTGTAGCGATAGAAATTGCCGCGGAAGGTGAAGTTGTCCTGCGTCCAGATCCCGCGCAGGCTGCGGATGAACTCTTCCGAGCGGCGGTAGCGCTCGTCGTGGTCGAGCCAGGGCTCGCCGATCGCCCGGAACTCACCCGAGAACCAGCCCGACACGATGTTGACGGCGATCCGGCCGCCGCTGAGCTGCGAGATGGTCGCGATCTGCTTGGCTGCCAGCGTCGGGTGCCAGGGGCCGGGCAGGAGCGCCGCGATCACCTTGAGCCGGGAGGTCGCGGCCAGCAGCGCGTGGCTGAACGCCACCGATTCGTGCTGATACTCGGCGCCGTAGCCGGCGGTGAAGCGGATCTGGGTCAGGGCGTAGTCGAAGCCGGATTCCTCGGCGATCTGCGCCAGACGGCGGTTGTAATCGGCGTCCCAGCTCGTGCGTTGCGGGATCTTGCTGATCACTAGGCCGCCCGAGACATTGGGCACCCAATAGGCGAAGCGGATGGGGTCAGGCGGCGTGTCTTCGACGAAACGGACGGTCATGGCGCGCTACCTCGCTCGCGCGGAGTTATAGCTCCGCGGCATCTTCGAAGGGTCGCGGCAAACTGAATACAGGATGCAGATTTGCGCGACCGCTTAGGAACAGGCGAAGTATTCCGGCTCTCATGCCGCCGGTCAAAGGAACCGTTTGCCGTTTTATAGACTGTTCGGGCGGCAATCTTCTGCCTGCCGCGAAATCAAACGCGATTTTATTCTCGCGCTCTGCCGAGGGCATCGGAGTCGTGCAGGCGCCGATACGCGAACACGCCGAAGACGCCGATCAGGCACGCTGCGAGGGCGAACCACGTGAAGGCGTATTGCAGATGGTTGTTGGGGATATCGACCTTCAGCTGGCCCCCGCGCGGCCACGTGGTCTGGCCGGGCACCGAATCCGCCTCGATCAGGTAGGGCGCCGCCTCGGCGATCCCGCGCGCGGCGGCGATGCCGGAGACGTCGCGGTTGAACCACTCGCCGCGCGTCGGGTCGGCCTCCGGCACGAACAGCCCGCGCGGTTCGCTGGCGCGGAGGATGCCGGTCACGGTGGTCGGGCCTTCGATCAGACCGTCCCGGCGGTCGGCCTGCGCCTTCAGCTCGGTCGGCACGAAACCGCGATTGACCAGGACCGTGGGACCATCGGTCCGCAGGAGCGGCGTGATCACGTAGTAGCCCTGCAGCGCCCGGCCAGGCGTTTCGCCAGCCGCCAAACCGTGAACCAGGGTCTCGCGATCATTGGCGAAGCGGCCGGAGACGCGCACGTGGCGGAACTCGTCCCGCGCCGGATCCCAGGAATCGGGGGCGGGCGGCGCCACCGGCTCGGCCTTGGTCTGCCGGGTGATGCGGGCGATCAGCTCTTCCTTCCAGCTCTTGCGCTCGATCTGCCAGATCCCGAGGCTCAGCAGGATCGCGAGCGCGATCAGGGAAGCGAGACCGGGCGCGACGAGGTCGCGCCAGGCGGCAGCACGCGGCGTGGATCGGCTCACTGCTCGAAGCGTCCCTGCTCGGCCTTGTTGCTGTACTGGAGCGCGATCAGCATGCCCTTGAGCGGACGGACCAGGATCAGGCTCAGGCCGATCGAGAGCGTACCGGCCACCAGCGCGTGGACCCAGATCGGCGGCTCGTAGGTGATCTCCAGCCACAGGGCCAGGCCGACCACCAGCAGGCCGACGATGGACATGACGAAGAAGGCCGGTCCGTCCGCCGAGTCGAAGCTCTCGTAATCGAGCCCACAGGCGTCGCAGGACGGGCGCAGGGTCAGGTAGCCCTGGAACAGGTGGCCTTCGCCGCAGCGCGGGCATCGGCCGCGCAGGCCCGTCGGGACAGGCGGCGGCTGCGGATAGGTTCGTTGGCCCACGTCAACACTCCAGACCGGCCCGGGAGGCCGCGGTCGCACCGCCTCCCGGCCGTCCCCCTGGATATGGGTATCGCGCCGAGTCGGACACGAAAAAGGGCGGCCTGAGCCGCCCTTTCACAGACCCGCCATGCGGTGACGGGGTAGCTGCGCTCAGTGCGCGGCGCCGTGGAAGACGCCTGAGCCCCAGACGTAGATCGCGGCGAACAGGAACAGCCAGACGACGTCGACGAAGTGCCAGTACCAGGCGGCGAACTCGAAGCCGAGATGCTGGCGCGGGGTGAACTGGCCCGCATAGGCGCGGAACAGGCACACCGCCAGGAAGATGGTGCCGATGATGACGTGGGCGCCGTGGAAGCCCGTCGCCATGAAGAAGGTCGACGAGTAGATGCTGCCCGAAAAACCGAACTCGGCGTGGCTGTACTCGTAGGCCTGGCAGGCGGTGAACAGCACGCCCAGGATGATCGTCAGCCACAGGCCGTATTTCAGGCCCTTCCGGTCGCCGTGCAGCAGGGCGTGGTGCGCCCAGGTCACGGTGGTGCCGGAGGTCAGCAGGATCAGCGTGTTGAGCAGGGGCAGGTGCCAGGGATCGAACGCCTCGATGCCCTTGGGCGGCCAGACGCCGCCAGTGAACTCGACCCGCGACACCTGGATCGGATCGGCGGTGTAGAGCGCCGCCTCGAAGTAGGCCCAGAACCACGCGACGAAGAACATCACCTCGGAGGCGATGAACATCATCATGCCGTAGCGGTGATGCAGCTGGACGACGCGGGTGTGGTCACCCGAATTGGCCTCGTGCGCCACGTCCTTCCACCAGGAGAACATGGTGTAGAGCACGCCGAGCGTGCCGGCGCCGAAGATGTACGGGCCCGGGGTCAGGGTGCCGATCTGGAGACTCTTCATCCAGAACACGGCGCCGAACGCCATCAGGAAGCCCGAGAACGCGCCGATCAGCGGCCACGGACTCGGGCTCAGAATATGGAAATCGTGATTCTTGGCGTGCGCCTCGGCCATCGTTCCGTCGCTCCTCACCCTGACGCCCCGCGCCGTTCCCGGCATCCGGCCTATCGCTCTTGGCCGGGCGCCACGTACAGGACGCCCAAGCTTGTCCGCACACTTAGTCGGTGCCGACCTCTGTTGTCACGCGGTCGCGATCAGAAATCGCGCTTCGTGCCCGAAGCCCCTGTGGTCGCGACCGCCGCAGTGACCGGCTGGCCGTTCTTCGAGGCGAAATAGGTATAGGACAGCGTCATCTCGGAGAGATGCGCGGTGTTCGAATCATCCCGCACGGCCGGGTCGACGTAGAACACCACCGGCACATCCAGCGTCTCGCCCGGCTGCAGGGTCTGCTCGTTGAAGCAGAAGCAGGCGACCTTGACGAAGTAACCGCCCATCAGGCCAGGCTGGACGTTGAAGGTCGCGACGCCGGTAGACGGCTTGCTGCTGGTGTTCTGGACCCGGAAGAAGACCGTCTTGGTCTCCCCGAGCTTCGCCGCGATGTTGTTCGTCTCGGGAATGAACTTCCAGGGTAGGCCCGGCGCGACGTTGGTGTCGAAGTGGACGACCATGCTGTCGTCGGCGCGGGCCGCCGAGCTCGCCAGCGCCGGACCCTGGCGCGGCGTGCCGTCATAGCCCGTCGCCTTGCAGAAGGCGTCGTAGAGCGGCACCGACGCGAAAGCGAGGCCGATCATGCCTACGGCGAGACCGGCGCAGGCGAGCGCCGTCCGTCTGGCAGCGCGGGTGGGGTCGGGGCGGGATGCTGTCATTGTAACCCCTCAGAGCGGACGGCTGAGGATCTGCGGGCCGAGCTTGACGATCGTCAACACGAAGAACAGCAGCACCCAGGCGCCCAGCGCGAGAGCGATCGCGATCGACCGCTTCCGGCGACGCGCCTCTTCCGCGGGGGTGAGCTGGCGCTGCGGGATCTCGGGATCCGCCATGGCGCTCAGACCAGCGGCCGGAACAGGCCGAAGCTCTGCTCGGCGAGCAGGGCCGAGAACAGCGCGAACAGGTACAGGATCGAGAAGCCGAACATGCCCATGGCGGCGCGCTTCTCAGCCTCGCCCTCGCGGTTCTTCAGGACGCGGACGCTGAAGGCCAGCATGCCGACGCCGCCGACCACGCCGATCACCGCGTAGAGCAGGCCGCCGAAGCCGAGGGCGACGGGCGCCAAGCCAAGGGGGGCCAGGAAGATCGAGTACCAGACGATCTGGCGACGGGTGGAGGCCGGGCCGGCGACGTTGGGCATCATCGGGATGCCGGCGCGGGCGTATTCCTCGGCCTTGATCAGGGCCAGCGCCCAGAAGTGCGGCGGCGTCCAGATGAAGATGATCGCGAATAGGACCAGCGACTCGATCCCGACCGAGCCGGACACCACAGCCTGGCCGATCACCGGCGGCAGGGCACCGGCAGCCCCACCGATCACGATGTTCTGCGCGGTCGCCCGCTTCAGCCACATCGAGTAGATCACCGCGTAGAACACGATGGTGAAGGCGAGCAGTCCAGCGGCGAGCCAGTTCGCGGCGAGGCCGAGAACCAGCACGGACGCCACCGACAGGAACAGGCCGAAGCCGAGCGCTTCCTCGGAGGAAATCCGGCCGGCCGGGATCGGGCGCTGCGCGGTCCGGGTCATCACGGCGTCGATATCCGCGTCCCACCACATGTTGAGGCAGCCGGAGGCGCCGGCGCCCACCGCGATGGCCAGCAGCGAGATCACGCCGATCGCCGGGGCAACATGGCCCTGAGACACGACCATGCCGACCAGCGCGGTGAAGATGACGAGGACCATCACCCGCGGCTTGAGCAGGGCGAAATAGTCCGGCACGTCGCCGCCGACGGCCGTGAAGGCCGGGGCCGGCGCGTCCGGTCCGATCGTGTTCGTCAGGCTCGTCATCGCGTCTGCCGCTGTTGTGTCGGCGCCCGGCCACGCGCGTCACGGCCGAGTCGGGTTTCGAAATCGATTAGTTCCAAGGGAGGGTGCGAGCGGAACACGCGGCCTGTGCGGTTCGCTCGTCTTGATCGCCCTTGCCGGGAAGTCGCCGTCACGGCTTCCGGGGAAGGGCGAGGGCCGCCTGTGCGGCCCTCGCAGACTTTGGTTCAGTGCGCGCCTGGCTCGTCGACAATGCGGGGCAGCGTCTCGAACTGGTGGAAGGGCGGCGGGGAGGGGAGCGTCCACTCGAGGGTGGTGGCGCCTTCGCCCCAGGGATTGTCGGCAGCCCGCTCCTTGGAGCGGAAGGCCAGCACGACGCCGATCACGAAGACGAACATGCTGAGGCCGAAGATATGGCCGCCGTAGGTCGAGACCTTGTGCCAGGCCGCGAAGGCGTCCGGGTAGTCGGCGTAACGACGCGGCATGCCGGCCAGCCCGAGGAAGTGCATCGGGAAGAACAGGACGTTCGCGCCGATGAAGGCCAGCCAGAAGTGCAGCTTGCCGGCCCATTCCGGGATGATGTGCCCGGTCATCTTCGGGAACCAGTAGTAGACGCCAGCGAAGATGATGAACACCGCGCCCAGCGACAGCACGTAATGGAAGTGCGCCACGACGTAGTAGGTGTCGTGCAGGTACTTATCGACCGCCGAGTTGGCGAGCACGACGCCGGTCACGCCGCCGACGGTGAACAGGAAGATGAAGCCCACCGCCCAGTGCATCGCGGCGGTGAAGCGGATCGAGCCGCCCCACATCGTCGCGATCCAGGAGAAGATCTTCACGCCCGTGGGGACCGCGATCACCATGGTGGCGAACACGAAGTAGGACTGCGTCTGCAGGGACAGGCCGACCGTGTACATGTGGTGGGCCCAGACCACGAAGCCGACGACGCCGATCGCCACCATCGCGTAGGCCATCGCGAGGTAGCCGAAGACCGGCTTGCGCGAGAAGGTCGAGATGATGTGCGACACGATGCCGAAGGCCGGCAGGATCATGATGTACACTTCGGGGTGACCGAAGAACCAGAACAGGTGCTGGTACAGGATCGGGTCACCGCCGCCGGCCGGGTCGAAGAAGGTCGTGCCGAAGTTGCGGTCGGTGAGCAGCATCGTGATGGCGCCCGCCAGAACCGGCAGCGACAGCAGCAGCAGGAAGGCGGTGACCAGCTCGGCCCAGGCGAAGAGCGGCATCTTGTGCAGCGTCATGCCCGGGGCGCGCATGTTCAGGATCGTGGTGATGAAGTTGATCGCGCCGAGGATCGAACCCGCGCCCGACAGGTGCAGGGCGAAGATCGCGAAGTCGACGGCCGGGCCGGGATGGCCGGCGGTAGAGAGCGGCGGGTAGACGGTCCAGCCGGTGCCGGCGCCGGACGCGCCGGGAGCGCCTTCAACGAACAGCGAGCACAGCAGGGAGCAGAAGCCCGCCACCGTGAGCCAGAACGAGATGTTGTTCATGCGCGGGAACGCCATGTCGGGCGCGCCGATCATGAGGGGCACGAACCAGTTGCCGAAGCCGCCGATCAGCGCCGGCATCACCATGAAGAACACCATGATGAGGCCGTGTCCGGTGACGAACACGTTGTAGGTCGCCGGGTTCGAGAAGAACTGCAGCCCCGGCTGCTCCATCTCCATCCGGATGCCGAAGGAGAGGAACGCGCCGATCATGCCGGCGCAGAAGGCGAAGAGCAGGTAGAGGGTGCCGATGTCCTTGTGGTTCGTCGAGAGGAACCACCGGGCGAAGAACGACGGCTTGTGGTCGTGGACCTCGTGGGCCTCGGCATGGGCTGCGGCTGTAGCCATGGATTCGGGTGCCTTGTGGATCTGACGGGTTTTGTTCGGTCAGCCGGGGCTCAGCGCGCCTCGGCGAAGCTCGTGCCGTTATCGATGCGGGCGTACTTCGTCTTCGCTTCCTTCAGCCAATCGGCATAGGCCTGCTCGCTGACCACGCGGACCACAATCGGCATGTAGGCGTGGCGCTGGCCGCAGAGCTCCGAGCACTGGCCATGGAAGGTGCCTTCCTTGTCGGCCCGGAACCACATCTGGTTCAGGCGGCCCGGCACGGCGTCGATCTTGAAGCCGAAGGCCGGCATCGCCCAGGAATGCAGCACGTCGGCCGCGGTCACCTGGATCTTCACGATCTTGCCCAGCGGCACGACCATCTCGTTGTCGGTCTGGAGCAGGCGGGGCTGCTTGTCCTCGTCGATGTTGGCATCGAACGTGAAGCCGCCGCCGGCCTCAGTCTGCGGGTACTCGTAGGACCAGTACCAGGCATGGCCGATGACCTTGACGATCATGTCCGCCTTCGGGTCCGCGAGCTGCGTGCGCAGCAGGCGGAAGGACGGGATCGCGACGGCGACCAGGATCAGCACCGGCACGATGGTCCAGGCGATCTCGATGGCGGTGTTGTGGGTGGTGCGCGAGGGGGTCGGGTTGGTCTTCTCGTTGAAGCGGAAGACGCACCACAGGATCAGCCCGAGCACGAAGACCGAGATGGCCAGCGAGAGCCAATGAAGGCCGATCTCGAAGCCCAGGATGTCGCGGGCATTCTCGGTGACCGGGATCTGCCGGCTCATCTCCCACGGCACCGGCTGTCCGAAGCCGCCGGCGAGCGCACCGGATGTCGAGGTGAGCAATGCGCCGAGGGCGGCGAGGCTCCAGGGTGATCGGGTGATCGTCCGCACCGTCCGCATCTGCCTCTCGTTGCTCCCCGTGCGATTTGCTTGCCCGCCGGCCTTTCCCGTCTTGACTGAGCGCGGGATGGTGCCGACGTGACGGACCGCCAGTTGTGTTACCCGGCATGTATCCGATCGCGGCTTCAGATCACAAGGACGTTCGAGGTGCAACCGCACAAGCGTCGCAGCGGGTTGATTCCGGCTGATTCAGGTGTCGATGCGACGTTGCCTCGACCTTTCGTCGCCTTCGATTCTGTTTCACCGCGTCGGGGCGGCGCGAGCGGACTCCGTCGGAGCGTGGGATGTTGATTAAACCCGAGGATCGACCGGCCGGTCTGCCGCCGCGCTCAGTCCGAGCCCCGATGCAGGTGGTCGCCTATACGGGCTCGGAACCGCAGCCCGGCATGCGGGCGCTGGCCGTCGAGGCGCCGGTGAACCTGGTCTACGGCAGCGTCCCGCATGCCGTCATGATGGCGACGCCCGCCGATCTGGAGGATTTCGCCTACGGATTCAGCCTCACGGAAGGGATCATCGAAACCGCCGACGAGATCCGCGCGACCCGGGTCGAGGCCGGCGCGGACGGCTTGCGCCTCCATGTCGAGTTGGCTCCGGGGCGCCTGCGGGAGCACCTGGCCCGCAAGCGCGCGATCAGCGGTCGCACCGGTTGCGGCGTCTGCGGCAT
Source organism: Methylobacterium pseudosasicola (assembly GCF_900114535.1). Classification (GTDB taxonomy): domain Bacteria; phylum Pseudomonadota; class Alphaproteobacteria; order Rhizobiales; family Beijerinckiaceae; genus Methylobacterium; species Methylobacterium pseudosasicola. Next base: position 160,434 of record NZ_FOTK01000008.1, on the reverse strand, counting down.
CGAGGATCTAGCAGAACTGCCCCGGGCCGAGATGCGGGACGCGCCAAACGTGCGGGTCGCCCTCCCGGCCATCGCCAAGGCGCTGGACGGCCTCGATGCGGCGCAGGTTCTGAGCGCCGAGACGCGCGCCGTTCACGCCGCCGCCTGGGCCCGGCTCGACGGCACGCTCGTCGCGGTGCGCGAGGATGTCGGCCGGCACAATGCCTTGGACAAGCTGATCGGCGCGCTGATGCGGGCCGGTACCGACACGGCCGGCGGCTTCCTGGTGATCACCAGCCGCTGCTCGTTCGAGATGGTCGAGAAGGCCGCGCGCCTCGGCGCCGCCGTGATCGTGGCGATCTCGGCCCCGACCTCCCTGGCGCTGGAGCGCGCCCGGGCGCACGGGATCACGCTCTGCGCCATCGCGCGCGCGGACACGCTGACCGTCTTCACCGGGGCCGAACGGCTGGCCCCCGGCGGCTGACGTTACTGCGCCGCCGGCTCCTTCTCGGAGGGGCCGGGGACGATGGTCGCACCGCCGATGATTCGTACCGGCTTCTTGTCCGCCGGAGGATCCTTCCAATCCTGAGCCGCAGGCTTGGCGGCCTCGGCGACGCCGCCCATCGCGGGCTTGGCCGGAGCGGGATTCGCGGGCGCAGGGCTGGCGGCGGGCGCCTTGTCGATGGCGGCCGACTTGGTGTCCGGCTTCGACTCGGCAGCGGGATCCGCCTTGGCGGCCTCGGCGGGGGCGACCTTCGGGGCAGGGGCCTCGGGCACCGTGCGAAGCGCGGGTTTCAGCTCGGGCTGGCGGCCGGGCTGGGCCGCGTGCGCGATCTTCCGCGGCGCTTCGGGGCGGGGACGGCTATCGGGATTGAGGCCATCGGGGTTGGTGTCTGGGCGCAGGGCCTCGGGAACCGGACGGCGTTGCGGACGTACGGCCGGGCCCGGCACGTCGTCAGGCGTCGCCGGCCGCAGGATCCGGCGCGGTGCGGCCTCCTCCTCGGTCCAGCCGAAGCCGGGACCGGGCCGCTCGAGCCGGGCATAGGTCTCCGGCGGGCTGATCCGCTGACGCCCGACGATCGCGCCCGCGGCGGGATCGACGAAGAGGCGGACCGGGACACCAGTCGGGCTGACGGCATCCACCACGTAGACGCGTCCGTCGAAGCGCGGGCGGCTCAAGCCGCTGAAGCCGCGATCGGCCAAGCGCCACGCGACGACCCGCGGCGGCAGAATGTCGTCCTCAAGGGCAAATTGCGCGCTGGCCCCGCGGCAGAGGCCCAGCACCGCTCCGCCGGACAGCAGCACGGCACAGAGCGCACGCGTCGTCGCGCGCCGTGCCCGGCCAGCCAGTCTGTTCTCGATCATCACTCTGGTGCGTTCCCGTCTTGGAGACCCGCCTGTCTTGAAGACCCGGCAGAGTAACCGGTTCCGGCATGGTCCGGGCCGGTTTGCCCAGACCTCGACCATGCCGGCGAGGTCGTTGCCCCGCATGCCGCTTGTGCTCGGCAAGATCCCGTAGACTGGGTGATTCGGGCGAGATTGCGGAAGAGACTGGTGAACGGCAGTTTAAGCCAAGTCGCCGATGCCGCGCCCGCGTCCTCGCGCGATCCCTTGCTGAAACGGTTTCAATCTGCCAATTTCGCGACTTAGGACAGTAGAACTGTCCCATCGGCCGTGCATGCCGACCGTCTCCGTCTCGCGCGCAAGCGAGAAATCCGGCAGACGGTCTCGAGCGCGCCAGCGCGCCGCTCTCCGGAGCGGTCCGGGTTCTCGATGAACGAAGGTCGACGGACGTGCCCTCCCGGGGACCGGCCGGACCGCCTGCGGCATCGGGTCGGGGCGCCGGGCGGCGACGGCTCGCAGGCATGAAACATGCTCGCGGGTTGATCGGCAGCGGACGGGATCGAGGGAAGGACGAGACGAAGCATGGCCCAGCGCGGACCCGCCGAAGAGTTTGCTGCTTCCGAGTTCCAGGCTGCCGCTCCGCGCGGCGGCGCGACGCCGCTCACGGTGCGCGATCCCGCTCTGCCGAAAGCCCAGGGTGCCTACGATCCGGCCAACGAGCGCGATGCCTGCGGCGTCGGCTTCATCGCCGACATGCACGACCGCCGCACCCATGCCATCGTCCAGCAGGGCCTGAAGATCCTCGAGAATCTCGACCATCGCGGCGCGGTGGGCGCAGATCCGAAGATGGGCGACGGCTGCGGCATCCTCACCCAGATCCCGCACGGCTTCTTCGCCGACGAATGCTCGCGCCTCGGCTTCGAGCTGCCGCCGGCCGGCCAATACGCCATCGGCCAGTTCTTCATGCCCAAGGCCGAAGAGCCCCGGGCGATCATTCAGGGAATCATCGAAGCCGCCCTGGCCGACGAAGGCCTGCCGCTGCTCGGCTGGCGCGACGTGCCGGTTGACCCGGAGGATCTCGGCGTGGCCGTGAAGGCCACGGAGCCGCATCACCGCCAGGTGTTCATCGGCCGTCCGGCCTCGGTCTCCGACCAGGACACGTTCGAGCGGCGCGTCTTCGTCGCCCGCAAGGTGATCTCCAACAAGGTCTACGCCCTCGACGACCCGCGGGTGAAGGAGTTCTACCCGGTCTCCGTCTCGACCCGGACCATCGTCTACAAGGGCATGGTGCTGGTCACGCAGATCGGCGACTACTTCCTCGACCTGAAGGACGAGCGATTCGTCTCGGCCATCGCCCTGGTCCACCAGCGCTTCGCCACCAACACCTTCCCGACCTGGCGCCTGTCGCACCCGTACCGGATGGTCGCGCATAACGGCGAGATCAACACGCTGCGCGGCAACGTCAACTGGATGGCGGCCCGCCAGGCCAGTGTCGATTCGGACCTGTTCGGCAACGACATCTCGAAGCTCTGGCCAATCTCCTACGAGGGCCAGTCCGACACCGCCTGCTTCGACAACGCCCTCGAATTCCTCGTGCAGGGCGGGTACCCGCTCGCCCACGCCATGATGATGCTGATCCCGGAGGCCTGGGCCGGCAATCCGCTCATGAGCGAGGAGCGGCGCGCGTTCTACGAGTACCACGCCGCCCTGATGGAGCCATGGGACGGCCCCGCCGCGGTGGCGTTCACGGATGGCCGCCAGATCGGCGCCACCCTCGACCGGAACGGCCTGCGCCCGGCCCGCTACATCGTCACCGATGACGGGCTCGTGGTGCTCGCCTCCGAGATGGGCACCTTGCCGATCCCGGACGAGAAGATCGTCCAGTCCTGGCGTCTCCAGCCGGGCCGGATGCTGCTGATCGATCTGCAGAAGGGCCGGATCGTCTCCGACGAGGAGATCAAGGGCGAGCTCGCCGCCGCGCACCCCTATGCCGACTGGGTCAAGAACACCCAGATCGTGCTGGAAGACCTCAAGCCCGTCGTGGCGCGGGAATCGCGCTCGGACGTGAGCTTGCTCGATCGCCAGCAGGCCTTCGGCTACACCCAGGAAGACCTGAAGCTGCTGATGCAGCCCATGGCCGTCACTGGCCAGGAGGCGGTCGGCTCGATGGGCACGGATACGCCGCTCTCGGCGCTCTCCGAGAAGTCGAAGCTGCTCTACACCTACTTCAAGCAGAATTTCGCGCAGGTCACCAACCCGCCGATCGACCCGATCCGGGAAGAGGCCGTGATGAGCCTCGTCTCGTTCATCGGGCCGCGGCCGAACCTGCTCGACATGGAGGGCGCGTCCCGGCGCAAGCGCCTGGAGGTCCGCCAGCCGATTCTGACCAACGGCGACCTGGAGAAGATCCGCTCGATCGGCCATTTCGAGGACCGGTTCGACACCAAGACCCTGGACATGACCTACCCGGCCGAGATGGGCGCGCAGGCCATGGACGGCGCCCTCGACCGGCTCTGCGACCGGGCCGAGGCGGCGGTGCGGGGCGGCTACAACATCATCGTGCTGACCGACCGGGCCGTCGGGCCGGACCGGATCCCGATCCCGGCGCTGCTGGCCACAGCCTCCGTGCACAACTACCTGATCCGCAAGGGGCTTCGCACCTCGGTCGGCCTCGTGGTCGAATCGGGCGAGCCGCGCGAGGTGCACCATTTCGCGTGCCTGGCGGGCTACGGCGCCGAGGCGGTGAACCCGTACCTCGCCTTCGAGACGCTGCTGGCGATGAAGGACGAGTTCCCGCCGGACCTCACCGACGACGAAATTATCTATCGCTACATCAAGGCGATCGATAAGGGCCTGCTCAAGGTCATGTCCAAGATGGGCATCTCGACCTACCAGTCCTATTGCGGCGCCCAGATCTTCGACGCGGTCGGCCTGAACTCGACCTTCGTCAGCCGCGACTTCTTCGGCACGGCCACCACCATCGAGGGCGTCGGCATGGCCGAGGTCGCCGAGGAGACGGTCCGCCGCCACCGCGACGCCTTCGGCGACGCGCCGATCTACCGCAACGCCCTCGATGTCGGCGGCGAATACGCCTACCGGCTGCGCGGCGAGGCCCATACCTGGACGCCCGACACGATCGCGACGCTCCAGCACGCGGTGCGCCTCAACGTGCCCGAGCGCTACCGGGAATATGCAGCGCTGGTGAACCGGCAGGAGAACCAGCTCAAGACCCTGCGCGGCCTGTTCCGGCTCAGGTCGGCGTCCGAGCTCGGCCGCGAGCCGGTGCCGCTGGACTCGGTCGAGCCGGCCTCCGAGATCGTCAAGCGCTTCGCCACCGGGGCGATGTCGTACGGATCCATTTCAAAGGAAGCGCACGAGACGCTGGCCATCGCACTGAATTCCTTCGGCGGACGCTCGAATTCCGGCGAAGGCGGCGAAGAGGTCGAGCGGTTCAAGCCGCTGCCGGACGGCCGCTCGCGCCGCTCCGCGATCAAGCAAGTCGCCTCGGGCCGCTTCGGCGTCACGACGGAATACCTCGTCAATTCCGACATGATGCAGATCAAGGTCGCGCAGGGCGCCAAGCCCGGCGAGGGCGGCCAGCTGCCCGGCCACAAGGTCGACGCCAAGATCGCCAAGGTCCGCTACGCCACCCCGGGCGTCGGCCTGATCTCGCCGCCGCCGCATCACGACATCTACTCGATCGAGGATCTGGCCCAGCTGATCTTCGACCTGAAGAACGTGAACCCGTCGGCCGACGTGTCGGTAAAGCTCGTCTCCGAGGTTGGGGTCGGCACCGTGGCGGCGGGCGTCGCCAAGGCGCGCGCCGACCACATCACGATCTCGGGCTATGACGGCGGCACCGGTGCCGCGCCGCTCACCTCGCTGAAGCACGCGGGCGGCCCCTGGGAGACCGGCCTCGCCGAGACACAGCAGACGCTGGTGCTCAACGGCCTGCGCGGGCGCGTCGCCCTCCAGGCCGATGGCGGCATCCGCACCGGGCGGGACGTGGTCATCGCGGCCCTGCTCGGCGCCGACCAGATGGGCTTCTCGACCGCGCCGTTGATCGCGGCCGGCTGCATCATGATGCGCAAGTGCCATCTCAACACCTGCCCGGTGGGGGTCGCCACGCAGGATCCGGTCCTGCGCAAGCGCTTCAAGGGCACGCCCGAGCACGTGGTGAACTACTTCTTCTTCGTTGCGGAGGAAGTACGCGAGATCTTGGCCTCGCTCGGCTTCACCAAGCTGGAAGAGGTGGTCGGCCGCTCGGATGTGCTCGACAAGGTCGAGGCCATCGCCCACTGGAAGGCGCGCGGGCTCGACTTCACCAAGCTCTTCCACCGCCCGAAAGTCGCCGAAGGCATCGCCATCAGGCACGTGGAGAAACAGCATCATCCGATCGACACGGTCCTGGACCGGCGCCTGATCGAGCGGGCCAAGCACGCCATTGAGACCGGAGAGCCGGTGGTCGTCACCGACACGATCCGGAACTCGGACCGGGCCGCGGGCGCGATGCTGTCCGGCATGGTCGCCAAGGCCCACGGCCACGAGGGGCTGCCCGACGACACCATCGTGGTGAAGCTCTCCGGCACCGCCGGCCAGAGCTTCGGCGCCTGGGTCGCGGCCGGCGTCACCATCGAGCTGACCGGCCACGGCAACGACTATGTCGGCAAGGGCCTGTCGGGCGGCAAGCTGATCATCCGGCCGAGCGACGCGCTAAGATCGCCCCCGGACCGGACCATCATGGTCGGCAACACCGTGCTGTACGGCGCCATCGCCGGCGAGTGCTACATCCGCGGCTCCGCGGGTGAGCGCTTCGCGGTGCGCAATTCCGGCGCCATCACCGTGGTTGAGGGCATGGGCGACCATGGCTGCGAGTACATGACCGGCGGCGTCGTGGTCTCGATCGGCGAGACCGGGCGCAACTTCGCGGCCGGCATGTCGGGCGGCATCGCCTACGTGCTGGACGAGGACGGCTCGTTCTCGGCCCGTTGCAACCTCTCGATGGTCGACCTCGAACCCGTTGAGGAGGAGGACGACCTGATGCGCCGCTTCCACCAGGACGGCGACTTGGAGACCAAGGGTCGCGTCGACATCCTGGCCGACATGTCCGGCCACGACGAGGAGCGCCTTAGCCAGCTCATCACCAACCATCTCAAATATACGGGCAGCCCGCGGGCCAAGCAGATCCTCGACGACTGGGCGAGCTTCCGCACCAAGTTCGTCAAGGTGATGCCGGTGGAATACCGCCGCGCGCTGCGCGAGATGGAGATGGCGCGGATGCCGGTGGCGGCGGAGTAGCGGCGGGGGCAAGATGGGCGAACCGGTGGCACGCATCCGCCTGGTCCGGACCCCGGACGGGCAGCGGCTCGACATCCCGCCCAGCTTCATGCTGGGCGGCGATGACGTGCTGCTGCGCCGGGACGGGGCGAGGCTGGTGGTCGAGCCGGTCGGACGTCCCTCGCTGTTGCGCGTCCTCGACAGTTTGGACGACCTCGACGAGGCTTGGCCGGAGATCGCGGACGCGCCGCCCGACGACGTTCACCTGTGAATGCGCTACCTGCTCGACACCAACATCCTCTCGGCGCTGGTCCGGTCGCCGCGAGGCCCGGTGGCGGAGCTGGTCCAACGGGTCGGGGAGACGGAAATCTACACAAGCGTCGTCGTCGCCGCTGAATTGCGGTATGGCGCTCTGCGAAAAGGGTCGGATCGGCTGACACGACAGGTCGAAGCGGTGCTCGGCGCCGTCTCGATCGAACCCTGGCGAGTCCCGTACGACGCGATCTACGCGAACCTACGTCTCGGGCTTGAGCGGGCCGGGACACCGATCGGGGCCAACGACCTGCTCATCGCAACTCAGGCTCTCGCCGATGGGAGCGTACTGGTGACGGACAACACGCGGGAATTCGCGCGGATCAGCGGTTTGGCGATCGAGAACTGGGTTCGCCCGTGATCGATCCCCTCTCCACTGCGGAGCGAGGCGACCCGATGGAAGACATAGCGGCGCGATTGGACTGACCGATGGGCAAGATCACGGGTTTCCTCGAGTTCGACCGGCAGGAGCAGAAGTACCAGCTCGCGGCCGATCGCGTGCGGCACTTCCGCGAGTTCACCCTGCCGCTCGACGAGCACGACCTGACCAAACAGGCGGCGCGCTGCATGGATTGCGGCATCCCGTTCTGCCACGGGCCAACCGGCTGCCCGGTCCACAACCAGATCCCGGACTGGAACGACCTCGTGTTCCAGTCGGATTGGGAGGAGGCCTCGCGCAACCTCCATTCGACCAACAACTTTCCCGAGTTCACCGGTCGCGTCTGCCCGGCGCCCTGCGAGGAGGCGTGCACGCTCAACCTCGAGAACCAGCCGGTCGCCATCAAGACGATCGAGCAGGCCATCGCCGATCGCGCCTGGAACATGGGCTGGATCAAGCCCGAGGCGGCGTCCGTGCGGACCGGCAAGCGCGTGGCGATCGTCGGCTCTGGGCCGGCCGGTCTCGCGGCGGCCCAGCAGCTCGCCCGGGTGGGCCATGACGTGCACGTGTTCGAGCGTGAGCCCAAGGCCGGCGGCCTGCTCCGCTACGGCATTCCCGACTTCAAGATGGAGAAGCGCCACATCGACCGCCGCGTGCGGCAGATGGAGGCCGAGGGCGTGGTGTTCCACTACAACCAGAATATCGGCGTGACGAAGCCGGTTGAGGAGCTGAAGGCCGAGTTCGACGCGGTGATGTTCTGCGGCGGCGCCGAGGATCCGCGGAACCCGCAGCTCCCGGGGCAGGAGCTCGAGGGCGTCCACTACGCGATGCCCTACCTGATCCAGTCGAACCGGCGCGTGGCGGCCGAGCCGATGCGCGGCAACGGCGAGGCACCGATCCTGGCCTCAGGCAAGAACGTCGTGGTAATCGGCGGCGGCGACACCGCCTCGGATTGCGTGGGCACCGCCTTCCGCCAGGGCGCCCTGTCGGTGACCCAGCTCGATATCCGCCCGCGTCCGCCCGAGCGCGAGGACAAGCTGACGGTGTGGCCGTACTGGCCGACCAAGATGCGCACCTCCTCCAGCCAGGCCGAGGGCGCCGAGCGCGAGTTCCAGGCGGCGACGCTCCGGCTCGAAGGCAACAAGAAGGGCCGGCTGACCGGCGTGGTCTGCGCCCGGGTCGACGCCAAGCGTCAGCCGATCCCCGGGAGCGAGTTCATCCTTCCGGCCGATCTCGTCTTCATGGCGATCGGCTTTGCCGGCTCGGTCCAGAAGGGCCTCCTCGAGCAATCCGGCATCAGCGTCAGCAAGCGCGGCAACGTCGAGGCGAACGAGGAGGATTACCGCACCTCGGACGAGAAGATCTGGAGCGCGGGCGACATGCGCCGGGGCCAGTCCCTGGTGGTCTGGGCGATCCGCGAGGGCCGTCAGGCCGCCCGCGCCATCGACGAGACCCTGATGGGCGCGAGCGTCCTACCCCGGTAGTTTCTTACGAGATCATCGGCGCGGGATCACGAAGCCCGCGCCGGGCCCGCGCTTCAGCCGGGCGGCCAGCGGAAATCGTCGGCGCGGCCGGGCTGCGGCAGCGGTGCGGCACCGCGGACCAGGGTCCGCTCGACGGTGCCGAGATTGTCGCCGTCGCGCGGCCGGCCGGTGAGCAGCGCTCCACCGGGGGAAACCTCGACACGGCCGAGCGGCACAACCGGTCCGGCGGCGGGCTTCACCGGCAGGGCCGGGACGCCCGGCGGTTCCGGCAGGCTCGGCAGCATCGCGGTGATTTGGCGGTCGATGGTCGCGGTGTCGGTGGGCTGCCCCGAACCGTCGAGGCTCGGTCCCGTCGTCGAGGGTGGCCCGGCCGGCGCGATGGTTGCGGTCGGCGGCTGATCGGTTAGCGCCGGCGTTGCCGTGCCCATCAGCCGCTTCAGCTCGACATCGGCGAAGTGCGCCAGCTTGCGGTCGCCAGCTTTGGTGAAGTGGACGCCGTCGGCGGTGCGGAGCTTGGCGATCTGACCCTCGGGATCGGGGCCGGAGGCCGCGTAGCGGTCGCGATCGTCGACGAAGCCCGGCCAGATGTCGACATAGGTCGCGCCGGCCTTGGTCACGCTGTCCCGGACGATGTCGTTGATGCCGGCGAGGTCCCGGCTCAGCGTCTCGCTCTGCATCGGCGGGAGGCCGACCCAGACCAGCGGCACCTTGTGGTCGGTGAATACCTTCAGGAGGGCGTCGACCCGCGCGCGGTACAGGGCCTTCCAGCGATCGGTGAGCGGCTCGGCCGTTTCGTCGCCCTCGCGGATCGGCTGGCGGTCATTGGCGCCGAGCATGATCAGTGCGTAGCGGACCTTCGGATTGGTGCGGAGGTAATCTTCGGCGCTCTTCGGCCAATCGATCACGTCCTTGCGCACGAGCCCGCTATCGCCCTTCGCGCGATCGACCACGGCGATATCGGCATTGTCCTCGAAGACGTCGTCGAGGCCGCGGGCGAGGTGGTCGGCCAGAGAATCGCCGAACACCGCGATCTGCACGTTCGGCGCGGTCTTGGTGATGGCGGGCTTCGGCGGAATCGGCGCCCGGGCCGGGCGTTCCCGCCGCTTGGTGGCGGGTGGGGGCCGCTGCGCGTCGGCGGTTCCGACGGGGCTGCGGGGCCGCGGCGCCCGGTAGGTGCGCTCCGGCGGGGGGGCCGTCGGCTGCTGGGGACGGTCCTCCCAGGGCCAGTAGAACTGGCGCGGTGCTTCCTGGGGCGGCGCGTAGCGGGGTTGGCGCGCATAGGCGCCGTCATCGCGGTAATAGGCATCGCGCGGGCGCCGCCGCATCGGTGCTTCGGAATAGGCCCCATTCCCGGGCTGCTGGTAGCCGTCGCCCCACTGCGCCCGGGCGGGCGCGGTGCCGACCAGAGACAGACCTGCCTGGCCCAGCAGGACGGCCAGCCCGAGGAGGACCGGACGGGTCGTGCAGCGCCAGACAGCGACTCTCATGCGCATCCCGTATTCCCAAGGCGACCGGATGCCGATCGCTGGCCGACAGTATAGGGGAGATGGACGCGCACGTCTAAACCGGGCGCTATCGACCGAGACCGTGCCGCTCTTGGACATGGGCGAGAAGCGCCGGTGTGGCGTAGCCATCGGCTTGCAACCCCGCGCTGATCTGGTAGCGCCGCACCGCTTCCCGTAGCTTCGGGCCGGCGCGACCGTCGGTCGGGCCCTCGTAGAAACCCGCCGCCGCGAGCCCGGTCTGAAGCGCCCGCAAACCGGCACCGTCGAGGCGCGGGCCGGTCGGCCAGGGGGCCGCCAGGGCGGGGCCGCCATCGAGACGGTCGGCGAGGTGGCCCACCGCTAGGGCGTAGGAATCCGAGGTGTTGTAGCCGCGGATCACCTCGAAATTGCCGGTGATCAGGAAGGCCGGCGCGCCGAGGCCGCCGGGCAGGAACAGGCTGGCCTTGCCGCGCTCGGGCAGCGGCTTGCCGTCCGTCCGTCGCACGCCGCGGCTCTCGAACCTGGCGAGGTCGCCGGAATAGTCCGAGAGGTCGAACCCTTCGGGCAGGCGCACCGCGTAGCCCCAGGACAAGGCCGGGTCCCAACCGAGAGCCTTGAGATAGGCCGCGATGGAGGCCAGCGAATCCGCGTCGCTCGTCCAGATATCCCGGCGGCCGTCGCCGTCGAAATCGACCGCGTGGGCGAGGTAGGTGGATGGCAGGAACTGGACCTGGCCCATGGCGCCGGCCCAGCTGCCGCTCATCCGGTCGGGCGTGATGTCGCCGCGCTGGAGAATGGTCAGGGCAGCGAGCAGCTCGTCGCGAAACAGCGTGCCCCGGTGCTTCGCTAGTGCCAGGGTCGCGAGCGCCCGAATGGTCGAGAGGTTGCCGGCGCTCGCACCGAAATCGGATTCGATGCCCCAGAAGGCCAGAACGATGGCGGCCGGGACCCCATAACGGTCCTCGATGGCCTTCAGCGTCGGTGCGAGGGCTGCCGCGCGGGCGCGTCCCCGGGTGATCCGACCGGCCGAGACGGCGCCCACCAGATAGTCCCAGACCGGGCGCACGAACTCGTTCTGCTGCTTCGTCCGGGCGAGGATTCCGGCATCGGGCGCCGTGATACCGCGGAAGGCGGCCGCGAAGGTTTCCGCCGAGACGCCGCGGGCCTCCGCATCCGGTCGCAGGGCTGCGATGAAAGCCTGAAAGGGACCGTCCGCAGTCGAAGGCTTCGCGGCTCGTGCGACCGCCGGGAAAAGGCACAATGCGGCTGCGAGCACCGCGCGGCGGGACGGCATCGCGTTAGATCCGATTGCGCGGACCGCGTCTGTCCTCCCAGGCCAGCGCCTGATCCGCGACAGCGCCGAACACCACAACGTGGTCACGGCCCGCATCCGGCGCCGAGTGGCTACCGATAGCCTCCGCCCCACCGGTCATCAGAACCGTCATGCCGTCCGCTCCGAAGCCGTTCCGATCGTGCCTGCCGGGAGCCTTGCCCGATCGGGCCGCGTCAGGGCAAGGCTATCCGCCGGCGCTTCATCGCCCGTTCAAGCGCCGCGTGGGATTCCATTTGATAATGGCGACTTTAGGTGGTCGCAGACGGTATATTTATGGAGCTCTGGCTCATACTAACGACGTAGAGGGCTTGCGAAGCATCGTGTTAGGCTATCGTACGGCCCGAACCATTGCCCGTGCCGGTCCATTCAGTTTTGAGGTTGCCGCTTGATGAAACCGATCCGCAAGGCCGTCCTGCCCGTCGCGGGCTTGGGCACGCGATTCCTGCCCGCCACCAAGGCGGTCCCGAAGGAAATGCTCACGGTCGTGGACCGGCCGGTGGTGCAGCACGTCGTCGACGAGGCCCGTGAGGCCGGCATCGAGCACTTCATCTTCGTCACGGGTCGCGGCAAGGCGGTGATCGAGGACCATTTCGATCTCGCATTCGAACTCGAACACACCCTTCAGGAGCGCGGAAAGACCGCCGCTTACGAGGAGTTGAAGCGTGATCTGCCCAAGGCCGGCCAGACCAGCTTCACCCGCCAGCAGGCCCCCCTCGGCCTCGGGCATGCGGTGTGGTGCGCCCGGGAGATCGTCGGCGACGAGCCGTTCGCCGTGCTGCTGCCGGACATGCTGAGCCGGGGCTGCATGCAGCAGATGCTCGCGACCTACGAACGCCACGGCGGCAACATCATCGCGGTGGAGGAGGTCGCTCCGGAGGAGACGCACCAGTACGGCATCGTCAGCGTCGGCGAGACCTACGGCCAGTCCTTTGAGATCAACGGCATGGTCGAGAAGCCCAAGCAGGGGACCGCCCCGTCGAATTTCATCATCTCCGGCCGCTACATCCTCCAGCCCGAGATTTTTGGGATCCTGGAGCATGGGAAGAAGGGCGCCGGCGGCGAGATCCAACTCACCGACGCGATGATCGACCTGATGGAGACGCAGGACTTCTTCGGCATGCGCTACGAGGGCCGGACCTACGATACCGGCTCGAAGATCGGCTTCCTCACCGCCAACCTCGCCTATGCGCTCGAGCGGCCCGACCTTGCCGGTCCGCTCAAGGCCGAGATCGCCAAGCTGCTGGCGCAGAGCTAGAACCTGTGCGCATGGCGCGACGGAGGCATGCAGCCGGTGCGCGGGCGGAAGCGATTTAATCCTTGCTTCTTGTGCGGCGCACTTTATTTTGTGCATTGCGAGATCGCGATGGCGTCGCGGTCCCGTAGCCCTTCTTGGGCGTTTCCTCCCTAGACTTCGGGCCGCTCCTTCGGGAGTGGCCTTTTTTCTTTTCAGGGTCCGGAAACAGACGCCGAGATCAGGTCAGCCGCGCTTACCCTTTGCGGGAATGCTATTCGGCTGCCATCCGGCGTGGCGTGAGATCGCCGAGATCCGCCGCCACCGTTGCGATGACCGTTCGCAAAGCCTTCACCAAACTCGGAAAATCCGCCGTCATCGCTAGGCTCGCCTCGTCCATGTAGAGCGCCCGGTTGACCTCGATCTGCAGGGCGTGACGCCCGAGATTCGGCTCGCCGTAATGCTCGGTGATGAAGCCGCCGGCATAGGGCTTGTTGCGCACCACGCGGAAACCCTGGGCCCGGAGGGACGCCTCGAACCCTTCGATCAGGCTCGGCGCGCAGGCCGTCCCGTAGCGGTCGCCCAGGACCATGTCGGCCTTGACCTCGGTGTCGCGGCCAAGGCTCGAGGACGGCATCGAGTGGCAATCGATCAAGACGCAATGGCCGTGGGTGCGCGCGGTGCGCTGGATCAGCCCGCGCAGCACCCGGTGGTAGGGCTTGTACAGAGCTTCGATCCGGGCGGTCGCCTCGCTGACGGGCAAACGACGCGCGTAGATCTCCTGGCCGTCCGCCACGACGCGCGGGACCGTGCCGAGCCCGCCCGCGACGCGCATCGAGCGTGTGTTGGCGAAGGGCGGCAGCCGCCCGTCGAACATGCGTGGATCGAGCTCGAACGGCTCGCGGTTCACGTCGAGGAAGGCGCGGGGGAAATTCGCCCGCAGGAGCGGTGCGCCGAGCTCGACCACCGAGGCGAACAACCGGTCGACATGGGCGTCCTCGGACCGGCGCAGGGTCAGGGCATCCAATCGGGAGGCCGCAACGAAGTCCGGGGGGTAGACGGCGCCGGAATGGCCGGTATTGAAGACGAAGGGCAGGGTGTGCGCCGCCGGTTCGTCGACCGCGAAGGCCGGGGCAAAACCGAATGCGTCGGGCTGTACCGTTTCGGGCGCGATCATTGGATGTGTGCAGGCCCCGGCGGTTGAGAAAACGCGGCGGACGCACACTGTGGTATGCGAATGATCGCCTGTCCACTGTGGTGCCGACGGCCCACAGAGCCGTCCGAGGGACGCGCGGCGCCGGCCGCGGGTCCAGATCCTAACACCTTGTTTACCATCGCCTCCCTTTATGGGATCAACATTTCGACTCGAGGGCTCGGAAACGGCCGATGAAAATCCTGCTGGCGGAAGACGACAACGACATGCGCCGGTTCCTGGCCAAGGCGTTGCAGAACGCGGGCTACGACGTCCTGTCCTTCGACAACGGCCTCTCCGCCTACAACCGGCTGCGTGAGGAACCGTTCGAGCTGCTGCTGACCGATATCGTGATGCCGGAAATGGACGGGATCGAGCTGGCGCGGCGCGCCACCGAGCTCGACCCGGACATCAAGGTGATGTTCATCACGGGTTTCGCCGCGGTGGCGCTCAACCCGGATTCGAAGGCCCCGAAGGACGCCAAGGTCCTGTCGAAGCCGTTCCATCTGCGCGATCTCGTCAACGAGGTCGAGAAGCTGATGGCCGCCTGACCGGCGCGGAATGCCGACCGGTCCGGCTGTGACCGCGCGGGCATAGGTAATTCGACGGGCGTGCTCCTATATGATGGGAGTTCATCCGCGAGACGACGCACGCCATGCAGCCGGTCACGATCTACACCACGGCCTGGTGCCCCTACTGCTCGGCGGCGAAAAGCCTGCTGAAGGAGAAGGGCGTCGCCTTCCAGGAAATCGACGTGGAGCGCGTCCAGGGCGCGCGGGCCACGATGGTCGAGCGCGCCGGCGGCCGCACCAGCGTGCCGCAGATCTTCATCGCCACCACCCATGTTGGCGGCTGCGACGACCTCTACGCCCTCGATCGCGCCGGCAAGCTCGATCCGCTTCTGACGGACAAGGCCGATGCCTGAGCGGCGTTTCATCGCGGCTTGCGTTCAGATGCGCTCGGGCCGCGACCCGGGCATCAACCGCGACGCCGCCGTCGCGGGGGTGCGCGAGGCGGCGAGCCGCGGTGCGGCCTACGTCCAGACTCCCGAGATGACGTCTCTGGTCGAGCGCAGCCGCGAGCGCCTGTTCGAGCGCGTGACGACCGAGGACCGCGACGAGACCCTTGCGAGCCTGCGGCAGACCGCCCGCGAGACCGGCGCCCTGGTGCATATCGGCTCGATCGCGGTGCGGTCGGGCGACAAGATCGCCAACCGGGCCTACCTGATCGGCGCCGACGGCGCGATCCTCGGCTCCTACGACAAGCTGCACCTGTTCGATGTCGATCTGCCGAGCGGCGAGCGCTGGCGGGAATCGGCGACCTATACGGGCGGCGCCTGCGCAATCCTGGGCTCCACGCCCTGGGCAATGCTCGGCCTGACCATCTGCTACGATATCCGCTTCCCAGCCCTGTACCGGGCCCTGGCCGAGGCGGGCGCCGAGATCCTCACCGCGCCGGCCTGCTTCACCCGCCAGACCGGCGAGGCGCATTGGCACATCCTCCAGCGCGCCCGGGCGATCGAGACCGGCGCCTTCGTGATCTCGGCGGCGCAGGGCGGCGTCCATGAGGACGGCCGCGAGACCTACGGCCATTCGCTCATCATCGATCCCTGGGGCCGGGTGCTCGCCGATGCCGGCGGGTCCGAGCCGGGGGTGATCCTGGCCGAGATCGACCTCGCCCAGGTCGCGGATGCCCGGGCGCGGATCCCGGCTCTGCAGCATGCACGCGCGTTCACGGTCGAGCGCATCGGGCCTGAGGTCCAGGCCGCACAGTAAGCACCCAAATGATCCGGTACAGTCTCGTCTGCGAAGCCGCCCACGGCTTCGACAGCTGGTTTCCTTCTTCCGAATCCTACGATGCGCAGGCCGCGCGCGGTCTGGTGACCTGCCCGATCTGCGACAGCGCCAAGGTGACGAAGGCGCTCATGGCCCCGAGTGTGGCCCGCACCGATCGCGGGCAGCTTCCAGTGCCGGTGGCGCCTCAGGCCGACGCCCCGATGCCGATGATCGCCGAGCCCGAGCGCCAGGTGCGGGCGATGCTGCGGGCGCTCCGCGAGCAGGTCATCGCCAATTCCGAGCATGTCGGGGCGCGCTTCCCCGAGGAGGCGCGCAAGATCCATTACGGCGAGTCCGAGGGCCGTCCGATCTACGGCGAGGCGAGCCCCGCCGAGGCCCGCGCCCTGATCGACGAGGGGATCGACGTCGCGCCGATCCCGATCATGCCCGACGACCGCAACTGATCGGCTGCGCTTAGGAACGCACGGCGGCCGTGCCGGCCAGAGCGGCCAGCACGAAAGCCACGACGGCGTTCCAGCCGGCCAGCGAGATGCCGAGCACGCGCATGGCCGCCACCGAGCAATCGACCACCTTCGTGGTCTGAAGCTGATTCAGGAAATCGCCGACTTGGCCCGGATTGGCGCCGGTCCCGCCACCGCAATCGCTCGGCCCCGGCCAAAAGCCCCATTCGGCGCCGGCATGGTAGACGCCGATCCCAGCGCCATACAGCAGCCCCAGAGCCGCAAGGCCCAACGCCAGGCGCGCGAGCCGCTCCGGCGCGAACACGGCCGCGAGCCCGAGCGGGATTGCAGCGTAGTAGGGCAGCCGCTCGGTGAGGCAGAGCTTACACGGCGCGTAGCCGTAGCCGTACTGGAGCACCAGGACGACGCCCAGGATCAGGGCGGAGGCGAGGGCGAGCCAGAGGCCCGCTCTCTTGAGGCGCAGGGCGGCCGCCATGTTCATCGCTACAGGATCACCTTGAACAGCAGGAAGCCGAGGACGACCACGGCGACCGAGATCGCCGCGACCGCGTTGAGATGCCGGTCGAGCACGCCGCGGATCTGGACGCCGTAGCGCCCGAGCAGCCCGGCCAAGATGAAGAACCGGGCCCCGCGGGTGATCACCGACAGAATCGTGAACCAGAACAGGCTGTAATGGGCAAAGCCCGACGTGATCGTGACGAGCTTGTAGGGGATCGGCGTCAGCCCCTTCAACAGGATCACCCAATGGCCGTAGCGGGCATAGGAATCCTGGAAGGTCGCAGCCGAGTTCTGCAGCCCGTAGAGGCGGATCAGCCATTCGCCGACGGAATCGAACAGCAGCGCCCCGATCGCGTAGCCGACAAGGCCGCCCAGCACCGAGGCCACAGTGGCGATGGTCGCGTAGAGCCAGACCCGGTCGGGTCGGCTCACCGCCATCGGCACCAGCATCGCGTCCGGCGGGACCGGGAAGAACGAGCTCTCGGCGAAGGCGACGGCGCCGAGCACGTAGGGCGCGGAGGGCCTGCCGCTGAGCGCGAGGATCCACGCGTAGAGCCGCCGAAGCATACAACTTCCAGATCGTGAGGAATCGGCCGCCCTTTGAGCATAGGCGTCGTGTGATGACCAGATCGGTCGGTTCGGCAAAAAACAGCGCCGACACCCTTGGCGCGGACGCCACACCTATGCGAAGAGCGCGACGCGTGCGGGTATGGCGGAATTGGTAGACGCGGGCGACTCAAAATCGCCAGCCGCAAGGCGTGGGGGTTCGATTCCCTCTACCCGCACCATCATCTCGAATGAAGTTACGGATTTTTCTGGTATGCGCCTGCCCATGATCGGGGCAACGGGACCGTTGTCGGACCCAAGGATGCGCAGGCGGCCTTCGGCATCGATGACAGCGCTGACTTTCGGCACGGTGACCTCGCCCCGGCGTACGCGATGGCCGACCGGCCGATAGATGACCAGCGCGTCGACCGGGCCTGTCCGGATTTTGCAGACACCGGGATCGCGTTCGCGTGAGGTCTTAACCCGCCAATATCGAAGAAGCACGCCGCCTTGCCGGCCGAGTTTCGACACTCGATGATCAAACTGACCCGCGCCGGCTGTGATTCGCCCGATCTTACCAGCGAGTTCGAGCGGATGAGCGGCACGGCCAGCGGCAGGCGAAGCCGTCGCCTAGTGATCATGTCCCGATAAAGCTCGAACGCGCAAAGCTCATCCGGCTCCGGCGCAAGAACCGGCAACTGGCTCTGAAGCTTGATGTTTCCTTTTGTGGCTCTGGCTGCCAACTAAATTGTCAATGCGAGGGTGGAAAAGTCGTTTCAATGAGCGCTTGTTGCCTGCGGCTGTCAGCCTTTGAGTTCTTGAGTGACTGTCAGAAGCATGTCAGCCATATAATCGAGCATGGGTTCCGTAATGCCAGGCCAAACCCCTATCCAGAAGCTATCGCGCATGATCTTGTCGGTGTGGATCAACTCAGCGTGGACGCGGTAGGTCACATCTCGGAAGGCAGGCTGCCTGGTTAGGTTTCCAGCAAACAGCAGCCGGGTCCCGACACGCTTTTCTTCCAAGCGCGCAACAAGGGAGTTCCGATCGATGGCGGCTCCGTCCCTTACCGTCAGGAGATAGCCGAACCAGCTTGGTTCCGAGCCTGGGGTAGCCTTCGGCAAATGGAAAAGGTGATCAAGCTTACGCTCCCTCAGCCGTCTCTCCAGTCCCGCGAAGTTCTCACGGCGGCGTGCAACGAAATGGTCGAGCTTGGTCAATTGGCTTACCCCAAGGGCAGCCTGCATATCACTGAGTTTAAGATTGTAGCCGATATGAGAGTACGTATATTTGTGGTCGTAGCCGCGGGGCAGGTCACCGAGCTTCCAGCCGAAGCGGTTACCGCAGGTGTTGTCGGCGCCTGGCTTGCAGTAGCAGTCTCGCCCCCAATCCCGAAACGACTCGGCGATTTTGGCGAGTGGCCCTCGATCCATCAGAACGGCCCCGCCCTCGCCGGTGGTTATGTGGTGGGCTGGGTAAAAGCTTAGGGTGGCTAAGTCGCCAAAAGTTCCAACCCCCCGTCCGCCGATGGTTGCGCCGAACGCGTCACAGCAATCTTCCACCAACCAAAGGTCGTGACGGTGACAAATCTCGGCCACCCGTACCACATCGAACGGGTTGCCGAGCGAGTGTGCGATCATCACGGCGCGTGTCTTCGGTGTCACCGCCGCTTCGAGCAGATCGACATTGACGTTGTGCGTCTCGATATCGACGTCGACGAAGACGGGCACGCATCCGTGCTGCACGATCGGCGCGACGGTGGTTGGGAAGCCTGCCGCGACGGTGATCACCTCGTCGCCCGACTGCAAGCGACGCGTGCCGTGCTTCGGCGAGGTAAGCGTTGCGAAGGCCAGGAGATTTGCTGCGGAGCCCGAGACGGTCAGCCGCGCGTGCCGACGCCCGAAGACACTTGCGAGCTCCCGCTCGAACTGGTCGGCATAGCGCCCCGCAGTTAACCACATGTCGAGAGAGGCATCGACTAGGTGAGCGCAATCCTCCGCATCCATCACCTTCCCGGATGGCGGGATGTAGCTTTCGCCGGGCACGAAGGCCGGCGTCCCGCGAGCCTTAAAATGGGTCCGGGCGAGGCTCAAGATTTCGGCGCGCAGGGAGTCGGTCATGGGTGGCTGAACACTATTGTCTTGAGGCTGCTGTAATTCAGCTATGCAACTGGGTAAATGGGATGCTGGATCAGTAATGGCAATAAAGGAAATTTGCGGGTTATAGATGGATCCAACTGGTGTTTCTAGCCAACATCACAAATATATTAGAATGGAGTGTCGAAGGTAGCCAGGGCGGGGTGGGTGCGATCTCGGTCCGATAGGATCGGGTGTTCAATACGCCAGTCGAACGCAAAGCTGTCCCATCTGATACCTGCATCGGCCGCGGGAACATGAATAGACGTGACAAGATAAAGCAACGTTGCCTCGGTCGAGCGGACAGCAAATCCGTGGGCGCAGCCCTCTGGTACGTAGACGCCGGTCGGCATATCGCCGCGGAGTTCCAGGGAGACAGCGCGACCGTAATGAGATGAGTTCTTACGAAGGTCAAGTATTACATCAGTCACCGCGCCTGAAAGACACCAGACGAGCTTTGCATGATGGTACGGAGGGACTTGAAAGTGCATGCCCCGGATCACATCATGCTTTGACGTAGAGCAATATATTTCTGAAAAATCGGTCCTTAAGCCCGAATCCGCAAAATTCGTCTCGTGCATCAGTTTCTGAAAACTTCCGCGTTCATCAAGACTGCCAGGCGCGTGGAGCGAAAAAACGCCTGGCATACTGTTTGGTCGAACTGCGAACATTACTTCGACCCCATCAGATCGCTAAGGCCGCGATCTAAATCGATGCCAGGGGACCACCCGGGCAGGAGAGGCCCCATCCATGGCCGCATCACTTCCCGCGACCGGTAGGGCCGAGCCCCCCAGGTTACCGGCACGGGACGCCCACCGAGACGCTCGATCCGCGCCACGAGATCGCGCAGCGAAAGGGTATCGGGACCGCGAAGAGCAAATGCTTCGTGCGTGCGGGCGGGGGCTGCACAGATTCTATCCAGCGCCATGCGGACCCCAGAAAGAACATCCTCGACGTGAAGGAGGTTGATACGCTGCTCGCCCGGGGATAGGTCCAGACGCCCTCCTTCCTTCTGAACGCGAAGCAGGGAGGAGACGAGCTTGCCGCGTCGATCAGCTGGTCCGTAAGTGTCCGGAAGCATTAGTGTCAGGATCGCGAACCCTTCCGCCTCGGCATAGTAGGCAGCAATATCCTCGAAAGCTTGCTTCGTTGCCGCATAAAGCGTCGCCGGATTGTAGTGATCGCTATCGAAATGTTGCCAGGTCGTGCCGAAATTGATGACACGTTTGATCCCGCATCGCGCCATCGCATCGAGTAGTTGTGTTCCGAATAACACGTTAGCTTGAACAAGCCGGACGATATGGTCCGGCTCATGTGTGCCCACAAAATGCGTCGCCGCGTGGATCACAACATTGGGCGCAAAGCTGCGCACGAGAGCATGAAGATTGCCTGTCGAGCCATCGTGGTGCAGGATCGTCGCGCGCTGGTCGAGAACCTGAGCTGAAGACTCTGCTCGGAGCATGGCTCCAACAGCGATACCGGCGTCGGCAAGGCCTCGGACGAGATGACCGCCAACGAAACCAGTCGCGCCTGTGACGAGCACGCGCTTGGCAAGAGGGGTAAGACCTACCACGTTTTCCACGGGGCCTGTCCCGATGCCCAGAGCGCTTCAAGATTTGTTTTGTCGCGCAGCGTATCCATTGCTTGCCAGAAGCCGTCGTGCGCGAAAGCCTGCAACTCGCCGGCCAGGGCCAGTCGCTCCAGAGGCGCACGCTCCCAGATCGTTTCGTCGCCCTCGACCGCGTCAACGACCGACGGCGAGAGCAAAAAGAAGCCGCCGTTGATCCAGCCCCCCTCGTTGTCGGGCTTCTCCTCGAATGCAGTGACCCGCTCACCATCGAGCGCCAAGTAGCCGAAGCGCTTGTCGGGACGCACCGCCGTCACCGTAGCGCGCTTCCCGTGGGCCCTATGGAAGGCGATCTGCGCCGTGAAATCTACGTCGCTGACGCCGTCACCATAGGTGAGCGCGAACATTTCTTCGCCCTCAATGTGATGCCGAACGCGCTTAAGACGGCCCCCCGTCATGCTGTGATCGCCTGTATCAACCAGTGTGACGGTCCAGGGCTCGGCGGTTCTTCTATGAATGTCCATTTGGTTCTCAGCGATGTGAATCGTCACATCGCTCATGTGCAGGAAGTAATTTGCAAAATATTCTTTGATGACGTATCCCTTATATCCGAGGCAAATCACGAAGTCGTTGATACCATGCTGGCTGTAGCCCTTCATGATGTGCCACAGGATCGGCCGGCCGCCGATCTCGACCATCGGTTTCGGTCGTGTAGCGGTTTCCTCGGAAAGACGTGTGCCGAGGCCACCGGCAAGAATTACGGCCTTCACAGACCGCCCTCCAAGGCCGCGAACCGCGACCGGATCGTGAGCCGACTGAAAGTCATAGTCTGGAGTAGTCCTTGTCTACAGGGCTGGCCGCAGCAGCAATCCGGCGATAATCGGTGATTTGCGCCTCGATAAGCTTCCGGGCGGACGCAGGCCGCTCGCAATAGCTGTGATACCAATCCATCGTCAGACGCACCGTGTCCGCGAAGCTGAGCAAGGGGCGCCAGCCCAGTTCTGCCTCGGCTTTCGACGCGTCGAGCTTGAGGATACCTGCCTCACGCAAGGTCGAGGGCTCGACGCGTATCGAGATGGGATCCCCGCCCCATACCGTAAGCGCCTGATCGATAAGGTGACTCACCGCCACCTCGCTGCCGCGAGGAGGTCCGAAATTCCAGGCGCCGATGGCACCGTCGTCGGCAGCGAGGAGGCGCTCACCCAGCAGAAGATAGCCGTGCAAGAGTTCAAGAACATGCTGCCAAGGCCTGACGGCTTTCGGATTCCGCAGCACAAGCGGCGAATTTGCCTGGATCGCGCGCACGAGATCCGGCACCAGACGATCCTCCGACCAATCACCGCCGCCAATTACGTTGCCGCCGCGCGCGGTAGCGAGACGAAACCGCGATCCTGAAACCAAGGTTTCCCGGTAGCTGGCAGCAACGATTTCTGCAGCAGCCTTGCTGGCGCTGTATGGATCCTTACCGCCGAGTGGATCATTCTCGCGGTAACCCCAGACCCATTCGCGGTTTTCGTAACACTTGTCCGAGGTGACGCAGACGACGGCCCGAACTGAGTCGGTTTGGCGCGCCGCTTCCAGCACGTGGGCTGTACCCAAGACGTTGACTGCAAATGTTTCAAGCGGGTCAGCGTAAGAGCGCCTGACAAGAGCTTGGGCCGCAAGATGGAAGACGATTTGCGGACGGAACGCCGTTACTGCCGCGAACACGGCGCCCGCATCACGAATATCGACGAATTCGGACTGGATCCGTTCAGCCAACCCAAGGTCGAGAAAGAGGTTCGGTCTGTCGTCTGGCGGGGACAGCGCGAGGCCCATGACCTCTGCCTCTTGGTCAAGCAACCAAGCGACAAGCCAAGCCCCTTTGAACCCCGTATGCCCGGTTACGAGGACACGGGCGCCTCGATATCTTTCAAGGGTCATGTCAGAACATTTAGGCAGAGAGTGCGCTATCGGACATTACGCTTGCACAATGTTTGAAGCAGAACGCTGCTTCGTAACCAGATCTGCGTGCAGCGGTCCAGTCGATCGGGCTGCCGGATGAGGCATATCCTTTAGATATCCCCAAAATATTTCATACAAATCAGGCTCTTTGATGGCTTCCTCGGCAACGAACTGAGCACATGAGCCGAAAAACATCATAAGGATATATTTTATTATCGATTTCAAGAACATATCCGATGTCGAAAAGTCTCCTAGAGCCGGCTTTAATCGTTCGAAAAATTGAAACATGCCTAGATAAGTTTGCTTTCCAACTGATCCTACTTGACGACTACCCTGGTTTTGATGCATCCGGTACAGAAACACAGCGTCTGGTGAGTAAAAAACTTTCGATTTGGAGCTGTTGACACCTACGAATGGAATGGTGTCGGCAAAGAAAGATGCGGACAGTGCCGGTTGAACACCAGAGTTTAGCCATTCGGAACGACGATAGAAGGTCGAAAAAACAGTATTGATATGATTGTGAGCGCTTGAGCTTGCGAAATATTGCGTTAGCCAAGTTTCTGCAGGCTCAACATAGGACGCTGCGGAAAGTGGCGCAGCTTGATGCAATATTTTGCTCTCGCCGTCGATCAGGACCCTGCGCCCAAGTCCAACCTGAACGGCGTCGTCGGCCTCGAAGGCAGATACCATCGTCGATATGTAGTTATTCGGAATGAGGTCATCATCGCTTAAGATAAGGAGATACTTTCCGCTCGCGTGCCGAGCCGCATCGTTGACGTTTGTCTCCAATGGCAATGTAAATTTACGAGTAATTACTTTAAAACGACTGTCTTCTAACTGTGACAAAAAATTACTTGTATTATCTTTGCTGTAATTATCGCTTATTATTACTTCTATATTTGTGCAGTCCTGCAGAATTATAGATCGAATTGTTTGAACCAGCAATTCAAGGCGACTCAGGGTCGGAACGATGATCGAAACAAGCGGCTGTGCCATAGAGTCATCCTTTCGACAAATACATCAAACATAACGATGCGGCAGTTTATAATAAGCTATCGTGTTTGACGCTGTGTTCCTGGCATTCGGTTAATCTTACGGAGCCAAGTGTGGAGTGGCACAGAGCAGGACGGATTGCCGTTATCAGGCATCACTGTATGAGTCTGGCGCAGCACATACTCGATCTGCGCATCTAGGCAATCCGATGCTGCGTCACACTTGTTTTTTTTCTTAGAATTCATTAGAGTCATCTTTTGTTTCGCGAATAGCGAGCGCCAAGCTTCATTTTTATTATTTCAGCTGATATGTAAACGATGACAATTTGGCGCAGTTGACAGCATTACTGTCAAATCGATAATCGAATTTGTCGCCTTCCATCTCCGATGCAGAGATGTCTTGTGCTCTCTGAGACGACGCAGTGAGGAGTCAACCGGGGTCAAAATGGTGACCGGCAGGAGGTGGGGTGCGCTTGCAACGGCAGAAAGATATGCGCCGGAACGCAGCGATGACAGCTTCGGTCTCAGCTGTTAGTACGGTGTGGATCTTGGAGCCGTCCAATAGCCTGCAGCAGACGATCGCGCACGTGGACGACGCGGGGATGACGCAGGGCGGCCTTGTTCCAGACGAGGTAGAGCGTGTTGTCCGGCCCGGTTCTCGCCGGGAGTAGATTGATCAGGCGCCCGGTCGCCAGGGCTTCGGCACAGAAATAATCCGGCAGGACGGTCCAGCCGGTCCCGGCTTCCGCCATGCCGAGCAGGATGCGCAGATCCGGCGCCGTCGCGGACGCCTGTATGTCGGGGGGCCGGCCGAAGACGTGTGCGAAATACGGGCGGATGAGCGGCAGGGTCTCGTCATAGGCGAGGCAGGGCAGGGCGGCGAGGAAGTCCGCGGTGACGCTTCGTGCCTTCGCCCGGGCGGCGAGGTCGGGCGCGGCCACCAGCATCTGCCGCTCGGTCTCGAGTGCAGTGAATCCGTGGCGCTGCCGATCCGGCCTGGACGCGGTGACGGCGAGGTCGGCGTGGCCCTCGTCCAGCCCGGCATAGATCCGCTCGCGGTTGCCCGTCTGGATGCGGAACCGGAGCCCCTCCGCCACGAGCGGCATCAGCAGCGGCGCGAGGCGGGCGGAGAGATATTCGGCCGGCCCGACCAGATGCACCGTGCCGGTGAGCTGATGCGAGCGGGCGCGCGCCGCGCCCATCGTCGCCTCAACGTGGTCGAGGCTCGCGGCGACCGCGTGGGCGAGGTCGTCGGCCGCAGCCGTCGGCTTCACGCCCCGGGCCTGCCGCAGGAACAGCGGCTTTCCGAGCGTCGCCTCCAAGGCCGCCAGATGGCCGGAGGCGGCCGGCTGGGTCATACCGAGGCGCTCGGCGGCCCGGGTCAGCGAGCCGGCGCGGTAGATCTCCAGGAATGTGCGCAGGTGCAGGAGATGGCTCATCGTAGTCTGAGCCATAAGATTTCTGATGGCTGACCACAAAAGGAATCATTTCAACAGCGGCACAGGGATTGGCACCGTATTCCCGGACCTGGGGATCCGCCGCATGACAGCCTCTACCTCCACCGCTCAGCGGATGCCGCTCGTCGTCTACGTCTTCGCCCTGTCGGCCTTCGCCCTCGGCTTCACCGAATTCGTCACCATCGGCCTCGTCTCCGCCATCGCGGCGGACCTGAAGGTCGATGTCAGCGCAGTCGGCGGCGCCGTGGCCGCCTACGCGATCGGCGCCACGATCGGTGCGCCGATCCTGACGGCGCTGGCCGCGCCGC
The DNA here is from genome assembly GCF_900114535.1 of Methylobacterium pseudosasicola. Taxonomy (GTDB): domain Bacteria; phylum Pseudomonadota; class Alphaproteobacteria; order Rhizobiales; family Beijerinckiaceae; genus Methylobacterium; species Methylobacterium pseudosasicola. The sequence goes on along the minus strand of NZ_FOTK01000008.1, from coordinate 134,715 downwards.
TCAGCCGCAAGCACCTGGTCGTTGCCGCGATGCTGGTCTTTACCCTCGGCAACGCCCTCGTCGGGTTGTCGGCCGACCTGCCGTTCCTGCTCGCCGCGCGATTCGGATCGGGGCTGGGACACGGCGTCTTCCTCGCCGTCGCGTCTAGCGCGGCGACCCGGCTGGTCGCGCCCGAGCGGGCCGGGAGCGCCGTCGCGGTGGTGTTCGGCGGCCTGACCCTGGCACTGGCCTTCGGTGTGCCGCTCGGCACCTGGCTCGGGGGCCTCTGGACCTGGCAGGCGATCTTCCTGGCGGTGGCGGCCTGCGGCGCGACCGGTGTCGTCGGCTTGCTGGCCTTGATGCCCGACGGCCGCGACGGCGGCCACGCCCGCGACGCCCTCCACAATCTGACGGCGCTCCTCGACCGTCGGCTGCTCGGCGCCGCGCTGATCACGGTCCTGGCCTATACCGGCTCGTTCTGCCTGTTCTCCTACATCGCGCCGCTGCTGATCCGCGTCACCGGCATGGACCCGTCCTGGGTCGGCTCGATGATGCTGGTCTACGGGGTCGCCGCCGCACTCGGCAACGTCGTCGGCGGGCGAATGACCGACCGGCTCGGGCCCGACCTGGCGGTGCTGATCGTCCTCGTCGGACTCACTCTCGTCCTCGCCGCCATGGGGCTCGCCGCGCGCGCGATTCCCGCCATGGCCCTGCTGGTCGCGGCACTCGGTGCGCTGACCTACGCCGCCGTTCCCGCCTTGCAGGCCCGGGTGATAGGCCTGGCCGAGCGCCACGCACCCGCCGCGCTGGCATCAGCCGCCGGCCTCAACATCGCGGGCTTCAATGCGGGGATTGCACTCGGCTCCCTCGTCGGCGGCGGCGTCATCGACGCCTTCGGCCTGACTGCCACGGCGGTCGTCGGCGCCAGTGCCGCCGGTCTCGGGATCGTGGCCCTGTTGGTCCAGATTGGCGCCTGGCGGGCGCGTATCCGGCGGCCGGATCCCGTCTGACGCGGGATACGGCGGCTGTCGCGATCGAGGCTGGGCTCACGCGCCGCAGCAACCCTACCTGCCATCCGGGGGCATGCCGCGCTATGTCCGAAGCATGTGCGTCGCCGTCGATCTGGAATGCTCACCTGAGGCCACGGACCGGCCCCACGGCTCCGAAGCGGGCCTCAGGACACTGACGCGGAATCCTGCCGAACGGGCCCTGGCCGCCGGACGGTGAGGCGATCCGCATGATCCCGCCCATCGCCTTCCACCCGGCCTATGAATCGAGCCTGCCGGCCGGGCACCGGTTTCCGATGCGCAAATATGGCCTGCTCGCCGAGACCCTGGTCGCCAAGGGCCTGGCGCCGCTCGGATTTGTCACGCCGGAGCTGGCGAGTGCCGCAATTCTGATCAACGCCCACGATTCCGCCTACGTGGCGGCGGTTCTCGGCGTCGCCGTGCCCCGGGAGATCGAGCGGGCCATCGGCCTGCCGGTGGACGCGGCCCTCGTCCGCCGCTCGCGGGCCTCCGTGGGCGGGACGCTCCTGGCCGCCCGGCTGGCGCTGACTGAGGGGCTGGCGGGGAGCGCAGCCGGCGGCAGCCACCATGCCCGGCGGCTGCAGGGCGCGGGCTTCTGCGTGCTGAACGATGTCGCGGTCGCCGCCCGGACCTTGCAGGCGGAGGGGGCGGTCCGACGGATCCTCGTGGTCGATTGCGACGTGCACCAGGGCGACGGCACGGCGGATTGCCTGGCCTCCGATCCGGACCTGTTCACGCTCTCGATCCATTGCGAGAACAACTACCCCGCCCAGAAGATCGCCGGGGATCTCGATATCGGCCTGCCGGACCGGCTCGACGATGCCGGCTATCTGGAGGTGCTGCGCGCCCGGCTGCCGCCGCTCCTCGACGCCCTGGTCCCCGATCTCATCTTCTACAATGCCGGGGTCGATCCGCATCGCGACGACCGGCTCGGGCGGCTCTGCCTCAGCGATGCCGGCCTGCTCGCCCGGGATCGATTCGTGGTGGCGCAGGCGCGCGCCCGGCTCATCCCGCTCGTGGCGGTGATCGGAGGCGGCTACATCTCTGACGTGGAGGCGCTGGCGCTTCGGCATGCCCTGGTCTTCGAGGCACTGGCCGCCGAGGCCGCCTCCGCCGCGTCCCGGTGAGGCACGGATGCATCACGTCCCCGGTGATGACATCCGGCAATTGAGTCCGAAAGGTTTTGGGAAGGGTCCGCGCTGAAGATCCCGAGGTCACGGATTGATCAACCTGTGCAGGGCGCACGGCCTGAACAGCTTCGCCCCAGGCTGACCTGCTCAAGATGCTGTGACGCCATTGGGAATCAGTCATGCTTGCGCGGACCTGGGAGGTTGTGAAGGCAACGATGGCGGTGGCGGCCTTGATCGCGGCCGCTCTCGTCTCGGCGGACAAGCTCGACCGGCAGAAAGCCCCGGCCAACGCTGCCGCGGCTCTGACCGAGCCCGCCGCCACCGGGGCGATCACGCCCGCTTCGCGACACTGATCGCACCGGCCGTCATCGGCCGCCGATCCCATCGGAGCGCCGACGCACATCGCGGCGCCCCCGGTGGTGCGACAGAATAGGGCACTGGCCGAGGGGAAATTTCGGCCCGTCCCGACGTTCTCGCCCCACTTCGAGCCTTGACCGTTCGGGTCGTCCACGCTCCCGCCAGAGGATCCGGTACCATGAAATCCGCTTCGTTCGCTCTGCTCGCCTTGATCGTCGGCGCGGCGCCGGCGCTGGCGGAATCCCGGGCCGACCGTGCCGCCTGCACGCCGGACGTGATGCGCCTGTGCGCCTCGCACATCCCGAACGTGACCGCGATCACGGGCTGCCTGCGCCAGCAGCGCCCGAATCTCAGCCCCGGCTGCCGCCTCGTGATGGACCAGTCCGATCGCCCGGTCCGGACCGTCTCGAACCGGCCCTGAGACCGCGCATCACCAGCCGTTGATGCGCGGCCAGACCGCTCCGGTCAGCCGGTCATTGACGACCACATGATAGCGATCGTGCTGGGCGCCGGTGGCGCAGGCATGGTTGGGCAGGATCCGCAGGCGCGCCCCGATCGGGAGATCCGGAAGGGGCGCGGAGGAGCCGGGCCGCAGAGCCAGGATGCCGTGCTCTTGGTTCGCGTCCCGCACGATCAGGTCGGGATAAGGGCGTCCGGCCAAGTCGCAGGCCACGCCGTAGCCCTGATCGACCGCTTGCCGCGCCGTGCCGCGGTCGCGGGAGAGCGCCATCCAGCCGGCGTCGGTGATGATCCAATCCTTGTCCCGCTGGTGGCCGATCACGGTGGTCAGGACGGTGAGGGCGATGTCCTCGATCCCGCAGGAGCCGACGCCCGCCTGGAACAGGTCGCCGATCATGAACACGCCGGCCCGGACCTCGGTGATGCCGTCGAGACTCTCCGCGTAGCGCGCTGTCGGGGTCGAGCCGACGCTGACCTCCGGGCAGGGCAGACCTGCCTCACGCAGGATCGCGGCGGCGGCCAGGGCGGCCTGGCGCTCGGCCTCTGCCGCTGCCCTGAGGGCTGCCGGATCACTCAGCCCGTAGCTGTCGCCGGCATGCAGCAGCACACCCCGCAAGAGCGCGCCCTTTTCGAGCACCCGGCCGATCGCCACGAGCCTGTCCGCGTCGCGGGGATTTGCGCCGGAGCGATGCCCGTCGGCATCGACTTCGATCAGCACCGGCAGCGGATCGCCGTTGCCTCGGCTCCAGGCCGCGACAGCCTCGGCCTGCTCGACGGAATCCAGCACGATCGCCAGATCCACGCCCCAGCGACGGCGGATCGCTCCGACCCGGTCGAGCTTCTGCGGCGCGATCCCCACCGCGTAGATCAGGTCGCGGACGCCGCCCTCGGCGAAGTACGCCGCCTCTTTCAGGGTCGAGACGGTGGCCGGCCCGGCCGGGCTTGCCATGGCGATGCGGGCGACATCCAGGGACTTGGCGGTCTTCAGGTGCGGTCGCAGCGATACGCCAAGCCGATCGAGCCGGTCCCGCATCCCGGCAACGTTGGCGGTCAGCTTGTCCGAATCCAGAAGCAGGCAAGGCGTCTCAAGATCGCCGAAGCCCTCCGCCTGCCCGATGCGCCCGTCCGTCATCCGCCCGCTCCTGCGCTCGCCACCTCGGCGTGGTTCTAGAGAGCGGCGGGGGCGCCGTCACGGCAGGTTCGGCTTATCGCGATCCCCCGATCGCCGTGATGAAGGCTGCCGCGTCCTGGGCGACATCGGCTGCCGGCTTGCCGGGACGGTAGAGGTTCGAGCCGAGCCCGAAGCCCACGGCGCCTGCCTGTCGCCAGGTGGAAACGCTGTCGGGCGTGACGCCGCCGACCGCGAGCACGCGGGCGGCGGCCGGGAGCACGGCCCGGTGCGCCTTCAGCGCCGCCGGGGTGGCGATATCCGCGGGGAAGAGCTTTAGAGCGGTCGCGCCGGCCGCGAGAGCGGCAAACGCTTCGCTCGGCGTCTGGTAGCCGGGGAGCGACACGAGGCCGGCATCGACGGTGGCGCGGATCACCGCGGCATCGGTGTTGGGCGAAACGATCAGGGTCCCGCCCGCCGCCGCGACCTCCGCGACCTGTGCCGGCGTCAGGACCGTGCCGGCACCCACCAGGGCGCGACCGGCGTAGCGCTGGGCAAGCAAGGCGATGCTCTTCAGCGGCTCCGGCGAGTTCAGCGGCACCTCGATCAGGGTGAACCCGGCCTCCACCAGCGCGTCGCCGATGGCCGGCGCCTCGTCCGGCGTGAGCCCGCGCAGGATCGCCACCAGTGGGCAGGCCGCGAAGGCGACCTCGAATCGGTTGAGAATCGTCATGCCCGCAAACTCCAGATGGCGTGGATTCCGGCCGTGGTGGCCCCGTCCGGAACTGTGACGACCCGGCCGCCGGCTTCCGTGATTGCGACGGTGTAGAGCGCGGCCAGGGCGCCGCCGCCGAGCAGGTGGACCGGGCGGTCGCCGAGATCGGTGCGCGTGCCGACATCGGTGCCGATCATGACGCCGCTGGCATAGGCGGCGGCGTCCGCGGGGGCGAGCCGGTCGAGGAGCACGCCGGCCCGGACCTCGAACAGGGCGGCGGCGAGATTGCGCGCTTCGCGCCCCCGCTTGAGGCCATCCCGGAAGGCGGCGCCGTCCGCGACCGCGCCGTCCAGCATGCCGGCCAGGATGCCGTGGGCTCGGACCAGGGCGAAGAGCTCTCCGGTCATCACGGTGGCGAAATCCGTGATCGCCCCGTCCACCGTCTCGATCCACTTGTTGTGCGTGCCGGGCTGGCAGAACAGGGCCGTCGGCGGCGCTGCCCCGGTGCTGATCGCGCCGAGCACCTGAACCTCTTCGCCGCGCATCACGTCGGGGCGCGGGCCGCTCCTCAGGGCGACCCCGGGGATGATCCGCACGTCGGGGGCGACATCGAGGGCGGCAGCGCCGAGGGCCTGAAGCGTGGCCGGGGCGTCGATATAGGGGGCTTCCCGCCAGCCCCGGGTCGACCCGACCATGCCGGCCACGACGATGGTCTGCGCGCCGAAGCGCTCCCTCAAGGTGGCGATCGCCTCGGGATAGTCGCCGGGACTCAGCGCGAGGACACCGCGGCCATCCTGTAGGGTATCCACCACGGCGCCGTCGGCGGTCATCGCGTAGGCGCGCCGGTTGGTGGTTCCCCAATCGACAGCGATGTAGGCCGTTCGGCCGACCATGCGCGCCCCTCCTTGTCAATGATTTGTCTGAGTTACAGGCGGTCGTCGCGCCGGGTCAAGCGAAGCCCGCGGGTCCGTCCAGCCCGGAAACCGTGACGCGCGGCCACGATTCGCACCGGCATTGGCATCCGCGGTTCAGATGCTCAATCCGAAGCCAAGAACCATCAGCATATCAGGAGCCGGGGATTGTCCCGCCGCGCCGAGCGTTTGCGATGGACTGTTCAGGGCCGGATCGGCGATATGGCAGGCAATAAATCATACGCGGGAGGGACGCGCTTGGCACGGGACGTGATCCTGGCGACCGATGGCTTGACGATGGAATTCAAGGGATTCCGGGCCGTCAACGGCGTCAAGCTGGAAGTCGAGCGCGGGACGATCCACGCGCTGATCGGCCCGAACGGCGCCGGCAAGACCACCTGTTTCAATCTGCTGACGAAGTTCCTCATCCCGACCGCCGGCACCATCCGGTACAAGGACAAGGACATCACCGGGATGCGGGCGGCCGACGTGGCCCGTCTCGGGCTCGTGCGCTCCTTTCAGATCTCGGCGGTTTTCCCGCACCTGACGGTCACCGAGAACGTGCGGATCGCGCTTCAGCGGCGGCTCCGGGGCGATTCCTTCGATTTCTGGCGGCCGGAAAAGGTGCTGCGGGCGCTCGACGGCGAGGCCCTGGCGCTGGTCGAGGCCGTTGGCCTGTCCGACTTCGCCGATTCCCTCGCGGTCGAGCTGTCCTACGGCCGCAAGCGCGCCCTCGAGATCGCCACGACGCTGGCCCTCGATCCGGAGATGCTGCTCCTCGACGAGCCGATGGCCGGGATGGGCCACGAGGACGTGGACCGGACGGCGCAGCTCATCCGCCGGGTCTCGAAGGACCGGACCATCCTGATGGTCGAGCACAATCTCTCGGTGGTGGCGTCCCTGTCGGACCGCATCACCGTCCTGGCCCGCGGCCAGGTCCTGGCCGAGGGCGATTACGCCACCGTCTCGAAGGATCCGCGCGTGGTCGAGGCCTATATCGGGGCGGGACATGCTTGACACCGCCGTGAAGACATACGCGCCGGCCGCAGCGAAGGATGCCCTCCTCACCGTGCGCGGGCTGGAGGGCTGGTACGGCGAGAGCCACGTGCTCCACGGCATCGACATCGATGTCCGGGCCGGCGAGGTGATCACCCTGCTTGGCCGCAACGGCGCCGGCAAGACCACGACGCTCCGGGCGATCATCGGCATCCTGGGCAAGCGCTCCGGCTCGATCATCTATGACGGCGTCGAGACCATCCGGATGGCCTCGCGCAACATCGCCCGGCTCGGGCTCGGCTACGTCCCGGAGGAGCGGGGCATCTTCGCGAGCCTCACGGTCCACGAGAACTTGATGCTGCCGCCCCGGGTGAAGCCCGGCGGCATGTCGGTGGCCGAAATCCACACCCTGTTCCCCAACCTGAAGGAGCGCGCGGGCAGTCAGGGCACCAAGCTCTCGGGCGGCGAGCAGCAGATGCTCGCCATCGGCCGCATCCTGCGGACCGGCGCCAAGCTGATCCTGCTGGACGAGCCCACGGAAGGTCTCGCGCCGGTCATCGTTCAGCAGATCGGCCGGACGATCCAGCAGTTGAAGTCCCAGGGCTACACCATCGTGCTGGTCGAGCAGAACTTCCGCTTCGCGCAGACTCTGGCCGACCGGCACTTCGTCATCGAGCAGGGCAGGGTGGTCGACATGATCCCGAATGCCGAGCTTGACGCCAATATCGACAAGCTTCACGCCTATCTCGGCGTCTGAGGCGGGCGGCCAATACCTGATAAGCGCCGGAGAACGGCGTCGGACACTCGGCAGGCGGGGATCCGCTGCGCCGCTGGAGGATAGAAGTACCATGTTCGGACGTCTCATCGGGTCCGTGTCCCTCGCCGCCCTCGCTGGTGCCCTGATGATGGGCGGTGCGAGCGCGCAGACGAACGTGAAGATCGGCATCCTGGGCGACCGCTCGGGCGCCTATTCCGACATCAGCGGCGAGGGTTCGGTGGTCGCCGCGAAGCTGGCGGTGGAGGATTTCAAGCCGGCCGAGCACGGGCTGAAGGTCGAGATCGTCTCCGCCGACCACCAGAACAAGCCCGATGTCGGGGCCGGCATCGCCCGGCAATGGTACGACCGCGACGGCGTCGACATGATCACCGACGGTGTCACCTCCTCGGTGGCTCTGGCGATCAGCCAGGTGACCAAGGAGAAGAACAAGGTCTTCATCGATACCGGCGCCGGCACCGCCGACCTCACCGGCCCGCAATGCACGCCCAACACGATCCACTGGGTCTATGACACGGTCGCGCTCGCCAACGGCACCGGCGGCGCCATGGTCAAGCGCGGCGGCACCACCTGGTTCTTCCTCACCGCCGACTACGTGTTCGGCCAGACCCTGCAGCGCGACACCAGTTCGGTCATCACCAAGAACGGCGGCAAGGTCATCGGCTCGGTCAAGACTCCGTTCCCAACCTCGGACTTCTCCTCGTTCCTGCTTCAGGCTCAAGGCTCCGGCGCCAAGGTGATCGGTCTCGCCAATGCCGGCACCGACACGATCAATTCGATCAAGCAGGCCGGCGAATTCGGCATCACCGAGGGCGGGCAGGCGTTGGCCGGCCTCCTGGTCTTCTCCTCGGACGTGCACTCATTGGGTACCAAGGTCGCGCAGGGCCTGGTCCTAACCGAGCCGTTCTACTGGGACCTGAACGACCAGACCCGGGCTTTCTCCGACCGGTTCGCCAAGCAGATGAAGGGCAATTCCAAGCCGACCGCCAACCATGCCGGCGTCTATTCGGACGTGCTCCACTACCTGAAGGCGGTGGCCGAGACGAAGTCCACGGCCGACGGAGCCGCCACCGTCGCCAAGATGAAGGCCATGCCCACCGACGACCCGCTGTTCGGCAAGGGCACGATCCGCGCGGACGGGCGCAAGATCCACGACATGTACCTGTTCGAGGTCAAGAAGCCGTCCGAATCGAAGGGCGAGTGGGACCTCTACAACAAGCTCGACACGATCCCCGGCGACCAGGTCTTCCGTCCGCTTAACGAGGGCAATTGCCCCCTCGTGAAGGGCTGACGGTGCGTTCGGGGCGCGGAGAACGGCCATGACGACCATCTTCGGTGTGCCGACCCAGGCGCTGTTCGGGCAGTTGCTGCTCGGCCTGATCAACGGCTCGTTCTACGCGATCCTGTCGCTCGGGCTCGCGATCATCTTCGGCCTCCTGAACATCATCAACTTCGCCCATGGCGCGCTCTACATGATGGGCGCGTTCGTGGCCTGGATGCTGCTGACCTATGTCGGGCTCGGCTACTGGTGGGCGCTGGGCTTGGCGCCGCTGGTGGTGGGGGTGTTCGGAATCGTGCTGGAGCGGGTGCTGATCGCCCGGCTCTACAAGCTCGACCATCTCTACGGCCTGCTCCTGACCTTTGGGCTCGCGCTGATCATCCAGGGCCTGTTCCGCAACCAGTACGGCGTCTCCGGGCTCCCCTACGCGATCCCGGCGGAGCTGTCGGGCGGCCAGCGCCTGCCCTTCATGTTCCTGCCGAACTACCGGGCCTGGGTGGTGGTGGCCTCGCTTACCGTCTGCATCGCCACCTGGCTCGTCATCGAGAAGACCAAGCTCGGCGCGTATCTGCGCGCCGCCACCGAGAACCCAACCCTGGTCCAGGCCTTTGGCGTGAACGTGCCGCTGTTCCTGACCCTGACCTACGGGTTCGGCGTGGCGCTCGCGGGCTTCGCCGGCGTGCTCGCGGCTCCGATCTACTCGGTGAACCCGAATATGGGCGCCGACATCATCATCGTGGTCTTCGCCGTGGTGGTGATTGGCGGCATGGGCTCGATCATCGGCTCGGTGATCACCGGCTTCGCGCTGGGCCTGGTCGAGGGCCTGACCAAGGTGTTCTACCCGGAGGCCTCGGCCACCGTGATCTTCGTGATCATGGTGCTGGTGCTGCTCGTCAAACCCGCCGGCCTGTTCGGGCGCACGGCCTGATCACGATCTGAGGGACGAATCCCATGGCCGACACCGCCGCCATCGACGTCGCACCGATCGCCGCCGCGCTGCCGACGCGCCGCGACGACAAGGCGCTGCACCGGATGATCTTCGTCGGCATCGCTCTGCTGCTGATCGCGGCGCCGCTGGTGCTCTATCCCGTCTACCTGATGAAGGTGCTGTGCTTCGCGCTGTTCGCCCTCGCCTTCAACCTGCTGCTCGGCTACGGCGGCCTGCTCTCCTTCGGCCACGCCGCCTATTTCGGCATGGCGAGCTATCTCTGCGCCTACACGGCCAAGCATCTCGGCTTCACGCCGGAATTGGCGATCCTGTCGGGTACCGCCACGGCGGCCGTGCTGGGGCTGATCTTCGGGTCGCTGGCGATCCGCCGGCAGGGCATCTACTTCTCGATGATCACCCTGGCGCTCGCCCAGATGGCATTCTTCTTCTCGCTGCAGGCCAAGTTCACCGGCGGCGAGGACGGCATCCAGGCGGTGCCGCGGGGCAACCTGTTCGGCGTGTTCAGCCTCGCCGACGACCGGGCGATGTACGCCGTCGTCTGCGTGGTCTTCATGGCCGGGATGCTGCTGATCTACCGGATCATCCACTCGCCCTTCGGTCAGGTGCTCAAGGCGATCCGGGACAACGAGCCTCGGGCGATCTCGCTGGGTTACCGGGCCAACCAGTACAAGCTCGCGGTCTTCGTCCTCTCGGCGACGCTGGCCGGGCTCGCCGGCTCGACCAAGGCGATCGTGTTCCAGCTCGCCTCACTCACCGACGTCCATTGGTCGATGTCGGGCGAGGTGGTGCTGATGACGCTGGTGGGCGGCATGGGCACGGTGTTCGGGCCGATCGTCGGCGCGCTGGTGATCGTCACCATGGAGACCTACCTGGCGCAGTTCGGCGCCTGGGTGACGATCATCCAGGGCTGCGTGTTCGTGCTCTGCGTACTGCTGTTCCGCGAGGGCATCATCGGGCTCGTGGCCAAGCTGATCCGCAAGCCGCTGTGACAGGCTGCCGCGCCTTGCGCGGCCCGGATCGTTGACCCTTCGTTAACCAAGCCCGCTCAACCTGCGGTTCCCAGGCTGACAGGTTTGACCATGACGAACACCCAGCCGCTGAGCATCGACGATCCCGCGGTGGATTGCCCGATTCCGCCTGAAACCGTCGGCCGCCTGATCAAGGCCGACGCCGATACCGCGTCCTACATCCTCGACGGCATCCCGGAGGCGACCCGGGCGCGCCTCGCCGTCTGGCTCTACGGCCGCAGCCACACCCACGAGATCGGCGTGCGCGTCGCCGCCACCTGCGACGGCGCGATCCTGCGCCGCACCGCCGGGCTGGTCGGCAACGCCCTCTACGATGCCTCCCGCCGGCCCTACAAGGCGCCGAGCCACGGCGCCCGGCCTGCAGGCAGCCGGATCTCGCTCGGTGGGTCCAGCCGTCGCGCCTGAGCGCCGCAGCGGCCCGAGGCTCTAGGAGCGCCGCCGCCCCCGGGCTATCGTGGCCCGGATGTCCGCCCTCCCGCCCGTCATCCGCCGCCTGGACCCGATCCTCGTCGACCGCATCGCCGCGGGCGAGGTGGTGGAGCGTCCGGCCTCGGCCGTGAAGGAGCTGGTCGAGAACGCCATCGATGCCGGGGCCCGCACCATCGATGTGGTGGTGGAGAATGGCGGACGCCGCCTGATCCGGGTGGTCGATGACGGCCGCGGCATGAGCCCGGAGGATCTGGCCCTCTGCGTCGAGCGCCACGCCACCTCGAAGCTCCCCGGCGGCGACCTCTCGGCCATCGACACGCTGGGCTTCCGCGGCGAGGCATTGCCCTCGATCGGCGCGGTCTCCCGGCTCGCCATCACCACCCGCCCCGAGGGCGCCGAGGCCGGGGCGAGCCTGACCGTCGAGGCCGGCGTCAAGGGACCGGTCCGCCCGGCGCCGGCCCAGCGCGGCACCCGGATCGAGGTCACCGAGCTGTTCGCCGCGACGCCGGCCCGCCTGAAATTCCTGAAGTCCGACCGGGCCGAGAACGCCGCCATCGCCGAGACCCTTCGGCGGCTCGCCGTGGCCCAGCCCGGGATCCGCTTCACCCTGCGGGCTGATGCCGGCCAGCCGCTGCTGCTGCCCTCAGAGACCGGCCCGGAGGGCGAACTCCGCCGCCTCACCGCCGTGCTGGGCGCAGATTTCGCTGCCAACGCCCTGCCGGTCTCGCTGGCCCGGGAGGGGTTCTCCGTCACCGGCCATGTCGGGTTGCCGACCTATCACCGCGGCGCCGCCGGCTACATCCACCTCGTGGTCAACGGCCGCCCGGTGCGCGACCGGCTGCTCCTCGGAGCTGTGCGCGGCGCCTATGCCGATACCCTGGCCTCCGACCGCCATCCGGTCCTCGGGCTCGCCATCGCCTGCGATCCCGAGCTGGTCGACGTCAACGTCCACCCGGCCAAGACCGAGGTGCGGTTCCGAGAGCCCGGGCTGGTGCGGGCGCTGGTGGTGAGCGCGATCCACGACGCCCTGCGCCGGGGCGGCGCCCGCTCGGCCACCACGGGGGCCAGCCGGACCCTCGACGCCCTGCGCCCGGCCGGCCCGGCGCTCGCCACCCATACCGGCACGGCCGCGCCGAGCCTGTTCCGGTCCGCCCGTCCGAGCTTCTTTCCGGCGGGCACGCCCTCCGTGGCGGCCCCCTCGGGCTATCGCCGGCTGGAGAGCTGGCAGCCGGCCCCCGAGCCGGCCGTCGCGCATGCGGAGCCGGTCTACGGGGAACCACAGGGCTTCGGCGAGGCGGCCCAGGCCCTGTTCGAGCGCCCGGCGGATGACGCGGCGCCGCCCCAGGCCGATGTCCGCCCGATGGCCGATGCGGCCGAGGCCGTGGATCATCCCCTCGGCGCAGCCCGCGCCCAGATCCACGAGACCTACATCCTGGCCCAGACAAGGGACGGCCTCGTGATCGTCGACCAGCATGCCGCCCATGAGCGCCTCGTCTACGAGCGCATGAAGGCGGAGCGGGCCCGGGGCGGCATCGCCCGCCAGGGCCTGTTGATCCCCGACGTGGTCGAGATGAGCCCCGACGCCGCCGAGCGCCTCGTCGCCGCCGCCCCGGATCTCCACCGGCTCGGCCTCACCATCGAGGCCTTCGGGACCGGCGCCGTGCTGGTCCGCGAGGTACCGGCCGCCCTGATCGGCGCCTCGATCCGCGACCTCGTCACCGACATCCTCGATGCCCTGGAGGCGAGCGGTGACGAGGAGGGCGGCGCCCCCGCCACCGAGGGCGGCCCTCTCGGTCGGCGCCTCGATGCGGTGCTCTCGCGCATGAGCTGCCACGGCTCGGTCCGCGCCGGGCGGCGCCTGCGTCCGGAGGAGATGAATGCGCTGCTCCGCGAGATGGAGGCGACGCCCAATTCCGGCCAGTGCAACCACGGCCGCCCAACCTCGATCGAGCTGAAGCTCTCCGACATCGAGCGGCTGTTCGGCCGCCGATAATTTCCCCGCGCACTGGCATCCACCGGAGCCCGCGACCATGGATTTCACCATCTCCCGCCGCGTCGAAGAGTACCGCGCGCGGATCGCGGCGTTCGTGGACGCGCAGATCCTGCCGGTGGAGGCGGATCGGTCGGCCTATGACGCGCATGGCAATATCAGCCTGGCCGAGCTGGCGCGGCTGCGCGCGCTCGCCAAGGCGGAGGGGCTGTGGTGCCTCCAGCTCAAGCCCGAGACCGGCGGGGCCGGGCTCGACAAGGTCGGCATGGCGGTCTGCTACGAGGCGATGAACCGCTCGATCTTCGGGCCGGTGGTGTTCAACTCCGCCGCCCCCGACGACGGCAACATGATGGTGCTGGAGAAGGTCGCGACCCCGGCCCAGAAGGAGCGGTGGCTTGCCCCGATCGTGCGCGGCGAGGTCCGCTCGGCCTTCGCCATGACCGAGCCGCATCCCGGCGGCGGCTCCGATCCCGGCATGATCCAGACCCGGGCCGAGCGGCGGGGCGACACCTACGTGGTCACCGGCCGCAAATGGTACATCACCGGCGCTGAGGAGGCTGCGCACTTCATCCTGATGGCGCGCACCTCCGACGATGCCCGCAAGGGGCTCACCGCCTTCCTGTTCCACAAGGACCAGCCCGGCTGGGAGATCCTGCGCCGGATCCCGATCATGGGTCCGGAGGAGCATGGTGGTCACTGCGAATTGCTCTTCGACGGATTGGAGATCCCGGCCGAGAACGTCCTGATGAACGAGGGCGACGGCCTGAAGCTGACCCAGATCCGCCTCGGCCCGGCCCGGCTGACCCATTGCATGCGCTGGCTCGGCCTGTCGAAGCGCTGCGTCGAGATCGCCCGGGCCTACGCGGCCGAGCGCCATGGGTTCGGCATCCGCCTCGCCGACCGCGAGAGCATCCAGCTCATGCTCGGCGACCTCGCCATGCGGATCGAGATCGGCCGGCTGCTGGTCATGAAGGCCGCCTGGGCGCTGGACCAGGGTAGCTTCGCCCGCAAGGAGGTCTCGATGGCCAAGGTCCACGTGGCCAACTTGATCCATGCGGCAGCCGACATCGCGATCCAGATCAACGGTGCCCGGGGCTATTCCACCGACACGCCGCTGGAATGGATCTACCGCTACGCAAGGCAGGCCCGACTGGTGGACGGGGCCGACGAGGTTCACAAGATGGTGCTCAACCGCAATCTTGAGGCCGAGGGCGATTCGTTTTGGACTTGGGGTGTCGAGGGGTGACCGACGTGATTTCTTCCGTGAAATGAACGTCCAACCCACCCCCTCATCCTGAGGTGCGGCGAAGCCGCCTCGAAGGAGGCCTCCAGAGATCGCGCGGCCGGCTGGAGGGCTCCTTCGAGGCCCGCTGACGCGGGCGCCTCAGGATGAGGGCGCGGGTGGGATGATCGGTTGTCTACGCCGCCGGTAATGAAGTCTGAAAGCCGCCTCTGCGACTGCGTAGATCGGTGACCGTCCAAGGTGAGGGAAAGGTCCAAAAAAAATGACCGATGTCGTGATCACCGGTGCGGTCCGCACCGCGATCGGCACCTTCGGCGGCTCGCTCGCTGCGATCCCGCCGGCCGAGCTGGCGGCGCAATGCGTCGCGGAAGCGCTGAAGCGGGCCGGGACCGCGCCCGAGGCGGTCGGCCATGTGGTTCTGGGCAACGTCATCCCGACGGAGCCCCGGGACGCCTACATCGCCCGGGTCGCGGCCGTTGAGGGCGGGGTGCCGAAAGAAGTGCCGGCGCTGACGGTCAACCGCCTGTGCGGGAGCGGCCTGCAGGCGATCGTCTCGGCGGCCCAGGCGATCATGCTGGGCGATGCGGACGTTGCGGTCGCCGGCGGCGCCGAAAGCATGAGCCGCTCGCCGCACTTGCTGAAGACCGGCCGCTTCGGCCAGCGCATGGGCGATGCCGCCCTGGTCGACTACATGGTCGGCGTGCTCAACGACCCGTTCGGCCACGGCCATATGGGCGTCACCGCCGAGAACGTCGCCGAGCGCTACAGCATCTCCCGCAGCATGCAGGATGACTTCGCCGCCGAGAGCCAAGCGAGGGCCGCGCGGGCGATCCGCGAGGGGCGGTTCCGCGAACAGATTCTGCCGGTCGAGGTTCAGCGCAAGCGCGAGACCGTGGCCTTCGATACCGACGAGCACCCGAAAGCGACCAGCGCCGAGGATCTGGCCAAGCTCCGGCCGGCTTTCTCCAAGACCGGCAGTGTCACCGCCGGCAACGCGTCCGGCCTCAACGACGGCGCCGCGATAGTTGTGCTGGCGAGCGCGGCGGCGGCCGAGCGCAACGGGTCAAAACCGCTCGCCCGGATCGTGGGCTACGCCCATGCCGGGGTCGATCCGTCCGAGATGGGCATGGGGCCGGTGCCGGCGGTGCAGCGCCTGCTGGAACGAACCGGACTGCGCGCCGCTGATTTCGACGTGATCGAATCGAACGAGGCCTTCGCGGCGCAGGCCTGCGCGGTCTCCCGCGCCCTCGATCTCGATCCGGGCAAGGTCAACGTGAATGGGGGCGCCATCGCGCTCGGCCATCCGCTCGGCGCGACGGGGGCGATCGTCACCGTGAAGGCGCTCTACGAGCTGGCCCGGGTGAACGGCCGCTACGGGCTCGTCACCATGTGCATCGGCGGCGGCCAGGGCATCGCCATGGCGATCGAGCGGCTGCACTGAGATGGCCGGCCTGTTCGATCTCACCGGCCGGCACGTGCTGGTCACCGGCGCGTCGAGCGGCCTCGGCCGCCACTTCGCCGGCACGCTGGCCAAGGCCGGCGCCCGCCTGTCGCTCGGCGCCCGCCGCGCCGATGCCCTCTCCGAGACCGTCGCCCGGGTGGAAGCCGAGGGCGGCGAGGCCGAGGCGGTCGTCATGGACGTGACCGATGCCGCGAGCGTCGAGCGGGCGCTCGAGGCCGCCGAGGCGCGGTTCGGCCCCGTTTCGGTTCTGGTCAACAATGCCGGCGTCAGCGCCACGAAGCCGGCCCTCGACCTGAATGAGAGCGACTGGGATTTCGTGCTCGACACGAACCTGAAGGGCGTCTGGCTGGTGGCGCAGGCGACCGGCCGGCGCATGGTCCGGCACGGTACTGGCGGCAGCATCGTCAACATCGCGTCGATCTTGGGCCTGCGGGTCACGGGCGGGCTGGCGCCCTACGCCGCGTCCAAGGCCGGGGTGGTGCAGCTCACCAAGAGCCTGGCGCTGGAATGGGCGCGCCACGGGATCCGGGTGAATGCGCTCGCGCCCGGCTATATCGCCACCGAGCTGAACGACACGTTCTTCGAGTCCGAGCCCGGCAAGGCGCTGATCAAGCGCGTGCCGCAGCGCCGGCTCGGCGAAGCGTCCGAACTCGACGGGCCGCTCCTGCTGCTGGCATCGGAGGCCGGCTCGTACATGACCGGCAGCGTCGTCGCGGTCGATGGCGGCCACCTCGTGTCGGGGCTTTAGCTGATGGATCAGGCGCGGCTGCGCGAGTGGATCGCCGGGATTCTCGGCCATCCCGACCTCGCCATCGACGAGATCCGCCCGCTGGGCGGCGGCTCGATCCAGGAAAACCGGCTGGTCCGCTGCCGGATCGGCGACACGGAACGGGCCTTCGTGCTCCGGATGGACGCTGCCGCGACCATCGCGTCGAGCCGGTCGCGGGCGGAAGAATTCCGCATCCTTGAGGCCGTGTGGCAGGCGGGGGTGCGCGTGCCGGAGCCGGTTGGCTTCTGCTACGATCCGGCGGTTCTCGGGGCGCCCTTCGCCCTGATGGGCCTCGTCAAGGGCGTGGGCCTCGGACCGCGCATCGCCAAGGACCTGTCCCTGGGCGGCGACCGGGAGGTCCTGGCCGAGACGCTCGGCCGCGAGCTCGCCCGGATCCACGGCGCCCTCGACCCGCGCGAGCCGCCCCCTGCGCTCGCCTTCATGGGCACGCCCGAGAAGCAGCCGGCGCTCGCCGAGATTGCCCGGCTGCGCGCCAGCCTCGACGGGATCGGCGCCAAGCGGCCGGCGATCGAGTGGGGGCTGCGCTGGGGCGAGGTCCGGGCGCCGGACTGCCTGGCGCCGGCCCTGGTGCACCGGGATTTTCGCACCGGCAATTACATGGTCGACGAATCCGGGCTCACCGCGATTCTCGACTGGGAATTTGCCGGCTGGGGCGACCCCGCGCAGGATCTCGGCTGGTTCTGCGCCGCCTGCTGGCGCTTCGGGCGCCCGGATCTGGAGGCCGGCGGGATCGGCTCCCGGGCGGCGTTCTACCGGGGCTACACGCAGGAGAGCGGCCGCAGCATCGACCCCGCGAGCGTCGCCTATTGGGAGGTGATGGCGCATCTGCGCTGGGCGGTGATCGCCCTAGAGCAGGGTGCCCGCCACGTCTCGGGCCGGGAATTCTCCCTGGAGCTGGCGCTCACCGGCCGGATGGTGCCGGAGCTGGAGCGCACGATCCTGCGGGCCACCGCCCTGGAAAGCTGGAGCTGAGCATGCAGGACGAACCCTTCGGCGCCGCCCTCCTCGACGCCGCCCGCCGGGCGCTCACGGAAGAAGTCGTGCCGGGCCTGACCGGCCGGCCCCGCTACGTCGCCCTGATGGTCGCCAACGCCATCGGCATTGCCGCCCGCGAGATCGTCCAGGCGGAAAGGCTCGGCGAGACCAGCGCGCGGCTTCTGGGCAGCGCGGGCGGTGATGCGCTGGGCGATCTGGTCCGCGCGATCCGAACCGGCGCGCGCGATGCCGATCCGGAACTGCACGCCGCCCTCAGCGCCGCCGCCGAGGCCGCCGCCGACATCTGGAAGCCGTCGAAAGCGGGCGCCTGACGTCTTAAAGCGCGCGTGCCTGCTCACGCAGGACGAATTTCTGGATCTTGCCGGTCGAGGTTTTTGGCAGGGGGCCGAACACCACGGTCTTGGGCACCTTGAACCGGGCCATGCGTTCCCGGCAGAAATCGATCAGCTCCCGGTCGGTGGGGGCGGTCGCGCCCGGTTTCATTTCCAGGAACGCGCAGGGGCTCTCGCCCCAGGTGGCGTCCGGACGTGCGACCACGGCTGCCAGCATCACCGCAGGGTGGCGCATCAGCACCTCCTCGACCTCCAGGCTGGAGATGTTCTCGCCGCCCGAGATGATGATGTCCTTGGCCCGGTCCTTGATCTCAACCGAGCCGTCGGGGTGCCAGACCGCGAGGTCACCGGTGCGGTACCAACCGCCGGCCAGCGCCCGCGCGGTGGCGTCCGGGTTGCCGAGATAACCCTTCATCACCGTATTGCCGCGCAGGCAAATCTCGCCGACCGTCAGGCCATCCTGCAGCACCGGTTGGTCGGTGTCCGGATCGGCCACGATGGCGGCTTCCAGAGTGGCGAGCGCCACGCCCTGCCGGGCCATCCGGGCGTAGCGGTCGTCGTCCGGCAGGTCGGCCCAGTCGGGCTGTTCCAGGCAGACCGTGGCCGGGCCGTAACTCTCGGTGGCGCCGTAGAGATGCGTCACCTGAAAGC
Source organism: Methylobacterium pseudosasicola (assembly GCF_900114535.1). GTDB lineage: Bacteria > Pseudomonadota > Alphaproteobacteria > Rhizobiales > Beijerinckiaceae > Methylobacterium > Methylobacterium pseudosasicola. The sequence goes on along the minus strand of NZ_FOTK01000008.1, from coordinate 116,108 downwards.
CGAGGTCTTCCATGGTGCGGATGATCGTCGAGGACGGCGCCGCGCCGCCCACCGCGCAGCGGACCCGCTGCCGGAACGGCACGCGGTCGGAGGCCGGGGCGTGGGCGATCATCGAGAGCACGATCGGCGCGCCGCAGAGATGCGTCACCCCATGCTCGGCGATCAGCGCAAAGATCGCCGCCGGCTCGACCTTGCGCAGGCAGATCTGCGTCGCGCAGGCGGCGACGCTCGCCCAGGGGTAGGACCAGCCGCTGCAATGGAACATCGGCAGCGTCCAGAGATAGGCGCTCTCGGCCGTGAACCCGAAGGTGACGGCGTTGCCGAGCGCCTGGAGATAGGCGCCGCGATGGCTGTAGACCGCGCCCTTCGGGTCGCCCGTGGTGCCCGAGGTGTAGAGCAGGCAGAGCGACTGCCATTCGTCAGCCGGGCCCGGCCAGGCATAGGCCGGGTCGCCCTCCGCGAGCAGGGTCTCGTAGGGAACCGCGCCGGCAATGCCGCTGGTGCCGATCTCCACCACCAGGATCGGCCCCGCACGGTCGGCGAGCGCCCGCGCTGCCAGCGCCCCGTACTCGGCCTCGACGATCAGCACCCGGGCGCCGCCATGGTCGAGAGAGAACGCGATCGTCGCCGGGTCCAGGCGGGTGTTGAGCGGGTTAAGCACGGCGCCGAGCATCGGCACGGCGAAATGCGCCTCGATCATCTCGGCGACGTTCGGCGCCAGGATCGCCACTGTGTCGAGGCGCCCGATTCCCCGCCGGGCCAGCCCGGAGGCGAGGCGGCGGCAGCGCGTGTAGAGGTCCGCGTAGGTCAGACGCCGCGCCCCGTCGATGATTGCGACCCGCCCCCCGACGGAGGCCGCCGCCCGGGCCAGCAGGCTCACCGGCGTCAGCGGGACGTAATTGGCCGGATTGCGGTCGAGCCCGGTCTCGAACGGATGACGGTCGGATTCGTGGGCGCCCGCGCGGGGCGGATCTGTCTCCGTCATCTTTCGGCCTTCGAATCGGGCGGCTGGCGTGGCGTTCGCTTGGCGATGAGATGACGTCGCGTCCCTCCGGACTGTCAATCGGCGTGCCGGTTACAGGCGGGCTCGGTCATCACACCGCCGCGAGGATGCCGAAACCTGTCGAGGCGATAAGGCCCTGTTACACGGCTGCGGTTGACGACGGACGCGCCCTGGCGGAAGGCGGTCGGGACGGTCGACGCGTGGGAGAGGCTTGTGAAGAACGACAACCTGCCGACGGTCCCGCCACAGGCCGGGCGCGAGATCGCCGAGGGTAGCCTGGCGCGGGTCCGCGAAGCCTACGAACATTTCGCCGAGGCCGGGGAGATGGCGCTCAACGCCTTCGAGACCTCGCTCACGCAGAGTTTCGAAGGCTGGCGCTCGGTGATGGGCTCCAGCCGGGAGACGGCACACCAGCTCTCGGACAGCAACGTCGCGGGCGCCCGCAAGATGCGCGAGCAATGGGATGCCGCCGGCGCGCGGCTCTACAACGCGTTCGAGGACAATGCCGGCCACACCCTGGCGGCGATGCGGGAGATCGGCCACCGGATGCTGGTCGCCTCCGACACCAATGTCCGCGCCTCCCTGGACTTCGCCGAGCGCCTTGCCAAGGCGGCCGATGCGCGTGAGGCGGCGGCCCTGCACGTCACGTTCATGCAGGAGCAGTCGCGCCGCCTGACCGACCAGATGGTCGACCTCCATCAGACCACCAGCCGCCTGGCCCGCGAAGCCGCCGCCCGCACGGAAACCCCGTGACTGCCCTCGCTGCCGAAGGGGTCGCAGTGTCCGAGACCATGCCGCGATTGGACGACCTCGCCGAGGCCGACGTGCCGTTCCGGACCGGCCATTTCGCCGCCTACGCGCCGCACGACTTTCACCGCATCGCCTATGTCGAGTGGGGCGATCCGGACAGCCCGCACGTGGTCGTCTGCGTCCACGGCCTCAGCCGGCAGGGGCGGGATTTCGATCCGCTGGGCTATCGGCTGGCGAAGATGGGCTACCGGGTCGTGTGCCCGGACTTGCCCGGGCGGGGCTTGAGCGGCTGGCTGAGGGACCCGGAACTCTACGGCCTGCCCCAATACGCCGCCGACATGGCGGCGCTGATCGGGCACCTGCGGATCAAGGGCAAGATCGACTGGGTCGGGACGTCGCTCGGCGGCCTCACCGGCATGGTGCTGGCGGCCTCGGCCAACACGCCGATCCGACGCATGGTGATCAACGATATCGGGCCGTTCCTGCCCTGGGCGCCGATCCGCCATATCGGGACCCGGCTGCGCGATGCGCCGCGGCTGCACCACAACCTCGCCTCCGGCGAGTCGCGTCTGCGGACGGTGCTGTCGGCCTTCGGGCCGCTCACCGACGAGCAGTGGCGCCACATCGCCAAGCACAGCTTCTTCCCCGAGCCCAATGGCGGCTGGCGCCCGCATTACGATCCGGGCATCGGCGACGCCTTCCGGCCGGGCCGGGTCTACAGCGTCAGCATGTGGCGCGACTGGGACGCGATCACCTGTCCGGTCCTGCTGCTGCGCGGCGAGCACTCGGAACTGCTTCTGGCCTCCACCGCCGAGGAGATGACCCGGCGCGGCCCGCCCACCGAACGGATCGAAATCCCAGATTGCGGCCACGCGCCCGCGCTGCTCGACGACGCGCAACTCCGCATCGTCACCGACTGGCTCGGCCCCGCCGCCTGAGCGGCGCGACCCCGCATCGGCACACCTCCAGATCGGTAAGACCCGACGCGGATCAGATCAGGATCGATCCGAGGCTCGAAAGTCCAGGCAAGGCCGAATCATTTGCGTCGCAGGCAATCGTGCGAACGCGATCGGTGTCGGAAAGTCCCGGCCTGCGTAGTGGGGATCGCCAAAATTGATCCGCCGGCGATCTGTGTGCCGATCGCCTTGGCGCGATTGCGAAACCCGGGCGGCTATGTTCGCCCTGCATGATCGTGCAAGCGTGACCATTCGTTGCACACTGGGCTGCACTGTGGCACTAACAGGCGTCACGTCTGGACCTTGGCCGCGTGATGTTGCACCTATCGGTTGTGAACGTCGGCCAGGGTCCGCACGACCACGTCTGCCGCAACCTGAAGAAGTTCGGACTTCCCATCATGTCCAACCCCACCCCTAAGCCGAAGCAGACCACGGCCATCGATCACGGGGTCGGCAGCCGCATCGCGTTCCTGCGCGCGGCCAACGGGCTGAGCCAATCCGCCCTCGCGAGCGCGCTGGGCGTCAGCTTCCAGCAGGTTCAGAAGTACGAGACCGGCAAGAACCGCGTCGGCGCCGGGCGCCTTCAGGCGATCGCCGAGCGGCTCGGCGTGCCGGTGTCGAGCTTCTTCGAGCCCGAGCCCGAGGCCGCCACCGAGAACGGCCCGGCGCTGCTGCGCGTGGCCGGGGCGGTCGAGCTCCTGCGCGCTTACAATCAGATCACCGACGACCAGATGCGCCGGGACGTGATCGCGCTGGTGAAGTCCGCGGCCCGCATCGGCCATGGCACCAGCACCGCCGAGACCGTCGCGCAGCGGTCCGCGACCAACGGCGCCGCGGCCCCGTCGGCCTGAGGCGACGGCCGGGGCCGGTTGACCGGCTCCGCCGCACGGCACACGGCCTCTCGCGACTCAGATTCGGGAGACGCCGGCGATGCCTGCAACTTTGACGAACCTTTTCGCGGATCTCGCCCTGGATGCGTCCGAGGAGGTCGTCACGGTCCTGCATACGGCGCCGGGCCTGCGGATCGAGCGCATCGTCTCGACCGGGCAGGCGAGCCCGCCGGGCTTCCACTACGACCAGCCGCACGCCGAATGGGTGGCGGTACTGGCCGGGTCCGCCGAGCTGCGCTTCGCCGACGAGTCGGCGCCGCGCCGGCTCACGGCCGGCGACACGCTCCTGATCGAGCCCCATCGCCGCCACCGGGTCGAGCGCACCGATGCGCCGACGATCTGGCTCGCAATCCATGTCGGGCCGGAAATCGGAGCCGACGAGAGCCCGTGAGCCCCGCTCAGCCGGCGAAGCGCGCCACCGCCACCGCGGTGTCGCCGTAGACGCGCCGCTCCAATGGAGCGAAGCCCTCGGGCCAAGCGAGCTGCACGCCCTCGGCCTCCTCCACCACCGCCAGGGCGGCCGGCGCCAGCCAACCGCCTTCGGCGGCACTCGCTAGCGCCAAGGGCGCCAGCCCGCGATTGTAGGGCGGATCGCAGAAGACCAGCGAGAACGGCGCCGTGGTGCCGGCCGGCCCGAGGCGCGTCGCGTCGCGGCGGAACAGTCGGGTCACGCCCTCGGCGCCGAACGCCTCGATATTGGAGCGAATCACCGCGCGCGCCTCGGCGCCCTCATCGACGAGGAGCGCGTAGGCCGCGCCCCGCGACAGGGCCTCGAAACCCAGCGCGCCAGTGCCGGCGAACAGGTCGAGGACCCGTGCGCCGGTAACAACTTCGTCATAGGCGTGCGTCAGCACGTTGAACAGCGATTCGCGAAGCCGGTCCGAAGTCGGCCGGATCGCGTCGGTGCGTGGGGTCGCGAGCTTCCGGCCGCGCCAGGCGCCGCCGACGATCCTCATCGACCGCGCGGCGGACGCCCACCGCCGCCGCCGCCACCGCTGGGCCTCGCGCCGCCGGGCTTACCACCACCCTTGAAGCCGCCGGGACGCCCGCCCGGCTTGGCACCGGGACCCTTGCCGGCGAAGCCGCCAGCGCTCTTGCCCGCAAAGCCGCCGGGCCTGCCGCCGGGGCGCGCTCCGCCTCCGGGCTTCGGGCCGCCGAAAGCGGGCTTGCCCCCACCGCCGGACCGCTCGCCACGAAATCCGCTCTGGCCGCGCGGCGCACCGTCGCCGGATCGCTCGCCGCGAAAACCGCCCTGGCCGCGCGGTGCACCGTCGCCGGTTCCAGCGCCGTAGGGCCGATCGCCTCGTCCGCCCGGCCGCGAGTCACGGCGGTCGTCCCGGCGTGCATCGTCCCGCGGGCCGGATGCGCCCCGCGCCGATTCGCGCGGTCCCGAACGGTCGCCGTAGCTCGGACGGTCACCCGCGCCCCGGTCGCCCCGCGGCGACGGTCCGCGGTTGCCCCAGCTGTCGCGATCCGGACGGCCCGCCGAGCTCCGCTGCCCACCCTCGGGCGCGCCGCGGTCGGCGTAGCGGCGACGCGGCTTCTCCTCGGCCACCGGCGCGACCGGGCTCGCCGACAGGCGCTCGACCACGACCCGGCGATCACCCTTCTGGAACGACCCGACCCGCTCATGGCCGCGCTCGGCCGCGGCCGCCTGCGAGGCACGCGGATTCGCGCCCCGGCGCGGCACGCGGGCGGCGCGCGGCTTGCCGGAATCCTCGTCGGCCCGCCAAGCCGAGTTGCGCGGGCCGGACCCGGTCCCCCCGGTGGATACCCGAGGCGCCGGCGCGGGGCGCGCGGCGTTACGGCCGGCGGACGGCGCCCGCTCGACCTTCTTCTCGGCCTTCTTGGGACTGCCGAAGGCGCCGATCGGCTCGCGCACCGGGCTCTCGAAATCGACGCCGGCCTGCTCGGCCAGGGCCTTGCCGAGCTGGTCCTTGAGGACGCGCATCCGCACCTCCTCGACCAGGCCGACTTCCAGATCGCCCAGCTGGAACGGGCCGAAGGACAGCCGGATCAACCGGTTCACCGACAGGCCGAGATGCTCGAGGATGCGCTTGACCTCGCGGTTCTTGCCCTCGCGCAGCCCGAGCGTCAGCCAGAGATTGTCGCCCTGGACCCGGTCCAAGGTCGCCTCGACCGGGCCGTATTCCATCCCGTCGATGGTCACGCCGTTGGCGAGCTTGTCGAGCTGGGCTTGGTCGGTGTCGCCGTGGGCGCGCACGCGGTAGCGGCGCAGCCAGCCGGTGTCGGGATGGGCGATCACCTTGGCGAGGCCGCCATCGTTGGTGAGAAGCAGCAGGCCCTCGGTGTTGATGTCGAGCCGGCCGACTGCGACCACCCGGGGCAGGTCCTCGGGCAGCACCTCGAACACCGTCTGGCGGCCTTCCGGGTCGCGGGCCGTGGTCACGAGGCCGCGCGGCTTGTGGAAGATCCACAGGCGGCTGCGCTCGCGCGCCGGCATGCGCTCGCCGTCGATCAGGATCGTGTCGTCGTCGGTGACGTTGCGGGCGGGCGAGGTCAGGGTCTCGCCGTTGACGCTGACCCGGCCGGCCAGGATCATCGCCTCGGCGTCGCGCCGGGATGCGATGCCGGCTCGGGCCATCGCCTTGGCGATGCGCTCGCCCGGCGGGGTCGGAGCGTCGGCTTCCTCGGCCGCGTCGGCGACGGGCTCGGCCGCCGGCTTCCGGGGCGTGCTCGCTGCGGAAGAGCTTTCGGGCTTCCGCTCGGATTCGGTGCCCGCGTCGGTGGCGGGCTTCCAGCGCTCGGTTCGCGTGGTCTCAGTGTCCGGCTGGGCGTGCGCCCCCGGGACATCGTCTTTCGGCAAGTCACTCATGTGCCGGCCTTACCAGAGCCGGCCCGGACAGGCGAGACGGGTTGAGCGGCGGCAACGGAATATGCGCTCAGCCCAACAAAACGGGGCGGCCCGGTTGGACCGCCCCCGATCCTACGCCGTCAGGCGCGTCGTCAGAGTCTCGTCGTCAGAGTCTTGGGGACCGCCCGCGCATCACGCCGAACACGGCGGAGACGAGGAACAGGGCGATCGCCACGAAGAACACGATCTTGGCCGCCTCGATGGCGGTCCCGGCGATGCCGCCGAAGCCCAGGAGCGCCGCCACGAGAGCGACGACGAGAAACGTGATAGCCCAACCGATCATGGCAACCTCACGAAAGTCACGCGGTTCGGGATCGGAACCCGCCGCGGGCGGATCCCGATCCGGTCAGACGTTGGAACTCAGAGCTTGTCGGTCGCCGACTTCACGGCGCTCTTCGCGTCGCCCACGGTACCCTGCGCCTTGCCCTTGAGCTCCTGCGCGGCACCCTCGGCCTTCAGCTTGTCGTTATTGGTCACGTCGCCGATGCCCTGCTTGGCCTTGCCGAGGGCCTCGTTGGCGGCGCCCTTGATCTTGTCGGTGGTGCTGCTCATGGCGTTTCCTTCCGTCCAATCATCTCGCGGCGGCGCCGCAATCGAACTGGCAACGACGGCGATGCGAGGAATGTTCCAGGCATTAACATTGACCTGGATCAGTCTCCGGCGCCGGGTGCTGCCTATCCCGGCGATGGGGTGATAAACACCGTGGCGGCCGATCCGATCCAACACGTTCCGGGTGAATCTGCCGGTGCGGCGAGCGCCTTCGACCGCGCCTTCGCGGCGGCGCGCGCCGCGGCCCGAGCCGGCGAGGTGCCGGTCGGCGCCGTCGTGGTCCGGGACGGCGCGGTGCTGGCGGTGGCCCATAACCGGCCGCGGGCGCTCCACGACCCGACGGCGCATGCCGAGATCCTGGCGATCCGTGCCGCCTGCGCGGCGATCGGCGACGAGCGGCTGACCGGCTGCGATCTCTACGTCACCCTCGAACCCTGCCCGATGTGCGCCGGCGCGATCTCCTTCGCCCGGATCAGAAGGCTCTATTACGGCGTGGCCGATCCCAAGGGCGGCGGCGTCGAGCACGGGCCCCGCGTGTTCAACCAGCCGACCTGCCACCACGCGCCGGAGGTCTATGGCGGCTTCCGCGAAGCCGAGGCGGCCGAATTGCTGCGCCACTTCTTCGCCGAACGCCGCGACTGAGGGCTTGAACCCGCGCGGCTTCAGGGCATCCTCGCGGGATCGAACGGAGTATCCGCCCATGATACCGACCTATGCGCGTGCCCTGATCGTCGGGGCCGGTTCCGGCCTCAGCGCCTCGCTCGCCCGGCTGTTGGCGGCGGACGGCCTGAAAGTCGGGCTCGCCGCCCGCAACGTCGAGAAGCTGTCGGCCCTCGCGGCCGAGACCGGGGCGGCCGTCCATGCCTGCGATGCGAGCGACCCGGGTGAGGTCGAGGCCCTGTTCGCCCGGCTGGAGCCGGCGCTCGGCGGCTCGCCCGACGTGGTGGTCTACAATGCCAGCGGGCGGCTGCGCGGGCCGGTCGTCGATCTCGATCCGGCGGCCGTCGCCCAGTCCCTGATGGTGTCAGCCTATGGCGGCTTCCTAGTGGCGCAGGCGGCGGCGCGCCGGATGCTGCCGCACCGGCACGGGGCGATCCTGCTCACGGGCGCCTCGGCGAGCGTGAAGGGGTTTCCCGGCTCGGCGCCCTTCGCCATGGGTAAGTTCGCCCTGCGCGGCCTCGGCCAGAGCCTCGCCCGTGAATTGCAGCCGCAGGGCATCCACGTCGCCCACGTGGTGATCGACGGGGCCATCCGGAATCCGGCCCGGGGCGGCGAGCCGCCGGATTCCCCAGACAGCCATCTCGACCCGGACGCCATCGCCCGCGCCTATCGCGACCTGCTGCGCCAGGATCGCAGCGCCTGGACCTCGGAACTCGAGCTGCGCCCCTGGGTCGAGCGCTTCTAGATCGCGCCTTACGGATTGACCCGCAGGCCGAGCAGGAAGGTGTTGTCGCGGAAGCTCGAGCCCGCCACGGTGCTGTCGATCTGCTGGTAGATGTAGGTGCCGCGCAAGGTCAGCCAGCGGGTGAACCGGTAATCGAGGCGCGCGGTCGCGGAGAAGCCGTTCTCCCTGATGGTGCTGCCCTGGTAGTCGTTCTTCAGGAACGAGCCGCCGAGCACGATCGACAGGTTGCGCAGCAGGTCGTGCTGGACCTCCAGGGTCGCGACCTCGGTGAGGATGCCGCTGGAGCCCAGAACCGTGGTCTCGGTCACCCCCGTCGCCGCCGTGAGCCGGACCGTGGTGAGCGGGCTCAAGGACCAGACCAGAGCGGCGTTGACCAGGGGCGCATCGATCGACCGCAACGACGGGTCGACATAGGAGCGGTGCTGGACGCCGGCCGAGATCTCGCCGGTGACCGAGCGCGCCAGCCCGAAGCTCGCCCCGACCATGAGGGCGATGCCGTCGGAATCGCGCCGGATGCCGTTGGTGTCCCGGCGCAGGTCGTAGACGCGGGTGTCGGCGAGCAGGTCCACGAACGGACTCAGATCCGGGCTGACCTCGTAGGCGGTGCGCAGTTGTAGGCTGTACTGGTTCAGGTTGCGGTCGGCCTGGTTGATGATCGTGCCGTCCGAGAGCTGGGCGTTGTCGAATTGCGAGCGGTCGACCGAGCCGCGCAGGGTCACCGAGAGCCGGTTGAACGTCTCCGTAGCGCCGAGCGAGGCGCCGTAGACGGCGAGCAGCGGCCGGCTCGTGGCCGTGGCAGCCTGGAGGTTCGGGCTCGACGTGCGCTGGGTATCGACCAGGAAGCGACCTTCCGCGTCGATATGCAGGTCACGGTTGGCGTCGATGCGCAGGCGGACCGTGCCGTCCGCGGCCGGCCGGCTGGCGGCCTCGTTCTGCGGCGTCTCCAGATAGGAGCCGCGCAGGGCGCCCTGGAACGAGCTGGACGACCAGTCGCTGCGGAAATCGACGGCGGCTTCCGTGCGCAGAGCCACCGAGCCCTTGGCGAATTGCCGGCTGGTCTGGTCCGGGTTCGAATCGTAACCGACGCTCTGGGCGAAGCTCGGCAGCACCGTGAAGGTGCCGATCCGGTAGCCGATCGGCGCGTAGGCTGGATCGGTCGGGATCGGGCGCGCGAGGTCGGTGCCGAGGATGAAGCCCGGCGTGAGCAGGCCGAGCGCGGGGGTGATTGCGAAGAGCGGCAGGACCGGGCGCAAGGCGAGGACCGGCTGCACCGGCACGCCCACGACAGCCTGCTGCACCACCGGAGTCAGGCGCAGCGCCGGGGCCGGCACCTGCGTCACCTCCTGCGTGACCTTGCGGGTCGCGGAACCGATGCGACGGGGCGGCGCCGCCCGGGTGCGCAGCAGATCCGACGGCCCCCGGTTGTTCGGCGCCGTGGTCGACCCGCCGGTGCGCTGGCCGGTACCGGAGATGCGGGTCCCGAGCTGCGAGAGCCCCGATTGGCTTTGGGTCGGGATCGGGGGCGAGAGCGGCGACCGCAGGCTGTCGCCACCCGTCTGCTCGCCGCCGGTCGTATTCCCGCCGGATGATGCGCGTCCATCCTCGCGCGACAACCCGTCCGGGATGCGCCGCCGCAGAGCCGGCAGCCCGTTGGGCGCCGTGTCCTGGCCGAGGCCGGGATTGTCGGGCTGGCCGGTGACCGGGCTGATCGCGTCGAAGCGCTGAGCCAGGGATGGCGACGCCGCGAGCGCGAGCGTCAGGGCGGCGAGGGCGAGCCGCATCTCCTACCGTCCCCGCCGATCAGCGCCCGCCATCCGCACCTGATCTTGGTCTCCACCTATGCCCCGCGCATGATCAGCCGGGATCTACAGATCACGCCGCCGCCTCCGAGGTCGTCGGTATGGTTAACGCAAGCTAGCGCCCGCGTGGTTAATGCGGCGTCAACGCCGAACCTGCGCGGCACTTCCCGCGCCGTTACAGTCGCTCTTAAATTTCGTCGTCTCGCAAAAGTAGCGATTGAGATCTTCTCGGAGATCCGGTAGCGTATGCCAGAATTCGATACGATCCGCTGGGGATTCACCGAGCCGGATAGTTGCTACGACAGAGGTTCAACGTGAGCGATAGCGCTGAAGCTGAGCAGGTCGAACACATTGAGCTAGCGGTCGATATCATCGCGGCCTATGTGTCGAACAATTCCGTGCCGCCCTCGGAACTTCCGAGTCTGATTGGCGGCATTCATGCGGCCCTGAACAGCCTTTCGGCTTCAGGAACGTCATCGACGACCGTCGTGGAAAAGATGAGTCCGGCGCAAATCCGGAAATCGATCACGCACGATCATCTTGTGAGTTTCGAAGACGGTAAGCCGTACAAGACTCTGCGTCGGCACCTGACGCTGCGCGGGCTGAGTCCGGAGGCCTATCGCGAGAAATGGGGCCTGCCGAGGGACTACCCGATGACGGCGGCGAGCTATTCGGCCCAGCGGTCGGAACTGGCCCGCGCCCTCGGCCTCGGCCAGCAGCGCCGCAAGTCCCGCGGTGCGGCGGCGGCAGCGCCCGCCGCCGAGGAAGCGCCAGCGACGGCGGCCCCGAAGACCCGGGGACGCAAGAAGGCGCCGGTCGAGTAGGCTCGGGTGCCGGTTTCGTCGGTCGCGTTTGACAGGGACCGACCTCGGGCGTGACACGGCGGGGGACGGCTCGGCCGACGAGCGTCAACCACCGCAACGCACGCCGATCATGGTCTCGAAGCGCTACCCGACATCGATCGAGGTCGCCCGCCTCGCCGGGGTCTCGCAATCGGCGGTGTCCCGGACGTTCACGCCGGGCGCCAGCGTCTCGGCGCGCACGCGCGACAAGGTCTTGGCGGCGGCGGACAGCCTCGGCTTCCGCCCGAGCCTGATCCCTAAGATCATGCTGACCGACCGGTCCGGCCTCGTAGCCCTTGTGGTCGGGGGCCTGGAGAACGCGTTCTACGCCCGCGTCGTCCAGATCCTCGCCGCGCGCCTGCGGGAGGCCGGCAACCAAGTCCTGCTGGTGCCGGTCGACAGCGATTATACCCTCGACGCCGTCGCGGCCCGCCTCGCCCAGTACCGGGTCGACGCGATCGTCAGCGCCCTGGCGGTGCTCTCGCGAGACGCCGCGGAGACGCTCTCGGCCTCCCGGATCCCGGTGGTCTCGTTCAACACCCCGGTGACGGCCGCGCGGGTCGGCTCGGTGGGCTCCGACAACGCGCTCGGGGGCTGGCAGGCCGCCGCCCTCCTGCACGCCCGAGGCATACGCCATCCCGCCTTCGTGGCCGGCCCCGCCGACAGCCCCGCCAGCACCGAGCGCCTGACGGGTTTTCGCGATGGCCTGCGCGCAGCCGGGCTGCCGGAGCCGCGCGTCGCCGGATCCGCCTACACCTATGACGGCGGTGCCGAGGCGGCGACGCAGCTTTGCACCGAAGGGGCCGTCGACGGAATCTTCTGCGCCAACGATCTCTGCGCGCTCGGCACGATCGACGCCTTGCGGCGCGCGGGACGGCGTATTCCCGACGATGTTCGGGTGATCGGCTACGACGATACCCCCGCCGCGTCATGGGGCGGCTACGACCTGACCAGCTTCGATCAGGATGTTCCGGCGCTGGTCGAGGCAGCCTTGGCGATGATCGACCGCATGGCCGCCGAGGATGCCGGTGCCGGCGAGCGGGAACTGATCCCGCCACGCCTGACCGAGCGCGGCAGCACGCGGTCCTGATCGTCGCCCTTCCGTCCGCGATCCGGCTTCTTGCATGTGGCGCAACGGTGCGTCGCGTTTGCATCGCTATGCAAAAACCGATCAGGCCCCATCCTTGAGCGATGCTGCGTCGCACAAAGCGGCGCCCGTCATCCGCTTGAAGGAGGCCGCCGTGCCGCCCCTGCCGATCCTCGCCCTCGCCGTCGCTTCGTTCGGAATCGGGACCACCGAATTCGTCATCATGGGCCTGCTACCTGAGGTGGCACAGAGCTTCGGCGTTACCATCCCGCAGGCGGGCTACCTTGTGTCGGGCTACGCCATGGGCGTGGTCATCGGCGCGCCGATCGTGGCCATCGCCACCGCGCGGCTGCCCCGCAAGACCGCCTTGCTCGCCCTGATGGCGGTCTTTCTGATCGGCAACATCGGCTGTGCGTTGGCGCCGAGCTACGGCCTGCTGATGGCGGCCCGGATCGTCACCGCCTTCGCACATGGCGCGTTCTTCGGGATCGGTGCCGTGGTCGCGCGAGATCTCGTGCCGCGCGAGAAGCGGACCCAGGCGGTCTCGCTGATGTTCGCCGGGCTGACGCTCGCCAACGTGCTCGGCGTCCCGCTGGGCACCGCCCTCGGCCAAGTCGCCGGATGGCGCTCGACATTCTGGGCGGTGGTGGCGATCGGCATCGCCGCCGGCTTGGCGATCCAGACCTTCGTGCCCTCGGGCCTGCCCGGCACACGAGGCGGCCTGGTAAAAGAGTTCCGGGCTCTCGGCCGCTGGCCGGTGCTGCGGCCGATGCTGATCTCCACCCTATCGTCGGTGAGCTTCTTCACGGTGTTCACCTACATCACGCCGTTCCTCACCAGCGTCACCGGGTTCACGCCGCAGGGCGTGACCGGCGTGCTGTTCGCAGCCGGGATCGGCCTGACGGTGGGCAACCTCGCCGGCGGCCACTTCGCCGACCGGGGCCTGATGGCGACGATCATCGGCGGCTTCATCGGCATCGTCGCGGTGCTGCTGGTCCTGGCCGGGGTCGCACACCACGCAATCCCGACCGTCGCCATTCTGGTCCTGTGGTCGGGCCTCGCCTTCGCGCTGGTCTCGCCGCTCCAGATCTGGGTGGTCGAGGCCGCCAGCGACGCCCCGAACCTCGCCTCGACGCTGAACCAGGGCGCGTTCAACCTCGGCAACGCCACGGGCGCCTGGCTCGGCAGCGCAGCCCTGACCCTGGGCGCCGGCTACGGCCAGCTCCCACTGATCGCCGCCGCTGTCTCGATTCTGGGCCTCGGCCTGACGGTCACCGCCGTCAGCCGGACCGGCAGCCGGATTTTTTCCGCCTCGGCGCCGAGGGCGTAGCAAATAGTCCCGAAAGCCGGTCACGGGCTTCGGAGCCCTCGTACCGGTGGGTTTCGTCGGCCTCAATGCCGAGGCAACGACTCGTGTGCAGGCCGGGACGACCCCCTCTCCCGTGCGGGAGAGGGTTGGGGTTAGGTACCAGGTTTTTCCGGAGACGTCGCATCCCTCACCCTGTCCTTCTCCCGAACGGGAGAGGGACCCCGCGCCACATCCGGCCAATGTGAACGTCTCGGAGCGACGCCCGGCGCCTGGCGTCTGACGAACCGTCAGTCCGCCCGCACCAAGTCACCGAGCAAGCTCGCCGCCACGGTCGCCTTGGACACCGTGAGGCCGGACGCGCTAATCGCGTCCACCGCGTCGCGGATGCGGACCAGTGGCGCGCCCCTGGCCTTGGCCCAGGCCTCAACGGCCTCCGGCCCGGCGCCGAGATCGGCGACCACCTCGGCGGTGAGCTTGCGGTGGGCGGCGGCGATGCCGGCCACCGCGCGTTCCAGAGCGACCCGGTCGAACGTGTCGGCGACCGGCACGGTCCGGGCCGCCGCGGCGAGCTCGTCCAGACGGAAGGCGTGTTCCAGGGCGAAGTGCGTCGCCGCCACCTCTTCCACCGGCCGGCCGCTGGCCTCGGCCACGCGCACGATGTCCGGCGCGGAGATCAGGGCGTTGAGCGAGGCGAGGCGCCTTGCCTGTTCCGGGGCCATGCCGTGGCCTTTCAGCTCCGCCGCCCGGTCGCCGATGGCGGCGAGCGCCGCGGCGTCGAGCACCTTCGGCAAGGCCGCCTCCACGGCCGCGACGCCGTCGCGATAGCGCGCCACCAGCGGCGCGAGGCCGCCGGTGAGGTCGAGGTTGCGGATGAACCAGACGATCCGGTTGGTGAGCAGGCCCTGCACCTCGGCGTAGAGGCCGAGCTGGTCCTGCCCGGAGAGACCGCGTCCCAGCCCGTCGATGGCGAGGTTCAGCTCCATCAGCCCGAAGGCGTCCCGGGTGATGGCGTAAGCCTTGGCGATGGTCGCGGCATCCGCCCCGGTCCCGTCGACGAGGCGCGTGACCAGGGACGGGCCGCCGCGGTTGACGATGATGTTGGCCAGCGCCGTGGAGATGATCTCCCGGCGCAGCCGGTGGCCCTTCACGGCGTCGGGGAACTGCTCGCGCAGGGCTTTGGGGAAGTAACGCTGCAATTCCCGGTCAAAATACGGGTCGTTCGGGACCGCGCTCGCCAGGATCGCGTCGTAGAGCGACAGCTTCGCGTAGGCGAGCAGCACCGCGTATTCCGGGCGGGTCAGCCCCTCGCCGCGACGCATGCGCTCGCTGATCGCCGCATCGTCCGGCAGGTATTCCACCGCCCGGTCGAGGCGCCCCTCGGCCTCCAGCGCCTGCATGGTCCGCATGGCGAACCCGGTCTCGCCCAGGCCGCCGCGCTGGGCCAGCGACAGGGCGAGCGTCTGCAATTCGTTGTTGCGCAGGACCAGCCGCCCGACTTCGTCGGTCATGGCGGCGAGAAGCTGGTTGCGCGCCGCGTAGTCGAGCCGCCCGTCCCGCTCCGGGACCATCAGGGCGATCTTGATGTTCACCTCGACGTCGGAGGTGTTCACGCCTGCGGAATTGTCGATCGCGTCGGTGTTGAGCCGGACGCCCGAGCGGGCCGCCTCGATGCGCCCGCGCTGAGTCAGGCCGAGATTGGCGCCCTCGCCGATGGCCTTCACCCGCAGCTCCGGCGCGGTGATGCGGACGGAATCGTTGGCCCGGTCGCCGGCATCTTCGTCGGTCTCGGTGGTGGCGCGGATATAGGTGCCGATGCCGCCGAACCAGAGCAGGTCGGCCGGCGCCTTCAGGATCGCCTGCATCAGTTCGGTGGGCGTCGCCTCGTTCCGATCGAAGCCGAGGGCCGCCCGGACCGGTTCCGACAGCGGAATGGTCTTGAGGCTGCGCGAGAACACCCCGCCGCCCTCGGAGATCAGCGCGCGGTCGTAATCCGCCCAGGAAGAGCGGCCCAGGTCGAACAGGCGCTTGCGCTCGGCGAAGCTTTTGGCCGCGTCGGGATTCGGGTCGAGGAAGATGTCGCGGTGGTCGAAGGCCGCGACCAGCCGGAGGCTTTCCGAGAGCAGCATGCCGTTGCCGAACACGTCGCCCGACATGTCGCCGACGCCGACCACGGTGATCGGGTCGGTCTGCACGTCGACATCGATCTCGCGGAAATGGCGGCGCACCGCCTCCCAGGCGCCCCGGGCGGTGATGCCCATGCCCTTGTGGTCGTAACCCTGGCTGCCGCCGGACGCGAACGCGTCCCCGAGCCAGTGGCCCTTCTCCAGGGAGAGGGCGTTGGCGATATCCGAGAAGGTCGCGGTGCCCTTGTCGGCCGCCACCACGAGATAGGCGTCGTCGGGATCGTGCCGCACCGTGTCCGGCGGCGGGACGATCGCCTGGTCGACGATGTTGTCGGTGAGCTCCAGGAGCGTGCGGATGAAGATCCGGTAGCTCTCGGTGCCCTCCTGCATCCACGCCGCCCGGTCCGAGGGCGGAGGCAGGCGCTTGGGGAAGAAGCCGCCCTTGGCGCCCACCGGCACGATGACCGCGTTCTTCACCTGCTGGGCCTTCACCAAGCCCAGGATCTCGGTGCGGAAATCCTCCGGCCTGTCGGACCAGCGCAGGCCGCCGCGTGCGACGTAGCCGAAGCGCAGATGCACGCCCTCGACCCGGGGCGAATAGACGAAGATCTCGAAGAACGGCCGCGGCAACGGCATCGCCGTGACCTTGGCGCAGGCGAATTTGAAGCTGATCGTCTCCCGGGGGCCGCCATCCGCGGCGGTCTGGAAGAAGTTCGTCCGCACCGCCGCCTCGACCAGGTTGACGAACCGGCG
The DNA here is from genome assembly GCF_900114535.1 of Methylobacterium pseudosasicola. GTDB lineage: Bacteria > Pseudomonadota > Alphaproteobacteria > Rhizobiales > Beijerinckiaceae > Methylobacterium > Methylobacterium pseudosasicola. The sequence continues at coordinate 99,767 of NZ_FOTK01000008.1, read as the reverse complement.
CAGGATCCGGTCGTCGTCCAGGCTAGTGACGTCGGAAAGCGCCTCTTCGATCAGGGCGCGGGTCTCGGCTTCCTGGGCGGCCCGGTCGCCCTCGGCCTGCGGGTCGAACCGGGTGCGGAACAGGCTGACGATCGCCCGGGCGATCCCGGGATGGCGGCTCAGGGTGCCGGCCATGTAATCCTGGCCGTAGCGGATGCGCAGCTGGCGTAGGTATCGACCGAGCGCCCGGAGCAGGGCCGCCTCCCGCCAGGGGAGGGCGGCTTCAAGCACAAGCCGGTTGTAGCCGTCGGACTCCGCCGAGCCGTCGGCCAGAGCCAGCATGGCCTCTTCGAGGGGCCGCTCCAGCAAGTCCAGATCGATCGCCGCGCCGCTGGCGCGCTCGATCCGCATGTCGTGCAGCCAGATCCGGGCGGAGTCGTCGAGCCCCGCCGGCCTGACCCGGTAGGTCCGCTCGTCGATGACGCGGAATCCCAGATTCTCCAGAACCGGCACCCGGTCGGACAGGGCGATCGCGGTGCCGCGGGAAAAGACCTTCAGCCGGACCTGAGCGTCGGAATCGCCGGTCCGGCGCCCGAGATGCACAGCGCGGGGCTGCGCCTCGCTCAACCCCTCCAGGATGGCGATGTCGGCGACGGCCACATCCGCCTGGAAATTGTCGCGATAGGCGGCCGAGAACGCGTCGGCATAGCGGGCGGCGAGCTGGCGGGCTTGGCCGCCGTCATGCGCCTCCGCCAGAGCCGTACTCAAGGCGTCGCCCCAGGTGCGAACGAGCGCCGCGATGCCGGCCTCCAGGGCGGCGGGGTCCTGCTCCGGCGCGCCCTCGTCGGGCAGGCCGATGATGTAGTGGGTCCGGGCCAGCGGGCCTTCCGGGAGCTCCGAATAGGCCGCGCTCGGCCGGCCGCCATAGGCCTCGGCCAGATACGCCGCGATGCGGGCGCTCACGGTGGAATCGAACCGGTCCTTGGGCACGTAGACCAGCAGCGAGACGAAGCGGCCGAACCGGTCCGGGCGCGACAGCACCCGGATCCGCGGCCGGTCGGCGAGGTTCGCGATCGCCAGGGTGAACCGGTACAGCCGGTCGATATCGATCTGGAACAGCTCGTCCCGCGGGTAGGTCTCCAGCACCGCCAGCAGGCTGCGACCGGCATGGCTGGTCGGGTCGAGGCCCGCCCGCTCGGCCACCGCCTCGACCTTGCGGCGCAGGACCGGCACCTCGCGCGCCGGGCTGGTATAGGCCGCGGCCGTGAACAGGCCGACGATCCGCACCTCGCCCGAGAGCTTGCCGGTGGCCGAGAACAGCTTCACGCCGATATAGTCGAGATAGGAGACCCGGTGGACCCGGGACTTCGCGCTGGCCTTGGTGATGATCAGCGCCTGCGGCTCCTCCAGGAAGGCCAGGATTTCGGGGGTGTAGTCCACCGGCGTCCGGCCCCGGCGCAGGGGCGTGGCGCCGGGATCGCGCAGCACCCCGAGGCTCGACCCTTCGATCAGCGGATGCCCGTCGCCCTCGATGCCGTGCTGGCGCATGCCCAGCACGAGGAACTGGCCGTCACTGAGCCAGTCCAGGAAGGCGCGCGCCTCGCCAATCTCGGCCTCCGGCAGCGGGGAGGGGGCGCGGCCGAGGCTGTCGGACAGATCGGCGATCCGCGCCAGCATGGCATCGTGGTCGTCGCTCGCCAGAGCCACGTCCCGGTAGACCTGGGACAGGGCTTCCACGAGCCGCTTGCGGGCCTCGCCGTCGAGCCGGCCGAGATGGAGGTGGATGAAGCTCTCGCGCGCCAGGCTGCCATGGGCATCGGCGGTGGTCTCGCCAACCACCCGCACCAGCGCGCCCGACGCGTCGCGCTCGACTCCGAGGATCGGGTGGGCGACGAGATCCGGAGTCAGGCCCTCCTCGGTGAGCTCGGCCAGGGTCGAATCCAGCAGGAACGGCCGGTTGTCGTTGACGACCTCGACCACCGTGATCTCGCGGGGCCGTCCGTCCCGCACCAGTTCGGCGTCGCTCAGGCGCACCCGGGCCGGATCGCCCGGCTTGCGCGGCTCGGCCAGGAGGGCGCGGGCGCGAACCGCGAGATCGGCCACCGCGCCGGCCGGGTAGGGGGCCAAATCTTCCGGGGTGACGCGCCCGAACAGGTCGCGGACGAAGCCGCCGGGGCCGCCCTGTTCGGCGACGATCTCGGCGGCGGCCTCGATGAGTCCGGTCCGGGCCGATTTCTGTTCCGAGGATGACAACGCCGTAGCGGTTTCGAGTGTCATCGTGCCTCTCACGAACCGGGAGTTTGCCCGCGCAGCGATAGCAGGGTGATCCGCCATGTCGATGACAGCGCGGCGGATTTCCCTGTCCGCGCATGTCGAACCGCGCGAACCGTCAGGCCCAGCTTGTGCCCGTCGAAATAGGTGCATATACACGTATCGTGAATACCGATTCTCTGACCGAGCCTTGCACCTGCGTCGCGCTGCGCAGGGCCACCCGCGCGCTGACCGCGTCCTATGACACGGCCCTGCGTCCGGTGGGCCTGCGGGTGACGCAATTCTCAATCCTGCGCCGCCTGGAGCAGCTGGGTCCGACGCCGCTGACCCGGCTGGCCGTCGAGGCGGTTCTGGAGCGGACCACGATGGCCCGCAACCTCGACCCGCTGGAGCGGCGCGGCCTCGTGAAGATCGAGCCGGGCCAGGATGCGCGCGCGCGTATCGTGTCCCTGACGGATCTGGGCCGCGAGGCCGTCGCGGCGGCGACGCCGTACTGGCAGGCGGCCCAGGCCCGGATCAACGCGCAGGTCGATTCTAAAGCCGTCGCCGCCCTGGCGGATGCCCTCATCGCCGCCTCCTAAACTGGTCGTCTCATCTTCGGAGCTTGAACATGGTCGCCCCCGTCGAGACGCTTCCTGCGCCCCCCGTGCCGCGCCTGCACTATGCCTGGATCGTCGCCGGGGTGACCTTCCTGGTGCTGCTGATCGGGGCCGGCGTGCGCGCCACGCCGAGCGTGCTGATCGTGCCCTGGGAGCGGGAATTCGGCTGGACCGCGGCGACGATCGGGGTCGGCATCGCCCTCAACATCTTCCTGTACGGGATGATCGGGCCGTTCGCGGTGGCGATCATCGAGCGTTTCGGGCTCCGGCGCTCGGTCTGTACCGCCCTGCTCGTCCTGGCGATCGGCACGGCCGCCACCAGCCTGATGACGGCGCCCTGGCAGATGGTCCTGCTCTGGGGCCTCGTGGTCGGCTCCGGCTCCGGCATGGTCGCCAACGTGCTCGGCGCCACCGTGGCCGGGCGCTGGTTCGGCAAGCGCCGGGGGCTGGTGATCGGGATGCTCACGGCGAGCAGCGCCACGGGGCAGCTGATCTTCCTGCCGGTGCTGGCCTCGCTCGCGGTCGGGCAGGGCTGGCGCTCGGTCTCCCTACTGGTGGCGGCCGTGACCCTGGTGCTGATCCCGGTGGCGGCCCTGTTCCTGCGCGACCGCCCGGCGGATCTCGGCCTGCCCCGCTACGGCGAGACCGTCGTCACCCCGAACCCGGTGCACACCGAGAACCCCGCGCTCCGGGCCCTGCGCGGCCTGCGGATCGGCCTGAAGTCGAAGGATTTCTGGCTGCTCGCCGGCACGTTCTTCATCTGCGGCGCCTCGACCAACGGATTGATCGGCACGCACCTGATCCCGGCTTGCATCGACCACGGCATCGCCGAGGTGACGGCGGCGGGCCTGCTGGCGGTGATGGGCATCTGCGACCTGATCGGCACCACCGCCTCGGGGTGGCTCACCGACCGGTTCGATTCCCGGAAGCTGCTCGCCTGGTATTACGGCCTGCGCGGCCTCTCCCTGATCTTCCTGCCCTACTCGTTCGATCTGAGCTTCTACGGCCTGTCCCTGTTTGCGGTGTTCTACGGGCTCGACTGGATCGCCACCGTGCCGCCCACCGTGCAGCTCGCCGGAAAGTCCTTCGGCGAGGAGAATGCCGCGCTGATGTTCGGCTGGATCGCCGCCGCCCACCAGATCGGCGCCGCCTCCGCCGCTTGGCTCGCCGGCATGGTCCGCACCGATACCGGCAGCTATCTCGGCGCCTTCGTCTCGGCCGGCCTGCTCTGCTTGGTCGCGGCCCTGATGGCGGGCTTCGTCGGGCGCAGCCCCCGGGAGCCGGCCCTGCGCCCGCTGCCGGCCTGAACTGCGCCCCGCGGGCGGGGCCGTCATAAGCGTGCCGCGAAGGGGGCGCCTCGGTCGGGCCAACCCTTCGCAGCACGAGTTCCCATTGTGACAATCGCGATCCGGCCCAACCCGCCGGTCCAGCAGGTTCGTGTCCCGCAGACGCGGTCGGGGCCGGGCTTCACCGAATTCGTCGCCATCATCGCGCTGATGATGGCGGTCACCGCGATCTCCATCGACAACCTGCTGCCGGCCTTCCCGGCGATCGAGACGCGGTTCTCGGTGCCCGATCCGAACCGGCTGCAGCTTCTCGTCTACGTGTTCATGGCCGGGTTCGGCGTGGCCCAGCTCGCCTACGGACCGATCTCGGACACGTTCGGGCGGCGGCCGGTGCTGCTCACCAGCCTGGCGATCTACGTCGTGGGCTGCGGGCTCGCCATGGTGGCGCCGAGCTTCGGCTGGCTGCTGGCGGCCCGGGTCATCCAGGGCATCGGCGCCGCCGGCGGGCGCGTGCTCTCGGTGGCGATCGTGCGCGACCGCTTCGCCGGCCGCGAGATGGCGAGCGTGATGTCACTCACCATGATGGTCTTCCTAATCGTCCCGATGATCGCCCCGGCGATCGGCGGCCTGATGCTGGCGCTGGGCTCCTGGGTCTACGTGTTCGTCTCGATGCTGGCGCTGGCTTTCTGGCTGACCGCCTGGTTCTCGCTGCGGATGCCGGAAACCCTGCATCCGGAGTACCGCCGCCCGCTCTCGCTCGGGGCGACCTGGGACGCGGTCCGCACCACGGTCACGACCCGGGTCTCCATCGGCTACGCGACGGCGCTCGGCCTGCTCACCGGCTGCATCATGGGCTATGTCGGCTCGGCCCAGCAGGTGTTCGACACCGGGCTCTACCATCTCGGGCCGCTCTTCCCCCTGGCCTTCGGGCTTGTGGCCGGCGCCATGGGGGCGGCCACGCTGATCAACGCACGGATCGTGCGGCTGCTGGGGATGCGGGCGCTCTCGCATGCCGGCATCATCGCCTTTACGCTGGTGGCCCTGGCCCAGATCGGCGTCGGACTCGCCTATCACGGCCATCCGCCGTTGGCGGCGTTCCTGTCAATCCTGGCGGCGAACCAGTTCCTGATGAGTTTTGCCCTGCCGAACTTCAACGCCCTGGCGCTAGAGCCGCTCGGCGCCATCGCCGGCACGGCCTCGTCGTTCGTCGGCTTCTACACGACGATCCTGGGGGCGTTCTCCGGCTACGTGATCGGCCAGGCCTTCGACGGGACCGTGCTGCCGGTGGGCATCGGCTACGCGACCCTCGGGGGCTTGGCGCTGTTAGTGGTGCTCTGGACCGAGCGCGGCCGGCTGTTCCGGGGCGGGGTCGCGGGCTGAGCATCGTCCCGAACGGCAGAAGCCGGCTTTCGGGCAAAGACGATGCGCCCTTGAACCAGGGGATTTAACCCCGCCTTCAAGAGAATCCGTCACCCTCCGGCCAGCCCTTACAGCCGACCGGACCCGACCATGATCGCCCGCGCCCAGGACGGAACACTTCTCGCCGCGCGCCTGCTCCTGGCCGCGGCGCTGCTGCCCACCGGGATCGCCCGGGCACTCAACGTCTCGGGCTTCGCGCTGACGCTCGCCGGCAGCGGCATGCCATTCCCGAACGGCGTCGCCACCGCCGCCGTGGTGGTGCAGGTTTTCGGCCCGCTGGCCCTGATCCTCGGCGTGCTACCGCGGCTGACCGGGCTGGCGCTCGCCGTGTTCGCGGCGGTGACGGCGGTGATGTTGCACGCCTTCTGGCAATATGTCGGTCCGGCGGCGGTCGCCGAGCGGACGCTGATGCTCGCCGATCTCGGCCTGGCGGGCGGGTTTTTGATCTATGCGCTCACGGGTCCCGGCGCCTGGAGCTGGCAGGGCTGGCGCGCCGGCCTGGCGGCCGAGCGTCCGGCTCCGCAACGCGCGCCGGCCAAGGCACCGGCCAAAAGCGCGGCGGCGCGCGGTGGCACCGGCAAGAAATCGGGCGGCCGCGCCCCGGCCCGCGCCGCGGCTTGACCGGCTCAGCTCGCCCGCGGCTTCAGGGCCGGCGGGGTCGCGGCGACCATCCGGCGACCGGAAATCTCGGCGCCGGCATCGGGCGTCAGCTTGCGGAAGGCGAGGACCGAAAGCGCCGACAGCACGGCGACCGCGACGAAGGCCGGCCCGAAATCCCCGGCCTCGATCCGGGTCCGGCCGTGGAGCCCGGCCGTGCCCTCGAGCGCCAGCGCGCCCAGGGTGACGCCGAGGCTCAGCGACAGCTGCTGGCAGACGCTGGCTAAGCTCGTGGCCGCGCTCATCTCCCGGGATTCGAGATCGGCATACGCGATGGCGTTGACGCAGGTAAACTGCACCGAGCGCGAGCAGCCGCCGATGAACAGCAACGCGATCATGATCCAGTGCGGCGTCTCCGCCGTATAGAGCCCGTTCACCGCCAGGAAGGCTGAGGCCAGGACGGCGTTCCAGACCATCAGGGACCGGAAGCCCAGGCGGCGCAGGATCTTGGGCGCCAAAGCCTTCACGAACATCGCCCCAGCCGCCGCCGCGAAGGTGATGAGCCCGGAATGCAGGGCATCGAGCCCGAACCCGACCTGCAGCATCAGCGGCAGCAGGAACGGGATCGCCCCGGTTCCCACCCGGAACAGGCTGCCGCCGAGGATCGCGACCCGGAAGGTCGGGCGGTTCATCAGGTCGAGCCGCACGATCGGATGGGCGATCCGCCGCGCATGGGCGAAGTAGATCGGCAGCAGGACCGTGCCCGCCGCCAGGCATCCCCAGGACACCGAGGCCGGCAGGAGGTGGCGCCCCATCGAGGCGAGTCCCAGCATCAGGGCGGCGAGGCCCGTGCCGAGCAGGAAGAAACCGGCGATGTCGAGGGGCGGCCGCTCCGGCTCGCGGATATCCTCGAAGTAGAGGCTCGCTAGTACGATCCCGGCGCAGCCGATCGGCAGGTTGATGAAGAAGATCCAGCGCCAGTCGAACCAGGTGGTGATCAGCCCGCCGAGCGGCGGCCCCAGCACCGGGCCGACCAGCGCCGGGAAGGTCAGATAGGCTAGAGCCGTCACCAGCTGCGACTTCGGCACGCTGCGCAGCACGACGAGCCGGCCCACCGGCACCATCATGGCGCCGCCCATGCCCTGGAGGAACCGCGCGGCCACGAACCACGCCAGGCCGTTGGCAGCCGCGCAGGCGAGCGACCCGATCATGAACACGACCAGCGCCGCCCGGAACACCGTGCGCGAGCCGTAGCGGTCGGCCATCCAGCCGCTGACCGGGATGAAGATCGCCAGGCTGACGAGATAGGAGGTCAGCGCCAGCTTCAGGGCGATCGGATCCTCGCCGAGGCTCGATGCGATGCTGGGCAGCGCCGTGGCGATCACCGTGGAATCGGTGTTCTCCATGAACAGGGCGGTGGCGACCGTCAGGGGGACGATCCAGAGCGGTTTTGCGGCGGGGGAAGGCATCGGACAGCAGACGCGTAGCGCGCCGGGACGGTTGCACGGCGGGGCCGCGATCTCGCACGGTCGTGTTTCGCGCCTGTATCCGCAACGCAACAGGGGTTGCATCGTGACCGAACACCACCTTTTGTGCGGGTGGTCCAATGGCTACGTTTGGCGCGAGCGGTCTTCCGGCCGTCGATCCCGGCACGGTGCCGGCCGCGAGACCCTCGATGCAGCCCTCTCCGAGCAAGCGCCGTTCCCTGTCGCGGATCGCTGCCGCCGTCGCACTCCTGTCGACGGTTGCGGCCTGCGGCACGGTGCTGCTGAACGATCGCGGTTCGCTGACGCGCTACGACCGCCTGAAGGCGAGCGAGGCGGTGGCCTCGGCCTCGCGGCTCTACGTGGACCGGCCGGCTCTGGCCAAGGCCCGCACCGTGCGGATCATCCCGACGGCGTTCCACGCCGATGTCGAGGGCGCCGGGCCGCTGACCCAGGCGGAACGCCGCCTCGTCGCCAACGCCGCCGACCGGGCGCTCTGCTACGACCTGTCTCTGCGCTACGACGTCGTGACCGGCCGCGACGCCGACCTGACCGTGCGGGCGCAGGTGACGCGGGTCGAGCCCACCGACCTCCTCGGCGCGGGTGCCACCATCGCGGGCTCGGCCGGCGTGACCGTCGCCTCGCAGGTCGGCCTCAGCGCCGTCGAGGGCATCGGCCGCATCCCGATCCCGCGGATCCCGATCGGGCTCGGCAGCCTCACGGTGGAGGCCGAGGCGCTGGACCGGCGCCGCGAGCAGCGGGCCGCGATGGTCTGGGGCGGGGCCTCCAACTCGTTCACCAGCCAGCCGCGCTTCTCGCGCGCCAGCGACGCCTACGATCTGGCCGGCGAGTTCGGCCAGGATTTCGGCTTCATGCTGGCCACCGGCGACGACCCGTTCACCGCGCCCAACACCCTGCCGACCTGGGACCGCGTCCGCGTCACCGTGCTCGGCGAGGCGCCGCTCGATCCCGATTGCGAGGCCTTCGGCCGGGCGCCGGGCATCGACGGCATCCTGGGCGACTATATCGGCCTGCCGCCGGAATACACCGACAAGGGCCCCGCACCGGGAGCGCGCTGACCCCGCAGCCCGTCCCGGTCCGAAAAAGCGGGGGAGCCATGCACGATTTCCCGCTGCGGCGCGGCGACGGTGCATTGGCGCAGCCGCGGACCCCATGATACTGGCACTTGCCAACCCGATCCCGCTGCGCACCCCCTCACAGCGCGGCCGTCCGAGGAAAGTTGGCACATGGCCCGAGTAGACTCCGCATCGATCATCGAGGGCCTGACCTTCGACGACGTGCTCCTGCGGCCCGCCGCCTCCTCGGTGATGCCGACCGAGGTCAACGTCGCGACGCGGCTCACCCGCACGATCCCCCTGAACCTGCCGATCCTCGCCTCCGCGATGGACACCGTCACCGAGGCGCCGATGGCGATCGCCATGGCGGCCAACGGCGGCATGGGCGTCATCCACCGCAACCTCGAGCCGCCGGAGCAGGCCGAGCAGGTCCGCCTCGTGAAGAAGTACGAGTCCGGCATGGTGATGAACCCGATCACCATCCACCCGGACGAGACCCTGGCCGACGCCTTCGAGGTGATGAAGCGCAACCGGATCTCCGGCATTCCGGTGGTGGAGCGCGGTCCCAATGGCTCCCGGGGCAAGCTGGTCGGCATCCTGACCAACCGCGACGTGCGCTTCGCCACCAACTCCGCCCAGCCCGTCGCCGAGCTCATGACCCGGGACCGGCTGATCACGGTCCGCGAGGGCGTGACCCAGGACGAGGCCAAGCGCCTGCTGCACCAGTTCCGGATCGAGAAGCTGCTGGTGGTCGACGACCATTACCGCTGCATCGGCCTGATCACCGTCAAGGATATCGAGAAGCGCGTCACCTACCCGTTCGCCGTCAAGGACGAGCAAGGCCGCCTCCGGGTCGCCGCCGCCACCACCACGGGCGACAGCGGCTTCGAGCGGGCCGAGCGCCTGATCGATGCCGGCTGCGACGTGATCGTGGTCGACACCGCCCACGGTCACTCGATCAAGGTGCTCGACGCCGTCGCCCGGGTGAAGCAGCTCTCCAACGCCGTCCAGGTGATCGCCGGCAACGTCGCCACCCGCGAGGGCACGAAGGCGCTGATCGATGCCGGCGCGGACGCCATCAAGGTCGGCATCGGCCCGGGCTCGATCTGTACGACCCGGATCGTGGCGGGCGTCGGCGTGCCTCAGCTCACCGCTCTGCTGGAGGCCGTCGAGGCCGCCGGCGAAGCCGACATCCCGGTCATCGCCGATGGCGGCATCAAGTATTCCGGCGACCTCGCCAAGGCGATCGCGGCCGGCGCCTCGGTGGCGATGCTGGGCTCGCTCTTGGCCGGCACCGACGAGGCCCCCGGCGAAGTGTTCCTGTACCAGGGCCGCTCGTACAAGTCGTACCGCGGCATGGGCTCGGTGGGCGCCATGGCCCGCGGCTCGGCCGACCGGTACTTCCAGGCCGAGGTCAACGACACCCACAAGCTCGTGCCCGAGGGCATCGAGGGTCAGGTCCCCTACAAGGGCCCGGTGGGCAACGTCCTGCACCAGCTCGCCGGCGGCCTGCGCGCGGCCATGGGCTATGTCGGCGGCGCGACCATCCCGGACTTCCAAGAGCGCGCGCAGTTCATCCGCATCACCAATGCCGGCCTGCGCGAGAGCCACGTGCATGATGTGACCATCACGCGTGAGAGCCCGAACTACCCGTCGCGGACCTGAGGCGAACCCCTTCCGCCGTCCCGACACGCCCCCTCTCCCGTTCGGGAGAGGGTTGGGGTGAGGGGATAGGTTTTTCCGGAGAGGTCGCACCCCTCACCCTGTCCCTCTCCCGCACGGGAGAGGGGACCCGCGCTTCGTTCTGCTCCGTCATACGCCGCCGATCCGCACGGGGGACTGCCTTCGATTGGCACGCAACGAACCATCGCCGCCTTCTCGATCCTTGCGGCGACTTTCGATGGTATGGCCTCAATAAATCGATGCGGCCGACGCCTCGCCCCGGAGACACCCAATGCGCACGCTGATCGTCGGAGCCGGGGCGACCGGCGGCTATTACGGGGCTCGACTCGCGGAATCAGGGGCCGACGTGACATTCTTGGTCCGGCCGGCCCGGGCCGAGAAGCTGGCGGCGAACGGGCTGGTGCTGCGCTCGCCGCTGGGCGACCTGCATCTGGCCGCCCCGCCCACTGTCACGGCTGACACGCTGGCGCAGGCCGGGACGTTCGATCTCGTGCTGCTATCGTGCAAGGCCTACGATCTCGACAGCGCCATCGCCGACTTGGCGCCCGCGGTGGGGTCGCAGACCGCGATCCTGCCGGTGCTGAACGGCCTGTCCCATCTCGACGCGCTGGACGCCAAGTTCGGCGCGGAGCGGGTACTCGGCGGCTGCTGCGCCATCGCGGCGACCCTCGCGCCGGACGGGGCGATCCGGCACATGAGCGAGCTGTGCAGCATCACCTACGGCGAGCGGGACGGATCGCGCTCGGCCCGGATCGCAGCGATCGACGACCTGATGCGCGGCCTGAAGTTCCAGGCGCGGCTCAGCGACGTGATCCTGCTGGAGATGTGGGAGAAGTGGGTGTTTCTGGCGACGCTCGCCGGGTCGACAACCCTGATGCGCGCCGCCATCGGCGATATTGTGGCGGCGCCCGGCGGCGCGGCCTTAATCGGTGCGCTCCACACCGAATGCACCGCGGTCGCGGCGGCGAGCGGGTTCGCGCCGCGCGGCGTGGTCGCCGAGCGGGCGCGGGCGCAGCTCACGGCCCAGGGCTCGACCTTCACCGCCTCGATGCTGCGCGATATCGAGAACGGCGGCCGGATCGAGTCCGACCACATCATCGGCGACCTGATCGCCCGAGGGCTCCGGCTCGCCCCGGAGGCGCCCTTCCCGGCGCTGGAGCAGGTCTATGCCGGTCTCAAAGCCTACGAGGCCCGGCGGGCGCGCGAGGCGGCTTGAGCCGCACCCCGCAGTCAAGCCTCAGTACCGGCCAGGCGGCGGCGGGGGCGGGTTGCCGTATTCGAGCTGCGTCTTGGCATCCACCGGCCGGCGCGGCGTCGGGGTGAGATCGGGGGCAGCGGCCGGGGCGCTCGCGCAGGCGGCGAGGGTGGCGGCGACGAGCCCGGCCAGGGTGCCGGAAAGAGCGATGCGAACGACGGAAGACATGAGCTGAGGCACTCCCGGCCATGCCCCCGGGGCGGAACGCACTGGTCCGCGGCGGGAGGATGCCATACGACACGGGCGAGCCCCTGTCGCGGGACCGCCCACGATCCGGTCTGAACCGGGATCGTGCTGGAAGCTCGGCCGTACCGTGGCGGCATCGTGGGGCAAGCGTGGCCGTTTCGCGTCGGCCTCGACCCGTTCAAAAGGATCCGGACCCTGACCCCCGCCGCCCGCTGCTCCGCCGCCATCGAAGTCCTGACCGATATCGCGGAGCGCCGCCGCCCGGCCGCCGACGCGCTCAAGGATTGGGGCCTCGCGCACCGCTTCGCCGGCTCGGGTGATCGGGCCGGGATCGCCAGCTTGGTCTACGACGCCCTGCGCCGCCGGGCGTCGGCTGCCTGGATCATGGGCTCGGACGCGCCCCGGGCCGTGCTGATCGGCTCCCTGCGGCTGCAGCAGGGGCTCGCCGCCGCTTCGGTGAGCTCCCTGTTCTCCGGCGAGCGCTTCGCCCCGGCGCCGCTGAGCGACGACGAGCGCGCCCGCCTCGAATCCGGCACGCTGGAGGAGGCGCCCCCCGAGGTGGCGGGCGATGCCCCGGCCTTCGTGCTGTCGGAGCTGCAAGCGGCCCTCGGCGACGATCTCGTTCCCGAGTTGAAAGCACTGGCCCGGCGCGCGCCCCTCGACATCCGCGTCAACGCCCTGCGCGGCAGCCGCGACGACCTAATGCCCGCGCTCGCCGCCCACGGCGCCGTGCCGACTCCGCATGCCCCCATGGGTGTCCGGATCCCGATCGGCGCCGATGGCCGCGGCCCGGCGCTCCATGTCGAGGCCGAGTTTCTGGACGGCTGGTACGAGATCCAGGATGAGGGCTCGCAGCTCGCCGCCTTGCTGGTGAATCCGCAAGCCGGCGAGACCATCGTCGACCTCTGCGCCGGCGGCGGCGGCAAGACCTTGGCGCTGGCGTCTCAGACCGGCAACGGCGCCCGCCTGATCGCCACCGACGGCGATCCGCGCCGGCTCGCACCGATCCATGAGCGCCTGCGCCGGTCGGGCGCGACGGCCGAGGTGCGCACCCCGCGCAGCGGCAAGGCCCGAGCCGACGTGTTGGAAGACCTCGACGGCACGATCGACCGGGTTCTGGTCGATGCGCCCTGTACCGGCTCGGGAACTTGGCGGCGCAACCCGGACGCCAAGTGGCGCCTGCGCCCCGGCAGCCTGGCGCTCCGCGTCGCCGAGCAGAGCCAGGTGCTCGACCGGGCGGCCAAGCTGGTCCGGCCCGGCGGGCGGATCGTCTACATCACCTGCTCGCTGCTGCCCGCGGAGAACGACGCCGCCGTGGCCGGGCTGCTGTCGCGCTGGCGCGGGCGCTTCGATGCCGTGCCGGCCGAGACCGTGCTGGCGGCGGGTCCGCCGAGCCTCGCTTCGGCCGTGCGCCGGACGGAGCACGGCCTGCAGATGACCCCCCTGCGGACCGGCACCGACGGGTTTTACGTCTCCGTGATCGCCCGGCGCAGCTGAGGCCCCTGGAACCGGCACCGTGCGGTACGGCGTTGGGCGAGGGATGTCTCAGGAGAGCGCCATGCCCGAACCCATTTTCCGCGCCGTGCCGGTCCGATCCTGAGCGGCGCCCGGGACCGGTTCATGCATCTCGACCGCCGCCTGCTGCTCGCCGGCTTGAGCACCCTTCTCGGCCTGCGCCCAGCCAAATCCCAAGACAAACCGCCGGAGCCGGCGCCGCACGAGGCGATCCGCGCCCTGCCGCGCTCGCTGCCCGGGGCCGACCTTCAGGTGATCGACCTGTGGCCCGGCGAGCCACCGGGCGGCGGGAACGGGCCCGACGCGGAGGGTTTTCGCTATGTCGAGGGTGCCTCCGGCGATGTCACCCGCGTGGCAAAACCCTGCCTGCTGGCGATGCGGCCGTCCAATCCCAACGGCGCGGCGATCATCGTGGCGGCCGGGGGCGGGTACCAGTTCATCGCGCTCGGCAATGAGGGGGTGCCGGTCGGGCGCGTCCTGAACGCAGCCGGCATCACGGTTTTTCTCCTCGTGTACCGCCTGCCCGCGGAGGGCTGGGGCGCGGGCCCCGACGCACCGCGGCAGGATGCCCAGCGGGCGCTGCGGCTGGTCCGGGCGCGGGGCGCGGAATACGGCATCGACCCGGCCCGGGTCGGCGTGCTCGGATTTTCGGCGGGCGGGCACCTGATGGGCGAGACCGCGGTCGGCACCGCCAACAACCTCTACGCCGCGGTGGACGAGGCCGACGCGCAGCCGGTGCGGCCGGTGCTCGCCGGGCTGATCTACCCGGTCATCACCATGCGCAAGCCGTTCGACCGGACCGCAACGCGCCGGATCCTGGTGGGCGACGAGGTTACGCCGTTCGAGATGAAGACCTACTCGGTCGACCTCCAAGTCGGGCCCGAGACGCCCCCGACCTTCCTGGTCCAGGCGATCGACGATCCGGTGGCGGTGGCCGACCACCCGCTGCTGATGTTCTCGGCGCTCCGCAAGGCGCGGGTGCCGGCGGAGCTGCACCTGTTCGAGCGCGGCGGCCACGGCTTCGGGCTCGGCGCCCCCGGAACGCCTGCCGCTGCCTGGCCCGGCCTGTTCCTGGCCTGGATCCGGCTGCACGGCTTCCTGAGAAACTGAGCGCGGACTCAGCTTTCCCGCAGCCGGTGCAGCTTCGCCACCTTCGGGCGGCTGGTGCGGAACTGGCCGCGTTCCACCGCCACGAACACCACGATGGCGATGGCGATGATGCTGAGCCACCAGATCGCCGTGAGGCCGACCCCGAGGCAGGCCACCGTGAAGGCGGCGGCAAAACACCCCATCGCCCCCGGGATCAGGGCCGGGATGTCCCGGCCGCCCCGGCGGATCGAGGCATAGAGCGCGAAGGCGGCGGCCAGCGCGCCGACGATGCCGAGCTCGTACCAGAACTCGAACAGGGCCGTGGTCGGCGCGTTCACCGGCAGCAGCCCGACGAGGCGCCCGCGCAAAGCCGTCTCGAAGCCGTGGCCGGTGATGAGCCGAACGGGATCGTTGGTGACCACCTTCTGCCAGCTCTTGAGCGATAGCACCGCCGGCGAGAGCGGCCCGAGCAGGGCAGCGCCGATCGGGCGGGCGAGGAACGGCAGCAGCGGCGCGACGGCGAGCAGGGCGGCCGAGACGGTCGCGGTCAGCATCACGCCGAGCTTCGGCCGGTAGCTCGTCACCGCGAAGGCCAGCGCCCCCACGGCCAGGGCGGCGATCTGCGTGGCGTCGGGCTGGACCGTCAGCGCCAGGGCGACCAGCAGGGCCAGCCCCAGCGCCTCGCGGTCGCGCCGCCGGGACCGCAGCCAGGCCAGAGCCGGCCAGACCAGCAGGATCAGCAGGATCAGGCCGCGGTCGAGGGCGCCATCATCGTCGATGCCGGGGGGCGCCAGGTGGGCGCCGAACAGCCCGAGCACGATCGCCACGATCGAGCCTGCCACGACCCCGAGCGGCAGCAGGTAGAGGTTGGCCGAGCGCATCCGGTCGGGCAGGGCGAAGTAGCCGAGCAAAGCCAGCCCGATGGTCGCGGCGAGGTTGGCGAGCCGCTCCACCGCCGGCCCGAGGAACGGCGTCCACGTCAGGGACAGGACCGACCACAGCACCACCAGCATGCCGGCGAGAAACGCGGGTGCGGTGAGCAGCCGGGACACGGCCGGGCGCACCGGGCGCTGGCGGCGGTCGATCGCGCTGGCGATGATCAGCAGCACCACGGCGATCGGCGCCAGGATCACGGTGGCCCGGCGGGCGACCTGCGCCAGCACCGGCAGGATCACGAACAGGCCGAAGAAGCCGATGCGCCGCAGCAAGGCGGCGGCGTCGAGCGCCGGATCGATCGTGGTGGGGTTCGACGCGCGCGGCATCTAGCGCTTTCTCCCGGACCGAGGCGGCCGGACCACGTTCGATACGCAAGCCCCGCGCAAGCCGCTGTAGACCCTGAGCAACACTCCCGGGTCCGCGCGCCGATGCGCCGCGCCTTCAGGCGGTCCGCGTGGTCTCCCGCGGGCGCCGGCGGACGAGCCGCAGGCCGACATCCGAGAGCACGCGCCAGCCGCCCCAGGCGGCCAGGAAGCCGATCAGCGCGGCCGCGAGGCCATCGGCGTTGGTCGGCACCGCCGGGCTGAAATCCTGATAGGCGGCCTGCGCCACCGGCACGTCCGGGTCGCGCAGCATCGCGACCACGCGGCCGAGCGGGCTCGTCGCCGAGGCCAGGGCCTCTTGCTGCGCACTCAGCCGGGCGAGCCGGGCGATATCCGACTGGGCGGCCTCGCCGCGCCGGGCCACGAGCTGGTCCGGGTTGGTGCGCAGCCGGTCGACCGCGCCGTCGCGGGTGGTGCCGGTGGCCTGCGCATCCGATTCGAGCACCGCCACCTGGCGGCGCAGCTCGTCCACCGCGCCGCCGAGGCGCTGCGTGTATTGCTGCGCGAATTCGGGGGCCTGCGCGGCGATCACGCCGCCGAGCAGGCCGAGGGCGAGGCCGAAAGTGCGGAACACGCGGAACACGTCAGACCCTCCAGCCGAGCGACTCGACGCAGCAGAAACAAAGCATGGCTGCCGCAAAGTAACAAAAAATCAGGCCGGCAGGGTCAGCAGGCCGGCCTTGCCGTCGGCGCAGCCGAACAGCATCCGGTTGCCGCGGGCATCCCAGGCCAGCGCCGTGATCCCGCTGTCCCGCACCGCCGGCCGAACCAGCAGCTCGGAGGCGTCGGTGAAGCGCACCAGCAGGATACAGCCATCCTCGTAGCCGACCGCCAGCACCGGCGCCTTCGGGTGGAACGCCACCCGCGAGACCCGGGCGGGCCGGACGCCGCATTCCCGGGGCGCCTTGCCGGTGGGGCCTTCCTTGGAATCGAACGGCCAGACGATCGCCGCCTCGGCGCCGCCGGTGGCGAGCCAGTTGCCGTCCGACGACCAAGACACCGACCGGACCTTGCCGGGATAGCCCGACATCCGCATGTGGCCGCGGTCCGGCTGGAGGCGCCAGCCGTGCAGGGCGTTCTCCTGCATGGTCGAGACCACGAAGCGGCCGTCCGGCGACCACGTGACGTCGATATGCGAGCCCTTCCAGCTCACCACCTCGGCGGGGGTCTCGAGATTCGGGTACCAGAGGCTGACACCGTTGTAGTGGGCGACGCCCAACCGGTAGCCCTTCGGGGCGAAGACGAGGCCGCGGGCCGTGGACGGGGCGGTAAAAATCTTTTCCCGGCCCTTGGCGTCCCGCGCCACGACCATGCGCCCGGCCGACCAGGCGAGGGCGCCGTCGGGGTGCAGGGCGAGGGCGTCGATCCAGGCGCCGCCCTTGGCGAGGCCGACCTGCTCCACGGCGCCGCCGGCCCGGATCTCGACGACCCGGCCGTCGTCGCCGCCCGTGAGCAGTCGGTCGCCGTGCGCCGCCGCCACCAGGATTCCACTCTCGGGATGGGCGGCGATCGTGTTGAGCCCGTCCTCCTTCACCAGGGCGACGGTGCCGTCGCTCAGCGCCAGGGCCGGGGCATCCTTGAGGAAATGCGCCGCGACCACGTGGGCGCCCGGTTCCAGCGGGGTGACGTGGCTGGTGAGGGACGGATGGCTGACGGAATCGCTCATGGAGACTCAACCCTACCTGTCGATCCTTTGGTCCGCTGGCCCGCGCGCAGGACCAGGAACGCGGTGATGAGCGCGAAGGCCCCCGAGACCGCCGCCGGCGCGATCAGGGCGTAGAGAGCGAACGCTTCGTAGGCCAGCGCCCCCAGATAGGCGCCCAGCAGCAGGGACAACCACACCAGACCGTCACCGATCCAACCGAACGGTTCGCCCGTGCGGGTGAGTGCCTTGGCGATCTTCTGGCCCAAACTGAACAGGGCGCCGGTGACGAAGGTGGTGCCGGCCCGAAAACCCTGCACCTGCGCCAGCACGGCGTTCTGTGTCCCCATGGCGACGGCGACGAAGAAGGCGGCGAGCCCGAGCTCCGGCGTCGCGAGGCCGAGCGCCAGGCCGCCGAGGATCAGCAGCGATTCGTAGGCGAGCACCACCGGGGTGGTCCAGCGCGCCGGTACCAGGATCGCCAACCCGCTGCCGAGGATCGAGCCGAACAGGAAGGCGGCGAGCAGGATCGCCGGCAGCGCCATCCGGTGCGGCTGCGCCTCGGCGCCGAAGACCGCGAGCTGCGTGGTGTTGCCGCTCATGAACGAGGTGTAGAGCCCGCCGAGCCGTACGAACCCCAGCGCATCGACGTAGCCCGCCAGCCCCGTGAGGAGCAGGCCGGTGCCCACCTGCCAGGACCGGTTCACGGATCCGATCTCCCGACGCTTCGCGGTAACGCCCCGTTAACCATTTCGACCGCTCCGTTCACCTGCGCCGGGGCGCGGTTAACGAGCCGTGCACCAAGTCGGAGCAATTCGATGCAATCACGGCGAACGCCGGAGCGGAAGGGCCCGTTGCTCCTTCGATCCGGCACGGGGCTACCGCGCCCCCGCCGGGTGAGTGGGAGTTGCGTCATGATGCCGTTCGCCGCCGCCTTCGCCTGCCTGTCCATGCCCGCGCTCGATTCGGCCGCCGCGACCATCCTGGTGGTCGAGGATGAGCCGACCGTCTGCGAGCTGGCCGCCGAGGCGCTTCTCGAAGAGGGTTATCGGGTGCTCACCGCCGCGGATGCCTGGGAGGCCGAAGCGATCCTGGCGCGGGAGAGCGTGGACATGCTCTTCACCGATATCGACCTCGCCCGCAACACGAACGGCCTGGCCCTGGCGCGCCTCGCCCGCAGCGCCCATCCGGACCTCCCCGTCATCTACACGTCCGGGGGCCGCGCCTGCCTCTCGGCCGCCGACGCCGTCTCCGAATCGGTGTTCGTCCCGAAGCCCTACCGCCCGAGCCAGCTCGTCGCGCTCACCAACGACATCCTGCGCGCCGCGCATCCCCACCACGCCTGAACCCTGGCCCCTCCGAGGAATTCCGCCATGCGGCGCTCGCTGATCGCAACCGCCCTCGTCCTCGCCCTGACGGCCGCCGCGCTGCCGGCCCGGGCCGCCTGCGACGTGAAGGGCGCCCAGATCGAGGAGGCGATCGCCGCCAAGAAGGAATTGCAGGCGGACGCCAACGCCCAGACGGTGCGCGACCTGCGCACCCTGCGCGACGCCGCGATCGTGCTGGAGACCTACAAGTTCCCCGGCGAGTGCGAGGTGCTGCTCGGCATCGCCAAATCGCTTCTCGCCAACCCCGAGAAGACCATCGTCCGCGGCGGCGACACCGACGAGGACGAGGCGGAAAGCCTGGTCGAGGCCCGCGAGCCGAAGGCCAAGACCCCGGCGGACGAAAAGGCCCCGGCCGGGAAGACGCCGGCTCCGAAGGCGAATTGAGGGCCGGGACACCCCGCGCAGCCGGTATCGACGTTCTTCCCTACAACCCCCCTCATCCTGAGGTGCGAGCGCAGCGAGCCTCGAAGGAGCCCTCCAGCGGGACGCGCGATCCCTGGAGGGCTCCTTCGAGGCCTTCGCTTCGCTCCGGCACCTCAGGATGAGGGAGAGAATGGGATTCCGGGCGCTTCCTGCGCGGACGGCAGGCGGCGACGACGACCGAACGCGTCCCTACCGCTCCTCCCCCGCGCTCGCCCCGAGCTTCGCCCGTGCCAGGGCCCGTCCCAGCTTGGCGGCGATCTGCTCGCGCAGGATGTCGGCCATCTCGATATCGACCAGCCGCCAGCTCAGTCCCCGCAGCCGCAGGCGGATTCGGGTGCGCTCCGCGCGGGGCGCCTCGGGCGGGATCGGGATCACCACGGCTCGGAATCCGCGCATCTCCAGGGCGGCGTAATAGGGCAGGAGGCGCCCGGCATTGCGGATCGCCAGGCCCTCCGGCTTGAGGGCGGCGGGGCGCTCGATGTCGAGCTTGTCGGGCCAGCCGTTGTCGAGCAGGTCCATCACCGTGTCGGGCGTCACCAGGGTCTCGGCCAGCGCCAGGGCGAGGCCGTAGGCGACATCGTTGAGGCGCTGGCGATCGCGGGGCTCGAGCTCCAGATCGGTGTCGGAGGCGGCGCGCACCGCCCCGGTGATCTGGCGGACCAGGGACAGCCGGAGTGTCCGGAAGTTCACGTGGGTCTCGATATAGGCCACGTCGTGCCGGCGCACGGCCTGCGCGAGGTCGTAGAGCGACCAGAGCGGGCTCACCGTGAAAGCGAGCCACGCCACGGCCAGGCCGAGCGGGACCGCGAGCCAGCGCACCACCCTACGACCCCGTCCGCGGCGTCACGGCCGGGCCGCCCGGGCTTCATCCGCCCAGCTCTCGAGACCCGCAAAGGCTTCGACCACACGCTCGTAGACCGGGCGCTTGAACGGCACGATCAGGTCGGGCAGTTCGGAGAACCGCGCCCAGCGCCAGGCGTCGAACTCGGCCTTGTGGGCGCCGCCGCCGGGGCTGAGCACGTCGATCAGCTCCTCGCTGCCGAGGAAGCCGTAGGCGAACCATTTTTGGGTCTGGCCGCGATAGCGCCCCTTCCAGGCCTGCTTCATCACCGCCGGGGGCAGGTCGTAGGCGAGCCAGTCCGGGATTTCGCCGAGCAGCCGGATCGCGTCCGGCGGCACGTTGGTCTCCTCAAAGAGCTCCCGACGGGCGGCCGCCTCCGGATCCTCGCCGGGATCGATGCCGCCCTGGGGCATCTGCCACATATACGGGCCGGCGACGTGCTCCGGGCCGGCATCCTTCATCCGGCGCCCGACGAAGACGCCGCCCGAAGGCGCGATCAGCGCAACGCCCACGCAGGGGCGGTAGGGCGGCGCGGCCCCCGGATCAGAATCTGTGGTCATCGCCAGCGACCATAGGTCAGGGGCAAGTCGCGCGGCAACGGCGCCGGCATCGGAAAGCGCGTGCTCAATTGGCCGTGCTGACCCGCTTCTCCACGGACCCGCGCAGGGCGACGCTCGCTGGGACCAGGCGGATGCCGCGGGTGTCGAGATCCTTGGCCCAGCGGGCGATCCGGTCGACGCTGAGCGCCGCCCCCCCGGCCGAGACCAAGGCGAAGCCGGTGGCGCGGGCCTTCGCCTCGGCCTGACTGAGCGCCGCGTCGATGGCGTCGGCGCGGGGCACCGCGTCGAGGACGATTTCGGCCCGGGCGACCGGGGTGCGGGCCTTGTTGGCGAAGGCGGGTTTCGGGCCGGTGCCGTCGTCGAGGAAGCCGAGGCCGCGGGCGCCGATCTCGCGCAGGACCGGCTCGAAGGCCGGGTCGGCCATCATCTTGGCGCCCATGAAATTCGCCACACCGACATAGCCGGGGAAGCGGGCGAGCGACCAGGCGAGGCGATCGGTATTCTCCAGCCCCTTCAGCGCGGTGAGCAGGGTCTGGGGGCCGGGATCGCTGTCGGGATAGTCGAAGGGCTCCATCGGCAGCTGGAGGAAGACCTCGTGGCCGGTATCGCGGGCGCGGGCGGCCGAGCGCTCGGCCTCGGCGCCGTAGGGCAGGAAGGCGAGGCTCACGGCTTGCGGCAGGCGTACGGTCGCGCCGGCGGTGGCGGCCTGGCCGACGCCGAGGCCGGTCACCAGGATCGCGATGCGGGGGCCGGTGCCGGGCTCCTCGGCCCGGGCATAGACGTCGAGGGCGCGGACCCGGCCGTCGCCGAGCTTCGGCATGATGCCGTGGCGGTTCTGCTCGCTGATGCGCGGGTCCGGCGCGGCGGCGAGGCGGGGCGCGTTGACCGGCGGCACGCGGATCACCACGGCCTCGCTCGGGCCCGAGCCCGGCGGGCGCACCACCGTGACACCGGAGGCGGTCTCGATCTCCTCGGCGCTGCGCTGCTGCGCCCCGCCGGCATTGACCACCACCGTGCCCTGCATCTCGGGCGTCGCTGCCACTGGGGCGGGGGCGGGCCGGGCGACGGGCTCGCGGATCGTGATGGCGACTTCCACGCGCGGCTCGCCGCCCTGCGGGTCGCCGAGCGCCAGCACCAGCCCGCAGGCGGCGAGCAGGGCGCCCGCGATCGCGCCGGCGGCGATCTTCGGCCGGCGCAGGGGCGCGACGAGGCGACCGAACCGGCCCAGGGGCGGCTCCGGCGCTGCGGCCTCCGTCACCCCGAGCGGGCGCGTGAGGATATCGTCGGTGGACTCGGTCAAGCGGCACTCGATGCGGGCGCGCGTCCCACGCCCCGTAGCAGCGGCGCGACTCCCAGCCCGCATTGCCGGCCGGTATGGTTAATCTTCCGCTAACACCACTCTTCGGCACGAAAAACCCCGCCCGGCATTCCTGCCGGACGGGGTCGTTTCGGGTTTCGTGTCGTCGATAAAATCAATTCGGGAGGCTGGGCTTCTGCTGCTGCGGAGCCTGGGTCCCGTTGGCGGCGCCCTTCTGGATGCCGTGCAGGAAGTCGATCGCCGAGAGGAGCTGCTTGTCCTTGGCCGGGTCCGGCGGGATGTAGGCGGAGGAACCGCCGCGCTCGTCGGTATCCTTCTGCTTCAGGTGGCCCTTCAGCCCGGCCTCGCCCTTGGTCTCGTCCTTGCCCTTCAGCTCGTCGGGCACGTCCTGCAGAACCTCGATATCCGGCTCAATGCCCTTCGCCTGGATCGAGCGGCCCGATGGCGTGTAGTAGCGCGCCGTGGTGAGCCGCAGGGCACCGGAGCCGCCCAGCGGGATGATCGACTGCACGGAGCCCTTGCCGAAGGAGCGGGTGCCCATGATGGTCGCGCGCTTGTGATCCTGCAGGGCGCCGGCCACGATCTCGGAGGCCGAGGCCGAGCCGCCGTTCACCAGCACCACCACCGGCTTACCCTTGGTCAGGTCGCCGGCCTTGGCCGAGAACCGCTGGGTCTCGTCCGGGTTGCGGCCGCGGGTGGAAACGATCTCGCCGCGGTCGAGGAAGCCGTCGGAGACCATCACGGCCTGGTCGAGCAGGCCGCCCGGGTTGTTGCGCAGATCGACCACGTAGCCCTTGAGCTTGTCGGCGCCGATCTCGCCCGACAGCTTGTCGATGGCGGCGCGCATGCCGTCGAAGGTCTGCTCATTGAATTGGGTCAAGCGGATATAGGCGACGTCGCCGCCCTCGACCTTCGAGCGCACCGGCTTGATCTTGATCACGTCGCGGGTGAGCGTGACGTCGATCGGGTCCTTCGACTCCTTGCGGGAGATCTTGAGCTTCACGGCCGAGTTCACCGGGCCGCGCATCTTGTCGACCGCCTGGTTCAGGGTCAGGCCCTGCACCTGGTCGTCGTCAATCTGGGTGATGATGTCGTTGGCGAGCAGGCCCGCCTTGGCGGCCGGGGTGTCGTCGATCGGGGTGACGACCTTGATCAGGCCGTCCTCCATGGTGACCTCGATGCCCAGCCCGCCGAACTCGCCGCGGGTGGTGGTCTGCATGTCACGGAACGCCTTGGCGTCCATGTAGCTCGAATGCGGGTCCAGCGAGGTCAGCATGCCGTTGACGGCAGCCTCGATCATCTTCGACTCGTCCGGCTTCTCGACGTAGTCGGTGCGGACCTTCTCGAAGACGTCGCCGAACAGGCTGAGCTGGCGATAGGTTTCGGCCGAGGCGGCGACCGCCCGCGGTCCCGACAGGAAGTCGGTCTGGGTCGCCACCATGGAGGTGCCGGCACCCAGGAAGGCGCCGAGCATGATCAGGGATGTCTTGCGCATCAGCCGCGAACCTTCTCGCCAAGTATCTTGTCACTGGGGCTTTTGGCCCACCACGGCTCCGGATCGACGGAGCCGCCATCCTTCTTGAACTCGACGTAGAGGGTCGGCTCGCCGTCGGACCCGGGCGAGCCCGCGCCACCCTCACCCATGCTGCCCACGGGTTCCCCCGCGAGAACGAACTGGCCGACCTCTACGCTAATCTGATCCATCCCCGCCAGCAGAAGATAGTAGCCATCGCCGGCGTTGATGATCAAGAGACGCCCGTAGGACCGGAACGGCCCCGCGAACTGGACCCACCCATCGGCCGGGGAGGAGACCAGCGCCTTCGGCCGCGTCGTGAAGGAGACGCCGCGGGTGGTTCCGCCATTGCCGTCGGGCTGGTTGAAGCCCCGCGCCAGCCGTCCGCTGACCGGCCGCGGCACTTCGCCCCGCGCTTCGGCAAAATGCACTTTCGGGGCCAGACGGGCGGGATCGCGGAAGCCCGCCGCGGCGAAACGCTCCTGCGTCGCTCGCGCCTCGCGCTCGGCCGCGGCCTTCGCCTCCTCGGCGGAGCGCTTCGACGCCGCGACCTCGGCCTCGGTGCGGTCGAGAAGGTCCTTCAGGGATTTCGCCTGCGCGCCGAGCTCGGCGGCGCGCTTGCGCTCCGCGCTCAGGCCGCTCTCGACATCCGCTTGCCGGGCGCGACGAGCGGTGACGAGGGCCTGGAGGCGCTGCTGCTCGCGCGCCCAGCCGGCGAGGTCGTTGGCCAGCCCCTCCTTGTCCTGAGCAATCAGGCCGCGCAGACGGATCATCTCGGCGAGGTCGGCGGCCAGGGTGTCGACCTCGCCGCGCAGCTCCGGCACCACGGCTCCGAGCAGCATCGAGGTGCGGATCACCGCGAGCACGTCCTCCGGGCTCACCAGCACCGCCGGGGGCGGGCGGCGGCCCATCCGCTGCAACGCCGCCAGGATCTCGGCGACGATGCCGCGGCGGGCATGCAGCGAGCGCCGGATCGCGGCCTCGCTCTCGGTCATCGCCTTCAGGCGCTCTTCCAGGCGGCTCAACCTATCCTCGGTGGCCTGAGCCTGCCGGCCGGCATCGAGGAGCGCGCTGTCGAGCTTGGCCCGGTCCGAGCCGATCGCCGCGATCTCGCTCTCGAACTGCGCCCGCTGGCCGGCGCTGGCAGCCAGCGCGTCCTGCACCCGCTTCAGGTTCTCGGCCCGGCGCTCGCGCTCCTCGGTGGCGCGCTGGATTTTTTCGGATTCGGCATTGGCAGCCGGGTCCTCGGCCCGCGACGGCCCGGCCGCGCAGGCCAGCGCGATCAGCACGAGCGCGCGGAGGGTTGAACGCTGTCGGACGGCACGGGCGAGGCGATCGAACCGCACGGCGCCTCAGCCCGGCTCGCCGCGGTGATACGGGTGGCCGGCCAGGATGGTCAGGCTGCGATAGATCTGTTCGAGGGCGAGCACGCGCACGAGTCCGTGGGGCAGGGTGGCGGCCCCGAAGGACAGGATCAGCTCCGCCTTCGTCCGAATTGAGGCATCGAGGCCGTCCGGGCCGCCGATCGCCACCATCAGGGCCGGCCGCCCGGCATCGCGCCAGCCGGCGACCCGCTCGGCCAGGGCCTCGCTGGCGATGTCGGAGCGCCCGCGCTCGTCATAGGCCACCAGCACTCCACCGGGCGGGAGATGCGTGAGCAGGGCGGAGGCCTCCTCGGCGCAGCGGTCCGGTGCCCGGCGGGCCCGGGACTCGACGATCTCGACGCTGTCGCAGGCGGGAAAGCCGAGGCCGCGGCCGAGCTGCGCCGCCCGGTCGCGGTATCGTGACGCGAGCTCACGCTCCGGGCCGGCCTTCAATCGGCCGATGGCTGCCAGGACGACGCGCACGGGGGAGGGGGCTCTTGCTGTGTCGGGACGGAAGTTGCCGCATCGTCATTGCGAGCGCAGCGAAGCAACCCAGTGTGGCGCTACGTCCTGAGATCGCGCGCGGCCCTGGGTTGCTTCGCTGACGCTCGCAATCACGGTGTAGGTCGCGCGACCGCTAATCCGCCGCCAGGCCTACCGGGCGGTCCGCGCCCCACATCTTCTCGAGATTGTAGAAGCCGCGCACTTCCGGGCGGAAGATGTGGACGAGCACGTCGCCGGCATCGATCAGCACCCAGTCGCAGGCCGGCATGCCTTCGACCCGGGCGTTGCCGTAGCCGCGGCTCTTCATCTCCTGGATGAACTTGTCGGCGATCGAGCCGACATGGCGCTGCGACCGGCCGGAGGCGATGATCATCGTGTCGGCGAGCGAGGTCTTGCCCGCGAGGTCGATCGCGATCGTCTCTTCGGCTTTCATCTCGTCGAGGCACGAGAGGGCGAGAGCCTTCAGGTCGTCCGAGCGCGCCATTCCGGGCTCTTCCGGAACGGGGGCATGGGTGCGGATGGTCTCCGTGCGGATGGTCTCGGGCAGCGTCCTGATTCCTCGTGAGGTCGCGCCGCCCACTTGGGGCGCGCCGACCGGTATGAAATTGGCTGTATCGTGCCGCGATTGCAACTGCGTCGCATGCGAAGGGGCTCAGGCGCCCCGCCGACCGTTGCGGATCTCGGTGGATGAGAGGGGCGATCGGGGCCCGTGGAGGAACACCCAAGCCGGCGGCGGACGGGTCGGCAGGGTATGGGCCGCGTCCTCCGGGACCCGCGCCCCGGCGAGCCGGTGAGCGGCACGGGCGCTGAGCGGCGTCATGGTGAAGCCCGGCCGATCCATGATCGCGATCGGCACCAACTGGGCGATCTCGGCGAATCCCTTCCAGCGGTGGAAATTGCTGAGCGAATCCGCCCCCATGATCCAGACGAACTGCACCCCGGGGCAGCGGCGGGTCAGGTAGCGCAGGGTCTGCACCGTGAAGCGCACGCCCAACGCCGCCTCGATCCCGGTCACCGCGATGCGCGGGTGTCGGGCGATCTCCTGGGCCTGGGCGCAGCGGGCCTCCACGGAGGGCAGGGCGATCCGGCTCTTGAGCGGGTTGCCGGGGCTCACCAGCCACCACACCCGGTCGAGCCCGAGCCGGCGCAGGGCCGTCACGGTGACGTGGCGGTGACCGTGGTGGGCGGGATTGAAGGATCCGCCGTAGAGGCCGATCCGCATGCCGGGGGCGCTCGGCGGCAGGGTCAGCCGCACGCCGGGACTTCGCGGGGGGTCACGGACGGATCTGGCCGCTGCCGTGGACGCGGTACTTGAACGTGGTCAGCTGCTCGACGCCCACCGGGCCGCGAGCATGCATGCGCCCCGTGGCGATGCCGATCTCGGCGCCGAAGCCGAACTCGCCGCCATCGGCGAACTGCGTCGAGGCGTTGTGGGTGACGATCGCCGAATCGACTTCCGCCAGGAAGCGGGTCGCCTCGGCGCGGTCTCCCGTGATGATCGCGTCGGTGTGGTGCGAACCGTAGGTCTCGATATGCTCGATGGCCGCCTCGATCCCGTCGACGACGCGCACCGCGATGATCGCGTCGAGATATTCGGTGTGCCAGTCGTCCTCGGCAACCGGCGTCACCCGCGGATCGACGGCTTGAGTCTCGGCATCGCCGCGCACCGCGCAGCCGACATCGAGCAGGGTCCGGACCAGCGGCGCCAGATGCGTCCCCGCGCAGGCGCGGTCGACCAGCAGGGTCTCGGCGGCGCCGCAGACGCTGGTCCGGCGCATCTTGCTGTTGAGGAGCACGGCGAGCGCCATGTCGAGATCGGCCGCCGCCGCCACATACACGTGGTTGACGCCGTCGAGATGGGCGAAGACCGGGACCCGCGCCTCGGCCTGGACGCGCTCCACGAGGCCGCGCCCGCCCCGGGGCACGATGACGTCGATGCAGCCCTCGAGGCCGCCCAGCATCAGCCCGACCGCGGCCCGGTCCCGGGTCGGCACCAGCTGGATCGCATCGGCGGGCAGGCCCGCCTCGGCCAGGCCCTCGCTCATCGCCTTGGCGATGGCCAGGGCGCTGCGGTGGCTGTCGGAGCCGGCGCGCAGGATCGCGGCGTTGCCGGCCTTGAGGCAGAGGGCACCGGCATCGGCGGTGACGTTCGGGCGGCTCTCGAAGATGACGCCGATGACGCCGAGCGGCACGGCGATGCGCTCGATCAGCAGGCCGTTCGGCCGCTCGATTGCGGCGAGCTGGCGCCCGACCGGATCGGCCAACGCGCCGACCTTCTCCACCGACTCGGCGATTCCGGCGAGGCGGCCGGCATCAAGGGCGAGCCGGTCGATCAGCGCGGCGCTCTGGCCGGCTTGGCGCGCGGCGGCGACGTCCCGGGCGTTCTCCCGCAGGATCTCGTCCGCGTTCGCCCGCAGCCGCTCGGCGATGAGACGCAGCGCCTGATCCTTGGTCTGGGCCGAGGCGAGCGCCATGCGCCGGCCGGCAGCGCGCGCCCGACGGCCGATGACCGCCATCTGCTCCGGCAGCGTATCGGCCTCGGCGAGATCGGATCTCAGGTTCAGGACGGGCACGCTGGCGTCCTCGACGTTCGGGGGCCGCAAGAACCGGCCCGACAGGGGATGGGGCGGTATTTGCACATCGGGCCACGGGGCTACAAGTGTGCCGGCTGATCGAGCGTGACAGAGAATACGCGGTTTTCGACGGGACGATAATTGATCAGAATCAGTCCAGTCTAAAACATCGCCAGATCATCGCGGTGCACCATCCAGGCGCGGCCCGGATAGTTGAGCAGTTCCGGGATGCGTGCGCTCGGGTGGCCGATGATCAGGGCCGCCTCGGCGCTGTCATAGGCGACGAGGCCGCGTCCGAGCATGCGGCCCTCAGGATCGCGGATCATCACGGCGTCGCCCCGGGAGAAGCTCCCCTCGATCGCCCGGACGCCCACCGGCAGCAGGCTCGCGCCGCCGAGCAGGGCTTTGGCGGCGCCGGCATCGATGGTCAGCGTCCCGCGCGGCTCCAGGGAGCCGGCGATCCAGGTCTTGCGCGCCGCCGTCGGGGTAGAGCCGGACAGGAACCACGTGCAGCGCGCACCCTCGCGCACCGCCTTCAGGGGGTTCTTGCCCCGCCCATCGGCGATGACGAGGTGCGTCCCCCCCGAGGCCGCGATCTTGGCCGCCTCGACCTTGGTGCGCATGCCGCCCCGGGACAGCTCCGAGGCCGGGCCGCCGGCCATCGCCTCGATCTCCGGGGTGATGCGCTCCACCACCGGCAGGTGCCGCGCCTCCGGGTCCGACTGGGGCGGGGCGGTGTAGAGCCCGTCGATGTCGGAGAACAGCACCAGCACGTCGGCATCGATCATCGTGGCGACCCGGGCGGCGAGCCGGTCGTTGTCGCCGTAGCGGATCTCGGAGGTCGCCACCGTGTCGTTCTCGTTGACCACCGGGACGGCACGCATCTCCAAGAGCTTCAGCACGGTGGCCCGGGCATTGAGGTAGCGCCGCCGCTCCTCGGTGTCCTGCGGGGTCACCAGGATCTGCCCCGCCACGATGCCGTGATGCCCGAGCGCCTCGGCCCAATGCCTGGCCAGCGTGATCTGACCAACCGAGGCCGCGCCCTGGCTCTCCTCCAGCCGCAGGATCCCGGGCGGCAGGCCCAGCACCGTCCGCCCGAGAGCGATGCTGCCCGACGACACGACCAGCACGTCGACGCCCCGGCCATGCAACTCAGCGATGTCCTCGGTCAAAGCTGCCAACCAGGCATGGCGCAGCCGGCCGGCATTGCGGTCGACCAGCAGGGCCGATCCGACCTTGATGACGACGCGACGGAATTCTTCGAGGGCCGGGATCATAATTCTTCGCGGGCTGAATCAGGGATTGCTGTCTGGACGAAGTCTACGCGCGTGAACAGCGTGCGCGCGGAGCACGATCCCGCGCGGGTCCCGGTCGGCCAAAGCCCCGCGCGGCGCGCCGGATCTGCGCCCCGGCACTCACGGCTGCCAAGCCTCCACCGGTCGCGCCTCCGCCGCGGCACTGGCGTCGATCTCGCTCCGGATCGCCCGGAGCGCTTCCGGGACGCCCTTGCGGCTCGCTGAGGACAGGACCAGCGGCGCCCGGCCGGCGGCGCGCTTCAGCTTGGCGACCTGGCTCTTCAAGGTCTCCGCATCCAGCGCGTCTGCCTTCGAGAGCGCGACGATCTCGGGCTTGTCGGCCAGGCCGTTGCCGTAGGCCTCGATCTC
The DNA here is from genome assembly GCF_900114535.1 of Methylobacterium pseudosasicola. Taxonomy (GTDB): domain Bacteria; phylum Pseudomonadota; class Alphaproteobacteria; order Rhizobiales; family Beijerinckiaceae; genus Methylobacterium; species Methylobacterium pseudosasicola. Next base: position 70,219 of record NZ_FOTK01000008.1, on the reverse strand, counting down.
GCCGCGGACCAGCTTGTAGGTCTTGCCGGCATGCTCGCTGGTGCCGTCGACGAGATGCAGCAACACCCGGCAGCGCTCGACATGGGCCAGGAACTTGTCGCCCAGGCCGACGCCCTCGTGGGCGCCCTCGATCAGGCCGGGAATGTCGGCGAGCACGAATTCGCGGTTGTCCGAGCGGACGACGCCCAGGCCCGGATGCAGGGTCGTGAACGGGTAATCGGCGATCTTCGGCTTGGCCGCCGTGACGCTCGCCAGGAAGGTCGACTTGCCCGCGTTGGGCAGGCCGACGAGGCCGGCATCGGCGATCAGCTTGAGCCGCAGCCAGATCCACATCTCCTGGCCTTCCAGGCCCGGATTGGCGTGCTTCGGGGCGCGGTTGGTAGAGGTGGTGAAGTAGGCGTTGCCGAAGCCGCCATTGCCGCCCTTGGCCAAGCGGATCTTCTGGCCGACCTCGGTGAGGTCGGCGATAAGGGTGTCGCCGTCCTCGGCGAAGATCTGCGTGCCGGCCGGCACCTTCAGCACCACGTCGGTGCCGTTGGCGCCGTGGCAGTTCGAGCCCATGCCATGCTCGCCCTTCTTGGCCTTGAAGTGCTGCTGGTAGCGGTAGTCGATCAGCGTGTTGAGGCCCTCGACGCACTCGACCCAGACGTCGCCGCCACGGCCGCCATCGCCGCCGTTCGGGCCGCCGAACTCGATGAACTTCTCGCGCCGGAACGCGACGCAGCCGGGACCGCCGTCACCGGAGCGGACATAGACTTTGGCTTCGTCGAGGAATTTCACGGTGCATCTCGTCGCTGGCTGGCCTCGGCAACCCGGGAGTCGCCGAAGCATATAGGGGGGCGCGCCGGACTGTTCGACGCCGCGCCCGGCCCCTCCGTCCGGAGGGGTCGGAACGCCGTGATTCAGGACGCCGCCGCGAGTTCCGCTGTGGAGCCGAAAGCGCCCGCACGGGTCGCCCAGTCGCTGCGGTCGAGGCCGAACAGGTCGACCTCCCGGTCGCCTCCGCGGGCCGGGCAGGGACGCGCGCTGCGCCCGGTCACCCGGAAGCCGACCTTCTCCAGGACACGCCGGGAGGCCGGGTTCGCCGGCAGCGCCGAAGCTTCGAGCCGGCCCCCACCCGCATAGGCGAAATAGGCATGGACCAGGGCCCGCGCGGCCTCGCCCATCAGGCCGTTGCCCCACCAGGGCCGGCCGAGCCAGTAGCCGAGATGCGGCTCGCCGCCACCATCCGAGATCCCGACCAGGCCGATCAGGTTTGCCGGGGCCGACCGCTCGGTGAGCGCCAGCGTCAGGCCGCTGCCGGCGCTGTTGGCGCCCCGCGTCTTGAGCGGGAACGCGTCGACGGTGTGCCGGTCGAGCGGGTGCGGGATCCGGGCGGTCATCTCGGCCACCGCCCGCTCGCCAGCGAGCTTGAGGATCGCGTCCTTGTCCTTCGCCGTCGGCCAGCGCAGCCACAGCCGGCGCGTCTCGATCCGGAAGACATCGTCGCGGGTGAGATCGGGGAACATCGTGCCCTCGCAGGGCGGCGTTCCCGGCTCCGGGGCACCGCCTCAAGACGACGAAGGGGAGGATGGTGCCCCATCCTCCCCGGTGTTCCGTCCGATCCGTCCCGTCAGGGGCTCGGCATCGACGTCTCCGGTCCGGTGTGGGACACCGGGCGGGACGCCAGCTTCGCCGCTCGGGCGCCCGCCTGTTATTCCGCGGCCTGGGCCAGCGGGGTTACGGCCACGAAGGCGCGCCCGCGGCGCGTCTCGAAGCGGACATGGCCCGGTACCAGCGCGAACAGCGTGTGGTCCTTGCCCATGCCGACATTGCTGCCGGGATGCCATTTGGTGCCGCGCTGGCGCACGATGATGTTGCCCGGAATCACGGCTTCCGAGCCGAACTTCTTGACGCCGAGGCGCCGGCCTTCCGAGTCGCGGCCGTTGCGGGACGAGCCGCCTGCTTTCTTGTGTGCCATGGGATCTGCTCCGAATGCGTGTGGGTCGCGCGGATCGCGGGCCTCGCCTGGGGCCCGCGCTCGATCACGCGGAGATGCCGGTGATGCGCACCACGGTGTGGTGCTGGCGGTGGCCGCGCTTGCGGCGCGAGTTCTGGCGGCGGCGCTTCTTGAAGGCGATCACCTTCTTGTCGCGGCCGTGGCTCACGATCTCGCCCGTGACGCTGATGCCCGACAGGGTCGGCGCGCCGACCTGCGTCGCGCCCGCACCGTCGGCGAACAGGAGGACCTCACCGAAGGTCACGGTTTCACCGGCCTCGCCCGGCAGGGTGGCGATGGTGATGGTGTCGTTGGCGGCGACGCGGTACTGCTTGCCGCCCGTCTTGATGACTGCGAACATCGTTGCTCTCGTGTTCTCGAACGGCCTCCGGGGCGGCTGCCCCTGGACCGGCTTCTTGTTTGAAGTCATTGCACGGGCGGACCCGGACAACGCGAAACGCGCGGACCTCGTCGAGGAGGCCGCGCGCCATGCCGGGTCAGTAGGGGCGGGGTGGCGCCGTGTCAATCCTGAACAGGGTCAGCGGATCGGCGCGCCGGTGGCGAGGATGCCCTTGGCGACGCTGCCTTGCGGGCCGAACGCGGCCAGCGCCTGCGCGCACCAAGCCTCCCGCCCGTCGGCGGCGAGCTGCTGCCGGACCTGCGTGGCCCGGGTCCGCAGCTTCTCCTGCAGGATCGCCTCCTGCGCTGCCGCGACCTTGGTGGCGAGCCGCAGCGTCGTCAGCTGCCCGGCCTTCACCTGGATGCCCGGGCAGGTCTGCTCGGCAATGATCGTGGTCGCCGCCGCCTCGGCATAATTGTCGAGGGGCGAGGCGGCTGGCGGCGCGGGCGTCTGCGCGCAAGCGGGTCCGGCGAACATCAGGGTCCAGATCAGCCAAGCACCGCGCAACGTTCAAACCTCCACGGTGGCGCCGACCTGCGCCGTGATGCGCCCGTAATGCTCGGGCCGGCGATGCCGGGCGAAATCGAAGATCGTCGTCTTGCCGAAGGCGCAGGCGGCGAAATCGCAGGGCGCCACGATCAGCTCGTCGCCCTCGGTCTTGGCGCGGGCGATGACCGTGCCGTCCGGGTCGACGATGATCGAGCCGCCTATCAGCGGATGGCCGTCCTCGAGACCCGCCTTGGCGACACCGACGACATAGGTGGCGTTCTGATAGGCGCCGGCCTGCAGCGACAGGTCCGAGTGGAACAGGCGCTTCTCCAGGCCCTCCGCACCCTTCTGGCTGTTCACCGAGGGGGTGTTGTAGCCGATCATGATCAGCTCGACGCCCTGGAGGCCGAGGCAGCGGTAGGTCTCCGGCCAGCGCCGGTCGTTGCAGATCGCCATGCCCATGACGACGTCCGCATTGCGCCAGACCGGAAAGCCGAGATCCCCCGGTTCGAAATAGCGCTTCTCGAGGTGCTGGTGGCTGCGCTCGGGGTCGTATTCGCTGTGCCCCGGCAGGTGGATCTTGCGATACTTGCCGACGATCCGGCCATCCCGGTCGGTGAGGATCGCAGTGTTGAAGCGGCGCCCCTCCGGCGTCAGCTCAGCATAGCCGAAGCTGATCGCGATCCGCAGCTCCCGGGCCCTGGCGAAGAGGGGCGCCGTCGCAGCGTTCGGCATGTCGCGCTCGAAGAACGCATCAATCTCGGCCGGGTCGGTCATGTACCAGCGCGGGAAGAAGGTGGTCAGCGCCAGCTCCGGATAGACCAGCATCTCGACGCCAGCCTGCGCCGCGCGCTCCAGCAACGCGACCATCCGGTCGATGACGAGCGCACGGCTGTCGGCCCGCTGGATCGGACCCATCTGGGCCCCGCCGATGACGAGCTTGGTCATGCCGGGCGATCCTTCCTGTGCGATGCAGCAACCGCGGTTGCGTACACGGTGGCAGGGGGCTCCGTCACCTAGTGCGTGTGGCTCAGGGAGCCGCCTTGAACTCGCCCTCGATGCGCAGGGATACCTCGTCGCCCAGCGCCGGCAGGTAGGCGTTCACGCCGAAATCCGAGCGCTTCACCACGGCGCGCCCGTCGAAGCCCACGGTGTAGCGCTGGTCCACCGGGTGGATGCCGGCCTGGTTGAAGGTGGCGTCGATCGCCAGCGGCCGGGTGACGCCGCGCAGGGTCAGGTCGCCGGTGATCCGCGCGGTGGTCGGGCTCGTCGGCTCGACGGCGGTGGCCGTGAAGGTGGCGCTCGGAAACTTCGCTGTGTCGAAGAAGTCCGGTGCCGCCAGATGCTCGTTCAGGCGGGCACTGCCGGTGATGACGCCGCCGAGCGGTACGCTGACCTCGAGGCGGCTCTTGTCCGGCGCCTTCGGGTCGAGGTCGAGCTTGCCGGTCAGGCCGGTGAACTGGCCGTAATAGGTCGAGTAGCCGAGATGGCTCACCGACCACGTGACCTTGCCGTGATCCGGATCGAGGACGTAGGCGCCCGGCCGGACCTGGGTCGGATCCTTGCTCGGTGCCGCCGCGGCCGGATCGTCCGCCGCCCGGGCGGGGCCGAGGCACAGGAGGCCGATCAGGGCGAGTATGGGCGCGCGCATGGTCGTTTCCCCCGCTCGTCCGGCCGACTTCGATCCCCATCAAGCCTGGCCGCCGCGGCGCCCCTGATTTCACGAAGTGCCGCCGGGCTCAAGCGCGTCTGGCGGAGGCGCCCGCGCTTCTATAGGCATCGCCCCGACAGCGGACGGGCACAGAATGATCGGCAAGCTCAGGGGCGTGGTGGATTCGTTCGGCGAGGATTTCGTGATCCTCGACGTGTCCGGCGTCGGCTACATCGCGCATTGCTCGGCGCGCACGCTCCAGCGCATGCCCAAGGTCGGCGAGGCGGCGGAGCTGTCGATCGAGACCTATGTCCGCGAGGACATGATCCGGCTCTACGGCTTCCGCTCGGATGCGGAGCGGGAATGGTTCCGCCTGCTCCAGACCGTGCAGGGTGTGGGCTCGCGTGTGGCGCTGGCGATCCTGTCGGTGCTGGAGCCCGACGCCCTGGCGACCGCCATCGCCACGGGCGACAAGGGCTCGATCAGCCGGGCACCCGGCGTCGGACCGCGGCTGGCGGCGCGGCTCGCCGCCGAACTGAAGGACAAGGCGCCCGCCTTCGCACCGGTGGACCCGGCCCTGATCGCGCTCACCGGCGCCGTGGAGGAGGGCGCCGCGCCGCGCCCGGTGGCCGACGCGATCTCGGCGCTGGTCAATCTCGGCTATCCGCAGGTGCAGGCCGCCGCCGCCATCGCGGCGGCCCTGAAGGGAGCGGAGGAGGGTGCCGAGGCCAAGGTGCTGATTCGGCTGGGGCTGCGCGAACTCGCCCGCTGAAGCCAAGCAGACCGAGCTGCTGAACCGGGTGATCGGACGTGAACGATCCGATCGAGTCCCTGTGATTAGCGCCGCCTTGACCCGGAGCCGGAGCGATGCCATCTCCCCGATAACCAGTAAGGCCTTGAAAAGTCTTCTACTTTTCACTCATTCTAATCTGGTGGGTCCGCAATGCCTTGCTCGACACGGTCGGGTTGGGCCCGAGGAAGACGGGTTCTGCAGCGCGCATGATCGTCTGTTCTTGCAACGTCCTGTCCGATGGCGCAGTGCGCAGCTGCCTGTCGCCCGGCCCGGGCTGTCCCCGCACCCCGGCGCAGGTCTATGCCTGCCTCGGTTGCAGCCCGAAATGCGGGCGCTGCGCCCGGACGATCCGCGAGATCATGCGCAACGCGCTGGGAGAAGCCGTGGGCGATCAAGGCAGCCATGAATGCTCGACGGCTTGCGCCAGCGCTTGCAGTTTGGTTTTATTCCAAACTGCGGAGGACGGGATTTCGGCGTGACGCCACGACCCCCCCGCCAGAATAGCTGTTGGGAGTACGGGGGCCATGAAGGGCGACACCAAGGTCATCGAGTACCTGAATCGCGGCCTGAAGAGCGAGCTGACTGCGGTCAGTCAGTACTGGCTGCATTTCCGCATGCTCAATGACTGGGGCTATATCGATCTCGCCAAGTTCTGGCGCAAGGAATCGATCGAAGAGATGAACCACGCGGACCGGTTCATCGACCGGATCCTATTCCTCGACGGCTTCCCGAACCTGCAGGAGCTGGAGCCGCTGCGAATCGGCCAGAATGTGCAGGAGATCATCGAGTGCGACCTCGCCGCCGAGAACGGCGCGCGCAGCCTCTATCTCGAAGCCGCGCAGTACTGCGAGTCGATCAACGAGCGCGTGTCGAAGAACCTGTTCGAGCAGCTCGCCGAGGACGAGGAGGGCCATATCGACTTCCTCGAGACCCAGCTCGAGCTGATCAAGCAGATCGGTCTGCCGCTCTACGCGCAGAAGCATATCGGCGGCCTCGAAGCGATCGCCCCCGAGAAGGATTGAGCTTATAGCGGGCTTCCGCATCGGGCTCATCGAGACGATGCGGAAGCCCGCGATCGGGACAATCCCAACAGACGGTCCGGCCCATTGATGGCGCGCCTGACTTCGGCCAGGCTCGCCGGGGACGGAACGACATAGGAAACTGTGAATGCGGCTCGTGGTGGTCGGCGCGGACGGGCGCATGGGGCGGATGCTGGTGCGGGCGGTGGCCGAGGCCGAGGGCTGCACCCTCGCGGCGGCGATCGAGCGCGAGGGCTCGCCGGTCCTGGGGCAGGATGCCGGTGTGCTGGCCGGCCTGCCGCCCCTCGACGTGAAGGTGACCGATGACCCGCTGAAGGCCTTCGCCACTGCGGACGGCGTGCTCGATTTCACCGCCCCCGCCGCCACCGTGCAATTCGCCGAGCTGGCCGCCCAGGCCCGCATCGTCCACGTGGTCGGCACCACCGGCCTGTCGGACGATGACCTCACCAAGCTCCAGGCCGCCGCCTACCACGCGCGCATCGTTCGCTCCGGCAACATGTCGCTCGGCATCAACCTGATGGCGGAGCTGGTGCGCCGGGTCGCCAAGGCGCTGGGCGACGAGTTCGACATCGAGATCGCCGAGATGCACCACCGCATGAAGGTGGATGCGCCCTCCGGCACCGCTTTGCTCCTCGGCGAGGCCGCCGCGGAGGGGCGCGGCGTCGACCTCAAGGACGTGCGGGTCTCGACCCGGGACGGGCATACCGGCGCGCGCCGGCCGGGCGATATCGGCTTCGCGACTCTGCGGGGCGGCTCCGTCGTCGGCGACCACAGCGTGATCTTCGCCGGGGCTGGCGAGACCCTGACCATCAGCCACCATGCCGCCGACCGCGGCCTGTTCGCCGCCGGCGCCGTCAAGGCCGCCCTCTGGGCGCACCCGAAGCCGCCGGGGCTCTATTCCATGGCGGACGTGCTGGGGCTTTAGACCAACATCGAGGGATACGATCTGCCGATGGAGCGCCTGCTCGTCCTCGCTCGCCATGGCCAGAGCGAGTGGAACCTCAAGAACCTGTTCACCGGCTGGCGCGATCCCGACCTTACCGAGCGCGGCATTGACGAGGCGCGTGCGGCCGGCCGAGCCCTGAAGCGGGCGGGCTACGGGTTCGATATCGCCTTCACATCCGAACTCGTCCGGGCGCAGCGCACCTGCGCGCTGATGCTGGAAGAGATGGGTCTGGCGGATCTCGAAACGGTGCGGTCGCAGGCGCTGAATGAGCGCGATTACGGCGACCTCGCCGGCCTCAACAAGGACGACGCCCGCGCCCAATGGGGCGAGGAGCAGGTCCATCTCTGGCGCCGCTCCTACGACGTGCGGCCGCCCGGCGGCGAGAGCCTCAAGGACACCGCCGCCCGGGTGCTGCCCTATTACATCGAGACGATCCTGCCCCGGGTGATGGCCGGGCAGCGGGTGCTGGTGGCGGCCCACGGCAACTCGCTGCGCTCCCTGGTGATGGTGCTCGACCATCTGGGTGCCGACACGATCGCCGGCCTGGAGATCAAGACCGGCGTGCCGCTGGTCTACCGGCTCGCCGCCGACACCACGGTCGCCTCCAAGGAAATCCTGGCCCGCGACGGCGAAGCGGGCCGCTGATTGGCGACCGAACTCGCGCCAGGGCTGATCCACCATCCGGGCTTCCTGGATTCCACTGCCCGCGTCCGGCTTGCCGCCGAAGTGGCCGCGGTGCTCGCATCCGCGCCACCCGTCACCCCGTGCATGCCGCGCACGGGAAAGCCGTTCTCGGTGCGGATGTCGAATGCCGGTCCGCTCGGCTGGATCTCCGACCGGAGCGGCTACCGCTACCAGCCGACCCACCCCGAGACCGATGACCCGTGGCCCGCGATCCCGCCGACCGCCCTGGCAGCCTGGGACGCGCTGGCGGCGTTTCCGGCGTCGCCGGAAGCCTGCCTGATCAACCTCTACGCCCCGGACGCCCGGATGGGCTTGCACCAGGACCGCGACGAGGCCGATTTTTCGGCCCCGGTCGTGTCCCTGTCGCTCGGCGCAGTGGCCCTGTTCCGCTACGGCGGCCTGCGGCGCTCGGACCCGACCCGCTCGGTGCGGCTCCTCCCCGGCGATGCCCTGGTGATCGGCGGCGCCTCGCGCCTGATCCACCACGGGGTCGACCGCCTTTACCCGGAGAACGACCTGCCCACCGAGAACCCGTTGCCGGGCTTCCTGCCGGCCGGCGGCCGCTGCAACCTGACGCTGCGCCGGGTCAGCGCCGCCGAGGCGTAAGTGCCACCTGGCGGATCTCCCGATCTCCTGATCTCGCAAGCGCTTGACACCAGCAGCCGGCCGTCGGACCCATCGCACAAGGCGAGGCCGCATGGGCCTTGGCCCGAGGAGAACCGGTTTCCGATGCTGGTGCGTAACCTGACGCTGCGTTTCGGGCGGGTTCTGTCCCTGGCCGTCCTGATGGCCGGGCTCGGCTCCGCGGCGCATGCCGCCGATCCGGTCTATCCGCCGGGCTCCCGCTTCGGATTCGAGCCGCCCGCCGACATGGCACTGTCGCGGCGCTTCTCCGGCTTCGAACGCAAGGAGGGCGGTGCCACCGTATCGGTGGTCGAGCTGCCGCCCAACGCCTTCGCCGAGATGGTCAGCGGCTTCACCGACGCCAACCTGCTCAGCCAGGGTTTTGCGGTGGAGAAGCGCGAGGAGGTCAAGGTCGGCGACAACGAGGGCATGCTCTACACCGGCGAGCAGCCCGCCGATCCCAACGCCTCCGCGCCCGCGATCCGCAAGTGGATTCTGGTGGTCGGCACGCCCACCGTCACCGGCCTGATTATCGCCCAGGCGCTCCCGGATGCGGAGACCGAAGAGACGATGCGCAAGCTGGTGACCGGCGTCACCCTGCGGCCGCCCTTGACCCTCGACCAGCAGGTCGAGGCGCTGCCGTTCCGGATCGGCAACATGGCGGGCTTCCGCCCGGTGCGGGTGCTGGCCGGCAACTCCGTCCTTCTCACCGCGGGACCGAAGGACCAGATGCAGAACCTGGAGCAGCCGATCCTGGTGCTCGCCCAGGCGGTCCAGCAGCCGCCGACCGCCGAGCAGCGCGACGGCTTCGCCCGGGCGGCCCTCGCGTCCAACCAGACCATGAAGGATTTCGTGATCGAGCGCGCCCAGAGCTACCGCTCCAACGGCGTCGACTGGCACGAGATCGTGGCCCGAGCGGTCGATATGCCGACCAACGTCTCCGTGGTCGTCTCGCAGACCATCCGGTTCAATCCGGACGGGTACCTGCGCGCCCTCGGCGTCGTCCGCGAGGATCAGCGCACGGGCGTGCTCGCCAAGTTCCGCGAAGTCGTCGACAGCGTGCAGGTCAAGTAGCGCGCGCTGACGATGCAGGCTGCGGCGATCATCTTGATGCCTTTACCTCTCTCCTCGTCCTGAGGTGCCTAGCGATCGGAAATCCCTGGGTTTCAGAAGAGGGCTCCAAGGATCGCGGGTCTGGCTAGAGGGCTCCTTCGGGGCTCGCTTCGCTCACACTTCAGGATGAGGGGGCGAGTGCGAAAATCCCCCAAAATAACAAAAAGCGCGGCCCCGAAGGCCCGCGCTTCCCGAAATTCCAGACTGTGCGTTTCGCTCAGTAGGGGCGGCCGTAGAGCGGCGAGGTCGGGTCGATCCGGTCGACGAAGGACAGGTCGACGTTGCGGATCGCCGAGGAGCGCGCACCGATGAACGGGCCGTTGGTGATCGGGTCGGGCAGCGTGCCGCTGTCGAAGCGATCGTTACGGCCGTAGACCGGGGTCAGCTGGTTCGAGGCGGCAATCAGGTAGGGGTTCAGGGCAGGGTTCCGCGAGCCGCCGGCGCCCGGGACGTTCGAGGTCAGCGGCACGTTGCCGGCGTCGAGCCAGCTGCGCGGACGGACGCGGATCGGGAGCGGGCGGCCGACGTTGTAGACGCGACCCGGGCCGAAACCGTCCTGGGCCTGGGCCGGCGCGGATGCCAGGGCGCCGAAGCCGGTGGCGGCGATGACGCCGAGAAGAGCGATCTTAAGCGAGCGCATGGCCAACCTTGTCTGTGAGTGCCACCAATATGGCGACCGAAGCTTAACAGTTCGCCGCCTTTGATAGAACGACGCTTGAGCGAGGCTGTGGTTCCGCGAAAATGGCCGAGCTTCGGCGATTTGCCGTATTCTGGCCTCATTTTTTCGTGTGCGCCCGCCGCCGACCGATCGAACCGGTCGGTTCGGTGGCATCCGCGACCGTGGTGACTGAACAGCCGCGGTCCATCCGCGGCGCCAGGAAGGCCGCCGTCGCGTCGGGATCGGCCCGGTCGTCGAGGCTCAGGGCGTCGATCATGCAGCCGAGGGTCTGCGCCTCGGGGGGGTGGCCGAGCGGTGCGCAGAGCCAGCCGTCGAGCTGAAACGCGGATTCCCGGCTGAGGAATCCGGTGCAGGTCCGACGCGTGGTACCCCCGAGGGTGACCTCCAGGGTCTCGACCGCGCCGAACTTCGTAACGATCCGGCCGCCCGGGCCGGTGCGAATCACGGCCAGGGCAGGTCCGTCGGTGGCGGCCCGGCGGGCCAGCAGGATGAAGAGGCTGGGCGCCGGGCGGGCCGCATTGCCCCGGGCGAGGGTCACCCGGAGCGCCAGGGCCTCGATCGCCTCGAAAGCACCGCGCGCCAGCGCGTCTTCCCGCAGGCCCGTGGCCGGGTCGATCCGGGCAGCCGCGACCCGAACCGGATCGAGACCGGGCTCGGCGAGCCCGAACCGGACAGGGGTCGCCGCCAGGGGGGCCTTGGGTGCCGGCGTGGTGGGCACGAACGGAGTCGCGATCTGGTCCGCAACGGCCTGCTGCGGCACGCCCGGCGGCTTCCGCGCGTAGAGGCAGAGCGCGGCGATCATCGCCGAGGCGACGACGAGGCGCAGGCCGAGGCCGACGAGCGACAGGGTGCGCCGCCCTTCCGGTGCGCCGGTCGCCGCGTTCGCTGCTCCACTCGGATGGTCGCTCTGCATGATGTCCCGTGCGGGCGGCCGCTGATGTCGGCCGCGCTCGATCATCACCGCGCCGGGTTGAGCACCACCCTCCAACCGGGCGTCATGCCCGGCATTCCCGCGACAGGGTGAATCGATCCTTGACGGTGGGCGCCGGCCTTGACAGCCTCGGCCCTTCGGCGCCTTGCTCGCAGAGGCCGTCGCCCCCACCTCGTGCGGGTTCGCGGCCGCGCCCGTTTAACGGGCGCCCCTTCGGCGCGAACGATCTTCGGCCGAGTTTGCTGGCATGAGCGCGGCACCCGGATCGGTCGGGGTTTTCCGCGCGGAGACGAGAGATGGGTTACAAGGTCGCCATCGTAGGCGCCACGGGCAACGTGGGCCGTGAGATGCTGGATATCCTGGCCGAGCGGGCTTTCCCCGCCGACGAGGTCGTGGCGCTGGCCTCGCGCCGCAGCCAGGGTCAGGAAGTCTCCTTCGGCGACAAAACGCTCAAGGTCAAAGCCCTCGACACCTACGACTTCTCTGACACCGATATCTGCCTGATGTCGGCGGGCGGCGAGACCTCCAAGGAATGGTCGCCCCGGATCGGCCAGCAGGGCTGCGTGGTGATCGATAACTCGTCGGCGTTCCGCTACGACGCCGACGTGCCGCTGATCGTGCCCGAGGTGAATGCCGACGCGGTGGTCGGCTTCACCAAGCGCAACATCATCGCCAACCCGAACTGCTCGACCGCCCAGCTGGTCGTCGCCCTCAAGCCCCTGCACGAGGCGGCCACGATCAAGCGCGTCGTGGTCTCGACCTACCAGTCGGTCTCCGGCGCCGGCAAGGAGGCGATGGACGAGCTGTTCAACCAGACCCGCGCCGTGTTCACCGCCGGCGAGATCAAGGAAGGCGGCAAGTTCACCAAGCGCATCGCCTTCAACGTCATCCCCCACATCGACGTATTCATGGAGGATGGCTACACGAAGGAAGAGTGGAAGATGGTCGCTGAGACCAAGAAGATGCTCGACCCGAAGATCAAGCTGACCGCCACCGCGGTCCGCGTGCCGGTCTTCATCGGGCATGCGGAGGCGGTGAACGTCGAGTTCGAGCATCCGCTCTCGGCGGAACGGGCCACCGAGATCCTGCGCTCGGCGCCGGGCGTGCTGGTGGTCGATAAGCGCGAGAACGGCGGCTACATCACCCCGCACGAGGCGGCCGGCGAGGACGCCACCTACATCTCGCGCATCCGCGAGGACGCGACCATCGAGAATGGCCTGAACTTCTGGTGTGTCTCGGACAACCTGCGCAAGGGCGCCGCCCTCAACACGGTGCAGATCGCCGAGGTGCTGGTGAACCGCAAGCTGCTCAATCGCGCCAAGCCCAAGGCCGCGTAACAGAGCGGCATAGAGATGTGAGGCGGCCGCGATCGGATGATCGCGGCCGTTTTCGTTTTTACGGTCGCCGGGTGAAGCGTGCGCAGCAGCCTCCACCGTCATTGCGAGCGCAGCGAAGCAACCTAGGGAAACGCTCCGTCCGGGGATCGCGCGCCGCACTGGGTTGCTTCGCTGCGCTCGCAATGACGGTGCGGGTGGCAAGACATGCGAGAATGTCTCCGGTAATCTGTTTGTCTGCGAATACCTAGAAGATAGCCTATTCTTTGTGTTCGTTGTGGTTTCTCAGGTGCTGATCGTCTCGACAAGCAGTCGCGCGCATCCAGATCCGACACCAGGACGTACACCCGGCGGCGCCACCCGATGCCCGCCTGTCACAGCATTGTAATCTTCCCCGGCCACGCCGCTCCCCGGATCGGTCGGAGATTCTTTATGCGTCGCGTCATCGTTGCCTGCCTCGTCGGATTGTGCGCGTCAGGCGCCGCCCGCGCCGAGACGCGGCCCCACAACGTCATCCTGTTCGTGGCCGACGGCCTTCGGGCCGGGATGGTGAACCCGCAGAACGCACCGACCATGGACCGGCTGATGAAGACCGGCGTGCGCTTCACCAACACGCACTCGATGTTCCCGACCTTCACCATGCCGAACGCCACCGCCATGGCGACCGGCCACATGCTCGGCGATACCGGCCAGTTCGGGAATACGATCTACACGGCCTTCCCGGTGCCGGGCGCCGGCGACAGCTTGACCCCGTTCCTCGAGAGCGACCCGGTGCTCGGCGACGTCGACGAGCACTTCGCGGGCAACTACCTCAACGAGGAGACGATCCTGAAGGCCGCCCGGGCCAAGGGCTTCTCCACCGCCAGCATCGGCAAGCTCGGGCCGTCCCTGGTCTTCGACCACACGGAGCGCACCGGCCAGTACAACATCCACATCGACGACAGCACCGGCCGGGCCGGCGGCATCCCGCTCGGCGACGCTTTCCGCGCCCGGCTCAAGGAGGTCAACCTGCCGGATCAGGCGCCAACCCGGGGCGCGAACGGCCAGGCCGGCACCGCCGAGACGCCCGGCACGGTCGCGGCCAATGTCGAGCAGCAGGCCTATTTCGCCTCCGTCGCGACCAAGGCGGTGCTGCCGCTGTTCAAGGCGCGGCAGAAGCCGTTCGTGCTGGTGTTCTGGTCGCGCGATCCCGACGGGACGCAGCACAACCACGGCGACAGTCTCGGGCGGCTGATGCCCGGCATCAACGGGCCGACGAGCCTCGCCGCCATCCGCAACGCCGACGACAACCTCGCCGCGCTCCTGGCGGCCCTGCGCGAGCAGGGGCTCGCCGACACCACCGACGTGGTGCTCACCTCGGATCACGGGTTCTCGACAATCTCGAAAGAGAGCGCCACGAGCCACGCCGCCTCGGACTCCTACAAGGGCGTGCCGGCCAGGCAGCTGCCGCCGGGCTTCCTCGCCATCGATCTCGCGCACGATCTCGGCCTGACCCTGTTCGACCCGGACGCCAAGGGCGCGAAGGTGGAGGCCGGCACCTTCCCGAGCCGGGCCAACGGCCTGATCGGATCCGATCCGGTGAAGCCCGACGTGGTGGTCGCGGCCAATGGCGGCTCGGACCTCGTCTACGTGCCGAACAGCGACACGGCGCTGGCCCGGAAGGTGGTCGAGGCCCTGTCCCGCCAGGACTACGTCAGCGGCCTGTTCGTCAGCGACGCGCTCGGTGCGATCCCCGGGACCCTGCCGCTCTCGTCCATCGCCCTCGACGGGTCGGCCCTGACCCCGATGCCAGCGATCGTGGTGAACTTCCGCAGCTTCTCCACCGGCTGCGCCGATCCCACCACCTGCGGCGTCGAGGTGTCGGACACCACCCTGCAGCAGGGCCAGGGCATGCATGGCAGCTTCGCCCGCTCCGACACCCGCAACGTCATGGGCGCGGTCGGCCCGAGCTTCCGCGGTGGCCTGGAGAGCGACATCCCGGCAAGCAACGCCGATCTCGGCAAGACCATCGCCCGGATCCTCGATCTCGACATCCCCAACAAGGGCAAGCTGGTCGGCCGGGTCCTGACGGAGGCGATGCTCAACGGAGCCCGGCCCGCGGCCGAGAAGCATGTCCGTCGCTCGGAGCCGGACGCCGCCGGCATCGTGACGGTGCTGAACTATCAGACGGTCGGCGAGACCCGGTATTTCGACGCCGCCGGATATCCGGGCCGGACCTTGGGCCTGATCGAGGAGACGCACGCCGCGGGCGGCCACTGACCTTCGATCGAGGCACCCACTCCATAAGCAAAGGGCCGTACCCGGTGGGGTACGGCCCTGCTCAATTCCAATCTCGTTCCGGCTGCCGAACTTGATGCCCGCCCGGCAGCGTAAGTCCTACGCCATGCCCAGGGCCTGCATGTAGAGCTCGAGGATCGCCTCTTGCTCCTGGCGCTCGCTGTGATCCTGCTTGCGGATGCGGATGATCGTGCGCACGGCCTTCGCGTCGAAGCCACGGCCCTTCAATTCGGCGAACACCTCCTTGATGTCGCCCATGATGCCGGCCTTCTCCTCTTCGAGGCGCTCCAGGCGCTCGATGAACTGCTTCAGCTCGTCGGCGGCCACGCCTTCGGACGACGAGACGTCGCCGCCGGGCCGCTGGGCTGTCGCGGTGGGCATCGAATGGGCGTTCATGGGGCTCTCCGGGATGCGCGGCGCGGGTGCGCCCTGGACCGGTGGTTAACGGGCCGAACTTACCGGAAGCTTAGCCGATTCTCGCGGCCCCTCCCGCCCGGTCAGTGATCCTTGGCCTGGGAGGCCGAAAATCCGGCTTGTTGCTCGGGGCTCGCCTCTGTCTGGTGCTTCGCCTTCCAGTCGCTGTAGGGCATCCCGTAGACGGCCTTGCGGCTCTCGTCCTTGGTGAGCGGCACGCCCTTCTCGTCGGCGGCATCCTTAAGCCAGTTCGACAAGCAGTTCCGGCAGAAGCCCGCCAGATTCATCAGGTCGATGTTCTGCACGTCGGTGCGGTTGCGCAGATGCGACACGAGCCGGCGGAACACCGCGGCTTCGAGTTCGGTCTGGGTCTGCGGGTCGATCTCGGGCATCGTGGGAAACGCTTTCCAGTGAGGGCCGTCGACACGGATCTCGGGATCCGGCGCGTCCCGATCAAGCGGCGATCAGCGGGCGCAGGATGCGGGCGAAGCGCTCGGCCCATTCCTCCTGGCCGGCCTCGCCGGCGATGAGGTCTTGCCGGATCTCCACCAGGGCGTTGGGCAGGCCGCGGGCGGTCGCGTGGCGGTCGATCGTGTCGCCCGGCAGGCCGCCGCCATAGGGCTGGTTGTCGCCCACCGTAAGCCCGGCCGGATCGGCCTCCAAGGCCTCAATCAACGGGCGGGCGAGGCGGGCGTCCCGATCGTACAGGATGCCGACCTGCCAGGGCCGGGCGATGCCGCGCCAGTAGGGCGTGAAGCTGTGCATGGTCAGGATCGCCGGGGGGCGTCCGGCAGCCTGAGCGGCCGCGGCCGCTTCGTCGATCGCGGCGTCGAATGGCGCGTAGAAGCGGGCGATCCGGGCCTGCTTGCCGGCCTCGTCGATCTTAGCGTTGCCCGGCACCACGGCGCCATCGGACAGGCGCATCACCAGGGTCGGGTCGGACCGGCCGCGGTTCGGGTCGATGATCAGGCGCGAAAAGTTCGTCAGGATCGCCGGCACGTTCAGCCGGGCCGCGAGCCCCCGGGTCACCGCCGCCGCGCCGATATCGTAGGCGATGTGGCGGCCGAACTCGGATTCCGGCACGCCGAGCTCGATATCCGCGGGCACGAAGTTCGACGCGTGGTCGCACGCGATGACGAGGCCGCAGGCGGGATCACCCGGGATGATTTCGCACGGGTGCGGGGCCGGGGCGCGCGCTTCTCTCTCCGGACGGGTCACGGGGCTCCGAGGGTTGGATGTGCGTGAGGCTGCCGATCGCGCTTGCCGTGAGGCGGCGGCTCGGGCAGATCACGTGACAAGGCACGATGCCTACCAAAGAACGTGCGCTCACGGCAAGAAACGGGCCCGCCGCCTACCAACGAATGGGCGGGGATCGCACGCGCAAATCACAGTGAGGAGCCCGTCCGACGCCATGCCCGAGACCGTCCCGCCCATCGCCGATCCCGCCATCCTGCAACAGCGCGCGCTCCTCGAGACCCTGCTGTATGCCGGCATCCGCGCCGCCCATCCGGACCTGTGCCTGCCCGCACACCTGCCGGCGCCGAGCCCGGGCCGCCTGATCATCCTGGCGGCCGGCAAGGCGGCGGGCAGCATGAGCGCGGTGGCGAGCCGGTTCTACCGGCAGCAGCACGGGCTCGGCGACGACCGGATCGTCGGCCTCGCGGTGGCCCGCCACGGTTACGGCCAGGACGCGCCGGGCATCCACATGGTGGAGGCCGGCCATCCGGTCCCCGACGAAGCCGGCATCGCCGCCACCCAGGAAGCCCTGCGGCTCGCCACCGAGGCGGGCCCGGACGACGAGGTGCTGGTCCTGCTCTCGGGCGGCGGCTCGGCCAACTGGATCGCCCCGGCCGGGGATCTGACGCTCGCCGAGAAGCAGGCGATCACCCGGGCGATGCTGCGCTCCGGCGCGCCGATCGGCGAGATCAACACGGTCCGCAAGCACATCTCGCGGATCAAGGGCGGCCGGCTCGCCGTCGCCGCCCGCAACGCCCGTCGGATCCTGACGCTCGCGATCTCCGACGTGCCCTTCGATGATCCGGCGGTGATCGCCTCGGGCCCGACCGTGCCCGATCCCTCGACCCTGGCGGATGCCCGCGCGATCTGCGAGCGCCGGGGTATCCCTCTGCCGGAGACGGCGATTCGTCTGCTGAACGACCCGAACAACGAGACCCCGAAGGCCGGCGATCCCGCCTTCGCCCGGGCCGAGTACCGGATCATCGCCCGGCCGATCGACGCCCTGGAGGCTGCCGCCGCGGCAGCCCGGGAGGCGGGCTACGAGCCGATCATGCTGGGCGCCGACCTCGAAGGCGAGGCACGGGAAATCGCCGCCGTGCATGCCAGCGAGGCCAAGCGCTACAAGGCCGCCGGCCAGCGCGTCGCGCTGATCTCGGGGGGCGAGCTCACCGTGACCATCCGGGGCGAGGGCCATGGCGGGCCGAACCAGGAATACGCCCTGGCGCTGGCCGTGGCGCTCGACGGCGAGCCCGGCATCTTCGGGATCAGCGCCGACACCGACGGCACCGATGGCGGGCGCGGCCTCGCCACCGACCCGGCCGGCGGCCTGGTCGACCCGACCACCCTGGAACGCGCCCGCGCCGCCGGCCTCGACCCGGCCGCGATGCTGGCGCAGAACGACTCGACCGCGTTCTTCGCGGCCCTTGGCGACCTCGTGAACCCCGGTCCGACGCGTACCAATGTCAACGATTGCCGCATCATCCTCGTCGGGTAGTTTTTCTAGGAGCGGAGCCGCGTCGCCGCTCATGCTTTCGGTGGTCCTGGGGGTCGGCGTCGCGCTTCTCGGCACCGGCCCCGCCAAGGCCGACCTGCGCCTGTGCAACCAGACCGCCAGCAAGGTCGGCATCTCGCTGGGCTACCGGGACCCGCAGGGCTGGGTCACGGAAGGCTGGTGGGATCTGGCTCCGAAGGCCTGCGAGACCTTGCTCAAGGGCGCGCTGGCGGCGCGGTTCTACTACGTGTTCGCGGTCGACTACACGCGGGGCGGCGAGTGGAGCGGCCGCTCGCTGATGTGCACTCGCGACTCCGAGTTCACGATCCGCGGCGTCGAGGATTGCCTCGCCCGCGGCTACGACCGGAACGGCTTCTTCGAGGTCGATACCGGCGAGCAGAAGAGCTGGACGATTCAGCTCACCGATCCCAACCGGGCGGACGCGCCGGCCAAGCCGTGAGGCTGCCGGGGCGCCCTTGACGCTGCCCCGGACAGGATGCCTACACCCGCACCCAACGAATTGAACCGACGCCGCCGGGGACAAACTCGCGCGGACGCGGCAGACCACACGGAGGATCACGCTTGAAACGCTCGCGCCGCACCAAGATCGTCGCCACCCTCGGGCCGGCCTCGGACTCGCCGGAGATGATCGAACGCCTGTTCCGGGCGGGCGTGGACGTGTTCCGGCTCAACATGAGCCATCTCCCCCGCGAAAAACTGCCCGAAAAGGTCGAGGTGATCCGGGCGATCGAGCGCGAGGCCAAGCACCCGATCGGCATCCTGGTCGATCTGCAGGGGCCGAAGCTCCGGCTCGGCACCTTCGCGGAGGGCGCCGTGATGATCGAGACCGGCGCGACCTTCGTACTCGACGGCGACCCGACCCCGGGCGATGCTAGCCGCTGCCACCTGCCGCATCCGGAGATCCTGGAGGCCCTGGAGGCCGGCCACGCGATCCTGCTGGATGACGGCAAGCTGCGGCTGACCGTTCTGGAGACCTCGGAGAACCGGGCCGTGACCCGCGTCGAGGTCGGCGGAAAGATCTCGAACCGCAAGGGCGTGTCGCTGCCCCACACGGTGATCCCGGTGCCGGCGATGACCGAGAAGGACCGGGCCGACCTCGATGCCGGCCTCAATGCTGGGGCCGACTGGATCGCCGTCTCCTTCGTGCAGCGGCCCGAGGACGTGGCCGAGGTGAAGAAGGTCTGCGCCGGCCGCGCCCTGGTGATGGCCAAGATCGAGAAGCCGCAGGCCCTGACCCGGCTCGACGAGATCATCGAGATTTCGGACGGGTTGATGGTTGCCCGCGGCGATCTCGGCGTGGAGATGCCGCTGGAGCAAGTCCCCGGCGTGCAGAAGCGGATCACCCGCAGCGCCCGCCGCTTCGGCAAGCCCGTGGTGGTGGCGACCCAGATGCTCGAATCGATGATCACGGCGCCGGTCCCGACCCGCGCCGAGGTCTCGGACGTGGCCACCGCCGTCTACGAGGGCGCGGACGCCGTGATGCTCTCGGCCGAGAGCGCGTCGGGCGCCTTCCCGGTCGGTGCCGTGGAGACCATGAACCGCATCGCCGAGCAGGTGGAGCGCGATGCGGTCTACTGGTCGATCATCCGGGCGCAGAGTGCGACCCCGGACGAGACCGCCGCCGACGCCATCGCAGCCGCCGCGCACCAGATGGTCGACGCCCTGAACCTCGACGCGATCATGGCCTGGACGAATTCCGGCTCGACCGCCCTGCGCCTGTCGCGCGAGCGCCCGAACGCCACGGTGATCGCGCTGACGCCGAGGCGCGAGACCGCCCGCCGCCTGGCGCTCGCCTGGGGCACGCACCCGATCGTCACCAAGGATGCCAGCGACGTGGACGACATGTCGTTCCGCGCCGCCAAATTCGCGGTCCGTGAGAAATTCGCCGCGGTGGGCGACCGGGTGATCGTTGTCGCCGGCCTGCCCTTCGGGACGCCCGGGGCCACGAACCTCGTGCGGCTCACCTTCATCACGCGGGAGCACGCCGAGAAGGCGTGAGGACTAGTCCTTCAGGAAAGGGGCGGCCTCGCGCCGCTCGGCGGTGAACCGGACGATCTCCGCGGTGAGACGGTCGGCCGCCACGAAATGGATCATGTGACCGATTCCCGGCAGCAGCACGAGCCGCGCCCCGGGGATCGCCTTCGCCAAGGGGGTCGCCTGGGTCTCGCTGCGGACGATCGGATCCGCCGCGCCGGAGATCACCAGGGTCGGGACGCGCAGGTCGCCGTAGCGCGGGCTCTGCGCCGCCAGGGCGGCCGGCAGGCCGACGAGATCCTGCACGTTGGCGAGCAGCGTTCCGGGCCGCAGCACCAGGGATGCGCGAACCGTCTCCGCGTAGCCGGGGACCTCCGGTTGGGGCTGGAACACCCGCTTGGCCGTCTCGGGGAGATAATATTGGGCGAGCGGCGGCCCGATGGTGCGGCTCAGCAGCCAGGCCACGGGCGGCTTGAGCGCGAGCCGCCAGTACCACGGCAGCACCAGCATCCGCGCCGGCATCGGCATGGCGACAGGGGCCGCGAGGACGAGGCCGGAGACCCGCTCCGGATGGTCGAGGGCGAGCGCCAGGGCCAGCGCACCGGCCCAGGAATGGCCGAACACCAAAGCCGGACCGACGCCCATCTTTTCCAGCGCCTCCGCGATGATCCGTGCCTGGACGGCCGGCGCGGCGGCCTCACTCCCGTCGATGCGGTCGCTCCAGCCGAAGCCCGGCCGGTCGAAGGCGATGACGTGGAAGCCCTTCTCGGCGAGCCTGCGACCGATGCCCTCCATCGGGTCGGAGGCGTTGGCCGAGGCTCCGTGCAGCAGGATCACCGGAGGACCGTCGGCGGGTCCGGCCTGGATGGTCGCCAGGCGTCCGCCGGCCACCTCGACAAAGGGTCCGGCCGGCGGATTTTCCGCACCGACCCGTAGGGCGATCACGAGGCTCGCCACCGCGCCGAGCGCGAGGACCAGACCCAAAAGCGCGAAGGGAAGGGAGAGGATCGTGATGAGAAGTGCGGCCACCCGGCTCACAGGTCGCGGCCGTCAACCTCCGGGGCCAGGCGGTCGACCGCCTCGCCGATCTTCTCCATCTTCGGATAGAGCGCCTTGGCCCGGCGGAACGCCGCCAATGCCCGGGCCTTGTCATCGAGGGATTCGTAGATCCGCCCCATCGCGGCCCACGCCTCGAAGTGACGCGGCTCCAGCACCAGGGCGCGGCGCAGGTCGGCGATGGCGTCGTCCTTGTCGGTCAGGAGCCAGAACACCGTGGCGCGCCGGTTCCAGCCCTCGGACCAGTTCGGCTCCAGAGCGGTGACCCGATCCATCAGCTCGGCCGCCAGGGGAAAGTCGTGGGCCGCGATGGCTTGCCGGGCGCGGTCGGTGAGCAGGTCGGCGGTCGGGCTGCCCGAGGCGTCAAGGCGGCGCTCGATTAACTTGGCGATGCCCTTCGCCTGCGCCGGATCCTCGCTGGCGCGCAGGCGGGCGAACAAGTCGTCGAGGCTCACGGGCTTCGGTGCCGGCTTCGCCTCGGGCGCCGTGCGGCCGGATCGTCCGGCATCCGGCGCCGCGGCGGCGACCGTCACGAGGACCGGCAGGCAGACCAGGGCGGCGAGGAGGCGGGTCGACGTCATCCCGCCAGAGTGTGCGCGGGTGCGGCCCTCGTCAACGTGCCGCGGTGCCGCGCACGCGAAAGCAGCCGCAACCCGGACGGGCGCGGCTGCTTTCGTGATGATCTACCCGACCGAAGCCGGGCGCAGGCTTCAGCCCTGGCGGGCCTTGAAGCGCTTCTGGGTCTTGTTGATCACGTAGACCCGGCCCTTGCGGCGCACGAGCTGGTTGTCGCGGTGACGGCCGCGCAGGGACTTGAGGGAATTACGGATCTTCATCGGTTTCTCGAGCCCGGGTGGGGCCGTCCATTCACGGGGGATCGGGAACGTGGTCACGAGGCGGGACGCGGCGATCGCGTCCAGCGATCACGGCACACGCATCGCGGGATGGCGCCGCCATATCAGGATTCGCCACCGCAAGGCAAGGCGTCGCAGGCGCGGCGCCTCAATGCACGCTGTCGGAGGCCGGGACCGCGGTCGTTCCGACCAGCTGGCGGCCGATCTCGTGCAGCAGCCCGTCCATCAGCGGCTTCAGGCGCTCAAAATCCACGCCCGACAGGCCCTCTGCCGCCGTGAACAGCGCCAGCGCCAATTCGGCCACCCGATCGATCCCACCCCCGGGAGAGTCGATCGCGCAGAAGGTGGCCTCGTCGAGGAAGCCGTCACGGCTGCTCTCGGTTACGTCGATGACGATGCCGCGCGCCTCGCTCACCAGCCCGTCCGGCCCCATGACGAAGCGACCGCGCGCCAGCACCCAGCGCACGTCGTCGGGGGCGAGCACGGTGCGGTACTGGGCGACGTACAGGCCGCCGTGCCGCTGAAGATTCTTCACGATCGACGCGATGCGCGGCCGGTCTTCCGGATGGATCCGCTCGAAGAACAGCGCGTAGGTGGTGCCGCGCCCGGTGGCGTCCCGAGGAATGCCCAGCATCGTCGCGGCGACCGAGTCGCAGCGCACGACATCGTCGGCGATGCGCCATTCCCAGGTTCCGACATTCGTAGCGGCCAACGCACGCGCGACGATTTCGGTATCCAGCCGCTTCAGCCGTGCATCGACGCCCACAGATCCCGTCTCCGAAACTGAATTTCCGTTCTTGTCCGCAGAGGCGGTATCGGGTCGAGACAGTAACGCCCGGCGGACGCCGGTACAACGCGAATGGCCTCAAGCCGCAATCCAATCCCCACGCGCCAATCCCCAGGCGTCGACGAGCCGGCCTCAGGCACGCGCATAGGTTCCGACCAGCCCGCCCTTGCCGATCACCTGCCCGCGCATCGCATCGAGAACGGCGCCGCGGCCGGGGCTCTCGGGCAGATCGACAGCGCTGGCCAACGCGTAGAGCTGGAACAGGTAGGCGTGGCTGCCATGACCGCTCGGTGGATCGGGCGGCAGCCATTCGGGCCGCAGAAAGCTGTTCTTGCCGAGGCTCGGTCCGGGCAAAGGTCGGCCGGGGCTCGGCAGGGCCCCCTCATCGAGACTGTCAGGCGTAAGTGGCAGATTCCACACGATAAGGTGAACAAGCGGTTGCGGCGTCGGGCTGCCGGCATCCTCGACCAGAAGGACGAGGGCGGCGGTCTGGGTCGGCAGGCCGCTCCAGGCGAGGGGCGGTGAGGTTCCGGGCCCGTCCGCAGTGAAGCGGGCGGGGATCTCGCCGCCGTCCGCGAAGGCGGGGCTCGTCAGCGTCAGCGTCTCCGGGATGTCGGCGAAGACCGCGTGATAGGCGGTCTTCTCCATCCCGGCCTTGAGGCCGGACAGGGCCTCGCCGACCGCACTTGGGATCTTCTCGAGCATGCTCTGGGTCTCCGCTGCGGTCTCAACCGCGAACGGCGGCTCCGGTTCAGGCCCGACGTTCGGCCGCGACCATGTAGTTCACGGCCTTGTCCCGGCTGGTGCGCCAGCCGTCGGTCAGCGGGTTGTAGGCGACGCCGATCGTGTCAGTGACGTCGAGGCCGCCCGCCCGGATGGCGCGGGCGAACTCCTCCGGCTTCACGAACTTCTCCCAATCGTGGGTGCCCCGCGGCAGCCAGCCGAGCACGTACTCGGCGCCGACGATGGCCAGCGCGAAGGAGCGCAGCGTCCGGTTGAGGGTTGCGCCGAACAACATGCCGCTGGGCTTCACCGCCGCGCAGGCCGTGCGGACGAAGGCCGGCCTGTCCGAGACGTGCTCGACCACTTCCATGATCAACACCGCGTCGAAGCTCTGGCCGGCGGCGACCACGGCCTCGATGGTCTCGCTGCGGTAATCCACCGGCACGCCGGCCGACGCCGCATGGGCGCGGGCGACCGCGATGTTCTGCTCCGCGGGATCGAGGCCGGTCACCGTGGCACCGAGCCGGGCCAGGGGCTCCGACAGGACCCCGCCGCCGCAGCCGACATCGCAGATCGTCAGTCCGTCCAGCGGGAACGGCGTCTGCGGGTCCCGGCCGAAGCGCCGGCAGAGCGCGTCGCGAATATAGGCGAGCCGCACCGGGTTGAACCGGTGCAGCACCCGCATCGGCCCGGCCTCGTCCCACCAGGTGGCGGCGAGCGCGTCGAACCGCGCGACCTCGCCGCGATCGACGAAGCCGTCCGTACCGGGATTCGTGGCTGCCCTGTCCATGCGCGTTCCGTCCAGACGATATTCCGGCCCCGTCCGCTCCTGGCCCAAAACCACGGTGCTCGCTGAGCGATCGGGGTCGAGGGGCCGGCGGGACAGGTCCTGCGCCGCCCATAGCATGCCTGTCCCACGGCCGTCGCCGCGGCGCCGGAGCCATGCCCGGGCGGTTGTTGACACCCTGCCGAGCCGCTTGTACCCGCCGGGCACTGTCCGGGACCCGCCAGGGCGGTCCCCTTCCCAGACGCCGGGAATCCGCGAAGAACCAACATGCCCCGTCTGGTGATGAAATTCGGCGGCACCTCCGTCGCCAACGTCGAGCGCATCCGCAACGTGGCCCGCCACGTCGCCCGGGAGGTCGCGGCCGGCTACGAGGTCGCCGTGATCGTGTCGGCGATGTCCGGCAAGACCAACGAGTTGGTCGATTGGGTCAAGGACGCCAACCCGCTCTACGACCCGCGCGAGTACGATGCCGTCGTGGCCTCGGGTGAGCTGGTCACCGCCGGCCTCCTGGCGGTCGCCCTGCAGAAGGACGGGATCAAGGCCCGCTCCTGGCAGGGCTGGCAGATCCCCGTGGTGACCTCGGACGCCCACGGCTCGGCCCGCATCGCCGAGATCGACCCGAAGAACCTCGAAGCGGGCTTCGCCAAGGGCGAGGTCGCGGTGATCGCCGGCTTCCAGGGCATCCATGCCGAGACCGGCCGGGTGACGACCCTCGGGCGCGGCGGCTCGGACACCTCGGCGGTGGCCGTGGCGGCCGCCATCCAGGCCGAGCGCTGCGACATCTACACGGACGTGGACGGGGTCTACACCACCGATCCGCGGATCGTGCCGAAGGCAAGGCGCATGGAGCGCGTGACCTTCGAGGAAATGCTGGAGATGGCGTCGCTCGGCGCCAAGGTGCTGCAGGTCCGCTCGGTGGAACTCGCCATGGTCCACCGGGTACCGACTACGGTCCGGTCCTCCTTCGATCCGCCGGACACCGCGCGCCCGGGCACCCTCATCTGCGACGAGGACGACATCGTGGAACAGCAGATCATCACCGGGATCGCGTTTTCCCGGGACGAGGCGCAGATCACCCTGCGCAAGGTCAAGGACAGCCCCGGCGTGGCCGCCGCCATCTTCGGGCCGCTGGCCGACGCGAACATCAACGTCGACATGATCATCCAGACCGTGTCGGGCGACCAGTCGACCACGGACATGACCTTCACGGTGCCGGCCGCCGAGTACGCGCGCACCCGGGCGATCCTCGACCAGGCCAGCTCGCAGATCGGCTACGCGCAGATCGAGGGCGCCACCGACGTGGTCAAAGTCTCGGCGATCGGCGTCGGAATGCGCAGCCACGCGGGCGTCGCCGCCAAGGCCTTCCGGGCTTTGGCCGAGAAGGGCATCAACATCCGCGCGATCACCACCTCGGAGATCAAGTTCTCCGTGCTGATCGATGCAGCCTATACGGAGCTTGCCGTGCGCACGCTCCACTCGCTATACGGCCTGGATCAGGCCTGAGCCCGGAAGGGTCCAGTCTAGAGCGTTTCCGCGCCGAACGGATGCCGGTTTGGTAAGCGGGCCCGCTCTGAAATAAGGGCTTGGACAAGGGCTGGAAATCGTGTCCGATCGCGGGGCGAGCGAACACGACTTCGGGAGCGGATCGGGTGTCTTGAGCTAGAACAGTCACGGGCCGGTCCGCAGATCCCAGAGGTGCTCTGGAGGAAGGCGGCTCGGTCCATCAGGCGCCGGCCGTTGCGATGGTGGCGCCAAGGTTGCAGGGTGGTCGACGCCAAGGCCACTCGCCACGTTGGAACGACGAATCGATGCCCGCTGCGCCCGGAGGCCCGCGCCTGCTGCTGCGCCGCCTCCGCGAAGCGATGGCGGAGCCGGTCAGCCCCCAGGCGCGACTCGACCGCATCGTCGTCCTGATCGCCGCCAACGTGGTGGCCGAGGTCTGCTCGGTCTACGTCCTGCGGGATGACAACACCCTCGAACTGTTCGCCACGGAAGGTCTGAACCGCGAGGCTGTGCACCTGACGCGGATGCATGCCGACGAGGGCCTCGTCGGCCTGATCGCCCGCACCGCCGAACCGCTCTCCCTCTCGGACGCCCAGAACCATCCGGCCTTCTCGTACCGGCCGGAGACCGGGGAAGAGGCGTATCACGCCTTCCTGGGCGTGCCGCTGCTGCGGGCCGGCAACACGCTCGGCGTGCTCACCGTCCAGAACAAGACCTACCGGGTCTATTCCGAGGAGGAGATCGAGGCGCTCCAGACCACCGCGATGGTGCTCTCGGAGATGATCGCCTCGGGCGAGCTGGAGGGACTGGCGCCGGATGCCGGCACCGCCGCCCGCCGCCCGGTGGTCGCCCGGGGCATCGCCCTGGCGGACGGGATTGGCCTCGGCCACGTGGTGCTGCACGAGCCCCGCGTCGTCGTGAAGACGCTGATCGCCGAGAATGTCGAGCGCGAGGTCGCGCGGCTCGACGCGGCGATCGAGGAGGTCCGCTCGGCCATCGACGCGCTGGTGGAGCGCGGCGACCGGATCGGCACCGCCGAATCGCGCGAGGTGCTGGAGACCGTCCGGATGTTCGCCCACGACAAGGGCTGGCTCCGGCGGATGCGCGAGGCCGTGGCCTCCGGCCTCACCGCAGAGGCCGCGGTGGAGCGGGTCCAGTCGGACAACCGCGCCCGGATGATGCGCCAGTCCGATCCGTATCTGCGCGAGCGCCTGCACGATCTGGACGACCTTGCCAACCGGCTGCTGCGCACGTTGACCGGCCCGGAGGCGGGCGGCACCGTCGTCCTGCCCGAGAATGCCATCCTGGTGGCCCGCACCATGGGGCCGGCGGCGCTTCTCGACTACGATTCCTCGACGCTGCGCGGCATCGTCCTGGAGGAGGGCGGGCCCACCAGCCACGTCGCCATCGTGGCCCGGGCGCTCGGCATCCCGGCGGTGGGCGAGGTCGAGAACGCCTCGGCGCTCTGCGACGCGGGCGATGCCATCATCGTCGACGGCGTGGCCGGTGAAGTCCATGTCCGGCCCGGGCCCGAGGTTGAGGCCGCTTATGCCGAGATGGTGCGCCTGCGCGCCCGCCGGCAGGAGCAGTACCGGGCGCTCCGCGACGTTCCAGCCCAGACCCGGGACGGGGTGCGGGTCGGGCTTCAGCTCAATGCCGGCCTGCTGGTGGATTTCAGCCACCTGCACGAGACCGGCGCGGAGGGCGTCGGCCTGTTCCGCACCGAATTGCAGTTCATGGTCGCCCAGCGCATGCCCTCGGCGGCGGAGCAGCAGGAGCTCTACCGCAAGGTGTTTGCGGCCTCGGCTGGCAAGCCGGTGACCGTCCGGACGCTGGATATCGGCGGCGACAAGATTCTGCCCTACATGGCCAAGCTCGAGGAGGAGAACCCGGCCCTCGGCTGGCGGGCGATCCGCATCGGCCTTGACCGGCCGGCTCTGCTGCGGATGCAGCTGCGCGCGCTGCTGAAGGCCGCGGATGGCGACCCGCTCAAGATCATGTTCCCGATGGTCGCCACCGTGGACGAGTTCGTCCGCGCTCGAGGCATCGTCGAGCGCGAGAAGGCCTATCTGCGCCGCCACGGCTACCAGCTTCCCACCGAATGCCGCCTCGGCGCGATGGTCGAGGTACCCTCGCTGCTGTTCCAGATCGACGAGATCGCCCGGGAGGCAGACTTCCTCTCGGTGGGCTCGAACGACCTGATGCAGTTCCTGTTCGCGGTCGACCGGGAGAACCGCCGGGTCGCCGACCGGTTCGACCCGCTCTGCGTCGCGGCCCTGCGGGCGTTCCGGCTGATCGCCGAGCGCGCCAACGCCGTCGGCTGCCCGGTGACGGTCTGCGGCGAGATCGGCGGCCGTCCGCTCGACGCGATGGCCCTGATCGGCCTCGGCTACCGCAACCTGTCGATGTCGCCTGCCGCGATCGGCCCGGTCAAGGCGATGGTGCTGAGCCTCGATGCCGGGGCTATCACCGAGCTGATCGATGCCGAGATGGCGCGGATGCACGACGGCGATTCCCTGCGCCCTGCGCTCACCGCCTTCGCACAGGCCCACGGCATACCTATCTAACCGGTGAGGCGACCCTTGCCGAAGGTTCGGCCGGGGTTGTACGGCAAAGCCGCGACGATTTCGGGTCGGTGCGCCATGGCTTCGGCTCTCGAAGCGAAGCCGAGTCGGGGTGGGGGGAGCTTTCTTGAAGCGTCGGTCCGCTTTCCGATCCTGCGCTCCGACCCCTGAAACGAGACCCCGCCCGGCCCGGAACGCCGCGCGCAAAAACCTGCAGAAACACGGGCGATGATCCCCTTTCCCACCGAGCGCCTCGACGCCATCCTGGCGCGGCATGAATTCGTCACCGCACAGCTCGCCACGGGCGAGGGCGAATCCGAGACCGTGATCCAGCTCTCCCGGGAGCTATCCGACCTCGATCCCGTGGTGGATGCGATCCGCACCTACCGGGCGGCGCTCGCAAACCTCGCGGATCTCGAGACGCTGATCGACGAGCCGGGCACCGACCCGGAGATGCGCGCGCTCGCCGCCGACGAGAAGCCCGAGGCGCAGGAGCGGCTGGAGGCGACCCACCGGGCGCTCCAGCTCATGCTGCTGCCCAAGGATGCGGCCGACGAGAAGAGTGCGATCCTGGAAGTCCGCGCCGGCACTGGCGGCGACGAGGCGGCCCTGTTCGCCGGCGACCTGTTCCGGATGTACGCGAAATACGCCGAGTCCAAGGGTTGGAAGGTCGAGGTGATCTCGGAGAGCGAGGGCACGGTCGGCGGCTTCCGCGAAGTCGTGGCCGAGGTGAAGGGCAAGGGCGTGTTCGCCCGCCTGAAGTTCGAGAGCGGCGCCCACCGGGTGCAGCGGGTGCCCGACACCGAGACCCAGGGGCGCATCCACACCTCCGCGGCCACCGTGGCGGTTCTGCCGGAGGCCGAGGAGGTCGACATCACTGTCAACGATGCAGACCTGAAGATCGATACGATGCGCGCCCAGGGGGCCGGCGGCCAGCACGTCAACAAGACCGAGTCGGCGATCCGCATCACCCACCTGCCCACCGGCATCGTGGTCTTCGTCCAGGAGGAGCGCTCGCAGCACAAGAACCGCGCCCGCGCCATGTCGTTGCTGCGCGCCCGGCTCTACGACGCCGAGCGCACCGCCAAGGATTCGGCGCGGGCCGCCGACCGGCGGGCGCAGGTCGGGTCCGGCGACCGCAGCGAGCGGATCCGGACCTACAACTTCCCGCAAGGCCGGGTCACCGACCACCGCATCAACCTGACCCTCTACAAGCTGGAAGAGGTGATGGCCGGCACGGCGCTGGACGAGGTGGTCGACGCCCTGATCACCGAGCACCAGGCCGAGTTGCTGGCTTCCGAGGGCATGGCCTGAGCGGCGCCGTGACCGCGGCGACCAGCCAGGGCCTGTCGCGTCGGGAGGCTTTGCGCCGGAGCGCCGCTCGCTTGAGCGAAGGCGGTATCGCGGAGGCAGCGGGCGATGCGCGCTTCCTGATACTCGGTCTCCTCGGCCTGGAGACCCGGGACCTTCTGCTCGACGGCCAAAAAATCCTCGATGCGGACGAGGCAGAGAAGCTCGACGCCGCCCTGGCGCGGCGGCTGTCGGGTGAGCCCGTGGCGCGGATCCTCGGCGCCTGGGAGTTTTGGGGGTTGCCGTTCCGGCTCGCCCCCGAGACGCTGGTCCCGCGCCCCGATACGGAAATCCTTGTCGAGGCGGCGCTCGCTTCCGTGCCGGACCGAAACGCGCCGCTGCGCTGCCTCGACCTCGGCACCGGCTCCGGCTGCATCCTGGTGGCGCTGCTGAGCGAGCTACCGCACGCTGCTGGGATCGGTCTCGACCGTTCGGAAAAAGCGCTGCGCACGGCGCGGCACAACGCGCTGGCAAACGGGCTCGGCAACCGGGCTGCCTTCGCGGCGGCGGATTGGTGCGATCCGCTCCGCGGCCGGTTCGACCTCGTGGTCTCGAACCCGCCCTACATCGCCCGCGCCGTCATCCAGCAACTCGACCGGGACGTCCGCCAGCACGATCCGCTGGCCGCCCTCGACGGCGGCCCGGACGGGCTCGACGCCTATCGCCGGATCCTGGCGGGCGTTCGATCTAATGGCCTGCTGGCGCCGGGTGGGCGGCTCCTGTTCGAGATCGGCTACGACCAGGCGGATCCCGTGCGCGCCCTGGCGCGAGCCGCCGGCTTCACCGATTTCGGCCTCAAGCAGGATCTGGCCGGCCATGATCGGGTGCTGATCTTCGGCCTGTCATCCGGTCACACGGATGCCTAAGTCCGGAACGACGATCGGTGCGTTGAGAAAATGCTTGTTGCATCTCGTTGGGAACGCTAGAGTCCGCTTGAAGATCGCGAACGGTTCGTTAAGACGGACGATTGTAGGGTCGGCGACGATCTCTGGTCGCCGCCTGGTTCGCTGATCCCCCGTACCGTTGGACTGGAGCGCGCGTGCGAATGCGCGGCGGTTCGACAGCACTCGAACCTGACAATCGACTGGTTTCTGGCGTCTGGCCCGGACGCGCGGTGCGAGGGATGGTCAGGCAGACGCGCGGACCGCGGAGCGGTCGAACGCGCGGCTTCACCGGGTGCATTTGGCCGGAGCGCGTCTGAAGATCGACGCCGGACGCCCCGAAGAACTGTCGTTTGCGTGAACGAGGGTCACTGAAGACCGATGAGACCAAACCAGAATCGACGGATGCGCGGCCGCAACCGGCCCAAAGGTCCGAACCCGCTGACGCGCTCGTACGAATCCAACGGCCCCGACGTCAAAATCCGTGGCACCGCGCAGCATATCGCCGACAAATACGCGCAGCTCGCCCGCGACGCGCAGGCGGCCGGCGACCCGGTGGCGGCCGAGAACTATTTCCAGCACGGCGAACACTACTTCCGGATCGTCTCCGGCGCCCAGGAGCAGAACCGCCCGGCCAATACCGGCGGCTATGCCAGTCGTTCCTACGAGGACGACATGGACGAGGGGGACGACGAGGGCCAGGGCAATGGCGCGGGCCAGAACGGCCACGCCTATAACGGCTACGACGACAACGATCCCGGCCAGCAGCCTCAGCCCTACGAGATGCGCCAGGACGTGAACCAGGACGGCCGCCAGCAGGGCCGCGACCGGTTCCAGAACCGCGACCAGCGCCGGTTCGACAGTAACGGCCGCCAGGATTACCGGCGCCAGGACCAGCAGCCACGGCAGGATTACCAGCGCCAGGATTCGCAGCGGCAGGATTATCAGCGCCCGGACTACCGCCAGGACCGGCAGGATAATCGGCAGGAGAACCGGCAAGACACCCGCCAAGAGAACCGCCAGGATTACGGCCGGCAGGATTACCGGCAGGAGCGCCAGGAGTCCCGTCAGGACAACCGGCAGGAGTCGCGCGGCGACCAGAACCGCTACGAGTCCAACCGGTCCGACACCGCGCGGCCAGAGACCCGGCAGCCGGACAATCGGCAGGACAGCCGGCAGGAGGCCCGCTCGGACGAGCGCCAGCCGCGTCGGGCCGAGCCCCGGACCGAGGCCGCGCCGCGCACCGAGACGCCGCGCCAGGCCGAGCCCGCGCCTCGTCGCGAGCGCCGCCGGGAGCCGGTCGCGGCGCCGGTCACCGCCGAGGATCCGGCCAGCCTGCCGGCCTTCCTGATGACGCCCCCCCGCCCGGTGGCCGCGACGACCCCGGTCGAGCAGCCCTCCGCACCGGCGCCCGAGGCCGCCGCCGAGGAAGCGCCCGTGAAGCCGCGCCGCCGTCGCCGGCCGCGCTTCGAAGGGATCGCCCCGGAGGAGGGCGAGGCCCGCGCACCGACCGAGGACGCACCGACCGAGTAAGGCGGTTCTTCGGTATCTTGAAACGACAAAAGCCGTCCTGGAAAACCGGGGCGGCTTTTTCTTGGGGTTGAACGCACCGCTCGCCGTCATTGCGAGCGTCAGCGAAGCAACCCAGGGCAGCGCGCGATCTCAGGACGTAGCGCCTCACTGGGTTTTCGCTGCGCTCGCAATGACGGTGTGGGCGCGCTACCCGAAAAAAATCACGCCCGGGCGGTCCGCCAGTCCGGATAGGCATGGACCCGGTGGATCAGCCTGTGGCGCCGGCCGATCTCGCCGAAGGGCGCGATCTCCCAGTCCCAGGTCTGGGACGGCGGCGGTAGCGAGACGCCGAGCATCAGGTCGAGGCTGTCCGTCACCCGGCCGGCCCGATCCTCCGCGCGCTGCACCGTATCGGTGATGAGGCAGACCCGCCCGGTCCCGGCCGCGAGCCGGTCCAGGGCCGCCAGATGCGTCTCGATGAGCTGCGTGCCGAGTTCAGGCGGCGCCTCGCGACCCCGCGCCTCGTAAGCCTCGATCGGCACGATCGGAAGTTGCGACAGAAGGTTGGCCGACACGATCAGGTCGGCAGCCGTGCAGATCTCCAAGAGGCCGGGATCGGTCAGCCCGGCGCTGATCTCCGCGGTCACGAGGGCGACGTTGTGGTGTCGCCGTGCAGCGAGCCGCGCCGGCCACGGATGGACGGCGTCGATGAGGATTACCCGGTTGAACAGGTCTGCGAGCGCGTCGAGCGGCACGTCATCGAGGAGCCCGGAGCCCAGCACCACCACGGATCGACGCCGCGCCGTCGCCTCGGTGGCGGCGATGATGACGCTGTGGGCCCGGGTGAGATGCGGCGCCCAGGCCGCGCGGCAGCGGCGGGACCGGGCATGAAGCAGGCCGCTCTGGCGGACATAGCCGAGCCGGCGCAGGCGCAGCGGCGCGGGATTGACCAGCGACAGCGCCCACGCGACCAGCATGGAGGACGGCTCAGGCCTCGTCCGCAGCCGCGGCCCGGGCCGACGCGCTGCGATAGCCGGTGGCCAGCACGTAGAGCTCACTCGAATCGGACCGGCTCGCCGCCGGCTTCACGTGGCGCACGGCCGTGAAATCCCGCTTCAGGTCGGCCAGAAGGGCGTTTTCGGTGCCGCCCTGCAGCACCTTGGCGAGGTAGGCGCCGCCCGGCCCTAAGATCTCGCGGGCGAATTCGGCCGCGGTTTCGGCAAGCCCGATGATCCGCAGATGGTCGGTCTTCTTGTGGCCGGTGGCGTTGGCCGCCATGTCGGACAGGACGATATCGGCCGGCCCGCCTAGCATCGCGGTGAGCTTGGCCGGCGCCTCGGGATCGAGGAAGTCGAGGGTGATGAACTCGACCCCCGCCATGGGCTCGATCTCCAGGAGGTCGATGCCGACGACGCGGCCCATGGCGCCGACGATCCGCGCCGCAACCTGCGACCAGCCGCCCGGCGCCGCGCCGAGATCGACCACGCGCTGGCCGGGCTTGAGCAGCTTGTAGCGCTCGTTGATCTCGATCAGCTTGTAGGCCGCGCGCGAGCGATAGCCCTCGCGCTTGGCCCGGGCCACGTAGGGGTCGTTGAGCTGGCGCTCCAGCCAGCGCTTCTGGGACAGGGTCCGGCCACGCCCGGTCTTCACCCGCTGCTTGAGGTCGCCGCGCACGCCCCCGGTGGAGCCCGCGCCGCCGCGCCGGTCGCTCATCGAACCGCTTTCCGGTTCCAGACGCCGTCTTCTCGCATCATGTTCATCAACAATCCTTCGCGCAGGCCCCGGTCGGCGATGCGCAGGCGCTCCGACGGGAACGCCCGGCGGATCGCCTCCAGGATCGCGCAGCCCGCCAGCACCAGATCCGCCCGGTCGCGGCCGATGCAGGGATTGTCGGCCCGCTGCTCCAGACGCGTGTCGAGCAGATCGTCGATGGCGGTCGAGACCTCATGGTCGCTCATCCACAAGCCGTCGACCCGGCGCCGCTCGTAGCGGGCGAGCCTCAGATGCATGGCCGCGATGGTCGTCACCGTGCCGGATGTGCCGAGCAGGTGGAAATGCGGGGCCGTCGCGGCGGCCGCAGCCCGGAGCGCGAAGGCCGACAGCTTCTCCGCCACCTCCTCGACCATGCCCTCGAACATCCGCCGGGTGACCTCGGCGCCGCCATGGCGCTCGGCCAGGGTCACTACGCCCACCGGCAGGGAATCCCAGGCACGGATGCGCAGGGTCGGGTCGGTGGAGGGGTTGGCAGCCGCGCCGTCGAGCCAGGCGATCTCCGTAGAGCCGCCGCCGATATCGAAGATCACCACGGATTCGGCGTCCGGGTCGGCGAGCGCCGCGCAGCCCGTCACCGCGAGATAGGCCTCGGTCTGCCGGTCGACGATCTCGAGATCCAGGCCGACGCCGCGCCGGACGCGCTCGACGAAGGCTGCGCCGTTCACCGCGAGGCGGCAGGCCTCCGTGGCGATCACCTTAGCCCGCCGCACGCCTCGGCTCTGCATCTTGGTCCGGCAGATGCGCAGGGCTTCGACGGTGCGCTCGATCGCGGCCTCGTTGAGCCGGTCGGAGGTGCCCAGGCCCTCGCCGAGCCGGACGATGCGCGAGAACGCGTCGATCACCCGGAAGCCGCTGAAGGTCGGCTCGGCGATCAGCAGGCGGCAATTGTTGGTGCCGAGGTCCAGCGCCGCATAAGCGACGCGCCGGCGGTCACGGCCCGGGAGCGGGGCCGGCGTCTGGAGCGGCGCAGCGCCGGGCGAAATGCGGGACGGCGCGGCCGCAGCGGTCTCGTCCCTCATCGGCGCGGCCGTCGGTCCTTCGGGTCGGCCAGGAGCGTTGCGCTCGGCCATTCTTAGAAGAGGACCCTACAGGGTCGGTCGGGAACTGCAACGTCCGATCGTCCCGGGCTCAGGCGCCGGCCTTTACGCGACGGCCTTCATGGCGCTGGTCCGGCGCGGGATCGGCCGCAGCAGGCTCTTCACCTGCGAATAGGGGCGCGGCCGGTTGATCACCTCGTCGAGCCGCGACCATAGGGTCTTGGGCGAGAACGGCTTGGCGATGATCTCGTTGACCCCCAGCGCGACCGCCCGGTCGACCACGTTCCGGCGCGGCTGGGCGAGCATCAGGATGATCGGGATGGTGGGGCAGGGGGAGGTCGCCGGCGTGCGCGCGAGCCGGATAAACTCTTCCCCTGAGAGAATCGACAGATCCCAGTCGATGATACTGATATCCGGCTTGCTCTCGGCCAGTACGCCCAGGGCCTCGGCCCCGTCCGGCGCCTCCAGGACGCGCTTGATGCCGACCCGCATGAGCATGTCGCGCACGATTCGCCGGATATAGAGGCTCTCGTCGACCACGAGGGCCGAGAGATCGGGGAAGGTCGGAGTCGCGATCATGGCCGGGTGCCGTTGCGGGGCGCGCCGCGAGGCTAGCCGAACAGCCTTTGCGTTTCGCTAACGCCCTTGTCCGCAAGGCGAACGACCGGCGCATTGAAGGCATCCAGCCGCGTTGTTTGCTGCAAGAAAGTAACGAAACCGGCGCGTCTTGGCCAAGAAGGTCCTTGCGGTCAAGGCCCGATTGCGTCAGGACTGGGGCGTTATTCTTGGTTACCGCGACCGGGGGTAATGATAGTGCGGGGCGTGGGCTGTCTGGGATGGCGCGCACGCGGTATTCGAGACCAGGGCGGCGGACGGTTTTTGCGAGCTTTCGATGGGACGTGGTCGTGATTTCAGGGGGCCGCAAAAGCGCGGCTTCGACGAGGCTGGCGAGCCGAGATGGCCTGATCAGGCTCCCCCCAGCGGCGGATACGGCGGTGGTGGATTCGGTGGTGGCGGCGGCGGCGGTTTCGGTGGTGGCGGTTTCGACCGTGGCCCGGCCCGCGGCGGTGCGGCACCGGTCGCAACCGGGCCGGAGCGTGATGCGACGGTCAAGTGGTTCAACAAGGAGAAGGGCTTCGGCTTCGTCGAACTCGGTGACGGGTCGGGCGATGCCTTCCTCCACATCCGCGCCGTCGAGGCTGCCGGCCATGCCGACCTTCTGCCGGGCACCCGGCTGACGGTCACCACGGCCCAGGGTCAGAAGGGCCCGCAGGTCACGAGCGTCACCAGCGTCGACACCTCCACGGCCGAGGCGCCTGCGCCCCGGCGCGAGCTGCGCCCGCGCACCGGCGGCTTTGGCGCCGATCGCTTCGGCGGCGGCGGCGGTGGCGGCTACGGTGGTGGCGGCGGCGGTTACGGTGGTGGTGCCGGCGGTGGCTACGGCGGCGGCGGTGGTGGCCGCGCGGCTTCCGGCCCCTCGGTCGAGATGAGCGGCACCGTGAAGTGGTACGATCCGGCCAAGGGCTTCGGCTTCGTCTCGGTCAATGACGGCGGCAAGGACGTGTTCGTCCACCGTTCGGCTCTGTCCCGCGCCGGTCTGGAATCGCTGGCCGAAGGCCAGCAGGTCACCCTCGGCGTCGTCGAGGGCCAAAAGGGCCGCGAGGCTTCGAGCATCAACGTCGAGGATTGATCGGTCCCGCGGCCGTCTTACTGCCGCGATCCGTGAGAATGCTGGAAGGCGGTGATCCCACGCGGGGTCGCCGCCTTTCGCGTTTCGGGACCCCAATGCGCCGCCTGCTGATGCCGATCATCCTGTTCGCCCTCGCAAGCGCCCCGGTGCGCGCCGAGGATTTCAGCGGCTTCTACGCAGGGGTCAACGCCGGCTATGCCTTGGGCAATGTGCGTGACCGATCAGTCGGGATCCCCGGCACCGAGCCGGGCGCCGGCCCCGGCCGGACCGGCACCGGTCCCGATCTACCCCCGAGCGCGCGCGACGCCGCAGCTGGTTTGCAGCGGTCAAGCCGAGGCTCCTCTGCGGCTGGACGCTAACCCACGGAGCTTCGGCGGGGATCGGCCCCATCGCATCGGACAGTCCGAGGTTCGGCAATACGGCAATGCCCCGAAGTAGAATCGGCTGAGCCAAGCCAGAGGCTGATCCTACCCACCACATCCTCCTGAGGTGCCCGGCGATCGAAGATCGGTGGGTCTCGAAGGAGCCCTCCAGATAGTTCCGTGATCGCTGGCCCCCGCCTTCGGGGGCGCCGCTCCGCGTCGCCGCTTCAGGATGAGGCGGAGAGTTGGAAGAGCGCACGGCAATGCTTGGCGCTCGGTCCGTCCATCCCTTAAGCGGCTCTCGGCACACTGGAATCGTTCCGGAACATAGGCGTTGCGAGTCCCGGTCGGCCGCTGCTAGGCCGCCTCATGAGATCACGAAACCGGGAGATCGCGTGATGAGCGCCCGCCCCCTACCGGGACTCACCTACCGTCTGGCGGTGGCCGGGCGCGTCGTGCTGGCGGCGCTTGGCGGCTACGGGGTCGCGGCCCTGTCGGCGATGCTCCTGGCCCTCGCCCTGCCGATGCCGCGCTCCGAGGCGGTCTCCACAGGGACGCTGGCGAGCTTCGCGATCATGGCCGGCGCGGTGGTCTGGGTTTTTTCCGCCCGGACCCTCGGGCACGCGGCTTCGGTCCTCGGGCTGATCGCGGTGCTGCTGGTGGCAGGCCTGTGGCTCGCCGGTGCGTTCTCCCCGGCGGTGGTCCCGTGAGCGGTCCGAATAAAAAGGGCTTCCGGCAGTCGATGGCGTGGCTGCACACCTGGTCCGGCCTCGTGGTCGGCTGGGTGCTGTTCGCGATCTTCGTCACCGGCACGGCGAGCTATTACCGCGCCGAGATTTCCCACTGGATGCGGCCCGAACTGTCCGAGCCCACGGCCGATCCCACCACCGCGGCCACCCGAGCCGCGGCCTATCTCGGGCGGCAGATGCCCGATGCCCTGGCATGGTCCGTGAAGCTTCCGACTGCTGAAAACCCGACGGCGGAAGTCTATTGGTGGAATACCCCGGCCGGGCCGTATCACCACGCGCATCTCGATCCCGCCACCGGCGAGGCGTCGTCGGCGCGCGATACCAAGGGCGGCGACTTCCTCTACCGCTTCCATTTCGAGCTGAGCCTGCCGCCGATCTGGGGCCGCTGGATCGTCGGGACCTGCGCCATGATCCTGCTGATCTCTCTGATCAGCGGCATCGTCACCCATCGGCGCATCTTCGCCGACTTCTTCACCTTCCGGCGGGACAGGTCGGCCCAACGCGGCTGGCTCGACGCCCACAACATCGTCGGCGTGCTGGCGCTGCCGTTCCATCTGATGATCGTCTATACCGGCCTCATCGAGCTCGGACCGATGCTAATGCCCTGGGGCGTGAAGGCCGCCTACCAGCACGATATCCTGGCCTATTACGACGAAGCCGGGATCATGGCGGCGACGCGCAATCCTGCGGGCCAGCCCGGCACCCTGATGCCCCTGGGCGAGATCGTGGCGCGCGCGACCGCGGCCCATGGAGAGGCGCCCGAGGTCGTGATGGTGACGATGCCGGGCGATGCGGCGTCGAGTGTCACGACGTTCTTCGAGGAGCCCCCCGGCCTCGCCCATCTCCATCCGCAGATCGTCTATGCCGGCGATACCGGCGCCGAACTCTCACGCACCGGCGATGTCGGTGCGGCGACCCGCACCGGCGCTGTGATGATCGGCCTCCACGAGGCGCATTTCGCCGCCGCGCCCCTGCGGATCGTGTTCTTCCTCTGCGGACTCATGGGTGCCGCGACCATCGCCTCAGGCCTTGTGCTCTGGACGGTCGCCCGGGCGCCGAAGGGCGCGGATCCGGCGGGGTTCGGCTTACGTCTCGTGCGTGTGCTGAACCTCGGCACCATCGCCGGGCTGCCCACCGGGCTCGCTGCCTACTTCCTCGCCAATCGCCTACTGCCCCTCGACCTCGTGGGCCGGGCGGATTGGGAGGTGCGCGCCTTCTTCGCCGCCTGGATCCTTGCCGCCCTGGCAGCCGCCCTCTACCCGAAGGCCAAGGCTTGGCCGGCGGCGCTGGGAATTGCGGCTCTCGGCTTCCTGGCGATCCCGGTGGTCGATGCGCTCGCCGTGGGCGAGGCGCGGTTCCTCGGCTTCGACGCGGCGATGCTGGCGGTGTCGCTCCTGCTCGGCCTCGGCGCCCGCCTCGCGGCCAAGCGGCCGAACGGGTTCCGGGCGGCCCGGCCGAACCTGTCGCGGGCGGTGGAAGCGTGACTGCCTCCGCGCTGGCGCTGAGCCTCTGTCTCAGCTTCTCGAGCTTTGCCGCCCTGGCGCTCAGCCTCGACCGGCACCACCGCGCGGTGTTCCGCGTGCCCGCACCGCGCAGCCGGACCCGGAGCCTGCGCGCCGCCGGCTGGTCGGGTCTCGCAGTCGCGTTCGCCGCCTCCGTCACCTGCAGCGGCTGGAATTTCGGTCCCGTCCAGTGGATCGGCGGCCTGACCGGGGCGGCGCTCCTGGTGGTGGCGGTGATGTCCTACCGGCCGGCCTGGCTGCGGGCCGCCGCGGTCGCCGCGCTGCCGCTGGCAATGCTCGCCCTGCCGTTCGCCTTGGGAGCGTGAAGCAAAGTCGCCGCGCTTAAGGCCAAGGTCAGCAGCCTGTCTTGAGAATAATGCCAAAGTGTTGGCCGTGCACATGCAGGCATCTCATGGCAATCGCCCCATTCTAGCACGCGCTTCGGCCGCAATCGACTTGACGGAGGATTGTCCTCTCGCGATCCTGACGGGGAGGGCGTAGGATCCGCCCGCTCGCGCACTGGCCAAAAGTCCACCTTGATTCGGCACGCCAAAAGCCATTGGCTGCCATCCGAGCCGAACCGGACCGAGCCGAAATAACCGGCGGTCCGCGTACCAGCTTCAGCCCAAGAGCCGCGGTTCGCGAGGCCGGGGCCTATGGAGGGAACAGAGCCATGAACAAGCCGGAATTCCTCGGCGACGCCCGGACCAAGTCGCCCTTCTCGGCCCGCTACGACAACTTTATCGGCGGCCAGTGGGTCGCCCCGTCCGCCGGCCGCTACTTCGAGAACACGTCCCCAATCACCGGCAAGGTGATCTGCGAGGTCGCCCGCTCCGACGCCTCCGACGTCGAGAAGGCGCTGGACGCCGCCCACGCGGCCAAGGAATCCTGGGGCCGCACCGCCCCGGCCGAGCGCGCCCGCATCCTGAACAAGCTGGCCGACCGGATGGAGGAGAATCTCGATCTAATCGCGCTCGCCGAAACCTGGGACAACGGCAAGCCGATCCGCGAGACGACCCACGCCGACATCCCCCTGGCGATCGACCATTTCCGCTACTTCGCCGGCTGCGTCCGCGCTCAGGAAGGCTCGATCTCCGAGATCGACCACGACACCGTGGCCTATCACTTCCATGAGCCGCTCGGCGTCGTCGGCCAGATCATCCCGTGGAACTTCCCGATCCTTATGGCGGTCTGGAAGCTCGCCCCTGCGATCGCCGCCGGCAATTGCGTGGTGCTCAAGCCCGCCGAGCAGACCCCCGCCTCGATCCTGGTGGTGATGGAGCTGCTGGCCGACCTGCTGCCGCCGGGCGTGATCAACATCGTCAACGGCTTCGGCCTCGAGGCCGGCAAGCCGCTCGCCTCCTCGCCGCGCATCGCCAAGATCGCGTTCACCGGTGAGACGACCACCGGCCGCCTGATCATGCAATACGCCTCGCAGAACCTGATCCCGGTGACCCTGGAGCTGGGCGGCAAGTCGCCGAACATCTTCTTCGGCGACGTGGCCAACGAGGACGACGACTTCTTCGACAAGGCCCTCGAAGGCTTCACCATGTTCGCCCTCAACCAGGGCGAAGTCTGCACCTGTCCGAGCCGCGCGCTCGTGCACGAGTCGATCTACGACCGCTTCATGGAGCGGGCGATCAAGCGGGTCGAGGCGATCACCCAGGGCTCGCCGCTGGATCCCGCCACGATGATCGGCGCCCAGGCTTCGGGCGAGCAGATGGAGAAGATCCTCAGCTACATCGATATCGGCCGCCAGGAAGGCGCGCAGCTGCTCACCGGCGGCGAGCGCAACGTCAAGGACGGCGAGCTCGCCGAGGGCTTCTACGTGCAGCCGACGGTGTTCCGCGGCCACAACAAGATGCGGATCTTCCAGGAGGAGATTTTTGGGCCGGTCCTGTCGGTCACGACCTTCAAGGACGATGCCGACGCGCTGTCGATCGCCAACGACACCCTCTACGGCCTCGGCGCCGGCATCTGGACCCGCGACGGCACCCGCGCCTACCGCTTCGGCCGGGCGATCCAGGCCGGCCGCGTCTGGACGAACTGCTACCACGCCTACCCCGCCCACGCGGCCTTCGGCGGCTACAAGCAGTCCGGCATCGGCCGTGAGACCCACAAGATGATGCTCGATCACTACCAGCAGACCAAGAACATGCTGGTCAGCTACTCGGCCAAAAAGCTCGGATTCTTCTGAGTTCTGGTCCGGGTTCCCCCCGAGCCGACTTCACCCCGGCCTCACGGCCGGGGTTTTTTCGTTTGGGGGAGGGGGGCTTCGCGTCACCATCCCGAACGCGACGGCTGTCCAATCCCACCCCCTCATCCTGAGGTGCCGAAGCGAAGCGGAGGCCTCGAAGGAGGCCTCCCGGGATCGCAGAGCCTTCTGGAGGGCTCCTTCGAGGCTCGCTGCGCTCGCATATCAGGATGAGGGGGTGAGTGGGGGGAGCCGGCGGCAAACCGGCATCCCCGATGAGATCTGCCGTGGAAATTCGAATCCCAGCACGCATATCAAACAAACAGCAGGGGAGGGCCGTATGAGCGCAGTCTCGACGCAAGAAGCCACCACCGCCGAGCAGGTCGGCGCCGACGGCACGCCGCTGCGGGTCACCGCCACCCCGGCGGCGCTGGCGCTGATCGATGAGCTCCGCGCCGAGTACGGCCCGGTGATGTTCCATCAGTCCGGCGGCTGCTGCGACGGGTCCTCGCCCATGTGCTACCCGCTCGGCGACTTCATTATCAGCGACGGCGACGTCCACCTTGGCACGGTCGGCGGCGCGGATTTCTACATCTCCCGCTCACAATTCGCGGTCTGGAAGCACACCCACATCCTGCTCGACGTGGTGCCGGGGCGCGGCGGCATGTTCTCCCTGGAAAACGGCCGCGAGAAGCGCTTCCATATCCGCTCGCGCCTGTTCACCGAAGCCGAAAATCGGGCCCTCGAAGGGGCGTGCAAGCTCTGAACCAAGGACGAAACCGATGGCGACCGTGAAGCTCTGGAGCGATGCCGAGGCGGAGGCCGACCCGCGAGTGCGGGCCGTGTTCGCCGATATCCGGGCGACCCGGGGCTCGGACTTCATCAACAATTTCTGGCGGGGCCTCGCCAACGACCCGGGCTTGCTGGAGCGGACCTGGACCAGCCTCAAGACCGTGATGGGACCGGGCAGCCTCGACCCGCTGACCAAGGAGCTGGTCTACATCGCGGTCTCGATCGCCAATGGCTGCCCCTACTGCATCCATTCCCACACCGCCGCGGCGGGCGCGAAGGGCTTGACCCCGGAGCAGCACGGGGAGTTCCTGGCGGTGGTCGGCATGGCGAACCAGACCAACGCCCTGGTCAACGGCATGCAGATCCCCGTGGACGCCGCGTTCAAGGTGGGCGAATCATGAGCACCACATCCGAGACCGAGAGGCCGGGCCTCGTGGTCCTGCGCGAGAGCGCGCCGTTCCGGGGCAAGCAGGGTCACATCTATCGCCCGGCCATCTCGGCCGAGGCGGTGGGTGCCAAGGCCCTGCACATGCAGCTCCTGGAGATCCCGCCCGGGGAGCGCGCCCACGCCCACAAGCACGAACACCACGAGACCGCGATCCACGTCCTGTCCGGCGTTTCGGGCTGCTTCTGGGGCGAGCGCCTGGAGCACCACGTGATCGCGGGCGCCGGCGAGTTCGTCTACATCGCCGCCGACGTGCCGCACCTGCCCTACAACCGCAGCCAGACCGAGCCGGTCACCGCGCTGATCGCCCGGACCGACCCGAACGAGCAGGAGAGCGTGGTGCTCCTGCCGGAACTCGAAGCCGGAGTCGATTGGTCGAAGACGGAGAGGTAGGCGTCAGGTCGGTTCGCCTGGCGAACGAATTCCCAAACCAAACACCTCATCCTGAGGTGCCGAAGCGAAGCGGAGGCCTCGAAGGAGGCCCCGCGATCTTCGATCGCCGGGCACCTCAGGATGAGGGCGTGGGTGGGAGAGATCCAACCAGTTCGGCCCGGCTCTTGCCGCCTCAGCGCTACCGCTGCTCGCTGCGCTCATTGGCCAGCCGCTCGGCGCGGGTGCGCTCGTCGCCGGACAGGCCGGACAGGGTCTGGTCGAGCCAGGCGTCGGACAGGCCCTGCGCGGCGGCGGCGAGGTTCCAGGCCGCGGCCTCGATCGGGTTCTTGGCGACGCCCCGGCCGACCGCGTAGAGCCGGGCGACCCGGTTCTGTGCGATAGCGTTGCCGCGGGAGGCCGCGTGCAGGAAGTAGCGGGCGGCCGAGCGCTCGTCCTTGGTGACGCCGTTGCCGTTGAACAGCAGGATCGCGTACTCGACCTCACTGGCGAGGTCGCCGTTATCGGCGCCGCGCCGGAACCACTGGGCCGCCTGGCTGGCGTCCTTGGGCACGCCGCGGCCCTGGAGATAGAGCACGCCGAGATCGTGCTGAGCCGGGCCGATTTCGGCATCCGCGGCCTTGCGGAATTGCGCGGCGGCGGCCGCCTCGTCGGCGGTGGCG
This sequence comes from Methylobacterium pseudosasicola, assembly GCF_900114535.1. Taxonomy (GTDB): domain Bacteria; phylum Pseudomonadota; class Alphaproteobacteria; order Rhizobiales; family Beijerinckiaceae; genus Methylobacterium; species Methylobacterium pseudosasicola. Next base: position 26,530 of record NZ_FOTK01000008.1, on the reverse strand, counting down.
CCGGTGCCGATCAGAATCAGGCCAAGATTGTAGGCCGCCGTCGCCGAACCGTTGGCGGTGGCCTGCTCCAGCCAGCGCCGGCCGGCCTTTGGGTCCTTGGGCATGCCGCGCCCGTCGAGGGCCATCAGGCCCAGCGAAGACATCGCGGCGGCGTCGTTCTGGGCGGCCGCGAGGCGATACCATTCGGCCGCCTTTACCGGGTTCTGCTTGACGCCGAGACCCTGGTTGTACAGCTCGCCCAGCAGCGTCATCGCCGCCGCATCCTTGGGGTTCGCCTCGATGCGCTTGGTCGCCTCCCGGAAGGCGGTGACGTACTGGCCGCGCTGGTAGGCGCCGTAGGCGAGGTCAGCCGGCTGGCCATTGGCGGGCGGCACGGCGCCCCGGGAATAGTTCGGCGTGTAGGGGCTCGGAAGCTCCGGCATCGCCTTCTTGTCGGAGGGGGCGGCGGTCTTGGCCGGGTCGAGGGGCCCGGACGCGGCGAGCACCGGCAGCGGCCACGCCCCCGTCAGGAGCACCGCAAGCCCCAAGGCGCGGAGGTTCACGCGGCCTGCCCTCCGAGCAGGGCTTGCGCCCGCGCCACGGCATCCACGTCGGTCAGCCAGAGCGCGCTCTCAAGGCCGATGAACTCGGCCCCGGTCGCCACCAGCGGACCGATCTCCTCCGCCGCCGCTGCGACCGCGACGCAGGGCGTCTCGAAGATCTCGGCCCACCATTCGGCGCGGGCCAGCACCGTTTCGGCGTCGGGGGCGACGCCGTCCGGATAGAGGCCGCCGAACATCAGGTAGTCGATGCCGGTCTCGCCCGCCTCCATGGCCCCGTGCTTGGTCTCGATGCCGCCCGCCCCGAGGATGCGGCCGTCCCGGAGGCGCTCGCGCAGGTCCTTGAGGTCGCGGGGCTTGTCGACATGCACGCCGTCGGCGCCGCCGCGTGTCGCCACCGAGACGAGGTCGCCGGTGAAGGCCGGACAGGCCACCACCAGGGCCGCGCCGGTCTCCTGCGTGATCGGCGCGACCTGCTTCACCCGGGCTGTGAGCCCGCGCTCGTCGGTGGCGGCGAGGCGCAGGATCACCGCCGCGACATCGCCCACCTCGCAGGCCGCGCTGAGCGCGGCCGCGAAGGCGTCGATGCCGTCGGCGTCCAACCCATGGGGGCCCAGGAGGGCGAGGCGCTGCTGGCTGCTCATCGGATCGGCCGGCGCGCTACTGCGCGCCGATCTTCGGATCGAGGGAGCCGCTGGCGTAGCGCTTGGCCATCTCCGAGACGGAGATCGGCCGGATCGTCGAGCCCTTGCCGGCGGTGCCGAACTCCTCGAAGCGCTGCTTGCACAGCTTGGTCATCGCGTCCATGGCGGGCTTAAGATACTTACGCGGATCGAACTCGGACGGGTTCTCGGTCAGGATCTTCCGGATCTGGCCGGTCATCGCCATGCGGTTGTCGGTGTCGATGTTGATCTTGCGCACGCCGTGCTTGATGCCGCGCTGGATCTCCTCCACCGGCACGCCCCAGGTCGGCTTCATCTGGCCGCCATACTGGTTGATGATGTCCTGAAGGTCCTGCGGAACCGACGAGGAGCCGTGCATCACCAGGTGGGTGGACGGCAGGCGGCGGTGGATCTCCTCGATCACGTTCATCGCCAGCACGTCGCCGTCGGGCTGGCGGGTGAACTTGTAGGCGCCGTGGCTGGTGCCCATGGCGACCGCGAGGGCATCGACCTTGGTGGCCTCGACGAACTTCACCGCCTCGTCCGGGTCGGTCAGCAGCTGGTCGTGGCTCAGCGTGCCCTCGGCGCCGTGGCCGTCCTCGGCCTCGCCCTGGCCGCTCTCCAGCGAGCCGAGCACGCCGAGCTCGCCTTCCACCGAGACGCCGGCCCAATGAGCCATCTTGGTGACGTTGCGGGTGATCTCGACATTGTAATTGTAGTCGGCTGGGGTCTTGCCGTCGGCCTTCAGCGAGCCGTCCATCATCACCGAGGTGAAGCCGTACTGGATCGCGGTGGCGCAGGTCGCCTCGTTGTTCCCGTGGTCGAGATGCATGCAGACCGGGATGTGCGGGTAGATCTCGACCAGGCCGTCGATCAGCTTGGCCAGCACCACATCGTTGGCGTAGGCGCGGGCGCCGCGGCTCGCCTGCAGGATCACCGGCGAGTCGGTGGCATCGGCCGCCGCCATGATCGCCAGGCCCTGTTCCATGTTGTTCAGGTTGAAGGCCGGTACGCCGTACTCGTACTCGGCCGCGTGGTCGAGGAGCTGCCTCAGGGTGATCCGTGCCATCGTCGTCTGTCTTCCCGCTTGCCGTCTGGTGGTCCGCCCGATCGCCTCCGGCGCCGGAAACCTCAGTGGACTTGCACAGGCAAGTCTGCCGAGCTTCTTACCTGTACATCGTATCAAACGCCGAATGGCTTATCCGTTCGGCGAATAAAGCTCAGCTCGCTCTGTTCTCAAGGACCGTGACACGCTCTTCGACCTCGCTGACGCGGGCATCGAAGTCGCCCGCGGTCGCGCGCATCATCACCAGCATGCCGGCGGCGTTGCGCCGATCCTTGCGCAGGCTCGCCTCAAGCTTGTCGAAGCGCGCAAGCGTCTCAACCCGGAACGCCGTCGTCTCCGCCCGCAACTGCGCGATGCTGCCCTGAATGCCCTTCAGGATCTCGATCGTCGCGTTCTCCACAGTGTCACTCATCGACTCAGGACCCCCGCCGTCCGACGCCGGGAGTATAGATAGGTGCGCGCCGCCCGGGGAGGAGCGCTCACAAGTCTCCGCCGCGCGGTTCTCAGCGCGGTTCTCAGCCCTTGGCCCGTAGCGCCTCGACGCCCGGCAGGGCCTTGCCCTCAAGCCATTCGAGGAAGGCGCCGCCCGCCGTTGAGACGTAGGTGAAGTCGGCCGCCACGCCCGCATGGTTGAGGGCGGCCACCGTGTCGCCGCCGCCGGCCACCGAGACGAGCTCGCCGGCCTTGGTGCGCGCAGCCGCATGCTTCGCGGCGGCCACGGTCGCAGCGTCGAACGGGGCGAGCTCGAAGGCGCCGAGTGGGCCGTTCCAGACCAGGGTCTTGGCGCCGTCGATGGCGGCGTTGATCTCGGAGACCGAACGCGGCCCGGCATCGAGGATCATGCTGCCCTCGGGCACGGCATCCACCGGCACGGTCTCGTGCGGGGCCTGCGCCTTAAACTCGGTCGCCGCCACGGCATCCACCGGCAGGATGATCCGGCAGCCGGCTTTGTCCGCCGCCGCCAGGATGCGGGTGGCGGTCTCGGCGAGGTCCTTCTCGCACAGGGACTTGCCCACCGCTTTGCCCTGCGCGTGCAGGAAGGTGTTGGCCATGCCGCCGCCGATCACCAGCATGTCGACCTTGGCGACGAGATTTTCCAGCAAGTCGATCTTCGACGATACCTTGGCGCCGCCGACCAGCGCGATGACCGGACGCTGCGGCGCCTCCAGGCCCTTGGTCAGAGCCTCCAGCTCGGCCTGCATCTCGCGGCCGGCATAGGCCGGCAGGCGGTGGGCCAATCCCTCGGTCGAGGCGTGGGCGCGGTGGGCCGCGGAAAAGGCCTCGTTGACGTAGATGTCGCCGTTGGCGGCGAGCGCGTCGGCGAACGCCGGATCGTTCTTCTCCTCGCCGGCGTGGTAGCGGGTGTTTTCGAGGAGCAGAACGTCGCCGTCCTTCAGGGCCGCCACGGCCCGGGCCGCGTCGTCGCCGACGCAATCGGCCGCGAAGGCGACCGGGCGGCCGAGCGCCTGGCTCAGCGCCGGCACCACCGGCTCCAAAGAATCCTTCGGCTCGCGCTTGCCCTTGGGGCGGCCGAAATGGGCCAGCAGGATCACTTTGGCGCCCTTGTCGGCGACCTCCCGGATGGTCGGGACGACTCGCGCGATGCGGGTCGCGTCGGTTACGCGGCCGTTCACCATCGGCACGTTGAGATCGACGCGCATCAGCACGCGCTTGCCCGTCAGGGCGCCGGCGTCGTCGAGGGTGCGGAAGGCGCTCATGCGGTCCTGTTGCGATTACTGGGCGGTGGTGGCGGCCGGCGCCGGGATCAGGCGGTCGAGATTCAGGCGCTGCACGGCGACCATCAGCACGACGGTGAGGATCGCGGTGATCACGGCGGTCAGCACCAAGGCGCCGGTCCCGGGCAGGCGCCGGGTGCGGTCGGCGAGGCCGCGCATCTCGGTGCGTAGGGCCGCGAGATCAGATTGCCGGGCGGATTCGTTCATCCGGTTGGCGGCGTTCTCGACCTTGTCCTCGACCCGTGACAGCAAAGCTTCGGAGCGGGCGTACTTGTCCTCGATCCGCGAGCACTTGTCCTCGATGCGCGCGAGCTGGTCGAGAAGGTGGCTCGCCGGCAGCCCCTGCGAGGGCGTCGTGGCAACCGGCGCCGCGGCCGGCGAAGGCGCTACGGGTTTCGGCGCGGGCGTCACGACGGCGCCCTGTCCGCTCGACGTGCCCTGCGAAGCGTCGGTCATCCCGGGATGATCCCTGGTTCGAGGTTGAGCCGTTCGGTCGAAAAAACGCCCGCCGACCCTCTCCGGGCCGGCGGGCGGCAGGTTTTTAGATGAGCTTGGCCATCGCCACGGCGGTGTCGGCCATGCGGTTCGAGAAGCCCCACTCGTTGTCGTACCAGGACAGGATGCGCACGAAGGTGCCGTCCATGACTTTGGTCTGGTCGAGGTGGAAGGTGGACGAGTGCGGGTCGTGGTTGAAGTCGATCGAGACGTTCGGCCGGTCGGTCACGCCGAGCACGCCCTTGAGCGGGCCGGCGGCGGCGGCCTTGATCGCGTCGTTGATCTCCTGGACGGAGGTCGCGCGCTTGGCCGTGAATACCAGGTCCACCGCCGAGACGTTCGGGGTCGGCACGCGGATCGCGGTGCCGTCGAGCTTGCCCTTCAGCTCCGGCAGGACCAGGCCCACCGCCTTGGCGGCGCCCGTGGAGGTCGGGATCATCGAGAGCGCGGCGGCGCGGCCCCGGTAGAGATCCTTGTGCATCTGGTCCAGCGACGGCTGGTCGTTGGTGTAGGAGTGGATCGTGGTCATGAAGCCGCGCTCGATGCCCACGGCCGCGTCCAGCACCTGGGCGACCGGCGCCAGGCAGTTGGTCGTGCAGGAGGCGTTCGAGACCACGAGGTGCTCAGCGGTCAGCTTGTCGTGGTTGACGCCGTAGACCACGGTGAGGTCGGCGCCGTCGGCCGGGGCCGAGACCAGGACGCGCTTGGCGCCGGCATCGAGATGGGCCTTGGCCTTGTCCTTCGAGGTGAAGATGCCGGTGCACTCCAGCGCGATGTCGACGCCGAGATCGCGGTGCGGCAGCTCGGCCGGGTTGCGCACGGCCGTGACCTTGATGCGCTTGCCGTTGACCACCAGGAACTCGCCGTCCACCGCAACCTCGCCGGGGAACCGGCCGTGCACGGAATCGAAGCGGAGCAGGTGGGCGTTGGTCTCCACCGGGCCGAGATCGTTGATCGCCACGACCTCGATGTCGGTCCGGCCGGCTTCCGCGATGGCGCGAAGGACGTTGCGGCCGATGCGTCCGAACCCGTTGATGGCAACCTTCGTCACGGCGTCACTCCTTCCTGATGCGGCTCACCGCGCGCCGGACCCGCAGAACGGTCTCGGCTGGCCCGCCTCCAGGCCGACCGGGCGGATCTGGGCGGGCGGGTTTGAACCTGGGATGAACCGGGCCGGGAGAGGCCGGGCTCCGCTGCCCTCACACGTCGGGTCCGACGGTGGCGGCGGGGGCCTCGGGACTGTCACGGACCGGCCATCCGGCATGTCGTTTGCGGACCCTTTCGAGAGCGCGCGGCTGTCTAACATGGCGTCTCCACCTGTCAAACGCACGCGCGTGACAAACATGGCGGTATCCCACATCCAATAAAAAGATGCGGGCGTTGGCGATTGCTGAGCCGCGGTGGATTGCACGCGCACCGACATTTCGGACTGGCATTCCCGGCTCATCCGGCCGAAACTTGCACCCCTGAAGCATCGACGTCGCCCGGAAGCCGGCCACCCCGTTTCGGGACGATGCGTGCGGCGAGCGGAGCCCCATGGCCGACGACAGCACAGAGACGACGCGCCCGATCGACGATGCCTTCGCCCGGCTCGACGCCGCGCTGGCCCGCCTGGACGCGGTCGTGGCCCGCCGCCTGGAGGCCGAGGCCGAGCCGGACGACCGGGATGCCGAGCTGGCGCTGATGGACGAGGACCGGGCGCGCCTCGCCGCTGCCCTCGACGCGGCCAGCGCCCATCTCGCCGATGTCGAGGCCACGACCGGCGCGGTGGGCCAGAGGCTCGACCGCGCGATCGAGACGGTGCAGGGCGTCCTCGGCCGCGCCTGACCGCCTCTCCCCCGCAAAGCCGCCCCTCGGAGCGATCCTTGCCCCAGATCAACGTGACCATCGACGGAAAGCTCTACCGCATGGCCTGCGGGGCCGGCGAGGAGGCCCACCTCACCGGGCTCGCCGAGAGTTTTGGGACGCGCATCGGCGAGATGCGCCAGAGTTTCGGCGAGATCGGCGACATGCGCCTGCAAGTGATGGCCGCCCTGACCATCGCCGACGAGCTGGCCGAGATGCGCACCCGCTTTGCCGCCCTGGAGGCCGAGACGGCCGCGCTGCGCAAGACCGCCGAGGCCGCCGAACGCAGCCGCGCCGAAGACGCCGCCCGCGCCGCCGACGGGATCGGGCGGGCGGCCGAGCGGATCGGGAAGCTGGCGGACTCTTTGGGGGGGAGTGGGGTTGGGAAGGGTGGGGTGGCTCGGGAGGTGGGGTGAGGTGGTCTCAGATCGCTCGCAGCACGTCGCTGATCAAAACCTCTGAGACAGCACGACACCGTCATCGTCTCCGGATATCTGATCTTCGGACAGGCGAAACCTCGACATCGAAGCATACCGGCCATTTGCGTCGCCCAACAGCTCCGAATTACTTTTTTCGGAGTGTTGCTCTGTCGCTCTATGCAGTTCAAAAATCCGCCAGCAAATTGCAGATCACTAATCGCGGTGGGCTGCATGATGCTGAAACAGATTCTGATTTCCGGATGCGCTGGCTACCTGATGATCGCGACGGTTTCAGCGGCCGATCTGCCCAAGCGTGCCGTGTCTCCGCCGGTCTTCGCGGCTCCCGTTTTCACGTGGAGCGGCTTTTATGTCGGCCTCAATGCCGGATACGCGTTCAGCGAGCGGCAAATCGTTCGGACAACCGGCCTAACGGCGATTGATCAAGCATTGATTGATACGGGCGGAGTCGGTTCCGTGGGGTTTGCGCAGGACGGTGCAACCGTCGGCGGCGGACTCGGGTACAATTTGCAGTTTTCGCCAGGCAGCGGCGTCGTGATCGGGTTCGAAACCGACGCTCAATACACCGATCTTGATCGTACGCGGAGTTCCGCGTTCGATTTCGCCGGTGGAAGGTTTACGGTCTCGGGACGCCAGAGCCTCGATTTTCTCGGCACCGTGCGTGGGCGTGTTGGATACGCCTTCGATCGAGTGCTCGTTTATGGCACCGGTGGCTTCGCTTACGGCGACGTCAGATACGAGACCCGTGCCGACATCTCGCTTTTCGGCGGCGTCCCGTTCGATGCAAGCCGCTTCAGCGATCTGACGACCGGGTATGCGTATGGTGGCGGCGTCGAGGTCGCGATACCCGGAGATAGCGTCCTGAATTTCGTTGGCGCCGCAGCTGTCACCGTGAAGGCCGAGTACCTTCATTATGATCTCGGCCAGAAAAGGCTGACGGCGACGGGTGTCGGTCCGGTTTTCGGTGCCGGCGGCATCCTGCCTGTCGGACAAACGGGGCTGGTTCGTTTCCAGACCGAAGGCAACCTTGTCCGGGGCGGCATTAACTACAAATTCGGCAGCTAGTGAGAAGCGCCAGACTGAGGATCTTGTGTAACGACTCGTTCGCACAAACTCACGCGTTCGGCGCTTTGATGGGCTCCGGCGTGAGGGGCGACCGCTCCATGATGAGAAGCGTCGGCTTCGTGCCTGACGCTTCCATCGCCTTGAAAACGGCTTTCAGCTCATCGGAGGCGGCGGCTCGCTGAACGTCCTCGAGCGTCTTGAACTCTGTGATGCTGATCGTATTCGGACTGCCGGACACAGAACGGTAGCCCATGAAGGACACGGCTCCGGGCATCGACAGAACGCGCTTGATCAATGCGCGGGATTGCGAGGCGTATTCGTCGCCTGGAGGATCCGTCTCGAAGCGGTCGTAGAGGAGAACACCGAACGCCATACGACCCTCCTCAATCTTTGCTGTTGCGGTAGATTGGCATTAAACAATACGTCGCAAATTCATCAATAACAAGCTCGGCTTTTATTTCGGCTCCCTCAAACACCCGAGAATGTTCCTGCGTACAACTTTCTTATTTCGATCGATCATTTTCGATCGGGGGATTAATCTGGAATTTTTTAATCGCAGAACAGCTCAAGAATTAAAACAATTTATCATAAAAATTCGATATTATGATAATCAGGTCGATGACTATTCATATCAAGAGCCGGCATCATTTAGATTACCGAGGAAAGACAGATGCATCACGTGTAAGGGCGGGGATCGTTGGCAACAGCCTCTTCGCCAGCCCTAATGCAAAGAAACCAGCGATCATCCGTTCCGCGCTTCGTTTTGGGGAACCGTGGCTGGCCCACTCAATTTACCGTCTCCGCAATATACCGCCCCAACGCCGCCGCCGCCCGCAGCATATGCGCCCGCATCCGCCGGGCGGCCAGCTCGCCGTCGCCCTCGGCGATGGCCGACAGAATTTCGCCGTGCTCGTCCCGGGAGCGGCGGATCCGGTCGGCGTGGCGGAGCTGGGTTCGGCGGAAGGCGGCCAGGCGCTCGCGGATTGCCAGGGCCTGCTCGGCCATGAAGCCGTTATGGGTCGCCGCGTAGAGCGACTCGTGGAAGGCGCGGTTGAGCCGGTCGTAGGCGTCCACGTCCCCAGCCTCCACGGCGGCGGCGGATTCCTCGTGGAGATCCATCAGCCGGCCGCGCTCCAGCGGCGTCATCCGGTAGGTCGCGAGCCGGGCGCAGAGGGCTTCGATCTCCGCGGTGGTCTCGAACATGTCGGCGATGCGCTCGGGCGTCAGCCGCGCCACCACCACGCCCCGCCGGGGGCGGACCTCCACCAGCCCCGAGGCCGCGAGCTGGCGCAGCGCCTCCCGCACCGGCGTGCGCGAGGCGCCGTAGCGCTGGGCGAGGTTCTGCTCGTCCAGCGCCGTCCCGGCCGGGAGCTCGCCCGAGGTGATCGCGTCGGTCAGCGCGTTGCGGATCCGGTCCGAGAGCAGCCCGCTGTCGATCGTCTGGAATTCACCGTGCATCCGCTGGTCCCGCGCCCCTTTTGGCAGGCTCAACCGACCAGCGCCCGCACCGTCAAGTAGAAGATCGAGGGACCGACCAGGCACCCGATTCCGGTGTGGAAGGTGGCGGTGAGCGCCCCGTAGGGCACGAGCTTCGGGTCCGTGGCCGCGAGCCCGCCCGCGACCCCGCTCACCGTGCCCATCAACCCGCCATAGGCCATGGCCGAGCGCGGGTTGTCGAGGCCGATCAGCTTGGCGACCAGCGGCGTGCCGACCATCACCATCACGGCCTTGGTCACCCCGGTGGCGATGGAGAGCGCCATGACGGTGGAATCCGCCCCGATCGCCGCCCCGGTCACCGGGCCGACGATGTAGGTGATCGCCCCGGCGCCGATGGTCGTGATCGACACCGCGTCGTGGTAGCCGAACGCGACCGCCGTGAGCGTGCCGACGAGGAACGGGATGATCGTGCCGAGCGCCAGAGCCAGCACGCCGATCAGCCCGGCCCGGCGGGCCTCGGTCACGTCCACCTCGAAGGCGGTGGCGACGATGGCGAAGTCGCGCAGCATCGCCCCGCCCATCAGGCCGATCCCGGCGAGCGCCGGGATGTCGGCGATGCCCTTCTTCCCGCCGGTATACAGCCCGCCGAGATAGGCGAGCACCAGCCCCAGCACGATCGCGATGGCCGAGCCGTGAACGCGGCCCCTCGTGAAGCGTTTGGCTGCCAGGTTGGAGACCAGGATCAGCGCGCCGACCAAAGCGAAGGCCGCCACCAGGCTCTGCTCGACGAAGACGTGCTCGATGCCGTGCCAGATGTGTTGTCCGAGTTCCATGGCGCTCACCCCTGCTTCCCGGCCGGGATCGGATCGGCGTCGCCACCGATCACCGACCCGCCATGCCCGACCTCTGGGCTGCCCGGGTCGCGCCGGCCGATTCGGCTCAGCAGCGCCACCGCGCCGAAGCACAGGACCAGGGAGCCGGTGGCCGCGATGATCACGATCGGCCCGCCGCTCACCGCCGCGACCACGTTCTGCTGGGCCGCCATGGCGACCACGATCGGGATGTACATGCCGGCCCAGAACTCGACGCCGAACTGCACGCCCTTGGTCAGGCGGCCCCGGCGCGAGAGCCAGAGCCGGGCGACGATCAGCAGGATCATGGCGATGCCGACGCCGCCGACATTGGCCTTCACCCCCAGCGCGACGCCGAGGAGATCGCCGAGATACACGCCGATCAGCGTGCACGCGGCCAGGAGGGCGACGCCTAGGACGATCATCGGCGCGGCCCTCCGGCAGGACCGGTTTCGGCGCAAGACGGCGCCAGTCTCGACGCGCTCGGCATGGGGCGTTTCCTTCCCGAATCAGTTCTGTGTTGATTGTCGGCCAGTATGCAGGACATTGACACTTCAGCAATCCCGTATACGAAACCGTGATAAGACCGGCTTTGAAAATGCACAGCGGCGGGCATATCCTGCCTCTCACATACCGAGGGAGACAGCCGGATGACAGAGTGGCGCGGCGAGAGGCAGGCCCGCGATGCGCGCATCCAGGCGGGTCGCGCCCATGCCGACGGCAAGGTCGTCCCGGCCGGGTCCGTGGTCGACCTGCTGGAGGCGGTGCTCCGCCCCGGTGACCGGGTCTGCCTGGAGGGCGACAACCAGAAGCAGGCGGACTGCCTGGCCCGGGGGCTCGCCGCCTGCGACCCGGGCAAGGTCCACGACCTGCACATGGTCCAGTCGGGCATCGTGCTGCCGGAGCATCTCGACGTGTTCGAGACCGGCATCGCCAAGCGGCTCGACTATTCCTATTCCGGCCCGCAGGGCGCCCGCATCGCCAAGATGCTCTACGGCGGCCAGATCCAGCTCGGCGCCGTGCACACCTACCTCGAGCTGTTCGCCCGCTACTTCGTGGACCTCACGCCCCACGTGGCGCTGATCGCCGGCGTCTCGGCCGACCGGGACGGCAACCTCTATACCGGCCCCAACACCGAGGACACGCCCACCGTCGTGGAGGCCACCGCCTTCAAGAACGGCGTGGTGATCGCCCAGGTGAACCAGATCGTCGACAAAGTCCCGCGGGTCGACATCCCGGGCGACCGGATCGACTTCGTGGTCGAGGCCGACACGCCGTTCTACGTCGAGCCGTTGTTCACCCGCGACCCGGCGGCGATGACCGAGACCCAGATCCTGATCGCCATGATGGCGATCAAGGGCATCTATGCCGAGTACGGCATCCGCCGCCTCAACCACGGGATCGGCTTCGGCACCGCGGCGATCGAGCTGCTGCTGCCGACCTACGGCGAAAAACTCGGGCTCAAGGGCCAGATCTGCACCCATTGGGCGCTCAACCCGCACCCGACCCTGATTCCGGCGATCGAATCCGGCTGGGTCCAACAGGTCCATTGCTTCGGCTCGGAAGTCGGCATGGACCGCTACATCCGCGCGCGGCCGGACATCTTCTTCACCGGGGCCGACGGCTCCCTGCGCTCGAACCGAGCCTTCTGCCAGACGGCCGGCCTCTACGCCTGCGACATGTTCATCGGCGCGACGCTGCAGATCGACCTGATGGGCCATTCCTCGACCATCACGCAGTCGCGGGTGGCGGGCTTCGGCGGCGCGCCCAACATGGGCTCCGACCCGCATGGCCGCCGCCACCCGTCCGATGCCTGGATGAAGGCGGGCCGCGAGGGCCAGGTCGTCGGCGATCCGGCGCTGATGCGCGGCCGCAAGCTGGTGGTGCAACTGGTCGAGACCTTCGGGGAGAAGCTGGTGCCGACCTTCGTAGAGAAGCTCGATGCCCTGGAGCTGGCGAAGAAGATCGGCCTCGAACTGGCGCCGGTGATGATCTACGCCGACGACGTCACCCACATCGTCACCGAGGAGGGCATCGCCAACCTCCTGCTGTGCCGCGACGCGGACGAGCGCGAGCAGGCGATCCGCGGGGTCGCCGGCTACACCGATGTCGGCCGCGGCCGGGACCGGGCCAAGGTCGAGGAGCTGCGCGCTCGCGGCGTGATCCGCCGGCCCGAGGATCTCGGCATCGAGCCCCTCGACGCCGACCGGGCGCTACTTGCGGCCAAGTCGATCAAGGATCTGGTCCACTGGTCGGGAGGCCTCTACGAGCCGCCCGCGAAGTTCCGGAACTGGTAAAATCGATCACGATATTTCCCCTCCCCCTTGCGGGGAGGGGTCAGGGGTGGGGGTGGTGCAGAACCAAGCGGCCCGGTGCCTCCTGAACCACCCCCACCTCCATCTCCTCCCCGCAAGGGGGAGGAGAGGCGTTCGCAAGGAACAGTCGGATGGAATCCCTGACCTTCCGCCACACCACGAAAAAACCGCTGCCCGGCTCGGTGCCGAACGCCATCACCGGCGTGGTGGCCTCGGGCAATCTGGAGATCCTGCTGGAGCGGGTGCTGCCGCCCGATGCCTGCGAGGTCGCGATCGAGACGCCGATCGCGGGCTACGGGCCCGTCTGGGAGGCGGTGGTGGCGGATTTCGTCGCCCGCGCCCAGCCCGGCGGCCTGCGCATCAGCATCAATGACGGCGGCGCCCGTCCCGACACCGTGTCCCTGCGCCTGCTCCAGGGCGCCCGGCTGATGGAGGCCTGAGAATGGCTGGCGCGCACGCCGCGAGCACCGACCCCAACGCCCTGAGCTGGTACGAGGCCACCGCCCGCCAGCGCGTGGTGGCGCTCGCCGATCCCGGCAGTGTCCAGGAATTCCTGCCCCCGACCGAGCGGCGCATGAGCCCGCACCTGCCGCTGTTCGACCTGCCGCGCGCCTTCGACGACGGCATCGTGGTCGGCCGCGCCAAGCTCGACGGCAAGACGGTGTTGGTGGCCGCCCAGGAGGGCCGGTTCATGGGCGGGGCCTTCGGGGAGATCCACGGGGCGAAGCTCGTGGGGCTCCTGCGCGCCGCGCTCACCCTGAAGCCGGCGGCGGTGCTGATCCTGTTCGATACCGGCGGCGTCCGGCTGCAGGAGGCCAATGCCGGCGAGACCGCCATCGCCGAGACCATGCGGGCGATCGTCGATGTCCGGGCGGCCGGGATCCCGGTGATCGGCCTGATCGGCGGCCGGGCCGGCTGCTACGGCGGCGGCGGCCTGATCGCCGGCACCTGCTCGCGGCTCGCCGTCTCGGAGGGCGGTCGGATCTCGGTTTCGGGCCCCGAGGTGATCGAGACCAACAAAGGCGCGGAAGAGTTCGATTCTCGCGACCGGGCACTGGTCTGGCGGACCATGGGCGGCAAGCACCGCCGGCTGATCGGCGGCGCCGACGTGTTCTGCGCCGACACCGTATCGGCCTTCCGGCAGGCGGCGCTGGATCTGATCGGCCGGGCGCCCGCCTTCGACCTCGCGACGCTGGAGGCCGAGCAGGCCCGGCTCGAATCCCGGATCGAACGCTTCGGCGATTGCCGGGACGCCACCGACATCTGGGCCCGGCTCGGCGTGAACGACCCGGAGGCGGTGCCCGCCATGGCCACGCGCGCCTTCGACGAGACCGTGTCCCGGGTGAGGGAGGCCGACCATGACGCTCGCTGAGATCCTGGCCGGGCTGTTTCCGCAGGGCCATTCCGTCACCGTGCGCGACGGCCTCGTCACCGGGGGCGGCCCGTTCGCGGACAAAAAACTCCACGTCGTCGGGGTCGACGGCGACACGCCCCTCGGGGTCGACGGGGCGCTCGTCCTGTCCCGCGCCGTGCTCGACGCAGTGCGGGCCGGCGACAAGACGCCGATCCTGGTGGTGGTCGATTCCGACAGCCAGCGCATGAGCCGCCGCGACGAGCTCCTGGGTCTCAACGAGTGCCTGGCCCATCTCGCCAAGGCGCTGCTGCTGGCCGACCGCTCCGGCCACCCGACCATCGGGCTGATCTACGGCCACTCCGCCGCCGGCGCCTTCATCGCCACCGCGCTGGCGACCCGGATCCTGGCGGCGCTACCTGGTGCCAACCCGAGCGTGATGGACCTGCCCTCGGTGGCGAAGGTGACCAAGCTGCCGCTCGACAAGCTCCAGGAGATGGCGAAATCGACGCCGGTCTTCGCCCCCGGGATCGACAACATGGTGGCGACCGGGGCTGTTCACGTCGTGCTGGATCCGGCCAAGCCGCTCGACGGCCAGATCCGCGACCTGATTACCAACCTCCAGCCCGGTGACCACCGCGACCGCCTCGGCGAAGAGCGCGGCGGCCGGCCGGTGGCGCGGGGAATCAGCGCGGCGGTGATCACCCAGGCCGGACGCGGATAGGGCCGACACTCGTCATTGCGAGCGCAGCGAAGCAACCCAGTGATGCGCAACGTCCTGAGATCGCGCGCTGCCCTAGGTTGCTTCGCGACACTCGTAATGAGGGAGCGGGATGCTGAAGATCGCCGCACCGCAGATTGGATGGGGCAGATTAAACCGCCGCGTCATTCCGGGGCCGCGAAGCGGAGCCCGGAATCCAGATGCGCAGGTGGAGCAAGACTTCGCACCGTCGGCGGCCTCTTCGAGTCCAGGCCTGCCTACGGCGCCTCGGAGTGACGGGGTGGCAGCTCCGCCGTCCGTGACCTGTCAGAACCAACCCAAAAATCGTGTTTCCCGATACGATCCTCCAACGCCTCAAAAAACGGTCGCGGATGGGACAGATCCCTCAACCAATCATCGAGACTCTCCCGCCCGACACCGTCACCCGGCAGGACCTCGTCCGCGCCGATCCCCACGCCTGGGCGTCCTGGCTCCGCACCCGCGACGATCTCACGGGCGTGCCACATCTCGCCGGCTGGGCCGAGGCGGGCCGTCCGCTGATCGTCCGCCGCCGGGTGCCAGGGGAGGGCGCCGAGGCGGTGCCGCTTGGCCTGCCGCTGCCACCCGCCGACGGCAAGCGCCGGATCGGGCTCGCCCTGCCGGCCGAACACCTCACCCGCCTCGACGGCCCGAGCCTGACGGAAGCCGCAATTTACGCTCCCGCCGCCTGGCAGGCGACGATCGCGGCCGCTGTGGCGCTCGGCGATCGATTCGGTCTGAAACCGCGCCCGTTCGGCAGCCTGCTGTGGCAGGCGGTGACCGGGCTCACCTACCTGAGTGCCACCTCCGACCTCGACCTGCTCTGGCCCTGCCGGGAACCGGTGCCCACCGGCCTGCTCGACGGGCTCGCCACCATCGCGGAGACGGCCCCGATGCGCCTCGACGGCGAGATCCTGCTGCCGGACGGGACCGGCCTGCACTGGCGCGAGTTGCGCGAGGCCCCGGACGGCGGGACGGTGCTGGCGAAGGGGCTGGACAGTCTGGCGATGCGCCCGGCCGCCGCCTTGCGCATCGGGGAGCCCGCATGAGCGTCGCGATCCTGCTCTCCGGCCAGGGCGGCCAGCATCCGGGGATGTTCGACCTCACCGCCGACCATCCGGACGCGCAGGCCGTCTTCTCGGCCGCGACGCCACTCCTCGGCGGTACCGACCCACGCGACCTCGCCCGGAGCGGCGGCGATGCGCTCCACGCCAACCGGGCCGGTCAGATCCTGTGCTGCACCGCCGCGCTCGCCGCCTGGCGGGCGCTGGGTTTTTCCGGCCGGGCCATCGTGGCCGGCTACAGCATCGGCGACCTCGCCGCCTGGGGCGTCGCCGGGCGGATCGCCGAGGCCGACATCTTGAGCCTCGCCGCCCGCCGCGCCGAGGCCATGGACGCCGCCTCGGGGGTGGGGTTCGGGCTCGCCGGGATCCGAGGCCTCACCCTCGACCCGCTGGATGCCTTGGCCGAGCGGCACGATTGCCATCTCGCCATCCGCAACGCCCCCGACAGCTTCGTGGTCGGGGGCCGACGCGACGCCCTCGACGCCCTGTGCCGGGAGGCCACCGCCGCCGGGGCGCAGCGGGCAATCCTGCTGCCGGTGCACACGCCCTCGCACACGCCGCTGCTGGCGGAGGCGAGTGATGCATTCCGGACCGCCCTCGCCACCCTCACGCTGCGCCGCCCGCCCGCCGGCGCACCCCGCCTCGTCAGCGGCCTCGACGGCACCACGATCTTCCGACCCGAGGACGGCCTCGACAAGCTCGCCCGCCAGATCTCCCACACCATTGACTGGGCCGCCTGCCTGGAAGCCTGCCGGGAATACGGCGCCGACCGGGTCCTAGAGCTCGGCCCCGGCCACGCCCTGGCGACCATGGCCCGGACGGCGCTGCCCGATGCCCGAGTCCACGCGCTGGAAGAATTCCGGTCGATCTCGGGCGTCGCAGACTGGCTGGCCCAACCGTAGGGCGTAGCCCGGTTTCTGCGAAGACTTGGCCTGGCATCCCAGAATTCTTCGCAGAAACCGGCAACGGCGCGTCCGGTCCGGCCAATGCGCGAAGACTATTCGAAGAGCCGCCTCACCTTGACGCGCAGGCCGCCGCGGTCGTAGCAGCCGGGCAGGAACGGGACGGGACGGATTCATGACGGGCAAGCGCGCGCTGATCACGGGGGTGACGGGCCAGGACGGCGCGTACCTGGCGCAGCTGCTGCTGCAGAAGGGCTACGCGGTCACCGGCATCGTGCGCCGCTCCAGCCATGCCGGCGTCTTCGATCACAGGTTGAAGTGGCTCGGCATCCTCGACGATGTCGAACTCGTGGACGGCAACTTGTTGGATCAGTCGGCGCTGCTGCGCATCGTCCAGGCCGCCAAGCCCGACGAGATCTACAACCTCGCCGCCCAGTCCTTCGTCACCTCGTCCTGGCAGCAGCCGCTGCTCACCGGCCAGGTGACCGGCCTCGGCGCCGTGCACATGCTCGAATGCCTGCGCTCGGTCGCCCCCCAGGCCCGGTACTACCAGGCGTCGACCTCGGAGATGTTTGGCCTGATCCAGGAGGCGCAGCAGAGCGAGACGACGCCGTTCTACCCGCGCTCGCCCTACGGCGTGGCCAAGCTCTACGCGCACTGGATGACGATCAACTACCGGGAAAGCTTTGGGCTGCACGCCTCGAACGGGATCCTGTTCAACCACGAGAGCCCGCTGCGGGGCGTGGAGTTCGTCACCCGCAAGGTCACGGACGCGGTGGCGCGGATCAAGCTCGGCAAGCAGAAGGAGCTGCGGCTGGGCAACATCGACGCCAAGCGCGACTGGGGCCACGCCCGGGACTACGTGCAGGCGATGTGGCTGATGCTGCAGCAGGACAAGCCGGACGACTACGTCATCGCCACCGGCCGCACGACGACGGTGCGGGACATGTGCGTGATCGCGTTCAAGCATGTCGGGCTGAACATCGACGACCATCTCGTCATCGATCCGGCGTTCTTCCGCCCGGCGGAGGTGGAGGTGCTGCTGGGCAACCCGGCCAAGGCCAAGGCGACCTTCGGCTGGGAGGCGCAGACCAGCCTCGAAGCGCTGATCACCGAGATGGTCGACGCCGACATCAAGCGCCTCAGCGCCAACGCCTGAGCGGCCCTGCACCGGCCGGTCTCGCCACCGGCCGGGTTCCGGCCCATATCGCGCGCGTCATTCGCGAGAGAGGCGCGCCGTGAAAACCTATCAGCTCTACATCGACGGCCAGGACGTCGATCCGGTCGAGGGCTCGTGGTTCGAGTCGATCGACCCCTACCGGGGCGAGCCCTGGGCCCGGATCCCGCGCGCCTCCAAGGCCGATGTTGACAAGGCGGTGGCCGCCGCCAAGCGCGCCATGTGGGACGGCCCCTGGGCGACCATGACCGCGTCGGCCCGGGGCAAGGTGCTGCGCCGGGTCGGCGACCTCGTGGAGCGCGAGGCCAAGGCCCTCGCCGAAGTCGAGGTCCGCGACAACGGCAAGCTGTTCGCCGAGATGTACGGCCAGACCCGCTATCAGCCGGAATGGTGGTGGTACTATGCGGGCCTCGCCGACAAGGTCGAGGGCGCCCAGGTGCCGATCGACAAGCCCGAGACTTTCGCGTTCACCCGGCACGAGCCGGTGGGCGTGGTCGGGGCACTGACCGCCTGGAACTCGCCGCTGCTGTTCGTCGCCTGGAAATGCGCGCCCGCCCTCGCCGCCGGCTGCGCCGTGGTGGTCAAGCCGTCGGAATTCGCCTCCGCCAGCACGCTGGAATTCGCCCGCCTGACCAAGGAGGCCGGGCTGCCGGACGGCATGTTCAACGTCGTCACGGGCTTCGGCGGCGAGGCGGGCAGCGCCATCGTCGATCACCCTGACGTCGCCAAGATCACCTTCACGGGCTCGGACGTGACCGGTGCGAAAGTCTACGAAGCGGCCGCCCGCCAGATCAAGCGCGTGTCCCTCGAGCTCGGCGGCAAGTCGCCCAACATCGTGTTCGCCGATGCCGACCTGAAGGCCGCCGCCGCGGGCGCGATCTCGGGCATCTTCGCTGCCACCGGGCAGACCTGCATCGCCGGCTCCCGCCTGCTCGTGCAGAACAGCATCCGCGAGGACTTCGTCGCGCGACTGGTCGAGTTGGCGCGCACGGCCAGGCTCGGCGACCCGATGGAGGCGAACACCAATATCGGGCCGATCACCACGCCGCCGCAATACGCCAAGGTGCTGGACTACATCGCGCTCGCCAAGAGCGAGGGCGCGCGCTGCGTGCTCGGCGGCAACCCGGCCTCCGGTCCCGGCGTGATCGGCGGCCAGTTCGTCGAGCCGACGATTTTTACCGGCGTCACCAACGACATGCGGATCGCCCAGGAGGAGGTGTTCGGCCCGGTCTTGTCGATCATCGGCTTCGAGGACGAGGCCGAGGCGCTCAGGCTCGGCAACGACGTGATCTACGGCTTGGCGGCCGGTGTCTGGACCCAGGATATCGGCCGGGCCCTGCGCATGTCGAAGGGCCTGCGCGCCGGCACCGTCTGGGTGAACACCTACCGGGCGGTGAGCTACATGATGCCGTTCGGCGGCATGAAGCGCTCCGGCATCGGCCGCGAGAGCGGCATCGAATCGATCGGCGAGTACCTAGAGACGAAGAGCGTCTGGATCTCCACCAGCCGCGACGCGCCCGAGAACCCGTTCGTGATGCGGTAGAGCGTGTAGCTGAGTGTCCGGTCACCACTTCGTGCAGTAGCGATTGCCTTCTGCCAACACGGTGACAATGCCGGCGCGAGCAAACCTTTCGCTTGCGCCGGCGTCAGTGCAGAACACGCGCCATAGCGATGATCGCGCCCACGATGATCAACGCCTGGAAGCCGATCGCCGACAGCACCCATTTGATGATGCCGGCCTTCGTGGCCTCGATCTTGGCTTCAAGGCGCAGCTCGGTCTCGCGAATGCCCGTCTTCGCGGCGAGTGCCGTGAGGTCGGCGTCGCGGCTATCTCGGATAACGCTGGTGATCGCCTCTGCCTGATCTTCGGGCAGGCCGGAGGCTCGTAGTTTGCGGACGATGGCAAGCGTGTCGAGGGCAGCGACAGTCATGCCGATAACCCCACGTCAAGCTCAGAGCTTGGCTGACCGTTACCACGCGCGCCCCGCCCCTTTGCATAGCCCATTGGCGAGCAGCTCTCCCGCCCGGACAACATCACCAATCCGTCCTGCGCTCCAGAATAGCGAAGCCGACATCTTACGCCGTAAGATCCGATCATGTGATCGGTGAGACGGCAAACGCAGCAAGATAGAATCGAACGCCGCATTGTCTATTTCGAGAAATGCGTGGTCGACATCCGGTCGGTCACGAGTTCGAACGGCACCCAATCATATTGCTGCACCGTCTCACGGCGGATCAGCTTGAGGGCGTCGTCGATCGCCCGTCGCGCCTGCAAGCCGGCATCCTGATAGACCGTCACGGCCATGCGCTTGCGCTGCATCGCCTTCAGGCCGTCGGGCGTCGCATCGACCCCGCCGATCAGGATCCGATCGGACGGGAGCCCAGCCGCCTCGACCGCGTCGGAGGCCCCGATCGCCATCTCGTCGTTGTTGGCGACAATCGCGTCGAGGGCGATCCCCGTCGCCAGCCATCCGGCAACCAGGGCCGCCGCCTTCTTGCGATCCCAGTCCGCGGCGCCTTCCGCGACCACGCTGAGACCGGGGAACGACGCGGCCACTTCCTTGACCCCACGCGTGCGCAGGGCAGTCGCCGAGTGGCTCGGATGCCCCGCGATGATCGCGATCCGGCCTTTGCCGTCCAGCATCTGCGCGAGCTTCCGCATCTGGAGCCGACCGGCCACCAGATCATTCGGCAGGACAAACGCGATCCGCCCGGCAAACCAGTCCTCGCGGGGGCCATTGTTGGCGTAGACGAGCGGGATGTCGGTTTCCTGGGCGAGGCGCGTGATCGTCGCGTTGGCCTGCGGATCGACCGGGAGGATCAGCAAGGCGTCGACCTTCGCGGCAATGAACTGCCGGACCTGCTCGACCTGAGTCGCGCCGGCGCCCTCCGGCGCATAAGTGAATTGCACGGAGACGCCGGGAACGGATTTCGCGTAACTTTCGATGCCGTCCCGCAGCAGTTGCGTGAAGCCGGTCGGCTGGACCATCGCGACGCCGATCGTCGTCGCCAGGGCCGGCGTCGCCAAGCCGGCGAGCACGACGGCGCAGGCGGCCAACCGCCGGATCGTGGCGACGATGGAGGCCCGGACGCAACCGATGCGCGACCGGCGAGTCTTCCGTGCCGCCTCAGGCTTCCGGACGATGGCCCAGCCGCGGAGCGTTCGGATCATGGCACTTGCACCTGCCTGGAGCGCTCGCCGCCGGGTGGATGCCGGTTCGGCACCGGCGAGCGTGTGAAATCAAAGGTTTCGCGATGGCCCCGGTTGGCGGTGCCCCGCCGGGTAGCGGCCTGACCGGCCCCGACCCGGCGGAAAGATCGCATCAGGCCGCCCGGATGCTGTTCAGGAATCGCTGGACCTCGTCGCCCAGGCGCGCGGCATCCTGCGACAGCGCGCTGGCCGAGGTGAGCATCCGGTCGGCGGCGGCGCCGGTATGCTCCGCCGTGCCGGCGACCGTGGTGATGTTCGCCGTCACCGCGCCGGTGCCGCTGGCGGCCTGCGAGATGTTTGCCAGGATGTCCTGGGTTGCGGCGCCCTGTTCCTCGACGGCCGCGGCGATCGAGGCGGCAGCCCCGCTCATGTCCTTGACCCGCGTGGCGATCCCCTCGATCGCCGCGACGGCGTCGGACGTGGACGCCTTGATGACCGAGACATGGCCGGCAATGTCGTCGGTGGCGCGCTTCGCCTCGCCGGCCAATTGCTTGACCTCGGCCGCGACCACCGCGAAGCCCCGGCCGGCATCGCCTGCCCGCGCCGCCTCGATGGCGGCGTTGAGGGCGAGCAGGTTGATCTGCGCGGCGATCTTGGCGATCAGCCGGACCACGTCACCGATCCGGTCCGCCGCGCCGCTGAGCACCTGCACGAACGCGATGGTTTGGGCCGCCTCCGCAGCCGCGCCGTTGGCGATGGTGGCCGAACGTTCGGCCTGGCGCCCGACCTCCTGGACAGACGCGCCGAGCTCGTCGGCCGCAGCCGCGATCATCCGCACGTTGGATTCGGCCTGCTCGGCCGCGGCCGCCACCGTCGTCGATTGGCTGGCCGTCTGCCCGGCCGCCTCGCTCATCTGATGCGCCGTTCCCTGAAGCTGCGTCACCGCGGAGGCGACCGTGCCGACGATCCCGCCGACCGTCTCCTCGAAGCGCTCGGCCATGTCGCGCAGCACGACCTTGCGCTGCTGCTCCGCCTCCAGGCGAACCCGGGCGGCCTCCGCCTCCAGGAATTTGGCGTGCAGCATGTTCTCCTTGAAGACCTGCACGGCGCCCGCGATGGCGCCGATCTCGTCGGCCCGGTCCCCCCCGGGGATCGTGACCGCGAGATCGTTCTCGGCGAGGCGCGCCATCACCCGGGTGATCGTCGCGATCGGCGCGGCCACCCGACGGACGATGAACCAGCTGATCGCCAGGGTCAGAAAAGCGGCGATGGCCAAGGCCGCGAGCACCGCCAGCCGCGATGTCGCCCCGACCGCATCGGCCGCCGCCGTCTGCTCGAAGGCGCGCGCCTGCCGATGGACCAGAACGGAATCCACGGCCTGCGTGAAGGCCACGGCGTCAGTCTGAAACGGCTCGGCGAACACCGTATCGGCCAGTTCGCGCTCGCCGGCCCGGTCCAGCGCAGTCGCCTCGGCCTCCACGGCCAAAAAGTGCTGCCAAGCCTCGCGCAATCGATGCGCCAATTGCTTCTCGTCGGCCCCCGCGATGGTCGGCGCGTAGGCGCTCCAGGCCGCGGAGAACGCCTCCTGGGCCCTGACGGCATCCGTCAGATAGCGGCGGCGCTCGTCCTCCGAATGGGAATTGTGGGCCAGGACGTCGAGAGCCCGAAGCTCCTGGCTCAACTCCTTCATCCGCTCGAGGATCGTGACCGCCTTGATCTCCCCGGAGATCGACTGGCTCACGTCATTGATCAGACCGATGCGGAATACAGAAAATACTCCTATGGCCGCCGATATGACGAACAGAGCGACCGACGACCCGATGATGATGGAACGTAAATTGATAGACGACGTGTTTTTTGGCTGTAATGAACTGGCGTCCATATGAAAACCTGACGATATTTGTATTTATTCTCTAGCATATCCCCGTTAATTAGTCAATAATTTATCATGATGCATTCGATCTGAGGATTGCTTTTTCAACATTCCTTATCGATAGATATGTCGACACAGTTCAGGAAATATCCGCGTTTTCTATACGCGCATTCATCGCACGAAATCAGCAAACATCATCTGCGGATCCGCGGACCGGTCTTGCGTGATGCAAGCCGGATCGATGCAGCCCCTGTCCCGAACGGTTGAGGCAAAGCCGGGATCGCCCCGTGCCGATAATCCGATCAGACAGCCCGGACGGGGATCACCGAACCGCGATACCGATCGCGAATGAAACTGGCGACGTCCGCGGATGTGAGCAGGGCGGCGAGGCGCAGGATTCGCTCATCCTTCGCCAAAGCCTGCGTGGTCACCAGGACATTCGCGTAGGGATTGCCGTCGGCGCGCTCTAGGGCGAGCGCATCCCGAGCCGGGACGAGGCCGAATTCGAGCGCGTAGTTGCCGTTGATGACCGCTAGGGCGACATCGTCGAGGGAGCGGGGCAACTGCGCTGACAGAACTTCGATGAAGCGGAGGTCCTTCGGATTCTCAGCGATGTCCTGCACGGTCGCAAAGCTGCCGTCAGCGCCTGGGCGCAGCCGGATCAGCCCGTTCTCCTGAAGAAGTTTTAGGCCGCGGGTGAAATTCGTGACGTTGTTCGGTAGGGCGACGCTCGCCCCCTGCGGCACCTCAGCCAAAGTCTTGACCCGACGGGAATAGATCCCGAGCGGCTCGATATGCACGGCCGCCACCACCGCGAACGTGACCCCGAGTTGCGCCTCTTCCGAGTGCAGGAACGGGACGTGCTGAAAAAAATTCGCATCGGCATCGCCGTCGCGCAGCAGCGCGTTCGGCCGGATCTCGCCGCTCGTCTCGATGAGCGTCAGGGGAAAATCAGGCGCCAGCCTGCGCGTGACGAATTCCAGGATCTCTGCATGCGGCACCGAAGACGCCACCACCCGCAGGGCACTCGCCGCCTTAGCTCCGCTGGCCGCCAGGGCCAGCGCTCCGGCCAGGACGGTGCGGCGTGTCGTCGATGCCATCGGTGTCTCGCGTGCAGGATTGCGGGGAGGGGGGTAGGACCGGTCCGTCGCCAGGCGCCAGTCGCGGCTGCTCAACGACGTGGGATCCAGTTACGGAAGCGCGGCGCTGGCGATCGTGGCCGGCGGATCACTCAGCAGGATCGACCGCAGGGCCAGCGCCGCTTCGTGCGGCGCGCGCGCGAGAGCGCGGCGGACGGCCGCCAGCGGCCCCGCGCAGACCGGCGGAACAAGCTGGTGGTCCGGCCATGCCGTGCGCTTCGGCTTCGCGTCGACACCCGCGGCGCTGCCGTGTTCGGGCGAACGCCGCACGAGGAGCGGCGCCAGCCCAGGGCTGCCCGGCCGCGCGCGCCTGAGCACCTCGTCCAGCGTGACGAGGTCGCCTTGTGCGACAGCGGTGCAAGCATCGGCCGCATTTATGTTTGTGAGGACGACGCGTCCCAAAGCGCGAACCGTTGCGTCGCCGGCCGCGCGGAACTGCCGGCGCAATTCGGCCGAGGCCCGCTGTTGCAGACCCGTGATGGCTTCCGCCTCCGTGCGGCCGGCCAGATACCCGGCCCGATACCATGCGGCCGCCTCGTCTACTGCGGCGGGATCCGCCGCAGACAGAATCGGGATATTACGCAAAACTTCGGCTCGGGCAGCCTGCGGACTCGGATCGGCATCGAGGGTCGAATCGGGAAAGCGGTCGCTCCCGACCATCTCGGTCACGACGCCCGCCTCGCGCAGCAGCTTCGGCTCCGGGATCCAGATATCCTCGGGCGCCACCGTCATGGTCCGAGCCACGAAATCCGGCGTCAGGCCGGCGGCGAGATACGCTGCGCGCTCGGCACCGGGATCGACCGCCTCGATCCGCCCACCCGGTCCCAACTCGTAGGGGGCGTGGAAACCGAGATGCGCGCCGGCGGCCAGATAACGGGTCCGTCCGCGCACGAAGACGAGAGTGCAGGCCGAGGCGCAGGCATCGGGTACGTAGGTGGCGAGCCCCCGTTCGGCAACCAGCGCACCAATGGCCTCCGCCTCCTCGACCAAGCCGCCATCGCTGGTCAGATGGAGGCGCTCCACCCCCGGATTGGCCGCCAGCAGGGCCGCCACGCGGGTCGCTACGCCCTCGGTGAGGTCGCCGGCCAGCCGGATATCCCGACCGCCCGGACCGAGGGCCACCCGCGCCGCCACCTCGGGCGGTTCGCCGCCAGATCCACCGGATTGCGGAGCGATCGCCGGAACAGGCACCGAGGCTGTCACTTCCGCCAGGGGCAAGATCGCGGCGAAGCCGGCGACCCCGATCACAAGGGCACGCAGAACCGCCTTCGCCGGGCGATCCCACCCGGGCATGTCCATCGTCGGCATGGCGAGAGATTCCAGCCCATAGCGCTGTGCGCGGGATACGCCGCGGGCAAGAATGCTCCGCGGCGTCCACCGAGGCGGCAGCCGAGTTCTTAGGATGCAAGTTTTGGAATGATTGCGTTCGGCGAAAGCGGAAGGCTTACTGCAGATAGGCGACGAACATCTCGGCCACGGCACGCGCCGCATAATCCGCCGGGCTCTCGCCCCGCCAAACCGGGAAGGCGTCGACGATCTTCCGCCCGTCGAGGATCTGCTCGACCTCGTCGGCCATCAGCCCTTCATCGAGGGCATTCGCCAGGGCCGCGCGCCCATGCGCATGATAGCGGGGCAGATCGCCGGCTGGAGCCGCATCAAGCGCGGACTCGAAGAACAAGATCCCTTGAGGGGCCGCCGGATTATGAGGCGTGGCGGACTTCAGAGTGGTGTGCGTGCGCATCGTCGGTCGTCTCCAATGTGGGGGTGCGTGTCAGCGTCGGTTCATCGAACCCACAACACCGCGCCCAGGACGACGTCGCCGCGATGGCTTTGTATGCGTAGACGACCACTCGACCCTCCATCCGACAGCTGTGCCGATCTGCATCGGGGATGAAGGCAGATTAGTATCGCGCGCCGGAAATGTGCTCCCAAATTAAGGTTGCGCCGCAGAGTAGATCCTTCGCGCAACCGCCATACCGCAGCAGAGAGCGGTTCTGGGATGGAATTGCGCTTTGGCAGTTGCGGGGGCGGATGGCGTTCGGATCTTGACCGGATGACAAAGGGCGCGAATGACAAATCATATCGTCCGCTCACGCAGCTCGGAGGCGGAGAGTGATTCGACCGCCCACTGCCGTTGCATCACGGCGGAGCCGTTCTGCTCCGGTATTTGCCCGACAATGCGGTGCCGATTGCCGTATGATTTGCACCAGTCCCAGCAATGCTCGGCAAGGAGCGGGTCATTCAGGAAGGTCGGACGTAAGCTTGACCGCACCATTTAACTGTCGTCGAGCGGACGCATCATGCCGATCCGGCTTGTCGACCGGCGCGATGACCGGCCCCCTTGGGAGTGGTCCGCCCTGAAGTATGGCTTTTGAGCCGACAGAGGACGGAACCGATGGCCCAACGACCCAAGCCCGAGGAGATCGTGAGCAAGCTGCGTCAGGTCGACGTGCTGGTCTCACAAGGACAGAGCGTTGCCGCGTCGATCAGGGCGATCGGCGTGACCGAGGTGACGTACTATCGCTGGCGCAAGGAGTACGGCAGCCTGAAGTCGGATCAAGTGAAGCGGATGAAGGATCTTGAGACGGAGAACCAACGTCTCAGGAAAGCTATTGCCGACTTAACACTGGACAAGCTGATCTTGCAGGAGGCGTCCCGGGGAAACTTCTGAGCCCCGCGCGCCGAC
>NZ_FOTK01000047.1 GCF_900114535.1 Methylobacterium pseudosasicola | reverse complement strand
GTGGCCCTGCTGGCCTACAACGTGCTGGCGCTGATCGAGCGCTGCGTGGAGCGGGCGCACACCTCCGCCGCGGGGGCGGCCCCCAAGGTGTCCTTGTATCACCTCGTCCTACAGATCCGCGGCGGCTACGAGGGGCTGCTGATCGCTCTGCCCCCTGAGCACTGGACGGCCTGCGGTGCGACCGACCCACCGGCCCTGGCCGCGCGCCTGCTGAGCTTGGCCCGCAGGATCGACCCCGGGCGCGTGACGGTCGGCAGGCGAAAACCCAAAGACCCCGCGGCAGAACCTAAGCGCGCCAGCAGAGGTCACGTCGCAACCGCAAGGATCCTCAACAGCCAAACACCTTAAAAGGGCTGGGCTCAGTCCTTTGGCGGGTGCAGGGCGGAGCCCTGCGAACGGCTTGGGGCTTTGCCCCAAACCCCACCAAAGGGCTCGCCCTTTGAGAACCTGTTACCTTTGCATCTAGCGACGCCGCGCCGCGCCCGGCCGACGCGGCGTCGACCGGGCGCGCACCGGGGCCGGCGGCGCCTCGGGCTCGCCATCCAAAAAGTCGTCCGTGTCCGGCGGTGGCTCCGGTGCCGGTTTTGGCCGAGGCTTGGGGACCGCGCGTACGCTCGGCCGCGGCTCCGGATCCTCCATCGTGATCGGCGCCTCCATGGCCGCGAGCAGCGGCATCGGCGGCGGCTCCTTCTTCGGGCGGCCGCGCGGCTTCTTCGCGGGCTCCGGCTTTGGATCGAAGGCGTGGGCCAGCACCTTGCGCATCAGGCCGGGCAGCGGCTCGTCGTCCAGCGCTGCGCGCGGGGTGAAGCGCATGCCCGGGGGCGTCGGGGTCGAGAGCGCGACCCGGGCCGAGAACACGGTCAGTTCCAGCGGGAAATGCGTGAAGCCGTGGCGCACGAGGCCCGGAAGGCGCTTCCAACGGGCGTCGATCGGCGCGTCGAGCAGGGCCGCGGCGACGTCGTAATCCGGCTCCCAGGCGCTGCCCGGTGGCTCGGCCATGTTGCCGAGAAGACCCTCCGGCGGGCGCGTGCGCAGCAAGACCGCCTCGTCGCCGCTGCGGATCGCCACGAAGGCTGCGCCACGGCGGAGCGCGCCCTTGGCCAACTTGATCTTGCGCGGGAACGTGTCCTGCATGCCGAGCGCCCGGGCCTGGCACGGCAGCATCCATGGGCAGAGCGCGCAGGCCGGGCGCTTGGGCGTGCAGATCGTCGCGCCGAGATCCATGAGCGCCTGGGCGAAGTCGCCCGGCCGGTCGGGCGGCACCAGGGCTTGCGTCAGCCGGCGGATCTCCGGGCGGCTTCCGGGCAGCGGTGCTTCCACGGCGAAGACCCGGCTCAGCACCCGCTCGACATTGCCGTCGACCGCGGCTTCCGCCCGCTCGAACGCGATCGCGGCGATCGCCCCGGCCGTATAGGCGCCGATGCCCGGCAGCTTGCGCAGGCCCTCGGCCGTATCGGGAAATCGGCCCGCGGCCGCGACGGCCTTGGCGCAGGCATGGAGGTTGCGCGCCCGGGAATAATAGCCGAGCCCGGCCCAGGCGGACATCACCGCCTCCTCGGGAGCGGCGGCCAGCGCGTCGACATCGGGGAAGCGTGTCAGGAAGCGCTCGAAATACGGGCGCACCGCCGCGATCGTGGTCTGCTGGAGCATCACCTCCGAGAGCCAGACCCGGTAGGGATCGGGCACCTCGCCGGCGAGCGCGCGCCACGGCAGGACCCGGCGGTGCCGGTCGTACCAGGCGAGCAGGTCGTCGGCGCGTGGTCCGGGACCGGACCCGGAATCCGTGGCTGAGCAGGTCGGCATGGGCCAGGCTGCATACTCGGAGGAACCGGCCGATCATAGGGCCGCGAAACCCTGAACCTGTGCTCCCTTCGTCAACGAAGCTGCGCTAACCTCGCGCGACTCAGGAGAAGGGCGAGGCCCGAACCACCATGGCGCGCGTCAAACCGCTGGCCGAACTGATCGAGAGCTGCATCGGGCCGGCCTTCGCGGCGCAGGGCTTCGCGTCGACCGATATTTTGGCCGCTTGGCCGGAGATCGTCGGCGAGCGGCTGGCGCGCTACTGCCGGCCGTCGAAGCTCGAATGGCCGAAGCGCCGCCGTAAGGATGGCAACACGCCCGAATCCGGGACGCTGGTGGTCCGCGTCGAGGGCGTCTTCGCCATCGAGCTCCAGCATCTCGCGCCCGTGGTGATCCAGCGCATCAACGCCCATTACGGTTGGGCCTGCGTCTCCCGGATCGTGTTGCAGCAGGACCGGGTTGGCCGCGGTGGCCGGCCGGCACCGCGCACCGGAATCGACCCGTCTCGGGCCGTCGAGGTGAAGCGTGCGGTGGCGGCGATCGACGATGACGGCCTGCGCGCCGCCCTGGATCGGCTGGGAATCGCGGCCGTAGCGACCCGGCCGGAGCGTTGAGCCGCAAGATCCGGCGGCGATTCCGTCACCTTGCCAGGACAGCCGCGCCCGCGTACCGAACCGGGACGCCAAGACCGACATAATCCGGCGGAGCCTGCCCATGACCACGCGACGCGACGCTCTCAAGTTCACCGGCCTCGCGCTCGGCGCCGGCCTCGCCATGCCCTACCTCATGCGCTCGGCCTGGGCGCAGAACGCCGACCTGGCGGCCCTCATGCAGCCCGGCCCGCTCGGTGATGTCTGGCTCGGCCCCGCCGACGCCAAGTGCACGATCATCGAATACGCCTCGATGACCTGCTCGCACTGCGCCGCGTTCCACCGCACCACGTGGCCGGTGCTCAAGGAGCGCTACATTGATACCGGCAAGGTGCGCTTCACCCTGCGTGAGTTCCCGCTCGACCCGCTGGCCACCGCCGCCTTCATGCTGGCGCGCTGCCAGGGTGACGCCAAATATTACCCGATCACCGACCTGCTGTTCGACCAGCAGCCGGCCTGGGCCTTCACTCAGAAGCCGGTGGATGCCCTGGAGCAGATGCTCCGGCAGGCCGGCTACACCAAGGACACGTTCGAGGCCTGCCTGAAGGACCAGAAGGTCTACGGCGCGGTCAACGCCGTGAA
Source organism: Methylobacterium pseudosasicola (assembly GCF_900114535.1). Lineage (GTDB taxonomy): Bacteria > Pseudomonadota > Alphaproteobacteria > Rhizobiales > Beijerinckiaceae > Methylobacterium > Methylobacterium pseudosasicola. The sequence goes on along the minus strand of NZ_FOTK01000047.1, from coordinate 30,336 downwards.
GCAGCGCGGGCTGGACGTGATGAAGGTCGATTCCACGCCGACCTTCTTCATCAACGGCGAGCGCTACACCGGCGAGATGACGATCGACGGCATGGAGAAGGTGATCAAGCCGATCCTCGGCGCTTGATCGGCCGTGCGGGGCGATGCGCGAAGCACTACGCCCCGGACAGAGCCGAGAACCGAAAACACCATTTCCGTCAAAGGGTTAATATGTATCGGCGTCGCCTTGACACTCAAGATAGGCGAAACTATGGTGCGCCCGCTTGATGGGGGCGTCCAGCCGGTTTCAGATCCTCCCGCCCTGTGAGTTTCAGCCGTGAGCGGCGACGATTCCAGGGACGGGAACGGGACCGAGGGAACGCCGACGGACAGCGAACTCTCCGCGAGGCTCAGACGTCTCGAGACGCAGATCGAACGGAAGCGTCCGCAAGCCGCTCCCGATCCTTCTTCGCGGCCTCGGGGGACCGGGCCCTCCTCGCTTGGCCAGGCCATGACGATCTCCACGGAGTTCGTCGCGGGCGTGATCGCGGGGGGCATCCTCGGCTGGATCGTCGATCATGTCTTCGGGACGAAACCCTGGGGCCTGATCGTCCTCCTGATGCTGGGGTTCGTGGCGGGGATCTACAACGTGATGCGGGTGTCAGGTTTTGCCGGCGCGCGTCCCGGACGAGGCGATCGGCAAGAGCCATAAGGCACGCCGTTCGATAGAGGTTTGAGGCGGTCGACGCTGTCGATGCGCCGGATCAAGAGGGGCGGAAGCGGGAATGGCGGTCACGATCGACCCGATCCATCAGTTCGAGCTGAAGCCGCTCGTGTCGCTGGGCCATATCGGCCATCAGCAGCTCGCCTTCACACAATCCGCCCTGTACATGTTCGCCGCCGTCGGCGTGATCGCGCTGATCACCGTCGTGGCGACGGCCTCGCGCTCGGTGGTGCCGGGGCGGATGCAGTCTCTGGCCGAGATCTTCTACGAATTCATCGCGGATACGCTGCACCAGGCCACCGGCGACGGCGGCAAGCGGTTCATGCCGCTGGTGTTCTCGCTGTTCATGTTCGTGCTGATCCTGAACCTGTTCGGCATGATCCCCTACGCCTTCGCGGTGACCAGCCACCTGATCATCACCTTCGGCCTCGCCGCCCTGGTGATCTCGGTGGTGGTGATCTACGGCGTGATGAAGCACGGCGCCCACTTCTTCGGCTTGTTCGTGCCGTCGGGCGTGCCGAAGCCGCTCCTGGCGATACTAGTGCCGATCGAGATCATCTCGTTCATCTCGCGGCCGATCAGCCTGTCGGTGCGTCTGTTCGCCAACGTGCTCGCCGGCCACATCGCGATGAAGATCTTCGCGTTCTTCGTGGTCCAGCTTCTTCTCGCGGGGGCCTGGAGCGTGCTATCGCCCCTCCCGCTGTTCCTGACGATCGCGCTGACCGCCCTCGAGTTCCTCGTCGCGGCGCTTCAGGCCTACGTCTTCGCGACGCTGACCGCGATCTACCTCAACGACGCTCTCCATCCCGGCCACTAGGCGCACGCCCCGGCCGCTCAGCTTCACCCCGGCCTCCGGACTTGGCCGGCTCCACCCGCCGCGAACGTCACCGCACGTTTCGATCTGAAGAGACCTCAGGAGTTATCATGGATCCCGTCGCTGCGAAGTACATCGGCGCCGGCCTCGCTTGCCTTGGCATGGCGGGTGCGGGCATCGGCCTCGGCAATCTGTTCGGTCAGTTCCTTGCCGGCGCCCTTCGCAACCCCTCCGCGGCCGACGGCCAGCGCGCCACCCTGCTCCTGGGCTTCGCCCTGACCGAGGCGCTCGGCATCTTCTCACTGCTCATCGCCCTGCTGCTGCTCTTCGCCGTCTGATCGACGCGCTTCGGGGGCCGCGGGTGACGCGGCCTCCACCGGGCTCCCACCGCCCGACCACCAGGTGGACGCTTCGCGAACGGGGCGTCCGCCTTCTTCCGTCACCGCGTCGGCGGCGACCTAAGCGAACGGTGTCAGTGTAGCGGTCTCATGGCGCAGCCGAATCCCCTCACCACGCCGCCCCCGGGCGCCGACACGCAGCTCGTGCCCGGCCATGTCGAGCACGCGGAAGCGCATAGCGGCGCCTTCCCGCCCTTCGAGACAGCCGGGTTCCTGTCGCAGCTGATCTGGCTCGCGCTGGCCTTCGGTCTTCTCTACTACCTCATGGACAAGGTCGCGCTGCCGCGGATCCAGGCGATCCTGCATGCCCGCGCCGAGCGCCTGCGCGCCGATCTCGACCAGGCCCAGGCGATGAAGACCGAAGCCGACGCCGCCGGCATCGCCTACGAGACCGCGCTCCGCGACGCCCAGGGCAAGGCCCGCGACATCGCCCAGACCACCCGGAACGAGCTGGCCGCCGAGGCCGAGACCAAGCGCAAGGCGCTCGAGGCGGAGCTGAACGCCAAGCTTTCCACTGCCGAGGCGACGATCCGCACCCGCACCGAGGCCGCGATGGGCAATGTCCGCAGCATCGCCGGCGAGGCTGCGTCGGCGATCGTGGAGCGCCTGACGGGCCAGGCGCCCGATCCGGCGACCCTGAACCGCGCCCTCGACGCCACCGCACACTAGACGGGAACCCACGATGCTGCTCGAAGCCGAATTCTGGGTCGCCGTCGCGTTCGTCATCTTCATGGGCATTGCCTGGAAGGCCGGCGCCTTCTCGGCCATGACCAAGGGCCTCGATGGCCGCGCCAACCGCGTCCGTCACGAGCTCGACGAGGCCAAGCGCCTGCGCGAGGAGGCCGCCGCCGTGCTGGCTGACTACAAGCGCCGCCGCGCCGAGGCCGAGAAGGAAGCCGAGTCGATTGTCGCCGGTGCCCGCGAGGAGGCCAACCGCGCCGCCGAGGAAGGCCATCGCAAGCTCGACGACTTCCTGGCCCGCCGCACCAAGGCCGCGGAGCTGAAGATTGCGCAGGCCGAGGCCCAGGCCGAGGCCCAGGTGCGTGCCGCCGCCGCCGAGGCCGCCGTGAAGGTCTCGGAGACGATCCTGCGCGAGCGTCTGCAGGGCGACGCGGCTCAGGGCCTGATCCGCTCCAGCCTCGGCGAGGTCCGGACCCGGCTCCGCTCCTGATTTTTTTTAAACGTCACGTCGCATGCGAGAAGCCGCCTTCGGGCGGCTTCTTTCGTTTGCGGCCTGTGTCGAATTCGTCGCGGCTGAAAGCGGGAGGCGGATCTATGGGGCGCGGACGATCCGGAGCGTCGCGGCCAGCACGTAGGGCGATCCGGGCAGGTGTGCGCCGTCGCCTTCCCGCCGCACGCTGAGCGCGTAGTCCTGGCGCGGCGACAGCAGGCCGAGCGGCAGATCGAGAGCGAAGCCGCACCGCCCGGTCCCGATGCCTTCGACGGCAAGATCCTCCCGAAACAGGTCGGCGCGGCACCGCCCGAGGACGCGGCGGTCGATCGCCACCAAGATGGCCACCGGCGCGTCCGGTGCCTCAGTCTCCCAGGCCCAGCCGACGATGCGACGATGGCTGAGCACGTCGATACTGCCACGCAGCGCCATGGGCAGTCCTTTCCGGACTCAGGCGACCCGCGCCCGGCTCCATTCGCCCGACGCGTCGAGCCGCATCGCGCCGATCGATACTCCGTCGGCGGAGCGCCGGACGACGACAATGTGCGGTACGCCCGGCTCGATCGGCTCTTCCAGCCCCAGGTCGAAGCCGTGCCTCCCCGCCCCGATCGCGGCCGCCCCGAGATCGGGCCGGTCGATATCCGCCAGCGTCATGGCCGCCACGACCCCGTCCACGACGATGTCGAGGCAGACCGGTCCGTTCGGATGCGCCGCATCCTGCGCCCAGCCGGCCACGCGCAGATCGCCGTTCCGGAATTCGCACAGGTCGAGGCTTCCGCGGAGGGCGCCGAAGCCCGGCGCGTCCACCGAGAGGCCGGCGCGCCAGATCAACCGGCGAACCAGCGCCTTCAACAAGGGGCCGTCTTCCACCCGCTCGCCGTAGGGCGTCGGCGCTGCTCGCCTGTCTGATGGGACGATGGCGCCGTCGAACTGCGCGCGCAGACCGGCGACGGGCAGAAAACTCTCGGCCGGGACGGATTCGGCCAGCAGCATGTCATGGCTGTCAAGCTCGACATGCCAGTAGGTCAGGTCCGTCACCGCCTCGCCGCGGGTGATGGTCCGGCCGTTGACGAGGTGGCCGGCGGCCACGAGCAGGCCGTCGAGCAGCAGTGCGTGGTCCGGCGAGACCCAGAGATCGCGGGCGGGCGCGCCATCGGCGAGGGCACCAGCCCTGATCCGCACCGGCCGGTCGGCTTGGGGGGCGGTGAGTCCGGGATAGTGGCGCTGGCCGATCCACCGGACGGGGCGACGCTGGCCGGACGCTGTCACTACCACATCGCCGATACGGAGATCCTCGACTGCCACGTCACCGCGTTCGGTGAGGATCCTGGTGCCATTGCAGTAGCACGGCGCGGCATTGGCCGAAGGCGACGAACCGGCGGGGGGGCCTCCGCGCCTGCGTCGGCTGCGGGCGATGCTGCTGCTGTCCCGGTCGCCGGCGAGGTTGCAGCGGTACCGGACGCGGATGACGGCGCGGCTGCCCCTCCCCTGACAGGGGATGACCCGGCCCCTACGGTCAGGTTCGAACGCGCGGCCGTTGCACCGTAGAGGCCCGGATCGTACCCGTCCGGTGAGGAGACCCGGCCCTGCGGGACCGCGACCGCGTTCGCGCTGTTGGCTTAGACCCGGATGTAATCGATGCTCGACGTAATCGGGTTGCCCGTCGCGGTTCCCTCGCTTCGGACCGCTAGGTTGGCGATCAGATACATCGGGCTGTGGAGGTCGGAGGGTGTATTCTGCGACCCGGTGAACTAGCCGTCGACGTAGAAGCTGATCTTGTCCGCCTGCCAGTTCACCCCGTAGGTGTGATACCCGGACGGGTTGGTCATCTCGCTGTAGACTTGGCGATTCGTTTGCCAGGGAATGCCGTTCTGTGGGTCGGTCGTGTGGATCGTGCTGTAGACGCCCTTGTCGTTGTTGCCGTAATGCTCGACGACATCCAGCTCCTGGTGGCCGTTGATACTGCTCGACTGTGCGCTCTGCTGGTTCGGCAGCAGCCAGAACGCGTCCCAGGCATTCGAATCGTTCGAGAAATCGGCCCGGATCTCGAAGTAGCCGTAGGTCTGCGAGAAGTTGCCCTGCGTGGTGATCAGGCCGGATTCCCAGCTGCCCGGATAGCCGTATGGAGTCCGGTCCGGAACCGCCGTGATCGACAGCGCGCCGTTCTGGAGGCTGAACGGATCGTAGCCCGAGGAGGGGTCGACGAAGGACGAGCGCCCGAAGCCGATGTCGGACCTATCGTCGGTCGTCCGCCACTCGGCGCGAGTGTCGGCGTAGGTGGTCCCGGCACCGGTCAGGGAAATGCTGCGCGTATTGAATTCGTCGTCGAACGTCAGGCGGTAACCGGTGAGATCGACCATTCAAGCCGCCCCCTCTAGGCAGATATTCCGCTATTGATGGTATGAATGCGCGTGTAACACTGATCTAAATCAATGATCAAATGGTTAATGAAGTGTTGTCGGCGGCGGTGCGCACAACTGCAAGGCGCGCCCCAAGGGCCGAATCCGATGGCGTAGGACAGGCACAACGGGGTCCGGATTGCCATCGGGCCGCCGGCATCGCCGCAATCTTCGAACGATTTTCCGTTGCGAGACCGACCGTTTCAGAGCGAGGCCGGGTTCCCCTCCGCGCTCGGACGCGAGGCCACGAACATCGGCTCCCGCCCTGCGTTCACCGGGAACGAGAATTCCTGGAGACGGCATGGCGGACAAAGCACGGATCGTGATCATCGGCGGCGGAGTCGCGGGGATCGAGGTGGCCACCAGCCTCGGCCGCGGCGGAAAAGCCGAGGTGGTGCTGGCCGATCGTAGCCTCTCCCATGTCTGGAAGCCGATGCTGCACACCTTCGCGGCCGGCACCGCCCGGCCCGACCGGCAGAAGGTCGATTTCTTCGCGCAGGCGCGCCGCAACGGCTTCCGGTTCCAGCCGGGCACCCTGATCGGGGTCGACCGCCCGGCCCGCCGGGTCCGCCTCGCCGTCGAGGCGGCGCAGGGGCGGCCGGAGGCCGATCTCGCCTACGATCTGCTGGTCCTCGCCATCGGCAGCCGCGCCAACGATTTCGGCACCCCGGGGGTGGCCGAGCATTGCTTGACCATCGACGATCTCACCGAGGCGGAGTCGTTCCACCGGCAATTGCGGCGCCATCTCCTGGCGCGGCTCGACAGCCCGGAGATGCTGGAGGTCGCCATCGTGGGCGGCGGCGCCACCGGCGTCGAGCTCGCCGCGGAACTGAAGCACGCCATCAACCTGGCTTCGGCCTACGGGTCACCGGACCTACCGCGGCGCCTGCGCCTGACCCTGATCGAGAGCGGCCCGCGCCTGCTGCCGGCCTTCCCGGAGCGGGTCTCCCGCGCGGCCGCCCGCACCCTGTCCGATCTCGCCGTGGAGGTCCGGACCGGCGCCATGGTCACCGGCGCGGACGCCTCGGGCTACACCCTGAAGGATGGCAGCCGCATCTCTGCTGGGCTCAAGGTCTGGGCGGCAGGCGTGAAGGCGCCGGACGTGCTTGGCGCGGTCGAAGGGCTGGAACGCTCGCGCATTGGTCAGCTCGTGGTCGGTCCCGACCTGCGCACGACCCGGGACCCGGCGATCGTCGCCCTCGGGGATTGTGCCAGCCAGGCTGATCCCAAGACCGGCAAGTCGGTTCCCGCCACCGCCCAGGCGGCGCGGCAGCAGGCGCAGCATTTCGCGTCCCATCTCGGGCGCGCTTGGGCCCGAGGGGACACGGTGGCGACGGCGCTGCCGCCGTTCCACTATGTCGAGAAGGGCGCGATCGTCTCGCTGGCCGATTTCAACGGCTGGGGAACCCTCGGGCGCTACACCTTCGGGGGTGGACGCTTGAACGGCCTGTCGGCGCGGCTCACCCACGACCTGCTGTACCGGCAGCATCAGATCGGTCTCTACGGTCCCTTGCGCGGAACGATGACCTGGATCCTCGACGACCTCGACCACCTGATCAGTCCGCCCGTGAGCCTGGACTGAGCGTACTCATCAGTCGGGGCGCTCGCCCTCCACCTCCTTGGTCTCCTCCACCTGCGGCGCCACCTGGCCGAAATTCAGCACCGCCACCAGCGTGACGCCGCCGATCGTGTTGCCCAGCAGGGTCGGGAGGAAGAAGCGCAGGCCGTAATCCTCCAGTGAGGCGGCGCCGGTCACCAGCAGGAAGAAGGCCTCGACTGATCCGGCGACGATGTGGGCGAGGCCGCAGAGCGAGACCAGCCAGGTCATGAGCATGATCACGAAGGGGGCCGCGCTGCCGGTGGCCGGCAGGAACCAGACCATCAGGGCGATCATCCAGCCGGCGAACACCGCCTTCACGAAGGTGGACCAGAACCCGTGCCCGAGGGCGTCGTGGCTGATTGCGGCGAAGGCCTCGAGCACCGGCGGCTCGAAGGCGCCGGCATAGGCCAGCACCGTGGCGATGGCGAGCGTCCCCAAAATGTTGCCGCACAGCACGATGGCCCAGAGCCGCACCACGCGGAACGCCGTCTTCACCGAGCGGTCGTGCAGGAGCGGCAGAATCGGCGTGATAGTGTTCTCGGTGAACAGCTGCTGGCGGCCAAGGACCACCACCAGGAAGCCGACCGAGTAGCCCATCGTGGAGACGATCTTCACCCAGTCGGCCGCCGGCAGGTGGCTCTTCAGCACCCCCGGCACGATCAGCGACAGGGCGATGCTCAGGCCGGCCGCAAAGGCGGAGATGAACAACGCAAACCCGTTGCGCCGCAATTCCTCGTCGCCGCCGAGCCGGATGACCTCGTGCAGCACATAGGCGTCGGGCCGGCCGACCTCGGAGACCTCCTTGAGCAGCGCTTCGCGCCGGGCCTCCTTGTCGGCCCGGTCGTTCTGATCCCGAATCATCCGCTCAGCTCCGCGACGCAACCAGACCCGCTCGGTTGAGCGGGCCTCAGGCGGAGAGCCGCGTTACCAGCGCTGTGACCGCGTCCCGCGCTTCTGCCAGGGCCTGCGGGTCCCGGCTGCGCACGACGATCCGGTTGCGGAACCCCTCCGGGGTCATCGCCGGGTAGGAGCCGATCGACACGGCCGGTCGCGCCTTGGCGATCTCTCCGAGATCGCCGGCATATTGTCCCTCGGGCAGCCCCGCGGCCTCGATGGTCTCAGAGATCATCGCGGCGCCGCCCTTCAGGGTCGGCGCGATGGCGTCCAGCATGGCCTGCATCACGCTCGGCACGCCGGCCATGACATGGACATTGCCGATGCGGAAACCCGGGGCTTTCGAGACCGCGTTGGGGATTAGGTCGGCGCCGAACGGGATCCGGGCCATGCGCAGACGCGCCGCGTTCAGGTCCTCGGGCTTGTGCCGCTCCAGCAGCATCGCCCGCGCCCGCTCGTCGATGTCGATGCCGACCCCGAAGGCCTCGGCGACGCAATCGGCGGTGATGTCGTCGTGGGTCGGGCCGATCCCGCCGGTGGTGAACAAGTAGGTGTAGCGCGCCCTCAGGGCGTTCACCGCTTCCACGATCATGGCGGCCTCGTCCGGCACGACCCGCACCTCGCGCAGGTCGATCCCCGCGGCGGTGAGGAAATCGGCGATGGTGCCGATATTCTTGTCCTTGGTACGCCCTGACAGGATCTCGTCGCCGATGACGAGGATCGCGGCCGTGATCGGATCGGAAGGCTGGTCCATGGGACTCTGTGGTCGGAGGGCATGCTAAGGCGCGGAACGCGATCCGGCCGATCGGTATCCTGCGCCCATCGGTCTCGCCGCCCAAGCGGTGACACCGTCGGCGGCGGATGCTGTTCAGATAGCGCGGCCGCCGGCCCGGACCACATGAACCCGGAGATATCCGATGCTCTTCGCCGCGCCGCTGACGCCGGGACGGCTCGTGCAGCGCTACAAGCGTTTCCTGGCTGACATCGAGACGGCGGACGGCCTCGTGACGGCGCATTGCCCCAATCCCGGCGCGATGCTCGGCCTGAACCTGCCGCGCAGTCCGGTGCTGCTCTCTCGATCGACCAATCCGACCCGCAAGCTGCCGCTGACCTGGGAATTGGTGGAGGCCGACCTGCCGGGCGGCCCGCAATGGGTCGGCATCAACACTCTTCGCCCGAACGCTTTGGTGGCCGAGGCGTTTCGCGCCGGCGTGATCGATGCGCTCGCCGGCCACGACCTGTTCAAGCCGGAGGTCCGCTACGCCCAGGCCAGCCGGGTCGATTTCTTGGCGAGCGGCGCGGCCGCCGGGCCGTGCCATGTCGAGGTCAAGAACTGCCACATGATGCGCCGCCCGGGCCTCGCGGAATTCCCCGATTGCGTCGCCGCCCGCAGCGCCCGGCACATGCGCGACCTCGCCCAGGTGGTCGCGGACGGCGGTAGGGCGCTGGTGGTCATCGTGGTGCAGATGCACGCGGAAGCGTTCGACGTCGCCCGGGACATCGACCCGGACTTCGACCGGGCGTTCCGGGAGGCGCGGGCGGCGGGTGTGGAGGTCCGGGCCTATCGCTGCGCCGTGAGCCCTGCGGGTGTCGCCCTGACGGACGCGATCCCGGTGGTCACGCCGGCCTGACAGGTGCTTGGCGCTCGTACATCAGGTTCAGCCGGGAGCGCGAGATCTCGCGGTAGCCGAAGCCTTCGAGGTGCTTGGGCAGGTCGATCTGCCACTGGCCGGTGCCGTTCTCGATCAGCAGGATGCGCGGAAGCAGCTTCTCCGGGGCTTCGCGCAGGAACGGCTCAAGGATCAGATCTTCGGCGCCCTCCACGTCGAGCTTGATCGCGTCCACGCGCGTCAGGCCCTCGGCCCGCAGCAACTGGATGAGCGTCACCGCCGGTACGGTGATCCGGGCGCCCTCGTTGGTGCCGACGATCCGCAGGCTCGATTCGCCGCGGTTGCGCGGGTCGATGAACAGGGTCAGCTCGCCGGCCTTGTCGGCCACCGCGCAGGCGACCGCCTTGACGGTGTGGAACGGGTTCTGGGCGATGTTGTAGGTCAGGCGTGCGAACACGTCGGGCTGCGGCTCGACCGCGACGATCCGGGCGGACGGCCCCGAGAACGCCGCCACGCACAGGGCGTAGGCGCCGATATTGGCGCCGATATCGAGGAACACGCAGTCCTTCGGCAGCCGCTCCTGCAGCAGCGCCCGCTCCTGCGGGTCGAAGAATTGCGGCGTGAACAGCACCTTCTTCTCGCAATTGTTGTTGTAGGGGTGCAGCCGCATCCGCGCCCCGTAGCGGGTCACGTCGAGGGGCTTGCCACCCAGGCGCGAGATCGCAATCCGGCGCAGGAATAGCGCGAGGCGCCGGCCGTACCAGGATTCGGCCGGGATCCGGTTGGTCCGGCGGGTGATCGCCGCGACGAGGCCGGCCGGTTCGTAGGTGCCGTAGGGCTTGGTATCGGTCATAACCGGGGCGGTGTGCCAGCCGGCGCCCTCCCCCGCAAGCGGACCGATCCGCGTTGCTCCCTTGGTGCGCTGTGGTCTAAGCGTCGCCCTTCGTGAGAGCACCGACACGGAACGGGTTGCACGGCATGGACTCCTTCGATTCGGACGGCGTGCGGATCGCCTATATCGATGTGCCGCCGACAGAGGGGGCCGGCACGCCGATCCTGCTGATCCACGGTTTCGCCTCCAACCACGCCGTCAACTGGGTCAACACCCAGTGGGTCCGGGCCCTGACCCAGGCCGGCTATCGGGCGATCGCGCTGGACAATCGCGGCCACGGCGAGAGCGAGAAGCTGTACGATCCGGCCGCCTACAGCTCCGAAGCCATGGCCGGGGACGCGGTGCGGCTCCTCGACCATCTCGGCATCGCACGCGCACACGTCATGGGCTACTCCATGGGCGGTCGGATCACCGCCCATATCGCTCTCGACCATGCCGACCGGGTCCGCTCCGCCCTGATCGGCGGCCTCGGCATGCATCTCGTGGAGGGCAAGGGCCTGCCGTCCGGGATCTCGGAAGCGCTCGAAGCGCCTCCCGGCACACCCGCTCCGAACCCGACCGCCGCGGCGTTCCGGACTTTTGCCGAGCAGACGCGCAGCGATCTGCGGGCGCTGGCCGCCTGCATGCGCGGCTCGCGCCAGACGCTGAGCCGGGCGGAACTCGCCCAGATCGAGGTGCCGGTGCTGGTCTCGGTCGGCACCCTCGACACGGTGGCGGGCTCCGGCCCCGCCCTGGCCGCCCTGATCCCGGACGCGCGGGCGCTGGAGATCGTGGGTAAGGACCACTCCACCGCGGTCGGCGCCAAGCCGCACCGGGACGGCGTGCTTGCCTTCCTCGCTGCGCAGCCCTGAGAGATCAGCTCTTCAGGCGGTAGCCGGTGCGGAAGATGTAGGTGACGAGGCCGAGGCAGATCACCAGGAACAGGGCGGTCATCCCAAGGCTGATCGCGATGCTGACATCGGCCTTGCCGAAGAACGCCCAGCGGAACGCGCTGATCAGGTAGACGACCGGGTTGATCAGGCTCACCGCGTGCCAGAACGGCGGCAGCATGCTGATGGCGTAGAAGCTGCCGCCCAGGAAGGTCAGAGGCGTCACCACGAGGAGCGGCACCAGTTGCAGCTTCTCGAATCCGTCCGCCCAAAGCCCGATGACGAAGCCGAACAGGCTGAACGTGACCGCCGTGAGCAGCAGGAAGCCGATCATCCAGACCGGGTGGTCGATCCGCAGCGGCACGAACAGAGCCGAGGTCGCCAGGATGATCAGGCCGATCAGGATCGACTTGGAGGCGGCCGCGCCGACGAAACCCAACACCACTTCCAGCGGCGAGATCGGCGCTGAGAGAATCTCGTAGATCGTGCCGGCGAAGCGCGGGAAGTAGATCCCGAACGAGGCGTTGGAGATGCTCTGCGTTAGCAGCGAGAGCATGATCAGGCCGGGCACGATGAACAACCCGTAGGGTACGCCGTCCACCGCCGAGACCCGGGAGCCGATCGCGGCGCCGAACACCACGAAATACAGGGTCGTCGAGATTACCGGAGCCAGGATGCTCTGTCCGGCGGTGCGCCAGAAGCGGCCCATCTCGAACGTGTAGATCGCCCGGACCGCCGGCCAGTTCATACGCATTGCCTCGCTCATGCCCGTGTCTCCCCTTCGCGCACGAGGCCGACGAAGATGTCCTCCAGGGAAGACTGCTCGGTGTGCAGATCGTTGAACCGGATGCCGGCGGCCGCCAGGCCGGTGAGCAACCCGGTGATGCCGGTGCGCTCGGCTCGCGTGTCGTAGGTGTAGACCAACTCGCGGCCGTCGCCGGCCAAAACCAGTCCGTAATCGGATAGCTCCGGCGGGACTTCGGTGATCGGCGCCTGGAGCTGAAGGGTCAGCTGCTTGCGCCCGAGCTTGCGCATCAGGGCGGCCTTCTCCTCGACCAGGATGATCTGGCCGCGCCGAATCACGCCGATACGGTCGGCCATTTCCTCGGCCTCTTCGATGTAGTGGGTGGTGAGGATGACCGTGACGCCCTCCTGGCGGAGGTCGCGCACGAGGCGCCACATGTCCTGGCGCAACTCCACGTCGACGCCGGCGGTGGGCTCGTCGAGGAACAGCACCCGGGGCTCGTGCGACAGGGCCTTGGCGATCAGCACCCGGCGCTTCATCCCGCCCGACAGGGTCATGAGGCGGCTGTCACGCTTGTCCCACAGGGACAAAGCCCGCAGGATCTTCTCGATATGAGCCGGATCCGGCCGCAGCCCGAACAGGCCGCGGGAGAAGCTCACCGTGTTCAGCACCGTCTCGAAGGCGTCGGTGGTCAGTTCCTGCGGGACGAGGCCGATGGCCCGGCGCGCGGCCCGGTAATCCCCGGCGATGTCGTGACCGTCGACCGTCACTGTGCCGGAACTCGGGGTGACGATGCCGCAGACGATGTTGATCAGCGTCGACTTGCCGGCGCCGTTCGGGCCGAGCAGCGCAAAGATCTCGCCCCGCTCGATGGCGAGGTCGATGCCGCTCAACGCGGTGAAGCCGGACGTGTAGGTCTTGGACAGCTTCGAAATGGAGATGATCGGCATCAGGGCCTAAATCGAATGCGGGGCATCATGCACCGGCGACCGTCATCCCGGCTTGGCGATGCTGCGTGCCGAAGAGGTCGCGATAATCCTCGCGGCCTGCCGATCCGGCGGGCCGCTCTCGGAAGCGGGCGCTCCTATAGCACGCGGTCGGCCCGGCTCTCACTACTCTGACGTGCGCGAGCGCACAGCGGGACGGACTGCCACCCTACGCGTCGGCGCAGCGTTCGACCTTCGCCAGGCATCGCCGGCGGGCATCCGGATCGCGGATGCGCGAGAACGCCGCCAGGATCGCTGCACATTCCCTCGCCGTCGGCCCTTCAGCCGTCGGATCGGTACGGCGGCGAAAAACCGAGATGGGAAGGTTCAGCATGTCGGCCAGCTGGCGGAGAAGCCGCTCCTGCTCGCTGAGGCGCGGTGCGGCATTGAGGGCTACGAAGCCTCCTGCGTCGGTCATCGTGCCTTCCAGCCCAAACTGAAGCCGAGCATGGGAGCGCGCGAGTCGACAGACCTGTCGCTTCCCGGGGCAAAATCCGAGGTAACCATTCATGAGTTTTTGCTGCATCGCAATCGATCGATGCGCGTCTCAGTAGTCAACCGAAATTCTAGTGCCGGTTGAATTTCGGTTGATGCAGTAAATCGGGCCGTAAGAATTAAGTGTTGCGATAGAATGGATTGCCGGTCAATCCTGATCACTCATAGGGAATGCAAATGCCGATCGCTGAAATCGGTAGAAGCGCTTTCAAAAACCTGTGCCACCGAACGGCCGGCCGCCGACGCTGAGCCGGCTTTCATATCGGCGGCGCGCGCTCTAGCCGCCGCTCCGAAGTGTAATGAGCGCCGCGAGACCGACCAGCGTGGCGAGGCCGAGCAGCCTGCGCCACGGATTGACGCCGCGAACGAGCTCGTCGACTGCCCACCAGCCGAGGGCGAGATCGGCGGCGATGCCCAGCCACGACGCAATGGGCTCGGCGCCGCGTGCGAGCCAGGCTGCCAGCGTAAGCCCGAAAAAAAGCCAGAGCGGCAGGTTCGGCCATTGCGCCACGGTGATGGCGCCGGTCCCGCGGTCCCGGAACATCCAGTCGCGCGCCCGCACGATCGCGTTGGTCGATGGCTGCGTCATGAGCCTGCGCCTTCCCTGTTGCCTCGCGACCGTGCGGCGCCGCACGGCCGGCCTGCCGAACCAGGGTTAACACCGGTCCGGCAGCACAGGCTGATCTTAACCACTTATCAACCTTACCGAATGGAAAGCGCGAACCAATCCCTAACAGTTCCTGAAACGACTCGCGAAAGAGTCGTTAATCAGGTGATAATCCCGCATCCGAGCAGCGACGAACCCCTTGATAGATAAGGATCGATCATGAGCACGCGTTTCGAAGACCTGAAGTTCATGCTCCTGCTCAGCGCCGTCACCCTGCTCGGTAGCGGCCTCGACATCATCCTGCGTTGATCGGCGCCATGCGCCGGGGTGCGGTCCGGATGTTGCTCTGCCCGATCGCGCGTCCGAGGGCCGAACGCGCAACCGACTCGCGCGACTGACCCGCCCCACGGCGATGCGCGCCGACCGGAACGTTGACGACCCGCGACGCGCCTCCGCGCCAGCGGCTCGGCGAGGCCAGTCCCGATGCGGAGAGCGCGCTTTGACCGGAACGGAGGAAGTCGCGCAGGTCGGCCACCCGCGCCTGCCGCTCGGCGCGGAGCACGAGCCCGCCGACCACGAGACCGATCAGTCCGGACGTCTCAAAAACCGCCGCAACCACGTAACCCGGACCCATCTCACGTCACCGTCTGCACCGAACGAAACCGCCTGAACCGGCGGCCCACGACCCTTCGGGCAATCGTGGTTACCGAAATATTAACGGCACCGTAAATTGATACATACGGAGGTTGGCGTGGCTGTTATTGAGCAGTCGAGACAAAATCTTGTTCTGTCTGGACTGTGCGTATTCGGCTGATTAACTGTCTCTCCAATCAAGGAAATGCCGCGTTGGACCGGAATTTCGTCTGCGCCGCCTTCGCGGATAGTAATGGTACGTGAAATTTTCGCCATCGGATTGTAAATATGAACTGGTATTGAGTGCCAGATGTTCGACGAAGACGCCGATCTGTCGATGTCTGCCTGTCCGATTGCCGGCGTTGGGGCCAACCCCGGGCCGCCGCTGGCCCAGCGCGGCCGGGATTTGCCTTTTCCGTAAGGCTCCCTACGCTCGCCGTGGCCGAGGGAGATTGCCGCGGCCGAACCTGCGACCCAGCGCATGAATGCGGAGGAGTTTTTCGCCTGGCAGCTCGGCCAGGACGGGCTCTACGAGCTCGTGGACGGCGTGCCGGTGCCGCACATCAAGATGATGACCGGCGCGAGCACCCAGCACGATCAGGTGACGGTCAACATCATCGCCACGCTGCATCCGCAGCTCCGCGGCAGCGGCTGCCGCCCGACGACGGACGACATCGTCCTGCGCACCAGCATCGCGACGCTCCGGCGCCCCGACATCACGGTGGAATGCGGCGAGCGCGTGCGCGACAACTACGAGAGCCGCGCGCCCCGGCTCGTGGTCGAGGTTCTCTCGCCCTCGACCAGCAGCGTCGATCGGTTCCGGAAGCTCGACGAGTACCGGTGTCACCCGACCCTGCGCGGCATCCTGCTGGTGGAGACGCGCTTTCCGAGCGTCCTACTCTACCGCCACGTGGAAGATTCTTGGCCGGCGGAGACCTACGAGGCGCTGACGGACATCATCGACCTGCCCGAGATCGGTGCCCGGCTCGCGCTGTCCGACATCTATGACGCGGTCGCCTTCGAGCCGGGGCGTGGGCCGGCCTGATGCGCCCTACCACATGTCCAGGGCCACACGGGCTTCGTCGGACATGCGGCTCTGGTCCCACGGCGGATCGAACACCATCGTCACGGCGCAGGATTGCACCCCCGGCACGGCGCTGACGGCGTTCTCGACCCAGCCCGGCATTTCGCCGGCGACGGGGCAGCCGGGGGCCGTGAGGGTCATGTCGATCGCGACCTTTCGGTCGTCGCCGATATCGACCTTGTAGATCAGGCCGAGCTCGTAGATGTCGGCCGGGATCTCCGGATCGTAGACGGATTTCAGCGCGGCGACGATGTCGTCGGTCAGCCGGTCCAGCTCGGCCGGCGGGATCGCCGAGGCGGCTTCGACCGCGGGGGCGTTGGCGCCGCCGGTGATTGTGGCGTCGGTGCTCATGGTTTCCTTCTCCCCCGGGCCCGCACAGACGGAACCGGTTTCATCGCAGCTCGCGCATGCCCGCACGATCAGGTTCGGGCCGGTGCGCCGATCAGGCGAACATCATCTCGGCTCTGCCGAGCGCCTCGGCAAGGGCGTCGATCTCGGCGGTGGTGGTGTACAGGCCGAACGAGGCCCGGCAGGTGGACGTCACGCCGAAGCGCGTGAGCAGCGGCATGGCGCAATGGGTCCCGGCGCGGACCGCGACGCCCTGACGGTCGATCACCGTGGCAATGTCGTGGGCATGCGCCCCCTTCATCTCAAAGCTGACCACGCCGCCCTTGCCCTTGGCGGTGCCGATGATCCGCAGGGCGTTCATGGCGCCGAGGCGCTCATGGGCGTAGCGGGTCAGCGTCGCCTCGTGCGCCGCGATGTTCTCACGGCCGAGCCCGAGCATGTATTCGAGCGCTGCGCCAAGTCCCACCGCCTCGACGATCGCCGGGGTGCCAGCCTCGAAGCGGTGCGGTGGGTCGTTGTAGGTGACCGTATCCTGGCTGACGGTGCGGATCATTTCGCCGCCGCCCTGATAGGGCGGCAGGCGCTCCAGCCATTCCTTCTTGCCGTAGAGGACGCCGATGCCGGTCGGCCCGTAGACCTTGTGGCCGGTGAAGACGAAGAAGTCGCAGTCGAGCGCGCGCACGTCGATTGGCTGGTGGACGGCGCTCTGCGCCCCGTCGAGCAGCACCGGCACGCCGTGGGCGTGGGCGATGCGGACGATCTCCTCCGCCGGCGTCACCGTGCCCAGGACGTTCGACATATGGGTGATCGCCACCATCTTGGTGCGCGGCGTGAACAGCTTCTCGTATTCGTCGACGAGGAAGTTGCCGTCCTCATCGACCGGCGCCCACTTGATCACGGCCCCGCGCCGCTCGCGCAGGAAGTGCCAAGGCACGATGTTGGAGTGATGCTCCATGATCGACAGGATGATCTCATCACCCTCGCCGATCAGCCCGGCCCAGCCCATGCTGGACGCCACGAGGTTGTAGGCCTCGGTGGCATTGCGGGTGAAGATGATCTCGTCGGTGGAGGCCGCGTTGAGGAACTGGCGCGTGGTCTCCCGGGCGCCCTCGAAGCCTTCCGTGGCGGCGTTCGCCATGAAGTGCAGGCCGCGATGGACGTTGGCGTAGCCGGTCTCCATGCAGGAGACCATCGCGTCGATGACCTGCTTCGGCTTCTGTGCCGAGGCGGCGTTGTCGAGATAGACCAGCGGCTTGCCGTAGACCGTCTGCGACAGGATCGGGAAGTCCTTGCGGATCGCCGCGACGTCGTAGCCGGTGGTGAGGACGGGTGCGTTCATCGTCGCGACCTTTTGAGACCTGAGTCCGTCCCAGGGGCAACCTCCTCGGAGGCGCCGGAGTGACGCGGAGGCCTCGATAGAGGCCTCCGAACGATCGTTGCGGTCCCGGATCGGGACCAGCCGGCGGGTCAGGCGCGCGCCGCGAGCCAAGCCTCGATCTCGCCGATCAGCGCCGCGCGGGCGCCTTCGTGCGTGACCGACTCGACAGCCTCGCCGACGAAGGCCTGGACCAGCAGGCTCTCGGCGACCGCGCGGGGCAGGCCGCGGGCCATCAGGTAGAACAGCAGGTCGTCGTCCGGTGCGCCGCAGGTGGCACCATGGCCGCAAGCGACGTCGTCGGCGAAGATCTCGAGTTCCGGCTTGTTCATCATCTGCCCCTCATCGCTGAGGAGCAGGCAATCCGACTTCATCTTGCCGTCGGTCTGCTGCGCGGCCTGTCGGACGATGATCTTGCCCTGGAACACGCCGGTGGCGTCCCCGTCGATCACCGTCTTGAACATCTCGCGTCCGACGCCGCCCACGGCGGCATGATCGGCGAGCAGAGTCGAATCGGCCAGCTGGCCGTTGCCCAGCATCGCGGCGCCGTTGACCACGGCGTTCACGTTCTCGCCCGCGACATGCATGAAGATCTGATGGCGCGAGAGGACGGCACCGGTGACGAGGTTGACCGTCTCCAGTTGCGCCTCGTCGTCGAGCCGCACGCTGATCGTCGAGAGCGCGATGGCGGCCTTGCCCTCGCGGTTGAGCCGGGCGTGACGGAACACGGCCTGCTTGCCGACCCGCACGTCCAGAGCGTCGTTCGGTTGGTAGGTGATGCTGTCGGGACCCTCGTGGCTCTCCAGCAGGGTCAGCTCCGCGCCGTCGCCGAGATCGACCAGCACGCGGGTGGCGGTGGAGAAGGCTTCGGAGCCGCTGCCGATGAAACGCAGGTGCAGCGCCCGCTCGATCTTCGTGCCGGCGGCCACCGAGATCAGCGCGCCGTCGGCCAGGAAGGCGGTGTTGAGCTGATAGACCGGGTTCTCCCGGGCCTGCTCGACCGGGGCCAGCAGCCTGAGGCGGGCATCGCTCTTGCCCATCGCGTCGTTCAGCGGCGTGACCGTGAGGCCGGCCGGCAAGCCGTCGAGGTCCGAGAGCGCGCGGATGAGATGGCCGTTGACGAAGGTCAGGCGCGCGGCGTCGATGCCGGCAAAGCCCTTGGCGGAGGCGACGGCCGCTTGTGCGGCCTCCGCCGACGGCGCCTCGGCCGGGGGCACGGCCTCCTTCATGGCGGCGCGCAGGTCGGTGTACTTGAACGCCTCCACCCGCCGGCTCGGCAGGCCGGTCGCTTCGAAGAAGCGGAACGCCTCCTCGCGGGCGATCGCCTCTTCCGAGGCGAAGCTCTTACGCGCCGATTCGAACAGGCTCGACAGCCCGGTCTCGGCGCTGGTGCGCAGGTTCTGAATGTCCGCCATGGGCTTACGCGGCCTCGTTGGTGCGGTACTCGGCATAGCCCGACGCTTCGAGCTCGAGCGCCAACTCCTTGCCGCCGGTCTTCACGATCAGGCCCTTCGACATGACGTGCACGGTGTCGGGCACGATGTGGTTGAGCAGCCGCTGGTAGTGGGTGATCACCAGGAACGAGCGGCCCTGAGCCCGCAGCGCGTTCACGCCCTCGGAGACGATGCGCAGGGCGTCGATGTCGAGGCCGGAATCGGTCTCGTCGAGTACGCAGAACTTCGGCTCCAGAAGCGCCATCTGGAGAATCTCCATGCGCTTCTTCTCACCGCCGGAGAAGCCGACATTGAGGGCGCGCTTGAGCATCTCCTTGTTGATCTCGAGCTTGTCGGCCGCAGCGTTCACCTTGCGGATGAAGTCCGGCGTCGAGATCTCGCCCTCACCGCGGGCGCGGCGCTGGGCGTTGAGGCAAGCCTTGAGGAACGTCATGGTGCCGACGCCGGGGATCTCCAGCGGGTACTGGAAGGCCAGGAAGACGCCGGCAGCGGCGCGCTCATCGGCGCCCATCTCCAGCACGTTCTGCCCGTCGAGCAGAATCTCGCCGTCGAGGACCTCATAGTCCTCCTTGCCGGCGATGACGTAGGACAGGGTCGACTTGCCCGACCCGTTCGGCCCCATGA
The DNA here is from genome assembly GCF_900114535.1 of Methylobacterium pseudosasicola. GTDB lineage: Bacteria > Pseudomonadota > Alphaproteobacteria > Rhizobiales > Beijerinckiaceae > Methylobacterium > Methylobacterium pseudosasicola. The sequence continues at coordinate 10,635 of NZ_FOTK01000047.1, read as the reverse complement.
TCGCCGCGACCTCGCCGTCGTTCACGGTCAGGTTCAGGCCGTTCAGGATGCGGTTGTCCTCGATCTGTACGACGAGGTTCTTGATTTCCAACATGTTAGTTCAAGTCCTATCGAACGGCGGGCCGGACCCGTGCGCCGACTGCGCGCCGTCAGTTCCTGTCGTGCCGCCACCGGGACGGCCATTCTGAAAGCTTTCCCGCACGGATATTGAGCGTCGAAGCCTTCGCTCGATCCGGCCGGCGATCACGGCGATGGCGCCGTGATCGCTTCATCTTGTCGATCCGCGGTAGACTTAGCCGACCGAGCCTTCGAGGCTGATCGAGATCAGCTTCTGGGCCTCGACGGCGAACTCCATCGGCAGCTGCTGCAGCACGTCGCGGACGAAGCCGTTGACGATGAGGGCGGTCGCCTCTTCTTCGGATAGGCCGCGCTGCAGGCAGTAGAACTTCTGGTCCTCGGAGATCTTCGAGGTGGTCGCCTCGTGCTCGAACACCGCCGACGCGTTCTTCGACTCGATGTAGGGCACGGTGTGCGCCCCGCATTGGTCGCCGATCAGCAGCGAGTCGCAGTTGGTGAAGTTGCGGGCGTTCTTGGCCTTCTTGTGGGCCGAGACGAGGCCCCGGTAGGTGTTCTGCGAACGCCCGGCGGAGATGCCCTTCGAGATGATCCGGCTGGTGGTGTTCTTGCCGAGATGGATCATCTTGGTGCCGGAATCGACCTGCTGCATGCCGTTCGACACCGCGATCGAGTAAAACTCGCCGCGGGATTCGTCGCCGCGCAGGATGCAGGACGGGTACTTCCAGGTGATCGCCGAACCGGTCTCGACCTGAGTCCAGGAGATCTTCGAGCGGGCGCCGCGGCAATCGCCGCGCTTGGTCACGAAGTTGTAGATGCCACCCTTGCCGTCGTTGTCGCCCGGGTACCAGTTCTGGACCGTCGAGTACTTGATTTCGGCGTCATCCAGGGCGACCAGCTCGACCACCGCGGCGTGGAGCTGGTTGTCGTCACGCTTCGGGGCGGTGCAGCCCTCGAGATACGAGACGTACGAGCCCTTGTCGGCGATGATCAGCGTGCGCTCGAACTGGCCCGTATCGCGCTCGTTGATGCGGAAATAGGTCGACAGCTCCATCGGGCAGCGCACGCCCGGCGGGATGTAGACGAACGAGCCGTCTGAGAAGACCGCCGAGTTCAGCGTCGCGAAGAAGTTGTCGGTCGAGGGTACCACCGTGCCCAGGTACTTCTGCACCAGCTCAGGATATTCCTGAACCGCCTCGGAGATCGGCATGAAGATCACGCCGGCCTTCGAGAGTTCCTTCTTGAAGGTCGTGGCCACCGAAACCGAGTCGAACACGGCGTCGACCGCGACGCGGCGCTCCGGCGCGATGCCTTCCAGCACCTCGACCTCGCGCAGCGGGATGCCGAGCTTCTCGTAGGTCTTCAGGATCTCGGGATCGATCTCGTCGAGCGACATCGCCGCCGGGCGCTTGGGCGCGGCGTAGTAGTAGATGTCGTTATAATCGACCTTGTCATACGAGACCCGCGCCCACTCGGGCTCCTTCATGGTCAGCCAGCGCCGATAGGCGTCAAGGCGCCATTCCAGCAGCCAGGCCGGCTCGTTCTTCTTGGCCGAGATGAAGCGCACGACATCCTCGGAGATGCCCTTGGCGGACTTCTCCATCTCGATGGTGGTCTCGAACCCGTACTTGTACTGGTCGAGGTCGATCGAGCGGACCCGGTCGATTGTTTCCTGCACGGCAGGCATCAGCATCTCCTGGCAAGCCCGGTTTCAAGGACCGGGAAGCGTCTGTCGGAAAGCGTGGGACGCGGTCGCTCAGGCCGCGTACCCTCGCCGCTTATATAGGGGCTGCAAGGCCCGTTCGAAGGCGTCGAGAAAGCGTGACGCATCCTCGTCCACCGTGTTCCAGCCGAGGCTGACGCGCAGCGCACCCCCGGCAAGCTCGGGATCGACGCCCATCGCCGCCAGCGTCGCCGAGCGCGCGACCTTGCCCGAGGAGCAGGCCGAGCCCGACGACACCGCCACGCCGGCGAGATCGAGGGCGATCAGCGCCGCGGGGGCTTCAAGGCCCGGGACCGCGAAGCTGAGCGTGTTGGGCAAGCGCGGCGCACCGGCCGCGAACACCACCGCATTGGGAGACCGGGCGCGCACGCCGGCCTCGATCCGGTCGCGCAGACCCGACAGGCGCACGGCCTCCCGGTCGAGCGCCTCGCCGGCGATCCGCGCCGCCTCGCCCATGCCGACGATGGCCGGCAGGCACTCGGTGCCGCAACGCTGGCGCTGCTCCTGCCCGCCGCCGCGCAGAAACGCGGTATCGAGGGCAACGCCCTCGGCCAGGATCATCGCACCGACGCCCTTCGGCGCCGCGAATTTATGGCCCGACAGGGTCAGCGCATCGAGCCCGATTGCGTCCATGTCGAGGGCGATCTTGCCGACCGCCTGCACGGCGTCGCTGTGCACGAGCGTCCGGCCATGGGCGCGGGCCAGGGCGACGATCTCGGGCAGGGGCTGGACCGCGCCGGTCTCGTTGTTCGCGGCGTGGACCGAGATCAGCACGCTCTCGCCGGCCAGCGCAGCGAGCCGGCTTTCGAGGGCTGCGAGGTCGATGACGCCATCCGGGGTGACCGGCAACTGCTCGACCGCGTCCGCGGCGAAGCGATGGCCGGCCGCCACGCAGGGATGTTCCGTCGCCGAATGGAGGAGCCGGATCGGCTTGGGCTGCCCCTGGCGGCCGAGCGCGCCGGACAGGACCGCGTTGGCGGCTTCCGTGCCGCCGCTGGTCAACACCACCTGCGCCGGACGGGCGCCGACCAGGGCGGCGACCTGAGCACGGGCGGCCTCCAGAGCGGCGCGGGCGGCACGGCCCTCCTGATGGATCGACGAGGGATTGCCGGGCAGCATCAGCGCACGCGCCACCGCCTCCGCCACGGCCGGGCGGACGGGGGCGGTCGCGTTGTAATCGAGATAGGCGCGGGCCCGGCTCATGCTGATTCCGTGTCGTCCCCTAGTATGGCGCGTACAATTCCTTGCCCGCGCACCGGTCCGCCGTGCTAAGGCGCGCCGACAAATGAGGTCTCGCCAACCGCAAGGCTGGTGCAGAGAGCTAGCATTGCCTGCCGGCTCACCTACTTTAGAACAGTTCTAATCGCCTAGAACTGTTCTAAGAGCGTTTGTATGGTGTGCGTGCGGCGAGTCAAGGCTGCCTCTTCACTGCCCATGATCGCGCGGCCGGCGACCGCTGAAACGAGAGTCGAACGATGCCTGAAGTCATCTTCACCGGCCCGGCCGGACGTCTGGAAGGCCGTTACCAGGCCCCCAAGAAGCGCGGCGCGCCGATCGCCATCGTGCTGCACCCGCACCCCCAGTTCGGGGGCACGATGAACAATCAAATTGTGTACAACCTTTTCTACACCTTCGCCAATCGCGGCTTTGCAGCCCTGCGTTTCAATTTTCGCGGGGTCGGCCGCAGCCAGGGCGCGTTCGATCACGGCTCGGGCGAGCTGTCCGATGCGGCCGCAGCCCTCGATTGGGTGCAGTCGGTCAACCCGGAGGCGAAGTCCTGCTGGATCGCCGGCGTGTCTTTCGGCGCGTGGATCGGCATGCAGCTGCTCATGCGCCGCCCGGAGATCGAGGGCTTCATCTCGATCGCCGCGATGGCCAACCGCTTCGACTTCACCTTCCTGGCCCCCTGCCCCTCCTCCGGCCTGTTCGTGCACGGCTCCGAGGACCGGGTCGCGCCGGCCCGGGATGTCATGCCGGTGATCGAGAAGGTGAAGGTGCAGAAGGGCGTCATCATCGAGCACCAGATGGTCGAGGGGGCCAACCACTTCTTCGACGGTAAGGTCGACGAGCTGACCCAGACGGTAGACACCTATCTCGACAAGCGCCTCGGCAAGCGCGAGGAGGCCGCCTGAGCCGGCGGGCCTCGCGCCTTGACGGGGGCAGGCCCGGGGAATACGGCGCGGGCTTCGAACGTCGCGGCTGAACCTTTGCAGGTCTGATGTCAGAGAGCCCGTCCGACCAACCCGTGGTGCTACTGGTGGAAGATGACGGCCTCCTGCTCATGGAGGCGTCGGACACCCTGGCGGATGCCGGCTTCACCGTGTTGGAGGCCAGCCACGCCGACAAGGCGCTCAAGGTCCTCGAAAACCGCGACGATGTCGGCGTCCTGATGACGGATGTCGACATGCCGCAGGGCTCGATGGACGGGTTCGCCCTGGCCCGCCTCGTGGCGCATCGCTGGCCGACGATCCCCGTGCTGGTGGTCTCCGGCATGGGCACCCCCGGCCCCAACGACATGCCGGACGGCGCGCGGTTCATCCCGAAGCCCTACGAGCCGACGACCCTTGTCCGAACCCTGCAGGCTTTCCTCCGTCGCGCGGCGTGAAGCCACTTCCGGCTCGGGCGCGTCGACGATCCGGGCGCCGAACACCCGACCGAGAGCCATGACGGATTTGAGCCGCAAGCACCGTTTCGCGACCCGGGCCATCCATGCCGGCGCCGCGCCCGATCCCGCCACAGGCGCGCGGGTCCAGCCGATCTACTTCACCAACGGCTTCGTGTTCGATTCCACCGAGCAGGCGGCCGACATCTTCGCCGGCCGCCGGTCGGGCTTCTCCTATTCGCGGGGCTCGAACCCGACGGTCGCCGCCCTGGAGCGGCGGGTCGCCGATCTCGAGGGCGCCAAGGCGGGCGTCGCGGTGTCCTCCGGGCAATCGGCGATGATGCTCGTGCTGATGACCCTCATGAAGAGCGGCGACGCCTACGTGGCCTCGCCGCGCCTGTTCGGCGGCTCCCTCGGTCTGATGCGGCGCCTCGACGGCCGCTATGATCTGAAGCCGCGCTTCGCCGCCGGCATGCGGCCTGAGGATTTCGAGGCGGCGATCACGCCGGAATGTCGGGCCATCTTCTGCGAGTCGATCGTGAACCCGTGCGCCTCGGTGGTGGACCTCGACGGGATCGCCGCGGTGGCCCGTCGCCACGGCCTGCCCCTCGTCGTCGACAACACCTTGGCCTCGCCGGCCCTGATCCGGCCGATCGAGCACGGTGCGGACATCGTCTGGCACTCGACCTCGAAGTTCCTGAGCGGTTCGGGCCAGACCATCGGCGGCATGATCTGCGATGCTGGCTCCTTCGACTGGAGCCGGACCAGCGGCTACAACCTGATCACCGAGCCCTGGCCGGACTACGACGGCCTCGTCCTGACGAAGGCCTTCCCGGAGACGCCTTTCGCGGCGGCTTGCCGGTTCTTCGGCCTGCGCGACCTCGGCCCCGGCTTGTCGCCGATGAACGCGTTCCTGACCCTGATGGGCATCGAGACCCTGCCGCTGCGCATGGAGCGGCACTGCGCCAATGCCCGGGCGGTCGCGGCTTTCCTCAAGGACCATCCGGCCGTGGCCTGGGTGAGCTATCCCGGCCTGCCGGGGCAGCCCGGGGAGGAGCTGGCCCGCCGCTACACCCCGCAGGGTCCCGGCTCGATCTTCACCGTCGCGCTCAAGGGTGGCGAGCCGGCTGCGCTCAACTTCATCGCCGGGCTGGAGCTGATCTCGCACCTCGTCAACATCGGCGAGATCAAGTCGCTGGCGATCCACCCGTCCTCGACCACGCACCGGCAATTGCCGGAGCACGAGAAGGCCGCCGCCCAGGTCGGCCCAGAGACCGTGCGGCTGTCGATCGGCCTGGAGAACGAGGCCGACCTGATCGCCGACCTGAAGCAGGCGTTGGACAAGCTCGGCTAAAGGCGCAGTTCTTCGCTACCGAAGAAGACGCAGGTCCCCGAGCCCACACGGCCTCGGATATTTACGCGTCAGGTTGAGCAGGTCGCGACCCCCCCCTCTCCCATGCGGGAGAGGGGGGGGGGAGGGATGGGCGCTATCCGGACAAACCTGTCCCCTCACCCTGTCCCTCTCCCGCACGGGAGAGGGGACCCGCGCTTGATGCGGTCGATGGTAAGTGAAGCCGCGGCTTGCACGGGAAAGGGGGTCCGTCGCAGTCGGTGCCCAACGGCGTCCCGAACCCTGGCTCAGCGCCGCCGCTCTAGGATCGACACGTAGTTGGCGACCGCCGCGCCGCCCATGTTGAAGATCCCGGCCAAGTTGGCGCCGGGGACCTGCATCTCGCCGGCCTCGCCCATGAGCTGGAGGCAGGCCATCACGTGCATCGAGACACCAGTGGCACCCACCGGGTGGCCCTTGGACTTCAGCCCGCCGGATGGGTTGATCGGCAGGCGGCCACCCTTCTCGGTCAGGCCTTCGCGGACCACGCGAAAACCTTGGCCGGGCTCGGCCAGCCCCATCGCCTCGTACTCGATCAGCTCGGCGATGGTGAAGCAATCGTGAGTCTCCACGAAGGAGAGGTCGTCGTTGCCGATCCCGGCCTGCGCCCGCGCCTTATCCCAGGCGAGCCGTGCGCCCTTGAATTCGGTCGGGTCCCGGCGGGACAGGGGCAGGATGTCGTTGACATGCGCCCGGGCGCGGAAGCCGATCGCTCGCGCCAGTCCCTCGGCGGTCTCGGCATCCGCGACGACGAGGGCGGCAGCACCGTCCGAGATCAGCGAGCAGTCGGTGCGCCGGAGCGGCGCCGCGACGTAGGGGTTTTTTTCTGAAACTTTGTTGCAGAACTCAAAGCCGAGATCCTTGCGCAGCTGTGCGTAGGGGTTCGCGACGCCGTTGCGGTGGTTCTTCGCTGCGATGCGGGCCAGTTCCTCGCTGCGGTCGCCGTAGCGCTGGAAGTAGCCCGCCGCGATCCGCCCGAACACGCCGGCGAAACCACCTTCAATGTCGGCCTCCTCCTTCCGGTAGGAGGCGCCGAGCAGGATGTCACCGGTCTCCGCCACGGATTTCGCCGTCATCTTCTCGGCGCCGACCACCAGGGCGATCCGGCCGCGGCCGCTATCGACGAAATCGAGGGCCGCGTAGAGCGCGGCCGAGCCGGTGGCGCAGGCATTCTCCAGATGGGTCGCCGGCGCGTGTGCGAGGCCCGGCCTGTTCAAGGCAACCTGCGATCCCTCGAACCCCTGCTTCGAGAAGCCGGTGTTCATCACGCCGACATAGATCCCGTCGACCTGGGAGTCCTCGACGCCGGCATGGGCCAGCGCCTCGCCGGAGACACGTGCGATCAGGCCCTCGACATCCGGTTCCTCGAGCTTGCCGAAGGGGGTGTGGGCCCAGCCCACGATGCAGGCGCGCGTCATATTTTCGAATCCTCCCGATTCTTCACCGGACGATGGGCCCGGCTTGCCCGAGGATCAAGCCGCGGGTGTCAGCTGGGCTCGCCGTCCCCGATCAGGAAGTCGAAGTCGCAGCCTTCCGGCGCCTGAGTGACGGTGCGCCGGTAGAGTGCCTTGTAGCCGCGCTTGGGCGCTGGCGGCGGTTCATGGTCGGCTAGCCGTCGGGCGATCTCGGCCTCGTCGACCAAGAGGTCGATCCGCTTGTCCCGGATCGACAGGCGGATCCGATCGCCGTCGCGCACGGCGCCCAGCGGGCCGCCGATGGCCGCCTCCGGGGCGATGTGCAGCACGATCGATCCGAAGGCCGTGCCGGACATCCGCGCATCGGAGATGCGCACCATGTCCTTCACCCCCGCCCGGGCGAGCTTTTTGGGAATGGGCAGATAGCCGGCCTCGGGCATGCCGGCGGCATGAGGCCCGGCATTCTGCAGCACCAACACGTCGCCCGGGGCCACGTCGAGATCCGGGTCGTCGATCCGCCGGCTCAGGTCTTCGAGGCCGGTGAACACCACCGCCCGCCCTTCGGATTCGAACAGCTCCGGCGTCGCGGCGGCGCGCTTGAAGATCGCCCCGTCGGGGGCGAGGTTGCCGGTCAGCGCCACCAGCCCACCGACCGGCGAGACCGGATTGTCGAAAGCGCGGATCACCGCGCGGTCAACCCAGCCTGGGGGCTCATCCAGGCGCTCGGCGAGGGTGCGGCCCTCCACGTCCATGGTGCCGAGGTGCAGGAGCGGGCGCAGTTCGCGCAGCAGCGCACCCATGCCGCCGGCGGCATGGAAATCCTCCATGTAGCCCTCGCCCACGGGCTTGAGGTCGACCAGCACCGGGGTCTCGTCCGAGATCGCGTTGAAGCGCTGGGACGGGATACGGATGCCGAGCCGCCCGGCGATGGCCGTGAGGTGCACGATGGCGTTGGTGGAGCCGGACACCGCCATCAGGACCCGGATCGCGTTCTCCACGGAGTCCTGGGTGATGACCTGGGCCGGGGTGATCTTGGTCTGTATCAGCCGCACGGCGGCGCGACCGGTCTCCTCGGCGGCGACCAGCCGGTCCGAATGCACCACTGGGATCGCGGCGGTCCCGGGCAGCGACATGCCGAGCGCCTCGGCGATGCAGGCCATGGTCGAGGCCGTGCCCATCACCGCGCAGGTGCCGGCCGTGACCGAGAGCCGGCCCTCAACCTCGGCGATCTCCTCCGCGTCCACGGTGCCGGCCCGGTACTTGGCCCAGAAACCCCTGCAATCGGTGCAGGCGCCGAGGCGCTGACCCTTGTGACGGCCGGTGGACATCGGGCCGGTTACCACCTGGATCGCCGGAAGGCCCGCGTAGGCCACACCCATGAGCTGGGCCGGCACGGTCTTGTCGCAGCCGCCGATCAGCACGACCGCGTCCATCGGCTGGGCCTGGATCATCTCCTCCGTGTCCATGGCCATGAGGTTGCGGTACATCATGCTGGTCGGATTGAGGAAAACCTCCCCCAGCGACACGGTCGGGAACGGTCGCGGCAGAGCTCCGGCGGCGAGCACGCCGCGGGAGACCGCCTCCACCAGCTCAGGCATGCTGCGATGGCAGTTGTTGAAGCCGGACGGCGTCATAGCGATGCCGACCACCGGCTTGTCGAGGAGCGTCCGCGAGATGCCCATGGATCGGGCGAAGGAGCGGCGCAGGTAGCGGGCGAAATCCCGATCGCCGTAATTGGTCAGGCCCCGGTCGAGGCCGTGCGGTTCGACGGTGCCGGACTCATCGCTCATCGTTTCGCTCCCCGGGGTGGCCAGCTCAGCGCAGGTGGAACGCGATCCAGGCGACCGCGAAGAACACCGCGCCGGTGATCAACCATTGCGCGATGACGCGATAGCGGATTCTCACGCCGCGAAAAGCTCCGGATGCCGGGCACGCAGGGCGAGAACCAATGTCAGCGTCTTCAAGTCTGTAAGTTCGGCCCGATCCGCCATCGAGGCGAGGTCGGCCAGCGGCATCTCGACGATCCGGATATTCTCGTGCTCGCCCTCGGCGCCGCCGCCATCCTCGGCGCGGTCGGACCGGCCATAGGGTGCGAGGTAGAGGTGCAGCTTCTCCGTGGTCAGGCTGGCGCAGGAATAGGTGGCGCCGACGAATTCGAGGTCGCGCAGGCGCAGGCCCACCTCCTCCAGAACCTCGCGGCGGCCGTTCTCCTCCGGGCTGCCGTCATCAATCAGGCCGGCCGGCGCTTCGAGCTGGACCTGCTCTCCGGCGACGAACAGGGGCGGCACCCGCAGCTCCCGCACCAGCGTGGCGACCTTCCGCTCGGGATCGTAGGGCAGGACGCCCACCGAGTTGCCGTGATCCTCGATCTCGCGCTCCACCACGGCGCCGTCGGCGAGACGCACTGTCGCGATCCCGAACCGGCTCCAGCCCTCATGGATGTACCTGACGTCCAGAATCTCGGCTTTCATGGCGTATTCCCGTCTGCTGAGCCGGTGCACGGCACAGAACGACCTACACGAGGACGGGGCGTCGGGTTCCGAGAGAGGCGATGCGTGAAGCCGCCAAACTACCGCAAGCCATTCGACGATCCAGCGTTCTGACGGATCGATAGGGACGGCTCAACCGCGTGAGCGATCACGCCCCGCTGGAGAAAATGGTGCCGGAGGTCCGGCTCAGCCGGTCCCCCACTACTCGACTGTCCGGGAAGGCTGGCTCGCCGATCAGCTCGGACAGCTTGCCGCGCACTTCGACCTCGAACCCGCGATGCGGCGGTCCCGGAAAGATCGTGACGCTCTCGATCAGCGCCCGGAATGCCATCACCAGGCGTTCGGTCGGCTCATCATCTTGGCGCCCATAGACCGTAAGCGTCTCCTGCAGCGCATCGACGTGCTTGAGGTAGTCGGCCACCAGGGTGGGATGCAGGACGACGACCCGAGGCGCGACATCAGCCTGCGCCAGATCGCGCTCGATCACAGCCCGCTCGTCGCGTAGCCTCGGCAGCATCGCCTCGGCGTCCTCGTCCGAAAGGAAGGCCTTCAGTAGGCGGTCGTACTCGCGCTGAGACGCTGCGAGACGAGCGGTGAGGTTTGACCGGCCCCCTTGGGAGTGGTCCGCCCTGAAGTATGGCTTTTGAGCCTCCAGAGGACGGAACCGATGGCCCAACGACCCAAGCCCGAGGAGATCGTGAGCAAGCTGCGTCAGGTCGACGTGCTGGTCTCACAAGGACAGAGCGTTGCCGCGTCGATCAGGGCGATCGGCGTGACCGAGGTGACGTACTATCGCTGGCGCAAGGAGTACGGCGGCCTGAAGTCGGATCAAGTGAAGCGGATGAAGGATCTTGAGACGGAGAATCAACGTCTCAGGAAAGCTATTGCCGACTTAACACTGGACAAGCTGATCTTGCAGGAGGCGTCCCGGGGAAACTTCT
>NZ_FOTK01000034.1 GCF_900114535.1 Methylobacterium pseudosasicola | reverse complement strand
GGCAAGGGCAACGACACCATCCACGGCGGGTCGGGCAACGACCACCTCTACGGTGGCAAGGGTGACGACACGATCTACGGTGGCAAGGGCAACGATACGATCCACGGCGGGTCGGGCAATGACCACCTCTACGGCGACAATGGTCCTGCGGGCCAGGGCCAGGAGCACATGGCGGCTCACCACGAGATGGCCGTGCATGTCGACGCCCACGTTCCTGACATGGGCATGTTCCACTAAGCTCGGTATTCAGCCGAGCCTGACAGTCACAAGCCCATGACACCACGCCCCGCCAAGCATGCTTGGCGGGGCGTTTCTTCGTCTGTCGGTTGCGTGACGGTCTCCGTGAGTCGCCCCCGCAGGCACGGCGGCTCCGCCCACACGATCCAGCTCATTGTGATCGTCCTCACAGCCGTTCAGCCCAGGCGCGGCGATACTCGGCATCGGATCATCACCCGGTGGGAGGATGTCATGAGACGCACGACCGAATTACGCGTGAAATTGCAGATCTGGCGTGAGTTGGATTCCCTCCTCGCGCAGCGGGCCGCACTCGGCAGCCTGCACAAGCGTGGAGAGGCCGACACGCAATCCGCTGCGGCGCGTTAGGGCGCTCGCCGTAAAAACGGAGACCGGCTCGGCATCACGCGAGCGCGGAGACTCAACCGCGCGAGGGCGGCCATGTCGTCCGCGCGGGGACCGAGCGGTTCAGCGGAGGAGCATCTACCGGCCGTGATGGCGCCGGGGCCGCGGCTTGCGGCCGGTTCGCGTCACGGTCACCCGAATCACGTTGGACATCACGGGTGGCTTGTGCGGGACATGGTCGGCATCGGCGAGGACCAGCTGCAGGCTGTGCGTCCCGAGGGGGAGCGTCACCAGCGCCTCGGTCTGACCGAGCCCAAAGTGCAGATGCTCGAAATCGTTCGGGATCCGCTCATCGGTTGCGTGCAGCGGGGTATCGATCAGCAGGTGGTGATGACCCGTATTCGCCTTGTCGAAGCCTGCCGGAGCCACACCCATCCCGGTCAGCCCGAATCGCACGAGCGTCTTGCGTCCCACGACGTCGCCGTTGCGCGGTTGCACGAAGTACACGCGCGCTCCCGGCGGCGACGGACGCTGCTGGACGGCGCTCGCCCCGGCCGCGGAGGACGGCTCGGACGCCTGAGCCGCGACCCGGACCTTGATGACCTCGGAAGCGACCGGCGGGCTGTGCGGGATATGGTCCTTGTCGGCGAGCAGAAGCTGAAGTGTGTGCTCGCCCGGCGCCAGATCGATCTCAGCCTCGGTCTGCCCGGCCCCGAAATGCATGTGGTTGAAGTCGTTCGGGATTGGCCGATCTGCCGAGGGCATCGGCGTGTCGATGAGAAGATGATGGTGTCCGGAGTTCGGGCGATCCGAGCCCGCCGGCGCGACACCCATGTTCCGGAGGCCGAAGTGGATCGTCGTCTTGGGCGGCAGCGTACTGCCGTTCTTGACATCGACGAAGTAGACCGCGGCAGCCGCCGGCGATGGAGTCGGGCCGCCTTTGCGCTCCTGCGCAATCACGGTGGACGTGGCCAGCAGCAGAACCAGCGCCGCTCGAGTCAACAGGCCCGTGCTATATCTTCCTGCATCAATCACGATGCCTCCCGATCGGCGCGATGGTCAGAATTCGCATTTCGATGGCACGCCGCGACGCTCCGAATCGAACAGGATGACCGCCGATCCATACGATGTGGCCGCTGAACTGGCAATTAAAAAGTATTGATATCTTGTCTCGGTCGACAGATGCCCTGGAATGCGCAGTCAGGCGGGGAAAGCCATCATTGCGCTTCTGCCAATTCTACATACACTGCGGACTTCGCTCGTCCGCTCATAGCGTGCAGGTCATCGTTCATGCCGGGACGGATCGATGTTTGGGGCCTTCCAGAGCCGCGGCTTCGGAAGGGGCTGCCCGGCCGTATCCGCGGGTACGGCGTCCTGATAGGGCTGACACTCATCACGCTGAGCGGGCTGCTTCTGGCCGTGCGTCCCGGGCAGGCCCAGAACCCGATCGGGGCCGGACGGCGCTTCGCCCTCCTCATCGCCAACAGCCGATACCCCGATGCCCAGGGGTCGCTGCCCACAGTCGCGAAAGACGGGCGGCTTCTCGCCGAGGAGTTGCGGCGCAGCGAGTTCGACGTTGATCTGCGCGAGAACCTGCGGCGTGAAGACGTCCAGGCGACCCTGGATGCGTTTTATGCCAAGCTCAACGCCGGCGCGGCTGCCCTGGTGTATTTCGGCGGCTACGGCATCCAGGTCGAGCGCCAGAGCTACCTGATCCCCGTGAACGCGCAGATCTGGTCCGAGACGGAAGTCCGCCGGGATGGCATCAACCTCGACGCGATACTGAGCGAGTTGAACCGACGCGGCGTGCGCGTGAAGATCGCGGTCGTAGACGCGGCCCGGCAGAACCCGTTCGAGCGCCGCTTCCGAGCGTCCTCCGCGGGCCTTGCGCCGGTCGATGCCCCGGAGGGGAGCCTCGTCCTGTTCTCGGCCCCGCCGGGGAAGGTCGTGCGCGAGGACGACGGCGATATCAGCCTGTTCGTGAGCGAACTCGGCAAGGAGTTGCGCGCGCCGAACATCACCGCCGAAGAAGCCTTCACCCACACCCGGATCGGGGTGTCGCGCGCATCGAAGGCGGAACGCGTTCCCTGGATCTCCTCCTCGTTGATCGAGGAGTTTCGCTTCTCCGTCACGCCGCCCGACGCTCTGCCGGCACCCGCCACGGATCGTGCCGGCAGGGCCGAACCGTCTCGCCTCGCGCGTCGTTCACCACCCGATTCCGTCGGACCATCCCCGCCCGCGCTCCCGCCGCCCGCGATTCCCCCTGCGCCTTCGCCGGCGGCCGCGGTGCCGTCCGCAGCAGCCCTGCCGGCCCAGGCCCAGACCTCCCCACCGCAGCCGCAGACCCGGGAAAATAGTCAAGCCGCGGGACAGAGCTTGCGGGATTGCGACCGGTGCCCCGAACTCGTCATCCTGCGCGCGGGGACGTTCGAGATGGGCGCCGGCGCCCTGCCGTTCGATCGCCCGGTTCATCGGGTGACCATCCCGCGCCCGTTCGCGATCGCTCGCCGGGAGACGACGGTCGACGAGTGGCACAGCTGCGTCGAGGCAGGCGCCTGCAAGTACCGGCCGAACCCGTCGGAGGAGCAGTCCGGCGCGCATCCGATCACGAACGTGAGCTGGTTCGACGCGCAGGACTATGTGGCGTGGCTCAGCGCGCGGACGAGGCGCACCTACCGCCTGCCGAGCGAGGCGGAATGGGAATACGCCGCACGCGGCGGCACGAACACCGCCTTCGCCTGGGGGGCTCAGGTCGGCGATAGCAAGGCCAATTGCCGGGAATGCAGCCGCACGGCCAGGCCGGAACTGTCCAGCGTCGCGAGCTTCGCGCCCAACGGGTTCGGGCTGTTCGACATGGCGGGCAACGCGGCCGAATGGGTCGAGGATTGCTGGAATGAATCGTATCGCGGCGCCCCGCAGGACGGAACGGCTTGGTCGACCGGATCCTGCGGCCAGCGCGTCCTTCGAGGTGGCTCGTTCGACAGCACGGCCACTTACGTGAAGCCCACTGCGCGGTTCCGCTACGACGCCGATGTCCGGTACTATGCCAACGGGTTCCGCGTTGCCCGGGGGCTGCCGTGAGGCGGCCCGACGTATCGCGGGCTCAAGCGCAAGACGGCTCATGCGCCATCCGGGCCAGCGCTTCGGCCTTTAGGAGCACGATGCAGCCCCGGCGAAGTTCGATGTAGCCGGCGCGGCGCCAGACCTGCAATTGGCGGTTCACGCTCTCGCGCGTGCCGCCCACGAAGGCACCGAGCTGCTCCTGCGAGATCTCGATCTCGTTGCCGAAATCTTCGGCCAGAACCACCAACCGGCGGGCGAGACGCGCACCCAGCGACAGCGTCGCCAGCTCGGTCATCTGGCCGGCGATGTAGCGGATCCGGCTGCAGAGCAGGCCGATCAACCGGATCGCCACGTCGGGCTCGCGCGTGAGATAGGCCAGAAGATCGGGGCGCCGCAGGACGAAAAGTTCGCTCGCCACGGCGGCAACGGCATCGGCCGTGCGCTCGCGCCCGTCCAGAAGGGCGATCTCGCCGAAGAGGTCGCCGGCGCCGAGGCTGTTCAGCACGATGCGTCGCCCGGCCTCGGTCCCGGTCTCGATGCGGATCTCGCCCCGCCGGACGCCGTAGAGCGCATCACCGGGATCATCAACCTGGAATAGAATTTCGCCGGGCTGCAACGTGCGTGTGGTCGCCATTGCGGAAAGACAGTCGATCACCTTGGGGCCGAGGTTCGAGAATAGCGGGTTCACGCGCAGAAGCTGACCGAAACCGGAATCCGCCGACATCATCGCCATCCCGAGAGCCTGTGATCGTTGGATTCTCGCGCGAATGCATTCGATGATGCAATGGCTGGTTTTCAGTTGCCGTATGTTCTGTATTCGATCATGCTGATCGTGAAACATTCGATCGTGATCCACGTCGCCCGTTTCGGGTACGGGCCGTTCCTGCTGGCCCGGCATTGCGGAGTCTGCTGATGCGGACGCAGGACGCAATATCGTCGGCGCCGAGCTTGCCCTGGCGTGGCAGCCTGTTCCGCAAATACGTTCTAACGTTGGTGAGTCTCGTCGCCGTGGTGCTGACGATCAATGCGGCCGTCGAGACGTGGTTTCTGTACCGGGAAACCGTCGACCGCGTCGCCCGCGTCCAGGCAGCCTATGCGGCCGCCGCAGTCGCGGCGGTCGAGGAGACGCTGGCTGAGATCGAGCGACAGGTGGGCTGGGTGACGCGGGCGAGCGCGCAGAGCCTCGCCCAGCACCGCGAGGACTACGCCGCGCTCCTTGATCAAACGCCGATCGTCCTCACCCTCGCCTTCTACGATGACGAGGGCCGCGAGCGTATCCGGGCGCGCCGGCCGAACGGCCCCGCCCCCATAGCGTCGGCCGATCTCGGGCCGGTCCCGCCGCGCAAGGGATTTCAAGACCTCCAGATCGTCGGGAGCGAGATCTACGCGAGTCTCTTGCTGCCGCACCCGGCCGCGGGGACGGGCGTCACCCTGGCCCGCGTCCGGCTGGCCGCCCTGGCGGGGAGCCTTCCGGCCTCGACCGCGGGTGCCGAGAGCTACGCCGACCTCGTCACGTCGGACGGGATCATCGTTACCCACTCGGGCGGAAGCCCGCATGCGGCGGGCGATCGGCTGGCGCTGTCGGCGTCCGATTCGGTGTCTTATGCCTCCGATGCAGCAGGCCGGCCGGTCCTGGCCACGCAGTACCCCCTCGACGTGCTGCCTGCGACGATTGTCGTCGCGCAACCCCTCAACGAGGCGCTCGCGCCTCTGCGCGACCTGCTCATCCGGCTCGCCTGGCTCCTCGCCTTCGGCCTCGTCGTGGCGATCTGTGCCAGCCTTTTGCTGGCTCGCCGCATGTTGGTGCCGATCCGCGCGCTCCACGCCGGGGCCGAGCATTTCGCGGCCAACCGCTTTGAGCATCGCATCGCGGTTCACACGGGGGACGAACTCGGAGCTCTTGCGACGCGCTTCAACACCATGGCGGACGCGCTCTCGACCTCGTATGCGCGGCTCGAAAGCGAGATCCAGCGTCAAACCAGGGACCTCGCCCGCTCGGTCAGCGAGTTGCAGGCCCTCGAGGAGACCGGTCGCGCCATCGTCGCCTCACTGCAGATCGACGATGTCGTACGGGCCATCGCCGCGCGGGCCGCGACTCTCGCGGGGTCCGACGCCAGCGCCGTCTATCTTGTCGAGGCGCCGGGCGAATCGTTCCGCCGCGCCGGCGGCCACGGTCTGCCGTTGGCCGCGGTCAGCGACATCCTGCCCGGAAACGCCCTGGCGCAGGTCGGCGACGCCGCCGCCGAAATCGTCCCGATCCGCGATCTGGCCATGATCGGCGGACTTCTGACGGGCGTCGAGGACGGCTTCCGCGCCGCCACGCTTATCAACCTCGCCGACAGCGACGGCCGCCTCGGCTTCCTCCTGCTGCTCGTCTACGACGACGCCGCGCCTCCGGGGGGCTCCGAGCACGTCCTGCACACCTTTGCGCACCAGGCGGCCCTTGCGCTCCGCAACGCGCGCCTGTTCCAGGAGGTCGACGAGAAGGGGCGGCAGCTCGCCGCCGCCGATCTCCACAAGACGCAGTTCTTCGCCAACATGAGCCACGAGCTGCGCACGCCCCTTAACGCCGTGCTGGGCTATTCGGAACTGCTCGCCGACGGGCTCTACGGTGCCCTAAGCGAGAAGGCCAGCGAGGCGCTGGAGCGCATCCAGATTAACGGCCGCCACCTGCTGAGCCTGATCAACGACGTCCTCGATTTCACGAAGATCGAGGCGGGCCTGCTCACGGTCAACTTCCAGGACTATTCTCTGGGCGCCCTGATCGAGTCCGTCACGGTGGCGGCGGCCTCGCTGGCCGACGCGAAGGGGCTCGCCCTGAAGCTCGACGTCCCCACGAGCTTGCCGATCGGGCAAGCAGATGAGCGGCGGCTCACGCAGGTGCTCATGAACCTCGTCGGCAATGCCATAAAGTTCACGCAATCCGGCTCCGTGGAGGTCGCCGCCCGGGCTGTCGACGGCAGCTTCGTCATCACGATTTCCGATACCGGTCCCGGGATCTCGCCCGCCGATCAGGCGCGGATCTTCGACGAATTCCAGCAGGTCGACAGCTCGAGCACGCGGCAGCAGGGCGGCACGGGACTGGGTCTCTCGATCGCCCGCCGTCTAGTCCTCCTGCACGGCGGTCGGATAGAGGTGCGATCGGAACTGGGGCAGGGGGCTGTCTTCCAGGTGACCCTTCCGATCCGGCCGTCGGTCGAGCGAAAGAAGGCCTCATGAAGCGCATTCTGATCGTCGAGGATACGGAGGACAATCGCCGCATCCTGCGCGATCTCCTGACCGCCGCCGGCTACGGCATCGTTGAGGCCACGAACGGACGGTGCGGCGTGGAGGCGGCACAGGCCGAGCAGCCGGACCTCATCCTCATGGATATCCAGCTTCCGATCATGGACGGGTACGAAGCCGCGCGACGCCTCAAGGCCGACCCGGCGACCCGCCACATCCCGGTCGTCGCGGTGACCTCCTACGCCCTGTCGGGCGATGAGGATCGGGCGCTGGCGGCGGGCTGCGACGGCTACGTCGCCAAACCCTTCAGCCCGCGCAAGATCCTGAGCCTCGTCCGCCAGATGCTCCCCGAGGCCTAGAGGGAAATGGAGGCTGTGGCGGCACATATCCTGGTGGTCGACGACAGCCGCGAGAACCTGCATATCCTGCGCATCCGCCTGGAGGCGCAGGGCTACCAGGTCGGGACCGCCCCGGACGGGGAGGAGGCCCTCACGTATGCGGCCGCCACGCCGCCGGACCTGATCCTCCTCGACGTGATGATGCCGCGCCTCAGCGGACTGGACGTGCTGCGCCTGCTCAAGGCGGACGAGGCCCTGCGCTACATCCCCGTCGTGCTGCTTACCGCGCGCGCGGAGACGCGCGATCTCGTCGAGGGTCTCGACGCCGGTGCGGACGAGTACCTGACCAAGCCCTACGAGCACGCGGCGCTCATGGCCCGGGTCCGCTCGATGCTGCGCCTCAAGGCCCTGACCGATCGGGTGCGGGCGCAGTCGCACGAGCTTGCGGAGCAGCGAGCGGCGCTGGCCGAGGCGAACCGCGATCTCGAGAGCCAGGTCGCTGTGAAAGCCGCCGAACTTGAGCGGATCGGGCGGCTGCGGCGCTTCCTCTCCCCCCAGATCGCTGATCTGGTCGCCACCGAGCGGGACGGCCACGCGCTCCTGGAGGCGCATCGGCGGGAGATCACAGTGGTCTTCTGCGACCTGCGCGGCTTCACGGCCTTCACGGATTCGGCCGCCCCCGAGGAGGTCGTCGCTGTCCTGCGGGAGTATCACAAGACAGTCGGCCAGACGGTCTTCCACTATGAGGGAACTCTGGAACATTTTGCCGGCGACGGGATCATGGTGTTCTTCAACGATCCGCGTCCATGCCCGGACCACAGCGCGCGTGCCGTGCGCATGGCCTTCGCGCTCCGCGAGCGCGTCGGCAGGCTGGCTCGCCAGTGGGAGGCCCGGGGCCACACGATCGGGTTCGGGCTCGGGCTCGCTAGGGGTTACGCGACGCTCGGCCAGTTCGGCTTCGAAGGCCGATTCGAATATGGAGCCGTCGGCAGCGTCACGAACCTGGCCTCCCGCCTGTGCGACAAGGCGCAATCGGGGCAGATTGTTATCAGCCGGCCCGTGCTGAGCGCCGTTGAGGGTATCGCATCATCGCGGTCTCTGGGTAACCTCACGCTGAAGGGCTTCCTGCGTGAGGTCCCGGCCTTCGAGCTCGTGACCCTGTTGGCGGACCAGCCTGTCACATGATCGACAGTCCGATTCGATCGTCGACGGCACGACACAGGACCGGCCGGTCTCTGCCACCCGGTTTTCGAAGAGCGGCGGCTCGCGCCTTCTTCAGCGCGGCGCGATCACGAAGCCGCGCTGCACCGCCGGCCGGGCTATCATCGTAGCGTCCAGCACGAATGCGCGTCGTCCTATCCGACGACGCGGCCCATCCTGTGGGCTGCGACGGCGATTGCCAGCGTACCGCCGGGGGCCGTCGTCTTCGACCGGCATTGGTTCACCGCCTCGCAGCGTTTGTCGTCTGCCTTCCGTCGAGACCGGGACCTACGCCCGTTCACCATCATGTGCTGGGCTGATCGACCCACCACCATCGCCCGAATGGTCGCGCGCGGCACTCGCAACCCGTCCGAGCACATGACAGAGGCCCAAGCCATTAGATAATGCGCACTTGCAGACGAGTTGAACATGCCCCTGCTCGAACCCTCTCGCATCCCGCCCGAGGATGGAGCGGCGCAGGGGTCGGCTACGCCAGCAAGGTCCGCACCGTATGTCCTGGCCATCTGAAGCCGGTGAGATCCTGTCCGCTTTTCTGGCCGACCTACCCTGCAGCGGACGGTCGGCTTTCGGCCAGACCCCGTCACGCCGGATCATTATGGCGCGCAGAACCGGACGTTCGGCTTGGCGCCCATGCCGGACGCTTAATGGGCCATCACAATAGCTCGGAAGCGGACGTCGACGACAATCGCGAACGGTGCGATTCGCTCGCAGCATGAAGCGCAGGGCTCTCAAGTCTACGTCGGACCGACGCTCCATCCATGCAGAGTATCGGTTGGCCGAGGTTCAGCCCCGTTTGGCCGGCACATCATCGAACATCTCAGCGAAGCGTTCGTCCTCCCGTGCACACAACGCTCGGCCAGGTAAGTATTCCCGACAAGCGATGCAGCGCCCAGGTCAACGCCGCCCGATCTGGGGCACCGTTCAGACAGATGCGGATCGCGTCGGACCGGTTGCGTGTGGCGACCCTCGCGCCGCGCCGGGCTAAGGTCACGGCCGTGGCCTTAGCATTGCTCCACCAGGGCTACTGCGAGCCGCAGCCGGTGATGAGCGCGACCTTGCCGTCGAGGGAGAAGGGGTCTGTCATCGGTCAGCCCGCCCCGCACGCATGTCGTCGGCGGAGCTGATGCCGAGCGCTTCGAGGAAGCGAGAGACCATGTTGTAGGCCCCGACCGTCGCGGTGAGCTCGACGATCGTCCGCAGGTCGAAGTGGGTGCGCAGGTCTGCGAACACGTCAGCCGGCACGTGGATGGTTCGGGTCATCGCATCGCAGTAGGCCAGGGCCGCGCGCTGCGCCGGCTCGAACACGTCTGATGCCCTCCAGTCGGGGAGGGCGTCGACCTGCGCTTGGTGCACCCCTTCGCGCAGCGCGATCGGGATATGCTGCTCGGCCTCGTAGGGTGCCCCGTTGAGGTGGGCGACCTGTAGGATCACGAGCTCGCGCAGGGCCCCCGGCACGACGCAGCGCTGGCGGATCGCGCTGAGGAAATGCAGCCAGCCGTCGGCTACCGACGGGCTGTGCAGCAGCATGGCGTAGAGGTGCAGCACCCCGCCGCGTTGGGCGGTGATGCGAGCGACGAGTTCGGCCGTTTCCGGTCGATTCGGATCCGCATAGGGGAGGTGGGCCATCTGTATCCACTCCGTGGGGTGACGCGGGGATCGCGGCGAGGCGAAGGCCAATAAGGATCTGCCGCGCGTCTTGGCGGCGTTCGGCGGCGGGACGACGCCCCGTGCGAGCCTCACGGATTATCCTCGGCCGTGGCGATCCCGGGTGTTTCGATTGGGACTGGCCGGCCGGTCTGCAGACCTCAGCTCCACCCGTGCGGCGCACAGGGCCAACGATCACACCTCGCTCTCGTGCGTGTGCGAGAACATAGTGTGCCCGGGCGTCTGCAGGTCAGCCCGTAGAATGACGCCTGAGCCAGACTCAGTGATGAACAGTGCTCGTCCATCCGCGCCGCCGAACGCCACGTTGGTAGTGTGCAGGCCGGCGCAAGAGGTTATGCGCAGCACCGGCTCCCCCGTGGCGTCGAACAGCCAGACGGCGCCCTTCCCGGCATGGGCGACGGCGATGCGACCCTCCGCGTCGAGGGCGAGCCCGTCCGGCCCGGCCCCGCCCGACATCTGGATGAAGGTGCCCACCTTGGCGGCCGTCCCGTCCCGCATCAGCGGGATCCGCCAGACCGCGTTGGCCCGCGTAACCGCCAGGTACACCGTGTCCTCAGTGAGGTTCATGACGAGGCCGTTCGGGCTTGGGATGCCGTCCAGGATGCAGGTCACGACCCCGTCCGCCCGAACGCGGAAGAGGCGTCCGCCCGGGTCCTGCCAGCCGGTTAGGCCCTGATCGGTGAAGTAGAGATCGCCATCGCGAGAGAAGAAGAGATCGTTGACGCCCCGGAACCGCTCGGGCCCGACCCGCAGGAGGAACGGCCGGACCGTGCCGGAGGCGGGGTCGACGACCATAATGCCGTTCTTGTAGTCGGCGATGAATATCCGGCCGTCACGGTGGATCTTGAGGCCGTTCGGCCAACCATCGTACTCGGCCGCGATGGTGAAACCGCCGTCCGGCGCCACGCACAAGATGCGTCCGTTCGGGATGTCGACACACCAGAGATTGCCGTCAAGGTCGAAGGACGGCCCCTCCAGGAACGATCCGATCGGCATGCGCCCCGGCTGCGTGCGGATCCACTCGTTCTCCGCCGTGGCCACCCGCCACGCCTCGGGGTAGGTGGCGAAGACTCTCGTTGGGCAGATAGGCGGGGCTGCGTACATCGTGACCTCCGTCTAAGAGCTTAAGCGCGGCGCAGCGCGGGGACGACCGCTGGCGCGGGGAGGTCGCCACCGATCGGGGCGTGCGTCAGGGTCAGCGTGATCACGGCCCCGGTCACCAGCAGCACGCCACCGGCCACGAAGGCGAGGTCGTAGCTACCCGTCGCCGCGATGATGTAGCCCGTGGCGATCGGCGCGATGAGGCCGAACATGTTCCCGCCGGTGATCTGGATCGCCATGGCTTTGCCAGCACTCGCAGGCGACCGCAGCAGATCGGCGGCCAGGGCAATGTTGAGCGAGATGCCCGTCGCCAAGCCGGTCAGCGAGATGGTGATCAGGCCCAGGATCATCGGCGTGCTGTCGACGAACGGTGCCGCCAGGATCACGGCCGCGCTGAGCATCGACACGACGACGATGCGCCGCCGCCGCCCCGTGCTGGAGCCGCCCTCCGCGGCCAGCGCACGATCGCTCAGATGGGCGAGGACCCACGCGAAGACCGTCGCCGCGAAGTACGGGAACGCCGTGAACAGGCCCGACTTCACGATCGACATGTGCTTGACGTTGGCGAGATAGCTCGGAAGCCAGGTCAGGAACACGATCTGCGTGTAGACGGCGCAGCCCTGCGTGACGGCGACGGCGATCATACTGCGCGAGCGCAACAGCACGCCAAACCCGTCGGCCGAGCCACCGGATTTCGCCCCGGAATCGCGCTCACGCAGGATGAAGGCGCGCTCGTCTTCGCCGACGAAGGTTGCCGTCTCCGGCACGCGATACCAGACCAACCAGCCGACCAGCCAAACCAAGCCCAGCAAGCCGGCCGTATAGAAACCCCACCGCCAGCCGTGGACTGACACCACCCACCCGAGCAGCAAGGTCCCGAACGCAGGACCCGCGTAGCCGCCGCTGTTGAGCATCGTGGCCGCCAGACCGAACTCGGATCGCGGCGCCCAATCCCGCAACACGCGACCGCCCGCTGGATAGGTGGACGCCTCCGCCGCGCCCATCAGCATGCGCGAGCCGAGAAGGCTGACGAAGCCGGACGCGAGCCCTGTGAGAATCGTCGCGCCGGACCACACGAGCACACCGACGCCGTTGACCACCTTTGCCCCGTAGCGATCGGTCAGAAATCCGCATGGGATCAAGCAGACGACATACGTCCAGAGATAAGCTGAGAACAGGTAACCGACCTGTACCGGACTCAGATTGTATTCAGCCGCGATCGCCGGCGCCGCGACCGACAGCGCGACGCGGTCCACATAATTGAAGACGACAAGCAAGAAAATGCCAATATACAGCAGATAACGGCGCTTGCCCATTCGCACCTCCCGATATATTCGGTATGTTTCTTTTATATTAGAATCAAAAACATAGGATACCGCAATCATTTCCGACACCGCAAGCTCTAGATCCACGCCGTATTGTGCTCTGCATAGATGCGCGCGCCGCGGTGTGCAGCAGTCGATCAGTCGATCACGTCCGGATGCTGGCGCAAAGTGCGGTCGAACATCGGCTGGGCATGAAGCCACGCCATGAACGGAGTGGCGAGGTGTTTGGCGGAGTGCGCCGCATTGGCTTCGGGAACGAGCTTCAGGGGGTGGCCCGTCGCCTCGGCCTTGAGTTGAATCTCGCAGGCCCGCTCGGCGGCCACGAACCACCAAACGGCCTCCTCGATGCTCTCCTGGCCGGCGCTGAACAGGCCGTGGTTCTGGTGAATGGCAACCTTGGTGTCGCGTCCGAACGCGGCGGCGACGCTGTGGCCGGCCCCGCGCTCCACCACCACGGCGCCAGCTTCCTCGGTGATCAGGGCCTGCCCATCACCGTAGAAGCCGCAGGCTGTCTGGGTGATCGGATCCAGTCGCCGGCCCAGGGCGGCCCAAGCCATGCCGTTGATCGTGTGGCAGTGGCACGATGCCAGGATGCCGGGGTGCGCCTCGTGGATGGCGGCGTGCAGGACGAAGCCGGCGCGGTTCACCGCACGCGCGCCCTCGATGACTCGGCCGTCGTGGTCGACGAGGAGGAGGTCCGACGCCTTGACCGCCCCGAATTCCATGGCAAACGGATTCGTCCAGTAGAGGTTCGGATCCTCCGGGTCGCGGACGGTGATGTGGCCGGCGAATCCGTATTCGTAGCCCAGATCAGCAAAGAGCCTACAGGCGGCAGCCAACCGAACCTTGCGGTGTCTTCGCTCCTGCGCGGCATCATCGAACACGGGGTAGCGAGGGAAAGCCAGACCGGCTTGGTCAGGTTCGTACACCGACCGCTTGGCTGCAACATTCATTTGGCGGTTCCCTCATCGATTGAATGGTATTTGATATTATCTCTCGCGACCAGTCCAATTAAAGACCGGAATCATCTGACACAATGCCGATGTTGTTTTGCTTCTGCTGCTTTCGTTCCTGGCACGTCATCTTCCCCACATCACGTACGGGGGCGGGGTGACCCAACCGGAAGCCCACCAGCACTCAAGTGGGCGCCCTTCACTTCAAAGCTTGCTGCGCCCGCCGATGAACGCCTGCACCGCATCCCGATGCTCGGGCGTCGCGGTGATCACCGCATAGTGCGAGGAGATCAGGTCGAGGTTGGTGCGCAGGTCGTTGCGCATCCCCTGATAGACTGCGCGCTTGATTAGGCTCAGCGTGAGCGGTGGCGCCTTGGCGATCCGACGCGCCAGCGCCTCGACCGCCGGCATCAGGGCCACATCGTCGTGAACGCCGTTGACGAGGCCGATCCGGAGCGCTTCCTCCGCATCGACGAAATCGCCGGTGAAGAACAGCTCCAGCGCCTTCGCGGTGCCGACGAGGCGGGGCAGGAAGTGAGCGCCACCGGCCCCGGGCACCAGACCGACACGGACGTAGGTCTCGGCGAAGCGGGCGCTTTTCGCGGCGTAGCGCAGGTCGCACATCAGCGCGAGGTCGAGGCCCGCCCCGGTGGCCACGCCGTTCAGAGCGGCGATGACCGGCTTGTCGAGGTCCTCGAGCGCCAGCGGGATGCGCTGGATTCGGCCGTAGAGTTCGTCCTTGCGCCGCTGAGGCGGCTGGTCGAGGCGCTCGCCCATCTCGACGATGTCGCCACCGCTGCAGAAAGCCGGGCCCGCGCCGGTCACGACGACGACGCGGACGGCATCATCCGTGCGGCAGCGCTGCAGAGCCGCCGTCCAGGCCTCGATCATCGGGAAGGTGAAGGCGTTCTTCCGCTCGGGCCGGTTCAGCGTGATGGTCGCCACGCCCTCCGCGACGGAGAACAGCAGGTCTCCGCCCGCACCGCGTGTCTCGGCCTCAAGCGTCATCGGGCGGTCTCCTCGGATTGCGTGGACGGGTCCGGCGGGGCGGCCGCCCCGGTGAGGGCGGCGATCTCGGCCGGGTCGAGGCCCGCCTCGGCCAGAACCTCGGCGGTGTGCTCGCCGAGCCGGGGGGCGTGCCGGCGAATCGCGAAGTCGCTGCCACTGAACGAAACCGGTCGGCGCATGGTGCGGTAGCGCCCCTCGCTCGGATGCTCGGCGGCCCCGAAGAAGCCCACCGCTTTCAGGTGCGCGTCGTCCGGCAGTTCCTCCAACCCGAGGACGGGCATGCACGGGATGCTCACCGAATCGCAGAACGTCACCCAAGCGGCGGTGGTCCTGCGCGGAGCCTCTTCCTCCACCAGCGCGTACAGGACCTCGATGTTCTCCACGCGCACGGCGAGCGGGGTGAAGCGCGGGTCGTCCACGAATTCGAGCCGGCCGGTGTGGATGAAGAAGTCGCGCCAGTTCCGGTCGGAGTAGGGCAGGATGCAGGCATAGCCGTCCTGGGTGCGGTAGGGCTTGCGCTTCGGGCTGAGCACCCGGTTGAAGCCCGGCGGCCCAAGTGGCGGCTCGAAGGCGTAGCCGACCATGTGCTCGACGAAGTTGAACTCGACCATCGTCTCGAACATCGGCACCTCGACCGCCTGCCCGACGCCGCCGGCCCGACGCTCGTAGAGGGCCGCCAGGATCGCACAGGCAATAGCCTGGCCGGCGATCTTGTCGCACAGCACGGTCGGCAGGTAGCCGGGCTCACCGGTGGCGGCGGTCTGGAGGGCGGCGAGGCCGGAGCCCGCCTGGATCAGGTCGTCGTAGGCTGCCTTGTGGGCATAGGGGCCGTCAGCCCCGAACCCGTAGGCCCCGCAGAAGATGATCTCGGGCTTGAGCGCGCGGACTCGCTCGTAGCCGTAGCCCAGGCGCAGGATCGCGTCCGGGCGCATCGAGTGCACGAAGACGTCCGCCGTCACGATGAGCCGGTCGAGGGCCGCCCGCGCCTCGGGCCGCTTCAGGTCCAGGCGGACGCTGCGCTTGTTGCGGTTGAGGTGCAGGAAGTTGCCGCCCATCCCAGCGTTGCGGGCCGGCCGGTAGTGACGGAAGGAATCGCCCTCCGGCGTCTCGATCTTGATCACGTCGGCGCCGAGATCGGCCAGGATGTGCGTGGCCGACGGTCCCATGATGACGCTGGTGAGATCCACGATCCGCACGCCCGCCAGGGGACCAGCCTTTTTCGTCTCGGCGGAATGATCCAGCACGCGGCGATCTCCCATGTTAGCCGGCACCGGCCCGCAGCCGGACCAGCATCGGCCAGAGAGCGGTGCCTCCGCCCGCGCAGACCGCGCGCCCGATCCGTTCCTGCCACAGAGCGTCGGAGCCGAACTCGTCTCGCCAAGACCACAGCCGCCGCGTCGCGCGGTGCAGCGGGTGCTCCTGGGTGAAACCCATCGCCCCGTGGATCTGATGACAGATCGCGGCGACGTGGCCCGCCGCCTCGCCGCAGCGCGCTTTAGCGATCGCGGTGGCGAGGACGAAGCGCGCATCTCCCCAGCACGCGGCAGCGAGATCAGCCGATGCAGTCGCCGCCGCGACGTGGCCCGCGGCCTCGGCCAGCATGTGCTGGATCGCCTGAAACTTGGCGAGCGGCCGCCCGAATTGCTGCCGCTCGCGGGCGTGATCGAGGGCGGAGGCGAGGCAGGTCTCCATCGCGCCCACCAACTGCTGCGCGCGCACCCAGGCGCCGGCTGCCTCCACCGAGCCGACACCAACCTCGGCGGCCCAGTCCGGCGCTGTCCGTACCTCGTCGATGGCGGCGGTACAGCCTGTGAGGTCGAGGGCGTCGCGCGGCTCACCCGCGAGGTTGTGGCGCGTATCACGAACCGTGCCCGGCGCCGTGATCCGCACGAGGTGGCGGACGCCTGCGGCGTCGATCGCATCCACGAGCAGGGCCGCGACCGAACCGCCCCAGGGCACCTGCGCCGCCCGCCCGTCGAGGACGAAACCGTCGGCCCGCCGCGTGATTCGAACGGGGCTGCCGGCTGGGACCAAGGTGAGGGCGCCCTCCGGCGCGCCGCCGCCTGCCGCCGCCCAGAGCGCCGCACCCGCGATGGTCTCGGGCAGCGGCAGCGGCAAGGCCGCCTGCCCACAGCGCCGGATCAGCAAGGCCGCCGTCCTGGCCTCCAAGCCGATCCCGTCGGCCGCTTCGGGCACCAGGGCCAGCGGCAGACCGCTGTCGTTAAGCGCTCTCCAGAGATCCGCGGGCCAGGCCGCGTCGTCCACGGCACCGTCGCAGGCCGCCAGCACTTGCGGCGAGAGATGCTGGGCCAGCAGCCGCTCGAATTGATCGAGGACGATGTCGGCGACCTCGTCGGCCGCCCTATCCTGTGCGTGGTTGGTCGTGTTCATCGCAAGCCCAGTCCCCGCGCGATGACCCCGCGCAGAACCTCGCGGGTGCCGCCGCGCAGGGTGAAGGAGGGCGCCCGCAGGGTCACGCCGCCGAGCGCCTCACGGAACGGCTCGCCCTGCGCGGTGAGGCTCGGCTCAACCGGCACGAGCCGCCGGGCGATCTCCGGCACCGCGCGCTCGAAGCTGTTGCCGACATCCTTCACGAGCGCCGCCTCAACGCCGGGGACGACGCCCTTGTCGAGGAGCCGGGCCACCGAGGCCGACATGCCGAGGAGCGCGGTGAGCTGCGCCACCATCCGGCCGGTCTCGACCGCCTGGAACCGGTCGGGTTCCGGCCCGATCCGGTCGACGAGTTCGACGAGCAGCCGGTAGTCCGACAGGAAGCGGTCGGGCCCCGAGCGCTCGAAAGCGAGTTCCTCCGTGACGAGCCCCCAGCCCTCGCCCTCCGCGCCGACCATCATGGCGTCCGGGACGCGGTAGTCGGTGAAGAACACCTCGTTGAACTCGTGGTGGCCTGACAGGTCGAGGATCGGTCGCACCGTGACCCCGGGAGCCGCCATGTCGATGATGAACTGGGTCAAGCCGCCGTGCCGGTCTGGTCCGGGCTCACCGGTCCGGACCAGGGCGAGCAGGTAATCGACCTGATGGGCGTTCGTCGTCCAGATCTTGGAGCCGTTGATCAACCAATCGTCGCCGTCGCGCGCCGCGCGGGTGCGCACGGCGGCGAGGTCCGAGCCCGAGTTCGGCTCGCTCATGCCGATGCCGAAGGCGCATTCGCCGCGGCAGATCCGCGGCAGGATCGCCCGCTTGGCCGCCTCGGAACCGTGCCGCAGGATCTGTGGGCCAGACTGGCGGTCGGAGATCCAGTGCGCCCCGCAGGGCGCGCCGGCCGCCAGCATCTCCTCGGTGACGACGAAGCGGACGAGGCCGGACCGCTCATGGCCACCATACGCCTCCGGCATGGTCAGACCGATGAACCCGGCCGCCCCGGCACGTCGGCTGAAGCCGGCGTCGAAGGTCGTCCACGAGGTCCGATGTGGCACGAAGTGCCCCGCCGCCAGTTCAGCGTCGAGAAAAACCCGGACGGCCGCACGGGCCGCCTCGGCCTCGGCCGGGAGCGGTTCGGCGCTGAAGCGAAAGCTCTGCATCTCTGCTCCGTGGTCTGTCAGATCAGGGGCTCGCCCGTATGGCTCGCTCAGCTTCCGTCGCGTTCCTTGAGGCCCGGAAAGAAGAGCTCTTGCCAGTCGGTCGGCACTTTGCGCAGGAGCCCCTGCGCCGCCATCGCCTTGGCAAGGTTGACCATGTCTTTCGGGGCCACGCCGTAGACGAGGGACCCGTCGGTGAGGGTCGACTCGACCTGGGCCTGATCGATCTGCACCTGCTCTGAAGCCAGGTAGATCGCCGCCGCCCGCCTCGGGTCGCTGCGGATGAGCGAAACCGCGTCCTCCATGCCGGCGAGGATGGCCTGCGTCACCTTGGGATTGGCGTCGACGAAGCCCTGCTTGGCGTTCAGGGTCGCGGCGGTAGGGTCACCGTCGCCGATCAGACCGGTGGAGGTCATGATCGCCCGGAGCTTGGGATCCGCCCGTAGGATCTGGGTAAAGGGTGGCGTCGAGAAGTAGCCGGCGATGCCTTGCCCGGCGCGCATGGCCGCGGTGGCGTCGGGGTGGGGCAGGCTCACCATCAGAGTATCCGCCTTGGCCGGATCGCCGAGCTGCCGGGCTGCGGCCACCCGCAGCAGGATAGCCTGCGGCGAGTTGAAGGCTGGGACCGCGATTTTGTCGCCAAAGGTAAAATCCTTCAGCGCGGTAACGCCCTGCTTGCCCGTAAACAGCGTGTAGACGACTGAAGTGAGGGCGCAGAGACTCTTGATCTGCTGACGACCGCGGGTCTTGTCCCAGGCGATCAAGGCGCCGGTCGCGCCGAGTGTGCCCAGCTCGATGCTGTCGGAAAGCAGTGCGTCGTTCATCGCGGCCGAGCCACTGAAGCGGCTCAGCGTGACCGACAGCCCGTCGAGGCCTGCCGCCTTGGCGCGCTTATCGAACAAACCTTCGTTCTGAGCGATCATTACCGGCAGGTAGACGAGGCCGTATTGCAGGCCGATGCGGACCGTGTTCGTCTCGGCGAGGGTCGGTCCGCTCAAAGCGGACAATAGCAGCGCCACGGAGACGAGACGCGCGGCGACGGCCGCGAGGCGGATCGACATCGGCATTCCTCCCGAGCAGAGCCGCCCTTGGCGCGCGGTCTCAGCACGTCCGGACAGCATCACTGTCCGGCGCTCGCCCTCGAGTAGGACAGAGCCGGGATTGGTCTTCAACCGTCATCGTGGATCTGCTGAGCGATATCACATCTGTGATGGAGCGGCGGATGATTCGCACTATACGTCGTCGAGCGCGGATGCGGTGATGCATTCATGACGGCAGCTGGACCCAAGCGGCCCGTACTCCATTCACGATGATTGGACATGCCATGAGATCGCGCCGCAAACGCCATGTTCGTTCGAGTTGCGGGCGACTCAGATGATTGCCGGGCGGGCAGCCTATTGGTGGGCTTCACGGCGCGCGGATATCACGTTCGAGGCCGTTCACAGCCTCCTCGCACTACCGGCCTGGAGCCGGGTATGATTGCCCCCGACCGCTTCACGCCTCGGGTAAAGACCGGAGCGGGTTCGAGCACGGACCTCTTGGTCAGGGCCGATGCAGTCGGTCCCTCCTTGGCTTTCGTGAAGTCCGCGGGCCGCGTGCTTCAGATCCTGGAGCTGTTCGACGAGCTTCAGCGCGAAGCTCGGGTCTCGGAGATTGCCGAACGCCTAGGCTTTCCGCAATCCTCAACCTCGATGCTTTTGAAGAGCCTGGCCCAACTCGGCTATCTCGATTACGACGCCGACAGCCGCAGCTTCCTGCCGTCGCCGCGGGTCGCGCTGCTGGGCGCGTGGCTCGACAAGGGGCCGGTGCGCGACGGTAGTCTCGTGCGCATGCTCGAGCATCTGTCCGAGTGCACGGGCGGCACGGTGATCCTAGCGGCACGCAACACCATCTACTCGCAGTACGTCCACGTGTTGCAGGCGCAAACCGCGATGCGCTTTCACGTCCCACCCGGCACGCGCCGACTTGTAGTGTGGTCGGCCACCGGCACCGCGCTTCTCGCCGGGATCCCGGATGCCGAGATCGGCCCGCTTGTGCGGCGCACGAATGCGGAGGCCCCGCCCGAGCAACCCCCGATTCAGGTCTCAGCCGTCTTGGCCAACGTGGCCCGTTTGCGGCAGGACGGCCATTTCTTCTCGCATGGCCTCGTCACGTCCGGCGCCGGATCGATCGCGGTACCGCTGCCCAACCGCATCGACCGCAAGGGCCGTCCCCTCGCCGTGGCAGTCTCAGGACTGCTCGAGGAATTCGAGCGAAGGGAGACACAGATCGTCGCCATGATTCACGACGCGATCGCGCGTTTCCTCATACGCTTGGACTAGGAACACAAGCCGGTGTCTCCGCCACCAGGCGAGGCTGAAGCCCAGTCGCACCGCCGCAGCTCCTTCCGAGCTTTGTGATGACGCCCACTTCGTTGGCTTCAAGACCACCTGCTCTTTCCTGTGCAACCGACAGGCCGGGGGCACACAGATTGTACCTGTCGCTCGATCGAGGCTCTGATTTCGGCCTCTCGAGCAGTGCTTCGAATCTTTACCTCTCCGCGGTCATCCGAAGAAGACGAAAGCTTCCGGTCTTTCGAGAGCGACATTCCGCCTGATGCGTCGCGGAACCTCGATCGAGCTTCGACCGCTTGACTGGACGTGTTTGAATTTGCGGCGCCAAGTAAGCAGCCGAGATCGGAATCTAAAAATCCCGAGGGTCTGCATGCAACGCCATCTGGGACTTCTCACTCAGCCCGCACTCGTCGCCCGTTTGGGAGCAGGTAAACCCTGTAGGGCAAAGCGCTATCGCTTGGCGAGCTCGCGATGATCGCTGCAACCGATCCGGCCGGAGCCACCTGTGCGTGCTGCCTGCCGCGGCGCGGTTTCATGCGAGGCTTCGCAAGCGTCGGAGCCGCAGCTGCAATGGTCGCAGCGGATACCGCGCAAGCGCAGCCAGCGCCGCGGACGCCCAGTTATACGGGCCTCGTGATCGACTGCCACGGGCACTACACCACCGAGCCGCCCGCCATGTTGTCTTGGCGCAAACGTCAGATCGATGCCATCAACGACCCCGCTCAGTCGCCGAGCCCGTCCAGTCTACGGGTGAGCGACGACGAGATCCGCGAGAGCGTGAGCGGGCGCCAGCTGAAGCTTCAGAGCGAGCGGGGCATCTCACTCGCCCTGTTCTCACCGCGGGCGGGTGGCATGGGCCACCATATCGGCACCGCGCGCACCAGCATCGAATGGTCGATCGTATCGAATGACATGATCCACCGTGTCGCGAGCTTGATGCCGAAGAATTTCGTCGGCGTCTGCCAACTGCCACAGACCCCCGGCGTCTCGCCCAAAAACTGCACGGTCGAACTGGAGCGATGTGTAAAGGACCTCGGCTTCGTCGGCTGCAACGTCAATCCGGATCCTTCGGGCGGTTACTGGACTGCCCCCCCTGTCCGATCGGTTCTGGTATCCACTCTGGGAGAAAATGGTGGAGCTCGACGTGCCGGGCATGGTGCATGTCAGCGCCTCGGCCAATCCCAATTTCCACGCGACAGGCGCGCACTACATCAACGGCGACACCACCGCATTCATGCAGTTCGTGACCTCGGATCTTTTCAAGGACTTTCCGACCCTCCGCCTGATCATCCCACACGGCGGCGGTGCCGTGCCCTATCATTGGGGCCGCTACCGGGGTCTCGCGCAGGACATGAAGCGGCCACCCCTGTCTGAGTTAATGCGAAACGTTTACTTCGACACCTGCGTTTATCATCAACCGGGCATCGACTTGCTGCTCAAGGTCGTGCCGCATGAGAATGTGCTATTCGCCTCGGAAATGGTAGGGGCGGTGAACGGTATCGACCCTGAAACTGGGCATGCCTACGACGACACCAAGCGCTACGTCGATGCAGCCGCCATATCCGACGCGGGCCGAATAAAAATCTATACTGAGAACACGCTGAAAGTCTATCCGCGCCTCACTACTAAACTCAAGTCATCCGGACTGATGCCATAATCCAATATCCAATTTGATCAAAAACAATTATTAGCAGATTGATTGCGGACCCTGCGCGCCAGATAATCCTGTGGTTTCATTAATTAGATTTGTCCAGGCAAAAAAATTAGCCATTAACTTCTGCGGCGGCGCACGAACTGCATATTACTCAGTCCGCAAACACTAAATCAAAAGCCCAGCCTTGTAAATCAGCTATTATCGCCAGATCGATCTGATTTATACCCGTTACACATGGTAAACCGAACATTTGCACACGATTACCTCTGGACCAATATACATTTTTGACCAGCGATTGGGCTCATACCGGTCATTTGGAGGGGCGTGCGCGAACGGCCAAAAACAGACATGCTGCGGTGGAAAGCCACGCGCCCCAAGGGATTATCGCTTGAAGCCCCCCATGTCGGATGCCCTGTTCTCGTCGGCCGTTGCGCGCAACGCCGCCGCGATCGTCGAAACCTTGAAGCGCGCCGTTCCGCCCAGCGGCCTTGTTCTGGAGATCGCAAGCGGATCAGGCGAGCACGCCGTTCACTTCGCCCGGGCGATGCCCACGCTCGACTGGCAGCCCAGCGATCCGGACGAGGCGGCGCGCCGCAGCATCGTTGCCCATACCCGTGCCGCGGGCCTCTCGAACCTCCGGTCCCCGCTGGCGATCGATGCGACACGGCAGCCATGGCCGGTGGCGAAGGCCGACGCGATCGTCGCGATCAACATGATTCATATCGCGGCCTGGGAAGCGACCACCGGGCTGATGGCCGGCGCGGGCGCGACGCTGCCTGCGGGTGGGATCCTCTACCTCTATGGCCCGTTTCGGGTGGATGGTGCCCATACCGCGCCGAGCAACGCCGCGTTCGACGATGGCCTGCGCACGAAGAACGCGTCATGGGGTGTCCGTGACATCGAGGCCGTTGCGGCTGCCGCCGACACGCATGGGCTCCATCTCACCGAGCGCATCCCGATGCCCGCCAACAACCTAAGCCTGATCTTCCGCAAGCTGGACCGACCCTCTTCGGACGTCGGTGGGGCTTCGCGTTGACGGCGCCCACGTCGACCAGCGCGGTCGTCATCGACGCCTCCGGCGGGATAGGTCGGGCTCTGGTGTGCGCCCTTGCTGCCAGCGAAGCCTACGCCCCGGTCTACGCGCTCTCCCGCTCGGAGGCGTCAGTTCCGTACGGCGTTCGCACCGTTCCGATCGACCTCGGCGACGAGGCGACGATCGCTTCGGCTGCGGCCAACGTGGGTGCGGCCGGACCTGTCGGTTTGGTCATCGTCGCAACCGGCATCCTCCATCAGGACGGCGTCTCACCTGAGAAGACATTCAAGGCGCTCGATCCATCCGTGATGACCGCGGTCTTTTCGGTCAACACGATCGGCCCGGCGCTCGTCGCCAAGCATTTCGTGCCGGTGCTGGCGCGTCGGGGACGCTGCGTGTTCGCGGCGTTGTCGGCTCGGGTTGGCTCCATCGACGACAACCGGTTGGGCGGCTGGTACTCGTATCGCGCGTCGAAAGCGGCGTTGAACCAGATCCTTCGGACCCTCTCGATCGAAGTGGCTCGCACCCGACCGGAGGCGCTCGTCGTCGGCTTGCATCCGGGTACGGTCGCTTCGGACTTGTCGCGACCCTTCCGGTCAGATCCGACCGACAAAGGTGTGGTTCAGCCCGACGTGAGCGCGGCCCACCTCCTGCGCGTGCTCGACAGCCTCGGCGTGAAGGACTCCGGTGGCGTCTTCGCCTGGGATGGCACGCGGATACCCGCCTAAGCGAGGCGCCGACCCGAGATACGCCCATTGGCGCACAGCTGCTGGGTATGCAAATGCAGATCGCGCTCTAATACAGTCGAGACTTTTCGACTGCAGAAAGGCACCAAAATCGGCCGCTTCAAGCTTTCTGGCAGATATACTGAAACATATCTTGAAAAATCTCTCCCGGGCAGCTGCGCCTGTCCTACGCCGGACGACCGAGCTCAAGTAAGCAGACAGCTTTCACGCGATTCGCACGATGTCTGTTGAAGCTCGGTCCGGGATATCCAAATCGAGCAGCGCTGAGCCGAGCGCCTTGCCGTGTGCGTCGAGCGCCAACGAGCGCGTTACGCCGCCGCCCAAGGCGCCCTTCAACACGAAATTCAGCGCTCCAATCTTGGGCAGCGCGTAGCGGATGACCTCGCCCGTCATGATCTCCCGGAAGTGCTCCTGCACCCGCTCGGGCGTAACATGCGCCTCGAGATGGCCGTAATCCGCTATATCGTAGGCGATCAGCGCGATGTTCGACGTATTGCCCTTGTCCCCCGTGCGGGAGTGGGCCAGCGCACGCAGTTTCATCCTGGTATCTCCCAGCTATTAGGCTTCGACAAACTGCACGCGCGGCCGGGCGAGCGTCGCCGGAACCAGGACCGACTGCACCGCCACCACCTCGCGCGCCGATTTCCAGGCGCCGCCGCCGCCGGCCGGTCCGTTGGTGTAGAGCGTTTCGACCTCGTTGCCGATCCGCACCGCCTCGGCGAGGGTCTCGGTGCGACCGGCGACACGGAGCCGGACCTCGTAGGGCTCCCGCCCGCCCGACAGCGCAGCCCCGTGCAAGGCATCGACGCCGATCAGGTCGCAGCGCAGCTCGGTCAACGCAACGCGGGTGAACGCGAGGCGCTCACGCACCACCTCGAGGGCGAGCCGACCGCGGTCCAGGGCGCCGGCTCCGGCGTAAGAGATCTGCCCCTCGCCGATGTAGGAGTCGACGTACCCGACCGAGACCTTCAGGAGGCCCGTCGCCGGCGAGCCCGTCGCACCGGTCGCCCGTACGCGATCCGGGCCGATCTGTTCCATCTCGACCTCGGAGAAATCGCCGACCACATCCGGCTGGAGATAGCGGGCTGGGTCGTGCACCTCGTAGAGCAGCTGTTCCTTGCAGGTGGCGAGGCTGATCCGGCCGCCCGAGCCCTCGACCTTCGTGATCTCGACCGTCCC
This sequence comes from Methylobacterium pseudosasicola, assembly GCF_900114535.1. Classification (GTDB taxonomy): domain Bacteria; phylum Pseudomonadota; class Alphaproteobacteria; order Rhizobiales; family Beijerinckiaceae; genus Methylobacterium; species Methylobacterium pseudosasicola. The sequence continues at coordinate 39,450 of NZ_FOTK01000034.1, read as the reverse complement.
ATCCTCCGCCACGATACCTATGGGAAAGCCGAGGCGCGCCAGACCCGGGACGTCCTTGCAGCCCGGATCGGCGAAGTACCCGCCGGTGATCTGGCCGGCGCATTCGAGCAAATGGCCGACGAGGGTTCCGCGGCCCAAGCGCTTCCAATCGTCCAGCGCCCAGCCGAACTCGTGGACTATGGGAGCGAGGAACAGGGCCGGATCGCCGACGCGGCCGGTGACGACCACGTCGGCCCCGTCCGCGAGGGCTGCGACGATCGGGGCCGCGCCGAGATAGGCGTTGGCCGAGACGATGCGGTTGCCGAGGCTGGCCGCTGGCACGCCGCTCTCCTCCAAAATGAAGTTGCCGGCCCGCACCGCGTCGAGGAGGTCGTCGCCCGTGACGGCGGCGATCCTCAGGCCGGCGAGGCCGAGGTCCAGTGCGAGTGTCCGGGTCCTCTGCGCGGCGGCGATCGGATTGGCCGCGCCCATGTTGGTCACGATGCGGATGCCGCGGGCCCGGCACGGCGCGAGCACCGCCCGCATGCGGGCCTCCAGCAACGGGTCGTAACCGCCCTCCGGGTCCCGAAGCTTAGCCTGTTGCGCCAACGCGATGGTGCGCTCGGCCAAGCACTCGAAGACGAGATAATCGATCTCGCCCCTCTCTGCGAGTTCGAGTGCGGGCTCGATGCGGTCGCCGGCATAGCCCGCACCGGCGCCCAAGCGGACGGTTCTCATGGACGGATCTCCGCTGTCAGAGGGGGAAGACGCCGAGGAGGACGCAGGCAAAGGTCATCACCACCGAAGCTGCAAGCAGGAACGGAAAGGTGAACCTCTGGTGATCGGCAAGATCGATCCCGGTCAGGCCACAGACCAGAAAAGTCGCCGGCGTCAACGGGCTCACGGGGAAGCCCGTGGTCATCTGACCCAGCAGCGCGCCCTGCGCGACCTGCACCGGCGGCACGCCGAGTTGATGAGCCACCTCGGACACGACGGGCAGGACGCCGAAGTAGAACGAGTCCGGGTCGAACAGCATCGACAAAGGCATCGACACCAGGCCCAGCGCGAAGGGGATGTGGCGGCCCATGTCCGGCGGCACGAAGGTCACGGCGGTCTGGGCCATCGCCTTGAGCATGCCGGTGCCCTGCATGATCCCGGTGAAAACACCGGCGGCCAAGAGGATCGAAGCCATCAGGATCGCGGCCTTGGCATGCGCGTCGATGCGCTGCCTCTGGGCGTCCACCTGCGGATAGTTGATGATCAGCGCCAGCGCCGTGCCGAGCATGAACATCAGGGCCGGCGGCACCTTCTCGGCCATGAACACCATCGTCCCCAGCACGACGACGGTGAGCACGATGTTGATCCAGAACCGGCCCGGACGGCGCAAGGCTCGCTCTGCGTCGCTTAGCGTGCGGGCAATCGTAGCCAAGCCGGGGCCGATCCCCGCGGCGGCGGCACGGGGCGCGAGCGCGAGACGACGTTCCTCCCGCAGGCCGAGCCAGTACGAGACGGCGAAGATGAACACGAGGCCGACCAGCTGCACCGGCACCAGCGGCGAGAAGATCTCCGGGATCGGCAGCTTGAGCGCAGCGGAGGCGCGGATCATCGGCCCGGTCCAGGGCAGGAAATTGACACCCGCCGCCATCGAGGCGGCGCAGGCCAGGATGCGCCGGTCGATCCCGACCCGGTCGTAGAGCGGCAGCATCGCCGGGATAGTGATTAGGAAGGTGACAGCGCCCGACCCGTCGAGGTGGATCAGGAGCGCCAACAGAGTGGTGCCGGGTACGATCCGGGATGGGCGCGTGCCGACCGTGGCGAGGATGCGGTCGATGATCGGATCGAGCATCCCCGCATCGCTGACGATGCCGAAGAACAAGATCGCGAACACGAACATGCCGACGACGCCGGCGAGGTTCTGCAATCCGGTCAGGACGAACTTGCCGGTGTCGAGCCCGAACCCGCCGATCAGCGCGGCCGCGACCGGGATGACGATCAGGGCCACGAGCGGGGACATGCGCTTGGTCAGGATGACGGCAAGCAGCAGCGCGATCGTGCCCAGGCCGAGCAGAGCCAGCATGCGTTCCTCCCGATGGACTGCAGCGCTGTTCAGATCCGCGCCTTCGCCCCACCAGAAAACGGCGAGATACTGCATGATGCAATTGAAAAGATCCGATCACAGCGATAGCCAGAGCTTATGGATCTCAACCTGCGTCAGGTGCGAGCCTTCGTGTCCGTCGTTCAGGCAGGCAGCTTCACCCGCGCTGCCGCCCTGCTGAACCTGTCTCAGCCTGCGCTCACAGTGCAGATCCAGCGCCTCGAGGAGATGCTCGACGCACGCCTCATCGACCGGACCAGCCGTACGGTCGCACCGACGCGCATCGGCCGCGAGTTGCTGCCGGTGTTTCAAAAGGTGCTGCGCGACCTTGACGCGGTCGTCATCGAGACCCGCGATCTCGCAGCGCAACGCTATGGGATCGTCCGTATCGCAACGCTGCCTTCCTTTGCGGCGAGCTCGTTGTCCGAGGCGATCGCACTCTTCCGCACGGATCATCCGCGCGTGACGTTCGTGATCAAGGACGTGATCGCGCAACGGGTTCTCGACCTCGTACGAAGCGAAGAGGTCGATCTGGGCATCGTCGGCGGCGATGTTTGCGATTCGGAGATCAGCGTGCTGCATCGGACCAGCGATAACTTGCACGTGGTCTATCCCTGCGATCATCCGATCAGCGTTTTGCCGAGCATTACCGTCGAGGCTCTGGCCACGTATCCCCTGGTGTTGATGGATCCTGCCACGAGCGTGCGGACCGTGGTCGATCTGGCGTTCATGGGAGCTGGCCGGCTCCCCATCGTAGCCTGCGAGGCGACTTACATGATGACCGCGGTCGGCATGGTTCGGGCCGGCCTCGGCCTGACGATCCTGCCGGGCTCAGCGCGCGAGATACGGGCCGAGCCCGAGCTTCGCTCGCGTCCGATCGACGACCCGCGATTCGAACGTTCGGTCTGCCTGATCAAGAGAGAAGGTCGGACGATGCCTACAGCCGCCGAGGCATTTTGCACGCTGTTGTCAGGACTGATCGTGCATCCGGCGGGTTAGCCGCCCCCACCCGGACGGAGCAGGTCGCTCTGTTCAACTGTTCGCTCTGCGCCTGCGCCGATTGGGAAGGAACATAGTTTCAATCACGAAAGCGGACGCAGTCATTCAATACCCGCCGGCGTCGTCTGGCTGTCACGCATTGGCGCTGGCTTGCACGGTTGCTCAATCTTACTGAGCATCGCAGATGAGCAGACCTTTCGGTTTAACGCGATGGAAACCAGTTTCCATGAAATCCTGGCGGGATCCGGTGCCCCAGCCGGATCGTCGCCACGGGGGGTGCCTCGAACGCGCGAGCATCGAGGATGGCGAAGTCTGTCGTCTCGTTCGCTGTATCGATCACCAGCCCCATCAGCCAGCCCTCATCCTCATGCGTGCCACCGTCGGCACGAACGAACACGAACTCGCCCGGGACGTGATGATCGCCGAACTCGTGCACGCGGCGCTCGCCCCTCTCAAGATCATGTTTGTAGAGCTTCGTAGCGCCGGCAAGCTGCGGGTTGCCGTCTGCGGGTACGGAGACCGTGTAGGCATACCGATAGCTCTGCCCGAAGCGCTGCTCATCGATACGGGGAAATTCCTGCGCTGCCTGGTCGATCACGCGACGCTCGACGCTCCGGGTGGAGGGGTCCAGCGTCCAGCGCTCAAACCGGCCCAGCGTATCGAGCTCACCGTTCGCTGAGGCAAACATCGTCGGGTAGGCGATCACGTCCAGGACCACGCACCCGTCCCTATCGTCGAAGGCGTTGGCGACATGAAAGACGAAGCACGGCTCGACCTCGCACCACACGACGTCCGTAGCGCGCCCTTGCCGTGGAAGCAGACCGACCCGCGCGCGGTGAGATCGGTTCCAGCGAAATGGAAAGCGGTGGCCGGCGAGTACGGCCCGCATCGAGAATGTGACGGGGAGGTCGAGTACGATCACGAAGCGGGCCGTGAGAGCGCAGTCGTGGATACAAGGACCGTGTTCCACTGGGATCGGCACGTCGCGGACCACCCTGCCGGTTGCCGAGACGACGACATGACGGACGGCGTCCCAGACACGTCCGTCATAGGCGATCGCGTGCGTCTCTCCGGTGATCGGGTCGCGGTGCGGATGCCCGGTGAACGATCTGGTGAGCGTCCCGTCGAACGGATTGTAGCGTTGCGCCTCCAGGGTCTCGGATAGTTCGACGGGGAAGCTGCCTGCCTCGACGATGGCGAACGCGCGGCCCCCGATATCGACGACGTTGGTATTGACGGTGTCGTTGCGGCCTCGCCGCGGTCCGGGAGCGGCCGGCCGACCGAGGGCGGCCGCGGCCGTGCGTGAGCCGATCCACCGGTTGCGGTACCCACAAGGCCTTGCCGTCCTTGATGGCGAGACCGTGCACCATGCCGTCGCCGAGAAACCAGTTGTGACCGGCAGAGACGGGCCGCGCAGGGTTCGCGCCCATCTTCAGGTACCGACCGTCAAGCTGGGTCGGGATCGCCCCGATTACGGCCAGGCTCTGTTGCGTCAGTTCCTCCCGCATCGGCTCGTGGATGCCGATCACGAAGGGGTTCGGGGTCTTCGGCAGTCGCGCCCGGTTGCAGGCAGCCACCAGTTCGACGCCGCTTTCGAGGACGGCGCGAGCGGCGGATCGAATGGGATTTGGCATCAGAAGCAATCCCCTGGGGCGTGATGGATGGGAATGCCCTCATATCGAGGGTGTCTCGATACCGATGATACGGATAGCGCGCGTGCGGGCGATCTCCTGCCTACCTGATCAGAACGACGGCCTTCCGTTCCTGAGACGGGCGGTCGATCTGGGCGACGATGTAGCCTGCCACGTCCGCCCGTGAGATCAGACCGTTTCGCCAAGACGAGGGTTCCGTGAGGACCTTGTAGCGCCCTGTCGCTGCGCCGGGCGTTAGGACGCCTGGCCTGACGAGCGTCCAGTCGAGGCCGCTCCTGCGGATGCGCATCTCTTGCGCGTCCTTGTCGTCGTAGGCGCGCCCGAACACCAGACGGAATGGCAGTCGCTGGAGAAATCCGATCGCATCCCGGCTGTCTCCCGCTCCGAAGCCGGTGACAGCGATTAACCGCCTAACCCCGGCGGTCTCCATGGCGGGCACGAGAAGGTTGGTCGCGTCCGAGAATAAGTGCACCGGCCCGATGAGATCCCTGGCTGGCACACCCAGCGCCTGGACCACGACATCGACCCCATTGAGGGCGGCGGCGACATCGCCCGCATTGAGCGCGTCGCCCGTGAACCGCTCTAAACTTCGATCAGCCAGACCGATGCCAGCTGCGGACCGCGCAAAGGCGCGCACACGGTGGCCGGCCGCCAGAGCCGCCTTCGTGGTCTCTAAGCCGATGCCCTGGCTGGCGCCTAAGACGAGAACGTGTGCCATGCGTGGTTCCTCATCACCGCGGTGTCCGACAGGACCGCATGATGGGGCGCCACGCTATGTGGTGCCTTGACCGTGCCCTGTCGGTCCTGAGTGGCGTGAATGTGGGAACGGTCTTGGTCACCGACCCTTAGCTCGCGATCGTAAGCGACCGGACTTTCGTCATGGACAAATTTCTCTACTACGCCGTCACCTCGATCGAGGCGGTCGTCGGTGTCTTTGGGATCCGGGCACTCTACGAGCAGCCGCGCTTCTCGGTGGTCGAGCGCCTCGACCGCGGCGTCGAGATCCGAGCCTACGATGAACGCGTGGCCATTGAGACCGACGCCCTTGCGCAGGGAGACGGCGAGGCGTTCGGGCGCCTGTTTCGCTACATTACCGGCGCGAACCGGGCTGGGGACCACCTTGCAATGACGGTGCCCGTGGAAGTCGAAGGCCGGCGGATCGCGATGACAGCGCCGGTCGAGCAAAGCGCCACGGGCACGATGCGCTTCTTCCTGCCCCGTAAGATTGCAGCGGCAGGTGCGCCCGAGCCAACGGAAACAGGCGTGCGGGTGATTCTCGTTCCGGTCGAGCGAATGGCGGCGCTTGGCTTCTCGGGCAGTGCCACACCTGAAGCCAGGGCGCGACATGAGCGAATTCTAGACGATGTACTCGCGGCGACTTCCATGAAGGCCGACGGTCCAATCATTTTCATGGGCTATGACCCGCCGCTCTCGATCCCGTTCTTACGGCGAAACGAAGTTGCCGTTCGATTGAGGACCGACTGAGAACCGGCCATTAAGGTATGGATGAATAGCATGAAACTAAGATCAGCATTAATTGAATTTTTTCAGTGCAACTAACACATATTATGTATTTACTTTGCAGAAATATAGCGTCAATAATTCATATTTTGGCGAGAATAGCCAATTGATAATTGTAATGATCGTTCAGGAATTCTATGAGCGGCTTCAAGCGGCACCACCTAGATCTTTGATTGAGTTGGAACTGGCCGATAGTTCAATTTTGAGCATGTCATAGAGGGTCGCTGCAGCTGGCGTAAGAGAAACATTGCGACGACGCACGAGGCTGATTGTGCGGTAGATCTCGGGTTCGATCAACATGATCTCGACCAGATCGTCACGCTGCGTCGCGCCCTTCAGGGCGGCAGGCAGGATCGCGGCCCCGACCCCCGCCGACACGAGGGCAATCGCGGTCGGCGTGCTTTCGACTACGAACCGGCCGCGAGGCGGTAGGGCTGCTGCTGTGAGTTGTGCTTCGACCTGGAGCCGGTTGCCGCTGGCGCCACCGAGCGTGATGAGGTCGGTAGCTCCTAGTTCGGCCCACCGAACTTCGCTTTGGTCGGCGAGGGAATGACCGCGATCGCAGATCAGGACGAACGGGTCGCTGACCAGTTGGTCCTCGACGAGGTCGGTATTGGACTTCTGATGGATGTGAATCCCGAAATCCGCCTCTCCCTTGCGCACCGCTTCCGTGACGAGAGCCCCAGATCGTTCGAGGATCTGCACGCGATTCCTCGGATAGGCGCCTGCGTAGGCACGTAAGACCGATGGCATGCGCCGGAATGCAATCGACTGGACTGTCGCCACCGTGACGTCGCCAACCGCCAGCCGCGACGTGGTGCGCAGGCGTTCGACACCGTGCGTGAAATCGGCAATGAGCCGGGTCGCCAGCGGTAAGAACTCGCCACCGACCGGGCTGAGGCGCACCGTCCGCGTGGTGCGGTCGAGGAGCGTCAGGCCGAGGAAACTCTCCAGCTTCTGAATTCGGCGGGTGAGCGCCGTCTGGGTCAGCCCGAGAGTCTCCGCCGCCCTGCGATAACTGCCGAGCTCCGCGATCTGCACGAAGGCCTGAACGCCGTCGACCGGAAGTTTCATACTGAAAAATCATGAATTGATGCGATCAATTCATTTTACTCGTGTTCAACCGAGAGGGACAAGAAGGTTGTGGCCGTTGCACGGCTGCCCGGCTCGGACGCTATCCGGGCCGGGGCCTACATCGCCGGTGGGCCGACGCAGAACGCAGTCCCGGATGAACCGGGCGGTGCGGAGGAAACGATGAGTGCGAACGCCGTCGCCGACACACCGGGCGCGACCGCAGCCGATCGCCCGGCGGCATCTCCGACGACTTTCTGGACCCGCGCTATGGAGGCGCGGGTCGGCATCATCCCACTACCCATCTACGTCCTGCTACTAGCCCTCATCGCCGCCTTCTCCGCCAGGGGGAAAATCTCAGGCGAGGTCACGGTGATGATCGCGGTCGTCGTCGCGGGAGGCTTCACCTGCGCCGAGATCGGCCGGCGCATCCCGCTGCTGCGGGCGATCGGCGGGTCGTCCCTGGTGACAATCTTCCTGCCCTCGTTCCTCGTCGCCCATCAGCTGCTGCCGGCGCCGCTCGTTCAGGCGGTGACGACCTTCACGAAGTCCACGAACTTCATCTACCTGTTCATCACCGCCGTGGTCGTCGGCTCGATCCTGAGCATGGACCGCCGGGTGCTGATCCAGGGTTTTGCCAAGATCTTCGTGCCGCTGGCGCTGGGCTCGGTCGCCGGCCTCATCGTGGGCGGCGGCGTCGGCTGGATCGTGGGCATCGGCTTCTGGCGCTCGATCCTCTACGTCGTGGTGCCGGTGATGGCCGGGGGCGTCGGCGAGGGAGCGATCCCTCTCTCGGTCGGCTATGCCGAGGCCCTGGGCGTCGACCACGGCGGGATGCTGGGGCAGATCCTGCCGCTGGTGTTCTTCGGCAACCTCGTCGCGATCATCTGCTGCGGCGCCCTCAACACCCTTGGCAGACGCCGCCCCGACCTCACCGGCAACGGCAGGCTTCAGCCGGCCGCGGATGCGGGGACGGAGGCCGACCACAGCGCCATCCACCGCAATACCTCCGAGATCGATGTGGCGACGGTGGCGGCCGGCGGCATCACGGGTATCGCCATCTACGTCTTCGGCACACTGATCCACGCGCTCATCGGGCTGCCGGCGCCGGTGGCAATGCTGTTCCTCGTGGTGATCGCCAAGCTGTTGCGGTCGGTGCCCGCCTCGCTGGAGGAGGGCGCCCGCGTGGTCTTCCGCTTCTTCGTGGTGGCGGTGACCTACCCACTGCTGTTCAGCACCGCGGTGGCGCTCACCCCCTGGCACGAGCTGGTGGAGGCTTTCCACCCAGCCAACCTCGTCACCATCACGGCCACCGTCCTGGCGCTGACCGGCACCGGCTACGTCGTCGGACGCTGGCTCGCGATGTACCCGATCGAGACCGCGATCGTGAACGCCTGCCACAGCGGGCTCGGCGTCACGGGGGACGTGATGATCCTGACCGCGGCCGAGCGGATGGAGTTGATGCCCTTCGCACAGGTCGCGACCCGGATCGGCGGGGCGCTGACCGTGACCGGCGCCATCGTCGCGATGGCCCATTTCAAGGTCCTCTGAGGGAGACGCGCCGTGCTGATGCGCTCAAAGCTGTTCGTCCCGGCCTCCCGCCCCGACCTGTTCGCCAAGGCCGCTGCCGGCCCCGCCGACGCCCTCTCATTCGACCTGGAGGACGCCGTGCCAGCTGCCCGCAAGGCTGAGGCGCGGGAGACGCTGGCGGCCTACCTGCGGGAGCCGTCGCCCTGTGCCGGTAAGGTCGTAGTGGTGCGGGTCAACGCCCTGGGTACGGAGCTTTTCGCGGCCGATCTGGAGGCGGTGGCGCTGCCGCGCACGGACCTCATAAACCTGCCGATGGTGGAGGAGCCCACAGCCGTTGTCGAGGCGGCCTCCCGCCTCGAACGTCTAGACGCGACGGGCCATATTCGCCTCCTCGTAAACATCGAGACCCCGAGGGCCTTGCGGCGGGCGGCGGACCTCGCCTGCGCCCATCCCCGCGTCGCCGGGCTGCAGGTTGGCTACGCGGACTTGCTGGAGCCCTGCGGTATTGATCGGGTCGACGAAGCCGCCCTCGGCCAAATCCGCGTCGCGGTGCGGCTCGCTGCAGCAGAAGCCGGCCTACCGGCGTACGACGGCGCCTTCGCCGCGGTGAAGGAGCCGGAGGCCTTTCGCGCCGAATGTGAGGCTGCTCGCCGGCATGGATTCGCGGGAAAGACCTGCATCCACCCGAGCCAAGTCAACCTTGCCAACGCCGCCTTCCTGCCGAGCCCCGACGAGGTGAGGTGGTCGCGCCGCATCCTCGCCGCCGCCGCCGAGGCGGAGACGCGGGGGCTCGGGGCGATCCTCGTCGAGGGGCGGATGATCGACCCACCTTTCCTCGCCCGAGCCCGCGCCGTCATGGCCCTGGCCGAACTCCACGCCGGTACGGGAACTCGATGACGATGAGCGAACTCCATCGGCGCGACTACCGCCCCGAGGCCAGAGGAATCCTCGATGGCGTACGCATTCTCGACCTCTCGCGCCTGTTCGCGGGTAACGTGCTGACCCAGATGCTCGGCGATTTCGGGGCCGAGGTGATCAAGGTCGAGCCGCCAGAGGGCGACACCCTGCGCGCCTGGAAGACGGAGGGCGTCGAGACCCATTGGAAGATTTACGCCCGCAACAAGAAGAGCCTCTGCTTGTCCCTGCGTGATCCCCGGGCGATCGAGGTGATCCGCACCCTCGTCCCTTCGTGCCAGATGCTGGTTGAGAGCTTCCGGCCAGGGGTGCTGGAGAAGATGGGCCTGTCGCCCACCACGCTACACGAACTCAACTCCGGGCTGACGATCATCCGCATCTCGGGCTGGGGGCAGGACGGGCCCTACGCGCAGAGGCCGGGCTTCGGCACGGTGATCGAGGGGTTCTCCGGCTTCGCCGCGATGAACGGCTTCGAAGACCGCGAGCCGGTTCTGCCGCCGATGTACCTCGCGGACGGTGTCGCTGGGCTCACCGGAGCCTCGGCGGCCATGATTGCCCTGCGGGAGGTGGAGGTGAATGGCGGCCGAGGTCAGGTGATCGACCTGCCACTACTCGACCCGCTCTTCGCCATCCTCAGCCCCCAGGCGGCGAATTACCGGCTCACCAGCAAGGTGAGACCACGCACCGGCTCGCGCTCCACGAATTCTGCGCCGCGCAACGCCTATCGGTGCAGCGACGGGCTTTATGTCGGCTTGTCCGGCTCGATACAGAAAATGGCCGAGCGCCTGTTCCGGGCGATCGGTCGCCCCGACCTCGTGGACGACCCGCGCTTCCGCACCAACGCCGATCGCCTGCACCATGTGGACGAGCTCGACGCGATCATCGGCGCTTTCATCGGACAGCGGACCCAGGACGAGAACGTCGCCTTCTTCGAGGCTGCCGAGGTCACGATCGGCCCGATCAACGATGCGGCCAAACTCGTCGCCGACCCGCACGTGGTCGAGCGCGAACTGGTCGCTGACTATCCCGATCCGGATATGGGCCTGATCCCCATGCACGCCGTCGTGCCGCGTCTCGACGAGCGGCCGGGCTCGATCCGCACGCCCGCACCGAAGCTCGGCGAGCACAACAAGGAGCTGCTCGCCGGGATTGGCATCGCCGGCACGGCCTTCGACGGGCTGGTTGCGGCAGGCGTGGTCTGCGGCGGCGACGCTTCGTGACGAACCCGCCCGCTGTCGGCTGGGCTCATGACAAATCGACAGGGAAGACGAGGATGCCCATGCTGACACGCCGAAGGTTCGTCGCCGCGGCCGCCGCCGGCCTTGTGGCGGCCGATCGGGCGCTCGCGGCCGGCGGGGCGGCCCCCAACTCGGCCGGGACAGAGCGACCTCAGTCGCGGGCACCGGCGAATGCCTGCGACTGCCACTTTCACATCATCGACGGGCGTTTCCCACCCCCGGAGACGGTCAAGCCCCCGGGCATGACCTTCGACGATTATCGCCTGCTCCAGGCACGCCTGGGCACAACCCGCGCCGTGCCGGTGCAGCCAAAGAACCACGGCACGGACCCGACCTGCCTCCTCGACGCGCTCCAGCGCTTCGACGGAAATGGGCGCGGCATCGCGGTCCTGCGCCCGGACGTGACCGACGCCGAGCTCAGGCGCCTCGATACCGGCTACGTCCGCGGCCTGCGCTTCAGCGTCTGGAACCCGAACGACACCGTGGCCCCTATTACGACGATCGAGCCCCTGGCCAAGCGCATCGCCGACCTGGGCTGGCACGTGCAGCTACACATGTCCGGGGACCAGATCCGCGAGAACGCAGCGCTCCTGAATCGGTTACCCTGTCCGATCGTGTTCGACCACATGGGCCGCCTCGACCCCGGCAAGGGCCCCGACGATCCCGCCTTCGCCACGATAGCCGGTCTGATCGAGAAGGGGCGGACCTGGCTGAAGCTCGCCGGGGCCTACCTGAACACCGAGGCCGGTCCACCCGACTACCCGGACGCGACGCGCACCGCCAAGGCCTTCGCGGCGCTCGCCCCCGAGCGGCTCGTCTGGGGCAGCGACTGGCCGCACGTGACAGAGAAGCACAAGCCCGACGATGCCGTCCTGTTCGATCTCCTGACCGACTGGGCTGGCAGCGAGACCACAAGAGACAGGATCTTGGTCGACAATCCGGCCAAGCTCTACGGCTTCAGTTGATGGGAGGGGGACCCATGCGGACTTCGACCGTGCCTTCGCGCCGGCAGGTCGCGACGTGGCTCGCCGGGGGGACCGCCTCCGCCCTGGTATGCCGACCGGCGAGGGCGGTCCCCGACAGGGAGCTCCCCCTGGCCGACCGGCTCGCGGCCTACGCGCATGGCCTGCGTTTCGAAGACATCGACCCCGCCACCGTTGAGGCGGCGAAGGTCCATCTCATCGACGCCCTCGGGTGTGGGCTCGCGGCCCTTAATGCCGGACCGGTGCGAATCTGTCGGGAGATCGCCCTCACCGATGGAGCCGGCTCCGCCACCGTCCTTGGCACCGACCGACGCACCAGCCCGGAGCTGGCCGCCTTCGCCAACGGGGTCGCGATCCGCTACGAGGACTTCAACGACGTCTATGTCGGGCGCGAGCCTGGCCACCCCAGCGACGGCATCGCCGCCTGCCTCGCGGTGGCCGAAGCCGAAGGCGCCACGGGTCGCGACCTCGTCACTGCGATCGTCCTCGCCTACGAGATCGATTGCCGGCTTCTCGATGCCGCCGAGGTCACGGGCCGGGGCTGGGATCATCCGGTCTACAGCCTGCCCGCCGCAGCGCTCGCCGCCGGCCGCCTGATGCGCCTCTCCCCCGAAGTTCTGACCCAGGCCGTCAACCTCGCGATCAACGGCCACATCGCCATGAATCAGACGCGGGTCCAAACGCTCTCGGACTGGAAGGGCGTGGCCGATGCCGAGGCGGCCCGCGCAGGGGTGTTCGCGGCAAAGCTCGCCCGCGCCGGCCTCACTGGGCCGGCTCCGATCTTCGAGGGACGCGCCGGGTTCTTCGCGCAGGTCTCCGGCCCGTTCACGCTCGACGCCACGGCCTTCGGTGGACCGGGCCGGTCCTTCAAGATCACCCAATGCGGGATCAAGCCCTACCCGGCGCAGGTCTACTGCCTCACGGCGATCCCAGCTGGGATCGCCGTCGCCGCGGAAGCCGGCGGGATCGCGTCGATCCGCGCTCTGCGCATCGACACCACGCATCTTGGTTACGTCACCGCGGGCCGGGACCCCGAGAAGTGGCGCCCCCGCACGAAGGACACCGCCGACCACAGTCTGCCCTACATCACGGCTCGGGCGATGCTCGACGGTGCTATCACTAACGACAGCTACGCCCCCGACAAGCTCAGCGACCCGGCGCTGCGCGCGCTCATCGACTGCATCACCGTTGTGGAGGATCCCACCCTCACGGCCCTGCAGCCGAGAGCAGTGCCGAACCGCATCACCGCGACCCTCGCAGACGGACGCGAGATCGTCAGGCAGGTCGATGACGTGCCTGGCTTCGTAGCGCGGCCGATGACCCGCGATGACGTGGAGCGCAAGTTCTTTATGAATGCAGGCAAATGCCTGGATGAGCCCAAGATCCGCCGCGCCCTTGACGCTTTCTGGGTGATCGACGAGCGGCGCGACCTCACCGACCTCCTCGCACTACTAGCCTGAGCTTTGGACCATGTCTCGCCGCGCCCACGCTCAACGCTCGAGGCGGAGCTTGACAGCATGTCGGTTTCGAACCGGGGGGTTGAGCCGATTGCGGAGCTACAAAGGGAGAAACACGACTGATAGATCCTCGCTGACAACGCCCCGTCCAATTCTCCGACGGGCGCTCCCTCAAAGTGGAAAAGCAACGTTAGACCCGATCTCGTGTGGTTAGCGTGCCTTCGTACGATAGTGTTGAGTGATATCTTGTGAGAATGCGCTCCGATGCGGAGCAATGATGGTGCGTGAAGCGCAACGTCGGCTCACCAAAAGCGTGGCAATCACTGCACTGACGCCGTTCTGGACCGGCGAGCGTCGCTAACCAACTGCAGCGTTTCGCGTCGGATCATCCACTGCCCACGCGCGCTACTCGGCATCAGAACCCCTTGCCGAGACAGCTCCATGGCCCACGCTGTAATGGCCGCACCCGGTGGAGCGAACGAGGGCAAGGAGGCGTGCAAGGCTGCCTCTTCACCGGTCGAGAGACGACAGAACCGTCCACGCAGCCATTCCCGTTCTCTCACCTGACGCAGAGCTACTTTCACGTCCACCGCGCAGGAAGTGCCCAAAAGCGCACGATCGAGCGCAGTCATGAGGATCAAGGCCTGCCAGTCCTGGGGCGAGACGGTGAAGCAGCCAAAACCTGCAACTTCCAGCCCGATAGCTTGCGGCAGACCGTCAGCCCGGATCCGGGCAGGAGCCAAACCCCGGACGCGCATCGTGCGCGCTTCTCGGCAGCCGGTGGCGTAGTCTCGTTCCAGGGTTGTTGTGAGCCGCCCCGGTGGTCGAGTCGGGCGCGCTGCGATGTCTGTCTCCATCGCAGCCGAGACCTTCAGCTTCGGATTATGCAGCCACTCCCGCGGGGCGTGAAGAAGGATCGCGTCTTCCAGCTCCCGTCGCGGAACGTTGAGAGCCAGACCTGAGAGGTCAATCTCGATTGCGGCAAGACCGAGATTCGCGATCCCGGCAACCTTGTCGGGGCCACTGGCATGCATGACTCGAAATTCGACCATCAGATCACGGTTCGCTCGCCGCACGATCACGTCCGGCACGATGGCACCGAGCCGATGTTCCAAGACCGCCGCGTCAAATCGGTAGACCCCGCCCCGGTGAAGGGGTTTGCGCTCACCGTCACGGAGCAGGGGAGGGAGGGCGAGCGCCAACCTGGAGGCGAGCAGCTCCTTGGCGAACCGATGTAGGGCCGTCTCGGGGCCGCCGCGACAGGGACGCTCTCCGGCCACGCCGTGATGCCCGAAGTGGTGTCGTACCAAGTCACCTTTGCGGGCAACCAGAGGTCTTCCACAACTCGGGCAACGACAGCCGCACGCCAGACCGGAGCGAACTTCGGAGATGTGGACGAGACCGCCGTCCGCACGTTCCCCGAAAGCAAGGCCGTCGGGCAACCATGATGCGTTCTCCCCGTCTTGCATGCGATCCTTCACGCAAAGATCTCGCGACCGCTGTGGCGGTGGAGGCTGCAGACTCGCGGCTTCACCGCCCATGCCCTCGGGCAGCAACTCGCGTTCAGCATCAGCCGCGGTCCTTCGCACCCTTTCGCGCCAGTTGCATGCGAAGCCGCTCTAGAACAAACTATGAACCATCGGCCAAGCGTAGCGAGAGCCTTAGCGGTCAGCGACATGTCACCTCCGAGCTCCGGCCGCACGCTGTTCTTCTTCGAAAAGCCCTCTGCGATGCGGCAGTTGCAGCGCTTTTTCCATTCGCCGAACACGGTCTGCGTGGCCGCGGAGGGACACCTTCTGTCTGCCGAGGAACCCGGTAGCATCCGGCCCGAGTGGAAGCCCTGGCGCTTCGACACCCTTCCCATCGTACTCGCCACCATCCCGGTCAGCTACGGCACCAACCGGTCCGGCCAGTCGCACGAACCGAAGATTGCTGCCATCCGGCAGGCGCTGAGCGGCGTCGAGCGTGTGATCATCGCCACCGATCCCGGACGCGAGGGCTCGATGATCGCCTGGGAGGTGCTCGAGCACCTCGGCTGGCGTGGGCGGGTCGACCGGCTCAAGCTCGGTGCGCTCGACGACGTCTCGATCCGCCGCGCCTTCGCTGCCCTGGCCAAGGAACCAAGTTCGGGCGAGCGCGACTACGCCGCCTACCTCGAGGCGCTCTGCAGGCAGTATGAGGACTACCACCTCGGCCTGAACGGCACACGGGCCATCTCGCTGCGTCTGCGCCCACCTGCTTTCCGGGAACCCTGGCGCTTCGGCGGCGTGCAGACGCCCACCCTCGCTATCCTGACCGACCTGGAGGAGCGTATCCGCTCCTTCGTGCCGCAGGACTTCTTCAAGGTCGCTTTGCACCTGGGGACCCAATCCGGTGCCGAACTGATCCTGTGGCACGCACCCAAAGAACGGATCTTCGACGTGGAGATCGCCGAGACGATCCGGACAGCCGCCGTGACGTGGTCGGGGCCCCTGACGGTCGAGCACAAGGATGTGCGACGCGCACCGCCCCGGCTCTTCTCGAAGGACACCCTCGCCCGGCGCTGCGCCAAGCGGTTCGGCTGGGATCCCCAACATACAGCGGGCATCGCCCAGGACCTGTACGATCAGGGCTACCTCAGCTACCCGCGCACGGAGTCCGAGTACCTGCCGGAGGGGCAGGCTGCTGATGCTACAACGGTGATCGTCGCGATCGCCACCGTGCTGACCGACCTGCATAGCCTCATCGCGCGGGATCATGTGCCTGTGATCCGCCGTGGCATCAAAGGGCACTACGTCAAGGATCCGGGGGAGCATCACGCGATCGTGCCCTTGCGCAAGGTCCCTGAGCGCAGCCGCCTCTCAGCCGATCAGTTCCAGTTGTGGGAGCTCGTCGCGAAGGCCTACCTGGCCGCGCACCTCCCCGATGGAATCGATGCCCGCACCAGCGTGACTGCCGAGGTACGGACGCCGATTGGCCCGAAACGGTTTGCCGTTTCCGGCAACGTCATACGTGCGCCCGGGTGGCGTACGGTCTACGGCAGCGAGACGGAACTCGAAGCGGACGCCGTGCCCGGCAAGGCCAGGCGCGAGGGGGAAGCCATGTCCGCCCGCCTACCGGTTGTAAACGACGGTGAGGGCGCATCGGCAGTAACTGCTGACATTGCTACCGCGATGACCGAGCCGCCGCGGCGGATCACCCGAGGCGAGCTCCCGGTGGTGATGGGCCGATTGATCGATCAAGTGGATGATCCGATGGTCAAACGCGCCCTGGAGAACCCGGTCAACCCGAACGAGCCCAAGGGGCTCGGCACGGCCGCCACGCGCGATACGATCCTGCCTAAACTCTTGAAGAGCCGCTACATCACGCTGTCCAACGGCAAGGATCCAGCCATCGAAGTCACCGAGGTGGGGCTGGCGTTCATCACGGCGGTGCGACGCGTGTTCCCGGCCTACGGTGATCCGGTGGGGCGAGCGACGTTCGAGGCGGAGTTGGCAGAAATCGGTCGTGCCAAAACGCGCGCTGAGGCCATCCAGCGCGCCGACGCGTTTCAACATCGCACGCGGGCGCGTCTTGATGAGCTGATCGCCGTGATCTCGAACTCACCGGTGGTCAGCCTCGACCCGAGTCTGATCCCATACGGTCAGGCCGACAATCAGCCACCAACCTCGGCCATGCTGTCGTTCGCAGTGAGCTTGGCTGAGCGAAAGGGCGTGAAGCTGCCGCGCGGCTGCAAGAGCAGCATCAGCGTCTGCCGGGCCTTTCTGGACACCCATGCTGGGCCGCGCGCGCCTCAAAACGACGGCGTCAGCCAGCCCGGCCAACAGCGTGTTCCGAGCGCGGCGATGCTCAGCTACGCGCGCGGTCTGGCGGAGCAGCGCGGCATCACTTGTCCGACGGAGATCGAGACGAACTTCGACGCATGTCGTCGCTTCCTCGACGCACACGCCTCTCAACCGCGGCAGCGGACACCAGAGCCAAGCTCCGGAGGAGCGAGAGGCAACAAACCTGCCGAACGGGAAAAGCGACGGGACAGGGGGGGCGAGATGCCTGGAAAGGCAACGACTCGGCGTCGTGCCTGAAGCGCTCGGACGCGGATATCCGGGCTCTCAGCTCTCGATCGTGAAGCCCTGGATGGCTCGCGAAGTTCGTAACAGTTCATCGCGGATTTCGTGCCGGCGTCACGCGCCCTCAGCGGCCTGGGAGCGCAGCCAGCGTTTGCTCGCATGTGCGCTGCTCGGCCACGGCAATCACCGCCTCAATGGTACGGCATGTCACAAAGCCAAACAGTTGCGGCAGCAGGTTTCCATCGCGTGCCGCGCTGTAAAGACGGAATGACGCCCTCAAACCCAGCGCAACCCAAACGTTGGTCCTGCACCGGCACAGCCAGCCGCCGCTCGCCCGCCACCAGGCTCTGGTCACGCGCCAACGAACAACTCTTGAGTATGCCTTAAAGCGCAAGCGGGAAGTTGCAGTTCAGCCCGCGCGCAGTGTGCTTCTGTACGACAAATCCGAGGCCGGTCATGGCGTCTTTACCGTCGGACCGCCTCTACGGAAGCGCCCTGACCCAGCCACGCGCGCAACTTGGTCCAGCGGGGCTTGGTATGACCGCCGCGGACCGCGATGCCCAGCGCCTTGCGCTGCCCGAGCAGCACGACCAACCGTTTGCCGCGCGTCACGCCCGTGTACAGGAGATTCCGCGCCAGCATCGTCCAGTGCTGCATGGCCAGCGGGATCACCACCGCCGGGTACTCCGAACCCTGCGACTTGTGGATGGTCGTCGCGTAGGCCGGTACCAGCGTGTCGAGTTCGCCGTAGGGGTAGACCACCTCGCGCCCGTCGAAATCGACGATCACCGCGCCCTCGTCCTCGTCGATGCGGGCGACGGTTCCGAGATCGCCGTTGAACACCTCCCGGTCGTAGTCGTTCTGGCTCTCCATCACTCGGTCGCCGGGTGAGAAGCGCCAGCCGAACCGCTCCACCGAGATGGCGGGGTTCGGGTTCAGCACCGCCTGGAGTTCGTGGTTGAGGTTGCGCGCGCCGAGCACGCCGCGCTGCATCGGGGTGAGCACTTGCACGTCGCGCACCGGATCGAGGCTGAAGCGCGCCGGGATGCGTCTGGTCACCACCTCGATCAAAGTCGCCACCGCCGGCTCGGGCTCGTCGATCTCGATCAGGTGGAAATCGCTGTCCGCGCCCCGCGCAGCCGGCTCGGGCATCTTGCCGGCGTTGATCCGGTGCGCATTCACGACGATCCGGCTCTCGGCCGCCTGCCGAAACACTTCGGTCAGCCGCGCCACCGGGATAGCCCCCGAGGCGATGACGTCGGCCAAGACCTGCCCGGGCCCGACCGAGGGCAGCTGGTCGACATCGCCGACGAGGAGGAGCGCCGCGTGCTCCGGCACCGCCTTGGTCAGGGCGTTCATCAGCGGCACGTCGACCATCGAGGTCTCGTCGATCACCAGCAGGTCGCAGGCGAGCGGGTTGTCCTCGTTGCGCGAGAAACCTCCGTGCTTCGGGTCGATCTCCAGCAGGCGGTGGATCGTCTTGGCCTCGAGCCCGGTCTGCTCGGTCATGCGCTTGGCCGCCCGGCCGGTCGGGGCGGCAAGCAGCACCTGCACACCCTTCGCCCGCAGGATGCGCAGGATCGTGTCGAGCGTCGAGGTCTTGCCCACGCCCGGACCGCCGGTGATCACCGCGAGCTTGGCGCCGAGCACCAGTCGCACGGCTTCCCCTTGCGAGGGCGAGAGCGTCTTGCCGGTCTTGTCCTGGACCCAGGACAGAGCCCGGGCGAGGTCGATCTCGGGCCAGGGCGGTGCGCCTTTCATTCGGCGGAGCAGCCGCTCGGCGATCATCCGCTCGGCGGCGTGCAGCCCAGCCAGGAAGATGCACGCCTTGTCGCCGAGGATATCCTGCACGACCTCGCCGGTCTCCAGCACGTCGAGCAGCGCCGCGCGGATCAGCGCCGCGTCGATGCCGAGGAGGTCGCCCGCGAGCTTGATCAGTTCCGCAACCGGTAGGGCACAGTGCCCGCCGTCGGTCGCCGTCTGCAAGGCAAACGAGATGCCCGCGCGCAGCCGCTGCGGCGCCTCCGGGGTCAGCCCGAGCTTCATCGCGATGGCGTCGGCGGTCTTGAAGCCGATGCCGCGGATGTCCTTGGCCAG
Source organism: Methylobacterium pseudosasicola (assembly GCF_900114535.1). Lineage (GTDB taxonomy): Bacteria > Pseudomonadota > Alphaproteobacteria > Rhizobiales > Beijerinckiaceae > Methylobacterium > Methylobacterium pseudosasicola. The sequence continues at coordinate 19,867 of NZ_FOTK01000034.1, read as the reverse complement.
CCGATACGGGTCCTCGGTCATGACCGCGATGGCGTCGTGGCCGTAGGTCTTGAAGATCCGCACCGCCCGCGCCGTGCCGACGCCTTGGGCGTGCAGGAACAGCATGATCTCGCGCACCGCCTTCTGCTCGGCCCAGCCGGCGATGATGCGGGCGGCACGCTTCGGGCCGATGCCGGCGATCTCGGGCAGTCGCTGCGGCTCGGCCTCGATGATCTCAAACGTGCCTTCGCCGAACGCCGCGACGATGCGCTTGGCCATGGCCGGACCGATGCCACGCATGTGGCCGGACGCGAGGTACTTCTCGATGCCCTCCACCCCGGTGGGCGGCGTGACCTTGAGGGTGTCAGCCTTGAACTGCACGCCGTGCTGCCGATCCGTGTGCCAGATGCCGGTGGCGGTGATCCACTCGCCAGCCGCGATGGCGGGGGCATGCCCGATCACCGGGACGAGGTCACGCTTGCCCCGGGCCTGGACCTTGAGCACGCAGAAGCCGGTTTCGGGGCTGTGGAAGGTGACGCGCTCGATGGTACCGGCCAGCGCCTCGATCTCGGGACCGGCCGAGCCGGGGAATGCGCGCGCAGCCACGACGGCTATGAGATCCTACGAGCCTGCCCCGGAGTCCGGCGCCCCGATATTTCGCGGGGCGCTTTGCTCAATATGGGCCGCCGTTCACTTGATGTCATGATGCTGATCGACACAGCAGGCTGTGTGGGCGTTTGCTCGATTTATGAGAGACCAGTCATGTTCGACGTGACGAAGATGCTGGCCGACGCGCTTGGCGAGCACCTCGCGCTCACCTACCAGCGCACCTTCGGCAGTCGTGAACCGCGTTTCGCCGAGGTGATCGAGGCGTCCGCACGTCTGACCATCGAGCGCATCGTCGGCAGCGATGCGCTCTACCACGACGGCGACCACACCGCCCTCGTCACCCTCGTGGCCCAGGACATCCTGCGCGGCCGGTTCCTCGACAAGGGCATCACGCCGGAGGATTGGCTGCACATGATCCTGGCGGCGCTGTACCACGACATTGGCTACGTGCGCGGTGTCTGCTCAGGCGACCGGGCGAAGGCCTTCGTCATCGACGCGCAGGGCACGACCATCGGTTTGCCACGCGGTGCATCGGACGCGGCGCTGGCGCCCTACCACATCGAGCGTTCGAAGCTTGCGGTGCAGGAGCGCTTCGGCACGCATGATCTCGTCGATGCGCAGCGGGTGATGCGGGCCATCGAGTTGACCCGTTTCCCCGTGCCCGCGGACGACGAGCACCGGGAGACCGGGACCGAAGCCGGCTTGATGCGTGCGGCGGACCTGATCGGGCAACTCGGTGACCCACTCTACCCACGCAAACTGAACGCGCTGTTTCATGAGTTCGCCGAGGTCGGCCTCGACGAACAGCTCGGCTATGCCAGCCCGGCCGACCTCGCGGAGCGGTATCCGGCGTTCTTCTGGGGCAAGATCGAGCCGGTCATCGGCGACGCGGTGCGCTTTCTCGATCTGACTGTCGAGGGGCGGAGCTGGGTGGCCAACCTCTACAGCCATGTGTTCGCGATCGAGCATGACCGTCGCCGCATGGGACCGCACCCAGGCTGAGCCGCACCGGCAGACTTCAGGGCTGGCGATCGTGGTGATAGCTTTTGACAAGTATCGCGCTCATGCCACGAGGTATCGCCGGCCTCGCGCCCAGTGCCGCCGTTCGTCCCAAGCTGGCAGTATCCCAAGAGCGGATGCGGTCCCGGTCTGGCGACAGCCCCACAAACGGATGTCACTTCCCAGCTGCTCGGCATCGAGCCCGGGATCCGCAGATCGCTCATTCGCCGAAGATCCGTTGTTCTGCCTTAAGGCCGGCACGCCCGCCGGCCCCGGGGGGCCTATACCCAGGTCGAAGCGGGCGCATGGGGAACAGCAGCGGAAACTCCAGATTGGTGCCGCTTGGTGTTCACGTCGCCAAAGTCAGCGCACGCCATCGGTGCTCGCTGGGTGAAAGCCCGTAGTGATTTTTAAAGCGCCGACTGAAGTGGCTCTGGCTTTTGAAGCCGCAACCGTAGGCGAGGGGCCCGATGTCTAGGTGGGCAAATCCGGGATCCGCCAGCCGCTGCGCGGCGACCTCCAAGCGCCGCCGCCAGATCCAATCGGCTATGTTGCGTTCGTGCTCGTGGAATAGCTCCTGGAGATAGCGCAGCGAAACGCCCACAGCGGCTGCAAGCTGAGCAGGGTCCAAGTCCGCGTCGCCAAGGTTGGCCTCGATGTACGCAGCAGCTCTCTGAACGATGAGGGTACCCTGGAGGTTCTTAGGCACTTCATGCGCGAGGCGCTCTGCGATGCTGGCGACGATTAGATCGATACCAATGTAAGCCATGCGCGTGGCCATGTTCGGCGTCAGGTGTTCATGCGTACAAACCAATTCATTGAAGAAGGTCGTCACAAGCGAGGTCCCGGGCTGCTCGGTACCGATCGTCAAAGCTGTGTAGCGTCGCGTCGATCCGAGCACGCGTTCAAGGCACTCGCGAGGTACTTCAATGAAGAGCGTTCGCGTGTCGGCGTCGGATGCCATCGTGGTCGGTCGACGATCCAGCACCACCATGTCACCGGCTCGCTGGATCGAGGTGCGGTCATCTTGAGCACTGAAGACCTCACCACTTAGGGTGATTGCGACGTTTAACGTGTCGTGCTTGCCGTGACGGCGTATCGTGTCCGAGGTTGCCGCGGTGTTGACTGCGCTCTGCGTCACGCGGGTGATGAGCAGGGGACCAACGTCGGCAGCCTCCATGACGCCCTTGAATACGCCATCGCCAAGCGGCGTCAGTTCGACCGGCACGATCCGTTCGAAGATCGTCTCGCGCCAACGGCGGAACCTGTTTTTCGGCTTCTCGTCCGCCGTCGAGAACAAAGTCCTCATAGCGTTTGTCTGAGTGCGTGCTTCTGCTTGCGCGTTCGGGCAAACGGTAGCACGCGCACAGGCAAGCGCAACGGGACACATCGAGCTACATCTGGGGCTGATTCCTTTCAGGAGCCTGCACGTGCCCGCCTCGACCTCAGCCAGCCCCCTGTCATTGACCGACCTGGCGACCGGCATCGTCTCAGCTTACGTCTCGAAAAACCGAGTGCCTGTTTCTGAACTGCCGACTTTGATCACAAAAGTGCATGATACGATCGTAAGTCTGGCGACCGGCGTGGCGGCGGTTGCGACTGAACCCTCTCTGCAGGCGCAGATCGACAAGCCGAGCCCGGCGCAGATCCGCAAGTCGGTCCAACAGCATGGCATCATCAGCTTCATCGACGGCCGGTCCTACAAGACCCTGAAGCGTCACCTTACCGCCCACGGGTTGCACCCGCGGAGCTACCGAGAGCGCTATGGTCTGCCGGCCGACTATCCGATGGTCGCTGAGGAATACGCGCAACATCGCTCCAAGCTGGCTAAGGCGATCGGTCTCGGTGTGCCGGGGGTGCGCTCCGTTCAGCTCAGAACCGGAACGGACGGCTGATCGACGTTCTTACGGGACGCCAGTAGAGCGTTGCCAACATTCGATTGGCTCAGGAACACCCTCCACGTCGACATTCGTCACGGTTGATCGCCTGAGCTTTCCGGCAATCGGCTGGGCCAACCTGCCTAGGGTATCGAGCCCTCCCTTAACCAGGCAGCCGCCGGACGTCTCGAGTTCAGCGTCCTCATCCGCCCCATTAATCTGCAGTTGCCAGTATTCATAGAGAGAAGCGGCGCATGCATGACCGCCGGACATAGATACGAGTGAAGCCGATAGCCTGCTCTCCGTCGACTACAGCCGACGAGTTTTCAATCCGGATCTTGGGCCGCCAACGCACCAGAGCCGACGTGGGCGTTCGGCACTGGCAACAAACTCAACAGCATATCGGCGTTTACCGTTGTGAAATCAACGCTATAAGGGCACTTCGAAGCAGATCTGGTCGAACCGGCTTATGAATTAGCGGGACTCCGCTGTCCGAGGCCTCCCGCATGCGAACGGGCGCAGTGTCGCCAGTAATGAGGATCGCCGGGATCGGCCGTTTCCAATGTTGCCTCAGCATTGCGATGGCTTCGGCGCCCGTTTGGCCCCCGCGCAGCCGGTAATCGCAAATCAGCGCATCGGGGGCGGGCTCGTGCCCGGGGAACCGTGCAACGTCGCTCGGGTCCTCAAATGCCCAGCACAAGCATCCCCAACCGGAGAGGAGCGCCATCATCGCGTCGCGAACGATGGCATCGTCATCAACGATCATAATACGCGAACCGGTCAATCTGCCCCCCTCTAGATTGCCCGCGGGGCGATCGTCGTCGGCCTCGACTTCGAGCGTTCTGGGAACAAGGATGCGAAACACGCTGCCGCTCCCCTCCCTCGACGAAAGAGAGAGTACGTGACCTAGTGCCCCGGCGATGCCCCGGGCGATCGCGAGCCCCAGCCCAAGTCCCTGGTGGCGGTCGCGTTCGGGATTGCCGAGCTGATAGAACTCGCGGAAAATTTCCTCTCGTTTGTCCTCGGGGATGCCAATGCCAGTGTCGTAAACTTCGATCGACACATTCGCGCTTCGGCGGCGGCAGCCGATGAGCAAGCCGCCGTGATCCGTATAGCGGATAGCGTTGAGGACGAGATTACGCAGGACCAGTTCCAGCAAGGCGGCGTCTGAGACGATTGCTAGATCCGTTTGCGGCGTTCGGTAGATCAAGCCCTTGGCATCGGCAAGATGGGCCAGATCGTTCTCGATCTTGTCGAGCAGGGGTTGAAGTTCGAAAGCTCTCGGTCGAGGCGTGACGACTCCAGCCTCGAGGCGCGAGAAATCCAGCAACGTGTTGAGCATATCAGTCGAGGCGACGTTCGCGGTCTGAGCATTTTGGAGGATCCGCCGCTGAGGGCTGGCGAGACTCGTCTGGCTCAGAGCCTGGAGGAACAAGCCGAGGGCATGAACGGGTTGGCGCAGGTCGTGACTGGCGGCCGCGAGAAATTGCGACTTTGCGGAATTGGCGTACTCGGCGTCGCGACGAGCGAGGTGGGCAGCGGCAGTCTCAGCGCGTAACTGCTCGATAAGGGCAGTGTTCTCGAAACGAAGTTCGATAGACTCTCGGACGCGACGGCTGGCAAGCACGACCTGACCGTACTGCCCGACGACGAAGAGGATCGAGCAGATCGCCAGCGCTCGATAGGGGATACCGCCTAGCGACCACAGGGTCACCGACGCTAACGTGACTATGGGGATGACGAGCGCAAGATAAAGATGGCGCCGTGGTGCCAGAAGCGAGACGCCGTTGCTGCAGGTCGCCCCCAGCAACGACATCGTCAGGATGCTCACCGCAGGGACTTGCAGCGGGAGTGCGATCCATATCAACGAACCCAGGATCGAGCCTTCGACGATTTTGCTCAGGAAGACGACGCGCTCAATCCGGCGCGCACTCGCGGGTTCGCTCACGGTATGGCGCATACGGCGAGCAAAGGCAGCCGCCGCTACTCGCTCGACTAGGAACGCGACATACCAGCTCAGTAGGACGGCATGAGGCGCCAGCGTCCACAACACGAGCAGCATGAGCGTCGAGACGAGGAAACCGACGGCGATCGACTGCATGACGCCGTCCAGAACGAGCCGCAGCTCCTCGGCGACGATTCGGTGGTCCTGCGATAAAGTCATCGAATGAGGCCAAGCTGTTGAGCCTTGAAGACAGCTTCAGCGCGCCTGGCGACTCTCAAGACCGATAACAAACCCTGCACGTGGCCGCGAACCGTATGCTCCGATAGACCGAGACGCCGTCCGATCATCTTGTTGGACAATCCCCGTCCGACGAGGGTGAGCACCTCTGCCTGCCGTGGCGTCAACGATGGACAGATGGCGCCGCCGACACTTGGAGTAGCGGGAGGATCCTCCAGCATCTCGCGCAGGACTGACATCATCCTGTCTGGCCGGTCCGTCTTGGACAGGAAAGCACACGCTCCCTGAGCGAGCGATGCGCCAACTGTATCGGGCATATCCAGGGCGGAGACGACGACGATTCTGGCGGCGGGCCAGCGTTGCTGGAGCAGGCCCATCCCTTCAAGGCCACTCAAGCCGGGCAACTGGATGTCCAGGAGGACGACCGTAGGCACGACGGCGTCGATGGTGAGGGCCTCGTGCAGTGATGCGCAGTCGACGATCGAGATACTGTCAAATGCCGTCGCTAGCATCGACACGATGCCGGATCGGAATAGCGCGTGGTCGTCGATGATGAGGATCGCTTCCTGCGCCATGCCCAATCCTGTTTAGTGCAAACGCCTAAGCGCAGTCATGCTCCGTGGACCAGTCCATATGGACTGGTCCACGGAGCTTTCGTGATCGGCTAAGCACGAATCCGAGGGCGTCCATCACACCTTCGGTTGAGCATGCAGAAGGCCAAGAGAAACGATTTCCATGCTGGGCAAGCGTTCGCATCATCGTGCCCGGTGCAGACCGCATTCCACATCGCGCTGACAACTTTACAAACTTCGTATGAATGGGAAGGCAAGGTGCTGGTAATTCCCGCTGGGCGGAGTTCGGAAGCAGGCCGGAGCAGCCATGCGGCCGTTGTGCGCGAATCGTGTTGGGTTTGAGTACGAGCATGCTCTTACATGTCAGCCTGAAGGAAACTCATGATCAATCGATGTCGGGGACGGCGCGGTATCGCTAGATCTCTAAGGCGCAGCGTCATCCTGAATGCATCTGCACCAACTTCCTATGCAAGAGGGCCCCTGGTCTTGCGATGGATAGGTGCTGCCGCGAAGAAGCGATGCAAAGCGGCCGGCAAGGAGGAGACGGCCATGCCTATTTCCGAGAATGTGACGAGGCTCACCTGGGCTCAGACATTCGGGCGTCGGACGATTTCCCATACATCTGATGGAATTCCTGACCGATATGCTCACGATCAAAAATTGACCGAGCAATATGAAAGCCCCATCGCGTTTTAAGCGATCCGTAAATAATAAGTCGTCGCCGAGTCCAAAGACCATTTATTGTTAATTATTTTCGACTATATATATGAAAACAAATTGCTTTGAAGACAATTATGTTGGTTTCGAAGGCCTTTTATCGTACATTGTTGAACTTAACTTATAATTGCTTTTATTCATGAGTTGAACCTTCCATTTTTCCAATTGAATTAACATTTTAAAATTTTGTGGCGTCCGCCCGTAGCGCTCACTACTCTACGGATGGATCCGTCTGCTTATGGCATTGGCTGCTTTTCGAATCCGTCGATGGCTTATAGCCAGCTCAAGACAATGGTTGGCCGGAAAGCACGGCCCCCTTCGCGCACAATTCGCTCTGCTCAGGCCAGTGAAGCGTAGAGACGCCCCGAAAGACGTGTCCGATTCAACGCGCCGTGACTATCAAGCCTGCTCACATCCGTAGGACAATCTTTCCAAAATGCTCGTTTTGCTTCATGCGCGCGAGCGCGGCCGGCGCATCTGACAATGGAAATCTGCTGTCGATCGGCAGGCTAAACTGTCCATCCGCGACGCCTTGCCAGAGGTCTGCCCGGACGCGGGCGGTGATCGTGCGCTGTTCTTCGATCGACCGTGTTCGGTTGGTCACGCCGATGTAGCTGATGCGCTTGGTAGCGTGCAGGTCGAAATCGAACTCACCGCGGCCTCCCCCGAGCCGACCGACGTTGATGATCCGTCCGAGGACAGCCGCAGCCTGCAGGTTGCCGTTGGCCACCGGCGCCGAGACTTGGTCGATGATGACGTCGACGCCCTTGCCGCCCGTCGCTTGCCGGACCTGTTCGGGCCAGGTCGGATCTTTCGTGTCGACCGCCAGTGTCGCGCCGAAACCGGACAGGCGCGTGCGGTGCTCGGGGTTTCGCGACGTACCAATCACCACGGAGGCCCGTTGCCAACGAGCGATCTGCAGCGCCATCAGCCCGACCCCGGAGCTTGCTCCCTGGATCAACACCGTCTCGCCGGGGCGCAGGCGTGCCTGCGTGACGATCGCGTCGTGCATCGTCTGCAAGGCCACCGGCAGAGTAGCGGCCGTCTCGAACGACATGCTCGCCGGCAGCGGCAGCGTGCGCCCATAATCCGCGACGGCATATTCTGCATATCCGCCGGCGCCGGAACACATGACCCGATCACCGGGATGAAAATCTGCTACCTCGGCCCCGACCGCCACGATCTCGCCAGCCCATTCGAGGCCCGGTATCGCATTGGGGCCGCCGGCGGTGCCGTGCGGCTGCCCCGCGGCGACGGCCAGATCAGCGCGATTGAGGGCGGCTGCCCGGACCCTGACGAGGACCTCGGTCGGCTTCGGCACCGGGGTCTCGACCTCCGCCAGAGCAGGTTCCTCGGGCCCGGCGACGACAGCTTTCATCCGTGCCGCTGGCCGGTCCTCAGCTGCGACGGCCGAGGAGGAAAGAAGCGTTGCCGTCGCTCCTACAAGGAGGAGCCGTCGGTCGAGGTCCATGGGTCACTCCCACTTCCATGCCGGCCCGAGGTCGAGCGAGCCGCGTCGATGGCCGAGTTCTGATCTCGCCGCCCGACAAGGCCTTACTGAGGCGGCGTGAGCCCATCTTTGCCGACGGCGATCCGGACGGCCTTCAGTCTGTTGCCATCGCGCTCAGCCGTAATGAAAACCCTACCACCCGGCTGAACGATCGAGCGGTCGGCCGGCTCATAGGCCACGATCGGGGCCTGTGGCGGCACGAGAATCGTCAGGGACCGGTCCTTGTCGTAGGTGACGACGAGAGTTGTCGCATCGCCGGCCCGCCCACTGCTTGCGACCGTACCATTGGTCATCGCGCTCTTCACCCTCGGGCCGCCTCCAGTTCTTACGGTGCCGTTCGTCATCGCGCTCTTCACGCGTTTGCCGCCCGCCAGGGTGTCGGGGATCGTATCCCAGTCGCGATGCCCCTCGCCGGTGCCGCGCATCGATTCAGGAAAGATGTGGATTTCCAGGGCCGTCGGCGGATCGCTACCCTTCGTAGCGGTGCCGATGAAGTCGCCCTCCCGAATAGCGCTGAGGCTGGATCTGGCGAGGAGTGCGAAACGCGTCTGCGGGGTAAACAAGACAGCCTCTGTCTCGCCGTCGATCGGTCGGATCTTGACAGTTTCACCGTCGACCGCCTCGATCGTTCCCCTCAGACGCTCGATCTGCGCGGCGTCGCAGGGGCCGTGCGCGAGCGCCATCAGGCCGGCGAGTGTCACGGTGGCGAGACGTTTCATGGAAGCTCCTGCTCGGCGAGGCGGAAACGAGGGATTGCCGCATTCCGGCCCGAACCCGCGCCCAGTGGCGTCATGGCCCTAAGCGATCGGGCTCCACTGAAGCGGAACGAACCTGAAGCCGTCAGCCTCCTTGAGGATATGGCCCACAGCCGGGAACGGTGCGTGGTAGAACGAGACTTGCAGCCCCTCTGCCGAGGCCATGTCCAGCATCGCCTTACGCGTGTCACTTGCCTGACCGGCATCCATGTCGAACACGGCCGCCCAGTCCGGATTACGGACGAAGAGAGCCGGATGGTTGGCCGTGTCCCCCATGAGCATCTGCTTGGCCGAGTCGGATCTCAGCATGAATGCCGTGTGGCCGGGGGTGTGGCCGTACGCGGCCACGGCGATCAACGAAGGCACCACTTCCTCGCCCGCGGCGAAGCGTGCCACATCGGCCGTCATGGGCCCGAATACCCGCTTCGTCGCCGCGAACGTCGGCTTCCACCCGTCCGGCGCCCCCGCCATCCGGGCTTCGTCGGTCCAGAACGCCCATTCCGCCTCCGGGACGTGGACCCGCGCCTTCGGGAAGACCGCAGACCCGTCCTTGCGACGGATGCCGCCGATGTGGTCCGGGTGGAAGTGGCTGATCACGATGTCGTCGACGTCAGACGGTTCGAAGCCGGCTGCGCGGAAATTGGCCATCCAGTAGCCCGTCGTCGGCGGCCCATTATCGGCGAAGCCGGTGTCGACCAGGATCGTGCGCCCCCGGATCCGCAGGACGACCGAGGTGAAGGTTAAGGGCAGGGCGTCGGAGGGAAGGAACGCGTCCGCCATCGCCTGCTTCAGCGCAGCCGGCGGTGCGTTGGGAATGAAGCCGTCGAGCTGCCGCAGTGCGAACCCATCGTTGATCGCCGTCACCTCGATGGCACCGACTTTGTAGCGGTAGAAGCCCGGTGCCTGCCTCGCGGCCGGAGCTTGGGCCGAGGCAGGGCCGCACACCGCAAGCGGCATCGCAGCGAGGGCGGCAGGCTGCGCAACTCCAGCCAGCACGGTTCGTCTCGTCACCATCGCAGATCCTCGATCGGTCCAGCGGCCTTCTGCGGCTCACAGATGTCAGAGCGACATCTCATCGCGACGCGACAAGGCACAGCGTTGAACTAGCGCCCGATCGCGCCGTTTCGCGAGAAGAGCGTACGCGTTCCGCGACGAGCCCCTCCATCTGTTCTGCGGCTGGATGCCTCGGCCTAATATGAGGTGGTCGGCGCAGGAAGTGTCCGAACTGAATAGTCTCGCACGGGAGCCGAAGGTCCACTCCGCAGTTCCACTTACTCCGAAGCGGACATGCTGCTTCCGGCCAGCATCAGCCGCGTCGCATCGCTCGCATGAATGTCTCAGATGGGTGGAAGCCGCCTGTCCACTTCCGAGCGAAAACTCGTCAAATTAGACGCTGCCGTCATGCCCACAGGCGACCGAGCCTCTCCTACGCAAGAGTTGAGGGTTCACGCGCGGCAGTCGTTGTGGGGCTGCCGAGGTATCCTACGGCACCATCGCTCCCTGCGTCTCGACATAGACCGCGTAGATCGAGGTGCTCGCCGCCATGAACAGCCGGTTCTTCTTCGGACTCCCGAAGCAGAGATTGGCGCAGGTCTCGGGCAGGTTGATCTTGCCAATCAGGTCGCCCGACGGCGTGTAGCAGCGCACTCCGTCCTCCTTCGGGTCGGCCCAGCCCATCGAGCACCAGACATTCCCGTCGACATCGGTGCGGACTCCGTCGGTGAAGCCCGGCGCGAAGCCTTCGGCGAAGACGCGGTCGCCGCTGAGTCGGTCGCCCTCGACCGTGAAGGCGCGGATATTGGCCCGCCCACCATGGGTGATGCCTGAATCAACGACGTAGAGGATCTTCTCGTCGGGCGAAAAGGCGAGGCCGTTGGGCCGATCGATGCCCTCAGCCGTGACCTTGGCCTGCCCGGTCGAGGGATCGAGCCGGTAGACCCGGGTCGGCAGTTCCGCCTTATCCTTGTGACCCTCGTAGAACCCGTCGATGCCGTAGCCCGGATCGGTGAACCAGATCGCGTTGTCGGAGGCCACCACCACGTCGTTGGGAGCGTTGAGCGGTTTGCCGTCGAACGTGTCGATCAAGACCGTGATCTTCCCGTCCGGCTCGGTGCGGGTCACCCGGCGGGTATCGTGCTCGCAGGTGATCAGTCGGCCCTGGCGGTCGCGGGTGTTGCCGTTCGAGTAGTTCGAGTTCGCCCGATAGACGCTGACGTGGCCGTTCTCGAGCCAGCGCATGATCCGGTTGTTCGGGATGTCGCTCCACAACAAGTATCCGCCGTCCCTAAAATAGACTGGGCCTTCCGCCCAGCGGAAACCGGTGGCGATGCGCTCGATTGCGGCGTTGCCGACCTTGTAGCGGAAGCGCTTGTCGAGCGCCTCGACCCGCGGATCGGGATAGCGGGTACCCAGCAGGTCGCCGAGGGGCAGCCGGTCGGCCCGGGCCGCGACCGTGGTCGCCGTCAGGGCGGCGGCGCCCGCGAGGACATCACGTCGATTCATCACTCGTCTCCTCCGGTCCGGTCTTCGTGCCCGACCGGAGGATTGTATGGAAGCCGGGCACGCTGTCTCGTGGTTTTCTGATGGATGAGGGGATGGTGCTGGATCCGGACGTGGAACGGGGAGGCGGTGCGCTCGTGAGAGAGACACCATGGCCGGCGGAAAGATACGCAGACCCGGCGAGAACCGGCCCGGCTGATCCCACCAAAAACCTCCGGCGGCGTTCGGTGACCGGACGTTTCGCTCAGGTCTTTCTGATGTTCCAGAGGATGGGAAATCCGAGGACCCGGCCCGTCAGATTGCGCCGGAAAGAAGTCATGGATCGATAGGAGCCGACTGGTACGTAGGCCACTTGGTCGAGCGCGACCCGCTGCATCTCCGCGCAGAGCGCCTTGCGCACAAGCACATCCGGAGCGGCGAACCAGGCGGCGCGGAGTTCCTCCAGCTTCGGAATCGACGGCCAGCCGAACCAGGCACCTGCGCCGTTGGCTCTGAGCGGTTGAAGCGCCGCCGGATCAGCATTGTCGAACGACGAGAACGTGGTCAGCAGCACGGACCAGCCGCCCTTATCAACGGGCTCGCGTGAGACGCGGCGTTGGATGACCGTACCCCAGTCGCTCAGGGCCAGATCCATATTGAAGCCGATACGGGGCAGCAGATCGGCCGCGACCTGGGTGATCGCCGAGGGCGCCAGGATATCCGTCGGACCGATCAGCCGAACCTTCGCGCCGTTATAGCCCGCGGCTTTCAGCGCCGCCCGCGCCTTCTCGATGCTTCGCGGGGCTGTGAGCACCTCCATGCCGGCATCCGTCGCCATCGGCGTTCCCGGCGTGAAGATCCCGCACCGGTCGTCATAGTTGGCGGGATCATCACCGGCCACGGCTGCCATGAAGTCGCTCTGAACGATGGCCGGCAGCACCGCCCGGCGCACCTCGACATCGTCGAACGGTGGCTGCAGGTGATTCATGCGCAGGATGGCTGGATTGGTGAAGCGGTCGAGCCCTTCCACGACGATGTTACGATTGCGGGCGAGGAGCTGCTGGAGTTCCGGCGGTGGCTGCTCGTACCAGTCGATCTCGCCGTTCTGCAGCGCAGCCGCCGCAGTGGCGCCGTCGGCGATGATCTGCCACTCGACCCTGTCAAAATGGGCGACTTTGCCGCCGGCGGTCAGGCTCGGGGCACCGGGAGCGGGCGCATATCCCGCGTGCCGCTCGTAAACCATCAAGCTGCCCGAGTTGAACTCGTCCGCCTTCCAGCGGAACGGCCCGGAGCCGGTGGCATCCGTGATCTGCTTGAACGGATCAGTCTGCGCGATCCGCTCCGGCATGATGAAGGCGGGTTGGCTGACGCTCGCCAGTGCGTTCGGCAGCAGCGGGAAAGGCGCCTTCAAACGGAAGACGATGTTCGCATCACCGTCGTGCACGATCTCGTCGGTCGCGGCCATCAACGTCTGGCCAAACCCGTTCCGCGCGGCCCAGCGCCTGATGCTGGCGACGCAATCGCGCGCGAGGACGGGGGTCCCGTCATGAAAGCGCAGCCCCTCGCGGAGGGTGATCGTCACTTTCCGCCCATCCTGCTCGACCCGGTAGCCGGCCGCCATCTGGGGCTGGGGCTGCAGGTCGGCATCGAGGCCGAACAGGGTATCATAGACGATATAGGCGTGATTGCGCGTCACGATCGCGGTCGTCCAGATCGGGTCAATGGACGTCACGTTCGCCTGGGGCACCATGCGCAACACCCGGGCGTCTTGCGCTCGGCCGACGATTGGCGCTGCCAGTGTCGAGGCCCCTGCGGCGAGGAATGTGCGTCGCTTCATTGTGGCCCCCAACGAGACGCACCAGCATAGCAACCGCCGGACCAACGCGAGAGGGCGCGCGCCATGTCTTTGCAATCGCTGATACAGTGCCTCCCGATTGTTGCGGCAGAACGGCCCGTGAAGCTCCCGGCGCATTAGTTGCGGGTTAACGTGAAGTTTGCTCCGAGCGTCCCGGATCGGTGTGGTATGCGCTAGCTACCGGCCAGCGTCAGTAGCTCACGCCGCTGATCAGACCGCCCTCAAGCGGATGTTGCGAGGGCCTGCGCTGGGTCAGGTGCGGAAGATGACCGCCTACCGCAAGCGGAAGATCCGCAATGTGCCCATCCCGGTCATTTGGGCCGCCTCGGACGCTTCTCCACGGCAGGCATTCATTGTGATGACTGCGACGCCGGGCCGCCATTCGTACAAGGCCAGCTTATGGAGCGTGCACTAGAGCCGGTCCCGGGCTGGTGGCGACGGGTGAGTGGGTGGTGCGTTGACGGGTGACCACGATGATCGGCACTGACGGCCCGGTCGTGCGCACGCTGTTCAACCATCTCGGGCCCAGGATCGTTGGCGTGGACCAGGCACAGGCGAACGCCACCGCCACCATGGCGCTGGTCGCCTTCGGCTACCGCGACAGCCCGCTCTTAGCTCGACTTTGGCCATTCATGCGGCGTGGCAGAGCACATAGGCCCAGGGCGCTGGCAAGCGGAAGCGGAGTTTTGTTCAAGCGCGTCGGCACGGTGATGTTGCCAAAGTCCGCTCGCGCCAGATCGCACAGCGCACGGTGGCCAGAGCGTCGGCGAAGGTTGGGCGCGGTTTGAGGATGCGGTGGACGTTCACGAACCGCCGCTCCTGCGCGCGGCCCATGATGCGCACGACGCTTGTCACCGTGCGCTGCCCCGGCGTGAGGATCGCGCCAACCAGCAGGTTTTGGGCGTGTCGCCACGAGCGGTGGACGAACAGCGGTGCGAACGCCAGGATGATCCCGGCGAAGCGAGGGGGCAGGCGGAGCATGGCGGCGTCTCTTGGCGGGCACACCACCAGCCTATCTGTTACGCCCGCTTCCTCACCTCCGCCCACTCGACGCGCAGTAAATGGCCAAAGTCGAGCTAAGAGAATGACGGGCACCCCGGCGCCCTGCGTGCCGGCGACCGGATGCTGGACCTGCCCGTCCAGCATCGGAAGGAAGGAGCTTGGGTGCAGACACATCTGCACCGGGCCCTCGACCCGTCACGTCCCACCTTCGTGCTCGCTCTGCCGAACGGGGGACCATGCCCCGAGGATCTGGCGGGGGTGGACGGCGTCGTCGTTCAGCTTGCCCCGGTCCCGAACCATGCGGAGCGGTTTGAGGCGGCGTTCGGGGGCAAGGGAAGCGCGGTGTTGGTGCGGCCGGATGGCTATGCTGGCTGGATCGGCCCGCTGTACAACTCGGCCGGACGGGTCCGGACGTACCGGGACTGGCGGTTCTCGCAAGGTCATATTGATCTATCCAAGCGTCACGTGCGGTGCATTGCCTAATAAAATCAGCAGATCCGAATGAAGAATCAGAGTGCGACCTCCCAGCTTACGTGCTGGTATTTTATCAGCAGCAATTAGCGTATACATCTTAGATCTTGAAATTCCGATTAGACGAGCCGCATCCGAAACCCCATAAGCCAAGCGCTGATCCAAATTTGACACATCAAGATCCAATCCACGTATTGTGAAGGCAGCTTTCTTATTCGAGTATTTATTTCACCATTTGCATAACTTTCTCCGAAAATAAATCATCTCATATTATATCTTCTCTTCGGCGCTAAAACTAAAATAGAAACGATCGTTCGCCGATCGTAACTATTAGTCCGCCGAGCCACTGCCGATCATTGAGCTCCTCTAGGATAACATTTTCAAGAACAGGCTTATCATCCACAAAAACCTTATACCAAGTAGATTTCAGATAGTGAGAATAAATAATATTGTTATCATATTCAAATTCTTCGAAGATCATTCGAAATATTATATCTGTATCAAAGCACTTAAGCGCATCGGCATTGTCATCGTGTGCATACGATACAATCACGAATTCACGATCTTCACCTATGTGCTTAAAACAATCATGAATTTCTGCTGGATCTGAGCCTCCATAGAGCCGAGTCAAGATTTCGCGCATGTCTGCAGCGTATCCAAAGACAATTGGATAATCCAACTGCCTCACCCCAGACATATTTGAATTGCTATGATTCATTTTGCGATTCCTAGTAGTTTGATATTAGACCAACAAGGCCTATTGAAGCTTAAATTCCAGCGTAATATGTCTAAATTCGCCACACAACATCATATCAACACGCATCTCTCGCATAAAACACAATATATCGGTCGGACGCTTGAAACTAAAAATGAATGGTCCGGCAAAAGAACCCCCGTGTTCTACGTATCCAGTCTTATCGCTCAAGTAATCTATGATATTTTCGCCAATGCACGCCAGATCGATTGGAGAGTAACTCTTGTCGTTCGTCGAAATCTTAGCAACTCCGACAATTTCATTGGGCGACCATTCGAAGCCAAGCCATGGCAACTTGTCCAAATTCTGCCTTGCTGCGCTCAATTTAATCTTCATAGCCTTGATGCCCTTCATTGATTTCCCGCGGCTCCCATTTTTCGCAGTCGCCCCGAGCAGCTCGCAAACGAGCGTCCCAGCGCGTCAAAGTGCATATAAGCGGCTGGCCCATTTTACTGGACTTTTCACACCAAACGGCCCCGTGTATGTGGCAACGATGCCTAAGCTGACACCCGAGCCTGACCTCTGCCGTCCGTACTTCCAGTGTGAGGTTGCCGCACTGGAATGCTTGGAGCGGGCTCGATGGCCGCACGGCCCTATCTGTCCGCATTGCGGCTCTACAGGGCAGCACTACGACCTACGAAAAACCCGTCCCGGCCTGCGGAAGTGCTGTGAAAGATTTTGCCGTAGACAATTCTCGGTGAAGACGGGAACTTGTTTCAATAGATCTCACATACCTACAACAAAAATACTTCAAGCTATTTATCTAGTTCATGCCCACAGAGGAAAGAACAACATCGAGAGCGTCAGGATAAACTTAAAAATTGACTGGAAATCTGCCGAAAGATTATTCCGCCGGGTAGAAGATGGTGTATTACGTCACCGGATAGGAGATACTGGAAGAAATTATGCTCTAATGACGGATAAGTTGCGCAACAATCCTTCAGATGCCGTAGTTGCAGAAGTAGATGAATTTTGTTTCAATTTTTCTTTGAACGCGTTATTCAGACTCAACGTAAGGCCAATGTCATAATAGCCTGCAATGCCGGGCCAGCGCCAAAGCGAGATGCAGGAAGTGCTTTCGCGGCTCGCCGGCGTTTACGCTCCAGGCGTGCAGCAGACGGCGGGTGTCACCGTTGCCTATGTTGCCGGTGTCGATCGGTGGGCTCGGCTCGAATACGCCATTCGGCGCCCCTACGAACCAGAAGCCCGGCTCGACGCATAACGCCCGGGCAATTTGCACCAGCCGGTATGGGCTAAGCCGAAGTGTGCCAGCCTCGTAATCCCGGTACGTCCGCTCGTTGAGTCCCAGCACCTCGGCGCGGCTGTAGGTCGTGTGCCCGAGAATCATCCGCTACAGCCGGATGCAGCTGAGCTTCTCGGCCACCTGAAACGGACTGATCGCAGCGACACCCCCGCCGACCTTTCACCCGGTGCAGGCACTGCCATCGCACAGACGTTTAACGGTCAGATCAGGTCGGCAGGTCCTAGCTCCGGCCTGCGCGCTCAAAAGCTGAGAAAACTTGAGTCGCGTGATATGGCTTGGGCACGAACCGTCCATGGTCCGGCACGTCCTCGTCGGTGAGCTGGCACCGCCCGGACGTGATCACCAAGCGGATGTGCGGCCAGTGCTCCGCGACGCGATTGGCCAAGCCAAAACCGTTCAAAGACCCCGGCATCTCAATGTCGGTGAACAGCACATCGATGTCGTCGCGGCTCTGCAAAATGATCCAAGCCGCATCGCCGGTGGGTGCTTCAATGACCTGAAATCCAGCGTCTTCGAGCATATCGACCGCCATCATGCGCACGAGGCTCTCGTCCTCCACGATCAACACTGTAAACGGGACGGGTATGTGTGCGTCGGCCATGAAAGACCTAACGGCATCGCGGCTGGACAGTTGCGGCTCTTCTCCGAAAGCGGCATGCGACTACCACGTGTGGGTAGCAGCTCTGGGGGATCGACCGACACTGCCGTGCACGAGCGGCGTCGGCCCCACCATATCGTTCGAAACGATGATCGGGTCCAACAGCTGGCCGGTGATCGATGGTCGCGCAGCCGGTTCGCATCGGCTTGAACCCGATTTCCCCATCGCTTGTGGACCGAACCACCCCGCCGGTCAGCGGCCGGCGCCTCAGGGTTGCAATAGGTTAATGAACGGTTAAGCTCGCTACTTAAGTACGAACAAAGGGGCGAAGCATGAAACAGTCGGACGCGCATCGCGACATCATGCCAGCGGAGCAGTCGCTCCCTGCCGTTTCGGTCCATCAAGCTCACGAGTCTGAAATCCAGCAAGAGCGGATGCGGCGGCTCCACAATGCACGCGCGAGCCAGCGTGCCGCCCGGCACCACCGGATCAACGGAGTGGCGCTGTGACCATCCTGGATCCGATCACCGGCAAGCTCGTGACGATCGAAATCCCCAAGCCACGCCCCCAGCGTCCACGATAGTCGCGAGCGGGCGCATGTCGGTTCGACATGCTATGCCCCGCCGAGTACCCCGGGGAATTCCTCCTCATGGGTGCCACCGGTGAATTTCCCGAGCCGCGCCTTCGTTAAGACCTCGTGTCTAATATGGCACCCTGATTAGGGTGTCGCTGCTTGGCTATGCCCCGTCACGAGCGGTCGCAAAGCAGTATGAGCGAGCTGGTCCAGACAAGTAACCTCGCCGATCGCCTCGATGCATGGTCGGCATGGACGACTTGGACGGTGCTGGCGGCCGGTGGCCTCGCGTTGATCAGCGCTGACCGCATCTTCCCAGCAGTGGGTATGGGACCCCTGTTCATACCGCTCATCGCGCTCGCCGGTTGGCGGCTTGGGCTACGTGCAAGCTGCTTCGTCACCATCATCGCGTGCTTCTTGAATATTTTCCCGCACCACGTTCATGAAGTCGGTCTTAACCCGGACGTGGCCGTCGCTCGTGGGATCATCCGTTTCAGCGCTTACGGCTTCACCCTCGCGGTCATTCACGCGCTACGCCGCACCTACGACCGCGAGCGCGTCCGTGCCACGCATGATGCGCTGACGAACGCTCTGAACCGGGCGGCATTCGATCGGGAGCTGGAAACCTTGCTCGACGCTCGTGAACCCGGCGATCGGGCGGTTGCGCTGGCGATGATCGACGTGGACGACTTCAAGCGCATCAACGATACCCATGGTCATGGCGTTGGCGACCATGTGCTGCGCGAGCTGACAGCGGCCGCGACGAGCGCTCTCCACGGGCGGGGGCGCCTTTTCCGACTGGCCGGAGACGAGTTTGCAGCGCTGATACCGATCGCATCCACTGCGGCGGGCCGGCCGACGATCGAGCGCTTCCACCAGGAGCTCTCAGCCGCACTCGGACAATCGCGGTATCCGACCACGGTCAGCATGGGCGGTCTGGTCTTCCAACCCAGCTCATTGTTGGATCGGGCGGCACTCATGCACGAAGCCGATGGCCACATGTACGCGGGTAAGGCGGCAGGCAAAGGCAGAGTCCGCATTGCCGCGCCCTGGCCGGTAGCCATCGCCAACACCGATCCAGTGCCGACCGGTGCGGAGCTGGTTCCGGCTGTGTGAACCACGGTGGCACTCACGCAAGCGCCCATGCGCTGCGATCAGCCTCGGCCGCTTTTGCTCTGCGAACCTCACTTAGAGCGCCTAACAGAACCGTTTGATCTGGTTGAGGGTGATGAGGCTTGCTGCGAGGCTTGTGAAGGCCTCGTAGATGTCGGCGCGTCGCTCGTAGCGGACGGGCAGGCGGCGGAAGCGGTTGAACCAGGCGTGGGTACGCTCGACCACCCAACGGTGGCGACCGAGCTTGTCGCTGCTCTCGACACCACGCCGAGCGATGCGTGGCACGATCCCGCGCGCCCTGCATTCGTGCCGACGTGGTCTGGCATCGTAGGCTTTGTCGGCGTGCACCTTGTCTGGACGGCGCCGCGATCGTCCTCGTCGACCACTCCGCAGAGGCGGGATGGCATCGAGGGTAGCCGCCATCATGACGCTGTCGTGCCGGTTGGCCCCGCTTAGGCGGAAGCCGAGCGGGGTGCCGCGCGCGTCGGTGACGAGGTGGCGTTTCGTGCCCGGCTTGCCGCGGTCCGTCGGGTTCGGACCGGTGGCAGGCCCCCTTTT
>NZ_FOTK01000051.1 GCF_900114535.1 Methylobacterium pseudosasicola | reverse complement strand
CCGGTATTAGCTCAAGTTTCCCTGAGTTATTCCGAACCAGAGGGCACGTTCCCACGCGTTACTCACCCGTCCGCCGCTGACACCCGAAAGTGCCCGCTCGACTTGCATGTGTTAAGCCTGCCGCCAGCGTTCGCTCTGAGCCAGGATCAAACTCTCACGTTGAAGAGATTGATCTGGCCGATCACGTAGTTACTCAGACGGAGCCTCACAATCGATCAAGCAGCGCTTCACAGCGCAACCAGATCGGTGAGCTCAAAAAGAGAAACACGACGATCGGCACTAGTCTCTCACTTGTCGAAGCCAAAGCTCCGACCGCAAGGACAAACGCCGTCCGCGTCTCCCTTCCTCAATTCCAACAATGTCAAAGACCCGAACCCACCGGCGAACCGGCAAATTCACAGACGAGACGACGATCCGGGCTAGAAACCCCGATCACCCGCTTGTCCGACTGGGAGAACCGTGATACCGGCCAGACCATCCGGTCGGCCGCCTCAGCGGTGGAGGGCGTCTAGAGCCCGCCGATCCCCCTGTCAACCCCGTGGCCGAACCGCCGAAGCGAACCCGACCCCGAAACCAGCATCGGACAAAAACAGACCATCGCCCGGCAAACCCGCCGGCCAATCGCCGATCCTGTCAGAAGATGCTTCAGCGCCCGGTCCACTTTCGCGGCCGGCGCCGATGACCAGGGGTATAGACAGACCCCACGGGGCCGTCAACCGGGTTTGTGCGGTGCGATCGTTTTTTCTCGCGCAACCGCATGACGGGCCTACGACAGCCCCCTAACGCCCTCAGTAGCCCTTCTTGACCTGGGCCAGGGCCTGTCCGAGCCCGTGGGCGATGCGGGCGCGCTCATCCGGATCGGCATCGCGAGCGACCAGGGCCTGCTGGCGGCGTGAAACCAGGGTGACGCGCTGCAGGCCGTACTCGTCATCCTCGACGGTCACGATCTTGGTCCAGAGCGGATTGAACCGCCATTCATGCCGCTCGCCCTTGTGGCTGACACGAGCGAGCAGAATTTCGATCTGCGAGATCATCACCTCCTCGAAGGAGCGCCCGCGCCGGAAGCTGACCTTCAGGGCGGCGTAGATCGCCAGCATGTCGAGGCCGAAGAACCCGGCCACCGGCCAGAAGCCCATCCGCCAGGCCCAGATCGACACGGTCAGCGAGACCAGGCAGCAGCCCGTCATCACGATCCGGAAGCCGAGGCGGCTCAGGGATTGGTGCGGCCGGATCGTGGCGGAGAAGACCGGACGGTCGATACTGTCCGGGTCGAGCCCGTACGGGTGAACGGATGGATTGCCGCTGGCCATCCGATCCATATAACGCGCCGATGGCCGCCAGAAAGACTCCGCCTTCGGTAAAGAGCCCGCCTCGACGGCGTGCCGCAGGGGATTCCACGACAGGCGCCGCCTCCGGGCGTCTCGGCGGACGGATCACGCCGGCCTCGACCGTCCATATCGAGACCGCGCCGCAGGCCGTCGATTCGGCGACGCTTACCGAGATCTTCCGGCGCTCCCACGCGGCCGAGCCGGAGCCGAAGGGTGAGCTCCACTACGTCAACCCATTCACCCTGCTGGTCGCCGTGGTCCTGTCCGCCCAGGCCACCGACCGCGGCGTCAACCTCGCCACCGGCCCGCTCTTCGCGGTGGCCGACACCCCCGAGAGGATGCTGGCGCTCGGCGAGGAGACGGTCCGCAGCTACATCCGGACGATCGGGCTGTTCAACACCAAGGCCAAGAACGTCATCGCGCTCTCGCGCATCCTGGTCGAGCGGCACGGCGGCGAAGTGCCGGCGAGCTTGGAGGCGCTGCAAGTCCTGCCCGGGGTGGGGGCCAAGACCGCCAGCGTCGTGCTGAACATCGCCTTCCAGGTGCCGCGAATCGCCGTCGACACCCATATCTTCCGGGTCTCGAATCGGATCCCGCTGTTCGTCGGCAGCACCACCGACAAGGTCCAAGCCGGGCTGGAGGCGATCGTGCCCGAGCCCTACAGGCTGCACGCCCATCACTGGCTGATCCTGCACGGCCGCTACACCTGCAAGGCGCGCAAGCCCGAATGCCCACGCTGCCTGATCGCGGATCTGTGCCGATACCCGTCGAAGACCGTCGCATGACCGGGAATTTTTCGGGTGCGGAGGCGGCCGAGGGCACGTCCGGACCCGCGTCCGCAATCCCACCCTGCGGGCTAACGCGTTGTGCTGGAAGCCCGGTTCGGCTAGTTTGAACGGCAGTAGCCGGGCCCTCGGGCAGAGGCCGTCCGGCTGCCCGACCTCGCATACGGTCGCCGCGCCGCGGATTCCTCCCAATCGTCGCGCATCAGGAGCCTCGGCCCATGGACTTCCTCAAACCACGGTACACGCCTATGAACCGCCGCCGTCGCATCTACGAGGGCAAGGCGAAGGTCCTCTACGAGGGGCCCGAGCCCGGGACGCTCATCCAGCACTTCAAGGATGACGCGACGGCCTTCAACGCGAAGAAGCACGAGATCATCGACGGCAAGGGCGTGCTGAACAACCGGATCTCGGAATTCGTGTTCCAGCACCTCAACGATATCGGCGTGCCGACGCATTTCATCCGCCGGCTGAACATGCGCGAGCAGCTGATCCGGGAAGTCGAGATCATCCCGCTCGAGGTGGTGGTGCGCAACGTCGCGGCGGGCTCGCTGGCGACCCGGCTGGGCCTGGAGGAAGGCACCCAGCTGCCGCGCTCGATCATCGAGTTCTACTACAAGAACGACGCGCTCAACGACCCGATGGTGTCGGAAGAGCACATCACTGCGTTCGGCTGGGCGACGCCCCAGGAGATCGACGACATCATGGCGCTGGCGATCCGCGTCAACGACTTCCTGTCGGGTCTCTTCCTCGGCGTCGGCATCCGACTCGTGGACTTCAAGATCGAAACCGGCCGCCTGTGGGAAGGCGACATGATGCGCATCGTCGTGGCCGACGAGATTTCCCCGGATTCCTGCCGGCTGTGGGACATCAAGTCCTCGGACAAGCTCGACAAGGACCGGTTCCGCAAGGATCTCGGCGGCCTGATCGAGGCCTACACCGAAGTCGCCAAGCGGCTCGGGATCATGTCCGAGAACGAGAAGGTTCAGACCGGCGGCCCGCGCCTCGTCCAGTAGGCCGGTCAGGCGGGCGGGTGTCGCACAGGCGCCGGCGCCGCTTCCCAAAAGCCCGCGCGCAGGCGTGCGTGGGTCGAGAGGTCCGGGTCGAAGCCCGGGTGATAATGGGGGTCCTGCGCCAGCAGCGGCCCCCATCGCTTTTCAAGGGCCGCGATCTCGCGCGCGTGGCGGGCGCGGGCCTCCGGCGTCCAGCGGCGGCTCGCCGATTCGCGGTGATGCAGCACCGCCCCCGGCACCAGCAGGGTGCGATGGCCGGCCGCGTTCAGGCGCAGGCACAGGTCGACATCGTTGAAATCGACCGCGAAGACCGCCTCGTCGAAGCCGCCCACCGCCCGGAATTTTTCGGTCTCGACCATCAGGCAGGCGGCGGTGACTGCCGAGACCGCGTGAGTCGCGCTTAAGCCCGCGAGGTAGCCCGGCGCATCCGCCGGGAAATGGCGATGCGCGTGGGTGACGAGGCCGCCGGTGCCGAGCACGATGCCGCCGTGCTGGATCCGCCCCTCGCCGTCGAGAAGCTTTGCGCCGACCGCGCCGATCTCCGGGCGCAGGGCCTCCCGGGCCATCCGGGCCAGCCAGTCGGGCAGGAACGCCTCGACGTCGTTGTTGACGAAGACCAGCAGCGCACCGCGGGCGCGGGCGGCGGCGGCGTTGTTCATGGCGGCGAAGTTGAACGGCCCGGGACAGGGCACGACGCCCCCCCTCCCCTCGCGCTCCAAGGTTTTGAGGAAGGCCAGCGTCTCCGGCTCGCGGCTGTCGTTATCGCAGACCAGAATCTCCAGATCCGGCCAGTCGGTGCTGGCGGCGAGGCTGTCTAGACAGGGGCGGAGCAGGTCGAGGCGGTCGCGGGTCGGCACGATCGCGCTCACGAGCGGTCGCGGATCGGGCAGCGGGTGCTCGACCTGCAGGAGGCCGTCTTCGCCCGGCACGATGCGGCTTCCTTTACGGCCAGTCCGGTCGAGATGGCGGCGCAGGGCGTCACGATGGCGGTGCCGCCCCCCCTCCCCTGCCGGCGCCACGCAATCGGCCGGGTCGCCGCGTCGGATCGTCAGGATCTCGGGCAGGTGGCCGATCGCGGAGGCGCCGTGACGCTCGGCGATCTGGAACGCGGCGTCGGCGGGGCCGCTCGGCTGGGTCTCCGGCGCCAGGGCTCCCGGCCGGCAGGCCAGCAGGGGGCTCAGATAATCGACCGCCGCCAGCAGCTCAGGATCGAAGGCCGGCGGCAGCAGAGGCCGGACCGGACCGCCCGGATGATCCTGGATCAGCGCATCGCCGTAGATCGCCTGGAGGGTGGGATCGGCAGCAAAAGCGGCGGCGATGCGGACCGTGGCGCCCGAGACGAGGCAGCCATCGCCGAACAGCCGGATGCCGGCGCCCGGCCGGGCTGGCGCGGGCGGGAAACGGTCGAGGATTTTTGGCGGCAGGGCGAGCCGGTGGTCGATGCCGATCAGGGCCGCCAACTTCTGGCGGGCGCGAAGGCGTTTGCCCTGGAGCCGAGCGGCCAGGATCTCGCCCATCGCCCGGGGGTGGCCCAAGAAGCCGCGCAGCGCGCCGAGGACCGCGCGCCCGGAGGCGCGCGGGATCCCGAGATGCAGCATCTGCGCGAGGCCCGGCCCAGGCCCTGTCATCGGCGCCGCGTCATTCGAGATCCTCGCCGAAGGTCGTGAGCGACAGGGCGGGATGGTAATACGGATCGTGGCAGATCACAGCGCGCCAGCGCTCGGAGAACCGGGCGGCCTCCTGCTCGAAGCGGGCGCGCTTGGCCCCCACCGAGGGGCCCCGGCTCACGGATTCGAGATGGGCCAGGGTGGCGGCCGGTGTCCAAACCGTCTTCCAGCCGGCGGCACCGAGGCGCAGGCAGAAATCGACGTCGTTGAAATCCACCGGGAAGGCCTCGGCATCGAAGCCGCCCACCGCCTGGTATTTGTCCCGCGCGACGGCGAGGCAGGCCGCGGTCACCGCCGAGACCTCGTGGGCCACGCGCAGGCGGCCGAGATGGCCCGGCGTGTCGCCGGGGCGGCGGCGCAGGATGTGGCCCGCCCGTCCGCCGAGACCGACCACGACCCCGGCATGCTGCAGGGTGCCGTCCGCGTAGAGGAGCTTCGCGCCGACCGCCCCGACCTCGGGCCGGATCGCCTGGCGGACCAGGGCGTCGAGCCAGTTGGGCTCCAGCACCGCCACGTCGTTGTTGAGCAGCACCACGACCGCGCCCGTGGCGGCGGCGACACCGGCATTGACCATCGCGGCGAAGTTGAAGGGTTGCGGATCGATCAGGATCCGGACCCGCAGGTCGCGCTGGAGCTCTTCGTAATGCGCCAGGACGGCCGGATCGGTGGAGCCGTTGTCGACGATGATCAGCTCGAGATCCGGGTAGGCGGTCTCCTGCAGGACGCCCCGGCAGACCCGCGCGATCAGGTCGAGCCGGTCCCGCGACGGGATCACGATGCTGGCTCGCGGGGCGGGTTGCGGCAGCGGCCAGTCGAGATGGACCGCGCCGTCGCGGAGCGATGCGTTGATCGGGGCGCCCAGCGTTCTGAGGCGCGCATCGAGCGCCTGCGCCCGGGCCAGCGGATCGAGACACTCGCCCGTGGTGTGGGCGAGGACGCGCGGGATATGGGCGCCGCGCGCGCCGGCCAGACTCGCGGCGGTCTCGATGGCCAGGGACGCCTCTTCCAAGGCGCCGACCGGGGCGGCCGGCAGTCGCGACAGCAGGGCGCGCGAGAACAGCGCGGCGCGGCCGACATAGCCGGTCGCCAGCGCCAGATCCGGGCTCCAGTCCGGCTTGAGCCGGGGCAGGTCATCGGGGCCGATCGCGTCGCCATAGGCGAGATCGGCCTCCGCCAGGGTCGGCGCCAGCAGCGCCAGTGCATCGGGCGCCAGGATGTTGCCCGGCCGGAGCAGGCACAGGGCGTCGGACTCGGCGACCAGCGCGGCGGGAATCGCCCGGCCATCCCAACGAAGATGCTCAGCGCGGGGATCGGGCGACTCGGGGAGTGCATCATCCCAGGCGACCACGATGGTCCGGGCCTGATGGCTCTGCGCGTCGAGGGCATCGAGGGTTGCGGCGAGGGCCGCCGTCTCGCCAGAACGGGCCAGGATGAGGCAGCGGATCCGCAGATCGGTCGGGGCGACCCGGATCGGGCGATACCGCGAAGGCGCCCAGGATTTGTAGTGCCGCAGTGGCGTCACTGCGCAGGCCCCGCGCAGCGTATCGCGATAGCGCCGCTCGGATCCGCGAAGGCGTTCGAAGAGAGCCGAGACGCAGCGCCACGGCCGGCGAACCAGGCATTGGGCCAGCACCGAAGCCTCACGCCGAGCCCCGACCCGCTCCAGCACGAAGCCCGGCCCGGCCGACAGGCGGATCTCCCGGGTATCGCCGGGGATGAGGCCGAGCCAGTGGGCATAGCCCTGCGAGGCGCCCGGCAGGATGAAGTCCTGGGGTGTGCCGTCGGCCCCGCGCAAAACCCGCAGGATCGGCCGGCGCGGAGCCAGTGTGGGATCGCCGGCATAGCTCAGCACGATCCAGCCCACCGGGTGGTCGGGCAGGACGAGGCGGCGATCGAAGACGGGGTCGTCGGTCGGCTCAAGGCGAAACCGCGTCGCGCGGCCGAGCCAGGCGGCGCCGGGTCCGGCTGTTCCCGTTAGCGGAGTCGGATCGACGAGACGCGCCGCGGCATCACTGGGCAGCGTCGCCTCCGCTGGCGGGCTCCGCGGCGACTGCCGGCTTCCTGCGCCGCGGCTTGGCGGCGGCTTTCTCACCGGTGCCCTTGCTGCTGCCGACGCCGACGGTGATGTCGTAATCCTCGGCCGCCGCCGGCGGCACCGTAAGCTCCTCGGCGACGATGGTGGTGAAGCCCTGCGCTTCACCCGGGGCGACGACCACGGTGGACCGCTCGACGCGGCTCGCGACCACCTTGCCCTCGTGGCGGATCTGGATCGTCACCGGCACGTCGAAGCGGCCCGGCGCGCCCTTCGGGCCGAGCAGGACGTTGGCCTCGACGCCGACCTTGACGGTGACCGAACCGTCCTGGCGGCGGGCGCATTCCCGCGCCAGTCGGCCTACCGAGTACTGGGTGCGCACGTCGCTCCCGGCGAGGATGCGATAGGCCGCGCCATTCTCGGCCACCTCGACCGGCGGGCAATAGGGCGGATCGAGGCTCTGGGCCTGCGACGGCGGCACCGTCGTGCCGCCGAACTTGAACAGGTTGGAGAAGACGTTGCCGTCCTCGGCGCAAGCCGGGCTCGCGGACAGCGACCCGGCGAGGATCAGGCCGCACAGGCCCAGGAACAGGTCACGACCTCCGATCATCGCACGGCTCCCGAGCGGCCTCGTCATTTCAAGCTGTCGAACCCGGCCGCGAAGCCCTTCATCGAGAGCGGAATGCCGACGCCCTCCTCGGGCGTCTGGAACACGATGAAGGTCGCCTGCGTCCCGCCCTTGAACTGGCGGATCAGGCCGTCATCCATCACCACCTCGGCCACGCAACCGGTGGTGAGGCAGCGCACGAAACCGGCCCGGCCGATATCGGTCTGGTCGATCTTGAGGCCCAGGCCGGAGGGAAGGAGTACGCCGAGCGGCGCCACCACCCGCAGCAGATAGCCGCGGTTATCGGCCGTCTTCAGCACGATCACCACCAGGGTGAGGTTCGGGCGATCCTCAGCGGCCAGGTACTGCACCAGGGCGCATTGCTCGGCCTTCGCGCCGGCCGGCGTCTCGCAACGCAGTTGCCAGTCGTCGAAGGTCTTGCGCACCATGCCTTGGGCGGCCGCAGGCCCCGCGGATGCGAGTGTAGCCGCGGAGAGCGCGAGGCATACCGGCAGCGCGACGCGCCGGAGCACGCGCCGAAAACGATCGAGCCTCGCGTGAAGCGGCACCACCGAACCCTTTGGAACGCCACCGCCGAGGACCGGCGGGGCCGTAAAATCGGGGGTGTTCCGACCATGGCCGGCCCTGCGCTGTCAAGCGATGCCGGCTCCGGTGTTGCGCCTTGACGCTACCCGAGGGTTGCAGAACGGCCTAAATGAAGGGAGCTCTTCCTCCAGCGCAGGATCCTGAAGCTGTGATGCGCCTGTCCGCCCTCTCGGCCGCCTGCTTGATGGCCACCCTCGCGCAGGCCGGGGCGCAGTCGCTTCCGGTCTCCGAGACCACCTATATCGAGCATTCCCTCAATCGCTCCGACACGCTGATCGTCGAGCATCCGCCGGTGGCGGTGAACCCCTATGGCGGCCGCAACGGTCAGGCCGCGATCGCCGGCTATTGCCGCGAGGGTGGTCTGGTCCGCCGACGTGACACCTTCGGCAACCCGGTGATCATCCGCCAGCGCGAGGTCTGCGACAGCGTGGCGCCGCGCACCCTGGAGCCCGGCCAGGTCGATCCGCGGCCGACCTGGCCCGGCGAGGCCGTGACGCGCCAGAAGGTCCTGCGCGCCAAGGGTTGAACAAAGGCGGGCTGAGGCCCGGTCAGCCGTAGCGGTGCAGGCTGGTGCCGTTGCGCTTCAGCCACGCTTCGGCCGCGTCGACATTCGGGCAGAGCCCGCCCAGCAGCGCCCAGTACCGGGCCGAGTGGTTCATCTCGCGCAGATGCGCCATCTCGTGGGCGACGAGGTAATCGAGCACCATCGGGGGCGCCAGGATCAGGCGCCACGAGAAATTCAGCTCGCCCCGAGCCGTGCAGGATCCCCAGCGGCTGCGGGTATCTCGCAGGGTGATGCGCGCCGGCCTCTGGCCCAGGAGCGGCGCGTAGCGCTCCACCGCCTCGGTGAGATCCCGACGCGCCTCGCGGGTCAAAAAGTCCCGGACCCGGCGCGGGACATGGGCCGGCTCGCAGGAGACCGAGATCACCGGCTCCCCTTCCCCTCCGGCCTCGACGCGCACCGTCCCGCTGCGGGTGTCGCGCAGATGCACGCGATGCGGCTCGCCGCGCAGCGGAAGCACCGCGTCGGGCGCGAACACGACCCGCTCGGGCACGCGGGCGAGGCGCGCCGCGATCCAGCCGGCGTGACTCGTGGCGAAGCGTTGGGCGGTGTTCACCGCGGTGCGGCTCGGCAGGGTGATCACGACCTCGCCGGTGGCGGCCGAGACCCGCAGGGTGATCCGGCGCGCGGTCGGGCGACGGCGCAGCGCGATCTGGAGGCTGGCTCCCTCGTGCTGGACCTCAAGGTGGTCGGGATCGGGACGACGCAGCAGCGCGAACGACATGGCACCGTTCTAGCCGGCCCGGAACCGGCGCTCCAGATCCTGAAAGCGGGAATCGCCAAGGTTCCGGCGTGGCAGCTTCGTGAGGCGTGGCCGCGTCAGCCGGCGAGCGTCCGGGTCCAGACCTCGGTCTCGGGCACCACCAGCAGGGCGGCGGCGGCCAGCGCGATGCCGTAGGGGATGCCGGTCTTGGCGTCGTGGAGATGCAGCGCGAAGGGCAGGCGCGCGACGCGTATCGGCAGCGGATAGGCGCGCACGGCCAGGATCGCCAGGGTCAGGGCGCCGCCGAAGATCGAGGCCGCCAGGAGATAATCGCCCAGGCCGTCGAAGCCGATCCAGAGCGCCGTGGCGGCGGCGAGCTTCGCGTCGCCCCCGCCGATCACCCCGAAGGCGAACAGCGTGAAGGTCACCGCCAGGACGGCGGCCCCGGCGCCGAGGTGAAGGCCGATCTCGGACCAGTCCATCGGGCCGGTCAGAGCGAGCAGCACGAAGCCTGCGACGAGGGCCAACGAGATCCGGTTCGGGATCAGCATCGTCAGCAGGTCGCTCGCCGCGGCGTAGGCCATCAGGAACGGGAACAGCACCAGCAGGCCGAAACCGGCCGTGCTGAGACTCGCGATCGCCGATCCTGCGCCAACCATCTCGGGACCAACCCTATCCGTGCGTGATGGGCAAGCGGCTCGGGAGCGAGGCCGCTGCCGAACGGCGGATCCGGCCGGCCGAGACCCCATCGCGAGAGCGCTCGCCGCCGATGTGGATACCGGTTCGGCGTCAGCGAGCGCGTCACATGAAGACCTTGGAGCCGTTCCCGATTGCAACGCGATCGGAAACGGCTTCAGGTGCGACGGAGCCTCGAACCTGCCGCAGATCCTGTCCGTTTCGTAAACCGATCAGTTCAGGTTGGCGGAGATCGCGCTGAACTTGGCGGTGAGCGAGCTGCCGACGGTGCGCAGGGCGCCGATGATGACGACGGCGATCAGGGCGGCGATCATGCCGTACTCGATCGCGGTGGCACCGGACTCGTCGGAGGCGAAACGCGAGAACAGGGTCTTCATGGGGGGCGATCCTTCGATCAAGAACTTGCAGCGTGGACGTTGTGAGATGACCGACGAAGATTTCTACGTCTCGATCGGCGGCAGTCGCAGAGTGTCCGATACGCCTTGAAATTCGGTTAAATCACACATCGATCAAAGTTCGGGCCGGCCCCGCTGTGGGTTTAGTGAAGGATCAGTTTCGCCGCTGCCGAACATTGGTGCGGCTTTCTCATGCTTAGCGGTTCCTTCACCGGTCCCGGGCTAGCGCTACAGCTTCAGGCGTCGCCACGCGCAGGCGCCGATCGCTTCCGAGAACCCCCGATGCGCCGCACCCTGTCGAATGGGGCCCGAGCCGGCCTCGTCCTCCTGCTGACGGGAGCCTCCGTCGTCGCCGCCCAGCCGGAACCGCTGCCCGTCGTCACGGTGCTGGTGGACAACGCCAAGGTGATCCGCCTGCCGGAGAAGACCGCGACCGTGATCGTCGGCAACCCGATCATCGCCGAGGTCACGCCGCAGAAGAACGGCGTGCTGGTGCTCACCGGCAAGAGCTTCGGCTCGACCAACCTGATCGCCCTCGACACGGCCGGCGGCCTGATCGCCGAGACGATGATCCGGGTCGAGGCGTCGCGGGATTCGACCATCACGGTCCAGCGTGGCCTGGATCGGGAATCGCTGTCCTGCACCCCGAACTGCCAGCCGGCGGTCCAGCTCGGCGACTCGGCCAATTACTTCGGGACGACCAGCGGCCAGGCCGATGCCCGCCGCAAGCTCGCCACCGGCGGCGGCGCGGCCGGCCCCCAGCCCGCGGAACACTGAAGGCGCTGAACGCGACACCACACGGATCCTGAGGCAAGATCTGGCCTCGGCGCGACCTCGAGTCGATTCGGTTGGCTCCCCGGCGCGCCGTCAGGGAGGTCTCTCGCCGATGCCCGGCATCACGCACAATCCACCGCCGCCCGCCGTCGATCCCGATGTGCTCGCCGCCTTCCAGGAGGTCTCGACGCCGACGATCAGCGATTGCCTCGACCGGATGCCGGTGCTGCACGGCCTGCGCGCTTTCCACCGGCGGGGCCGGCTCATCGGCACGGCGTTCACGGTGCGGGTGCGGGCGGGCGACAACCTCGCGATCCATCAGGCGCTGGAGCAGGTCCGTCGCGGAGATGTGATCGTGGTGGATGGCGGCGGCGACACCAGCCGGGCGCTGGTGGGCGACATCATGAAGGCGATCGCCGAGAGCCGGGGCGTGGCCGGCTTCGTGATTGACGGGGCCGTGCGCGATACCGACGCCTTCGCCGATTCGGATTTCCCCTGCTACGCCCGGGCCGCGACGCCCCGGGGGCCGTTCAAGACAGGACCCGGCGCGATCAACGTGCAGGTGTCGATCGGCGGCTGGACGGTGAATCCGGGCGACGTGGTGGTGGGCGATGCGGACGGCGTCGTGACCTTTCCGCCCGCCCTCGCCTCGAGCCTGATCGAGGCCGTGCGCGCGCAGGCGACCCGGGAGGCCGAGGTGCTCGCGCTGATCCGGTCCGGCCGGTACGACGGCCGCTACGCCCGGGAGGCGAAGGGCTGAGGATCGGCTGGCCAAGCCTTGCGGATCAGGCGTCTCCCGTGGACGATGCCGCATGGAGTCCCAGACCCTCACCTACGCCATCGGCGACATCCACGGCTGCGCCGACCTGCTCGACACCCTGCTGGAACGGATCGCCGCCCATGCCGGCGACCGCCCCCACCGGCTGGTCTTCCTGGGCGACTATATCGACCGCGGCCCCGACAGCGCGGCGGTGCTGCGCACAATCAGCCGCTTGCACTGGGCCGAGCCCGAGCGCGTCACCTGCCTGATGGGCAACCACGAGCGCATGCTGCTCGACGCGCTGCTGACGCCGGAAGCCGCGCGTCACTGGCTCCATTACGGCGGCGAGGAAACGCTCGACTCGTTCGGCGCGCGGGATCTCGGCGGCCTGCCGCGCGACACCCTCGACTGGATCGAGTCGCTGCCGACCCTGCACGGAGACGCGGCCCGCTGGTACGTCCATGCCGGCTTCCAACCGGGCACGGCGGCGCCGGACTCGGACGTGCATGACCGCCTGTGGATCCGCGAGCCGTTCCTGGAGGGCGACCACGATTTCGGCCGGCACGTGGTCCATGGCCACACGCCCCAGCGGGACGGCCGCCCGGAACGGCGTCGTTTCCGGACCAACCTCGACACCGGCGCGGTCTATGGCGGTGCGCTCACCGCCGGAATCTTCTCCGATACCCAGGGGCCGGCGCTGGAATTCCTGTCCGTGCGCGCGGCCTGATCCCGGATCCGGCTACGAAGCGATCTTCCGGCGGACCTTGATGTCGGGGCTCGACGCGCCGCAGGTCGGCAGGCTCTCCACCGGGCCGTGAACGGCGGACGTGCTCGACGACAGGTCGTGGTAGCAGATGCAGCCTTCGGCGAAGTAATGGTGCACCAGCGCCTTGCGCGAATGGCGCAGGTCGTTGCGGGCCGATCCGCCGTGCAGGAGATTGGCGTGCCAGAACAGCACGTCGCCCTTGCGGGCCAGGAAGTGCTGCGGCTCGGCGCCGTGATCGGCGATCTCGCGCTTGATCGCGGGCTCGTAGCGCTCCGAATAGGCCGCATAGCCGCGCTCGCGGAAATCGTCCGTCGAGATGCCGACATCGTGGCTGAACAGGTAGGGCAGCCGGTGGGTGCCGGGATAATAGACCAGCGGCCCGCAATCGGCGTGGATGTCCTCCATGGCGACCCAGCACGCGGCGAGATAGCCGAGCGGATAGGTGGTCATGTGGATCGAATCCGAGTGCTCGGATTGCTGGCTGCCCTTGTGTGAGGCGATCGTCTGGAACGGGATCGCCTGCCGCCCGAGCACGAGGCTGCTGAAATTGAGCAGCACGGGGTGCTTGAGCAACCGGTCGAGTTCCTCGACCTTGAGATGCGGGTTGAGGTAGCGGCCCGGATGGGGATCGTCCTCGGCCGCCTTCTCGGGCGCCAGGGTCAGGTCGCCCCGGGCGATGGCGGCCTCGTAGGCGGTCCAGGCCTCGTCGATCGTGTCCGGGTCGATCGCCCCGCGAGCGACGTAGTATCCGTGCTCGGTCCAGTACCGGCAGATCTCGGCCTGCCTGGCCGTGATCTCGCCCCGGGCGACGCGCCGCTCGATTGTGTCCAACGCGTCGGGACGGTCGAGCCACGGGCTCGGCCCGGATTCCGGAAAGCTCTCCGCCCGAAAGACCTTGATGCAGCCGATATCGACCGGGATGTCGGCGTCAACCGTGTAGGATCGGGCCGGAGGACGCGCGGGGGCGACCGGCAGAGCGTCGTCGCGCCCGAGGGTGAGGTTGCGCGCCGCGGTGCCCCAGCTGCGCGCGATCGTCTTCACCCGCGAGAGTCCGTTCGCCACGTGCCGCCCCCTGGCCCCATCTCCTTTGGGACGAAAGGAAAGCGCGGAATGCGGTGTTACTGAGGCGGATTATAGGGACGGGGAATCAGGGCGCCGATCGCGCCCACGAGCCAGCCGCCCATCAGGGCGAAGCCGCCGATGGGCGCGGCCATCGGGAAGAGCGGGTGCTGCAGCCAGGTCCGCACCGCGAGGTCGCCGCAGAACAGGATCAGGCCGAGGACGAGGAGGCCGGCGGCGACCCGCATCGGGCCGGGCCGCGCCAGACCGGTGGCAGCAAAACTTGCCAGCGCCAGGATCGCGGGGGCATGGAACAGCAGGAACTGGGCCGCGGTCTTGAGCGAATCGGCCCCGGGGATGTGTGCCGCCGCGGCGCTGAGCGCGACACCAAGCAGCCCGGCGAGGCAGGCGAGCGCGACGAGCGCGCGGTCGAGTCCCGACACCCTCACGCCCCGCGCTCGACCAGAAGCTTGGCAACGGCTGCCCGGAGCTCGGGGACGCCGAGATCGTCGCGGCTGGAGGTGAGGATCACCTGCGGGAAGGCCGCCGGCCGCTTGGCCAGACCCGCCTGGATGCCGGCGATCCGGCTCGCGACCTCGCCCTTCTTCAGGGAATCGGCCTTGGTGAGCACCACCTGGTAGCTCACCGCGGCCTTGTCGAGGCCATCGAGCACGTCGGTGTCGATCGACTTGAAGCCATGGCGGGCGTCGATCAGCATGAACACCCGGGCGAGGTTGGCGCGCCCCTTGAGGTAGGCATGGATCAGCTGGGTCCAGGCCTCGACCTTGGCCTTCTCCACCGCCGCGTAGCCGTAGCCCGGCATGTCCACGAGCGACAGGCGGTCGCCGATCCGGAAGAAGTTGAGCTGCTGGGTCCGGCCCGGCGTATGCGACGTGCGCGCCAGGGTGTTGCGGCCGGTGAGCGCGTTGATCAGGCTCGACTTGCCGACATTCGAGCGCCCCGCGAACGCGATCTCCACGCCCTCCATGGGCGGGATGCGGTCGAGCACCTGGGCTGCCGCGTAGAAGTCTGCGGCGCCGGCAAACAGCAGGCGGCCGGCCTCGAGGAGGTCGGCCGCGTCGTCGTTGGTCTCGGTCACGACTTTCCTTATCAGCCCTTGGTGGTGGCCGCCGTCTTGGTGCCGCCGCGCCGGAACGTGGACCGCAGGTTGTCCCACAGCTCCACTTTCACGCCGTTGCGACGCATGATGACGTATTGCTGGATCACCGACAGGGTGTTGTTCCAGGCCCAGTAGATCACCAGGCCCGCCGGGAACGAGCCCAGCATGAAGGTGAACACGATCGGCATGAAGGTGAAGATCTGAGCCTGGACCGGGTCCGGCGGCGCGGGGTTCATCTTCATCTGGACGAACATGGTCACGCCCATGATCAGCGGCCAGACGCCGAGATGGACGAAGTCCGGCGCCGGGAAGGGCAGCAGGCCGAACAGGTTGACGATGCTCGTCGGATCCGGCGCCGCGAGGTCGTGGATCCAGCCGAAGAACGGCGCGTGCCGCATCTCGATGGTGATGAACAGGACCTTGTAGAGCGCGAAGAAGACCGGGATCTGGATCAGCACCGGCCAGCAGCCGGCAACCGGATTGATCTTCTCCTTCTTGTACAGCTCCATCGTGGCCTGCTGCTGCTTCATGCGGTCGTCCTTGTACCGCTCCCGGATGGCGGCCATCTCGGGCTGCACGGCCTTCATCTTGGCCATCGAGACGTAGGAACGGTTGGCGATCGGCAGGAACAGCAGCTTCAGGCAGAAGGTCACCACCAAGATCGAGACGCCGAAATTGCCGAACAGGTGGAAGAAGAAGTCCAGCGCCCGGAACATCGGCTTGGTGATGAAGAAGAACCAGCCCCAATCGATCATCAGATCGAAGTGCTTGATGCCGAGGTCCTTCTCGTAGTTGTTGATCAGGTTCACTTCCTTGGCGCCGGCGAACAGGCGCTGGGTCGTAGTGGCCGAGGCCCCGGCGGCCAGGTTCACGGCATCGCCGCGCACGCTCGCCTGGTAGACGTTGGTGGCGCCGTCGGTGCGGTCGGTGAAGGCGCCAGTATAGGGCGCGTCCTGGTCACCGGGCATGACCGCCGCGGCCCAGTACTTGTCGGTGATGCCGACGAAGCCGCCGGTCACGCCGTTCCAAGCCTTGCCCTTGGTGTTGGCGCCGCCATAGGCGCCCTCCTTGGCGAGCTTGTCGTAGGTGAATTCCTGAAGGCCGTCGTTGCCGAGGTAGCCGATCATGCCCTCGTGCAGGACGTAGTAGCCCTGGGTGTGCGGCTTACCCCAGCGGGAGACGAGGCTGTACGGGTAGAGCGTGACCGCGCCCGAGCCCTTGTTCTCGACCTCCTCGCGGACCGTGAACATGTACTTGTCGTCGACCGCGATGATCCGCTTGAAAACGAGTCCGGCGCCGTTGTCCCAGGTCAGGGTCACGGGCATGCCGGGGGACAGGCTCTTGCCGTCGCTGGTCCAGAGGGTTTCGCTGCCCGGCAGCGGCCCGGCATTGGCGCCGACCCAACCGAACTCGGCGTAGTACGGCGTCTCGCTGCCGGCCGGGGAGAACAGCACGATCTCCGGGCTCTTGGGGTCCACGGTCTCGTGGTAGTTCTTGAGCGACACGTCGTCGACGCGGCCGCCCTTGAGGGCGATCGAGCCGCTGAGCGCCGGGGTTTCGATGCGGATGCGCGGGGAGCGGGTGAGCGCCGCCTCGCGGGAGACCGGGCCACCCTGTCCGGGGACCGTTCCGGGCACGGGCGCTGCCGGGCCGCCCTCCTTGGGCGACGGCGACGGCACCCCGTCCGGGGTCACGCCCGGCGGTTGCTGCTGCTGTTGCGCGGCCTTGTTCTGCGCCTCGATCAGGCGCTGCTGCTCCACCCGCGGGCCGGCCACGAAGTACTGCCACCCGAGCAGCACCAGCAGCGACAGGCCGATGGCCACGAACATGTTCGTCTTGTCATTGCCCATCGGGGACACCGCCGCACGCGTTCGGAGTGGCAACAGGAGCGGCACCGGCCCCATCGGACTGGCGCGCTTCCGTGATTCGGGGACCTCTGACAGCGTCCCGTGGCGGATCACGATCCACCGCGCCGGAAGCTGCAGGCTGCGCGGGGTTGTAGCCCGCATCGCGCTGGAGAGGTGTGGATTTGGAGGACCGGCCGCCAGACTTGGCGCCGGCTTTGCCGCCGGACCGCTGCCCGGGCGGCCGCGGCGCGGCCGGGCGCGTCACCGTCGGAAGGGCGCGGCGCAGGTCTTCGGCCAGGACCTCGAAGGGCGCGGTCAGGGCCGGGCGCCGGGCGATCAGCACGATGTCGGCAGGGAGCCCAGCGAGCTCGCTCGGAAGATCGGACGCGACCAAGCTCACGGCCGCGCGCAGGCGCCGCCGGATGCGGTTGCGCTCGACCGCATGGCCGACGCGCTTGGTGATGGTGAAACCGAGCCGAAGGCCCTCCGCGGCCTGCGGATCCCGCAGGCGGCCCTGGGCGGTCATGCGCTCGGTATGAAAGCGGCGGCCTTCGGCTGTCGCCAGAAAGTCAGGCCGCCTCTTCAGCCGCTCGATCGTCGCCATCGATGGTTCGATCCCGGCCGATCTCATTGTGTGTGGTGCATGACGCGTTCGGAAAACTGGGTTCCACGTATCCGCGTCATACTCACGCCTCGCAGCGCGGCTGCCTGAGCAAACCGCGTCGGCGAGGATCCGCCGGATCAGGCCGACAGGCGCTTGCGGCCGTGGGCGCGGCGACGCGCGATCACCTTGCGGCCACCGGCGGTGGCCATGCGCGCACGGAAACCGTGACGACGCTTACGGACGAGCTTGCTCGGCTGGTAGGTTCTCTTCATGGCACAGAGCCTTCAAAGGTCGAGGCGCGCTCGCGGGCGGCTGATGCCGCACCCGACCTTCACGCGTCCTGGTTGTATGCAAACACGAAGGGCGCCCAGGCGGGGCGCCACGTCGCGAGTGGCGGGCTTATGGCGGATGGGTCCCACGAAGTCAACGTTTCGTGGACGTCTTCCTGGAGCTCAATGCCCCTCGAACTGCATCAGGGCGCGCACCTCGACGCCCATGTCGCGCAGACGCTGCGCCCCGCCGATATCGGGCAGGTCGATGACGAAGCAGGCGGCCACGATCTCGGCACCGATCTTCTGGAGCAGGTTCACCGCCGCGGTGGCGGTACCGCCCGTGGCGATTAGGTCGTCGACCAGCAGCACCCTGTCGCCGGGCTTCACCGCGTCGACGTGGATCTCGATCTCGTCGGTGCCGTATTCGAGGGCGTAGGCCATCGAGACGGTTGTGTGGGGCAGCTTGCCCTTCTTGCGGATCGGCACGAAGCCGCAGGACAGCTGATGCGCGATCGCTCCGCCCAGGATGAAGCCCCGAGCCTCGATGCCGGCCACTTGGTCGATTCGCCCGCCCGCATAGGGATGGACCAGCGCGTCCACCGCCCGCCGGAAGGCGCGCGGGTCGCTGAGAAGCGTGGTGATGTCGCGGAAGATGATGCCGGGCTTCGGGTAGTCGGGAATCGAGCGGATCGATTCCTTCAGCGCGACGTGGCGGCGGGCTTCCATGGGTTCGGGCCTTCCGTGGGGGACGGCGCGCTTAAAGCAGAAGCCCCGGCCCCTGACCAGTTTTGAGGAGTCTTGCGGCGGATCAGGCCGCCTGGACCTTCTTGAGCAGGGCGAGCAGCTCCCGGTGCAGCACCTCGTTGCCCGACGCCACCGAGCGGGCGGCCAGGGGCTCGGCCGCGCCGTCCGCCGAGGTGACGTAGCCGCCGGCCTCGCGCACCAGGATAACGCCCGCGGCGAAATCGTAGGTCTGCAAGTCGCGCTCCCAGTAGCCGTCGAGGCGCCCGCAGGCGACGTAGGCGAGGTCGAGGGCCGCCGAGCCCATCCGCCTTGTGCCGCCGGCCACCGCCATCACGGCGCCGATCTCGCGCAGCAGCCGCGGATGGCTGCCGCGGCCGAGATAGGGCGTGCCATAGCCGACCAGTGCATCGGCCATGTCCTGCCGGCCCGAGACCCGCAGGCGGCGGTTGTTGAGATAGGCGCCCTTGCCGCGCTCGGCGACGAACAGCTCGTCCTTGATCGGATCGAAGATGACGCCGGCCACGATCTGGCCCTCGCGCTCCAGCCCGACCGAGATCGCGAAATGCGGCACGCCGTGCAGGAAGTTCGAGGTGCCATCGAGGGGGTCGACATGCCAGGTGTGGCTCTTGTCGGTGCCCTCGATGACCCCGTTCTCCTCCAGCACGAGGCTGTAGCCGGGGCGCGCCTTCATCAGGGCGTCGCGCAGGGTCTCCTCGGCCTTCCGGTCCGCGGCGGAGACGAAATCGCCCGGGCCCTTCCGCGAGACCTGGAGATTCTCGACCTCGCCGAAATCGCGGCGCAGGCCGCGGGCGGCCTTGCGCACGGCATCGACCATCACGGTCATGAGCGGAGAGGAGATCATTTGTTTCGCGACTTTTCGGGGAAGGATGCTGGCGCCGTGGTTACAGGCCGGCGCCGGAAAAGACGAGCCTGCCGGGGAATGGCGGGCTGCGGGGGCTTTGCTCACGACGGCTTGCGGGTCGGGGATCGCGCACGCAGCCCTCCCCGTGCAGAGGAAGGAGAGCTACGTCGGTCCAACCGAACTTTTATGCGTCGATGACCAGTGACGACGCAGGTATGCAGCGAACGAAAGAACCCGCCGGCAGGGACCGTAAAAACCCTATTCCGCCGCCTCGACGAACACTGTCCCGGCACGCGGCAGGTCCAGGGTCTCCCAGGTCTCGGCCAGCGCCGCGGCGAGGCGGGAAATATGGGCCGCGTCGTGGAACGGCGAGGGCGTAATGCGCAGGCGCTCGGTGCCGCGCGGGACCGTCGGGTAGTTGATCGGCTGGATGTAGATGGCGTGGCGCTCGAGCAGGTGGTCGGCTGCCGCCTTGCACAGCTCCGCATCCCCGACCATCACCGGGACGATATGGGTCTCGGTCTCCAGCACCGGCAGGCCGGCCTCGGTGAGCGCCGCCTTGGTGGCGGCGGCCTGGGCCTGATGCGCCTCGCGCTCGGCGTTCGAGCGCTTGAGATAGCGCACCGAGGCCCGGGCGGCCGCAGCCACCGCCGGCGGTAGCGCGGTGGTGAAGATGAAGCCCGGGGCGAAGCTGCGCACCGCGTCGCAGATCGCCGCCGAGGCGGTGATGTAGCCGCCGACGCAGCCAAAACCCTTGGCGAGCGTCCCCTCGATCACGTCGACCCGGTGCATCACGCCGTCGCGCTCTGCGATGCCGCCGCCGCGGGGGCCGTAGAGGCCGACCGCGTGGACCTCGTCGAGATAGGTCATGGCACCGTAGCTGTCGGCGAGATCGCAGATTTTGCCGATAGGCGCGACATCGCCGTCCATCGAGTAGACCGACTCGAACACGATCAGCTTCGGCCGGTCGCCGGCAGCGCGGAGCAGCTCCTCCAGGTGCTGCAGGTCGTTGTGGCGAAAAATCTTCTTGTCGCAGCCGGAATGGCGGACGCCCTCGATCATCGAGTTGTGGTTGAAGGCGTCGGACAGGATCAGGCAGTTCGGGATCAGCTTGGCGATGGTCGAGATGCCAGCCTGGTTCGAGACGTAGCCCGAGGTGAAGACGAGGCCGGCTTCCTTGCCGTGCAGGTCTGCGAGTTCGCGTTCCAGATCGACCAGGGGCGAATTGTTGCCGGCGATGTTGCGCGTACCGCCCGCCCCGACGCCGCAGCGGGCGGCGGTGTCGGTCATCGCGGACACGACCTCCTTGTGCTGGCCCATGCCGAGATAGTCGTTGGAACACCACACGGTGATCTCGGTGGTCTTGCCGTCCGGCTTGCGCCACTTGGCGGTGGGGAAGCGGCCGGAGATGCGCTCGATATCGGCGAAGACGCGGTAGCGGCGCTCGCCGTGGAGCTGATCCAGGGCGCCCCGGAAGTACCGCTCATAGCCAGAACCGGCGCGCGTCGAGCCCGCTTGGGCGAGCATCGTGCTGGG
Organism: Methylobacterium pseudosasicola; assembly: GCF_900114535.1. GTDB lineage: Bacteria > Pseudomonadota > Alphaproteobacteria > Rhizobiales > Beijerinckiaceae > Methylobacterium > Methylobacterium pseudosasicola. The sequence goes on along the minus strand of NZ_FOTK01000051.1, from coordinate 7,871 downwards.
CATCCGGGTGACGGTCATCGAGCGTCCTTCGCGTGTGCGGCCGTGCGGGCGGTGCCAATGCGGCTCCTAAGTCCCGCGATCGAGGTACGGCCTCGGTCCAGTCCTTCGCGTGAGGGGCGCAAGATACGCGCGGATCTGGAACTGGTTCAAGGTAAGGTTCCGACATCTCTGCCCTGCACCCGTTGAGAGGCGGGGACGAACTCGCTAGCCTCCCTGCCGACCTCAACCCACCGAAACACGGCGCCAGATCCTTGAGCATCCCTCTGTCGTCATGCCGAATGGCCGGCCCTGGTACGGGATCGCTTGCCTCAAGCCTGCGGCGGCGAAGGGTCGCGCGATGAGCGAGGGCAAGGACGCGCGCGCCGAGCGCCTGAAGGCGGCGCTCCGGGAGAATCTGCGCCGCCGAAAAGCTCAGGGGCGCGGGCGCGCCGAGACAGGGCCGCCGCCGGAGGCCGACAGGCCCGGCCCAGGTGAGCCTGATTCCCGCGGTCCAGATTCCGACAAATCCGGTCTATAGAGGACGGCCAAGCCTGGGCGCCGCGGCGCCCACCAGGAGAACGGCCGGCCGCGCGCCAAGACGGTGCGCCGCCCGAGGATACATGATGGACCGCATTCACATCACCGGCGGCGCGCCCCTCAACGGCGTGATCCCGATCTCGGGCGCCAAGAACGCGGCGCTGCCGCTGATGATCGCGAGCCTGCTCACCGGCGAGACCCTGGAGCTGATCAACGTCCCCCGGCTCGCCGACATCTCCGCCCTGACCCGGATCCTCGGCAATCACGGCGTCGACCACATGGTCGTCGGCAAGCGCCCCGGACAGACCACCGAGACCGGCCAGACTATCCGGCTGACCGCCTCGAACGTGATCGACACCACCGCGCCCTACGACTTGGTCTCGACCATGCGGGCGAGTTTTTGGGTGGTGGCGCCGCTGCTCGCCCGGTTCGGCGAGGCCAAGGTCTCTCTGCCGGGCGGCTGCGCCATCGGCACCCGGCCGGTGGACCTGCTGATCATGGCCCTGGAACGGCTCGGGGCCGAAATCGAGATCGACGCCGGCTACGTGGTCGCCAAGACCAAGAACGGCCTGCGCGGGGCCGAGATCAATTTCCCCAAGGTCACGGTCGGCGGCACGCATGTCGCCCTGATGGCGGCTTCCCTCGCCTACGGCACCACGGTGATCGAGAACGCCGCCCGGGAGCCCGAGGTGGTCGACCTCGCCGAATGCCTGAACAAGATGGGCGCCAAGATCCGCGGCGCCGGCACGCCCCGGATCGAGATCGAGGGCGTCGCCCGGCTGAACGGCGCCCGCCACGAAGTGCTGCCCGACCGGATCGAGACCGGCACCTACGCCATGGCGGTGGCGATGACCGGCGGCGACGTGATCCTCAAGGATACCCGGGCCGAGTTGCTGCATTCTGCACTCGACGTGCTGTCGACCACGGGGGCCGAGATCAGCCAGGTCGAGGGCGGGATCCGCGTGCGCCGCAACGGCGCCGGTATCGTCGCCGTCGACGTGACCACCGACCCGTTCCCGGGCTTCCCCACCGATCTGCAGGCGCAGTTCATGGCGCTGATGACGCTCGCCAAAGGCCAATCGCATATCCGCGAGACGATCTTCGAGAACCGGTTCATGCATGTGCAGGAGCTGGCCCGCCTCGGCGCGAAGATCCGCCTCGAAGGCGACCTCGCCATCGTCGAGGGCGTCGAGCGGCTGAAAGGCGCGCCCGTGATGGCGACCGACCTGCGCGCTTCCGTATCCCTGGTGATCGCCGGCCTCGCCGCCGAGGGCGAAACCCAGATTAACCGGGTCTACCACCTCGACCGCGGCTTCGAGGCTCTGGAGGCCAAGCTCGGGCGCTGCGGCGCGCAGATCGAGCGGGTGCGGGCCTGAAGCAAATCTGATTTCGGTTGAACGGCGTCTCGCCAATCCGAAAGTATCTTGTTCCCAATTCGGGAACAAGATACTGTCCTGAGTGTGAACGTCGTGGCACGCTCCGCCCTTGTAACTTTCTGGACGCGGCATCCCCGATCGGAGGTGCCGCTGCGGACTTGGTATGGTCAAGTCACGAAAGCCACATGGGTAGGCCCAGCCGACGTCAAGCGCATGTTCGGCAACACGGTGGACTTCATCGGCGACAATCGCGTCATCTTTGACATCGGCGGCAACAAATACCGTCTGATCGTCAGAGTGTCCTACACGTACAAAGCGTGCCAGATAAAATTTGTCGGCACGCACGCTGAATACGATGCCATTGATCCGCTTAGAGTGGAGGTCGGATGATGCAGATCGAAGCGGACGCTGCTGGCATCACAGAGCCGGTCAAGGATATCCGGCCAATTCGCACGGCCGACGATCACCGTTGGGCGCTTGCGGAAGTCGATCGCTACTTCGCCAAGGAGCCCGCTGTCGGAACACCCGACGGCGATCGGTTTGAGGTTCTTCTCGCCCTGATCGCGGCCTACGAAGAGCGGGCCTTCCCGATCGCGGCGGCTGATCCGGTCGAGATCCTGCACTTCGCCATCACCGATATGGGCCGCTCGCAGGCGGAGCTCGCCCGGCTCCTCGGTTCGCGGGCGCGCGCCTCGGAGATCCTGAGCCGGAAACGGCCCCTCAACCTCGCACAGATCCGCGCCATCAGCGAAGCCTGGCACCTGCCGATCGCGCTGCTGGCGGCGCCGTATCGTCTCGAGCACGACGCCGCCTGAGCCACCTCAGCCGCCGATCTGTCCGCGCTTGTAGCCGAAGCCCGGTATCTCGCAGCCGCAAGGCGCGTTGTACGGAGCGGGACGCGTCGGGCAATCGCCCCTTGCGGTGACGCAGAGGCTGCCGCTGCGCCAGCGCCGGTCGTAACGAGGTCGATCGTCATCGTCGTCCAGGGGCGGCGGAGGCGGTGGGCGCCGACGCGGGCGGTCGTAATCATCATAAGGCGGCGGGGGGGGAGGCCGGCGGTGCCAATCGTCCTCCGGTGGCGGAGGGGGCGGAGGCCGGCGCCGGCGGTCGTACTCGTAGTGGTCCGGCCCGGGGCGGCCGTAGATGTAGACATCCGCGTCCGGGCCGACCTGCGCGCGCACCGGGGCGGCGAGCAGGGGCGCCAGGGTCAGCGCGGCCAGGGCCGCGAGCGGGATCCGTTTCACCATCGTCGTCCTGCCTCGAATCGTCGTCTCGGTGTTCCAGCCGGCCTAGCTTGGCTCGGATGAACCGCCGCTTAGACCGCGATCCCGACCCGGGCCGTTGCCCGAGCCGGGTCGGGCCGCTACCTACGGCCTGCCGCGAGGCCGCCGCCGTCGCGTTCCGGCCGCGCCCAGCTATCCCCGAGGATCCTTTCATGGAGCTGCTCAAGCTCGCCGCCCTCGATACCGAGGACCTGACCGTGATCTCCGCGCACCTCCAGGACGCGATCCTGCGGCCGGAGGATCTGACCTACCTGGCGGGCGAGCAGCGCTTCCTGATGGTCGTGCGGCGCTTCGACTGGACGCCGGACGTCCCGCCGCGGCGGCGCCTGGCCGGCGTGCATGTCGAGCGCGTCCTGCGCGTGAAGACCCGCGGCTTGGCGCCGGGCTACGCGATGCCGATGAGCCTGCTTGCGCTCACCTTCGAGGCGACCGACCCGCCCTCCGGCCATATCGACATGGTGTTCTCCGGCGGCGCGGCTCTGCGATTGGAGGTCGAGTGCATCGAGGTCCGGATGAAGGATCTCGGCCCGGTCTGGGAGGCGGTCGCCCGCCCCGGCCACGAGATCGATGTGACGACCGCGCCCGGCCCGGCGGCCTGAGACAGACGAAAGACATCCGATGGTCCGGCTCGACAGCCAAGCTCCGAATTTCGCCGCCGATTTCGCGCGGCTGCTCACCGCGAAACGCGAGATCGCCGAGGACGTGGACGAGGCAGTGCGGGGCATCATCGCGGATGTGGTCGCCCGCGGCGACGCCGCCCTGGTCGAGTTCACGCGCCGCTTCGACCGGCTCGGGCCGGATTTCTTCGCCGACGCCCTGCGGATCACCGAGGCGGAGATCGACGCGGCCGTGGCGGCCTGCCCGGCTGAAGCCCTGGAGGCCCTGCGCCTCGCCGCCGAGCGGATCGAGGCGTTCCACGCGCAGCAGAAGCCGCACGACCACCGGGCGACCGACGCGCTCGGCGTCACCGCCGGCTGGCGCTGGACGGCGCTGGAATCGGTCGGCCTCTATGTGCCGGGCGGCACGGCGAGCTACCCGTCTTCGGTCCTGATGAACGCCGTGCCGGCCCGGGTGGCCGGCGTGCCGCGGATCGTCATGGTGGTGCCGACGCCAGACAACACCCTCAACCCTCTGGTGCTGGCCGCCGCCCGGCTCTCCGGGGTCCACGAGGTCTACCGGGTCGGGGGCGCCCAGGCCGTGGCGGCTTTGGCCTACGGCACCGCCAGCATCGCGCCGGTCGCCAAGATCGTCGGCCCGGGCAATGCCTGGGTGGCCGCGGCCAAGCGGCGGGTGTTCGGCCAGGTCGGCATCGACATGATCGCCGGGCCTTCCGAGGTGCTGATCCTGGCTGACGGCCACGCCAACCCCGACTGGATCGCCGCCGATCTCCTGGCCCAGGCCGAGCATGACACCGCCGCCCAGGCGGTGCTGATCACCGACAGCGTCGAGCTGGCCGAGGCGGCGGAAACCGCTGTCGAGCGGGCGCTCACCACCCTGCCCCGGGCCGAGATCGCCCGGGCGAGCTGGCGCGATTACGGCGCGATCATCCGGGTCCGGAACTTCGACGAGGCGGTGCCGCTGGTCGACCGGCTCGCCCCCGAGCATCTCGAGATCGAGACCCAGGATGCCGAGGCGCTCGCGAGCAAGGTCCGAAACGCCGGCGCGATCTTCTTGGGGTCGCACACGCCGGAGGCGATCGGCGATTACGTCGGCGGCCCGAACCACGTTCTGCCCACCGCCCGCTCGGCGCGGTTCTCCTCCGGCCTCGGCGTTCTGGATTTCATGAAGCGGACGACGATTCTCGCCTGCACGCCGGAGAGCTTGCGGGCGCTCGGCCCGGCAGCGATAACGCTCGGCCGGTCGGAGGGTCTGGAGGGTCACGCCCGTTCCGTCGCGATCCGGTTGAACCTGTGAGGTCTTGGGGATGGCCGAGAAGCAGCGCGGGCCGAACCGCCTCGCGAAGGTGAGCCTGGACGAGGCGTCGATCGCCCGGGGCAATCCGGATCAGGAGCACGAGCGGGCGATCGCGCTGTTCGACATCCTCGAGGACAATTCCTTCACCATCCCGGGCCGGGAGGGGCCCTACGCGCTGACGCTCGGCCTCGTGGAGAACAAGCTGTCCTTCGCGATCAGCACCGTTGAGGGCGAGCCGGTGATGACCCATCTCCTGTCGCTGACGCCGTTCCGGCGGGTGATCCGCGACTACGAGATGATCTGCGAGAGCTACTACAACGCGATCCGCACCGCCTCGCCGTCGCAGATCGAGGCGATCGACATGGGCCGGCGCGGCCTGCACAACGAGGCCTCCGACACGCTCAAGCAGCGCCTCGACGGCAAGGTCGATCTCGACCACGACACCGCGCGCCGCCTGTTCACCCTGATCTTCGCCCTGCACTGGAAAGGCTGACGCGCTTGCCGCCGACGTGGATCCCGGTTCGGCGCAAGCGCGCGCGTCCAGTCCGGACCGTAGAGCCGTGTCCGGCCCCGAGCGGCGATGGCTGAGCCTTTCCCCGAGACCACCCCGAAGAAGCGGCGGGTGCAGTCGGTCCTGTTCATGTGCAACTACAACGCCGTGCGCTCGGCCGCGGCCGAGGCGATCGCGCGGGCCTATTTCGGCAAATCGACCTACGTGCAATCGGCCGGCGTGCGCTCGGGCGAGCCCACCGACCCGTTCATGATTGCGGCCCTCGACGAGATCGGCATCGACGCGACCCGGCACCGCCCCCGCACCATCGAGGAGTTGGAAGATTGGGAGGGTCTGAACTTCGACCTGATCATCACGCTCTCGCCGGAGGCCCACCACCGGGCTCTCGACCTGACCCACACGATCGCGGCCGATGTCGAGTACTGGCCGACCCCAGACCCGACCCTGCTGCAGGATGCCTCCCGTGAGCAGCGCCTGGACGCCTACCGGGACGTGCGCGACGGGCTCACCCAGCGGATCAAGGCGCGGCTGAAGACGTAGCCTCGACGCGCTCCACGCGCGACAGCAGGCAGCCCGGCCGCGCGGTGTGGACGTTGACGAATGCCGTGCGCGGGTCCTCCAGAGCGCGCAGGAGCGCCGCATCGACCTCCGCACCGGCACAGACATGGCCGAGATCGTACAGGCACAGATCCTCCGCGTCATAGGCCCGGACCGATACCAAGCTGTTGGCGCGGATGATCGGTGCGACGACATCCGTCGCGTCGAAGCTGATGCAGGATCGCACGTGCAAGAAAATCGGGCTCGGGGTCCAGTAGACGCCGCGCGGTCGCCCGAGATCGTAGGATCCGAGCAGCATCGGCTCCCCCGGTTCGGCGCAGCACAGGCAATGCCGGCAGGGAAACCCGGTCGCACTGGCCGCCGTGACCCGCCGCACCGGGTTGCCGAAATCGTCGCGACCGCTCCTGCGGAAGCGCTCCGCGACGGCGTCGTCGATCGGAATGCAGCGGTATCGGGTCATGTCGCTCTCCCTGTCGCCGGTACCGTGCCGGTTCCTCGGGGGGAAAGCGTCCCATTCCTTGCTGCAGAATCCCCGACCCGCTGGCACATCGGGTACCCGGGACCAGGGAGCCTTTGCCGGCCAAAACATTTAGCAGCGGATTGTAACCAGGCCTCTTCCGCGGGGTTCAAGAAAGTTTTAGCCCAGATTTCGGTTTGATATGAGTCTGCAACAGGGCTCCAGACGCCGGAAACAACCTGATGTTGAAACGTATTTATTTGCCGGTTTGTTTTTATGCCCTTGGATTCATGGGCAGCGCGGCCTACGCACAATGGAGTCCAATCGGAAGTTTGCTCGATGTTCCCGTCACGCAGAACTGTTCGATCACTGGGGGAAATATTGCACTCGCCAGAACTGACGGAATGTTTCTATGTTCCCGCCGATCAGAATTGGTGAATACTCAAGTTCCCGACGCAAGCCATTTCTACATGGTACACGAATACGGACTTCTTGCCGTCCATACCAGCTCCCATCGGCTCGCGGATTGTTGGGCAGCTCATCAGCTGAAAACAGCACACAATGGACCGTATTACGTCAAGCAATGGATTGCGCATTGGAAGAACTACGGAATGTTTATGGCGAATTTTGGCACTCCTGAGCAGAGAATTTCCAATGTTCGGGCCTGCTGCGGCTGTGGCGTATAGGCGTCTTTTCGCACGACATTCGGTCCAGGGAGCCGATTAGTCAGGCCCGGATACAGCCGAAATCATCATGGGAGCTTGCAGGCTCTAGCCGAGACCAGAGTGTCGATGTCGGTGTTGAGACCACGATGGTCGCCTCATCGAGTCCCGGGAAGGGCTACGCGTGAAAACGATCGGGCCCGAAGCCCAGTCGATGCCAGGCGGACATCTGGAATCGTAGGATCCGGGCAACTTAGAGCGCCTAACAGAACGGGCACGGATTGGGCGGGCGGGCGTTGGTCGTGATGGCTCGTCCGCTTCTGCCCGATGATCTCTGGACCGAGATTGCGCCGCTTCTGCCGCCGTCCCGCCCACGTCCAAAAGGTGTCCGACGGCCGATCGAGAACCGAGCTGCGTTGACCGGCATTCTGTTCGTGCTGCGCTCAGGCGTTCCGTGGGAGATGCTGCCAGCGGAGATGGGCTGCGGCTGCGGGATGAGTTGCTGGCGGCGCCTGCGCGACTGGCAGGCGGCCGGCGTATGGGCCCGCCTGCATCAGGTGCTCTTGGAGCGCCTGCACGGGGCGGGCGAGATCG
>NZ_FOTK01000017.1 GCF_900114535.1 Methylobacterium pseudosasicola | reverse complement strand
GCATTCGTGCCGACGTGGTCTGGCATCGTAGGCTTTGTCGGCGTGCACCTTGTCTGGACGGCGCCGCGATCGTCCTCGTCGACCACTCCGCAGAGGCGGGATGGCATCGAGGGTAGCCGCCATCATGACGCTGTCGTGCCGGTTGGCCCCGCTTAGGCGGAAGCCGAGCGGGGTGCCGCGCGCGTCGGTGACGAGGTGGCGTTTCGTGCCCGGCTTGCCGCGGTCCGTCGGGTTCGGGCCGGTGGCAGGCCCCCTTTTTTGGCCGGGACAGATGCGCTGTCCAGGCAAGCCCGGCTCCAGTCGATCTCACCCGTCGCGTGCAGACGCTCCAGCAACACGTGATGCAGGCGGCTCCACACGCCCGCCGCTTGCCAATCCCGCAGCCGCCGCCAGCAACTCATGCCGGAGCCGCAGCCCATCTCGGCCGGCAGCATCTCCCACGGCAGGCCCGAGCGCAGCACGAACAGGATGCCCGTCAGTGCGGCCCGGTTCTCAATTGGACGACGCCCGCCCTTCGGACGGGGCCGAGGCGGCGGGAGGAGCGGAGCGATCTCGTCCCAGAGATCATCGGGCAGAAGCGGTCTAGCCATGCTAAACCAACGCTGAAAACCCCGCTCAGTGCCGTTCTGTTAGGCGCTCTTAATCGGTGTTCTCTGTGGTCTGCGACGAGCCTGAACGCATTTCGGCACTCGTACGACCGGACGCGTCCTTGGGCTCGTTGATCCGGTCCCAATAGTCCGGGCGTGGACGAACCTGGAGCGCTGCGATGCTCTCGCCCCGGCTCAACCGATCGACCAGCTCCTGCGCACGCTCGCGCGTTGGGCGATACACCGGCATCCAGTCCACGAGGTAAATCGACCACGCCCCGTTCCCGAACTCCTCGACCGCCCACGACGGGCAATTCGGGTAATCCGGGTGGGTACGATCCGTAGCGCGGAACTGTGGGCCTGGCGTTGTCATGGGGCTCATGGCGATCGGTGTGAACGTGCGTAGCTGCGCCATCCACGACGGGTGCTCATCGATCGCGGATGAACGATCCACGGGGTGGCGTGGCCACACATCTTCAAATTGAGAGCCCGGGAATTAAGGGCGGTAGCGCGAAATACCGGGACCTCAGCGGATGCTGCCCCGATTTCGAATGCACCCACGACGACCCGTCAGCCCGGGCACCCCTCGTTGCCGATGCGCTGGTTGGATGAGTTTGACCCGCACTCAAATGCATAAGGCCTTGGCATTCGTCTATGAGAATGACATTCGTGCATAAAAGTGCTTATTAACCAAGTATCCGCGCCTATTACGTTAACCAACTCGTAAGACAACTTAATTCTTCGTTGACGCAATGCTCGGCCGCGTGCGCAATTACGCATGCGGGGTGTCACCCGCGTGCGTATCGTCGGGGTTCAGTATGCGTCGGCTTGTGGTGCGGTTGCGCTCGATCAGCCCGGCTCTGGCGCTGGCCCCGATCGTCGCCCTGGTAGGTACCGCTCCAGCCAGCGCGCACGTGATATGGTTCTGCGCCTTCGATGTCGCCGGTCAGCCTCGCGGCCTGGACCAAGTGCTGTGCGTCAATTTCGAGTGGCTCACCGGCCTGGCCCTCGCGTGCCTGATGGCTGGCTGCATGACTGAGGGTACCCCGCTCGGCACCGCACTCCTGAACGCCCTGGATCGCGTCACCACCAGGATCCGGACCGATACCGAGCTGCTGGTGCGGGCGACCCTCGGCTTCTTCCTCGTGTCCCTGTGGGGCCTCGGCGGCACCATCCTGACCCCCGAGCTGAAGACCGACGCGGCCTGGATCCCGTGGCTGCAGCTGGCTATGGCAACCTGCCTGATCTGGCGTCGGACCATGCCAGTCACCGCCGCCGGCATCGTCTTCCTGTTCGGCTTCGGCACGTGGCAGTACGGCCTGTTCCACATGGCCGATTATCCGGTGTTCCTCGGTGTGGCCGCCTACCTGGTGCTCAGCAGCCTCGGCATCACCCCTTTCGGGATCCGACCGCTGGACGTGGTGCGTTACACCGCCGCCGTGACCCTGATGTGGGCGAGCGTCGAGAAATGGGCCTACCCGGAGTGGACCGCTCCGCTGCTCGCCGCCAAGCCGCAAATGACCATGGGCGCCACGCCCGAGCTGTTCATGAAGTCGGCCGGCGTGATCGAATTCACCCTGGCATTCTCGCTGATCTGGACCCCGCTGGTCCGCCGCGTGGCGGCGCTGATCCTGACCGGGATCTTCGTGTCGGCGGTGTTCGAATTCGGCAAGATTGACGCGATCGGGCACTCGGGCATCATCGTGGTGCTGCTTGGCATCGCGGCTGATGACGCTCGACGGGCGGTACGCGTCCGCGACGTAGCCCTGGCACCGGCCTGGTATGGCGGCGCTCTGGCGGCCTCTCTGGCGCTCTATTACGTCAGCCACGCCGCGCTGTTCGGTGGCCTCAGCGCGCTCCCCGTCATCTGAGGGCGGATTGGGCTTGCGATGAACCTCGTGCTGGCCGGGGTTCGTTTCCCGATACGTTGCGCGGGCTTCAAAACCCAAAAAAATCATCGCGTCGGAAAAACACCCGGGGGCACCCACCCCCGGCTTTCGATTTTCCAGGTTCGTCGCATTTCCGACGGGGGTACTTGATGAAGCCTAACCCCTCGTGGAGCCGGACTGGCGCGGGCAAAGGACCCACCAACTCTGGACGGCGCCTTCGGTCAATTCGTCTTCGGGTCAGCGACCGTGAACGCGAACGTGGCTGAATAGGTGTCTGCGTCAGCCAGCGTGGGTGTTTGCGAGGGGGTAATGCGGTGACTGACCCTGAGCACCTGCGGGCCGGCCACCCGCAACGGCACCGTCGCTTCGCCGGCAGCATCCGTCGCAGCGCGAGCCTGATCCGCCTCGCTCTTGAAGGTCGCGCCGTCCGTGGCGACGACATCCGCTCCGGAAAGAGGGCGCCCATCGAATAGGACACGGACCCGGATCGAGCCCTTAGCCGACGCCGGCGCCTCCAGCGGCACGATCTCCAACGGCTGACCGACGACGCGATCCCACGGCGCGGTCGGACCGATCGCCGCCTTAGCGTACTTGACCGACCACTGACTCTTCTCGCCCTCCGGCACCATGCGCTTGCTGGCGTTGCGATAGCTGCCATCGGTCAAGCGAACCCAGTAGCCGTTGTCGTAAGCCGCCGCGACCAGGGCGTCCCCATCGAGGGCAGCGCGCAAAACCGGAACCGGCTCTGTCCCCGTCGTCGCGGTAAGCCCAACCGTCCGGGCGGGCTGATAGGCGATGAGGCTGGTGAGCTTGCTGGCTACCGGCATCTCAGGCTCATGCGGATGTCCATACTGGACCATCACGCTGCCTGGACCGGGCGACAGCCACAAATCGTGGGCGGCGGCCGGTGCCGCAAAGGCGACGGCCGCGGCAGCGAAAAGGGCGATGCGTGTCATCGTGCAGTTCCCTGGGGTATCGTGCTGGCAGCCTAACCCGGTCATGGCGTCAGCGCGACCACCGAACCCCATCACCAGCGCTAGAGCCGTGCCCGCGCGCTCTGCACGAGGTCCTGTAGGCCTCGTGACGGCGGCCCGTAGCTGACGATTGCGATATCAAGATCGTCGCCGCTGGCACGTCGCAACGCCCGCAGCATGGCTTGGTCGATCCACGCGTCGTCGTTGCCGAAGGCACCTCCGCCCAACCGCGTCAGCAGCACACGGTTGGACGCGCCGCGGGCGGCGTTGAGCCGAGCGGCGAGCAGCGTCGCCTCATATGCTGCTTCCAGCACGAGGCTGGCGAACGGCGCCCACGCTGCGGGCGGAAGACGACCGTAGGCCACTGGCAACGCCGAGCAGAACACCTGGCTGACGAGCGGGCCGGGTGACGGACCGTCAGTGACCTCGACATCCGTGTGCAGCCCGACCCGGAGCAGCCCGCGCAGCTCGTCCAACGCCTCGGTATCCGCGGCCCGGAGGTAGTCGCTTGCTGCCGACAACCCGTCCCGGGTGGCCAGAGCGTAGCCATTGCGCATCGTCCAAAGTTTCTCGATCGGCACGTCCAGACGCTGCGCCAATGCAGCACCGAGATCGGCCAAGCCGTCGAGCTGACGATCAGCCGTCTGCCCGAAACCGTCAGCTGCCGGGACGAGGTAGTTACGAAAGATCGTGGCCGCGCCCGCCGCCATGGCGCAAGCCGGACCCTGGGTACGGTCGTGCTCGTAGCGGGTGACGCCATCCTCCGGCGTCACGGTCGAGCTGACCATCTCCAACATGTTGAACTGCGAGGCGACCTGGAACAGTGCCTCACGGTTCTCGGGCTGGCGGTGCATGGTTCGCACATCGCCCTCGACTATGGATAGCCGGAGCTGGCCGGACCGACGAACAGCGCTTGCGGCGCTTCGCAGCTCCGCCAGCGACGACAGCGTCAGCGTGCCGACCGCATACGTCCGGTTCGTATTCCGGCTGTGCAGCCGTCCGTCGATCACGGACAAGCGGGATTGCGTCTCCGCGTACCATGTCTCCCGAAACCCGGTGAGCCGCTCGAACCAATCCATGCTATCGGCCCTCGCACCGTCGGCGGGCAGAGCCCATCGACTTATCCCTCGTCATCTCTGCCGCGCGTGGCCGCGTGTCGTGTCGGTACCGGTCGTGATGGGTCTAACCCGGGCCTGTCCCACCACCGAACCGGCATCCGCTTGAAGTCCTCAGAGATGTCCTCGCCGCGTTCAAGCCGGTCGGCAAGCGCCTGAGCTTGATCTCGGGTGCTGCGAGCGACGAAGTTGTCTCCGACCATGCACAATGACCATGTACCGCTGACGAGCCCCTCCACTACGAACTCGGTCAGCTGCGGGAACTCGCGCGGAGTCGTGTCTCTGACGCGGAATTTCGGCTGAATGGCTATCATGGGTCTCGCATCCTGAGTGTCGAGAGCGAGAGCTTCAATTTGGCATGGTCAAAATTTACCACCGGAGTTGCTCGATGAGAACGGAGCACCCAGTTCCTGATCATGACGCGCGAAAGACATTCTGCGGCCACCATGTCCCTCGTCGCCATACAATACGCCGTCCTTGATGAGCCGCGGTGTACAACGTGATCCTGCAGTCAAACGAGACCTTTGCCGGCGCCACGGTGCAGTGATCGCTGCTTAAAAGCGTATAGCTCCGAGCATGCGAGGAGTCTCGCCCGAGCCATAATGCGTGACACCAGTGTACCGGCGTTGATCGGCAGGCAAAGATCAAGCGGCGCAGTGTCTGGGTTGTCGTCCGACAAAGTCGCACGGCCTCTGAAATCTAAAAATTCAAGCGTCGTGGAAAAACCGGGGTGCCCCGGACAGGCGCTCCGGGAATTATCTGATCTTGATAATTCCCGGAGCTATATGGCATTTCCCAGTTAAAAGCTGTTTGCCGGTTGTTATGTTCAAATTTCTTTCATGCGCTCTCGCAAGTCAACTCGAAAACTCATCCCTTTCAACGGCAGCTGTTTTCCAAATTCATTACGGAGAGTATTAACAATGATGAAATAATTACAAGTAATGGGAACATAAATTAAGCACGATGACTTTGTCATACGGTATCCCGTACCGAACAGTTGACTCAAAACAACATTTAGAGCGTTGTTACTATTCTCAATACTATCTTTATTATTAGCACAAAACTTGTAGCTCATCTTCAAGCAACGGGTAGAAAAGTTATTGTTCACGTTAAACTCCTGTGTTTGACGGTTCGGTGTTGATCCGCAATGAGCGATTTTGGCGGTGTGCTGTAAGTAAACTACTGTACAATCAACATATCTCGACACATCTGAAGCTGAAATCGCATACCCTTCAAAGCAGGATACTTCTTGAATTCTTGAGTCAGAGCTTCATCGATTTCTACAAAATCGGACCCCTTCGGAACAGTGATTGTCAAAGGCATGGAAGATATATCGTACCCATCACCGAACAACGTACGCAAAGCCTTCCTCAGCGAAAAAAGGGCATCCATTTGATAATGCTCTTTAGTAAAGACGCACTTGACGTATAGATTACCAACAACGTACTTGCTATTTACGCTCATGACTTTGTACAAGCTTTCAATTTTATTCAGATTTATATACATAAACTCTGAAATGATGATTGGAATGACACATTGTTAAACTGATGAACGTTCACCGGCGATTGATCCTCGGCGTTGTGCCGAAACATATTCGCTGGCGACGTATGGAAGCGCGAAATCTTCCGGAATGACCGGCGGGTCCGCGGCACCCACATAGGGGGGTGGCCATAATGTCTGATAGCTATTTAGAATTTTTCTAAAGAGCAAAAGTAGCAAATAATTTTTGAGACTGTTTTATTCCAATGGCTTACGCGGGCCGGAATCAGCCTTCACCATCGCCATTGCGATACCAAGCAAGTGCTTTCTGGGCTTGCCGGTGATGGCGTCCCACGCCCGAAGCAGCCGGCGCGTGTCGCCGTCGCCCATGCCGCCGGTGTCGATCGGCGGGCTCGGCTCGAACACGCCGCTCGGCGCCCCCACGAACCAGAAGCCTGGCTCGACGCACAGCGCCCGCGCGATCTGCACCAGCCGGTACGGGCTCAGCCGGAGCGCTCCAGTCTCATAGTCCCGGTACGTACGCTCGTTGAGGCCCAGCACCTCGGCGAGGCTGTACGTCGTGTGCCCGCGGATCATCCGCTGCAGCCGCATGCGCTTGCCGATGTGACGATCGATCGGGTTGGGGATGTGGTTCTTCGCGCGGCGGGGCATTGGCGGCGTCCAAGAGAGGGGATTTATGCGGTTTCGTCCCCCTTCTCAAAAATAAGGTCTTGGACACCCTGGACCCGCCCGATCAGGGATGAAGCGCTTTCCGCTCGTTGATGGGGTGTGGCCACAGCTCTCATCCGCCGCTTGCTCAAGCCCGAGCTTCATCGCCGGCACGAGCACTGGGGCGATGTGAGCCGTATCCATTCAGCCCGGTACGAAGGATTGGAGCCGAGATATCCGGCGCCGATCTGAGTGCACTCAGCGACCTGAGCGCTACCCCGGGGGATGCGTTTGGCGCACCGGGCACGAACACATCCGTGGCTTGGACGCGACACCGGATCCGACACTTGCCTCAGCGGCGTGCCCGTGCGCGTTCGACCGAGCGCCGCCGGCCTATATGTTCTTGCAGGGTTTTTCCGCGGCCTGCCGAGCCGGTGCTCGGCCTCGTCCCCCTGCATGTGAGCAGGGAGAAGCCGATGACCGACGAAACGCCCCCGGGGGGCGCCACCGCCGATCCGCATGGCGGACATCGTTACGAAGCCGCAGTGATGCTGGAGTTTCCGTTCCTGGCCCTGGCCGAGGGCCGGACCGAGGACATCCGCTTCCCCGACAAATCAGGAGACATCACGCTGCTCGTGACCACCGAGCGGACCAAAGGCATGGCCTTCGTGTCGGACGTGAACATCCTTATCTGGGTGATCACCGAGCTGCGCGATCGCATCCGCGTGCGCCACGAACCTCGACGCGACATCGTCCTGTCGATCACCCGTTCCAAATTGCTTCGGTACATCGGGAAAGGGCCCGGGGGCGCGCAACATGAGGATCTCGCCTCGACCCTCGAACGCTTGTGCGCGACGCGGGTGGAGACGAACCTCCCGTTTGAGGTGACGGGGCGCAAGGTCCTCACGTTCTGGCTGCTGGAACGGTGCGAGCCGGACGATACCGATCCCACCGAACCTGGGTGGGCGATCACCCCGCCCGATTGGTTGATCGATGTCGTCGAACAGGACCTCATCGTTCGGATTCATCCGGACAGCATGAAGCTCCACGGCATACCACGATGTGTCTACCGCTACGCTCGGGCCCGGGTGCGGGACGCCCTATTCAGTTTCGTGGACCTCGATCCGGCACGAGCCATCGACCGTTTCGGTTCAACAGCGTCTGTCCCAACCATGCGGGACAAACTCAGGCGACTGGTCGGGGACCTCGAAAGGACGAAAGCGCTCCGCTCCGGGAAGGCTGCCCTCGGCGACGCGAAGCTATCGGGAGGTGCGAAGCCCAGAAAGGAGCGCCAGGTAATCATCCCGGATTACCTGGTCACCCCGTCCGCCACGGACGGCGTCACGCTCTCGCTCGCTCCAGAAGCATCAACGCTGGGACTTACAACCCATGAATTGAATGTGAAACCTCAGGGGCTTCTTCAGGGTACGTAAGGTCACCGGCGTCATGTACCTCAGAAATCCACCCGGGGGAGAACCGGTCACCGGGGGTGAGGCGGCCCATTCAAAGTCAAAGAATTCCGGGGGTGAAGATGGGGGGAGCCAGGCCAGGAGAGCGCGGAGCCAGCGGAACCGCGGACGACGGGGAAGCGGGGAGCATAGAATGCAGACACGAGCCAACATACGAATAGACGGGAGTGTTCCCGTTTTGTGATAACGCCGCCGTCTCCTGGATCTGGGCAACTGGCGATGGCCGATCGATCATCGGCTCGAACCCCACCTCCGCGCGCCAGTGTGCCACCATCAGCTTATACACCTCTTCGGCGTCACTAACCCGAACCACGAACTCGTCGTACACCGGCAGCAGGGGGATGCCCTTGTCGATGGCCGCCAGCATCACGGCGAGCATCACGTCCGCCTCGGTCCGCATGAAGCGTAGGCCTATACCCGAATAGAACGACTCTCTGATCGACGCGTGACGCTTCTCTATCGCTTTGAGCACGGCATGTGCCTTCTGCCGATGGGCCTTGCTCGGCCGGATCTCCCCCGCCTTCTGTTCCATAGCTTTCTCAACCCCAACTGCCCCAGCCTTGGCGTCCCGTACGGCCAGATCGTGTGCGATGGCATTCACGGCCTGCTGTCGCCCCTTCCTGCGGGTCTTCTTCGCGCAGTTGATGGCGGTGACGGTGGCGCGCTTCACGAACTTGCGCTCACCCTCCCAACCGGGGATCGCGTACGCGTCCCCTTCGAGCTTCAGCCCCACTCGCGCGTAGGCGAGGACGAGGTGCGAACAGGCATAGTCGAGCAACACTACCGGTTCGCCGGCGATGGTGATCAGCTCGCGCTCGGCCTTAGGCAGCTGCTGGATGAACAGGCCGGTCATCCGCCCGTTCTGGTCCCAGTCCTCGTTGTTGTGCACGACGTGCACGGCCCGCGCGTCGGAACGTACGTGGCGGGGCCTGAAGCCACCACGGCCGTCGGAGCAAAGACCGGGCAGACGCCAGCGATGGTCCGGCAGTCTCACGATGTCCGGGTTGCGCGTGCCGATATCGATCGACGCGAGCATCTTGTTGACGCGGATGAGCTGATCGCGGCGCTCGCGGGTGAAGTCGGTATCCTCATAGGGGACGAGACGCTTGTCGGCACCGCGCATCCGGATCGGGTCGTTCAGGTGCAGCTCGAACACGGGATTGTCGCCAAGCGCAGCCAGAGTCCTCTCGGTGACCGTGTAGGTGGATTGACGCCCCTTGGCCTTGTTTCGGCCGACGGGAGCCTTGTCGAGTTCGATCCACCCCGCCTCCGCCAGCTCCTCGACGAGATCGGGGACGATCCGGTAGGTGTAAGCTGACCCGGCGTAGCGAGCGCGTCCGGAGTAGTGGTTGCTGCGGAACGAAACCGAGACCCGCCGCCCCTCCTGATGGGCGATGACCCCCGCGGCGAGGATGCCAGCGCGCGCTTCGTCACGCTTGGCATCCCCGGTAAGGAGGCCGAGGTGTTCCATCTGCGCCCGGCTTAACCGACGCACGAAGGTCAACGCTCGGTCACGCCGCTCTTCGATCTTGTCATCAGCATCAAGATCGAGACCAGGAACATCGAGGTCGAACCCTTCGATGTCGTAGACGTTGGCGATTACCCCATCCCAGAGCTGGGTGTCACACGTCTCAAACATTCAACGATCCCCACATCAGGGGACGCGGCCGTCGGCGACATGCCGGGCCTATGCGATGCGTCCCAGCGAGGGGCCGGGCCATAAGCTAACTACTGCTATCGAGCGTTTGGAGCTGAGCTGATCTTCAGCAATACCTGCTATCACCTAAAGCTCTGAGCGAGATAGATAAAAACTCAAATGGGCGGTTGTGTCCCTTCGAAGTTTTGGCTTCGTACGAATACAGCCAGAATATTTTGGCTCTAAAAGCTGTACTCAGGCCCGATAGCATCCTCGAAGCAGATCGCCCAGCGCCTTGCGACGGAACAGCGTTCGCCATCGACGGCGTCGATGCTCAGGCCGGTCGTGCAGCATGTGGCAGCGCTGGCAAAACGCCGCGAGGTTGGCATCCGCGTTATTGCTCGTGTCATGATCGCGGTGCGCCGTGGCCAGCACCACACGGGTCTCAGCGATAGGGCCGAGATCCTCGACTGTGGGCTGGACGCGCAGGATCTCGCCGTCGCCATCGCGCCAAGCGCACACCTCGCGGTCCCACCATCGCCCATCGCCGAGGTGATAGATCTTTTGCCCGTGTGGGCGCCGGCAGCGTTCGCACCACCCTCCGGCCCGGCCAAAGCGGATCGTGATCGACAGCTCACGCCAGTCGATCTGATAGAAGAAGCGATGCTCGCGCCGGATCGGCATCAGGGTCGGTCCTTACCCACGGCGCCGTCGATCGGCACCTGTGAGCCTGCACGGCAGAAGGTGGGGTAGAAAACCGTCAGGCTTCGACCGGGGCGAACAAATCAAATTGCTCCGTTGGCCGGCGAGCGCGTGACCGCGAGCTGAAAGCGGCACGCATAGATTTGTTCATTGGGATTGTCGGCAGACCAGTCCCGGGCTTGCCGTAAAGCACGGCCCCTACGATCCGGCAGCCATCGCCACCGTGAAACACGTTCGCAGTGTGGGGACCGGCCCGCAGGATCTCCTGTACCAGCACCTCGCCAACCCCCATCCCAGACAAAGCCCGCAGCAGGCAGGGCACCCCCACCGCCTCGATATTGAACGACTGGAATTCCGCGGCGCGCTGTCGCCAAACTTGGCGCACGGCTCCAGCGCTCGTCTCAGCGAAAGGGTTGGGCGCCGCTTGTGTCGCCGGGTCGGCGACGAAGGCCGCGATTACGCCGCGGTCGGCGATGTGATGGGCTGCAAGCAACGAGACCGCGAGTTGGCGTCGGCTGATCGACATGTCGCTCCGGCGATCTTCCTCAGATCACGAACGGGCACCTCTCGGATGGACGACCGTGCGCAGCGGTGTGCGACCTCCGTCCCTATGGAAAGTACGTCGGTATGGGCAGCGCACCGAGGCCACACCGATCCACGTACGAACTCAGCCCTTGGCCGCGGTGCTGTTAGCCCGCGCCCGGGGGAAGTAGGTATAGAACGTGTCCCGATTGACCCCGAGCCGCTTGGCAATGTCGGCCACGCTGATCGTGCCGGCCGCGAGCAAGGCACGGCCGACCGCGATGTCGTCCTCAGTCAGCTTCTTGGGCCGGCCGCCCTTGCGACCCCGGGCGAGCGCTGCCTTCAGCCCCTCCATCGTGCGCTCGCGGTTGAGGTCGAGGAAGTACTCGGCCATAGCCCCGTGCATCTGCAGGGCGAAGCGGCCGTGGGCGGTAGCGCTGTCGAACTGTTCGGTGAGCGAGCGGAAGTGCACGTCCTTCACCCGCAGCCCGTCAATGGTGCGCATCATCTCGACGAGTGAACGGCCGAGCCGGTCGAGCTTCCACACCACGAGCACGTCCTCGGGTCGGAGGTAGGCGAGCGCCGCCTCGAACTCCGGTCGCTTGGTCCCGGCCTTGCCGGACTTCTTCTCCTCGAACAGACGCTCGCACCCGGCTTTGGTCAGGGCGTCACGCTGGAGGTCGAGGTTCTGATCGAGGGTGGAGACGCGGGCATATCCGATGAACATGTCGGGATGATGCCAAATCAGCGTTTATCCGGCAATAGAAAAGCCGACACGTTTTTCCGACAGAAACAGGGCCGTTTCGGGCGGTTTGTGACTGGCCCTTTAGCATCGTCGGGAAAACGGTCGTTTTCTGGACACATTGTGACCGAGGTTCATCGATTGCATTCGGTCCTGACTATGGCAATATCGATGTGATTCGCTCCGTCTTTTGTCGGTATCGACGAGGGGTCATCATGCGAAATTTACTGATTTTATCGGCCTTTGCACTCCTTGCCTCATCAACAGCCGATCTAAACGCTGAGGTCGTCGGCAATGGATCCGGATGCAAGAACTGCGCACCAGGAGAATTTGCCGTCGTCAACAACGATGACGTTGGACATGGACGATATACATATACTGCTAGGCCAACCTGCAATGTCGGTACTGCTGGTGACTTAGGAAAAGCAATCGACGGAGTCGAGAAGGCCACAATGAAAGATTTTGCTGGGGCCCTCCGCGAACTCACCAATACGGACGCTTTCCGGAAGGCTGCAGACCCGATCCATGGAGAGGTCGGTAAGGTTCTGAACGGAGGAAAGACCGATACAGCTAATTGTCAGCTGCTGTGCAACATCGTTCCTCTTGAGTCAGAGATCATAGGCTACTCGCTCTGGGCAGGTGACAACAAAGACAATCTCGCGAGATGTGAGGCAGGAAGAGATTGCCCAATTGGGTATAGTAAATTCGAAGACAGGCCTGCAACCACGCAGTCAGCTAGCTCAAAACTACATTGTACTAATTTTATGAATTGGAGCCACGACAAAGATCGGGTCACCCGCTTCGTTACGTTCTTTAAGCCGCCCGCCAAATGGGAAAGAGATCGCGACTTTTAGGATTAATGCCAGGGCCAGTCTAAGCCGCAAATTTTTACAGAGCATGTCGCGCAACTCAGGAGGTCGCCATGACGTTGAAAATCGCCTTGCGTGGAGCTGTCATTAGCGCCGCAATACTGGCGTATCCTGGATGGTCAGGCGCCCATCCTGTCAACAATAGCTGTCATAGCGACTGCCAAGGATCCCCGCCTGCAACCTTGAAGCACAAACACACTTCAACTACCCCCGAAAATCCTCCCTGCAGTAGTTATACACTTTGTCCCACGAGTGAACTTGGTTCGAAGTCACGGTGGGCTAGCGCAAAGAAGAGCCAAACTCCGAAATCAGGCACCGAAATCGATTCTGTACAGTAAGTCATGAGCACAGAGGCAAGGCTTGTCTCTACCGTCTCTTAATGAAAAGGCATGTATGCGCCGCCCAGCCGAGTTCGTCTGGGCGGCAGCAATCCTTTGCAGCTAGGCCCATATAAACTACGCCTGAAACTTGCGATTGATGTAGGCTTCTATCGTGCAGCTGAGGTCGGTTCTTCCACTGGCTGCTTGCTTAGTTGCTGAACCCTGCGTGGCAGCTCGCGCAGGAGCGCGATGCGCCGGTAGGGCGTGAGCTTTCGCCACGTCTTAATCTCCGGGATCGTCCGCCCGCAGCCCAGACACCAGCCGGTCTTACCGTCCCACTCACACACCCCGATGCAGGGGTCATCCTTCTTCATGGTAGGGGCCTCCCTGCCCCGGTCGTGCAATTTTTGCTCGACAACCGATAGGGTACCCCCCTATATATCTTCTCCTAAGGGAAAGCCGCTCATGGCCCATACGATCAAGGACAAGACCAAGCTGCTGGCGCGGGTGCGCCGGATCAAAGGCCAGGCGGAAGCCGTCGAGCGAGCCTTGGAGGCCGAGCTGGGCTGCACCGATGTGCTGATGCTGGTCGCCTCGATGCGCGGCGCCATCAACGGCCTGACCGCCGAGCTGATGGAAGATCACATCCGCCACCACGTCGTGAACCCGGACGCCGAGCCGGATGCCGACCGGGCCAAAGGCGCGGCCGAGCTGATCGAGGTGGTGCGGACCTACCTTAAATAACGAAAGCCGATGCCATGACCTCTTTGACCGACCTGCTTCAGCAGGGGACGGCGCACGCCTGGCTGTTCGTGCCCACCGCGATCCTGCTTGGTGCCCTGCACGGCCTCGAACCCGGCCACTCTAAGACGATGATGGCGGCGTTCATCATCGCGGTGCGCGGGACGGTCACGCAGGCGGTCTTGTTGGGGCTGGCGGCCACCCTGTCACACACGGCGGTCGTGTGGGTGATTGCGCTGGGCGGGCAGTATTTCGGGCAGGAGTACCTGGGACAGGCTAGCGAGCCGTATTTCCAGCTCGCCTCGGCGGTGCTGATCGTCGGCATTGCACTCTGGATGGCGTGGCGGACCTGGCGCGAGCAGTACCACCACCATGACCACCATCATGACGAGGTGCAGCACATCACGACCAGCACCGGCTTGCTGACGCTGGAGGTGCTCGAGGACGGTGCGCCCCCGCGCTGGCGGGTGCGCAGCGAGCGCGGACCGTTACCGGCAACCAATGCCGTGACCGTTGAAACCATCCGTCCAGACGGCACCCGGCAGACGTTCGCCTTTGCCAACGGCGGCGAGTTCCTGGAGAGCCTAGAGGAAATCCCGGAGCCGCACGCGTTCATCGCGCGGCTGCACCTCAACGCTCCGGCCGGGGCGGAGGTCCACGAGGTCGCCTTTGCGGAGCATGACCACGATCGCGACCATATGAACCTGGGCGACGAGGACGACGCCCACGCCCGCGCTCACGCGGCCGACATTCGCAAGCGGTTTGCGGGGCGGACCGTGACCACCGGGCAGATCATAATGTTCGGCTTGACCGGTGGTCTGATCCCGTGCCCGGCAGCGATCACGGTGCTGTTGCTCTGCATCCAGCTCAAGCAGCTGAGCCTCGGGTTCGTGCTGGTGGTGTGTTTCAGCATTGGGCTGGCATTAACGATGGTGTCAGCGGGCGTGCTGGCGGCCCTGAGCATCAAGCATGTTGCCTCGCGCTGGTCCGGGTTCAGCAGCTTCGCCCGGCAGGCACCCTCCGCCTCGGCCGTGCTGATCGTGCTGGTGGGCCTCTATACCGGCTGGCTCGGCTGGCAGGGCATCCAGCATGGCCCGGCGGCTCATACTGCCGAAGCCACGGCCCGACAAAACTCTTGAATTTTGAGAGGGCGCGAGCGGCCGCACCTTCCTCATTCGTCCGCTTAGGAACCCGCATCACAGATCCATGTTGATGTGGTCGAGGTCGGAGGACTGACCATGCCGGCAGATGGCGGAATTCTCAGCGGACCCCTTACGCTAAAAAGCTTCAGCCTCCTGGCTACGACCGGAGGCGCTACAGGCACGTTTATAGGTTTCGCCTACATCAAGTTTGAGGATTATGTAGAGGCCAAGCGTAAAGCCAAAGCTGCCGCAGCTGGTTCGGGACAAGCGGAGGCTTCAACAAAAGCCGGGCCGACGAAGCCGACCTGGTCACGTCGTGGCAAGAGCTATGCTCTGGAAATGGGCCTAGCCGGCCTGATGATTTTCGTTCTCGTTCCTGAGACCGATTTCTCAAACATAGAACTGAAATCCGGTGCCCACTATCTCCTTCGGGAGATCGCTGAACACTACCCGTCTGCAAAGGTCAGCTTGCAAGACTGTGTTTTGGCAATGATGGAATTCCAAAAGTCAAAGCCAACTTAGGAACAGATATTTCGCGACGATACTCCGCTTAAAACGGAATATCGTCGTCAAAATTGTAATTTTTGGCAGCTTGGCGGCGCGGCGACGGCAAATCCCTACGCGGCGGAGACAGAGCTTTGAACTCTGCCGGGGGAGCAAGTTGCTTCTTTTCTTGTTCCTCCGCTCGCGCTTTTGCGACGGTCTGCATGATGTTGGTCACAACACGACTTGTCAGCTCGTATGAGGCCCACGCCGCGCCGGGCACGGCAATAATATCAAATACCAACATAGAAACAGCCAAGAGGTTAACGCGCCGTTTCTCTAACTCGGCCTGAAAAGCATCAAGCCTATCAAGCAATGCTTCCCGCTTTGTATCTGGCATGTCGGATTGTTCGATACAGCCCCTAAGTTCTTGAATATAACCCCGGATACTATCCTTCGTTTTTGGCGGAACCTCGACTGACTGCCGCCGCGTCCTCGAGCTGTTATCAATCACAAGCTGCGTGATGTAGTGATCGAGATGGTCACGGAAATCTCGATAGCTTCTATTGTCAAAATTGTTTGCGGTTGGCAGTTCCATCGAAGCAAACGGCTCTATTTCAAACCGCTTTGCCGCTGCTAAGAGGACGTTGACGAAGCTATGGCGTAAATCCTCTATCTCCCGCCATTCCTGCTCATGGTCGGGGTCAAAGTTCTTCGTTTGATCGGCCAAGCTGCGTTGAGCTAGGTTTGCGAGCTGCATGAAGGCAACGCGCGGGTCCTCGTCCAGCTCATCGAGCTGATCCTGAGTGACGAAGTTCAAGATGCTCATGAGGCCGCATTTTACCGAGCAGCGGGCGGCGCAGCCATGCGCGGAGGAGCACCAAGCTGCTTTACGCACATCATAAGGTGTGACCAAACCGCCGGGGGCCTTCGACAGACAAGTACGGCCGAGCTTCATGGCTTGCTTACGGCACCTGCCTCACCATACGTTAGGAAGAACATAGACAGAACGAGACGCCCCACAATCAGCCAGGGCCGCACAGCCTCGTAACCCCGAACTTTGAGAGGCACCGCAGGAGGCGTCCGTTGCAACCGTGCCCGTTGCGTTCCTGCATGGGGCAACGTACCAAACAATCCGACGGCGAATCCTCGCCAAAACATTCACATGACGAAGTAGTATAAGAAAGATACAGAAAAGGCAGATTGAGTATACGATGCCGCCAGAACCCTACTCTGCAATTTCAGCACGACAAGAGCACTTTTCCGGTGCCTATGTCCGTGCTGTTTGTGCAGTTACCGGATGCGGTATTTCCAAACCCGAGCCGGACGACGACAAAATAGATTTTACGCTTAGCTCGCGTGTGGTTGGGACGGTCAGAACTAAGCCCAAAATCGACATTCAGCTTAAATGTCAGATGAGTGGCGTCCCTGAGGGTGACGGCCCGATTTCATATGTCTTGGACCTGTAAACCTATAACAACTTGCGTGATCCGCTAGTTACGAACCCGCGCTACCTCGTCGTAGTATTCGTATCTAATACCGTTGATGAGTGGATTTCTCAAACGGAGCAAGAGCTGACGTTTAGACATTGCGGTTACTGGTGTTCCCTCAAGGGACAGCCAGAAAGCGAAAACGGAACGGTTCAGACTGTCTACCTGGCGAGGGCAAACGTCTTCACTCCTGACGTGCTGCGGCGAATGATGGAGAGAGCAAGCAACGGCGAGGACATGCCATGAAAGCATTGATCCAAGACGCTGTAGCAATCAATTCCATCAAGCCGTTGAACGTCATCGGCTATCTGCGCTCGCACGGATGGAGCAAATTTAGCGAAGTTCACGGTAAGTTTTCCGTGTGGGATAATCCTGCGTTCCCAGATAACGAGGTTGTTGTACCTTTACGGCGGGAAGCTAGTGATTTTATCATCCGCCTTGGGGATATTCTCAAGGAACTATCCGCGGCAGAAGGTCGCTCACAGCTTGAGGTTCTTCGTGACCTAATAAATTCAGGGTTTGACGTCATTCGGCTGGGCGTTAGATCGCCAAACACTGATAGCGGAACTGTGAGAATTGAAGACGGTGTAAGGCTGTTTGAGCAAACACGCGAAATGCTGCTTGCTGCGGCATGTTCTACGGTGCGCCCGCGTGCGGTGTTCCACTCACGGAAGCCACAACAGGCACTTGAGTATATGAATGGTGCGCGGCTTGGACAGACTGAACATGGAAGCTTCATTCTAACCGTGCTTTCGCCAGTTGCGCCACAGCTTAACCCGTTCAGCGAAACCGACCTTTTCCCGGAAGAACCTTTTGAAAGGCAGGTCGTAAAGACGCTTGCACTAGGCGTTCAAACTACAGTCACAGCCGCAGAACAGTCTGCCCTTGCGACTGAGGATAATTTCCGGCCATTCCAGGAGGCCGTAAACTTAGGGGTGAGCGCGAACCTGTGCGAGGGCATTGTAGGGCTATTTAGGTTCGGCGATCAGGCTTCTATCAGCCTGTCTGTAGCATGGGCACAAAACAGGCCGATGCCTGAGGCGGTGCCATCCCGAACTGTCATCACAAGCGACGTTATCCCGACAATAACGGAAGCTGCCCGCATATTCAGGGCACGGGATGCCCTTGAAGACTACCAAGTTACCGGTCCTGTGGTGAAGCTTGAACGCGCAGACGGGCAGGAAGCTGGGCGTGTTACAATCTATGCATTGATTGAAGGCGTCATGAGAAAGGTCAACGTAACTCTACTACCAACGGAATACGCGCAAGCGACCCGTGCCCACGAGGAATACAAGTCAGTCAAGCTGATAGGTACGGTGGTAAGAGAAGGGCGCTCTTACCGGGTTAACAATCCTACGGGCTTCTCTTTTGCTTCTGACGAAGACGAATAACTTAAATCCGCCCGCGGCCTCTAAGGGTGTTACTACTGCCATGCCAGGCCATAGAGGATGATCCCTCCGGCTACGATCTGGGCCGCGAGCAAGACTGGGTATAGGTGCTGCCGTAATTCCTCGATCTGTTTTAATTCTGGTAGGCATGGCCCTTTGGTGGGCATTCAGCGGGTTGAGAAAAACGGCATGACACATTCGCCGCAAAGCTCTTAATATTTTGCCATGTACATCCTATTCATTGCCATAGTGCAACGTCCGGCGTTGCCATGCACAGCATAGAATTTAACAGCGCCGCAGCCTGCGAAGTTGCCAAATCTCAAATCGTTGGCTTTGGCGATGCGGGAAATGTCTCAGCGAAATGCGTTGCAAAGGGACCGGAGAAACACGTTTAGGCGCTAGTATCAGGCTGCGCCGCTAGACCGCCAACAGCTCGCCCCATCGGGTCGTGTAGCGTTGAGACAAGAACTCCGCCTTGAGCTTCCATGGCCGATCGGTGCCGCTGCACGCGAACCGCACCCGGTCGCGCCCGTAGCGGGCATTAAGCTGGTCCACGCATGCCATCAAGCGTACCCGTTCGGGCCGGTCCGGCCGGAGGAACAGCGAGCCTTGCACGCTGTCGGCCGGGTGCAGATCGAGGAACAGCACCCCGCACTTTTTGTAGCGGAACCCGGGCCGGTAGATGCCCTTCAGGCCCCACAAGGCGGCGCGGATCAGCCGGCCGGTGTCGCGCTGGTGCCAATCGTCAGCCGGACGGGCCGGGTCGCGTAGTACGGGGCGTCCTCGGGTTTGTGCCGGTTGGTGGTGACCATCACGACCACGGAGGCGGTCGCCAGGCCCTGCCGAC
This sequence comes from Methylobacterium pseudosasicola, assembly GCF_900114535.1. Classification (GTDB taxonomy): domain Bacteria; phylum Pseudomonadota; class Alphaproteobacteria; order Rhizobiales; family Beijerinckiaceae; genus Methylobacterium; species Methylobacterium pseudosasicola. The sequence goes on along the minus strand of NZ_FOTK01000017.1, from coordinate 111,119 downwards.
GCATTTTCTGCGCGGCGTAGGAGGTGTAGGCGGTCAGTGCCTCGGCCATCTCGGAAAATCCTTCCACCGCTCGCCCGAAACTTCGGCTGCAGCAGATGGTTTTGCTCTCCGGACTGTCCTGTTCGAGGTCCAAGCAGGGTGTCCCCTGCAGCTCCAGGACGGTCCGCTGTAGGACTACGTTGAACCGCTGGCGGATCATGGTGGGGTCCGCGTCGCGTAGCTGGAGAGGGGTGGTGATCCCGATCTCCGCCAGACGCTGCACGATGCGATGTCCGACGCCCCACACGTCGCCGAGGTCCAGCTTCGCCAGCGCTGCGGTCTGCTCCTTGTCATTGGGGAGGTAGCAGACTCCTCCGCTGGCGGGGTCCTTCTTGGCCGTGCGGTTGGCGACCTTGGCGATGGTCTTGGTTGTGCTGATCCCGACGCACACGGGGATCCCGGTCTTCTGAAGGACGGTGGCGCGTGCCTGCCGCGCAAGGGCGTCCGGATCGGCAAAGCCGGACAGCCCGAGGAAGGCTTCGTCGATCGAGTACATCTCCAGGTCCGGTGTGAATTCGGACAGCACACGCATCACCCGGGCGGAGAGATCGCCGTAGAGGGTATAGTTGGAGCTGCGCACCTGGACGCCCCAACGCTCAAACTCGGCGCGGCGCAGGTGCCAGGCATCGCCCATCTTGATCCCGAGCGCCTTGGCCTCGTTGCTGCGCGCGATCACGCAGCCGTCGTTGTTGGAGAGGACCACCACCGGCACGCCGCGCAGCTTGGGCTGAAACAGCCGCTCGCACGAGGCGTAGAAGTTGTTGCAGTCGACGAGGGCGACCGGGCCGCCCATGGATCAAAACATCCACACGGAACGGATCACGACACCCCAGATCTCAAATTCGGCCTTCGGGGAGACCGGGATGTCGGAGAACGCCTCGTTCTCCGGGCGCAGGATGACCTGCTCGCCTTTGAGGATGTAGCGCTTGAGGGTGAACTCACCGTTCAGGCAGGCGACGATCACACAGCCGGAGCGGACCGGCGCCGCCTTTCGACGACGGCGATGTCACCGGGAAACAGCCCCGCCTCGATCATGCTTTCGCCGGTGACGCGCACGGCGAACACCGACGGCAGGTGGGCGCTCATCAGCTCGTTGAAGTCGAGCGGGTTCTCCAGGTCGGCCTCGGCCGGGGAGGGGAAGCCGCAGGCCACGGAGCCGGCCACAAAGGGCACCGCACCCGCCGTGCGGGCCTCGACATTCAGAAACGCGCCGATGCCACTGGAGGAGCCGCCGCGGGCTGCCATGCGCCGCGCCATATCGGCAATCTCCACCGGCAGGCGAACCACTGTGGTCGGTTCCTTCTTCGGCTGGCCGGCGCCCTCACGGGGGCCGCCCCAGCCGGTTCTCTTGCTCTGGCGCACAGGGCCATCCTCCGTCTTGATACTTGTTACAGGTATCAAGCGCGGGGATGCCGCCCGAGGCCCAGACAGTTTCTTATGTCAATGCCCGTTTGACAGGCAGGACTGTGTCTTCTGGGGATAAGTGTTCTACGCCGCAGGAGGCGCTTTCGCCGCGTGATGATCTAAGACAGCAGTAATACGGTCGAGGAGCGGCTCGAACGCATCGAATTTAATCGTCGCTTTGTTCGGTCTAATCACTTTCTCGGCGAAAATCGCTTTCCCGTACTTCCCTGGCTCGAGGTGCTTCTTGTTCAGGCTGAGGGTTTTCCCGCCAAGGACAGTCTTGAGAACAGTATCCTCAAAAAATGTTTCTATGCACGTCATACCCTTATCTTTACCAATTTCTGGGGTTTTGATCATATACAGATTGGCAGTGATGTAATAAAACGGTTCTGTGGTGAGGGTGCTAATAGGGGGGCACTTTGTTAAACCCTGAATTTTACCAAATATCTTCCCTGCTCCATCATCATTGTCGATCAAGACAATAACTGGTGCAGCAAGAGGCGCATGCTTAAACTTTGATAGGATCTTGAAGTATTTCTCGATGAAGTGCATCAGATCGCCGCTTCCTCCTCCTAGCTGCAGTACATCGCGAACCGTGCTGGTAAAATTCAGAAAACGTACGGTTGTCTGAAACTTGCCACCTTTGAAAGCGCCCAGTTTTGGATGAAATTTGGGCAGCCGCTCAATCGCGGCCTTCAGGTAAATTGGGTCTGTTTTGCCTTCCGTCACAATAAGGGGACGCACAGAAATGACGAAATTTTTGTAGAAGAGAAAATGATGATAAAGCTTACGAATAGCTGTTACGTTCTCTTCTTTTTTCTTTTCCGCGCTTGTCCGCCGATCGACGGTATTTTTGATCAAGTAAATGTGACTTAGGATGCCTTCAAGTACCGGCGGAGTGTCATAGACTATATCTTCCATCGGATCCTCAGCCTTGCCGCCTACCAGCGCAGCGGGCACTCGATGGTAGTATTTCCCTGTCTGAAAAAATGCCGAGCACATCGAACGCGCGGCACGATAATACTCCGGGACGATATTGACTTTCTCGTTAACCAGAAGACCAGTTACCGTCTGACGCGAGTCACGGAACTGCATTCGAGTTTTGCCGTGATTGATTTTGAACCCGGTCCCGACAATCTCAGCATCTAACGCATTTCCAACGATCCACTTGCCAGCAGCTGCAGGGTCGGGCGCAGCTAAAGCCGCAGGGAACGTTGACTGATTGGTGGAGAAGGTTAGGTCATCCGCGTAGCGCGAGTAGGTGCATTTGTGCTCCTTGGCCAGACGGACCAGACGGACATCAAGCAAGCGGCCAACAATATTTGAGATTACCGGCGAACATGGACTTCCTTGAGGCAAGGAATGATCATGACATGCGATTTGCGCAATTATGGTTGCGATTTTCGGATCGAACTCGAAGCGTCTGTCTTTGATAAAAACGCCGCGAACTCGCCCAAAATTTATGGTCGGAAAGAAATCTTCTAAATCGATATTGAGGACATATCGACGCCTTTTGTGAACGGCGGCATTTGTGATAATGGACTTACCTTCAGCAAAACCATGCGAAACAGCCTTGAAAGGCTTCTTTTTCTCCTCAATGCCATCAAGATAATTATAAAGTATTTCTGCAAGTCTGGTTTGTAAAAGCTTCAGTTTCGGCTCGGGCGCCTTGATCGTTCTTGTTCCACCCTTGCGTTTTGGGATCTGGAACTCAGTGTAACGAGCGGCACTATTCGATTTGTATAGAATGTATGACAATCCGCTGGCCGAGAAACCGAGCAACAAGGCCAGATCGTCTAAGGATTTCGCGGCCTTAAGATCTTTAACAATCGACACTGTCATTTCCAAGATTGTAAAAGCTTGCAGGCACTCTTATGCGGTATGGTCGTCAGTGATGCGGATCATAGATCTGCAATAAGGGGTCATGGGAAGCAATCGCCTCCTGACATTCTTAGCTTATATCGCGATGCGCGATAACAACTCTGCCTGCAAGCTTGCCCCCTCATGGGCCACCCTAGGTTAAATTTCAATGAGAAATTGCCGAGCTAGGCCTCCGGTGGCTGACTATGCACAGACCGCCCCGGGGGCGGTTTGGCAGTGAGCAGCTAGCCGAATAGGCTGAGCTGCCGCCGGTCGGTTTCGGCCTGCGTCCACACCGTCCCAAAGGCCTCGGCGTCCAGCCATCGCAGGACGAAGGCGACCGGCCCACCGCTATCCTGCACCAGCGCCGGCGACATGAACCATGACAGGTAGCCGCTTGCGGTGATCGGCAGGGGCGCGCGATGCGGGTCGATGCTCTCGATCTGCAGGTGCCCCGGCTGCATGCGGGCGCCGGTGTTCAGGAACTGCGGCTCCCAGCGGATGCGGAGGGCAACACCGCGCCAGCGCGCGGTGTGCTCCTCGATGTACCGGAGACCGGCGGTAATGCGACCGGCTCTAGTTCGACGATGTGCTCGGCCCAATGGGCCGTCGCCGCGAAGGCGGACAGCGGTCCCTTGGCCTCGAACCATAGATCCCGCTCGACCGGCAGGCCCAGCTTGTCGTGCACGGTCTGCAGCTCAGACGGGCGCACGTAAACCAGCTTCGGGCAGCCCGCCCCAGGTCGCACAGGCCAAAGGCAATGTCCGGCTCGGTCGGATCCAGCTCGGTCAGCAACCACGTGGCGCCGGCATCGGGGATGAACAGCTTGACCACCGGATAGGGATCGATGTCCCGCTTGGCGCTTTCTACGCCGTTGACGAGCAACGCGGCGCGCTGCTCTGCGGCGAGGAGTTGCATGGGATTGGCTTCGTTGGTTCAGAACTAAGCCGCAGAACCCTTCCCCGTGAAGCGTGAGGCCCCGTCCTGACCTTCTGCCCATCGCGAGACCGGGGGTGGCGCAGGTCACAGAGGAGGGGGATCACCCGCCTAGCAGGCGTGCCATCACGCCGAAGGCATGGGACACTCCTTGACCGCAGCCGAGAGCCAGCACCACGCCTTCAAGGCGATGCGGACGCTCACCGGAAATTGTGGCCAACAGCTGCGCGCTACCAGAGATCTGAGGCTCTACGCCAAAAAGCGCCTTGTGGTTCGAAGCCGGCTCAAACGGCAGGCCATTCGTTTGGCTGCGAAACCGCACCCGGATTGCGACAGCTTCGACAAGGGTTGGCACTGTAACGGCAAGCCTAAGCCCACCGCAGGCGAGGCCCGCTTCAACGTGGCTTGGATTCAAAAAGAGCTGGATGGCCGGTGACGTGGCCACTGACGTCCAGTCCTGTCCAGAGCTATCCAACCTGTCGGACGGGACACAAACTGGACACCGCCTCCAGCCACTCAAGCTAAGTGCTTGATTTTGCTGGCGCGCCCTACGGGAATCGAACCCGTGTTTTCGCCGTGAAAGGGCGACGTCCTGGACCGCTAGACGAAGGGCGCTTTGGCTAGGCCGGGGTTCTATAGTCGGCGGCGGGGCGTCCGGCAACCATCGATCCGCAGGTTGGCGCGGGTTTGACCGCGGGGCGGGTTGGGGCGATGGAGGGGCATGGTGCAGATTCCGCCCCGCATGACCCTCGTCCTCGGCGGGGCGCGTTCCGGCAAGAGTGCTTACGCGGAGGGGTTGATCGAGGCCTGCCCCGGCCCGTGGCTCTATCTCGCCACCGCGCAGGCTTTCGATGACGAGATGGTCGCGCGCATCGCCCAGCATCGGGCTCGGCGCAGCGAGGCGTGGCGCACGCGCGACGTGCCGCTCGCCCTGCCGGAAGCGGTGGCGGCGGCGGAGGGGCCCGTCCTGGTCGATTGCCTCACCCTCTGGCTCACCAACCTGATCCTGGCGGAGGCCGATATGGAGGACGCGGTGGCGCGGCTTCTTGCCGCCTGCGCGCGGGCGCCGGGGCCGCTGGTGCTGGTCGGCAATGAGGTCGGGCTCGGGATCGTGCCCGACAACGCGCTCGCCCGCCGCTTCCGCGACGAGGCCGGGCGTCTGCACCAGCGGCTCGCCGCCCGGGCCGACCGGGTAGTGCTCACCGTGGCGGGCCTGCCGCTCATCGTGAAGCCGCAAGCCCCCATTCAAGCCCCTATGCCCGGAGCCTGCTCATGAGCGACGACGCGACCCGCCACCGCGAGAAGATGGAGAAGCGCAAGGCCGTGCAGGACGCCGAGGTGGCGGAAAAGACCCTCGAGAAGGGCCTGCTCCTGGTCCATACCGGCCCCGGCAAGGGCAAGAGCACGGCGGCGCTGGGGCTGATGCTGCGGGCGCTCGGCCGCGGCTGGCGGGTCGGCATGGTGCAGTTCATCAAGGGCGGCTGGGATACCGGCGAGCGCCACGCGGTCGGGGTGTTCGGCGACCGGGTCGCTTGGCACACCCTGGGGGAGGGGTTCACCTGGGAGACCCAGGACAAGGCCCGGGACATCGCCGCCTGCCGCCACGCCTGGGCCGTGGCCGAGAGCCTGATGGCCGATCCCACGATCCGCCTGCTCGTCCTCGACGAGCTCAACATCGCGCTGCGCTACGATTATCTCGACCTCGACGCTGTGGTCGCCGCGCTGCAGGCGCGCCGGCCGGATCTGCACGTGGTCGTCACCGGCCGCAACGCCAAGCCGGCCCTGATCGAGGCCGCCGACCTCGTCACCGAGATGGGCAGCGTGAAGCACCACTTCTCGGCCGGCGTGAAGGCCCAGGAGGGGATCGAGTTCTGACCCCCCCACGCAAGAAGGCCCTGATGATCCAGGGCACCGGCTCCGATGTCGGCAAGTCGCTGCTCGTGGCGGGACTGGCGCGCGCCTTCACCGACCGGGGCTTGGCGGTGCGCCCGTTCAAGCCGCAGAACATGTCGAACAACGCCGCCGTCACCCCGGATGGCGGCGAGATCGGCCGCGCCCAGGCGCTCCAGGCTCGGGCCGCCCGGGTGGCGCCCTCCGTCCACATGAACCCGGTGCTGCTCAAGCCCCAGAGCGAAATCGGCTCCCAGGTGGTGGTTCAGGGCCGGATGGTCGCCACCGTGAAGGCCCGCGACTACCAGGCCTGGAAACCCCGGCTGATGCCCGCCGTCCTGGAGAGTTTTTCGCGCTTGGCCGCGGAGTCCGACCTGGTGCTGGTCGAGGGCGCGGGCTCGGCCTCCGAGGTGAATCTCCGGGCCGGCGACATCGCCAATATGGGCTTTGCCCGGGCCACCGACACGCCGGTGGTGCTGGTCGGCGATATCGACCGGGGCGGGGTGATCGCGAGCCTCGTCGGCACCAAGGCTGTGATCGAGCCCGCCGACGCCGCGATGATCGCCGGCTTCATCGTCAACCGCTTCCGGGGCGATCCGAGCCTGTTCGCCGACGGCATGCGGTTGATCGCCGAGCGGACCGGCTGGGCGCCGCTGGGCCTGGTGCCGCACTTCCCCGAGGCCGCGCGCCTGCCGGCCGAGGACGTGCTCGGGCTCGCGGGCTCCGGGCCGCGCCCGGCCGGGACCGTCACGGTGGCGGTGCCGGTGCTGCCGCGGATCGCCAATTTCGACGATCTCGACCCGCTCCGGGCGGAGCCCGGCGTGTCGGTGGTGCTGGTGCGCCCCGGAACGCCGATCCCCGCAGAGGCCGCCCTGGTGCTGCTGCCGGGCTCCAAGACCACGATCGACGACCTGGACGTCTTCCGGGCCGAGGGCTGGGACATCGACCTGCGCGCCCATGTCCGGCGGGGCGGGCGGGTGCTCGGCCTGTGCGGCGGCTACCAGATGCTCGGCCGCAGCCTCGCCGATCCGCACGGGATCGAGGGGGCGCCCCGCACGGTGCCGGGCCTCGGGCTCCTCGACGTCGAGACCGTGATGAGTCCGGACAAGCGGCTGGCCGCCGTGACCGGCACGAGCCTGCCCGATGCGGTGCCGTTCTCGGGCTACGAGATGCATATCGGCGCCACCCACGGCCCCGACGCGGCCCGGCCGCTGCTGCGGCTCGCCGACGGACGCGCCGACGGGGCGGTCTCGGCGGACGGGCTTGTGGCCGGGACCTACGTGCACGGCCTGTTCGCGCACGATGCCCAGCGCGCGGCCTGGCTCGCCCGTCTCGGCACGGTCTCGGAGGGGGCGGGCTACGAGGCGGGGGTCGAGGCGGCCCTCGACGGCCTCGCGCGACACATCGCGGCCCATGTCGACTGCGACCGGCTCCTGGCGCTTGCCCGGTAGGCGAGGGCCGGGCCAGGGATTACTCTGTGTAATGCCGGCCCTCGCCATGAAGGGCCGCAGGGCCCAGAGGAACGCCATATGCCCCCCACGCAGCCCCCGGTCGGCGAGGAGTTTGCCGAGAGCACCGTCCGGACGGTGACCCTGCGGCTGATGCCGCTGCTCGGCCTGCTCTACCTGATCGCCTATATCGACCGGCAGAACGTGTCCTACGCCAAGCTGGACATGGTCGGCAGCCTGGGCCTCAGCGAGACCGCCTACGGGCTCGGCGCGTCGCTGTTCTTCCTCGGCTACTTCCTGTTCGAGGTGCCGGCCAACGTCTTCCTGGAGCGGGTCGGCGCCCGGATCTGGTTCGCCCGGATCATGTTCACCTGGGGCATCGTCACGATCCTGCTCGGCTTCACCCAGAACGCCGCGATGTTCTATGTGCTGCGCTTCCTGCTCGGCGCCGCGGAGGCCGGCTTCTTCCCCGGCGTGCTGTTCGCCCTCACGCTCTGGTTCCCGCAGGCACACCGAGCCCGGATGATCGGCTGGTTCATGATCGCCAGCGCGGTGGCCAACGCGGTCGGCGCGGCGATCGGCGGGGCGCTGCTCGGCCTCGACGGGATTCTGGGGCTGGCCGGTTGGCAATGGGTGTTCCTGGCCACGGGGGCGCCGGCGATCGTGATGACCGCAATCGTGCTGTTGATCCTGCCGAACGGTCCCGAGACGGCGCCCTGGCTCTCCCAGGACCAGCGCGACTGGCTCGCGCGCACGCTCCGGGCCGAGCGCGAGGGCGGGAGCCACGTGGATCACGGCAATCCGTTCGCGGCGCTCCTCGACAAGCGCGTGCTGATGCTGGCCGGGGTCTACGTCTCGCTGCCGCTAGCCGCCTACGGCCTGGGCTACTGGCTGCCCACGGTGGTCAAGGGGTTCGGCGTCTCGAACCTGACCAACGGCTTCCTCAACATCATCCCGTGGGCCGCCACCGCCGTCGCACTCTGGTGGGTCCCCCGCCACGCCGCTCGCACCGGCGCCCAGGGCAACGCCCTGACCTGGCACGTGGTCGGGCCGGCCCTGGTCGGGGCGGCCGGGCTCGCGCTCAGCGTCATCCTGCCGGGCAATGCGGTGAAGTTCGCCTGCCTGTGCGTGGCGGCCGCCGGGACCTTCTCCGCCCAGCCGGTCTTCTGGTCGATGCCCGCCACCTTCCTGCGCGGCGCCACGGCGGCGGCCGGGATCGCGGCGATCAACTCAGTGGGCAATCTCGGCGGCTTCGTCGCGCAGAACATGGTCCCGTTCATCCGCGACCAGACCCAGAGCGACCTCGTGCCGATGCTGTTCCTGTCCGCCTGCCTGGCGATCGGCGCCGGCCTGATGTTCATCGTGCTCTCCGCCCTGCGGCGGGACGCGGCCCGGCGCGAGACGGCGCCGCGGGCAGCCCGCACCGCCTGAACATCGGACCGCATCGTGCGTTATCGTGCCTGACGCCGGTATATCCGGCAGGATGATGCAAATCCGTGCCCCTACGGACCATCATCGAGGAGGGCACCGCGATGAGCGAAGGAATACCGCTTCTGATTCTCGCCCTGGGGACTCTGGGCGGCGTCTGGTTCCTGGCCGCCGCGGCCCGGAAGCAGGTCGCCGACGCCAAGGGTTCCCCGGAACGGTCCAACGTGATCCGCGACCATGGCGGCGCACCGCGGGCGAACATGCCAGGTACGGAACACTGATCCCTCAGCCGGCGGCGATCCGCCGGCAATGATCGAGGGCGGCGCCGATCAGGTTGTCGATGGCCTCCGGCGTGCGGAAGGCCGAATGCGCCGACAAGGCGACGTTCGGCAGGGACGCGAGCGGGTGGTCGGCGGGCAGCGGCTCGACCGTGAACACGTCGAGCCCGGCCCGGGCGATCCGCCCGTCGCGCAGGGCCTCGACCAGGGCGGTTTCGTCGATCAGCGCCCCCCGGGCGGTGTTGATCAGGATCGCGCCGGGCTTCAGGGCGGCGATGCGCGCGGCCGACAGGAAGCCGCTTGTCTCGTCGGTCAGGAGCAGGTGGAGCGAGACCACGTCGCTCTCGGCCAGCAGCTGATCGAGCGGGACGAAGTCGACTCCCGGATGCGTTTTCGGGGTCCGGTTCCAGGCCAGCACCCGCAGGCCGGCGCCGCGGCAGAGCCGCGCCATCTCGGCCGCGATCCCGCCGAAGCCGATGAGCCCGACGGTCTTGCCGGTGAGCTGGATCGCCTCGGTGCGCAGCCAGCGCCCCGCCCGCATCGCCCGGTCCATCTCGGGCAGGCCCCGGGCGGCGGCCCAGAGCAGCGCGAAGGCGCATTCCGCCACCGCGGTATCGCCGTAGCCCTTGATCGTGTGGACCGTGATGCCGAGCTCGGCCTGGAGCGCCTCCGGGTCCATGTAGCTGCGGGCGCCGGTGCCGAGGAACACCACGTGGCGCAGGTCCGCGCAGGCGCGGGCCACGTCGACGGGGAGGGCGGTGTGGTCGATCACCGCGATCTCCGCCCCGGCGAGCAGGCCGGGCAGGTCCTGCGGGGTGATGTCGGGCTGGAGGTTGATCGCGAAGGGCGGATCGTCCAGCCGCAGTAGGCGCCGCGCCACGGCCGCCAGGGTCTCGCTGGCATCGACGAACACCGCGCGCATCGGCTTCTCCCCGTCCCTCGGGCGACCGTAGCGCAGGCCGTGCCATTGGGTCAGCCCATCACCACCAGCCAGAGCGCGAGCAGCGCCAGGACGAGCCCCCCCTGGATCAGGCAGGCGGTGCGGTAGAGGGTCAGCGCCCGGGCGATGTCGTCGGCCGTGGCCTCGGCCCGGCCGTCGCCCATATGGGCGTCGGGGACGCGGGTGCCGCCATAGACCCGCGGGCCCGCGAGCCGCAGGCCGAGCGCCCCGGCCATGGCGGCCTCGGGCCAGCCGGCATTGGGCGAGCGGTGGCGGCCGGCATCGCGGGCCATCGCCCGGAGCGCGCCGCGCGCATCGGCGCCGCGCAAGAGCGCCGCCCCGACGATCAGCAGGCCGGCGAGCCGCGAGGCCGGCAGGTTCACCACATCGTCCAACCGGGCCGCCGCCCAGCCGAAGGCGGCGTAGCGCGGCGTGCGGTGGCCGATCATGCTGTCGGCGGTGTTGATCGCCTTGTAGAGGGCACCGCCCGGCAGGCCGAGACAGCCGATCCAGAAGGACGGCGCCACGATCCCGTCCGAAAAATTCTCCGCCAGGCTCTCGATCGCGGCGCGGCACACCGCTGCCGCGTCGAGGGTCTCGGGGTCGCGCCCGACGATCATCGACACGGCCCGGCGCCCGGCCTCCAGGCCGCCGTCGCGCAGGGCGGTTTCTACCGCCGCGACATGGTCGTTCAGGCTGCGCTGCGCCGGCAGGCTCGCGCAGAGCAGGCCGAGGAGCAGGAGGGCGGGGAGGGGGCCGAACCATTCTGCCAGCCCGGTGAGCGCCCAGGCCGGCAGCCCGGTGGCGGCGAGCAGGAGCGCCAGGGCGACGCAGCCGGCGACCCGACGCCGCCCTTCGGAGCCGCGGTTCAGACCGCGCTCCAGCCAGGAAATCAGCCGGCCGATCCAGGTGACAGGGTGGCCGATGGCCTTGTAGAGCGCGTCCGGGTAGCCGGACGCCGCCTCGATCCCGAGGGCGAGGGCGAGGATGGCAAGCGTGTCGGGCGGATGGACCATCGTTTCTGGAATTCCGCTCCGAAGCCGGGTCCCATCCCCCATGGCGGCGATCTCGGAAGCCTCCGACACGCCTTTCCGGACGCGCCGGAGCCCTGGCTCGACCTTTCGACGGGGATCAATCCGGTCCCGTATCCCGTGCCGCCGGTGGAGGCCAGCGCCTGGACGCGGTTGCCCGCCGCCGCCGAGGTCGAGGCCCTGCGGGCGGCGGCCGCTTCGGCCTACGGCGCGCCCGATGCGGCGCATGTCGTCCCCGCCCCCGGCACGCAGATCCTGATCGAGACCCTGCCCCGGCTCGTGGCTCCCACCCGGGTCGCGGTGGTCGGCCCGACCTATGCCGAGCACGAAGCCGCCTGGGTGCGGGCCGGGCACGTGGTGACGCCGGTCGACGGGATCGCGGCGATCGGCGACGCGGCCGTGGCGGTGCTGGTCGATCCGAACAACCCGGATGGGCGGACCCATCCGCTGGTTGAGCGGCTCGCCCTGGCGGAAGCGCTGCGCGCCCGCGGCGGCCTGCTGGTCGCCGACGAGGCTTTTGCGGATCTGGAGCCGGTGGCGAGCCTGTGCCGGCACGCGGCCGCGGGGCTCGTGGTTTTGCGCTCCTTCGGCAAGACCTACGGGCTCGCGGGCCTGCGCCTCGGCTTCGCGATCGCCGATCCCGGGACGGCGGACCGGATCCGTACGGCGCTCGGCCCCTGGGCGGTGTCGGGGCCGGCCCTGGCGATCGGCCGGACCGCCCTCTCGGACACGGTGTGGCGGGCCGAGACCGCCCGGGCCCGGGCGGCGGATGCGGCGCGCCTCGACCGGCTGATCGCCCGCGGCGGCGGCACCCTCGTCGGCGGCACCAGCCTGTTCCGCACCGCCGATTTCCCCGACGGGGCGGGGCTGTACCGCCGGCTCGCGGAAGCCGGCATCGCGGTCCGGCGCTTCCCCGAGCGGCCCGCGCGCCTGCGCTTCGGCCTGCCGGCCGGGAAGGCGGCGTGGTGCCGCCTGTCGCGCGTGCTCAAGTAGCCGGCGTCGCGGGCCCGTGCGGATCGCGGGCCGCCACCAGCACGGCCAGCGCCGAGAAGGCCAGCCCCACCGCGCAGACCCCCGGCCAGCCCACCACCAGGAAGGCCTGCGAGCCCGCGAAGGCGCCGAGCGCCCCGAACACGAACAGGGTCGTGAACAGCACGGTGTTGATCCGGCCCCGCGCCCCCGGGACCAGGGCGTAGGCCCGGGTCTGGTTGGCGATGAGCGCACCGTTCATGCCGATATCGATCAGCAGGACCCCGATCCCGACCGCCACCAGCGACCACGTCCCCCCGGCCCAGAGCACCAGGAACGAAAGGGCGACCATCAGGCTGCCGCCGAGCACCACGGGCTTCGCGCCGCGCGTGTCGGTGAACCGGCCCGACACCGGCGCCACGAAGGCGCCGCAGACGCCGATCACCCCGAACAGCCCTGCCCCGGCGGCGGAGAGCCCGAAGGGCGGGTTCTCCACCAGCAGCGCCAGGGTCGCCCAGAAGGCGTTGAAGGCGGCAAACAGCAGCGCCTGCGACAGGCTGGCGGTGCGCAGCACCGGCTGCGACCGGGCGAGATGCAGGATCGACAGCATCAGGGCGCGGTAGCGCAGGCGCTGGGTCTGGGGCGTGTGCGGCAGGGTCGCCCGGGCGATGCCGGCCATGGCGAGCGCCAGGAGCGAGGCGGCCAGAAACACCGCCCGCCAGCCGAGATGCGCCCCCAAAAACCCGCTCGCTGTGCGGGCGAGCAGGATGCCGGTGAGCAGCCCGGTCATCACCTGCCCGACGATCCGCCCACGGCTCGCATCGGGGGCGAGCTCGGCCGCGAACGGCACGGCCTGCTGCGCGGCGCAGCTGAGCACGCCGACGACGAGGTGGGCGAGCGCAAGGCAGGCGAGGTTCGGGGCGAGGCCCACGGCGAGCAGCGCCACGGCGAGGCCGAGGCATTGCCACACGATCAGGCTGCGGCGGGGCAGGGCGTCGCCCAGGGGCACGAGTCCGATGATGCCGAGCCCGTAGCCGACGAGCGCCGTGGTCGGCACCCACAGGGCGGCGGCATCGCCGAATTCGGATACGATCAGGCCGAGCAGCGGCTGGTTGTAATAGATGTTGGCGACCGCCCCGCCGGCGATCAGCGTCAGGCCGAGCCGGGCCTTCGCGTCGAGGATGGTCGTCACGGCAGGATCGGGGGCGGGCAGGCGCACCGCCGCTTCAGGGCCGTCATGGGGGCCATGGTGAGGTCCGTGTCGGGAGGGGAGGGCCGAGACCGATACGGGCAGGGCACGCCCTCCGGCAAGCGCCGCGGCTGCAGCCCTCGGTCACGCCCCCTGCCTCTTCACCGGCCAACGTCCTGCACCATATGCGATCGACGCGGTCCCGGCCGTCCGCGTCCCGGGCGTCGAACCTAAACACGCTGGTTCGTCAGCCGGATACGGTTTCGGGGCCGGGTTCGTTCCGTGCGGGCACGTCCGGAACCACCGCAGCAGGGAGTACGGGATGCCGAACTACCGCGTCGAGTTCGCCAAGGAGATCCTCGGGGTGCCCTTCACCATCGGGTCCGTCGCGATCATGCGGGCTCGCGATCCGGAGCGCGCTCGCCGCGCCGCCGAGATCCGCTTCGCCCGCCAGCACGGCCTCGGCGACTGGCGGGAGTTGGCCGACCTCGCCACCGTGGCGGAAAGGCTCTGACCGGACGGGATCAGCCCGTCACATCACCGTCGTCGCGAGCCCGCAGGCTGCACGTTTGGGGCGCTCCGCGACCGCTCAAGCTCTGGTCGTCGCGCCCGTGCCGCCGTAGAATGGTAGGCGGAACCGGGGGTCTGAGCCGACCGGCCTGAACAGGCCAGGCTCGTCCCGGTTCGACGGTTTCGCGCGCCTCCGATCGACGAGCCGGCGTCACGGGTCCGGGTGCGCTTCGGGTCCGGTCCGACAGGGGTCAGTGCGAGGGTCATGGCGGCGATCTCCTTCTTCGGCGACCTGCTCCAGACCATCAGCGAGCGCGGCCGCGACCTGATCGGCATCGGCCGCGGCGACATCGCCGGCCGGGCCAATGCGGGCGAGCTAGTCAAGCTGTGCGAGGACCTGATCTCCCGGCGCGGCGAGGCCTCCGGGGTGGCCCTGGCCCGGCTGATCCTCGACCGCTACGCCAGCTTCGGCCAGACTGAGCGCCACGCCTTCCTGCGGGCGATCGCGCTGGATTTCGACGCGGACCACGCCGCTGTCGACGAGGCGATCGCCGCCTACCGATCCGACCCGACCCGCGCCCGTCTCGGCACCCTGCACGAGGCCGCCGAGCCGCGCAGCCAGGAGTTGATCCGCCGCCTCAACCTCGCCCGCGGCGGCACGCTCAGCCTCGTGCGGATGCGCGAGGACCTGTTCGACCTGCGCAAGGCGCTGCGTGCCGGTGCCGAGGCAGAGGCCGCCGTGCTCGACGCGGTCGACAGCCTCGATTCCGATTTCGAGCACCTGTTCGCCTCCTGGTTCAACCGGGGCTTCCTGGTGCTGCGGCACATCGACTGGACCACGCCCGCCCATATCCTGGAGAAGATCATCCGGTACGAGGCGGTGCATGCCATCACCGGCTGGGACGACCTGCGCGCCCGGATCGAGCCGCCGGACCGGCGCTGCTTCGCGTTCTTCCACCCGGCGCTCGCCGACGAGCCGCTGATCTTCGTGGAGGTGGCGCTCACCGATCAGGTCGCGCCGGCCATCGCCCCGATCCTGTCGCGCGAGCGCAAGCCGCTGCAACCGCGGGCGGCGACCACGGCGATTTTTTACTCGATCTCCAACTGCCAGAAGGGGTTGGCTGGCGTCACCTTCGGCAATTTCCTGATCAAGCAGGTGGTGGAGGACCTCACCCGCGAAGTGCCCTCGCTCAAGACCTTCGTGACCCTCTCGCCGGTGCCGGGCTTCGCCGCCTGGCTCGCCCGGGAGCGCCGGGCCGATAGCCCGCAAGGGCTGCTGCCCGAGGATGTCGAGGTCCTGCGGGCGCTGGACGATCCGGACTGGCACGCCGACAAGGCCCGAGCCGAGGCGGTGCGCAAGGCACTGATCCCGGCCGCGGCCGCCTATTTCCTGCGCGCCAAGAACGAGCGCGGGCGCCCCCTCGACCCGGTGGCCCGGTTCCATCTCGGCAACGGCGCCCGGCTGGACCGGATCAATTTCCTCGGCGATACCTCGAAGAAGGGGCTGGCCCAGTCGCACGGGCTGATGGTGAATTACCTCTACGACCTCGCGGCGATCGAGAAGAACCACGAGACCTACGCCAATCTCGGCACCGTGGCGGCCTCGCCGGCGGTGACCCGGGAGCTGCGCGCCAAGCTGCCGCCACCGCGGGCGGTGGTGCTTGCCGAGGCCTGAGGCCGAGCCTTCCCGACCCTGAAGGGGATGCCGGTTCGGGCGTAGGCGGCCCGTGAACGTCATGACGGAGCGTCGGCCCCGATTGCGGGGCGATCGAGAACGGTTCTATGGCTGCCTGAACCCTGCGGCCCGTGATAGCTCAAGCCTCACGATGACGAACCATCTCTTCTCCCTGGTCCGGGACGGCGTTCCGGATCCCGCCAAGACCGTGATCGAGACGCCGGAGGGGCGCCGCTACACGTATGCGGACCTGATCGCGCGCTCCGGCGCCTACGCGGCGGCCCTGCAGGCGGCCGGCGTGCAGCCCGGCGACCGGGTGGCGGTCCAAGTCGAGAAGAGCCCCGAGGTGATCTTCCTGTATCTCGGGGTGGTGCGGGCCGGCGCCGCGTTCCTGCCGCTCAACACCGCCTACACCCCGGCGGAGATCGGGTACTTTTTGGGCGACGCCGAGCCCACGATCTTCGTCTGCGATCCGGGAAAGCGCGAGGCCCTGGCGCAGGCTGCCTCCGGCATCCGCGCCATCTGGACCCTGGACGCGGCGGGGACCGGCAGCGCCGCCGAGGCCGCGGACCGGCAGGTCGGCGATGTCACGGACGTGCCCCGGGGCCCGGAGGATCTCGCCGCGATCCTCTACACCTCGGGCACGACCGGGCGCTCCAAGGGCGCCATGCTCACCCACGACAACCTAGCCTCGAATGCTCGGACGCTGGTGGATGTCTGGCGCTTCACCGAAGACGACGTGCTGATCCACGCCCTGCCGGTGTTCCACACCCACGGCCTGTTCGTGGCGACCAACACGGTGCTGGCGAGCGGCGGCACCATGCTGTTCCTGCCGCGCCTCGACCCGAAGCTGATCCTGAGCCTGATGGGCCGGGCGACCGCCCTGATGGGCGTCCCGACCTTCTACACGCGCCTTCTCAAGGAGCCTGGCCTCACCCAAGAGGCGGCCAGGGGCATGCGCCTGTTCGTGTCGGGCTCGGCGCCGCTGCTCGCCGAGACGCATCGGGAGTGGCAGGCGCGCACCGGCCACGCCATCCTCGAACGCTACGGCATGACCGAGACCAACATGAGTACCTCGAACCCCTATGCGGGGGACCGGGTCGCCGGCACGGTCGGCTTCCCCCTGCCGGGCGTGTCCTTGCGGGTGGTCGATCCCGAGACCGGCGCGGCGCTGGGGCCGGACGCGGTCGGCATGATCGAGGTGAAGGGCCCGAACGTCTTCAAGGGCTACTGGCGCATGCCCGAGAAGACCGAAGCCGAGTTCCAGCCAGACGGCTTCTTCATCACCGGCGACCTCGGCAAGGTCGATACCCGGGGCTACGTCCACATCGTCGGGCGCGGCAAGGACCTAATCATCTCCGGGGGCTTCAACGTCTACCCGAAGGAGGTCGAGACCGAGATCGACGCCCTGCCGGGCGTGGTCGAATCCGCGGTGATCGGGTTGGCGCACCCGGATTTCGGCGAGGCCGTCACCGCCGTGGTGGTCGGCGGGATGAACGCCCCGGACGAAGCCGGCGTGCTGGCGGCCCTGGAGGGGCGGCTCGCCCGGTTCAAATGTCCCAAGCGCGTGCTGTTCGTGGACGAGTTGCCGCGCAATACTATGGGCAAAGTGCAAAAAAACCTGCTCCGCGAGGCCCATGCGGGGCTGTATCGGGCATAAAAACCGCCCGCCGGCTTTGAGGCCGGCGGGAGGCGGACTTCGTCGTCAGAGGTTATGCGCGGTCCGCTCGTTCGCCGGCGGCGTGTGGCCGTCGGAGTCGGTAGCCTTGCGGACCGCCGCGTTGAGATTGTCCGGATCGAGGGCGGTCTGGACGAACTCGCGGCCCATATTGGTCACCTCGCGGGCGTAGCGCAGGCCCTGGTCGCGCACCTCGTCGGCCCAGGGGCCGATGTTGCGGTCCTCCTGGCGGGTCCGCGGCAGCAGCGCGCCGAGCAGGAGGCCGGCGGCGACGCCGACGACGCCCACCAGCAGCGGGTTGTCGTCCACGAAGCGCTCGACCGTGCTGCGGCCGCGCTGGAGCCCGTCGATCCCCTGGGCGGTGATGTCGTCGAGCGCCCGCAGGTTGCGCTTGTGCAGAGCGCCGGCGCGCTCCTTCGCCTCGTCATAGGCCGAGGCGGCGCGGGCGCGCGCCTGGTCGGCGGCGCTGCCGAGGCGATTGCCGATATCGTCGGCCAATTCCGACACGGTCTGGCGCGCCTGCCCGGCGAGGTCGGCGGCGCGATCACCCGCCGCCTGGGCACCGTCCTTTACGGATGCGGTCGCGTCGATCGGGCGGGTCGCGGCGCCGGGCGGGAGCGGATCATGCAGGCCGCGCGGGTCGGGGCGGAGGGTGAAGTCGCCCGCCGCCTCGCCGGGGGCCGGGCGCGGATCGCCGTGGCCGGCCGGATCGGGCCGCAGGCTATTGTCACTCGAGCCCGTCGGCATGCCGGCCTGGGCGGCGAGCTGTTCGGGGAGGCTGGACGGGGTCGGCTTGTCGGTCATGGCGGGGTCCTCGAATGTCCGTCTCGGCGCCGCGCGGGGGCGTCGCCCATCCCGGCCGTCGGGCCGGGCTCGAATCGTCAGATGTCGGTCTTCTCGAGCGGATCGCGCGGCGGGCGCGCCGTCGGGAGGTCGGGGTCGTAGCCGCGGGCCGTGCCGGTGTTGAGCGTGGCTACGCGCTCGGCCGAGACCTGGGTGCGGCGGCGCTCGGCATCCCGGGCCATCCGGTTGAACAGCAGCCCCACCCCGGCGGCGATCAGCAGAACCGGCACGGGGTTGCGGCGCACCGCCTCCAGGGCGCCGTCGTAGACGCCGCTCAGCGCGGGCGTGCGCCGGGCATTGCCCAGCATCTCGTCCACGATGTTCGGGACCGAGAGCTTGCCCTGGATGCGGTCGATCGTGTCGTCGAGCCGCGCCCGGCTCGCCTCGATTTCCTTCTCGAGGTCGGTCATCGAACTCATCCGGATACGCGCTCCGACAGGGCCTGGGCATCCTGGCGAACTTGGCGCGTCGTGCGCGTGGGCGCCAGGGTGGAGAGGGACAGGACGCTGCGCGCCCACAGGGCCATGCCGACGGCGATGACCAGCAGCACGCCGCCGACGATCAGGGCCGACAGCCACTCGGAGCCGACGATCGTGGCGAGCCACTTCACGAGGGCGCCGATCAGGACCAAGAGGGCGACCACGGCGAACACCGCCGAGCCGACCATGCAGGCCAGACCGATGATGAGCTGGCGGACATTGCCCGCCATCTCGGCGCGGAACAGCGCAATCTCCTTGCGGGCGAGCTCGTTGGTCTCCCGCAGGGCATCGCCGATCAGGCTCTGGATGCTCGATGCGCCGGCGGACGGGCCGGCTTGGCGCGGATCAGATCCCTGGGCCATCGTCAGGCCCGGAAGCTGTCGCGGGCATCGCCGTCGGGCGCTTCCGGCGGCAGGCTCGACGACTTGATGAACCGGGCGGCGATCAGGCCGGCCACGAAGGTGCCGACCGCCACCGCCACCGGCGCGCGCCGGGCGAAGGCCTCGGCCTCGCCGTAGAAGTCGCCGAGGCTGCGCCGCTCGATCGAGGAGCCGAGCTGCTCCAGGCCATCGGCGGCGCTGTCGAAGAAGGCGCGCACATGTGGCTTGTCGCCGAGATCGCGGCCGGAATTGCGAATCGTCTGCGCGAGATCGTGGACCGATTGCGCCGCGTCGCTCTTGCGGCGCTCGACGTAATCCTGGGCCTGGAGCCGCGCCGCGTCGATCAGCCCGCGGCCGCGCTCGGCGGCCTCGTCGGCCAGACCCTCGACGTCGCCCTGGAGAGCGCGCCACTGGGCGCGCTCGCCGGCGGTGGCGTCGGGCCGGTCGTGCAAGGAATCCTTGAGCGGATCCTTGAGCGGGTCCTGCGGAAACTCGTTACCGGCCATCTCGAAAGCACTCCTCGCGGCGCGGGGACGGCGTCGCTCGCGGCGACCGCGGCCCCCGCGATGGCTGAGTAACCGGCTGGGCTCTCACCGGTTCCGGTCTGTCCGGCAGACCGGTCCGCGCGACTCATCGACCCTCGCTCAGCCGGCGTTCAGGCGCGGTCTGGCAGAACCGCCGAGCTTGCACAACGGCACCCCTTCGGCCGCCCTTCAGCACGGCGCGCGCTTCGCTGCGCAGCGCCTGCGAAGGCTGGCCGCAGAGGAGTCAGAGCGGAGCCAGACTGCGCCTCAAGCACCGGACAGGGCGGCGATCCTGTCCGGCGCGGCGGCGTGCTCGACTTGACCCGCGCCCGGCTTCACGCTTGGGTTGCCTCAACAAAGGATCGCGCAGGGTCTCCGCGCGTTCTGCTACACAGAAGTCCCGATGCAGGCGCGGCCAGGTTCTCGGCCTGACCCGCGCCCATGATCCGGAGCCGACCCGCGTGGCACGCCTTGTGATCGTATCGAACCGCGTCGCCATCCCGGAGGATGGCGGCAAGGCGGTTGCGGCGGGCGGCCTCGCCGTTGCCGTGAAGGAGGCGTTCACCGCCTACGAGGGGCTGTGGTTCGGCTGGAGCGGCAACATCACGGAGGAGCCCTCCGAGGAGCCGACCCTGATCGACCGCGGCCGGGTCCAGTACGCCGTGGTCGACCTCTCGCCGCAGGACCACCTGGAATATTACGCCGGCTTTGCGAATCGGGCCCTGTGGCCGATCATGCATTACCGGCTGGGCCTGGGCGCCTTCTCGCGCTCGGATTATGCCGGCTACAGCCGCGTCAACCGCACCTTCGCTCGGGCGCTCGCCAAGTTGGTCGAGCCCGACGACATCATCTGGGTGCACGATTACCACCTGCTGCCGCTGGCGGCCGAATTGCGCGGCCTCGGGCTCGACAACCCGATCGGCTATTTCCACCACATCCCCTGGCCCGCCGCCGACGTGTTCAACTCGCTGCCGGCGAGCACCGAGCTGCTGCGCGCCATCGTCGATTACGACCTGATCGGCCTGCAGACTGAGGCCGACGTACAGAACCTCCAGCGCAACCTGGTCGACACCCAGCGGGCGATCCCGCTCGGCGGCGGCTCGCTGATGGTTGACGGGCGCCGGACCCGGATCCGCGCCTTCCCGATCGGCATCGACGTCGCCGGCTTCAAGGAGGCCGCCGACAAGGCCAATGCCAACAAGGTGGTGCGCGAGACCATCGCGGGCCTGCGCACCCGCAAGCTGCTGATCGGCGTCGACCGGCTGGACTATTCCAAGGGCGTGTCCGAGCGGATGGAGGCGGTGGAGAGCTTCTTCGCCTCCAATCCCGACCAGCGCGGCAACGTCACCTACATCCAGATCACCCCGAAATCCCGCAGCGAGGTGCCGGAATACGAGCAGCTCGCCCGGGACGTGAACGAGAAGGTCGGCGAGATCAACGGCTCGCTCGGCGACCCGGCCTGGACGCCGATCCAGTACATCACCAAGGCGTATCCACGCCCGGTCCTGGCCGGCCTCTATCGGGCGGCCCGGGTCGGCCTGGTCACGCCGATGCGCGACGGCATGAACCTCGTCGCCAAGGAATACGTGGTCGCGCAGAGCGAGGACGATCCCGGCGTTCTGGTCCTGTCGAAATTCGCCGGTTCGGCCCGGCAGATGCCGGAAGCGCTGCTGATCAACCCCTACGACCGGTTCGAGGTCGCCGAGGCGATCCGCTCCGCCCTGTACATGCCGAAGGCCGAGCGGCTCGCGCGCTGGAAGCCGATGGTCGAGCGCATGACCCGCGAGGACGTAGATTGGTGGGCGCGCAACTTCCTGTCGGAGCTGGAGAATTTCCGCACGATGGAACGCGAGCCTCCAACGGCCGCCGCGGCTGCCGAGTAGCCGGTTCTTTCTCGCTGGCACCGACCATGTCGATACAGCTTTGAGGCGCCCTCGCAGGCCGCGCCGCGCCCCCTCTCCCGTGCGGGAGAGGGTTGGGGTGAGGGACCCGGTCTTTCCGGATACGGGACGCCCCTCACCCTGTCCCACTTCCGCACGGGAGAGGGGACCCGAGCCGCATCCGGCCGACGACGTTGTTCCAAGCGCCTTGCCGGGCCCGGTGGTCAATCTCGCCCGCCGCCACCGGCACGCCCATCGCCCCAACTCCCAAAAAACCGGACCCTGCCCATGATCGCCGTCGATGACGGGGTGCCGGCGCCGCTGGGCGCGCATTTCGATGGGCGCGGGGTGAACTTCGCCCTGTTCTCCGAGCACGCCACCGCGGTGGACATCTGCCTGTTCGAGCCGGGGGAACGGCACGAGACCCGCACGGTCCGGCTGCCCTGCCGCACCGACGACGTCTGGCACGGCTACCTGCGCGGGGTGCTGCCGGGCCAACTCTACGGCTACCGGGTGCACGGGCCCTGGGACCCGGCGAACGGCCACCGGTTCAACGCCTCGAAGCTGGTGCTCGACCCCTATGCAAGGGAGATCCGCGGCCGGATCCGCTGGCACGACGCGCTCTACGGCCATCGCCGGGCCGGCGACAACCGCCGGGAGGACCGGATCGACCGGCGCGACAGCGCGGTCTACATGCCCAAGGGCGTTGTCACCGCCCCCGAGGTGCCCGACCTCGCCCTCGCCCCCGTGCGCCGGCCGCTCACCGAGACGGTCATCTACGAGGCCCACGTCAAGGCGCTGACCCGCACCCATCCCGACATCCCCGAGGCCGAACGCGGCACCTACGCGGCGCTCGCCCACCCGGCGATCATCGAGCACCTGGTCAAGCTCGGCATCACCGCCCTGGAGCTGCTGCCGATCCAGGCCTTCGCGGACGACCGCTTTCTGGTCGAGAAGGGGCTCGTCAATTTCTGGGGCTATCAGCCCCTGAACTACTTCGCCCCGGACCCGCGCTATCTCGGGGAGGGCGGTCTCGGCGGCCTCAAGGCCGCGATCCGCGAGCTCAACGCCGCCGGGATCGAGACCTGGCTCGACGTGGTCTACAACCACACCGCCGAGGGCGACCACAGCGGCCCGACCCTGTCGTTCCGCGGCATCGACAATGCCAGCTACTACAAGCTCGACCCCGCGGACCGGCGCCGCACGATCGATTGCACCGGCTGCGGCAACACCTTCGACGTGAGCCACCCGCGGGTGATGCAGCTGGTGCTGGATTCCCTGCGCCACTGGGTCACCGCCTACGGCATCGCCGGCTTCCGGTTCGACCTCGCATCGAGCCTCGGGCGATCGCCCCTGGCGTTCACCCCGCAGGCGGCCTTCTTCCAGGCGGTGGCGCAGGATCCGGTCCTCGCCCGGGTCAAGATGGTGGCCGAGCCCTGGGATATCGGGGAGGGGGGCTACCAGCTCGGCGGCTACCCGCGCGGCTGGAGCGAGTGGAACGACAAGTTCCGCGACGCCGCCCGCGGCTTCTGGAAGGGCGATTCCGGCACCCTGGCGAAGCTGACCCAGGGGCTGACCGGCTCGCGCGAGGTCTTCGCCCCGTCCCGGCGCTCGCCGCTGGCCAGCGTCAACTTCATCGCCAGCCACGACGGCTACACCCTGGCCGACACGGTGGCCTACGAGCAGAAGCACAACGCGGCCAACGGCGAGGACAACCGCGACGGCCACAACCACAATGTTAGCTGCAATTACGGCTTCGAGGGCGACACCGACGACGTGGGCATCCTGAGCATCCGCGCCCGCCAGAAGCGCAACATGCTGGCCACGGTGATGCTGGCCCAGGGCGTGCCGATGCTGCTGATGGGCGACGAGCGCTCCCGCAGCCAGGGGGGCAACAACAACGCCTATGCCCAGGACAATCCGACGAGCTGGATGGACTGGTCCAGCGACCCGGACCCGAAGCTCGCCGCGTTCGTGGCGAACCTCCTGGCCCTGCGCCGGGCGCAACCGGCCCTGCGGCGGCGCAGCTTCTTCACCGGCGCCCCGATCGGCCCGGACGCCCCCTTGCGGGACGTGCACTGGCTCGCCCCCGAGGGCACCGAGATGGAGAACCGCCATTGGGCCGATGACGGCCTCCAGGTGTTCGGCATGCAGATCGGCAATGACGGGGCCGGCGACCGCCTGCTGCTCCTGTTCAATGCCGGAGTGGAGGCCCTCGACTTCCGCCTCGCCCCGGTGATCGGCGGCCCCTGGCAGCCGGTCTTCGACACCGGCGAGGCCACCGGCACGGCTCCGCCGGGCGCCCCGTCCTACGGGCCGGACGACGCGGTGCCGCTGCCCGGCCGCTCGGTCCTGGTGCTCACCGCAGCGGGCGTCGGCGCGCGGAGCGGGTGGGTGCCGACGGGTTGAGAGCGCGCCGGTCGAAGCGAGATGAGATGATTGCGCTCGGGGGGTCCGGCGCGTTATGTTGCCTGATCATACGATTTGTTGAACATCGTCGGAGCATCGCCATGGCTGGAGATCGTTCGCAGCCGAGGCAGGCCTCAGGGATTGAGACATCCCTGGCCCCTTCCGTCACCGCCGTCATGGCCCGCGCGCAGGCAAGCGGCCTGACCCGGGGCAAGGCTAGCCGGATCTCTGGACGCGTCGCGCCCGAATTGATCGAACGCGCCAAGGCCCGGACTGGGCTTCACTCCGATACCGCGCTGATCGAGTTCGCGCTCGCCAACATCGCCATTGAGGATGGCTTCGCGGACGTATTCCGCACGCTGCGGGCATCGGTCGACCCGGAACTCGACCTGAGCTTCTAGCGCGTGGTCTTCACCTTCAAGGCCGCGGAACGGCTGCGTCGGCAGGGACCGAAGACGGCGTTGCAGCGCCGGGACGATACCGCTTTGCCCTTCCTGGACGCGCAGGCGCAGGCGGGGCGCCCGCTTTTGCTCGATACCTGCGTCTACATCGACCAGATGCAGGGGAGGGCACCGCCCCTGGTCGAAGACCTCCTCGGCATCCGGATCGTGAACCACAGCACCGTGGCCATCCAGGAGTTGATGCACACGGTGGGGGTCCTCGATCCCAGGGACCCTCGCAGCGCCCAGGCCGTCGCGGCGATCGGAACCGCGATCGACGCCATGCCGGCGCACCGGATCTTCACGCCCGACGCCGAGATCCTGGGAAGCGCCGCCGTCTATGCGGGCATGCTCTGCCGGATCCAGGGCTATGCAAAGGACGACCGCATGGGCGCACTCCATGATTGTGTCCTGTTCCTGCAGGCGCTCAAGCTCGGCTTCTGCGTGCTGACGCGCAATCTGCGGGACTTCGACGCGCTGCTGCAGATTCGCCCGGACGGCCAAGTCCTGTTCTATCGAACCTGATTCGATCGGCGATCACCTCGACCCCCGCGCCATTTTTCGCACGGTTGTCGTCTCATCACGCCGCCATGGCTGCGCTGCGGGAACCGGATCGAACCCGGGGCCTTCTCCCACGACAACGAGCCCTGCCGCGCTTGTCCCCCAGGGCGCACGGCCAACGACGAGGATTGTGGCCCGATGCGGCGCGCCCACAGCATGGATTTCGGAGCCGAGATGGTGGAGGGCGGCGTGCGCTTCGCCCTCTGGGCGCCGACCGCCAAGAGCGTCGAGCTCGTCGTCGACGGCATCGCCCATCCGCTGCCCGAATCCGGCGGCGGCTGGCGGCGCACCGCCCTGCCCGGGGTGAAGCCCGGCGCCCGCTACGGCTTCCGGATCGACGGCGACCTCGTGGTGCCGGACCCCGCCTCGCGCTTCCAGCCGGACGACGTTTCGGGCCTGAGCGAGGTGGTCGATGCCCGCGCCTTCGCGTGGTCCGACGAGGCCTGGACCGGGCGGCCGTTCGAGGAGGCGGTGATCTACGAGTGCCATGTCGGCACCGCGACCCCGGAGGGCACCTATGCCGGCCTGCAGGCGCGCCTGCCCGATCTCAAGGCGCTCGGCGTCACCGCGATCGAGCTGCTGCCGCTCGCCGACTTCAAGGGCTCGCGCAACTGGGGCTATGACGGCGTCCTGCCCTACGCCCCCGACGGCGCCTATGGCCGCCCGGACGACCTCAAGCGCCTGATCGACGCCGCCCACGAGCTCGGGCTGATGGTCTATCTCGACGCGGTCTACAACCATTTCGGGCCGGCCGGGAATTACCTCCACGCCTACGCCAAGACCTTCTTCACCGAGCGTCACCAGACGCCGTGGGGCGCGGGCATCAATTTCGACGGCAAGGAGAGCGGCGCCACCGTGCGGCAGTTCTTCATCCAGAACACCCTGTACTGGCTGGAGGAATACCATTTCGACGGCCTGCGCTTCGACGCCGTCCACGCGATCCTCGACGATTCACCCCGCCACTTCCTGGCCGAGCTCGGCGAGACGGTCCGGCAGACCTTTCCGGACCGGCAGATCCACCTGATGCTGGAGAACGAGGCCAACCAGGCGCGCTGGCTGGAGCGCGACGCCGCCGGGCGGCCGAAGATGCATGACGCGCAATGGGCCGACGACCTGCACCATTGCTGGCACGTGCTGCTCACCGGCGAGGAGGCCGGCTATTATCAAAGCTTTGCCGACAAACCAGTCGAACACTTAGCCCGCTGCCTGGCGGAGGGCTTCGCGTATCAGGGCGAGCCGTTCTCGACGCTGGACAACCATCCGCGCGGCGAGCCCTCGGGCCACCTGCCGCCCTCTTCCTTCGTGACCTTCCTGCAGAACCACGACCAGGTCGGCAACCGGGCGCTCGGCGAGCGGCTGAGCCATCTGGCGGATCCCAAAAAGCTCGATCTCGCCCGGGCCGGTTTTCTGCTGGCGCCGCAGATCCCGATGCTCTGGATGGGCGAGGAATGGTCGGCTTCGACGCCGTTCCTGTTCTTCGTCGACTTCGCCCCGGATGAGGAATTGAACAAGGCGGTGCGCGACGGCCGCCGCCGGGAGTTCAAGAGTTTTGCGGCCTTCGCCGACGACACCTCGAAGATCCCGGATCCCACCGAGCGCGAGACCTTCGAGGCCTCGAAGCTCGACTGGTCCGAGCGCGAGCGCGCGCCGCACCGGGAGGTGCTGGCCGAGACGACGCGGCTCCTCGGCCTTCGCCGGGACGTGGTCGTGCCGCTGGCGAAGTCCGGCTACCAGGGCGCCGCCGCGACCCTGCCGCGATCCGACGTGGTCGATTGCACTTGGCGGTTCGGCGCCGGCACCCTGCGGTTCGTTGCCAATGTCGGCGACGCGGCCTTCGCGGTGGATCCGGGCGGTGCCCGGGTGGTCTGGACCAACGCCCCTGATAAGACCGGACGGGACCTGCCGTCCTGGACCGGCCTGTTCCTGACGGAGCCCCGCTCGTGAGCGCCCTCGAAAAGCTCGCCGACCTCGTCGGCGTCGCCGCCGGCTATACCGACGCTTTCGGCCAGCCGGTGGAGACCTCCCTGGAAGTGCGGCGCGGCCTGCTGGCGGCCCTCGGCTTCGCGGTGGAGGACGAGGCCGGCGTGGCGCAGAGCCTCGCTCAGGTCGAGGCCCTGCGCCGGGGCCTGGTGCCGCCGCTCCTGCCCGTGGAGGCGCGCCGCGCCGCCCGGGTGCCGGTGCGCGTCGAAGACGGTGCCCCGCACACCCTGGTCTGGCGCCTCGTGGACGAGCGCGGCGCCGCCCGCGAGGGCCGGGCCAACCCGCAGGGTCCGGAGCCGGGTTTCGAGCTGCCGCCCCTGACCCCGGGCTACCATCGCCTCACCGTCCAGGCCGGCCGGATCCGGGCCGAGTCCTGGGTGATCGCCGCGCCCCAGCGCTGCTGGCGCCCAAGGCCTTACACGGAGGAGGGCGCCTCCGATTGGGGCCTGGCCGCCCAGCTCTACGGCCTGCGCTCGGCCACCAATATCGGCATCGGCACCTACGCGGATGCCGGCGAGGCCGCCCGCGAGGCGGCGTTACGCGGGGCGGCGTTCCTGGGGCTCAGCCCGGTCCACGCCCTGTTCGGCTCCGACCGGACCAAGATCTCGCCCTATTCGCCGTCCTCGCGGCTGTTCCTCGAGACCCTGTTCATCGCGCCGCGCAGCTTGCCAGGGCTCGCCGGCTCCCGGGCCGAGGCGCTCTTGGCCGACCGCGCCGACGCGATCACGGCGCTCCGCGAGGCGGCCCTTGTCGATCACCAGGGCGTGGCCGACGTGCTCGACCCGGTGCTGCGCGCCCTTTGGCTGGACTCCCCGGCCCGGGCCGGTACCGATGCCGAATTCGAGCGCTTCCGCCAGGAGGGCGGCCCGGACCTCGCCGCCCACGCGGTGTTCGAGGCCTTGTCCGAGCATTTCCGGCAGCAGGGCGCCCATTGGCTCGGCGACTGGCCCGAGGAATACCGCCGCGCCGGCACGGACGCCGTCGTGGCCTTCGCGGCCGAGAAGGCCGAGGCGGTCGCCTACCACGCCTGGCTGCAATACCTCGCCGACCGCCAGCTCGCCGCGGCCTCGGCGGCGGCGCTCACGGCTGGCATGCGGGTCGGGCTCTACCGCGACCTGGCGGTGGGCGCCGACCGCGGCGGCTCCGAGATCTGGTCGCATCCCGAGCGTTTCGCCGACCGGGTCTCGATCGGCGCGCCCCCGGACCTCTTGGCCCCCAAGGGCCAGAACTGGGGCCTGCCCGCCTTCGACCCTCTGGAGATGGAGCGGGACGGCCTCGCAGCCTTCCGCGCCCTGGTTCAGGCCAACATGCGCCATGCCGGCGCGATCCGGATCGACCACGCCTTCCAGCTCGCCCGGCTGTTCCTGATCCCGCTGGGGGCGGGCGCCCATGCCGGCGCCTACGTGGCGATGCCGTTCGAGCCGATGCTGGCGGTGCTGCGGCTGGAGAGCCACCGCAACAAGTGCCTGGTCATCGCCGAGGATCTCGGCACCGCGCCCGAGGGTTTTTCCGACGCCCTGATGCGGGCCGGCGTGCTCAGCTACCGGATCCTCGCCTTCGAGCGGGAAGGGGACGGCCGGTTCAAGGCCCCCTCCGCCTATCCGCGCGACGCGCTCACCGCCATTACCACCCACGATCTGCCGACCTTCGTCGGCTGGTGGCGCGGGGTCGACACCGACACCCGCCAGTCACTGGGCCTCTACGATCACGAGCGCGCCGAGGCCGAGCGCAACGAGCGCGTGGTCGAGCGCCGCCGCCTCACCGAGGCGCTGGCGGCCGAGCAGCTTCTGCCGTCGGCCGAGCCCCCCGAGGCCGCGCCGTTCGAGGCCGCCGCCCGCTACCTCGCCCGCGCCCCCTCGATGCTGACCGCCGTGCAGTACGAGGACGTGGTCTCCGAGCTCGCCCAGGCCAACGTGCCGGGCTCCACCGAGGGCTACCCGAACTGGCGGCGCAAGCTCGACCGGGATCTCGTCGAGATCGCCGCCCCCGGCGGCCCGCTGGCCAAGCTGGCGGCCTCGCTCTCGGCCGAGTCGCGGGGGCCGCGCTCCGGCTCAGCCCGGCTGGCGGCGCCTCCGCCGCAATCGACCTACCGGCTGCAATTCCACAAGGACTTCACCTTCGCGGACGCCGAACGGATCGTCCCGTATCTGAAAAAGCTCGGGATCAGCCACGTCTACGCCTCACCGCTCCAGAAGGCGCGACCCGGCTCGACCCACGGCTACGACATCGTCGATCACGGCGCGATCAATCCAGAGCTCGGCGGCGAGGCCGACTTCGTCAGGCTCTCCGAGACCCTGCACGGGCACGGGCTGAAGCTGCTCCTCGACATCGTGCCCAACCACATGGGCGTCGGCGGCTCCGATAACCCGTGGTGGCTCTCGGTGCTCGAATGGGGCTCCCTGTCGCCCTTCGCGGACGCGTTCGACATCGACTGGCAGCGCCTCGGCGCCGGCCGCAACCTGGTGATCCCGTTCCTGGGCGACCGCTACGGCGAGGCCCTGGAAAAGGGCACCCTGGAGCTGAAGTTCGATCCCGAGACCGGCGCCTTCAGCGTCTGGCACTACGAGCACCAGCTGCCGATCCGCCCCCTGAGCTACCCGACCATCCTCAACCGGGTGATCGCCGCCATCGGCGCGGTGGACGACGACACCACCGCGGAGCTGCTCGCCATCTCCGAGCGCCTGCGCGCCATGTCGATCGACACCGACGAGACCCGCCGGAAAAGCTTCCCCGAGGAGGCCGAGGGGCTCAAGCGCCGGCTCGCCGAGATCTACGGCGTCTCGCCACTGATCCAGGAGGCCACCGCCAGCACCCTGGCGCTGCTCAACGGCTTCAAGGGCCGCCCGGACAGCTTCGGGCCGCTGCACCGGCTGCTGGAATCCCAGGCCTACCGGCTGGCCCATTGGCGGGTGGCGTCGAGTGACATCAATTACCGCCGGTTCTTCGACGTGAACTCACTCGCCGGCCTGCGGGTGGAGTTGTCCGACATCTTCCACCGCTCGCACGAGACCGTGTTCCGGCACATCCGCGAGGGCCGGATCGACGGGTTGCGCATCGACCATATCGACGGGCTCGCCGACCCGCTGGGTTACGCGCGCGCGCTCCAGGCGGCGGTCGGGCCGGGCTTCTACGTCGTCGTCGAAAAAATCCTGGAGCCCGGCGAGCGGCTGCGGCCCTGGCCGGTGGCCGGGACCACGGGCTACGACGTGCTCAACCAGCTCGACGGCATCCTGGTGGACAAGGAGCGCCAGGGGAAGGTCCGGCGCCTCTATGAGTGGGCCTCGGGCTTCGACGAGCCCTACGGGTTCCAGCTCCGCGCCGCCAAGGCCGAGATCCTGGAGATCAGCTTCGCCAGCGAGCTGGAGGTGCTGACCACCGACCTCAAGGAGGTGGCCGATGCCGACCGTCGCACCCGCGACTTCACCGTCAACGCGCTCCGCCGAGCCCTGATCGAGATCATCGCCCGCTTCCCGACCTATCGCAGCTATCTGCCGCCGGAGCTGGAGGAGGGCGAGGTCGAGCCGGAGGACGTACGGCTGATCGAGGGCGCGGTCGCCAAGGCCAAGCGCTGGTCGGGCCTGCCCGACCGCTCGGTGCACGACTTCGCCGCCGACGTGCTGCTCGGGCGGATCGAGACCACGGGACCGGGCCGCCCGGACCCGCGAGTGGTCCTGCGCTTCCGCCGCCGGTTCCAGCAGCTCACCGGCCCGGTCATGGCCAAGAGCCTGGAGGACACGCTGTTCTACAGGTATGCCTGCCTGCTCGGCCTCAACGAGGTCGGCGGCGATCCCGGCGAGTACGGCATCGACGCCGAGCATTTCCACGACCTGCAGATCGCCCGCGCCCGGGACTGGCCGAACGCCATGATCACCACGGCGACCCACGATACCAAGCGCGGCGAGGATGCCCGGACCCGGCTGCTCGCCCTCTCGGAGATCCCGGAGGGCTGGGCCGGCGCCTGGGACCTGTGGCAGCGCACCGCCGGGCCGCACCTTGCCCGGATCGACGGCGAGCCGGCCCCGGACGCCAACGACCAGTGGATGTTCTTCCAGGCGATCCTCGGCGCCTGGCCGCTGGAGCTTTTGGAGCAGGACGAGACGGCCGCGATCGCGGATTTTCGCGATCGGCTGATCGCCTATGGCGAGAAGGCCATGCGCGAGGGCAAGCGCCGGTCGAGCTGGGTCAATGTCGACGAGGTCTACGAGGGCGCGGTCAAGAAGCTGTTTTCCGCGCTGATCGCCCCGGGCTCGGACTTCCTGCGCGAGTTGCGCCCCTTCGCCCGGCGACTCGCCCATCTCGGCATGCTCGCGGGGCTGGGCCGGACGGTGCTGAAATGCACCCTGCCGGGCCTGCCCGACACCTACCAGGGCACGGAAATCTGGGACTTCTCCTTCGTCGATCCCGACAACCGCCGCCCGGTGGATTACCCGGCCCTTGAGCGGATGCTGGAGCAGGGCGGCGCGCCGGCCGACCTGCTGCCGCACTGGCCGGACGGACGGGTCAAGCAGGCGACCCTGGCGCGGCTGCTCGCCGAGCGGGCCGAGCGCCCGGCCTTCTACGCCAGCGCGGCCTACGAGCCGGTGGAGGCCAAGGGCGCCCGGGCGGCCCACGTGATCGCCTACCTGCGGACCGATCCCGGCGAGGAGGGCGGCGACCTGTTCGTGGCGGTGCCGCGCCTGTTCGCCACCATCCTCGGCGAGGCAATCTGGTCCGGCGAGGCCTTCGCCGGCACCCGGGTCGATCTCGGGGCGGGCACAACCTGGCGCGACATCGTCTCGGGGCAGATCGTAGAGACCGGAGGGGAGGGGGTCGATCTCGGCCAGCTCCTGCGCGACCTGCCCTACGCGGTCCTGCGGCGGGAGGGGTGATCCTCTCCGTCATTGCGAGCGGAGCGAAGCAACCCAGAGAGACGCGACGATCTGGGGACGCGCGCTGCCCTGGGTTGCTTCGCTTCGCTCGCAATGACGCCGGTCGCTTTGGCAGGCCCCTCGCGGCCCTGTCATGCGAATCTGCTGAGAGGCGGGTGGCGCGGACCTGACCATCCGCGCCGTCCCACGCAAGGCACGCCCGTGCGGTTCGGGCGTTACGACACATGGATCAGGAGCCAGAGGCCAGCATGAACGCACCGACCACCGCCGCTGCCACCGCCGCCGCGACGACCGGAGCCGTCCTGCCCGCGTCCCTGGCGCCCCGCGCCGAGGGGCCCCGGATCTACAACCTGTTCCCGCTCCTGGTCGGGCGGGTGTCCGACTGGGCGGCCGAATTGCCCCGGATCGCATCGCTCGGCTTCGACTGGATCTACCTGAACCCGTTCCACCAGACCGGCGGCTCGCGCAGCCTCTACGCCGTGGCCGATCCCGAGCGGCTCGACGAGCGGTTCCGGGACCAGGACGGCACGCCGGACGACGAGCAGATCCGCCGCTTCTGCGCCGCCGCCCGGGCGGCCGGCCTGTCGGTGATGAGCGACCTCGTGATCAACCACACCGCCGACAACGCCCGGCTCGCGGTGGAGCGGCCCGACCTGTTCATGAAGGAGCCCGACGGCTCGATCATGCATCCGGCCGCGGTGGACCCGGACGATCCCACGATCCGCACTGTCTGGGGCGACCTGGCCGAGCTCGACTATCACACGCCCGCCGCCCGGGACGAGCTGACCCGGATCTGGGGCGCCTACGTCGCCCGGCTCCAAGAACTCGGCGTCGCCGGCTTCCGGTGCGATGCCGCCTACAAGGTCCCGCCGGAGACCTGGCGGGTCCTGATCGGCGAGGCCAAGGGCCGCGATCCCGCCTGCCTGTTCGCCGCCGAGACCCTGGGCTGCACCTTCGAGGAGGCGAAGGCCACGGCCGGCGCCGGCTTCGACTACCTGTTCAACTCCTTCGCGTGGTGGGACCTGAAGAAGCCCTGGGCTCTGGAACAGTATGACCGCCTGCGGGTGCTGGCGCCCTCGATCGCCTTCCCGGAAAACCACGACATGCAGCGCCTAGCCGCCGAGATCGGCGGCGGTCCCGAGGCGGTGGCGCGGCACCTGCGCACCCGCTACGCGCTGGCCGCCTTCTTCTCGGCCGGCGTGCTGATGCCGATCGGCTACGAATGGGGCTACCGGCGGGCGCTGCACGTGGTCGAGACCACCCCGCGCGACCGGGAGAACGACACCGGCATCGACATCTCCGCCTCGATCCGGGCGATCAACGCCCTGCGGGCCGAGCTGCCGGCCGCCAATGTCGAGGGCGCGCAGCTGCGCATCTCGGCCCCCGACAGCGACCTCGTGGCGCTGGCCCGCTTCGACACCGGCCATCCGGCCTCGGCGCGACACGCGCTGATCGTGCTCTACAACCCCTCGGACAAGCCGGTGCCGGTGGAGGCGGGCTCGCTCATCGCCCGGACCGGCGGGATGCTCGGCCCCTTCGTCGACCGGACCCCCGAGGCCGAGCCCATCGCCTTCCATCCCGGCAGCGCCATCGACCTGCTGCCGGGCGAGCTGCGCATCCTCAGCGCCAGCGCCGCCCAGGTCGCCCAGCTGCCCGAGCGCGACACGCCGGACGGGGAGGGCCGTGTGGTGATCGAGGCCGTGAGCCCCGAGATCGACGGCGGCCGCTCGGCGGTGAAGCGCATCGTCGGCGAATCCCTGCGGGTCGAAGCCGACATCTTCTCCGACGGCCACGAGGTGCTCGACGCCGCGATCCTGTCGCGGGTCGCCGGCACCGAGGCGTGGCGCGAGGACCCGATGGTCTTCGTCGACAATGACCGCTGGGCCGGGCAATTCCCCCTGGAGCGCAACGCCCGCTACGAGTTCACCCTGATCGCCTGGCGCGACCCGTTCTCCTCCTGGGTGCGCGACACCCTGAAGAAGCGCGCCGCTGGCGTCGACATCCGCCTGGAGACCATCGAGGGCGTCACCCTGGTCGAGACCGCGGCCTCGCTGGCCCGCGGCCGGGCCGCCGGGCGCGACGCGGAGCGGCTCGCCGCCCTGGTGGCGGCGCTCGCCGCGGAGGAGACCGGCTCGGCCGCCCAGCTCGAGCGGATCCTCCAGCCCGAGGCCGCCAGCCTCGTGCGCCGGAACGCCGAGCGGGTGAATCTCAGCCGCTATCCCGTGACCCTGCCGGTGATCGCCGACCGCCTCGCGGCCCGGTTCTCCGCCTGGTACGAGATCTTTCCGCGCTCCCAGTCGATGGACGTGAACCGCCACGGCACCTTCGACGACGTGATCAAGCGCCTGCCCGAGATCCGCGAGCTCGGCTTCGACGTGCTCTACTTCACGCCGATCCACCCGGTGGGCCGGACCAACCGCAAGGGCAAGAACAACACCCTCAAGGCCGAGCCCGGGGATGTCGGCTCGGTCTACGCGGTCGGCGCGGAGGAGGGCGGCCACGAGGCCGTGCATCCCGACCTCGGAACCCTGGAGGATTTCGAGCGGCTGGTGGCGGCGAGCCACGCTTACGGCATGGAGATCGCCCTCGACTTCGCGATCCAGTGCTCGCCGGACCATCCCTGGATCAAGAACCATCCGGAATGGTTCGAGTGGCGTCCCGACGGGACGCTCCGCTTCGCCGAGAACCCGCCCAAGAAGTACGAGGACATCTCGAACGTCCATTTCTACGGGGGCGCCCTGCCCTCGCTCTGGATCGAATTGCGCGACATCCTGCTCGGCTGGTGCGCGCGCAGCGTGCGCATCTTCCGGGTCGACAACCCGCACACCAAGCCGATTCCGTTCTGGGAATGGGTGATCGCCGAGGTGAACGGCCGCTATCCCGACGCGCTGTTCCTGGCCGAGGCCTTCACCCGGCCGAAGATGATGAAGAAGCTCGCCAAGGCCGGCTACCAGCAGAGCTACACCTACTTCACTTGGCGCAACACCAAGCAAGAACTCACCGAGTATGCCCTGGAGCTTGCCGGCGAGATGGGCGAGTACTACCGCCCGAACTTCTTTGCGAATACGCCCGACATCAATCCGTACTTCCTCCAGACCAGCGGACGCGCGGGCTTCGTCATTCGCGGCACGCTCGCCGCGACCCTGTCGTCGGTCTACGGCATCTACAACGGCTTCGAGCTGTGCGATGCGGCGCCCTATCCGGGCAAGGAAGAGTATCTCAACTCCGAAAAATACGAGCTGAAGGCTTGGGACTACGACCGGCCCGGTAACATCCGCGAGCACATCGTCAAGCTGAACAAGATCCGGCGCGAGAACCCCGCCCTCTGGGACTTCCGCAACGTGGTCTTCACCGGCGCCTTCAACGACCAGGTCATCGCCTACGCCAAGGCGACGCCGGAGCGCGACAATTGCGTCTTCACCATGGTCAACCTCGATCCCAAGAACCGTCAGGAATGCACCTACGAGGTGCCGCTCTGGCTGTTCGGCCTGCCGGATGACGGCGCCGTGGAGGTTGAGGACCTGCTCCAGGGCTACACGTTCGAGCTGCGCGGCAAGACCCACCGGATCGCGCTCGATCCGGCCGAGCGATCCTGCATCATCTGGCGTCTTCGGGCGCCGCGGCGGGTTGCGGGCTGAGGCCGCCCATGGCACCTGACCATGACTCCTGATCCCGACGACGGGCTCGCCCGTCGCCGACACTTGCGCCGCGCGGCCGATCGCCCGCGCCCCGGCCGGCTCCCGCCGCCGGTCCCAGTCCCTTCGACCGATGAGGCAGCGACGCGATGATCGATCGCAGCGACCCGCAATGGTACCGTGACGCCATCATCTACCAGATCCACGTCAAGTCGTTCTTCGACTCGAACGACGACGGGATCGGCGATTTCGAGGGGCTGACCCGGCGGCTCGACTATGTCCGCGACCTCGGCGTCACGGCGATCTGGCTGATGCCGTTCTACCCCTCGCCCCTGCGCGACGACGGCTACGACATCGCCGATTACGAGGGCATCAACCCGTCCTACGGGACCATGGAGGATTTTCGGGCCTTCGTGGCGGCGGCGCACGAGCGCGGCCTGCGGGTGATCACCGAGCTCGTGATCAACCACACCAGCGACCAGCATCCCTGGTTCCAGGCGGCCCGCGAGGCGCCCCCCGGCTCGCCCGAGCGCGACTTCTACGTCTGGTCGGATACCGACGAGCCGTACAAGGACACGCGCATCATCTTCCTGGACACCGAGGCCTCGAACTGGACCTGGGACCCGGTCGCCAAGCAGTATTTCTGGCACCGGTTCTACAGCCACCAGCCGGACCTGAACTTCGACAACCCGAAGGTGCTGGAAGCCGTCATCGCGACGATGCGCTACTGGCTCGACATGGGCGTCGACGGCCTGCGGCTCGACGCGATCCCCTACCTGATCGAGCGCGACGGCACGAACTGCGAGAACCTGTCCGAGACCCACGACGTCATCAAGGCGATCAGGGCGGCGCTGGATGCCAGCTATCCCGACCGGATGCTGCTGGCGGAAGCCAATCAGTGGCCCGAGGAGACCGCCCAGTATTTCGGCGACGGCGACGAATGCCACATGGCGTTCCACTTCCCGCTGATGCCGCGGATGTACATGGCGATCGCCCGGGAGGATCGGCACCCGATCACCGACATCATGCGCCAGACCCCGGAGATCCCCGAGGGCTGCCAATGGGCGATCTTTTTGCGGAATCACGACGAGCTGACGCTCGAAATGGTGACGGCTGAAGAACGCGATTATCTCTGGTCGTTCTACGCCGCCGAGCGCCGCGCCCGGATCAATCTCGGCATCCGCCGCCGCCTCGCACCGCTCTTGGAGAACGACCGGCGCAAGATCGAGCTGATGAAGTCCCTCGTCCTGTCGATGCCCGGCACGCCGGTACTCTATTACGGCGACGAGATCGGCATGGGCGACAACATCTATCTCGGCGACCGCGACGGCGTGCGCACGCCGATGCAATGGACCCCGGACCGCAACGGCGGCTTCTCCCGGGCGAACCCGCAGCGGCTGTTCCTGCCGGCGATCCAGGACCCGATCTACGGCTTCGACGCGATCAACGTCGAGGCGCAGACCCAGTCGCAGACGAGCCTGCTGAACTGGACCCGGCGAATGATCGCGATCCGTAACAACAGCGTCGCCCTGGGGCGCGGCACGATCCAGTTCCTCTACCCCTCGAACCGCAAGGTCCTGGCCTGGATCCGCGAGCACGAGGACGAGCGGATCCTGTGCGTCGCCAACCTGTCGCGGGCGCCCCAGGCGGTGCAGCTCGACCTGTCGGAACTGCGTACCGCGGTGCCGATCGAGCTCACCGGCGGCACCGAGTTCCCGCCGATCGGCGACCTGCCTTACCTGCTGACCCTGCCGTCCTACGGCTTCTACTGGTTCTCGCTCAGCGCCGCCCGCTCGGGCGCGATCGGCCCGCAGCAGGAGCCCCCGGAGCTGTTCACCCTGGTGCTCACCGGCGGCATCGAGAGCCTGATGTCGGGCCGCGAGCGCGTCGCCTTCGAGCGCACCGTGGTGCCGCCGTTCCTGACGAGCCGGCGCTGGTTCGGCGCCAAGGGCTCGCGGATCCGGTCCGTGAAGGTGATCGACTGCGCCGCCCTGAAGGACGTGGACGGCAGCGCCCGCTTCCTGCTGCCGCGCCTGCAGGTCCAGCTCGCCAACGGCGAATCCCAGGAGTACTTCGTGCCCGTGGGCGTCGAGGAGGGCCGCGAGGACGAGACGCTGCTGCCCTTCGCGGTGGCGCGGGTGCGCCGCGGGCCGCGCACCGGCCTGCTCTACGGCGCGGCCGGCTCAAACGCCTTCGCCGCCGGCCTGATCGACGCCATGCGCCAGGGCACCGCGATTCCCACGGAGAGCGGGCGGCTGGTGTTTTCCACCACCTCGGCCTTCGATCCGGACGTCACGGTGGACGTGGCCGATATCCGCCGGGTGTCGGCGGAGCAGAGCAACACCTCGATCGCCATCGGCTCGAAGATGATGCTCAAGCTCCTGCGCCGTCTGCAGCCGGGGACGCATCCCGAGATCGAGGTCGGGCGCTTCCTCACCGAGCAGGCGGGTTTCTCCAACACGCCCGCGCTGCTCGGCACCCTCGAACACGTGGCCGAGGACGGCACGCGGACGGCGCTGGCGGTCCTCCAGAAGTTCGTCATGAACCAGGGCGACGCCTGGACGCTGATGCTGGAGGGGCTGCGCCGGGACTTCGAGACCGTGGTGCTCACCCCCGAGAGCGAGGCCGCCAGCCCCGAGGAAGCGTTCCAGGCTCATGGCCCCTGGGCGGACCTGCTCGGCCGGCGCACCGCCGAGATGCACGCCGCCTTTGCCATGGAGACGGACGACCCGGCCTTCGCGGCCGAGCCCTTCGCCGAGGACGACCTGGCGGTCCTCGCCCGGGACGCGCGCCACCAGGCCGAGCGGGCCTTCCGGGCGCTGAAAGGTCTCGCCGAGCGCGGCCTCGATACCGGCAAGCCCGCCTGCGCGGAGCTGGCCGGGCGGCGCGCCGAGGTCGAGACGCTGATCGAAGCGCTCACCGCCGAGCCGGCGGTGGGCGCCCACAAGATCCGGATCCACGGCGACTATCACCTCGGTCAGGTGCTGGTCTCCGAGAGCGACCTGATCATCGTCGACTTCGAGGGCGAGCCCTCGCGGCCGGCGGACGAGCGGCGCGCCAAGTCCATGCCCCTGCGCGACGTCGCCGGCCTGATGCGCTCCTTCGCGTATGGAGCCGAGACCGTGATCCGCGAGATCACCGTCCGGTTCGGCGATTCCGAGGAGCGGGCGCGGGACGCCGCTATCGCCTGGCGCGGCATGATCGAGGCGGCGTTCCTGGCCGGCTACGACGCGGCCGTGGCGGGGACGCGGGCGGCGGTGACCGACCCGGCCACGCGGGCGCGGTTGCTGCGCCTCTGCCTGCTGACCAAGGCGCTCTACGAAGTCGATTACGAGGCCAACAACCGGCCGGACTGGATCGAAATCCCCGCACGGGGGGTTCTCACCATTCTGGACACGGACGGACACGAGCCCGGGGAAACCGAATGACGGCGATCGACGAGACCTTCGCACCGCGGATCGACCCGGAAGCGGCGAGCGCGCGGAACGCGGATGTCCCGCATTCCGGAGCCGCCTCGGCGCAGCCGAGCGTCCACCCGGACGCGATCGCGGCGCTGATGGGCGCCAACCACGGCGACCCGTTCTCGGTGCTCGGCCCCCACCGGGTCGGCCCGAATCTCTGGGAGGTGCGCGCCGTCCTGCCCGAGGCGCGGGCCGCCGCCTTGGTGATGAGCGACCGCACCGTACCGTTCGAGAAGCGGCACCCGGAAGGCTTCTACGTCGCCAAGGTCGAGGGCGAGGGCCGGCCGCTCTACGAGATTGAGGTCGAGTTCTGGGACGGGACCAAGAAGCGGCGCTTCGATCCCTACGGCTTCGGCTCCTCCATCGAGCAATACGACGTCGCGACCCTGCGCGAGGTCGGCACCAACCTGGTCTACCGGATGCTCGGTGCCCAGTCCGGACAGCTCGACGGCATCGACGGCTTCCGCTTCGCCGTCTGGGCGCCCAATGCCCGCAAGGTCAGCGTCGTCGGCGACTTCAACGACTGGGACGGGCGGCGCCACCCGATGCGCCTGTGGCAGGATGGCGGGATCTGGGAATTGTTCGTGCCCGGCCTCAAGGCCGGCGCCTGCTACAAGTTCGAGATCCGCGGTCCCGACGGCGCCCTGATCCCCCTCAAGGCCGACCCGGTCGCCTTCGCCGCCCAGCACCCGCCGGAGACCGCCTCGGTCACCCACGGGACGGGGGAGTTCCCCTGGCGCGATTCCGGCTGGATGAAGACCCGCGGTGCCAAGGATCCGCGCCACGCCGCGATCTCGATCTACGAGGTCCATCTCGGCTCCTGGGCGCGGGTGCCCGAGGAGGGCAACCGCTACCTCACCTACAAGGAACTGGGCGAACGGCTGATCCCCTACGTCAAGGATATGGGCTTCACCCATATCGAGATGCTGCCGATCACCGAGTTCCCGTTCGACGGGTCCTGGGGCTACCAGCCGGTCTCGCTGTTCGCGCCGACCAGCCGCTTCGGCACGCCCGAGGATTTCGCCGCCTTCGTCGATACCGCCCACGAGGCCGGCATCGGCGTGATGCTCGACTGGGTGCCCGGCCACTTCCCGCTCGACGCCCACGGGCTCGGCCTGTTCGACGGCACCCACCTCTACGAGCACGCCGACCCGCGCCAGGGCTTCCACCAGGATTGGGGCACCTACATCTACAATTTCGGCCGGACCGAGGTCGCGACCTTCCTGGCCGCCAATGCCCGGTTCTGGCTGGAGCACTACCACCTCGACGGCCTGCGCGTGGATGCCGTGGCGTCGATGCTCTACCTCGATTATTCGCGCCGTCAGGGCGAGTGGATTCCGAACCGCTACGGCGGCAACGAGAACCTCGACGCCATCGATTTCCTGCGCAAGACCAACGAGGCGACCTACAGCCACGCCCCAGGCACGATCACGGTGGCGGAGGAATCGACCTCCTGGCCGGGGGTCTCGCACCCGACCTACACGGGCGGCCTCGGCTTCGGCTTCAAGTGGAACATGGGCTGGATGCACGACACGTTGAAATACGTGTCGGAGGATCCGATCCACCGCCGCTACCACCACCACAACCTGACCTTCGGGCTGCTCTACGCCTTCTCGGAGAATTTCATCCTGCCGCTCTCCCACGACGAGGTCGTGCATGGGAAGGGCTCGCTGCTCGGCAAGATGCCGGGCGACCGCTGGCAGAAATTCGCGAACCTGCGCGCCTATTTCGGCTTCATGTGGGGGCATCCCGGCAAGAAGCTGCTGTTCATGGGCGGCGAGTTCGGCCAGGAGCGCGAGTGGAACCACGACAACAGCCTGGACTGGCACCTGCTCGACGATCCCCTGCACAAGGGCGTCAAGGACGTGGTCCGGGACCTCAACCGGCTCTACGTCTCGACCCCGGCGCTCTACAGCCGCGACGCGGAGCATACCGGGTTCCAGTGGCTGGTGGCCGACGATCAGGACAACAGCGTCATCGCCTGGGCCCGCAAGGGCGCCAATCCGGGTGAAGTCGCGATCGTGGTGTCGAACTTCACCCCGATCCCCCGGGAGGGCTATCGCGTCGGCGTGCCGGAGGCGGGCTTCTACCGCGAGGCGTTCAACTCGGACGCGGCGGTCTATGGCGGCTCGAACCTCGGCAACAACGGCGGCGGCCACACCGACGGCCAGGCGAGCCACGGCCAGGCCCAGTCCCTGTCGCTGACCCTGCCGCCGCTGGCGACGATGATCTTCGTGCTGGAGCGATAGAGGCTTGTCCTCGAAGGTCACGGATTCGAAAGGTCCGTGACTTTTCGCGGGTCCAGGGCGGAGCCCTGGTGTCGGGCTTTGCCCGATCCTTCAGGGCTCCGCCCCGACACCCCGCCAAAGGGCTGAGCCCTTTGGAAACCCGGTCTTACGCGGCGCGCCAGCGCAGCGCCGGGCTGTTGCCCATGGCGCGGGCGTAGAGGCCGGCATAGCTCTCGGCGGCCTGGTCCCAGCCGAACCGGGCGGCCATGGCGCGCCGGCGCATGGCGTTGAGGCGCTTCTTCTGGCCGAACGCCTCGAAGGCCCGGCGGACCGCCGAGCCGAAGGCCGAGGCCGAAGCCTCTGGGAAGGTGAAGCCCGTCACGCCGTCCTCGACCGTGTCGGCCAGCCCCCCGGTGCGATGCACGATCGGCAGGGAGCCGAAGCGCTGGGCGTACATCTGGGCGAGCCCGCAGGGTTCGAACCGCGACGGCATCAGCAAAAAATCGCTGCCGGCGAACATCCGCCTGGCCTGGGCCTCCTCGAAGCCGACATGCACGCCGACCGCGTCTGGATGGCGCTTGGACAGGCCGCGCAGGGCCTGCTCGAACCGGCCCTCGCCCTGGCCGATCACCACGAGCTGGCCGCCCTCGGCGACGATCGCCTCCGCCGCCTGAAGGCTCAGGTCGATGCCTTTCTGGTGCACCAGCCGCGAGACGATAGCGAAGAGCGGGCCGCGGGACACCGCCAGCCCGAATTGCTGGCGCACCGCCTCGGCATTGGCGCGCTTGCCCTTCCAGTCATCGACCTCGAACCGGGTGGCGAGGTGCTGGTCGGTGCTCGGGTCCCAGGTCTCGTCGATGCCGTTGAGGATGCCGGCGAGCCGACCCTGGCCGGCGCGGGTGCGCAGCAGCCCGTCGAGCCCGCAGCCCATCTCGGCCGTCTGGATCTCGCGGGCATAAGTCTCGCTCACCGTGGTGACCTGAGAGGCGTAGAAGATGCCGGCCTTGAGGAAGGAGAGCTGGCCGTAGAACTCCGCGCCGTCCACCTGGAAGGCCAAGTCCGGCACGCCGAGGCGGCCCAGGCTGTCGCGGGGAAACAGGCCCTGATAGGCGAGGTTGTGGATCGTCAGCACGCTCGGGATGCGCCGGCCGCGCCAGGCCAGGTAGGCCGGGGCGAGGGCCGCCTGCCAGTCGTTGAGGTGCAGCAGGTCGGCGGCCCAGTCGGCATCGATGCCGGCGGCGATCTCCGCAGCCGCGAGGCTCAGGCGGGCGAAGCGCAGGTCGTTGTCACCGAAATCGCCGTGGGCGTCGCCGTAGGGCGTGCCGTCACGCTCGTAGAGCTCGGGCGCCAGCAGGACGTAGATGCGCAATCCGTCGGCGGCCTCGACCAGGCCGAGGTCGCAGGGCGGAACACCCGCGAAGCCCTCCAGCCGGGCGACCACCGGGATCTCGGGAAACGCGGCGCGGACCTGGCGGTAGCCGGGGATCAGAACGCGGATGTCGTAATGCGGCACCAGGGCCCGGGGCAGGGCGGCCGAGACCTCGCCGAGGCCGCCGGTTTTCACGAAGTCAGCCATCTCCGGGGTGGCATAGAGGATGCGGCGGCGCAGGGAGGCCGGCCAGGCCGGATTCGTGAACTGCGCCGCGGAGCCCCCATCCTCGCCGAAGGACCGATCGGCCGAGGAACCACCGCGGAGCGCATCGTGCATGGGCATCGATCCTGGCCGGGCAGGATGCCCCGGTCGGGCAGAGGATCGGGCAGACACGGCTGTCACGGCCTCAACCATGTCCAATGCTCCTCCGTCACGACGGTTCCGTTGCGACGCACAATTTAGGCCAGGGGTAGCCTTAAGCATCGGTTACAGATTCGGCCATGGCGCGATGACTGCGCTGCACTGCGACAAGAGATGGCAGGCAAGCCTCAGATTCGACGGAGAATCACCCCCTCGTCGGGTCCGAGGGCGAGCGTCGTGCGGGCCGGCGCGCCCGCTCGGCCGGCCAGGGTCGAGAGCAGGATCGTCCAATCGCCCTCGGGCAGGGGCAGGCTCTGCGACTCGCCGCCGAAGTTCAGGACCACGCGCAGGCTCTCGCCGTCGGCGAAGCGCTCGTAGGCGAACACCGCCTCGGCCTCGACGGGCAGGCCCCGGTATTCGCCGACCGCCAGCGCGGCGTGGTCGCGCCGCAGCGCCAGGAGCCGCCGGTGCAGGGTCAGCATCGAGGCCGGGTCCGAGCGCTGGGCTTCGACGTTGCGGATCGGCCAATCCTCCGACAGCGGGAGCCACGGCTCCGCATCGGAGAAACCGGCCTGCGGGGCCTCGTCCCACTGCATCGGCGTGCGCTCCGGGTCGCGGCCGTGGCCGGGCTCGTTGCGCTCC
Organism: Methylobacterium pseudosasicola; assembly: GCF_900114535.1. Lineage (GTDB taxonomy): Bacteria > Pseudomonadota > Alphaproteobacteria > Rhizobiales > Beijerinckiaceae > Methylobacterium > Methylobacterium pseudosasicola. The sequence goes on along the minus strand of NZ_FOTK01000017.1, from coordinate 67,782 downwards.
CAGGGGTCCTGGGCGCGCTCAGGCGGAATCGGCACATGCCCGAGGCCGATCTCGTCGCCGTAATAGAGGGTCGGGGTGCCGCGTAGGGTGAGCAGCAGCATCGCGGCGATGCGGGCCTGGGCCTCGCCCACCCGGGCGGCGATCCGCGGCTGGTCGTGGTTGCCCAGCACCCAGTTCGGCCAGCCGCCCTCGGGCAAAGCCGCCTCGTAATTCGCCACCAGGTCGGCGACTGCATCGGCCCGCCACGGGGTCTGGATCAACTGGAAATTGAATGGCAGGTCGGCACCGGTGAGGTCCGGGCCGTAATAGGCCACCAGCCGCTCGATCGGCAGGTAGATCTCCCCGATCAGCACCCGCTCGCCGTACTGGCGCAGCACCGCCCGCATCCCGGCGATCACGTCGAACACCTCCGGGCGGTCGGCGGAATAGACCTGGGTGAAGCGGTTGATCTCCGGCGTGCCCGGCGCGTAGTCGGGATTGGCCGGGTTGTCGCGGAATCCCGCATCCTTCATCAGGTGCCAGATCACGTCGACCCGGAACCCGTCGACGCCGCGCTCCAGCCAGAAGCGCAGCGCGTCGTGCATCGCCGCCCGCACGGCGGGGTTGCGCCAGTTCAGGTCCGGCTGCTCGGCCAGGAAGGCGTGGTAGTAATACTGGCCGGTGGCCTCATCCAGCGTCCAGGCCGGGCCGCCGAAATTCGACACCCAGTTGTTCGGCGGGCCGCCCCCCGGGGCCGGGTCGCGCCAGATGTACCAGTCCCGCTTCGGGCTCGACCGCGACGACCGGCTCTCCGCGAACCACGGATGCGCGATCGAGGAATGGTTGGGCACGAAGTCGAGGATCACCTTCAGCTTGCGCCGATGCGCCTCGTCGATCAGCGCGTCGAAATCGGCGAGCGTGCCGAACAGCGGGTCGATGCCGCAATAATCGGCCACGTCGTAGCCGAAATCCGCCATGGGCGAGGGGTAGACCGGCGAGATCCACACCGCGTCGACCCCGAGCCAGGCGAGGTAGTCCAGCCGCGCCATGATGCCGGGCAGGTCGCCGACCCCGTCGCCGTTCGTGTCCTGGAACGAGCGGGGATAGACCTGGTAGACGGTGCCGCGCTTCCACCAGACGGTCTCGGTCATGCTGCACCCCGCGAATCCCCGAAGCAGGGTTAACCGCTGAGCCGCGCGCTGGCGACGGCTCAGATGCGCGCGTCACGGGCTGGCGGCGCGGATCGTTGTGTCTAGAATGTCACGTAGTCGCGCCATATCTCTGGCTGCGCGGTCGCACGCCTCGGTCGGGGCGGCACCGCCACGACTTCGCCCGGAAGCCGATCGCAAACTCACGACTTCGGGGCACGGATCGCCGAGACGTTCATTCGCTGGCAATCCGTCAAAAGAGATAATCCGCCCACGATAGCCCTGGCGCTAGAATCCGGGGCGCCGACTTTTGGGGGACCCGCACGTGCTGAACGACGTTCTCACTCCGCCCGCCCAGCGGGACGCCTTGCGCGACGACAGCGCTTCCGAGATCCCGGCGGCCGCCGCCTGGACCGCGCCGCTCCTGTGGCAGACCGGCGATTCCGTGGTCGACCTGCGGGAATCGATCCGCGCCAAGCTCACCTTCGCGCTGGGCCGGACGCCTGAATCCGCCCGCCCCCGCGACTGGTTCGCGGCGACGGCGCTCGCCCTGCGCGAGCGGATCGTGGCGGCCTGCATGGCCTCCGAGAAGGCCGTGCCGAACAAGCGGGTCTACTACCTCTCGCTCGAATTCCTCATCGGCCGGCTGATGTCGGATGCGATGAACAATCTGGGCCTCACCGAGACGACCCGGGCGGCGCTCCGCGAGCTCGGGGTCGATCTCGACGCCGTGCAGGATGCCGAGCCCGACGCGGCTTTGGGCAATGGCGGCCTCGGGCGGCTCGCCGCCTGCTTCATGGACAGCATGGCCAGCATCGGCATCCCGGCGGTCGGCTACGGCATCCGGTACGATCACGGCCTGTTCCGGCAATCCTTCGAGGATGGCTGGCAGCGCGAGGCGCCGGAGACCTGGCTCGCCGAGGGCAACCCCTGGGAGTTCGTCCGGCCCGACGCGAGCTACACGATCGGCTTCGGCGGAACCGTCACGATGTCGTCCCCCAATGAGGGCGTGATCCGCCGCCATTGGCAACCGGCCGAGACCGTGCGGGCGGTGGCCCACGACATCCCGGTGGTCGGCTGGCGCGGGCGCCACGTCAACCGGCTGCGCCTGTGGAAGGCGGAGGCCGGCGAGCCCGTCGACCTCGCCCGCTTCAACGGCGGCGACCATGTCGGCGCCGTGGCGGCGCGCAGCCGCGCCGAGGCGATCTCCCGGGTGCTTTATCCGAGCGATTCTTCGGCCGAGGGCCAGGAGCTGCGCCTGCGCCAGGAATACTTCTTCACCTCGGCCTCGCTCCAGGATCTCATCGCCCGGCATGTGAACGAGCGCGGCGACGTGCGCTCCCTGCCGGATCACGCGGCGATCCAGCTCAACGACACCCACCCGGCCATCGCGGTGCCGGAGCTGATGCGCATCCTCATGGAGGACCACGACCTCTCCTGGGAGGATGCGTGGCACGTCACCACCAACACGCTGAACTACACCAACCACACCCTGATGCCGGAGGCGCTGGAGACCTGGCCGGTGGAGCTGATGGAGCGGCTGCTGCCGCGCCACATGCAGATCATCTACCTGATCAACTGGATGCACCTGGAAGAGCAGGCCAAGCACGGCCGCCAGGACCCCGCCCATCAGGACGCCGCCTACCTGGCCTCGATCTCGCTGATCGACGAGGCCCATGGCCGCCGGGTGCGCATGGGCCACCTCGCCTTCCACGGCGCCCGCCGGGTCAACGGCGTCTCGGCCCTGCACACCGACCTGATGCGCTCCACGGTGTTCGCGCACCTGCACGCGCTCGATCCCGACAAGATCGTCAACAAGACCAACGGCATCACCTTCCGGCGCTGGCTGCACAACGCCAATCCGGGCCTCACCCGCCTCGCCGTTGAGACGGTGGGCTCGGGCGTGCTCGACGATCCGGCGCTGCTCCGGGGCCTCGAGGCCCATGCCGAGGATCCGGCCTTCGTGGCGCGCTACGCCGCCGTGCGCCGGCAGCGCAAGGAGGCCCTCGCCCGGCTCGTGGCCGAGCGCACCGGCACCGACATCGATCCGGAGGCGCTGTTCGACGTCCAGGTCAAGCGCATTCACGAGTACAAGCGCCAGCTGCTCAACGTGGTCGAGACTGTGGCGCTCTACCAGGCGATCAAGGCCGAGCCGCACCGGGACTGGACGCCCCGGGTCAAGATCTTCGCGGGCAAGGCGGCGCCGAGCTATGTCCAGGCCAAGCTGATCATCAAGCTCGCCTGCGACGTCGCCCGGGCGGTGAACGACGACCCCGAGGTCGCCGGCCGGCTGAAGGTGGTGTTCCTGCCGAACTACTCGGTAAGCCTCGCGGAGACGATCATCCCGGGCGCCGACCTGTCCGAGCAGATCTCCACCGCCGGCATGGAAGCGTCGGGCACCGGCAACATGAAGTTCGCCCTCAACGGCGCGCTCACGGTCGGCACGCTGGACGGCGCCAATATCGAGATCCGCGACCATGTCGGGGCGGACAACATCTTCATCTTCGGCCTCGACGCCGCCGGCGTGCAGGCCCGTGAGGCCGAGCCGGGCTACGCGGCACGGGCGATCCAGGCGTCACCCCGGCTGGCAGCGGCCCTCGACATGATCGCCTCCGGGCGGTTCTCGCCAGGGGAGCCGGGCCGGTTCCGGCCGCTCACCGACGACCTGCGCCGGCGCGACCAGTACCTGCTCACCGCCGATTTCGACGATTACTGGCGGGTGCAGCGCTCCATCGACGCCGCCTGGCGCGACCCGCGCGGCTGGTGGGCCAAGGCGATCCGCAACACCGCCCGGATGGCGTGGTTCTCGTCCGACCGGTCGATGCGCGAATACGCCGAGGAGATCTGGCGCGTCCGCCTAAGCTGAAATCCCGGTTTCGAAAGGTCCGAGATCTTTCGCGGGTCCAGGGCTCTGCCCCGACACCCCGCCGAAGAGCCTCAGGCCCTTCGGAAACCCTTCAGCCGGCGCCAGAGCCGGTGGCGGAGCAACGCCGCGCGCTCAGCAAGCCCGAGCCTGCGCCGGAAGAAGATGTGCGACACGCGCCCGAGCCGTGGCCCTGGGTCCGGCTCGCCCTTGCGCAGGGCGATGTCCGGCAGCACCGCCGATTGCGCAATCCTCAGGGACCAGGCGGCCGGGAAGGCCAGGTCCCGGAAGACCGAGCGCGTATAATAAGAAAATTCGTCGTAGGCGGTGATCGCGCGGGCGCGTCCGGTCGCCGGGTCCTGGACCATCAGCGTGCCGGCCTGCGGCCCGTAGGTCACGAGCGCGCCGATCGCGTGGCGCGGGCGCCCGAACGGGATCTCGGCGCTCTCGCCCTCGGGAATCTCCAGGAAATGCAGCGGGATGCCGTTGCGGCACAGGGTGAACCCGCATTCCAGGCCGGGGAGGGTGCGCAGCGGCAGGGATTCGAACCGGACCGGCAAGCCCAGGAACCGGTCGAGATAGGCGCGGCCCGGCGGCGGCGCCCGCATCAGGGCGTAGACCAGGGTGCCGTAGAGCTCGGACCCCGCCGGGGCGACATGGGTCCCGTCCTTCAGCAGGTAGGTGATGTCGCCCGCCCCCGCGGCCGCCATCGGGGCAGCGAGGTCGAGATACGGGATGCCGTAGAGGGCGCGGTACTCGCCAAGCAGGCCGGCGACGGGTTCGGCCGCGTAATCGACCCCGCCCTGGTGGAGGTTGAGGAAGGCGACCGGCAGGTTCCGGCGCGCGGTCGCCGCCAGGATGTCGTCCAGATAGGCCCGCATCGTCGCGCCGTCGAAGTAGCGGACGTTGCCGGTGAACAGCTCCAGCAGGACGTGGTCGCAGGGACAAGCGTCGAGGATCTCGTCGATCAGGCAGGCGATCGAGGGCAGGGAGTGGCCGCCCCAGCCGCTGCGCAGGAAGGTGACGGGGCGCCCCTCGGCCGCGGCTAGGGCGTTGGCCCGCTCGACATAGCCCGGCAGCTCCGTGACGCTGTAGCCGAGGCAGAGCACGCGGAGCATCGTAGAATCCGCTCGGCCTGGCGCCGGGACTGACGCGGTCAGGCGAGCACGATCGGGTAGCAGCGCGCGCCCACCGCGGCGGCAAGCACCTGCACGGCGCCGATGGTGGCGATGTCGCCGGCCACGTGGACGACGTCGGTGGCGCGCAGGCTCGGCAGATGGGCGGTGAGCGGGCCGGAGCGCACGTCCGGCGGGCGCTGGCGGCCGCGATCGGCGCAGAGCACGATTCGGCCGACGCCGGTGCAGCGCAGCCAGTCCAGGCTCTCGCGCATGTAGAGGTCGAGGGCGTCCCGGGCGCCGACGGCGAGCGCCATCTCGCGGGCGGGCTCGATGTAACGGGCCGCCCGGGCGATCGACCAGATCGGGCCGAAGCCGGCCCCGGCCGCCACCAGCACGAGGCGCCCGCCGCCGGGCCGGTACTGGCCGCGGCCGACGGGGCCCTTCACGCGCACCGGCTGGTCGAGGCGGATCGCGTCGACCGGGCCGCCCTCGGGATCCCGGGGGAGGTGGAACACCGCCTCGTTGATCTCGGCGGACCCGTCGACCCGCAGGGTCGGGGACAGGGTCAGGGTGGGCAGGCCGGCGAAGGTAACGAGGGCCTGATGGCCGGGTTCGAGGTTCGGGCGCCGGGTCAGGGTCGCCACCACCTCGACGATGCCCGGGCAGAGCCGGCGGATCTCCGTGACGGTGCCCTTGCGGATCGCCACCGGCAGGGGCGGGGCCTCCTCCTGGCCCAGGATCGGAGCGCCGGGCAGGCTCGGCCGCAGGGCCTCCGCCCGAGCCCGGCGGGCCGGGGGGCGGCGGCTCGACGGGGCGGCACTGCCCTGGCCGGCAATCTGGTTGGCGAGCTGCGCCTGGACGGGCGCGATCATGCCTTCGGCGAGCGCCGCTTCGAGTGGCGTGTCGCCGGTCGAGACGCGCACCGACCGGCCGTTGACGACGAGCGAGCAGCGCGCGCCCATGGCCGTACCCCGCTTGGTCTGAAGAGGGATCACCGGGCGCGGATCAGGAGCGTGTCGACCAGGGACGCCCAGCGCTCGCGGGTCGCCCGGACGTCGTCGCTCGCTGCGGACTCGGTCAGAAGCTGGCGCTGCGCCCGCAGGGCCTCGACCTCCTGCCGCTGGGCCCGGAGCACCGCCTTCATCACCTGCAGCTCGGTCTCGAGCCGGGCGATCTCGTCGGCCTCGTCCGGATCCTCGGACAGGTCGTCGGAGACGCGCAGATCCGGGCCGGGCAGGGGCAGCCGGGTGCGGGCCTGCTGCTCCAGCCGGACCGGCCGGGCGATCAGGCGCCGCACGAGATCCGAGCTGCCCGCCTGCTGGTAACGCCTCGCCGCCTCGGCCATCCGCCCATCCCCTTCACGGGCGCCGGAGGGCCCGCCTGTCAACAGGAGCTTGCGCGGACATGGTTAAGGGGGGCTTAAACCGATCGGCGACATCGGGGGTGTTCAGGTGAAAAGCCTTACGGGGCCCAAGGCCATGCCCGGAAGCCCCACATGCGATCGGCGCATGATTCCGCGGTCGGCCGCGCGTCGAACCGGGCTTACGCGTTTCGTTGATTTCGAATATTGCGTTTGGGGATGAAATCTCTTGGTCGGTCATGCGACCGACCGATGCGGAGGGCCCATGACGGTCACGACCGAGAGGCGGGATAGGCAGTCGTGCATGGAGAACGTGCCTTTCGTGGCAAGCGACGAGGAGGCTCTTATCGCGCGCGAGGCCGTGGCGCGCTTGAGACCGATCGCCGAGGGCAATCAGGATGTCCGCCTGCGCGTGATGGAATCGGTCGATGTCGTCGTGCCGGTGCCCGCCCGCGCGCTTCGGCTGATCGTCGACGTGCTGGCCTGTATGGGCGATCAGAGGGCCGTGTCGTTCATCCCCCTGGACGCCGAGCTGACGACCCAGCAGGCCGCGGATCTGCTCAACGTCTCCCGGCCCCATCTCGTCGGCCTGCTGGAGCGCGGCGAGCTGCCGTTCCGCCGCGTTGGAGCGCATAGGCGCGTGCGGGCCGCCGACCTGATCGCGTTCAAGCGCAAGGATGAGGCACAGCGCAAGGACGCCCTCGATCGCATGGCCGCCCTGTCCCAGGACCTCGGCCTCGACTGATCATGCCGTCGACGTTCACCGCCTTCTTCGACGCGAACGTATTCTTCGGAGCCCGCCTGCGCAGCCTCGTGATGGAGGTGGCGCAGAGCGGGGTTTTTCGGGCGCGCTGGAGCGCGGATGTCCATGACGAATGGATCCGGTCGTTGCTCGGCAGGCGCGCCGACCTAAGGCGCGAGCAGATCGAGCCGATCCGGGCGATGATGGACGTTGCGGTCCCGGATGCCCTCGTCTCGGGATATGCTGGCCTGATCCCAGCGCTGACGTTACCCGATCCCGACGACCGCCACATCCTGGCCGCCGCCATCGCCGGCCGGGCCGACGTGATCGTAACCTTCAACGAGAAGGATTTTCCGGCCGAAGCCCTGGCGCCCTACGGAATCCACACGCGCCATCCGGATGCGTTCTTCAGCGAGGCCGAGGGGGTCGAGCCGGGCATGCTGACTGATGCGGCCGCCCGCGACCTCGCCCACTACAAGCGGCCGCCCCTGACGCCCAGACAGTACACGGACGATCTGCGCAGAGCGGGCGTCCCCCAGCTTGCAGACTATCTCTGGCGCATGCGCGTTCTGCTCAACGATCAAGCCGAGCCGTAGGGTGGCGTGCGGTCGTAGGCGGCGTGCCCCTTAAGCGGTTTCCGCCGCCGCCCCCGTCATCAACCCGGCCACGAGCGCGTAGGTCTCGGTCCAGGCCTCGCGGACCTCGGGGGTGAAGTCCGGGCCGAGGCCCTGTTCCAGGGTCCAGAGCAGGGCGGCGCCGACCGGGGCGTAATGGGCGGCCTGTGTGCCGTAGGCCACGTGCTTGCGCCCGAGTTCCTGGATCGCCGGGGCCACGGTCTCGGGGTGGCCGAGATGGGCCACGGCCAGGCCCAGCATGGCCATCAGTTTCTTTTTCTGCTCGGCCATGTCGTCGGGGAAGAGCGGGCGCACCTCCGGGGCGATCTCGAACAGGCGCCCGTAGAACAGGTCGGCCGCCGTCCCGGCGATCGGCCGCACCTTCGCGTAACTGTCCTGGACGAGCCGGACCTGATCGGGCGTCATCGCATCCCCTGCCGAAAGACGTGGCCCCCCCGGCGGGATTATAGCCCGGCCCGGGCCGGGCGAAACCGCGATCAGGCGGCCTCGGGCGCCGCACCGACGATCTGGCGGGCCTGCAGCATGGTCATCGGCTCGCCGAAGGCGGGGCCGAGGGCGTATTCGCAGCCGAGGCCGGCCAGCGCCTGGGCGTCGCCCTCCGATTCGCAGCCCTCGGCCACGATGGCGAGGTTCAACTCGCTCGCCATCCGGACGATGGAGCGCAAGATCGCGGTCTGGCCGGTGCCGATCTGGCGCACGAAGGTGGCGTCCACCTTGATCGTGTCGAAGGGGAAGCGCTGGAGGTAGGACAGGGCCGAGTAGCCGGTGCCGAAATCCGACAGGCACAGGCCGGCCCCGAGGTCGTGGATCCGGGCCAGCATCTGGGCTGCGTATTCCGGGTTCTCCATCACCAGGCTCTCGCTGAATTCCAGCTTGAGCGAGCCCGGCAAAGCCCCGGAGCGGGCCAGCACGGTCTTCACGTCGTGCAGCAGGTCGTGGCGCAGGAGCTGGCGCGAGGAGAGGTTGCAGGCCGCGAAGATCGGCGGCTCGACCTCGAGGGAGCGCTGCCAGGCGGCGAGCTCCAGGGCGGTGCGCTCCAGGGCGAAGATGCCGAGATTGACCACGAAGCCGCTCTCTTCGGCCAGCGGCATGAAGGTCGAGGCCGGAATGCGCCCGAGCTTCGGATGGTCCCAGCGCAAGACGGTCTCGAACCCCGCCACGGTGCGGTCCTCGAGGCGGACCACCGGCAGGAACAGCACCCGCAATTCGTTGCGCTCGATCGCCTTGCGCAGGTCGCTCTCCAGCATCAGCCGGTCGGAGCGGTCGGTGCGCATATGGGCGCGGAACACCTCGATCCGGTCGCCGCCGTTGCGCTTGGCCTGGATCATGGCGATCTCGGCGCTCTTGAACACCTCGTCGCGCTTGAGGTTGGCGCCCGCCTCGTAGAGGGCGAGCCCGATCGAGACCGTGAGGAAGATCTCCCGGTCGGCATAGGTGATCGGCGTCGCGATCGCCCGGCGGATCATCTCGGCGAAGGCCAGGATCCGGTCGGGGTCGCGCTCGGACAGCAGGATCACAGCGAACTCGTCGCCGGCGACCCGGGCCAGAGTGTCCTGCGGGCGCAGCAGGCGGCCGAGCCGGCGCGACAGGGTCAGCAGGATCGAGTCGCCCGCCGACAGGCCGATGGCGTCGTTGATGCCCTTGAACCGGTCGACATCCAGCACGATCACGGTGGGCCGGAGGCGCTGGTCCTGGCCCGCGAAGGCGAGAGCCGCGTCGAGGCGGTCGCCGAACAGCTCGCGGTTGGGGAGGCCGGTCAGGCTGTCATGCACGGCGTCGTGGAGCAGACGCTCCTCGGCGGTCTTGATCTCGGTCACGTCCGCGATGGTGCCGACCACGCGGATCACCTCGCCGTCGGCGCCGATCACCGGCCGGGCCTTCAGCCGATACCAGAAATAGGTGCCGGCGGCCGAGCGCAGGCGGAAATCGTGGACGATGCGCCCGCGCCGCTCCTCGATCACCGTGTCGAGGGCCGCCGAGTAGCGCTCCACGTCGAAGGGGTGGAGCGTGCCGAGCCAGTTCGTCGCCGGGCCCTCCAGGGTGCCCCGGGGCAGGCCGAGCTGCGCCTCGATCTCGGGGCCCGCAAAAACCCGGTCGGCGGGCACGTCCCAGTCGAACACCACGTCACCCGCGCCGGTGAGCGCCAGCGCCCGGCGCTCGGTGTCCGAGACCAGGGCGTGGCTGAGGCCGCCCCCCGCGAAGGCGTGCTGGAGCACCGTGAAGCCGATCAGCATCACGATCAGCACGAGGCCGCCGATCAGGGCCGGCTGCACCAGGTCGCTGCCGATCTGGCCGGTGACCGCGAAACCCGCCGCCGTCACCCAGACCACCAGCAGCAGCCAGGTCGGCACCAGCAGGATGGCGCGGTCGTAGCCGTTATGGGCCGCGAGGTAGACGATCAGCAGCAGGCCGATCCCGGCCACGGCCGCGATGGAGATGCGCGCCACCCCCGCCGCCACGGGTGGGTCGAACACCGCCAGGCCGACGAGGCCTGCCAGGAAGGCGAGCCAGAAGAACGCCACGTGGCTGTAGCGCACGTGCCAGCGGGCGAGGTTCAGGTAGGCGAACAGGAAGACCAGCAGCGTCGCCCCGAGTACCGCCTCGGCGGAGGCCCGGTAGACCCGCTCGGCGAGCTCGGTGACGGGAAACACCCGCTGCAGGAAGCCGAAATCGATGCAGGCATAGGCCAGCACCGACCAGGCCAAAGCCGCGGCGGCCGGGAAGATGATCGCGCCCTTGACCACGAACACGATGGTCAGGAACAGCGCCAGCAAGCCGCTGATGCCGATGATGATGCCCTTGTACAGGGTCAGCCCGGCGGTCTTGCGGCGATAGGCGTCCTGATCCCACAGGTGTAGCTGGGGCACGTTGGGGCCGCGCAGCTCGGCGACGTAGGTGACGGTCGTGCCGGGATCCAGCGTGATGGTGAACTGGTCGGCCTCCGGGTTCTCGTCGCGCTCCGGGCGGATGCCTTGGCTCGCCGTGATGGCGGCGATCCGCGAGCCGCCGAGATCGGGCCAGATCACCCCGGAATCCACCAGCCGGAAATGCGGCGCCACCAGGATGCGGTCGATCTGCTCGTCGGTGTCGTTGGTGAGCGCGAACACGATCCAGTCGGGCCGGGCGCCGGCATCGCGCGCCTTCACGACGATGCGGCGGACGATGCCGTCCTTGCCGGGGGCCGTGGAGATCTGGATCAGGTCGCCGTCCGAGCGATAGCGCTCGATCGCGGTGGTCAGGTCGATCACCGGCGCGTCGAGGGTGACGCGCACCGCCTCGACGGCCAGGGCCGGGGCGCTCGCCGAGACGGCCAGCGACAGGGCACCGACCAGGGTCAGGAGGAGGGCGAGGATGCGCAAGGGTGTCTTGAGTTCCGGCCGTGCGAGCTGCGGCGTCGGCCGCCCGGGCGGCCGCGATCGATTCAGAAGGCCCTGACCCGGGACGAGAACGGCGCCCCGGGCCGGGGCCGCCTCCCGCGGATCGCGCCCCTTTGCGGCCAAATCAAGTTGGGCGCGGCGGGGCGGCGCCCGCCCGGGGTCGCTTGTCCGTAGAGGCAGTGGATTTCAGGCCGCGCCCAGGGCGGCGGCGATCTTGTCGAGGGTGGGCAGCTTGCGGATCGGGCCGATGGCCGCCAGCGTCGGCGCCCCTTTCAGCATGGCGGCCGCGGCCGCCCGCACATCCGCGACCGTGACGGCGTCGACCTTGTCGATCACCTCACCCGCCGGGATCACCCGGCCCCAGGCCAGGATCTGGCGGGCGTTGCGCTCGATGCGCCCGCCGGGCGTCTCCAGCGCGGAGAGCAGGGACACCTTCAGCTGCGCCTTCGCCCGGGCGATCTCGGGCTCGGCGAGGTCCCGGGCGGCCCGGGCCGTGGCCGCGAGCGTCACGTCGACGAGCTCGGGCAGGTCCGCCCCGGCGGTCCCGGCGCCGATGCCGAACAGGCCGCAATCGGAAAAGGGCCAGTGGAAGGCCTGGATCTCGTAGGCGAGGCCGCGGGTCTCGCGCACCTCCTGCCAGAGCCGGGAGGTCAGGCCGCCGCCGAGCACCTGGGCGAACATGTGGAGCGCGTAGTAGCGATCGTCCCGGAACGACAGGCCGGGCAGGCCGATCACCAGATTGGCCTGTTCGAGCTTGCGCGGCATCCGCCGCTCGCCGCCGCCATAGACGCCCGGCACCGCCGCGGGCGCCACCGTCGCCGGCAGGGCGCCGAAATGGCGCTCGGCGGCCTCGACGATCGCCTCGTGGGTCACCGCCCCGGCACCGGCCACGACGATGCGGTCCGGCGTGTATTCCCGGGCGAGGTAGGCGCGGATCCCGGCCTCGTCGAAACTCCGGATCGTCTCGGGGCGCCCGAGGATCGGCCGGCCGACTGGCTGGTCCGGGAAGGCGGCCTCCGTGAAGGCGTCGTAGACCACGTCGTCGGGGGTGTCCTCGACGGCGGCGTATTCCTGCAGGATCACGCCCTTCTCCCGGGCGAGCTCGCCGGCATCGAACACCGAATCGGTGAGGATGTCGCCGATCACGTCGAGGGCGAGGCCGGCATCCTCACCCAGCACCCGGGCGGTGTAGCTCGTCCCCTCCGTGGAGGTGGCGGCATTGATCTCACCGCCGACATTCTCGATCTCCTCGGCGATCTTTTGGGCCGAGCGCGTGCGCGTGCCCTTGAACGCCATGTGCTCGATGAGGTGGGACAGCCCGGCCTCGTCGGCGCGCTCGTTGCGCGAGCCGGCCCCGACCCAGACGCCGAGGCTCGCAGTCGCGACCCCGGGCATCGGCTCGGTCACCACCGTCACGCCGTTCGCGAGCCGGGTCGTGCGCAGGGACGGGGAGGCGGCGTGCGTGGTGAAATGCTGGTTCATCGCGGGCTCAGCCACCCTTCGTGATGCGGGCGCGCTCGCGGATCAGCCGCTCCACCGCGGCCTGATCGTTGGCCACCGGGGTCATGCGCTCGGGCCGGTCCATGAGGTCGGCGAGGTGCGGCGGCAGGGGCGGCCGAAGCCCGCCGGTGGCCTTGGCGACCGCGTCGGGGAATTTTGCGGGATGCGCCGTGGCGAGGGCGACGACAGGGGTGGCCGGGTCCTGCTCCAGGAGCCGGCGGCCGGCGCGAACCCCGATGGCGCTGTGGGGATCGAGCACGATCCCGGTGGCGGCCTGGGTCAGGGCGATCTCTTCCATCACGTCGGGCTCCGGCACCGCGACGGCGTCGAACTCGGAGCGGACCGTGGCCAGAACTTCCGGGCTCAAGGAGAAGCCGCCGGACTGCTTCAGCCCGGCCATCAGCCGCGACAGCGCCGAGGCGTCGCGGCCGAGCGCCTCGAACAGCAGCCGCTCGAAATTCGAAGAAATCTGGATGTCCATGGAGGGCGAGGTCGTGGGCACGACGCCGCGCAGCTCGTAGGCGCCGTGCTCCAGGGTGCGCACCAGGATGTCGTTGGCGTTGGTGCCGATCATCAGCCGGTCGATCGACAGGCCCATCCGCTTGGCGACCCAGCCGGCGAGCACGTCGCCGAAATTGCCGGTCGGCACCGCGAAGGAGACCGGCCGATGGGGCGCGCCGAGCGCCACCGCGCTGGTGAAGTAGTACACGGCCTGCGCCGCGACCCGGGCCCAGTTGATCGAGTTGACCCCGGACAGGCGCACCGAATCGGCGAATTCGGCGTGCTGGAACAGGGCTTTGACCAGGTTCTGGCAATCGTCGAAGGTGCCGTCCACCGCCAGCGCGTGGACGTTCTGCGCCGGCACCGAGGTCATCTGCCGCCGCTGGACCTCGGAGACCCGCCCGTGCGGGTAGAGGATGAAGATATCGACCCGGTCGAGGCCGCCGAAGGCCTCCACGGCGGCCGAGCCGGTATCGCCCGAGGTCGCGCCCACGATGGTGGCGCGGGTGTCGCGCTTGGCGAGGACATGGTCCATCAACCGCCCGAGCAGCTGCATCGCCACGTCCTTGAAGGCCAGCGTCGGCCCGTGGAAGAGCTCCAGCAGGAACAGGTTGTCGTCGAGCTGGGTCAGCGGGCAGACCGCCGGGTGCCGGAAGGTGGCGTAGGATTCGTCGATCATCCGGTCGAGATCCGGGCCGGCGATCTCGCCATCCATCAGCGGGCGCAGCACGCGCTTGGCGGCTTCCGCGTAGGGCTTGCCGGCGAGCGCAGCGATCTCGCCCCGGCCGATCTGCGGCCAGGTCTGAGGCACGTAGAGTCCGCCGTCGCGGGCGAGGCCTGCGAGGAGCGCATCCGAGAACGAGAGCGGCGCGGCCTCGCCGCGGGTCGAGACGTGGAGCACAGGGGCCTCCGGGAGGAAGGCGCCCCCTCTACACGATGCGGGCGGACCTGTCGAAAGCCCGGCGCGCCCGAGGGGGTCCCGAGGTTTAACCGGGCCTGAACGGGCCGGTTCAGGACCGGTTCCGCCACCGCGCCTAGAACCGGATCACCCCCACGGAACCCCGGCCCGACCGGCCGGTGATGCGGGGGCGGCCCGACCCCGCCTGCGGGGCGCCTTCGGAAAGAGAGCCGACATGATTCGAACCCGCGCCGTTCGACCCCTCGCTTTGGCCGGCGCTGCAGTGCTGCTGCTCGGCACCGCGGCGATCGCCCAGACCCCGCCCCCCGGCGGCCCGCGGCCGGGTCCCGAGGCCGGCGCCCCGCCGCCACCCCCGCCCCCGGGCGGTCCCCGGCGCGGTCCCGGCCCGGACGGTCCACCCCCGCCACCGCCCGGCGGTCCGCGCGGTCCGGGTTCCGATGGTCCGCCCCATCCGCCGCCGCCGAAGGGCGCGCATTTCCGGCTCGAGCGCGGCGACGCCCGGGTCGACGTGAAATGCGCCGACGAGGAGTCGATGAAGGTTTGCGCCGACATCACCCTCCAGCTCCTCGACAAGCTCGCGACGCTGCGGCCCGCCGACGCCCGATAGCCCTCATCCGGACGGCGGGGCTCCGAAACGGCGCCGCCGTCCGCCGTCACCCACGACAGGATCACCGACATGACCGATACGACACCCGATTCGCACGACGCCACCGGCACCGTCTGGGCCGTGTTCGGGCACCGATTCGCCCTCGACGGGGCAGGGGGGCGGATCCTGGCGGATCTCGGCCCGAAGGGGGCCGCGGGGATCGCCCTGGCGGTGGGCGACCGGGTCTCGGTGCAGGGCACGCAGAAGCCCTCCGAGATCAAGGTCACCCGCCTCACCCTGGCGGACGGCTCGACCCGCACGATCGACTGGCCCGAGAAGGAGAAGCACGACCATCCGCCGGCCGATCCCGCCCTGGCGATCCGGGCCGCGGAGGCGGCGGGCTACGCGGTCGCCGACGTGCCAGCGCGCAAGCCGAAGCATTTCGAGCTGCGGGGGGCGAAGGACGGCGCGGAGCACGAACTCCACATCACGCTGGACGGCGAGATCCGGAAGGCCAAGGTCCTCGCCGCGGCGTAGCCGCTCGCCAGAACGCGGGCGCCGGTCAGGCGCTCGTGCCCGGCGCCTTGATCAGGCGGCAGCCGGTGATGCGCCAGGTTCCGTCCGCGTCCCGGGCGAGGCTGTATTCGGCGGTCCAGTCGACGCCGTACTCGTCCTGGATCGCCACCGACTGCACCACCCCCGCCTCCCCGGTATCCCGGCCCTCGCCGAACACGAAGCTGCGGTGGCGGTAGACCGGGCGGTACTGGTTGCGGACCATGCCGATGAACAGGTCGGCATTCGGGAACATCTCCTGGATCGCCGGGGCCGCCTGAGCGTAGGCGGTCGGCGCATCGTCGCGCCCGAGCGCCTCGACCTGCTTGGTGATCACCGCCCGGGCCGCCGCCCGGGTACCGTCATCGGCCAAGGCCGGCCCCGAAAAAAAGCTGAGGATCAGCAGGAGGGTGAGCCACGCGCGCATCGACGGTCACTCCGATCGGGCGTCTCCCGCGAGACACCTGAGCCGACTGATCATCTAGAGCGCGCGCCGCCAAAGGGGATACCGGTTCGGCGCGAAGCGCGCGCGTCGAAACAACGGGCTCGACGCGAGCTGGAGGCGGGCCGTCGGCAAGCACTGCGCGCGCAGGATGTGCAGGCATCGCGCTTCGGTTGTGCAAGTCGCTGGAATGAGAGGCATTTTCAGCTCTGATCCGGCGCACGGGTTTGATTCTCCGCCCGGGTTTTGCGAGCGTCCGCGCACCGACTCAGTCCCACAGGGCTTGCCTACGGGGCTTGGCCGAGCGGAGCAGAGGGCGATGGTGCAAAGCCAAGCGGACGCGAAAACCCGTCCCGAGAGCGTTCCAGCCAAGGACGGCCCGACCACGGGCGTACCGGCCATGAGCGTCGGGGTGTTCATCCCGATCGGCAACAACGGCTGGCTGCTGTCCGAGAACGCCCCGCAATACCGGCCAAGCTTCGAACTCAACAAGCAGATCACCCTCAAGGCGGAAGCGCACGGGCTCGATTTCGCCCTCTCGATGATCAAGCTGCGCGGCTTCGGCGGCAAGACCGAGTTCTGGGACCACAACCTCGAATCGTTCACCCTGATGGCGGGGCTCGCTGCGGTCACCACCCGGATCAAGCTGTTCGCCACCGCGGCGACCCTGTGCATGCCGCCCGCGATCGTCGCCCGCATGGCCGCGACCATCGATTCGATCTCGGACGGGCGCTTCGGCCTGAACCTCGTCACCGGCTGGCAGAAGCCGGAATACGACCAGATGGGCCTGTGGCCCGGCGAGGAGTATTTCTCCAAGCGATACGATTATTTAGCGGAGTATGCTCAGGTTCTGCGCGAGCTGTGGGAGACGGGTCGAAGCGACCTCAAGGGCGCGTTCTTCCAGATGAACGATTGCCGCCTGAGCCCCCGGCCGCAGGCACCGATGAAGATCATCTGCGCCGGCCAGAGCGGCGCCGGCATGGCCTTCACGGCGCAGTATGCGGACTACAATTTCTGCCTGGGGAAGGGCCTCAACACGCCCACCGCCTTCGCGCCCGTGGTGGAGCGGCTGGCGGAGGCCCGGGCCAAGACCGGACGGCACGTCACAGCCTACGCGCTGTTCATGATCATCGCCGACGAGACCGACGCCGCCGCGATGGCGACCTGGGAGCATTACAAGGCGGGGGCCGATGCCGAGGCGATCGCCTGGCTGGGGGTCCAGGGCGCGGCCGACACCAAGTCCGGCGGAGACACCAATGTCCGCCAGCTCGCCGACCCGACCTCGGCGGTGAACCTCAACATGGGCACCCTGGTGGGCAGCTACGCCCAGGTGGCCGCGATGCTCGACGCGATCATGACGATCGACGGCGTGGAGGGGGTGCTGCTGGTGTTCGACGATTTCCTCAAGGGGCTCGACGCCTTCGGGACCCGGATCCAGCCGCTGATGCAATCCCGCCGGCACGTGGTGCCGGCGCAGCTCGCCGAGGTCGCGTGATGGATAGGCCCGCCGGATTCCAAGACGCCCAGGGCCGCCACGGCGGGGTGATCCTGCCGGCCCGGCCGGAGCCGATCGCCTTCGACCCGGCCGCGACAGCGCTGATCGTCGTCGACGTGCAGAACGCCTATGCCAGCCAGGGCGGCTATCTCGACCTCGCGGGCTTCGACGTGTCGGGCACCGGGCCGGTGATCGCCCAGATCATCCGGGCGGTGGCGGCGGCCCGGGCGGCGGGCATCCGGATCCTGTGGTTCCAGAACGGCTGGGACCCGGACTATGTCGAGGCCGGCGGCCCGGGCTCGCCGAACTGGCACAAGTCCAACGCCCTCAAGACCATGCGGCGGCGGCCGGAGATGAACGCCCAGCTCCTCGCCAAGGGCTCCTGGGACTACGCCCTGGTCGATGCCCTGAAGCCGGAGCCCGGCGACATCGTGCTGGGTAAGCCGCGCTACAGCGGCTTCTACAACACGCCGCTCGACAGCATGCTGCGGGCCCGGGGGGTGAACACGCTGGTCTTCACCGGCATCGCCACCAATGTCTGCGTCGAGTCGACCCTGCGGGACGGCTACCACCGGGAGTACTTTGGGATCGTCCTGGCGGACGCCACCCACCAGGCCGGGCCGCGGAGCCTGCACGAGGGGGCGCTGGCCAATATCGAGACCTTCTTCGGCTGGGTCTCAGACGTTTCGTCCTTCGAGGCGGCGCTACGCGCGCAGACCCGCGCCGCCGCCGAATAGACCACCCGCCATCTCCGAACCCGCACCGCGAAAGTCCGAAGAAAAATGCCGAAGCAGGTCGTCATCCCGCCGGGTACGGGCAAGCCGCTCGCCCCCTACGTGCCCGGCACCCTGGCCGACGGGGTGTTGTACGTCTCGGGCACCCTGCCCCTCGATGCCGACGCCAACGTCGTCCATGTCGGCGACGCGGGTGCCCAGGCCCGGCACGTGCTGGAGACGATCAAGGGCGTGGTCGAGGCCGCGGGCGGCACGATGGACGACGTGACCTTCAACCACGTCTTCCTGAAGAACTGGGCCGATTACGCGGCGATCAACGCGGTCTACGCGGATTACTTCCCGGGCGAGAAACCGGCGCGCTACTGCATCCAGTGCGGCCTCGTGAAGCCCGACGCCCTCGTGGAGATCGCCTCCGTGGCCCATATCGGCCGCTGATCAGCGGCCCCGCAGGAGCTTCGGCGCGAGGCTGGGCAGCGCCGCCGCCAGGAGTCCGGCCGCGCGCAGCACCTCCGCGGCCTCCTGCGGCGAGCGGCGAGCGAGCGCCAGGGCGAGCCGCAGCGGCACCTGCGCGCAAAAACTCGCGGCCGTGAGAGCGAGGGCCGCGGCCCGGCCGTGATGCTTGCCGGCATAGAGGATCTGGCTGCGTAGGAAGTAGAACAGGCGCCGGGCTCGCGCCTGCCGGGTCGTGCCCTGGCCGACATGGTGGGCGACCGCCCCGGCCACGTGCCGCACCGCGAAGCCGGCGGCCCGGGCGCGGGTGCAGAGGTCGGCATCCTCCCAGTAGACGAAGAAGCGCGGGTCGAAGCCATCGAGCGCCGCGAACAGGTCCCGGCGGATCATCAGGAACGCGCCCATCACCTGGCCGACGGCGCGGTCGTCGGCGTGATCCCATTCGAGCAGAAAATGCGGCCGGACCAGGCCGAGCCGGTCGAGGGCAAGGGCGCGGCCGAGGAGGCCGAGACCGGTGGGCGCCCGGGCGCAGGAGCGGGCGGTCCGGCCATCCGGGTCGACCAGCCGGGCGCCGACGATCCCGGTGCGCGGATCGTCCATCAGGGCATCCCGGGCTACACGGAGGGCGTCGGGGGCGACCTGCGTGTCCGGGTTGAGGAACAGGATCGCGGGGGCCTCCCCGGCGGCGGCGCCCTGGTCGCAGGCCCGGCCGAAGCCGTGATTCTCGGAATTGCGGATCAGCCGAAGCGGGCGGGGCAGGGCGGGCAGGTCGTCCGCCGAGCCGTCCTGCGAGGCGTTGTCCACCACGATGACCTGCACGGACGCGGCATGCTGCACGGTCGCAAGGCTCGCCAGGCAGGTCCGGAGCAGGGCGCCCCCGTTCCAGTTGACGATCACCACGTCGAGGACGGCGCGGTCCGTCATGGGCGATCCCAGGGCGGGCCGAGGCGCCCGAGGGCGCCGTCGCGGACGGCCCCGAGCAGCCGCAGCAGCACGGCCGGCCGCCAGCCCGAATCCGCCCAGTACAGCCCGGCCTGGAGCGGCAGGTAGGCGGCCTGGACGAGCTTCCAGCGCAGGGGCACGTGCGGCAGGCGCCAGGCATAGACCGCGTTGCGCAGGTAGGTCGCCATGCGGAACAGGGGCTGGCGCGGCATCGCGATCCCGAAGCCGCGGATTACCCCGCCCCCGACCCGGTGCGGGATCGCGACGTCCCGGGCGAGGTAGCAGCCGTAACCGAGGCTCCAGGCGCGAAAGCACCATTCCAGCTCGACGCCGTCGATGAAGAAGTCGGCGCGGAACGGGCCGATCCGGGCGAGGGCGTCGAGGTCGATGAGCGAGCCCGAGGTCGCCAGGAACTGCACCGGGGCGAGGGCGTCGCAGGCCGGCGCGCCGGGGCGGGGCGGGTAGGCGGGCGCCTTGTGGCCGACGGCCGGGGCGGGGGCCGGCCCTACGACCGCCACCGGGATCGCGGCCTGCCGGAGCCGGGTGAGGGCGGCGAGCAGCGCCGCGGCGAGCCCCGCGGGCGGCTCGGCATCCTGATCGAGCAGCAGCAGGGTGCTCGCGCCCGCCGCCCGGGCCGCCGCGACGATCTGGTTGAGCGCCTCGGCGATGCCGACATTGCGCCCCGCCGACAGCAGGGTCACGCCGGCCCGGGTGAGGCGCTCCGCCTCCGCGTCGGGCAGGCCGCCATCGTCGAAGGCGATCACCCCGGCGAATCCGGACGCAGTGTGCGCCAGGACCCGGTCCACCTGGTCCCGGCTCGGCCGGAACAGGGTGATGCCGAGCGCGAGGCGGCCCAGGTCTGGATCAGGCACGGGCCGGGCTCCGGCCGCTCACGCCCGCACCACCGCGACGGTGGCGGCCTGCTCGGCATTGAGGGTATCGGTCGAGGGAGAATGCCGGATGGGAAAGCCGGCGAGGCGGCGCATGGCGTCGATCCGGTCTCGATGGGTCGGCGTTTCGATATCGCGGCCCCCGGTCCCCGACAAGCTGGCATGCCGGCTCGGGCAGCCGCGGGGCCGCGGACCGGGCGGCCCATGGTTTACGGACTCGGCCGGTTCCGTTAGTTCGACGGGCGAAGAATGCGACGCCCGCCTCCGCGCCTCGCACGCCCCCGACGCTGCCGACCATGAGCCGATCCGAGACCAGCGCCTCGACCGCGTCGACCCCGAAGGCGGCCGACGGATGCCGCGCCTCGTGACGGCACGCGGCGCACGTTCCCCCGCAGAGCCCTGAGATGCGCCTCGGTTTGCCCCCGACAATCGGGCGGTTCAAGCGCCGCATCGGCCGGCCGGTCGCGCGCGGCGCCGTCGAGTCCGCGCGCGCCCTGCGCCTCGGCTGGCGCCGGATCAGCGATCCGCTGGGCCGACCCGCCGCCTTGCAGGCTCGCTGGGCCGGCGCGGGGGCCGGCGACGATCTCGAGGCACGCCTGATCGCGGCGCTGGAGCCGTATGTCGATGCCGGCTTCTACGCGAGCTGGTATGGCATCACGGTCGATCCGGTGCGCGACTACCTCACGGTCGGCTGGCGCGAGGGCCGGGATCCGCGACCGGATTTCTGCACCGCCGACTACCTCGCCGCGCGGCCGTATCTCGCCCGGGCCGGGATCAACCCGTTCCTGCACTGGCTGACGGCCCAGCGCGCCAAGGGCGGCGCTCTGCCGAAGCCCGACACGAAACAGGCCGAGCGCCTGGCCCGCCGTCTCGTGGACGGCGCGTTCTATCTCGCCCACAACCCGGACCTGCAGGCGGCCGGCGTCGATCCGGCAGCCCATTACATGGCTTCCGGCTGGCGCGAGGGCCGCGAGCCGTCGCCGCACTTCGACACCCTGGCCTATTGCCTGACCCGAAAAATCTCCTACGCGACCCAGAACCCGCTGGTGCACTACATCCTGCACGGCGGCCCGGCCCGGCCCGAGCCGGAGGATTTTTTGGCGGTCCAGGCCGAGACGCTCGCGCCGTATTTCGACGCCGCATACTACCGGCAGGGGCTAGCCGAGCGGGAGGCCCGAGAAATCTCCGAGGCCTCCGATACGGAGCTGCTGCGAGCCTACGTTGCCGACGGCTGGCGGCAGATGCGCAGCCCGCGTCAGGATTTCAACCCGGCCGGCTTCGTGCAGGCGCGGGCCGGCAGCCGGGCGGTGATCGGCGACCCGTTCTTCCGCTACGTCGCCGAGACGCTGCTTTCCGGCAAAAAACCGTTCTCGGGGCCGGACAGGCTGAACGTCCCGGCGGTGGACGAGGCCTGGTACCGGGCGACCTACGCGGACGTGCGGGAGACCGCACCTTACCTGCACTTCGCCACCAGCGGCTGGCGGGAGCTGCGCGATCCGGGCCCGGGGCGCTCGACGCTGGACGCGCTGCTGCGGGTCTGCGGCCTGCGCCCGGCGCGTCCGCCCGTGGAGGACACGCTGTGGCTCGGCGCGATCGGGCGCAGGCCTCTGGACCGGGCAGCGTCTCTGGACCTTCAGGCCGGGCTGGCGGCTCTGCATTTCGACCACGCCTTCTACCGGGAACGCTACGGCCTGGCGGAGGATGTCGACGCCGTCCGCGACTATTGCGACGCCGGCTGGCGCCAGGGCCGCAACCCACGCCCCGACTTCAACGGGCAGGCCTATCTCGACGCGCATCCCTGGGCGCGGGAGACCGGCATCGCGCCCCTGGTCCACCACCTCGCCACGGCACTGCTGCACGGCACCGATATTGCGGCCGGGCGATTCGACCCGCGCTACGGCCCGCCGCCCTCCGAGGCGGACGCCCTGGCGGAGCAGGCGCGGCTGTTCGAGCCATATTTCGACGCCGCGTTCTACGCGAAGCGGAATCCCGACGTCGCCGGTGCTGCGGGCGGGCCGCTGGCCCATTTCGTCGCCTACGGCCAGCACGAGGGCCGCAACCCCAGCAAGACCTTCTCGACCCGCTTCTATCGCCGGGCCTACGGCCACCTGTTCGCACCGGGCGAATCGCCATTTCTGCACTACGTCCGCACCGGCCGCGCCGCCGGGCTGATGGGCTGCCCCGAGGATCTCGGCAGTTGGCCGGCCATGGAGGCCCCCGAACCGCAGGATTGGGACGGCCTGCCCCGAGCCCTGACCCTCGCCCAGGCCCGGGTCGTCGTGATCATGCCGGTCTACAAGGGCCGCAGCGAGACCCTGCGCGCCATCCACGCCTGCCTCGCCGCCCCGCAGAAAACCCCGTTCACCCTGCTCGCCGTCAACGACCGATCCCCAGACCCGCAGCTCACAGCCGAGCTCGCCGAGCTGGCCGGCCGCGGCCTGTTCCATCTGGTCGAAAACCAAAACAACCTCGGCTTCGTCCGCTCGGTCAACCGCGGCCTGTCCCTGCGCCAGGGCCGGGCCGTGGTCCTGCTCAACTCCGACGCCCAAGTGTTCGGCGACTGGCTCGACCGGCTGGTCGCCCATGCCGAGACCGCCGAGGCGGACGGCCGCCCGCCGGTGGGCAGCGTCACGCCGCTGTCGAACAACGCCACGATCTGCAGCTACCCTCGCTTCAACGCCAACAACACCATGGCGCTGGAGATCCCCCGGCCCGAACTCGACCAGGCCGCCAAGGCGCTCAACCGCGGCCGCTCGGTGGAGGTGCCCACCGGGGTCGGCTTCTGCATGTACATGACGGCGGAGGCCCTCGACGCGGTCGGCACGCTGGACGAGATCGCCTTCGGCAAGGGCTACGGCGAGGAGAACGACTGGTGCATGCGCGCCCGCAAGGCCGGGTTCTCGAACCTGCTGGCCGAGGACGTGTACGTCTACCATGCCGGGCAGATCTCGTTCGGGCTCGACCCGGGCGGCGAGTACGACCAGGGCCAGGCGGCGCTGCTCGCCAAGCACCCGGACTACCCGGCTTTGGTCGGCCAGTTCGTCCAGGCCGATCCCGGCCGGCGGGGGCGGGCGCGGCTCGACCTGTACCGGCTCGCCCGGCACTTCCGCGGCCGGGCTTTGCTGTTCGTGACCCATAGCTGGGGCGGGGGCATCCAGCGGCACATCGACGACATGATCGCCCGGCTCAAGGCTGAGGGCACGGCCGTGGTGCTGCTCTCGGTCGACCGGGCCCGGAACATCCAGGTCAACGTCTCGTATCGCAGCCGGGAGTTCGTGTACCTGCCGAGCCTGGACAGCCTGTACCTGCCCCGCGACGCCGACGAGCTCGCCGCCTTCGTCGAGCAGCTGGCGCCACTGCTGATCCACGTGCACTCGCTGGCGGGCCTGCGCTGGAATGCGGCCCGCGCGCTGATGGACCTCGTATTCGGCTCCGGGCGGCCCTATGCCTGGACGCTGCACGACTTCTCGCCGGTGTGCCACCGCAACCACCTGGTGATGCCGGACGGGCGCTATTGCGGGCTGGCACCGGTGCCCGTGTGCCAGGACTGCCTGGCCTCGGACGCGGACGGCTACGAGGAGCCGGATCCGGCGGAGCGGCGGGCGACGTTCGGGCGGTTCCTGGCCGGGGCGGCGCGGGTGTTCGCGCCGTCGGCCGACACGGCGGGTCGGATCCGGGACGTGTATCCGGATCTGGCGATCACGGTGCGGCCGCATGTCGAGCACGACCGCAGCGTGCGCTCCACCGCCCTGCGGCGCCCGGGCCGCGTGCGCCGGGTCGCGGTGCTCGGTGCGATCAGCGCCACCAAGGGCGGCCTGTTCCTGCAGGCACTGGCCACCGATGCCCAGGACCGCAAACTGCCGCTGCGGTTCGCGATCGTGGGCTTCTCCGATCCCGCGCTCGCGGGCGGGCTGGAGCGGGCGGGGGTGAGCCAGACCGGTCGCTATGCCGGCGACGACGAGGCCCTCGACCTCGTCTGGCGGACCGCCGCCGACCTGATCCTGCTGCCGGCGATCTGGCCCGAGACCTACTCCTACGCCCTGACCCTGGCGTTGCGGACCGGCCTGCCGGTGGCGGCCTTCGCCCTGGGAGCCCAGGGCGACCGGCTGCGGGCCTATCCGAACGGCCATATCCTGCCCTACGCCCTGGCCAACGACCCGGCCGCCTTCAACGACCGGCTGCTGGCGCTCGACATCTCGCGCGCCGGGGAGCTCTCGGTTCCGATCCAGGCGGCCGAGTATGACGACCTGATGCGCGACTACTACGTCCTGGACCTGAATCCGGCCGGGGCGCAAAACCCACGCGACGAGGACGCCGCATGATCTCCGTCAACGAGGACATGAAGCAGGAGATGCTCCGGCGCGGCATCTCGGTGCTGCATCCGGCCCCGTTCGGCCTGCCGGAGGACTGCACCTTCGAGCCGCCCTGCAGCATCAAGTGGATGGGGATCGATTACTGCCTCACCATGGGGGCGTTCTCCTACGCGGTGAGCGGCTATTATTTCGGCGCCGACATCGCCCGCTACTGCTCGATCGGCGAGAGCGTCCAGGTCGGGCGCGGCAGCCACCCGGTCCATTGCGGCTCGACCTCGCCGCTGTTCTACACGCACCATTCGGCGGTGTTCGACCGCCAGGATCCCCGCGCCGAGGATTACGAGATCTGCGGCCCCTATCTGTGGCCCAAGCGCGTGCGGATCGGTAACGACGTCTATATCGGCCACGGCGCCTTCCTGATGCCCGACATTACCATCGGCGACGGGGCGATCATCGGCGCCATGGCGGTGGTGACCAAGGACGTGCCGCCCTACGCGATCGTGGCCGGCAGCCCGGCTCGGGTCGTGAAGATGCGGTTTCCCGACGCGCTGATCGAGCGCTACCTGGCGGTGCGCTGGTGGCGCTACGCCTTCTGGGACCTGCGCCAGTGCTCGATCACCGATCCGGAGAAATTCCTCGACGCCGTCGAGGAGCGGATCGCCGGCGGGATGCAGGAATACCGCCCGGACCTGATCCCGATCCAGTCGCTGATCCCGGGCGCCTGAGGCTCACTCCCCCGCCTCGGCGAACCGCGCGAACGCCGCTACCAGCGCGTCGGCGGCCGGCCCGCTCAAATCGCTGAAGCAGAGGCCCTCGCCGACGAACACGGTCCACACCCCATCATAGGTCGCTTCCTTCCGGATCCGCATGGCCGCCCTCCGGCATTGATCCGGGTCAACGATCGGGGGCGGGGGGCGTTGCTTCACTGAGTAAATGCTCGGCCATCACTACCTTTGAGCCGCGCCCCAAGATCAGGTGGTAGCTGTCATCCTATGGCTTGCAATAGCCTCACCCCACCAGCACCCGAGCCGCCGCCGCGCCGAGCGCGCGCACCCCGAAGGCCAGGTCCGCGTCGCTGGTATCCTCTGCCCAATGGTGGCTGATGCCGCCGATCGACGGGACGAACAGCATGGCGGCCGGGAGAATCCGGGCGATGTTCTGGGCGTCGTGGCCGGCGCCCGAGGGCATCACCTGCCAGCGGCCGGGGCAGACCTGCTCGGCGGCCTCCGAGAGGGCCCGCATCAGGTCCGGGTCGCAGGGGGCGGGGATCGCCTTCGACAGGGTCGTGAGCGTGGCGGGGCAGCGCTCGCGCCGGTTCGATTCGCGCACCAGCGCCTCGAGGCACGCTTCCATCCGCTCCAGCACCGGGATCGACACGTCGCGGAACTGGAAGGCCACCTCGGCGCGGCCCGGGATGATGCTGTAGCCGCCGGGATCCAGGGTGATCCGCCCCGTGG
This sequence comes from Methylobacterium pseudosasicola, assembly GCF_900114535.1. Taxonomy (GTDB): domain Bacteria; phylum Pseudomonadota; class Alphaproteobacteria; order Rhizobiales; family Beijerinckiaceae; genus Methylobacterium; species Methylobacterium pseudosasicola. The sequence continues at coordinate 41,779 of NZ_FOTK01000017.1, read as the reverse complement.
TCCAGGTGCTGCGCGGGCCACAGACCTTCGGAAATTCCCGGTCGATCGCCGCGAGCAGGCGCACCGCCGAGAGGCCCGCGTCCCGGCGCTCTGCCATGGTGGTGCCGCCGGCATGGTCCTGGTTGCCCGCGAACACGATCTGGAATTGCCAGATCGCCACGATGCCGCTGACCACGCCGAGATGCAGGCCGGCGGATTCGAGTTGCGTGCCCTGCTCGATATGCAGTTCCAGAAAACCCCGGTAGCGGGCCGGATCGAGCCGCATCCGCGGCAATCCGGCGAGCCCCGCGGTTTCGAGGGCCGCGCGCAGGGGCGTGCCGTCGGTGCGGTTGCGGGCGGCGTCGATCTCGGCCTCGGTCAAGGCGCCGATCGCAGAGCGGCTGCCCAGGAAGCCGCCGGAGAAGTGCCCCTCCTCGTCCGCGAAGGCGACGACGTCGACCGGCAGCCCGGCCCGGGCCAGGGCCAGCCCGGCCACCACCCCCAGCGCCCCGTCGAGCCAGCCGGCCTCGTTCTGGGTCTCGATGTGGCTGCCGACCAGGAGATGGGGTCCGGGCCCGCGATGGCGCCCGAGCACGTTGCCGATCCCATCGATCGACGCTTCCAGCCCGCATTCCTCCAGCTTGGCCATCAGCCAGCGGCGGGATTCCATGTCGGCGGCCGAGAAGGTCGGGCGGTGGACGCCGGTACGGAACCGGCCGATCTCGCGCAGGGCGTACAGGTCGGCCAGGAAGGCTTCGGTGTCGATCTCGGTCATGCTTCGAGCCCAGCTGCTGAAAGCCCGGGTCGTGCAAGCGCCATGCGCGCATCAGGGTTTCCAAAGGGCGAGCCCTTTGGCGGGGTGTCGGGGCGGAGCCCGACAGCAGGGCTCCGCCCTTTCGAAACCGTGACCTGCTGCGCTACTCCGCCGCCGCCGGCCGCCACTCCGCCGCCGGAGCGCCCGCCATCCAGGCACCGAGGTCGGCCCTAGCCCGATCGGTGAGCGCCCGCTTCTTCAGCACGGCCTTTTCCGGGCCGCGCAGGCGACGGCCGGTCTCGTTGCGGGGGGCCTGGGCCAGGGGCGGGAACAGGCCGAAATTGACGTTCATCGGCTGGAACGAGCGCGGGGCGTTGGCCTCGCCGTCGGCCGCGACGTGACCGCCGGTGATGTGCGCGATGAGGGCGCCCAGCGCCGTGGTCTGGGGCAGGGGGGCGAGGGGCTGGCCCGCCGCCTCGGCCACCGCGAAGCGGCCGGCCATCAGCCCGACCGCGGCGCTCTCGACATAGCCCTCGCAGCCGGTGATCTGGCCGGCGAAGCGCAAGGTGGGCCGGGCCTTCAGCCGGAGGGTGGCGTCCAGCAGCCGCGGGCTGTCGAGATAGGTGTTGCGGTGCAGGCCGCCGAGCCGCGCGAACTCGGCCCGCTCGAGCCCCGGGATGGTGCGAAAAATCCGGACCTGCTCGGCATAGGTCAGCTTCGTCTGGAAGCCGACCATGTTGTAGAGGGTGCCCAGCGCGTTGTCCTGGCGCAGCTGCACGATCGCGCAGGCCTTGACCAGCGGGTCGCGCGGGTTGGTGAGCCCCACAGGCTTCATCGGGCCGTGCCGCAGGGTCTCGGGGCCGCGCTCGGCCATCACCTCGATCGGCAGGCAGCCGTCGAAATACGGCGTCCCCTCCCACTGCTTGAACCCGATCTTGTCCCCCGCCACGAGGGCGGCCACGAACGCATCGTACTGCTCGCGGGTCATCGGGCAGTTGAGATAGTCGGCCCCGGTGCCGCCGGGGCCGGGCTTGTCGTAGCGGGACTGGAACCACGCCACGTCCATGTCGATCGAGTCGCAGTGGACGATTGGCGCGATGGCGTCGAAGAAGGCGAGGGACTCGGCGCCGGTGAGCGCCCGGATGCCCTCGGCGAGAGCCGGGGCAGTCAGCGGGCCGGTGGCGACGATGCAGGGCCCCCATTCCTCCGGCGGCAGGCCCTCGACCTCACCGCGCACCACCGTGACGTTGGGGTGCTGCTCCAGAATCCGGGTCACCGTGGCGGAGAAGCCTTCCCGGTCCACCGCGAGGGCACCGCCCGCCGGCACCTGGTTGGCATCGGCCGCCCGCATGATCAGCGAGCTCAAGGAGCGCATCTCCTGGTGCAGCAGGCCGACGGCGTTGCTCTCCGGGTCGTCCGACCGGAACGAGTTCGAGCAGACCAGCTCGGCCAGGCCGTCCGTCTGGTGCGCCTCGGTGCCGCGCACCGGGCGCATCTCGTGGATCACGGCGCGATGGCCGGCCTCGGCCACCTGCCAGGCCGCCTCGGAGCCTGCCAGCCCGCCGCCGATGATGTGAAGGGTCTGTGTCATGTCCCAGAATAGCGAAGGACCGTCGCCCGGATCAACGGGCGGCGGTCCTTTGAGTCGAATCGCGATGGTTTTTGGGAGATCAGACGCGGGCGATGCCATGGATCTCGCTGCGGTTGATGCCGAGATCGGCAAGATCGCGATCCGAGAGGCGGGAAAGCTGGGAGACGGTGTCGCGGTACCGGAGATAGGCGCGGACGCGACTCAGGACGCTACGAGCGGCGGACATGGAATGCTTTGACCTCTGTTCAGGCAGGAAATGGCGCGCCGTTGCGCATCGCTGCCTCTTGTTGGTGCAATGCACATATAAACCTGCCGCGGCGCAGCAGGAGTCAAAAGGTCAAGGATCTGGTCTGCACGGGCCGCATGGTCGGCTTAAGAAACCGGCAACCTTCCCGGCTGGTCATTCTTTGTGCGCATGCCGGAAACCGGCTTGAACGCGCGAAGGGCGCCCTACCGGCTGGCGGGGCGCCCTTCGCAGTGCAGCTCGGGCTGGAGAAGCATCATCCCGAAAGCCGGCGGCCGCCTTTCGGGATGATGCGTTTGCGCGCTCAGTAGAACGGGCGCGGGCCGTAGAAGCCGTAGGGCCGGTAATAGGGCCTCGGCCGGGCATAGCCGTAGCCGCCGTAATAGACCGGCCGGCGCCAGTAGGGCCGGGGCCCCCAGTTCGGGCGGCAGATACCCCAGGGATTCGGGTGGAAGCCCGGGCCGCAGCCCCCCGCCGCCTGGGCGGAACCAGCGAGCCCGAGGCCGCCGGCGATCGCGGCGGCCACAACGAATGCCTTCGCGCGCGGTGCGCTCAGAATCGCCATGACAGATCTCCTCAAAGCGTCCGGCGGATCGGCGCCGGTCGTGAGAAAGTCGGCCCCGCCGCCTGAACCGAAGCTGAGCCTGTGGTTGTATCCCGTGCAGGCTCGCCTCGGCATCCGAGAAACGCGGCCTCGGCGGCGACGGTTTCGCGGGCGGTTCTCAGTGCAGCGAAGGCGTGCGGAGGAACCGCTCCCGATCCGCCGAGACGATGGCGAGCTTCACACTGCGCCCGTCGCGGCGCACGGTGAGGGGAACCCGGACGCCGGCCTCGCCGAGCGCCCAGATGCTGCGGAACAAGGCCGCGAGGTCCGGGACCGGCTCGCCGGCCACCGCCTCGATCACGTCGCCGCCGTGCAGGCCGCCGGTCTCGGCCGGGCCGCCATCGGCAATCCCCATCACCACGATGCCCTCCTCGCTCTCGGTGGCGTAGAGGCCGAGCCAGGGCCGCGGCGGCCGGTTCGCGCGTCCGCGCGTGACCAGGTCGTCGAGGATCGGCGGAAGCAGATCGATCGGCACCACCATGTTGATCGGGCGGGCATTGCTGCTGCCGCCCTGCTGCAATTGCAGGGAGCCGATGCCGAGCAGCTCGCCCTGCGCGCCGATCAGCGCGGTGCCGCCCCAATGCGGGTGGGCCGGGGCGGTGAACAGGGCCTCGTCGAGGACATACTCCCAGTACCCGGCGAATTCCTGCCGGGCGACGACCTCCACGGCGACGCAGCGCTGGCGTCCGCCCGCCCCCGCCACCACCGCCCGGTCGCCGGTCTTCAGCCCGGCCGAGCGGCCGATGGGCAGGGCCGGGACGCCGAGCTCGCCCAGAGCCTGGACCAGGCCGAAGCCGGTGGCGGCATCGAAGCCGAGCACGTGGCCCTGCACCGAGCGGCCCTCCCGGGTGGTCAGCCAGACGCTCTCGGCCTCCGTGACCAGGTAGCCGATGGTGAGCACCAGCCCGTCCTCGCGGATCACCACGCCGTTGCCGGCGCGCTCGGTCCCGAGGGTCTCGGCCGTGAAGGCGCCCTCCGGCACCCGCGCCGACAGGGCAAGCACCGACGAGAGCGCCCGATCGAGATCGTAGCCGTAATCCGCCGGCCTGGGCTGGGCCTGCGCCGGGATTTTCCACTCGCCCTGCGTCGCCATGAGAGTCCTTCGGCTGGTTCGCCCCTGCGCCGGCGCCACCGGACGCGCGAAACCGGACTTAGATAGGCGGTCCGCGCGGCCTGCGACACCCGTGGCGCGGCGCCGCGCGCATCGCCGCGCCATCCGACGATCCTGTGCGGGACCGACGATGTGACAGGACGCGCAGGGGCCCTTAGAGCTATCCTAAAGGAGCGCGGCCGGCAGGGGAACGGGCGCGCGGGCGCGGGAACGGATCTTGGCCGGACCGATTTTTGCCGCGGGGGCGACCCCGGACCGGGTGCCGCCGGGTCTTTCCGGCGCCGACGAGGCCCGGCTGCGGCGATTGCTGTTCGAGATCGGGCGCGGCGAGGCGGCGGCTTTGGCCGAGCTCTACGATCTGACCAGCCCGAAACTCTTTGGCGTGATCCTGCGTATCCAGCGCGACCGGTCCCTGGCCGAAGACATCCTTCAAGACGCGTATCTGCGGATCTGGCAGGCGGCCGGGAGCTACGACCCCGAGGCCGGACGGCCGCTCGCCTGGCTGTGCACGATCGCCCGCAACCGGGCGATCGACGGCCTGCGCCGGAAGGGATCGGTAGAGGTTCAGGGGCCGGTGCGGGACGACGGCGAGGATTGGGTGGCGCGGCTGATGGACCCGCATGACGACGCCGCGGCGTTCCTGGACCGGGACGCCCTCGCGGCCTGCCTGGGCCGGCTGGAGCCGGCGCACCGGGATTGCGTGATGCTGGCCTATTGCGAGGGCCATTCCCGGGAGGAGCTGGCCCAGCGCTACGAACGGCCGGTCAACACGATCAAGACCTGGCTGCATCGGGCGCTCGCCTCCCTGAAGACCTGCCTGGAGGCGGTCTCGTGAGCGGCGGTCCCGACGGCCCCATTCCGGATCCCGCTGCGGATCCCGACCTGCGGGCGGCCGAGTACGTGCTCGGCACCCTCGACCCGGGGGAGCGGGACGCCACGGCACGCGCCCTCGCCACCGATGCCGCCCTTGCCGGCCGGGTGCGAGCCTGGGAGCGGCGGCTGTCGCCGCTCCTCGCCGCGATCCCGCCGGTGGCGCCGCCGCCGCGGGTGCGGGCAACGCTGCTGCGGGCGCTGGCAGCCGGGTCCGGCGGGTCGCAGGACCCCCTCGCCCATCTGCGCCGGCAGGTCCGGCGCTGGCGGATCGCCACCGCGGGGGCGGGGCTGCTGGCGGCGGGGCTGGCTGTGTTCGTCGCGGTCGGGCAGCTGCCGGAGCCGGAGGGTGGCCGCTATCTCGCGGTGGTCCAGGGCGGCGGCGCGCTCCCGGCCCTGATCGTGCGCGTCGACACCCGCACCGGCACCGCCCAGGTCCGGCCGGTGGGGGCCGAGGCGCCCGCGGGAAAGAGCCTGGAGCTGTGGTATGTCGGCGCCGAGGGGCCGAAGCCGCTCGGCCTCATCGGGGCTGGCGCGAGCCGGGTGAGCCTGCCGCAGGGCGCCGCGCCGGACGGGGTCCTGGCGGTCTCCGTGGAGCCTCCGGGCGGCTCGCCGAGCGGCCAGCCCACGGGACCGGTGGTCTATACCGGCAAGCTGATCGCCGAGTAGGGCCCCGGAAGAGCCCGCAGTGCCGGGGCGGCACCGCGGGCGCGTCGTTGACCGGATCAGGGGGTCAGCACGGCGTTGATCACGTGGATCACGCCGTTCGACTGCATGACGTTCGGGATCGTCACCGTGGCGGTGTTGCCCTTCACGTCGGTGATCAGGACCTTCTTGCCCTGCACCGCCACCGCGAGAGGCTCGCCCTCGACCGTGGTGAGCTGGCCCTGACCGCCGCCCTGCTTGACCAGCGCCATCAGGTCCTTGGCGGTGTAGACGCCCGGGACCACGTGGTAGGTCAGGATCTTGGTGAGCGTCGGCTTGTTCTGCGGCTGCACGAGGCTCTCGACGGTGCCCGGCGGCAGCTTGGCGAAGGCGGCGTTGGTCGGTGCGAACACCGTGAACGGGCCGGGTCCGCTCAGCGTGTCGACGAGGCCCGCGGCCTTCACGGCGGCGACCAGCGTGGTGTGGTCCTTGGAATTGACCGCGTTCTCCACGATCGTCTTGTTGGCATACATCGGCGCGCCGCCGACCATCGGGTTCTTGGCCTGGGCCGCGCCGGTCACGCCGAGGCCGAGGGCCAGAGCGAGGGCGACTGCCCGAGCCGCGTGCCGGCCTCTGAGAGCGTTGAACATCTGTGTTTCCTTCCGTCAGGCATCCCGGGATCGAACGCGGACCGGGATTACGCCGTCGCTTACGGGGCCTCGCGCGGAAAGGTTTCACAGGGTCCGGCTCCAGGCCGGCCCGAGAGGACAAAAAAAGACCGCCCGGCTGCGGAGCCGGGCGGTCTGGCGGAGATCCGAGGTCTCCCGCCCGGGGGCGGGAGACCGGAGGCGCGTCGTGGCCGATCAGTACTTGCGGACCAGGGCGGCCGGGACCGGCGAAGCGGGCGCCGGCGAGTACAGCGGGACGATGAACCGGATCCAGCCGTCGGTGGAGTAGTCGCTGCGGGTGCGGCCGAACGCGTTGGTGAAGGTCGCGCCGGTCACGACGTCGCGGGCGACATAGGCCTGGACGGTGAAGATCTTGAAGTCGTAGCCGACGAGGCCGCCGACGGCGAACCGGCCGCGGTTGCCGGCAGCAGCGCTGAACTGGCCGATGTCGAAGTTGTAGGTGCCGTAGGCGACCGGGCCGATCTCGAAGTTGCCGAACTTCTTGGTGGCGGTGATGTCGAAGTTCAGGGCGTTGGACAGGTAGAACGGGCCAAGCGCCGCGCCGACCGGACCACCGAAACGGCCGGGCGAGTCGTAGATGTTGGCGGTCAGGTTGCCGGTGATGTTCCAGCCGTCGCCGGTGTAGCTGCCGGCCACGCCGAAGCGGTAGGTGTTCGAGGAGAGCTGCGGCAGCACCGGGGTGGCGGTCGTGCCGTTCGCGGTGATGATCGAGCCGCGGTCGCCGTTGAGGTCGTTCAGATACACGCCGCCGAGCAAGCTGACGCCGAAGTTGCTGCCGAGGTCGAAGGCCCAGATGCCGCCGACGAAGGTGCCGACGTTGATCGAGATGTCCTTGTTGCGCACGCCGGCCGGGTTGCGGGTGAAGGCGAACACGGTCGGGGGAGCGACGAGCAGCTCGACGCGGCCGCCGAACGGCACGAACGGCGTCGACCAGACCAGGACCGGGATGTTGACGGCCGTGTCGGGATCGTTCCGGCCGTCGGTGCGGCGGTAGGTGAAGGTGTTGATCGCGTAGATGCCCTCGGGCAGCGGCGCGCCGATGGCGAGGCCGACCTGCTCACCGGGAACTGTCGTGGTCTGCGCCTGCGCGATCGTCGACGTCATGCCGACCGTGAGCGCGACCGCGCCGGCCGCGAGCCAGTTCTTCATCATTGTTTCATTCCTTCCCAAGGTCTCAAGGCTTCCGTCCCGCATTCGGCACTACCCTGCCGGTCTGCTCGCCCTTGGCGGCTGCCGACTTCCGATGTGCCGAGCGCCCCCACGGAGCCCGCCCGTCTCAACGCTGCTGACTATTCTACAGAGACCTGCGGAAAGACAGTGGAATGCTGATCGAAGCGGCAAAACCGGCTGAACCGTTGCGCAAAAGACGCATTTTTGCGGCGATGCAACACAGTCTCCGGACCCGAATATCGGGACCCCGATCGGCAAAATATCGTTGAACGGTCAAGCTGTTGATGCCGCCACCCGCGGGAGAATCCGGCAAGCCCGGGCGGGCGAACGGGCAGGGGCCGGTCCGGCGAGGATGGCCGGAAATCCCCGGTCCGGATGGCCCGGAACGAGCTCGAACCCGGTGCCGGCGGCCCGAATCACGGGCTGCCGCAGGCGGTCCAGACCGGAATTCCGGCGGCGACCCGGCAGAATCTGCCGCCCTGGAGCGCGCGCCGCTGACGTGGATCCCGGTTCGGCGTCGGCGAGCGCGTTCGATCGAGGATCCGGCGCCTATTCGGCGGCGCTGCGGCGGCCGGCCTGCGGGGCAGGGCGCCGGGCCAAAACCTCGCGCAGGAACCGGCCGGTATGGCTCGCCTTCGAGCGGGCGATCTCTTCCGGGGTGCCCAGGGCCACCACCCGGCCGCCGCCATCGCCGCCCTCGGGACCCATGTCGATCACCCAGTCGGCGGTCTTGATCACTTCGAGGTTGTGCTCGATCACCACCACGGTGTTGCCCTGGTCCACGAGCTCGTGGAGCACCTCCATGAGCTTGGCGACGTCATGGAAGTGCAGGCCGGTGGTCGGCTCGTCGAGGATGTAGAGGGTGCGCCCGGTGGCGCGCTTCGACAGCTCCTTGGACAGCTTCACCCGCTGCGCCTCGCCCCCCGACAGGGTGGTCGCCTGCTGGCCGACACGGACGTAGTGCAGGCCGACGCGCTTGAGGGTCTCGAGCTTCTCGCGGATCGCCGGCACCGCCTTGAACAGCTCGGCCGCCTCCTCGACGGTGGAATCGAGCACGTCGGCGATGGACTTGCCGCGGTACTTCACCTCCAGGGTCTCGCGGTCGTAGCGCTTGCCCTTGCACACGTCGCAGGTGACGTAGACGTCCGGCAGGAAGTGCATCTCGATCTTGATGACGCCGTCGCCCGAGCAGGCCTCGCAGCGCCCGCCCTTCACGTTGAAGGAGAAGCGGCCCGGCTGGTAGCCGCGCGCCTTGGCCTCGGGCAGGCCGGCGAACCAGTCGCGGATCGGCGTGAAGGCGCCGATATAGGTGGCCGGGTTCGAGCGCGGCGTGCGCCCGATCGGCGACTGGTCGATGTCGATGACCTTGTCGAGATGCTCTAGGCCCTCGAGGCGGTCGTACGGGGCCGGGTGCTCCAGCGCCCCGTTCAGTTTCTTCGCGACGGCCTTGTACAGGGTGTCGATCACCAGGGTGGACTTGCCGCCGCCGGAGACGCCGGTGATGCAGGTGAAGGTCCCGAGCGGGATCTCGAAATCCACATCCTTGAGATTGTTGCCGCGCGCGCCGAACACGCCGAGCTTGCCCTTCCGGCTCTTTCGACGCGCGGCGGGGGTGCGGACCGACATCTCTCCGGTGAGGTACTTCGCGGTGAGCGAGGCCGGGTTGGCCAGCACCTCGGCGGGGGTGCCCTGGGCGATGATCTCGCCGCCATGGATGCCCGCGCCCGGGCCGACATCGACCACGTAATCGGCTTGCAGGATCGCGTCCTCGTCGTGCTCGACCACGATCACCGAATTGCCGAGGTCGCGCAGGCGCTTGAGGGTACCGAGCAGCCGCTCGTTGTCGCGCTGGTGCAGGCCGATCGAGGGCTCGTCCAGCACGTAGAGCACGCCGGTCAGGCCGGAGCCGATCTGCGAGGCCAGCCGGATGCGCTGGCTCTCGCCCCCCGACAGAGAGCCGGAGCCGCGGGCCAGCGTCAGGTATTCGAGGCCGACATCCACCAAAAAACTCAGCCGGTCGCGGATTTCTTTGAGAATTCTGACCGCGATCTCGTTCTGCTTGGCCGTCAGCTTCTCCGGCAATTCGGAGAACCAGCGATGGGCTTGCGAAACGGACAGCGCCGTCACGTCGCCGATATCGGCCATGGCGATCTTCACGGCCAGCGCCTCGGGCTTCAGCCGCTTGCCGCCGCAGGACGCACAGGGCGTCTCGCTCATGAAGCGGCCGATCTCTTCCCGCACCGCGTCGGAATCGCTCTCCTTGTAGCGGCGTTCCAGGTTCGGGATGACGCCCTCGAACGGCTTGTTGACCGCGTATTTGCGCAGCCCGTCATCGTAGGCGAAGCGGATCGCCTGCTTGCCGGAGCCGTACAGCACGATGGCGCGGGCCGCCTCCGGCAGGCTCTGCCAGGGTACGCTGGTCTTGAAGCCGTAATGCTCCGCCAGCGCATCGAGCGTCTGGCCGTAATAGGGCGAGGTCGATTTCGCCCAGGGGCCGACCGCGCCGCGCTTGAGGCTCAAGCCGGGGTCCGAGATCACCAGCTCGGGATCGATCCGCATCTCGTGGCCGATGCCGCCGCAGGTCGGGCAGGCGCCGAACGGGTTGTTGAACGAGAACAGCCGCGGCTCGATCTCCGCGATGGTGAAGCCCGAAACCGGGCAGGCGAAGCGGGACGAGAAGGTGATCGTCCGGGGCTCCTCGCCCTCGGGGGCCTCCGCGAACACGATCTCGCTGATGCCGTCGGCGAGCTCCAGGGCGGTCTCGAAGGAATCGGCCAGCCGCGCGGCGATGTCGGCCCGCACCACGATCCGGTCGACCACCACGTCGATGTCGTGCTTGAACTTCTTGTCGAGCTTGGGCACGTCGTCGATCGCGTAGTACTCGCCATCGACCCGCAGCCGCTGAAAACCTTTCTTTTGGTACTCGGCGATCTCTTTTCGGTATTCGCCTTTTCGCCCACGGACCACCGGGGCCAGCAGGTACAGCCGGGTCTTCTCCGGCAGCTCCAGCACCCGGTCGACCATCTGCTGGACGGTCTGGCTCTCGATCGGCAGGCCGGTGGCCGGGGAGTAGGGGATGCCGACCCGCGCCCAGAGCAGGCGCATGTAGTCGTAGATCTCGGTGACCGTCCCGACGGTGGAGCGGGGGTTCTTGGAGGTGGTCTTCTGCTCGATGGAGATCGCCGGCGAGAGCCCGTCGATCTGATCGACATCGGGCTTGGACATCATCTCCAGGAACTGGCGGGCATAGGCCGAGAGCGACTCGACGTAGCGGCGCTGCCCCTCGGCGTAGATCGTGTCGAAGGCGAGCGACGACTTGCCCGAACCCGACAGCCCGGTGAACACCACGAGCTTGTCCCGGGGGATCGTCAGGTCGACGTTCTTGAGATTGTGCTCCCGGGCGCCCCGGACCGTGATCACCCGCCGGTCGGCGGCGGATGGGGCAGCGTCGAACAGGGCTTCCAGCTTGGCGTCGGTGGCGGCCTCGTGGCGTCCGGCGCCCGTCTGTGCAGCCTTGCGGGCAGATGCCGGCGCCTCGACCTTCTTACGCGCGGGCTTGGGCAGCACCGCCTCGACAGACGCCGCCTTGGCGGGCGTCTTGGCAGGCGTCTTGGGCGAAGGAGCCTTCACGGGAGAGGGTTTGGGGGCGGCTTTGCTGGCGGCGCCTCGGGGTCCGACTCGGGTTCCGGCTTGGGCTTTGGCCATGAGGGCGGCGGTCTTTCGAGGCGTCGACGCGGTCGGGGCTGGCTTGCGCACGGGTCAGCCGCCGTACCCGCTCATGTCGAGCCCGGAGCGGTCGACGGCAAGGTAGGACCGGCGGGACGCAAGCCCGTCATGCGAAGCCTTTGCTAGAACGAAACGCGTACGCCGGCAACTGCTTCCCCCGCATGTGCTGTCCCCGAGCCGAAAAGCAGGGTTTCCAAAGGGCCTGCGGCCCTTTGGCGGGGTGGCGGGGCAGAGCTCCGATCATCGGGCGAAGCCCGACAGCAGGGCGCTGCCCTGCACCCGCAAAAGGTCCCGGACCTTTTGGATCCGGGACTTCACGCCTCGGCGTTGCGGGCCATGAAGGTGGCGGGGGTGCCGTCCTCGGGGTTGACGAACACGATGTCGGTGGGCGCCCGCCGCGGGGTGTCGATCGACAGGAACGTCACCGGCTCGCCCGGGGCGATCTCCGGCATTGCGTGCACCGTGCCCTTCTCGAAGAACAGGAGCTGGCCGGGGCCGAACGTCGTGAGGTTCGCGGGGGCGCCCAGCCAGACGGTGCCGCGTCCCGACAAGCAGTAGAGGTACTCGTCGCAGGTGGCGTGGTAGTGCGGCGGGGTCGGCCGGTAGACCCGGAACACCCGGGCGCTCGCCGCCGCCCGGTCGGTCAGGTAGGTGTCGACCAGGAGCGTCTGCGCGCTGTCGGGCAAGGCCGCCGCCAGCGCCGATACGTCGAAGAGTCCGGTGCCGGTCTCGGTCATGGCGCCCTCACGACGCAAAGCCTTCGAGCACGATCTTGCCCTTGGCGCGTCCGCTCTCGATCAGCGCGTGGGCCCGCCGAAGGTTCTGGGCGTCGATCCGCCCGTAATGCTCACCCAGGGTGGTGCGCAGGCGCCCCGCATCCACCAGCCGGGCGACCTCGTCGAGGAGCGCGCCCTGGGCGCCGATGTCGGACGTGCCGAACATCGAGCGGGTGAACATGAATTCCCAGTGCAGCGACAGGCTCTTGCGCTTGAGCAGGGCCACGTCGAGCTGCGCCGGGTCATCGATCAGGGCGAACCGGCCCTGCGGGGCGATCAGCTCGGCGATCTCGGCCAGATGCGCGTCGGTGTTGGTGGTCGAGAACACGAGGCCCGGCGCGCCGAGGCCCAGGGCTGCCACCTCGGCGGCCAGGGGCCTTGCATGGTCGACCACGTGGTGGGCGCCGAGATCCCGGCACCAGGCCGCGGTTTCGGGCCGGGACGCGGTGGCGATCACGGTCAGGTCCGTGAGTTCCCGGGCGAGCTGGATCGCCACCGAGCCGACACCGCCCGCGCCGCCGACGATCAGGATCGCCGGAGCCGCGCCCGGCACCGGTTTCTTGGTGTCGAGCCGGTCGAACAGGGCTTCCCAGGCTGTGATCGCGGTGAGGGGCAGGGCGGCCGCCTGCGCCCAGTCGAGACTGGTGGGCTTATGCCCGACGATGCGGGCATCGACGCAGTGGAACTCGGCGTTGGTCCCCGGCCGGGTGAGGTCGCCCGCGTAGAACACCGCGTCGCCGACGGAAAAGCCCTCGGCCTCGGCGCCCTTGGCGACCACGGTGCCGGCGGCGTCCCAGCCCAGCACCTTGACCCCGCCGGCCTCGGGCTCGGCCCGCAGGCGGACCTTGGTGTCGACCGGGTTCACCGAGACCGCCTCGACCTTCACCAGCAGATCGCGGGGGCCGGGTTCGGGCTGGGGCAGGTCGAGATCGACCAGGGCCTCGGCCTCGGTGATCGGCAGGGATTTTCTGTACCCGACGGCGCGCATCGGCCTCTCCTTCAGCTGTTGCGAAACGAGATGCCGTCCGCCTTCACGGCGCGCAAGTACGCACATAAAACGCCACTGGTGCGAGAAATGATACCGTCGAGGATCCCGCCATGCCCCGCATCCGGCACCATCAGGGTAACTGCAGCCCCGGCTGTGCCGTGGAGGCGACCCTCCGGCTCATCGACGGCAAGTGGAAGGGCGTGATCCTCTACCACCTGCTGGAGGGGACCCTGCGCTTCAACGCGATTCGCCGGCGGCTGGCGAGCGTGACGCAGCGCATGCTCACGAACCAGCTGCGCGAAATGGAGGCGGACGGCCTGATCGCACGCACGGTCTACGCCGAGGTGCCCCCGAAGGTGGAGTACAGCCTGACCGTGCGGGGACGCTCCTTGGAGCCGGTCATCCACGCGCTGAAGGTCTGGGGCGATCTGCACGCCGAACTGCACCCCGATGCGGCGCGTCCCGTCGAGACTGCCGCCTGATTGTGCATTGCACCTTTCGGCAAACCCCTTCACCGTAACGGTGTTTTTATACCCCTCCCGGATGAGTCTGGTTAACCCTGAACCGTTCTGGATTCCGATGGCCGTCCTCTCCTCGCTCCGCGCCCGCATCCTCGCGGTGGCGCTCGCGCCCTGCCTCGCCTTCGCGGGCGCGGCCGGATGGGCGGTGTCCGACCAATGGGCGCGCCGCGCCGAGATGGATCGGGTCGAGACCCTGGTCGGCCTGGCCTCGCGGATCAGCGCCTTCGTCCACGAGGGCCAGCGCGAGCGCGGCGCCTCCAGCCTGTTCCTGGGCGCCAAGGGGGCGCAGTTCGGGCCCGAACTCGCGGCCCAGCGCAGCCGCACCGACGCGGCTTTGGCCGGGCTCCCCGAGGCGATGGCGGCGGCGACCGCGTTCGGCCCCACCTTCGCGGCGCGGGCGGATGGCTTCGCCAAGGCGCTCGCCGGGCTCGCGGCCCAGCGCCAAGCGGTCGACGCCCTCGGCGTGAGCGCGCCGCAGGTGGTGACGTTCTACACCGGCCTGATCGGCGAGGGGCTGGGCGTGGTCCGGGCGATGGGCGGCGTGATCGGCGAGGCCGGCATCGCCGCCCGGGCGAACGCCTACGCGGCGTTCCTGGCCCTGAAGGAGGCCGCCGGCCAGGAGCGGGCCGCCGCCTCGGCGGTGTTCGCCTCCGGCAGCCTGGACCTCCCCGCCGCGCGCCGGCTCACCACGCTCTCGGCCGATCAGGCGACCTACGGCGCCCTGTTCCGGGCCGGGGCCACCGACGGGCAGGCCAAACTGCTGGACGAGGCCGAGGCCACCGAGCCGGCCCGGGAGGTGGCGCGCCTGCGCAAGGCCGCGCAGGAGACGATGCCGGGCACGAGCCTCGCCTTCCGCGACGCGCCGGCCTGGTTCCGGCTCGCCACCCAGCGCATCGATGCCTTGAAGGGGGTCGAGGACCGGCTGACCGCCGACCTGGTCTCCGCTGCCGGTGCGGTGCGGGCCCAGGCCGACCGGATGCTGACGGCCTGGATCGTGGGCGGGCTCGCCCTGTTCGCGCTCTCGGTCGGCTTCGCCTTCTGGCTGGGCACGGCCATCGCCCGGCCCCTGGTCCGGATGGCCCGGGTGCTGACCGCGATCGGCCGCGACGAGCCGGGTGCCGCCGACCTCACGATCCCCGCCGGAGGCCCGCGCGAGGTGCGGGCGATCGCCGCCGCCGCGGAGACGTTCCGCGACAGCGTCGCCGAGCGCCGGCTCGCCCGCGCCGAGCAGCAGCGGCTCGCGGCCGAGAATGCCGCCGCGCAGCGCGCCGCGGCTCTGAGCCTGGCCGACAGTTTCGAGCGGCAGGTCGGCGGCATCGTCGAGGCGGTCTCGGCCGCCGCCGAGCAGCTGGAGGCCTCCGCTCACGGCATGGCCCGGTCCGCACAGGACACCACCGATCTCAGCCGGGCGGTGGCCGGCGCCGCGGATTCGGCCGCCCGCTCGGCCGACACGGTGGCGGCGGCCACCGAAGAACTCACCGCCTCGGTCCGGGAGATCAGCGTGCAGGTCGGGGCCTCGGCCGACCTCGCGGCCTCCGCGACTCGGGATGCGGACGGCATGGCCGGAGAGGTCCGCCGCCTCGCCCAGGCCGCCGGCAGCATCGGGGAGATCGTCGCGATGATCTCGGACATCGCCGGCCAGACCAACCTGCTGGCGCTCAACGCCACGATCGAGGCCGCCCGGGCCGGCGAGGCCGGGCGCGGCTTCGCGGTGGTCGCCGCCGAGGTGAAGAATCTCGCCGGCCAGACCGCCAAGGCCACCGAGGAGATCGCCGCCAAGGTCGCCGAGATCACCGGCTCCACCGAGGCCTCGGTCCGGTCGATCGGCGGTATCACCGAGGTGATCCGCAACCTCGCCCGGATCGGGGCCGAGATCGCCGCCATGGTCGAGGAGCAGGGCGCGGCCACCGCCGAGATCGCCCGCACCACAGGCCAGACCTCGCAGGACACCCGCGCGGTCTCGGGCCACATCGCCGGCGTAGGCGAGGCGGCGGACATGGCCAGCCACGGCTCGTCCCAGGTGCTGGACGCCGCCAGCGACCTGGCCCGGCAGGCCAGCGCCCTGCGCGGCGCCGTCGGCGACTTTTTGGCCAACGTCCGCGCCGCCTAAGACGAAGGTCCCGGATTCAAAAGGTCCGGGACCTTTTGCGGGTCCAGGGCGGAGCCCTGGTACTCAGGGGCTCCGCCCCCGAACCCCCGCCAAAGGGCTGAGCCCTTTGGAATCTCAGGACTGGGCCTCGGCGAGGCCGAGATTGAGCAGGCGGTCGGCGTTGCGCCAGAGGGCGGCGTCCAGGGCCTCCTCCGAGAGGCCGAGGGCGCGAAAATCCTCGACGCCCTGGCGCATAGGCCGGAACGGGAACGAGGAGCCGAACAGGAACTGGTCCTTCATGAAGCCGTTCGCCGCCTCCACGTAGAGGCCGCCGCCGGGGGCGAACGTGTACATGTCCGAGGAGACGAAGACGTTCTCGTTGCGGAAGGCCACGGTCACCGTCTCGGCGACGTGCGGGTAGAACCCGTGGCAGCACACGATCGGCAGCTTGGGGAAGGTTTTGGCGACCCGGTCCACCGCCAGCGGGTCGTTGAGGCGCAGGTCTGGGGTGGTCGGGCCGGACATCACGAAGGCCGGCACCGCGAGTTTCTCGCACAGCTCGTAGAGCGGCATCAGCCGTTCGTCGTCGGCCCGCATGCCCTCGCGGTAGAAGCCGGCATCGAGGTTGATCCCCTTGAAGCCGAGCTCGGTCACCGCGCGCTTGGCCTCGGCGACCGCGGCCTTGCGCCCGAGCTTCACCGGATCCACCGAGGCGATGCCGATCAGCCGCTTCGGATTGTGCCCGGCGGCCTGCACGAGGGCGTCGTTCGAGATCCGCACCCCCGGCACCGAGCGGGCGACCATCACGGCGACGTCGATCCCGGCCCCGTCCATCTCGGCGCAGAACCCCTCGATCGTGGCGCCGCGGGTGAAGTGCTCGACCTCACGGCTGCCGACCCGGGCGTTCAACCAGCGCGCGATACCGAATTCCGGCGTGTCGGGCTCGGCGCCGAAGAACTTGTGCAGGAAGGTCGGCCGGCTGCGCATGTCGACGACGGGCATTTTCTTGGAACTCCACGTTTGTGACTTGAAAGGTGTGGTGCTGAACATCCACGGCTGAATCGGATCATGGATTCAAAAGGTCGAGACCTTTTGCGGGTGCAGGGCGGAGCCCTGCTATCGGGCCTCGGGCCGTGCGCTCAAGGGCTCCGCCCCTGAACCCCGCCAAAGGGCTGAGCCCTTTGGAAACCCGATCTCGTCCCCGGCAGGCGGGTCTCGTCAATGCGAGACGGCCTCCAGCACCTTGCCGCGGGTCTCGACCCCGAGGGTGAGGACCAGCAGGGCGGCGATCAGGAACCCGCCGGCGCCGACCTGGAAGGCGGTGGCCGGGCCGTAATCCCGCACCAGCACCGGCACGATCATCGGCCCCAGGATAGCGCCGATCCGCCCGAAGGCCGAGGCGAAGCCGGCTCCCGTGGCCCGGGCGCGGGTCGGGTACAGCTCCGGCGTGTAGGCGTAGAGGCAGCTCCACATGCCGAACATGAAGAACTGCATCACGAAGCCGGCGACGAACAGCCCGGTCACCGCGAGGCCGGCGACGGTCAGTACGGGCTCGCCGCCGGCATTGCCGTACAGCCAGGCGGCGGCCGCAGCGCAGACGAGGAACAGGGCCGTGGTCGGCTTGCGGCCGATCCGCTCGAGCAACAGAGCCGCCGTGGCGAAGCCCGGGATGCCGCCGAGCGTGATCAGAGTCACGAAGCCCACCGAACCGACGATCGAGAAGCCGCGCTCCTTGAGCAGCACCGCGATCCAGGAATTGAGCCCGAAGAAGCCGATCAGCGCGAAGAACCACAGCCCGAACGCCATCACGGTGCGCATCCGGTAGGCCGGCGCGAACAGGGTCGCCACCGCGCTCTGCCGGCGGGCCGGGACCGCCTCCGCCACCGCGGCGGCGATCTGCGGGGTGACCGGGGGCAGGGGCCGGCCGGTGGCGCGCTCGACCGCGCGCTCCATCGTGGCCATCACGGCCTCGGCCTCCGCGTGGCGACCGGATTCGGCGAGCCAGCGGGGCGATTCGGGCATGTTCCGGCGCACCGCGAGCACCACCAACGACAGCAGGCCAACCACCACGAAGGCCCAGCGCCAGCCGAGATAGGGCAGCACGAAGAAGCTGATCGCCCCCGACAGCACGTAGCCCACCGCCCAGAACCCCTCCAGGATCGCGATGTATCGGCCGCGCACGGGAGCCGGGACGATCTCCGAGACCATCGCCTGCGCCACCGGCGCCTCGCCGCCGACGCCCACTCCGATCAGAAACCGGCAGGCCATCAGCACGGGCAGGCTCCAGGCGGTGGCCGCCGCGAGGCTCGCCAGGCCCCAGACCACCATGGTCACCTGGAACACCGCCTTGCGGCCGAACCGGTCGGAGGCGGTGCCGGCGACGATGTTGCCGACAAGCTGGCCCGCGAAGGTCATGGCGGCGAGCTGGCCGGCCTCCGTGGGGCTCAAGCCGAACGCCACCACGATCGAGCCGAGCAGGAAAGTCAGGAGCGCCACGTCGATCTGGTCGACCAGCCACGCCGAGGCGATGACCGCGAAGATCTTGCGCTGGTAGCGCGACATCGGCAGCCGTTCGAGGCGCGCGGCGATGTCCGAGACGACCGGTCGCCCGTCTCCCTGAGATGTGTCGGCCAGCGGCACGGCGGATCCTTCCTCGGCACCCGGACCGCGGCGCCCGCGATCCCGTTTCCGACCCGGTACAGCAGGCCCGCCCGCCGGAACAGGCGTGGCGGCGGATCGGCCGGCGATCAGGCCAGGCTGTCGGCGGCCAGGATCCGGCCTATCTGCCCGGGCGCCCCCGGACACTGGACCCACGATGGATGATGCTTCCTCGGCCGCGCAGCACGGCCGCTACCGCTACAGCGCCCTTCCGGACCGGCCGGCCTACGACTGGCCCGGGGGCAAGCGGCTCGCGGTCTATGTCGGGCTCAACCTCGAGACCTTCGATTTCGGCTCAGGGCTCGGGGCGGAGTTGGCGCCGGGCGGCCCGCAGCCCGACGTGCTCAACTACGCCTGGCGCGACTGGGGCAACCGGGTCGGAGCTTGGCGGCTGCGGGAGACCCTCGACGCCCTGGGCCTGCCCGCGAGCGTGCTGGTCAACAGCCGACTCTACCGGGACTGCCCGGGCCTGATCGAGGCGTTCCGGGCCCGGGGCGACGAGATCGTCGGCCACGGCCGCACCAATGCCGAGCGGCAGGGCACCCTGTCCGAGGCGGAGGAGCGCGCCCTGATCGCGGAGGCCACCGCGATCCTGACCCGGGAGGAGGGCAGGGCGCCCGCCGGCTGGCTCGGGCCCTGGATCTCGCAATCGCGGGTCACGCCCGACCTGCTGGCCGAGGCCGGCTACCGCTACCTGCTCGACTGGTGCCACGACGACCAGCCGACCTGGATGGCGACCCGGGGCGGCGGCCGGATTCTGGCCGTGCCCTATCCGCAGGAGCTGAACGACATCCCGGCCGTCGTCGCCCGCAAGGAGACCGGCCGCCAGTTCGCCGACGCGATCGTGGACGCCTTCGACGAGATGCTGGAGCAATCCGCCACCGCACCGCTGGTGATGGGCATCGCGCTCCACCCGTACATCGTCGGCCAGCCCCACCGGCTGCGGCCCCTGCGGGCGGCGCTCGGCCATATCGCGGCCCACCGGGACCGGATCTGGATCACCACGGCCGGCGCGATCGCCGCGGCCATCGCCTGACCGCCAAAGACGGGGTTTCCAAAGGGCTCAGCCCATTGGCGGGGGATCGGGGCAGAGCCCCGATGGACCAGGGCTCTGCCCTGGACCCGCAAAAGGTCGAAGACCTTTTGAATCCGGATTTGATCCGCTCAGTCGGGGATGGCGAGGCCGATCGACAGGCACAGGGCCGCCACGGCCGTCAGCGCCACGGCCGCCTGCCGGACCTGATGCCAGCGGGCGGTGCGGGCGCGTTCTTCCGGGCTGGCGCCGAGATGCAGCTCGTCGTCAAAGCCCTTCACGAAGGATTCGAAGCTCGGGAAGGCCCGCCGGGCGAGCCACAGCCACACGCCGACCGCGATCAGGCTGGCGATCCCGCCCCCATACGTAAAAGCATCGTCCAGCATTCGGCGCACGCCTACCAGCCCACGCCCCCCTCTTCGTTGTCTTTTACGATACGGTACTGGAATTGCCTAGATCACCACCCGATTTCGGCGGGCAACATTTTGTTTCCGGCCCGGTTCAGGCCGGCGGCCGGCCCAGCGCGTAGAGGGTGATGGCGGCCGCGTTCGAGACGTTGAGGCTGCGGATCGCCCCCGAGAACGGGATCCGGGCCAGGATGTCGCAGCAGGTCCGGGTCCGTTCGCGCAGGCCCTTGCCCTCCGCCCCGAGGACGATCACCAGCGGCCGGGCGATGGTGAGCGTGTCGAGGCTCGCCGGCGCATCGGAATCGAGGCCGATCCGGGTGTAGCCGCGCTCGCCCAATGCGATCAGCGCCTCGGCCAGGTTGCGGACAGTGACGAAGGGCACGTGCTCCAGGCCGCCCGAGGCGGATTTCGCCAGGACCCCGGTGGCGCCCGGCGCGTGCCGGACCGTGGTGACGATGCCGGCGACCCCGAAGGCCGCGGCCGTGCGGACGATCGCCCCGACATTGTGCGGATCGGTGATCTGGTCCAGCGCCAGCAGCAGGGCATCGGCCGGCAGGTCGTCGAGGCCGGGGGCGGGCAGGGGCTCGGCCTCGAGATAGAGGCCCTGGTGGACCGCATCCGGCCCGAGCAGGCGGCCGATCTCGCTCGGCCGTACCAGCTCGGGCGTGATGCGCAGGGCGTCGCCGAATTCCTCGGTCAGCCGGGCGGCGGCGTTCTCGGTGGCGAGCAGCCGGTGCAGCCCACGCTCGGCATTGCCCAGGGCCTGAACCACCGGGTGCCACCCATACAGCACGGCTGAGCCGTCGGCTGCTCCGGGTTCAGGTCGCGGGCCGGATCCTCCGGGGCGACCACCGGGCCGGAAGCCGGGTCGCGATCCGAAACGGGGCGGACCGCCCGGGCGGCCGTCATTGCGACGGCCGGTCATCGGAGCGCGATCGGGGAGGGAAGCATCGGCACGGCCTTCTCTGAATGGGTCGCGCCGAGAAACCGGGCGGCGCCGCTCGCGTCAAGCCGAGGCCGCCTGAAACGCCGCATCGCCGTCGAGCACACGATCGATTCCCTGAGCCTCTTTCCCATCGACACAGCGCCGGTCTGTGGATGGATCGGGTATATTCCCTTCAAACCAGGTGATTTTCGACGGAACAGGATGCGTTCTTCAGACCGAACGAGCGCTCCGTTAAGTAGGAAGATTATCAAGAAGGAATCTTTCAGAGAGTCAGTTCGGAAGACTATATGCAGTGGCGATTTCCCCATCTCGGTCAGCGGCTTGAGCCTGGTTTTCGTATCCAACTCTGCGCGGATGCGCATGCGACTCTGCGTGGTCGCGTATCGAAGTCTGCGCGGATCGAGCCGGCTGGCGTATCGGATTCTGCGTCGTTCCGTATCGGATTCGGCGCAGATTCCGGCTCCGAGCGGTGGAATGCGGGGACAGAATGCCGGACCTCCGGCGTATCGAACTCTGCGTTGGTCGAACGGCCCGATCCGCCCGTATGGAACTCTGCGCTGACACCGCCTCCGGGGCCGTGGGCGAACCCCTGGGGAAACGGGGATTGCCGGGACAAGCGTGATCGACTCCAAGCTTCGACCGGCGAATCATGGCATGGCAGGATCGGGCCGCCGCTTCGTCTCTCGGATGGCTGGCCCACATGCGGCTCGAGCTGAGGGGCGATGGGCATCGAGGAAAAAATCGCCGCGATCCATGATGCGGATCTGCGGGCCGAGATCGAGGCGGCACGCGGCGGCTTCCTGTTCGCCCAGATCGTCGAGCACGTGCTGCACCGCCAGCGCGAACGCGATGCCGAGGCTGCCGTTCTCGGGGAGCAGGAGCTTCGCCGCGCCCAGCTGTCGCGCGACCAGCGCCGCCGCGACGCGGTGCGCCTCGTCATCGAGAGCGAGCCGGCGCTGCCCTCGAGCCTGCAGCACATCCACTCGGTGCTGGCGCTCTGCGGCCTGCCCTATCGCGATCCCGGGCCGGTGCGCGAATTCTCCCGCACCTATGGGCGCAACTCGCTGAGCCTGATGGCCGGGCGGATCAAGGATCCGGAAACCGGTGCCTTCGAGCCCCAGGGGCTGCCCTACGGGCCGAAGGCCAGGCTCGTGCTGCTGCACCTCTGCACCGAGGCGGTGCGCCAGCGCAGCCCCACCGTGAAGGTCGCCGAGACGCTCTCGGGCTTCATGCGCGAGATGGGTTTTGCCGTGACCGGCGGCGAGCGCGGCACCATCCGGCAGTTCAAGGAGCAGCTGAACCGGCTGGCCGCCTGCACCATGCAGATCGGCCTGTGGGACGGGCGCGACAGCGCCACCACCCTCAACGTGCCGCCGTTCCGCAGCCTGGAATTGTGGAAGCCCCGGGCCGGGGAGGGCGAGGAGGAGGCGGGACGGACGGTGCGGTTCGATCTGGAATTCTACGAGACGCTGATCAAGCACGCGCTGCCGGTGGACGTGCGGGCGGCGCGGGCGTTTTCCGGCTCGGCGCGCAAGCTCGATCTGCTGTTCTGGACCGGCTACCGGCTGCGCGCCCTGCAGCGCCCGCTGCGGCTGACCTGGAACAACCTGCACGCGCAGTTCGGGGCCGAGAACGCCTCGATCCGCAGCTTCCGGCAGGCCTTCAAGGCCGATCTTGCGCATCTGCGCGAGGTGTTTCCCCGTCTGCCGATCGTGCTCGACGATGGCGGCCTGACCCTGCACCCGGCCGATCCGAGCACCCTGTTGGTGCCGCCGCGGCCGGCCTCCACGAAGAGAATGCAGGCTCGGCGGCAGGGAATGTAGCGCGTCCGGATGGAATGCCCTCAGGGCATTCCATATATTCCATCATGTTCTTATGAGGTTTGGGAACAGACCCACGAAACATATTCCCGGGGCGGTCGGAATGCGCTAGATGTTCCCTCATTCTGAAGGGAATGCCGCATGGGCCTGTCGGAGGACGAGATCGAAGCGCGGCTCGCCGCATTGCGCCGCCAGCGCGAGGCGCTCGACCGGGAAATCGCCGATCTCGTGCTCTACCTGGAACTCGGCCGGCGCTTGAGCGGGGCGGGGAGCGGACCGGCCCCTGCCGATCGCGGAAGGGGCGACGCGCCGGGGTCGCCCGCCCGGCCCGCGCCGGAGTCGCCGGCGGTCGCGGCCCCCGACACGCCCGTCGGGGCTAGCCCGCCGCGCGGGGCTCGGCCGGTCTCGGACCCGATCGGGTTCGAGGCCTGGGACACCCCACCGCGTGAGACCCGGCACGGCCCGCCGGATGGGGAGGCGGACGGGATTCCGCCGGCGGTCGCCTTCACGGAGGATGCGGCGGCCGCCCGCCGCTACGGCCGCGCGCTGGTGGAGGCGGCCTGCGCGGCGATCCGGGAGGCGGGCCGGCCGATGCATGCCGGCGAGATCCTGGAGATCCTCCTGGCCCGCGGCTTCACCCTGCCGGGGCGCGATCCGGTGGCGGCCCTGAACACCCGCCTGTGGAAGCGGTCCGGCCCGGGAGGCCCCCTGCGCCGCGTCGCCGAGGCCACCTACGCCCTGGCCGCGGAGTCCCGATCCGGGCAGGACCACGATCCGGAGGCTTGAGGGACGACGAGGCCGGCAGTCACAATGCCGTGACGCTCCGCGGCCCGGAGCCGACCCCGACCGGGCCTGACCCATATGGGGGACGCGCCGCCGCGCCACCGATTGTACGGTCCCGGATCGTCTCGATCGGGGCCGCTTGAGGATCGTGAACCATGCACAGCGACGCGCCATCCCGCGCGGTGACCCCATGACGGTGGCGCTCGCCGCACCGGCCGCGCAGGTCTGCGCCTTCGCGCTGGGCTGTGCGGTGATCCATGCCGCCCGTGGGCAGGCCGAGATCCTCACCCGGGTGCTCGCCGCCGCGGCGATCCTGGCGGCCGTCCTGGTGCTGCTCGTCGCCTCCCTCGACTACGCCCCGGAGGCGGACGCGGTCTTGGGCCCGAGCCCGGTCTCCGCGGCGTCCTGAACGACCCGCAGACGCCGGGCCGTCAATTGATCAGGCAGAAGCCGGCGCCGGTGCCGACGCGCCTGTCCTGGGCGCACCAGGGCCTGGGGGCCGCCCGGAGCGCCTCCTTGGGCAAGTCGGCCGGGATCCTCAGGGCCGAGGTGGTCTGGGCGGCCTCGGGCTCCGGGTGACGCAGCGCGAGGCTGTCGAGCAGGAGGCGGGGCTCTTGGTCCGGGAGCTGCGCATTCGCAACCGAGCTCGCCGCCACCGGCCGGGAGCCGTCGGTCCGCTCCTGCGCGGCCGCGGCCCCGGTCAGGACCAGGCAGGCGATCGGGGCCGCGAGGAACCTGAACATCGACGAAGCTCCCTGCCGAGGACGCGCATCCGGCGGATCCCAAGCTTACGGGGCGGCCGGACCGGGCGAGTGTGGCGCTGGCATCTTAAAAGGGCGCGAAGATTCAGGCTTAACCGGATGCCAAGATCCTGGATCGAAGGCTCTATACGCGCGGACAAAGTCGCCGGCCCGCTGGCGATCAATCGTCGGCGGACCAAGATAACCTGAGAGACATCCCGTCCGGTCGGCGCCTACGCCGCCCGCATCCGGTCCCCCGGCAAGGGCGACTGGGCCACCGGCATGTCCGCCTCGGCGATCGGCCGGAACCGCCCGGTGGTGCCGTCATAGGCCAGGAGCGCGCCGGACTCGATCTCGAAGAACCAGCCGTGCAGGCGCAGGGAGCCCTTGGCCAGGCCGACGGCCACGCTCGGATGGGTGCGCAGATGGGCGAGCTGCACCACCACATTCTCCAGAGCCAGCGCCCGGTGCCGCTCCTGCGGATCCATCCCCTCCGGATAGGCCTCGCAGACGATGCGCTCGGCGGCCTCGGCGTGGCGCAGCCAGGCCGCGACGCTGGGCATCTTCTTCGCGAGATCCGGCTTCATCAGGCCGCTCATGGCGCCGCAATCGGAATGGCCGCAGATCACGATGTCGCGCACCCCCAGGGCCACCACGGCGTACTCGATCGCCGAGGAGACGCCGCCGACCACGTCGGAGGCCGGGGGCACGATGTTGCCGGCGTTGCGGCAGACGAACAGGTCGCCCGGCCCGGCCTGGGTGATGTGCTCGGGCGAGACCCGGGAATCCGCGCAGGCGATGATCAGGGCGCTCGGGTGCTGACCGTCGCGCACGAGCTGCTGGTACATCTGGCGCTGGCCCGGGAAGACGCTGCCCTGGAAGCTGGCGATGCCCTGGATGATGCTGTTCACGGATGCGGTCTCTGCGGCAGGGGATAGGGCTGAGAGGGGTTCGGACAGGGGCACGCGGGATCCCCGCGAGCGCCGCACCGGCGCTGCGTGCTGGGTTCGTGCAGGGGGATGTGGGGGGATCGGAAGGCGGGTCGCCCGAGGGGCTCTGCGCGCATCATCCCGAAAGCAGGGTTCCGGCTTTCGGGATGATGCGGACGTCAAGGCCGCGCGCAGCGCCCGGATATTGGGTTCGGACGCTGCGCGCGTCGGTCTCGGATTGCGTCAGCGGCGGACGCGGCGCTCGACATGCCCGGACGCCCAATGGGGATCGATCACGGTGCGGCGCGAGACCGCGGTCCGGGCCCCGTCATGCACCATCGGGGCGCCGAGGAGCTGGCCGCTGCCCATCTGCTGCGAATGCAGAGAGCGCGGATCGTGGGAGGGATCACTGACATAGGAACTCATGTGCCCGCCGCCGGCGGCCTGCCGGCTGCCGCCGCCGCCCTCTCCGGCCTGCGCCGCCATCGGCAGGGCGAGGGCACCGGCCAGGAGGCCGAGGGTCAGGAAGCGCTGGGGGATCGTGCGCGTCATGTGAAGCTCCGCCTGTGTTCGTCATGCTGGCTCGGGACACCGCGTCCTGTGCCGATGAATTGAACATAGCCGTCGTCGTTCAAAGTCGATGTGCGTTCCAGCACAGTAAAAATAGGTAAAATTTAATCCATTCCGCCAATCTATTTGTGCGGAGCCGCACCTCGGCGCCGCGATATCTGTCGAGGGCCGGGATTAATCGGCGTCGTACGCCTGCACGCGGCATTCGCACCGCCGCGGCAGGGCGCGGCAGGAGTCGATCCGGATCGATGCCGGGGGAGGAGACCGGCTCAGTCGAGCCCGCGCCCGTGCCGGATGTCGCCCACGGGGCCGACCATCCGCAGGGCGGCGGGTTCCGGCCCGAGGGCGGCGGGCAACGGCGCGGCCGCCGCGTAGACGAGGCCATCCGGCTCGTAGGCCAGGGTGGCGCTGTCGCGTCCGGCGAAGCCGCGCTCCAGCAGGCGGGTGCCGAAACCCCGGCGCGACGGGACGGCGACCGGCGGCCCGCCGCACTCGCGCCAGGTCATCCGCAGGGTCCGGGTGCCGCCCGGCGCGGTCTCCAGCGCCCAGCCGAGCGCCGCCCGCCCGCCCGGGACCGAGAGGGCGCCGTACTTGACCGCGTTGGTGCACAATTCGTGCAGGATCATCGTGAGCGCGAGCGCCATCTCGGGGGGCAGGCGCAGGTCCGGGCCGTCCAGGGTGATGCGCGGTGCCGCGCCCTGGAACGGCCGAGCCGCCTGGTCGGCGATCCCCCGCAGATCGGCGCCGATCCAGCTCTCGCGGGTCAGGACGTCGTGGGCCCGGGACAGGCTGAGCAGCCGCGCCTCGAAGGCTTCGCGCCCGGCCTCGGCGCCGTCGCCGAGATTCTTGAGGCTCTGGGCCGCCATCGACTGCACGGTGGCGAGGGTGTTCTTCACCCGGTGGTTCAACTCGTCGACGAGGAGGCGATGGGCCTCCGCGCGCCGGGCGAGCTCGTCCGCCGCCCCCGTGAGGGCGTCGGCGATCATCGCGCCCTCGCGCACGATCGCCCGGGGCAGGGGCGGCAGCGGCGCGTCGCGACCCAGCGCCCCGGCGGCGACCGCAAGGTCCCGCAGCGGCCGGGCGATCAGGGCAGCGAGGAGCCAGGCGAGCATCGCCGCGGCGAGCGCCACCGCGCTGCCCGCGGCCAGGATGTTCCAGCGCAGGGCCGCCACCGAGGCCAGGGCCCGGTCCTCGGTCTGGCGCACCACCACCTGCCAGCCGAGGCCGGGGTAGTCGCGGTATCCGGTCGTGCGCGCGCTCGCGCTGAGATAGCTGGCGGTGCTGTCGGGCCAGGGGCCGAGCCGGCTCGTGCCCTGCGGGTCGAGGGGACGCCCGCCGGACAGCACGGTCTCGGGGAGGCGGCTGCCCTGGAGCGCGGCAGGCCCGAGCAGCACGGTGCCGTCCCGGGACAGGATCAGGATCTCGGCCCCGCCCCGGTGGCTGCGGAGCGAGCCTTCGAGGATGCGCGCCATGTCGCGCGCCCAGGTCCAGTCGAGATGGGCGGCGAGCACCCCGAGGAAGCGCCCATCCGGGGCCCGGACCGGGGTGGCGAGGTCGAGGAGGCGCAGGGGCTCGCGGGCCGCCGCGTCAGGCGTCTTCGGCGCCAGCACCGCCTGCAGGAGCTTGGCCGGATGGACGTCCCCGACGAACGGCCTTTCTCGGGCCCCCTGGAAATAGTCGCGGCCGGAGACGTCGGCCCCCTCCAGAGCGCCGGTGCTGGTGACCGCAATGCGCCCGTCCGGATCGATCAGCCCGATGATCGAGTAGGCCGGGTAGGTGGCCTGGAGACGCTCCATCACGGCGCGCTTGGCCTCGGTCCCGGTCCCGGGATCGCGCAGGCGGTCCGAGCCGGCGGCGATCTGGATGTCGCGCCAGCGCTCGAACATGCCGAGATCGAGGCTCCGCGCCATCTGCCCGGCGATCTCGGCGAGCTGGCCGCCGACCTCGGCCTCGAGCCGGCGCGTCGCCTCACGGCTCACCAGGATGGCCAGGGCCAGGGCGGCGAGGAAGCCCAAGGTCCCGAAGCCCAGGGCCAGCACCAGGCGCAGCCGCGGCACCAGCGGCCGCCGGCGGACGGGATCGGTCGGGGCAGCCGGATCGGCCTGCGATCCCGCCGCCGCTACAGGCCCGGATCGGGCGACCGCTTGCATCCGCTCTCCCCGGAACCCGACCGGCCCGCCCTCGGTCGAGACGGGCCGCGTCCGAGCCCGTCCGTCACAGCACGCGCGGGAGGGCTCAGCAAGGCCGTATCAGGACGAGCCATCGCGCGTGCAATCCTGTGTTGCACAGATGCGCCCTTACACGACCTCTCCACGACCCCTCCACCGCCCTTGCGCTCAGCCTCCGAGCAGCGCATGCGCCGCCCGCACCAGGATCCCGCCCGGCCGACGCAACTCGCCGAGCACCGAGAAATGCTCGGCCCCGGACACCGGCAGCAGGGGACCCGGTGCATGGGCCGCCGCCCGCAGGGCGTGCAGGTTGCGGGCGTCGTGGATCAGGGCCGGCAGCTCGCGGCTGCCATAGGCGACGCAGAGCGGCTTGCCCACCACGGGCAGGCGCAGGGGCGACAGGGTCTCGACCTCGGCTTCCGTGAGGCGCAGCTTGTCGTCGAGGGCGGTCTGGCGGATCGGGGCGAGATCGTAGACGCCCGAGATCGCGAGCCCCGCGGCGATTGCCGGGTGGCCGAGATGCAGGGCGGTCAGCAGCCCGCCCGCCGACCAGCCGGCCAGAACCAGGGGGCCGCCGATCCCGTGCGCGGGTCCGTGGCTACCGATCCAGTCGAGCGCCGCGCCGATCTCGGCCGCGATCCGGGTCAGGCTCGCCTCCGGGGCGAGGGTGTAGCCGACCATCGCCACCGACCAGCCGGCGGCGTTCGGTCCCTCGGCGAAGCAGGCGAACAGCTCCCGGGCGCCGCGCTGCCAGTAGCCGCCGTGGAGGAAGACCAGGGCGGGGGCCGAGGCGTCGCGGGCCGGGTAGAGGTCGAGGGCGTTGCGGGCGCCCGGGCCGTACGGGATGTCGAGGCCGGCCGGATGCGCGGCCCGGTAGGCGGCCGAGGCGGCGTCGCGGGCGGCCACCTGGGCGGCGCTGTCGGCGACCGCGCGGGTGTTGTCGTAGCAGGCGCTGCGGGCGTCCCGGTCGAGCTCGGCCCAGCGGCGGCGCGGATCGGCCGGGTTCGGGTCGTCCAGGCGGAAATCCAGAGCCATCGTGGGTTGTCTCCCGGCCTCCCGCCACACCATGACAGGCCGCGGGACCCGGGTCGAGGCGCCCGGCTCAGGGGGCAGCGCCCGGATCCTGAGCGCCGATCGCCCGCAGGGCGGCACGAGCCACCGCGACATCCTGGTCGCTGGCGCCGGAGCCGACCCCGATGCCGCCCAGGCAGACACCGTCGATCACGATCGGCAGGCCCCCCGGGAGGTTGGTCAGCCGGCCGCCGGAGGCGAGGGCGACCGTCACGGCGAGATCGGCGGGGAGGCGGCCGGTGGGCGCGCCGTTCGAGGCGGCGGTCACCGCCTTGGCGAGCGCGCTCTCGCGGGACAAGAGCTTGGCGCCGTCCATGCGCAGGAAGGCGAGCAGGTTGCCGTCGGCGTCGACCACAGCGACGTTCTCCGGCACGCCGATCGCCTCCGCGTGGGCGATTGCCGCCTGGAGGGCGGTCAGCGCCGCCGCATGGGTGAGCCGGGCGGCGGGACGGGTGGTGGCGGTCATCGCGGGCCTCGGCAACGGTCTCGGCGGGGGGGGCAGCGGGTCAGAAGCCGGGCCAAGCCCCCGGGATCGTGCCGCCGTAGCCCCAGCCGGTAAACGGCGGGGCCGCGACCCGCTCCCGCGTGGCCGGGGGAAGGGCGCGGGCGAAGGACCGGGGCGCCTGCCAGGCCCGCCAGCCCCGGAGCCGGTCGCCCTCGGCCCTGCGGGCCAGGGTTACGTCCATGTCGGACATTTGCCGGTGGCTTGGCTTCCGATGGAGCGATCGGGCCTCGGCCGGGGCGATCGCCAGCAGCACCGCCGTCGGCATCAGGGTCGCGAGGATCAGGGGGCGCATGGTTCGGGCTCGCAGGGCGCGGCGGGGCCTTCACCGGCAGCTACGCTGCGCCGCGCGCCTGGTTCCGGGGCAGGGCGGTTTTCACCGGTCCGAAGCTTGCGAAAACCTCGTAGGATGCGGGACGCCCTCCCCCGAGACCCCGCGAGCCGCCCGATGACGATCGCCGCCAAAAACCCCGCCGCGCAGGATCCGGTGGCGCTGCTTAAAACCCTCGTGGCCTTCGACACGGTGAGCGCGCGCTCGAACCTGCCGCTGATCGACTGGGCGGAGGGCTATTGCCGGGATCACGGCGCCGCCGTCGCCCGGGTGCCCGACGCCACCGGGACCAAGGCGGCCCTGCTCGTCAGCGTCGGCCCGTTCGCGACGCGGGCCGGCTACGTGCTCTCCGGCCACAGCGACGTGGTGCCGGCCGAGGGCCAGCCCTGGTCGTCGGACCCGTTCGTCCTGCGGGAGGAGGCGGGCCGGCTCTACGGGCGCGGCACCTCGGACATGAAGGGCTTTCTCGCCGTCTGCCTGGCGCTGCTGCCGGAGATGGTGGCGGCCGAGCTCGCGACCCCGCTCCACATCGCGATCTCGTATGACGAGGAGGTCGGCTGCCTCGGGGTGCGGCCGCTGATCGCCCGGATGCTGGAGCGGGGGCCGCGCCCGCTCGGCTGCTTCGTCGGCGAGCCCACCGGGATGGGCGTGGTGGTCGGGCACAAGGGCAAGTCCGCGGCCCGCCTCACCTTCCGGGGCAAGGCGAGCCATTCGGCCCTGGCACCGGCGGGCGTCAACGCGGTGGAATACGCCGCCCGCTTCATCGAGCATGTCCGGCTGTCCGCGGAGGCGATCGCCCGGGACGGGGCCCGCGACCCGCTCTACGACGTGCCCCACACCACCGGCCTGTCGAGCGTGGTCCGGGGCGGCACGGCGCTCAACATCGTGCCGGATGCCTGCAGCGTGGAATTCGAGTACCGGGCGATCGGCGCCGACGATGCCGGGGCGCTGGCGGCGTCCGCGATCGCCTACGCCACCGACACCCTGGCGCCGCTGATGCGGGCGACGGACCCGGCCTGCGGCGTCGAGGTCGAGCCGCTGATCGACTATCCCGGCCTCGACACCGACCCGGAAGCGGCGATCGTGACGCTCGCCAAGCGGCTGGCCGGGCGGAACGCGCACGGCAAGGTCTCGTACGGGACGGAGGGCGGGCTGTTCGAGCGGCTGGGCGGCGTGCCGGCGGTGGTGATCGGTCCGGGCTCGATCGCCCGGGCCCACAAGGCCGACGAATACGTGACCCGGGACGAGCTCGCCGCCTGCGCAGAGTTCGTCCGGCGGCTGATCCGGGCGTGCCGGGGCTGAAGATACGGCGAAGCGAAGCGCGGGCCGCCGTTCGAAGAGACTGCGAAGTCTGAGGCTATCTCGCCCGCTATCGGGGTTTCCTTCGAAGAATTGCCGAACCTCACGGCCGGCATCCCACGTGGGCGCGTCACGTCGAGGAGCGAGAGGCCAGATCGATCGCGACGCGATCGAGTCGGGATCCGAGGGCCGCAGGTCGCTGCGGTCTCACCACGGGATCCGTCCGAAGCGATCGATGAGCCGCTGATACTCCGCGTTACTCTCCTCCTTGGCCGTCCCACCCTCGCCGACATACGAGGTTCCGGATCCCGGATGCACGAGACGGTACACGAGCGGCAGGACGAAGCCGTGGCGCACAAGGTGGATGTTCGGGCCGCCGAAACGCAGAACGTTAGCCAGCCAGGGGCGGACCTGAAAAGCGTCCTGCATATTCGCCGGTGCCGTCGCCTCAACCAAGTGGGCGCGCCGTAAGCCAGTTTCGGCCAAGCGACCGAGCCATTCGTTGTCGTAGTGCCACTTCGAGGACGGATCGATCGCGCCGACCTTCTCGAATGTGCTGCGGCGCATGAGCCAACCAGAAGGCGCCGGAAAATCGTTGATCCGGACAGGCTCGTCGGTTTCGTTCACCTCGAGTTGAGTCGAGGAGACGAAGTCGAATCCGTCGAGGGCCCGGATGGCGACGGCGAGATATTGCGGCAGCCAGCGGTCGTCGTCCTCAAGGAAGCCGACGAAGTCCCAGTTGGCATCCACCGCCCGGATCGCCGCGTTCAAGGCGGGGACCTGGGCTTTGCATTCGCTCCGCACGAACGTGATTTGCGGATGGTCGGCGAGCCGAGCCGGAATCACGGTGTCCGCATCGACTCCGACGAAAAAATGGATCGTGAGCTGACTATTGCTGAACTCCTGAGCCGTTGCGCTCGCGACTGCATGCTCCAAGAAATAAAAATCTGATTTGCCGACCAGCGTCGAACGCTTGAGTCGGGATGGCGTAATGATTGCAATTTTCATTCTGATTCTCTTGAATTATTGCGAATAAATTTATGGAGCTGTCGCACGTTGCTTTTGAATCGATGCCTATCAATGGGCACGGCCATGTTCTTAGACGCTAATCAATCTGAAACAGCGTGGCTTTCGAGCTGTCAAGTTATATTTCATGATTTGTTTTTAATAAAATATCCGCATTATTGCAGTTATATACAAATCATCATTCCTTAAAATAAATGATTTTTCGATTTTTATAGCCATCACCTATTTGATATCGACCTATGTGTTGAGCACAATCGATGGCTCCGCTGTTGTTCAGAAGTCACCACGCTGCAAGATGCGCGACCAGCCGCCTAAGCCGGTGCGCTCGTCCTATTCCCGCAGGGCATTGCGGGCTGGAAGCTCTACGGCCGGCACCCGACAAGAAACCTTTGCCCCGCTCGCGGTTTGGAGGAACGGCGGGCCGCGGAGCCGGCACAGGAATCGTTGAAAAGCGCATGGCCAGCCTCAGCGTCGCGATCGCGTTCGGCGTCCGCCTGCTCCTGGTGCTGCTGTTCCTGCCGTTCAGCGCCCTGGACAAGATCCTCAACTTCAAGGGCGCGGTCGGCCAGGCCCGGGAGGCGGTGCACGCCACCGGGCCGGCGACCGTGCTGATCCTGATCGGGCTCGGGGTCGAGATCGGGATGTCGCTGTGCATCCTGACGGGCTTCGCCGACCGGGCGGCGGCCTTCGTGCTCGCCGGCTATTGCGGCGTCACCGCGCTGCTGTGGAAGCAGTTCTGGGCGCCCGGCGATTTCTGGGCGGGCGGCCAGGGCCGCGCGTTATTTTGGGATTTCTTGAAGAACTTTGCGCTGGCCGGAGGCTTCTTGCTGATCACCTTCGGGACCGGCGCCGGGACGGTGGAAAGCTTCTTCGCCGACCCGCTCGCCTCGTCCCACCCCTACGCGGTCCAGGCCGGACCTTAGCGCATCGTGCCGGATATCGGAACCGGCACGATGCGCCAGGTCTTTGATTTTGCATCGCCTTTTTCCGAAAGCCGGCACCCACCTTTCGGGGTGATGCTCGAGAATCCGAGTTTCCAAAGGGCCCCCGGTCCTTTGGCGGGGTTCGGGGCGCGAAGCCCCGAGAATTCCAGGGCCTCACCCCTTCGGCACGGTGGCGACCATCGAGGGCCGGGCCTCGAACACCGCGTACCAGGCGGCGGTGGCGGGGCGTCCCTCGCGCCAGGCGAGGTCGGGGAAGCGCAGGTCGAGATAGCCGAGCGCACAGGCGATCGCGACCGTGCCGATATCCAGGACCGGCATGTCGGCGACCAGGGTCTCGAACCGGTCGAGCGCCGCCGTGATCTTGCCGACCTGCCCGGCCTCCCAGGACTCCCAGCGCCGCTCTTCCGGGCGCAGGACCCGCTCGTAGCGGGTGAGCAGCGCGGCATCGAGCAGGCCGTCGGCCAGCGCCTGCCGGACCAGGGCGTCCCAGCGCGCCGCGCCCTCGGGGAACAGGCGCGGGCCGGCCGAGAGGCCGTCGAGATATTCGCAGATCACCCGGCTGTCATAGAGGGCGGTGCCGTCCTCCAGGACCAGGGCCGGGATCTTGCCGAGCGGGTTGTAGGCGGCGACCTCGGGGGAGGGGCCGGTCGGGGAGGCCCCGGCGACGGTGACGGCGATCCTGTCGATCAACCCGGTCTCGTGGGCCAGCACCAGCACCTTGCGGGCATACGGGGAGGCGGGGGAGTAGAAGAGCTTCATCGGACCGTCCCGGTTCGTGGCGACACCGGGACCTTGCACCGCTGGCGGCCGGAATCCAGCCTCCGACGCCGAAACCGGGTTTCCAAAGGGCTCAGCCCTTTGGCGGGGTCTTCGGGGCGGAGCCCCGACGGAGCTTCGCTCGACCCAGGGCTCCGCCCTGGATCCGCAAACGATCACGGATCTTTCGAAGCCGGGGCCTCTACCCTCAATCCATGTCGGCCGGAATGAACCGCAGCGTGCCGGCCCGGCGGGTTGGCTGGCCGGTGTCGTTGGTGTGGTTGACCCCGTCCATGACGGGCACCTCGGGGAAATCGAACGGGCTGATTCCGTCCAGGCACGCCACGTTCACGGCAAAGAGGTTCTGGTTCGAGCGCCGCTGGTGATGGGTGTAGATCCCGCAGCGGGAACAGAAGAAGTGCTGCGCCGCGCCGGTGTGGAAGCGGTAGCTGGTCAACGCCTCCGCGCCCTGCAGGATCTCGACCCCGCCCGCCTCCGCCATGGCGACGACGGCGCCGCGCATCCGGCAGTACGAGCAGGTGCAGCGGCGGATCGAGTCGAAGCCGTCGCCGAGCGTTGCCCGGAAGCGCACGGCACCGCAATGGCACTGGCCGGCATGGAGGGTCATGGTGCCCGGTCCCGTTCGGATCCCGTCTGCGCCCGGTCTTACGAGACGTGTCCGCTCGCGGTAGGACAAGGACAGGGTCGCCGACCGAGATCGGCGTCACCTTGGACGTAGCCCCGGAATCCGGGCCGGACAATCCATGAAAAGCTCGCGCGCTGTGTGAGGAAAACACACGCGACGGTCCGCGGATGCACGCGGGCGATCAGCGGCAAGCGTTTGAACCGCTACGCCTTTCTTGCCGCCGCCCCGGCCGGGCGAACGCTGATTGGGTTGCCAAAGTTTACACGCACTCTCAGGCGCAAACGGGCGGTGCCGACTTGATACAGACCAGATCGCGAGGGAATTCGCAGCCGTAAAGGTTCGCACGTTCATGCTAAGGTTGGTATGCCCTTGCAGATATAAAATATCTGAAGGATGGATTCGTTCGATAGCAGCGAAAAGCACATGAACTTATTGTCGAAATCCCTCAATCTCTCAAATGCTCGCCAAGAACATTTCAACCTGGTTCTGACCTTTTAGATGCAGGACCGCTTCTTCTTTTCCCCAGCGAGACAATTCCCTGTCGATGCGACCACGTCTGGTTGCATCAAATCGCCATACATCCCGCAGCAGTTCGATCGTGTTCCTGATGTTTCCTTCCTGACATCCGACAGGCAGGTCAGGTCGATTCCGAATCGCCGTGCTCCTCGAAATGACGCGGGCTGCGCAGATCAGACGGGGCGTATCCAGCCAAATGGTGAGATCGGCTTGAGGAACGCGCAGGTCAAATGTTCGAGCTGCATAGTTCCCTTCGCAAACCCAAGCATCCCCGCAAACAGCGCTCGCAACACGCTGCCGGAACAGGTCGGGATCAGCCTCTCGCCAGCCTGGCTCCCAGAAAAATTTGTCCAGGTGAACGACCGGAATTTGCAATCGCTCGCCGATCTTCCGTGCCAGCGTCGACTTACCGCTCCCGGCATTGCCCAGGACATTGATCCGCCTCATGCGATCGAGCGCCTTGGTGTCAGCCGGACAGCTGCCCCGCGGCGCTTATCCGTCATGCAGGGAGAGACCGAGGTGTCAGCCGGTGGTCCAAGTTCGCCAATCGGGGCAGAGGCGTAGCCCCGATCTTCGATACGGCGGATGGTGGTGCGGCCGCCGCCGGTCAGCTCGCCCGCACCACCACCTCCACGAGGTTGGCGCTCCCGGACCGGATCCCGGCCTCGATCGCCGGGGCGATGTCGGCGGCTCGGGTCACCCGTTGGGACGGCACGCCCATGGAGGTGGCGAGCGCCAGGTAGTCCACGCGCGGGTCGGTGAGGTCCATGGCGATGAAGCGGTTGGCCCGCACCGAGGCGTAGTGCGCCTGGCCCTTCATGAAGTTTTTCAGGATGTTGTACTCGGCGTTGTTGATCACCACGAAGGTGACCGGCAGTTTTTCGTGCGCCGCGGTCCAGAGCGCCTGAGGCGAGTACATCGCCGCCCCGTCGCCGACGACGCAGACCACGGGCGCCCGGTCGATGCCGAGCGAAAAGCCGACCGCGGCCGGCATGCCCCAGCCCAGAACGCCGCCGCGCATCGCCGCGTATTGGTGGGTGGAGGAGCTGTCGAGGAAGGTCCGCAGGTGGGTCAGCGTCGCGGGCGCCTCGTCGATGATCGTGGTCTGCGCCCCCACGGCCCGGGCCACCTCGCGGGCGGCGACGAGCGGCGCGATCACCGGATCGTCGAAGGCGGCGTCGGCCGCGGCGGCGAGCTTGGCCCGGCGCTCGGTCCGGGCCGTCTCCGCCTGCGCGCGCACCTCCGCGTAGGCGGCGGCGCGGCCGGCCACGCGCGGGGCCAGCAGCGGCAGCAGCGCGTTCAGGGAGGCCTGGATGTCGCCCACCGTCGACAGGCTGGTGGCGTAGGTGCGCCCGAGGTCGCGGACATCCGCCGAGAGCTGGAACACCTGCGTCCCCGGGGGCACCGCCGAGACCTCCGAGTAGAGGATGGTGATCAGCGATTTGCCGCCCAGCGCGAACACCGCGTCGTAGCGCCCGAGGATGTCGGCGATGGCGTCGGCCCGGGTCGGCAGGTTGCCGGCCCAGAGCGGGTGTGCGGTGGGGAAGGGGATGTGGGCCGGCCAGGACGAGCCGTAGACCGGCGCCGCCAGCAGGTCGGCCAGCGCCACAGCCTGGGCGGAGGCGTCCGAGGCGTCGATCTCGTCCCCGGCGATCAGGGCCAGGCGGCCGGGCGCGATGGCGGCGAGCCTTTCCGCCAGCTTGTCGAGGGAGCCCGCCACCGCCCGCTGGTCGATGGTCGAGGTCTCGCCCGCCGGTGTCGCGGTCATCGCCTCCATCACGTCCATCGGCAGGGACAGGAAGACCGGGCCGGACGGGGCGGCGCCGCAATCGTGGAAGGCGCGGCGCAGGAGCACCGGGATCTGGTCCGGGCTGGTGACCTCGCGCGCCCACTTCACCACCGGGTCGGCGATGGCGACGAGGTCGCCCATCAGCAGCGGGTCGGAGAGGGCGTGGCGCAGGTCCTGCTGGCCGGCCGTGACCACCAGCGGCGTGCCGCTGACCTGCGCGTTCCAGAGGGCGCCCATGCCGTGGCCGAGGCCGCCGGCGGTGTGCAGGTTGAGGAAGGCCGGCCGGCGCGCACCCTGCGCGTAGCCGTCGGCCATCGCCACCGCGGTCGCCTCCTGCAGGGCGAGGATGTAGCCGATGTCCTGCGCCTCGGTGAGCGCGTCGATCAGCGGCAATTCGGTGGTGCCGGGATTGCCGAAGATGTAGCGCACCCCCTCCGAGCGCAGCACATCCAGCAGCAGTTCGGCGCCTCTGCGGCTCCCGGCGGCGTCCACGGTCTCGATCGGCATGCGCAACCCTCCTCCGCCCCCCGGCGGAATCGCGGCTACGCTACCCCATGGCCGCGCCGCGACGAAGACCCGCAGGGCGGAATCGGGTTTCCAAAGGGCGAGCCCTTTGGCGGGTTGTCAGGGCGGAGCCCTGATGGAGCCGCGCGTTATAGCCCGATCGGCAGGAGGCCGGGCGCCAGAGCCGCGGCGGCCCTGGGGCCGTCCTTCGCCATGCGGATCGCCGTGCGGGCCAGGCGGTTGCGCAGGCGCCGGGCCCGCCAGAGGGCGCCCGTCTCCACGGCGAGGCCGCGGGCGTAGACGCTGGCGCGCAGGCTGCGGGCGTCGCAGGCCTGCTTGACCGGGTCGGCGTAGAACGCCGCGATTTTTTCCCGCGCCATCCCGGGGGTGGCGAGCCAGGCCGGCACGTGAACCCGGGCGAGCCGGTCGGCATCGGTGAGCAGCTTGCCGATCCCGGTGCCGGGGATCGGGCAGGCGGTCTGGAAGGCGTCGCCGATCAGCACCAGCCCGTCGCGCTCCACCCCGTCGGCCCGGGCGAGGTCGATCGGCCGGACCTCGAGGGGGCCGGACACCGACAGGTCCGGGCAATGCCGCGCCAGGTGAGGCATCATCGCCCGCAGGGTGGCTTCCGGGTCCCGCCGCAAGGCCGCGACCCAGGGCTCGCCGGGGTCGCGGTAGCAGAACAGGTTGGCGCGCATCACGTCGCCGATGGGGAACAGGGTCAGGTAGGCGTCGCGCCCGCCGAACCCCTCGGCGAAGTAGGTCATGGCCGGGAACGGAAAGGCGGCCCGCGGCGCCCCCATGTCGAAGCCGACCGCCAGGGAGTGGCGCGGGCTCAGCGCCCGCTTGGTGATGCCGGCCTTGGCGAGCAGCGCGTGGCCCAACCCGGTTGCGAGCACCACGAGGCGCGCCTCGATCCGGCGGCCGTCGCTCAAGGTGAGCGCCTGGCGATCCGGCCCGAGATCGAGATCGGCGACCCGGCCGACGGTCAGCAAGCCCTCCGGCAGGGCGTCCCGGGCGGCCCCGACCAGGACGGGATAATGCGCGCCCCATTCGCGGGCGGCCTCCCGGTAGGCGAGGCGGCCGTAGCGGACCACCGCGACCTCATCGGTCCGCGTCGTGCAGGCGGCGAGCGCTTGGCCGAAGCCGAGTCCCTCGAACAGGGCCATCTGGTCGGCCCCGAATTTCTCCGCCCGGAAGTCGCGCCGCGCCTCGCCGCGCCCGGCCTGGGCGTCGATCAGCGCGACCCGGGTCCCGGCGCGGGCGAGCGCCCCGGCGAGGCAGCTCCCGGCCAGCCCAGCCCCGACCACGGCCACGTCGTAGCTGTCCACCCCGCTGCCCATCGCTGTCATCCGAAAGTCGTCCCGTCCGCGGCGTGAGGTTCTCAACGCGCGAAATCGCACACATGGCAGCGATCACGATTTTCGTAAAGCACGTACGTAATTTTTCAGCGCCTGGAAACATGCGGTTACATGGCGACATCGAAATCTCTAAATGGGTTCATCTTCTGATTGAAATACGACACCTCATCCGGCTCGATCCGACTCCCGGAACTGCACGGGCTCAACCCCGCAACGCCGCCACGAAGGCACGCATGAACGGTGGCAGGCCGTCGAGGTCGCGCAGGCACAGGGTCAGGTCGCGGCGCGCCCACGCATCCGAGAGCGGCACCACCGCGATGGCGAGCCCTTGCGCGGCCCGGGCGGCGGCGCTCTCGGGCAGCACCGCGAGCCCGACCCGGGCCTCGACCAGGCGGCAGACGGCGTCGAAGCCGCGCAACTGCACCCGCAGGCGCATCGGCCGCCCCTCCCGCACCGCCTGGGCGACCAGGAACCGGCTGATCGCGCTGCGCCGGTCGAGGCCGACGAGGTCGTGGCCGAGCACCTCCACGAAGGCGATATCGGCGCGCGCCGCCAGGGGATGGTCCCGGGCCGCCACCAGCACGAACCGGTCCTCCCGGAACGGGAAGGTCTGGAGCGAGCCGGTATCGACCGTGCCGGACAGGATGCCGAGATCGGCCGCGCCCTCGGCCACCAGCCCGACGATCTCCTCGGAGGTGCGCTCCTCGATCTCGACGCCGATCCCGGGATGGGTGGCCAGGAAGGCCGAGAGCGCGTCGGGCAGGAACTCGGTGAGCGCGTTGGTGTTCGCCAGGACCCGGATCTGCCCGGCCGCGCCGCCGGAGAACACCGACATCTCCTCGCGCAGGCGCTCGACGCCGGCCAGGATCTCCCGGGCATGGGTGAGCAGCGTGCGCCCCGCCGGGGTCGGGCTGACGCCCTGCCGCCCCCGGGTCAGGAGCGCGGCGCCGAGGGACTCCTCCATCAGCCGGATCCGCGTCGAGGCGGCCGCCAGGGCGAGGTTCGCCCGCGCCGCCCCGTGGGTGATCGAGCCGGCCTCGACCACGTGCCGGAACAGGCCGAGATCGGTGAGATCGAACCGCATCATCGCCGAAGGTCCTTTCCGGAAGCGGCATCGCCCGGTCCATCCGTCCGGTGACGACGACGCGAGACGGTATCGCCGCCCCGCCGGCCTGTCAGCGTTGCCGGACGGACGCGCCGCCCGCCTCCGTCCCAATGCCCAGGCGTCAAAGACGCCAGGACAGATCGAAAACCACCACTACAAGATCCATGAAAATCTGAAACTGGACAATTCGATTTATATTCACGCCATAAAAATCAACGCTACCTGATTAATTCATGAGATTATCAAGCAAGATATAGCAGAGCCGATACTTATTTATTCGCGGAGATCAAATTTACCGTCCAACGCGAGCGCGAGAACATTTACTCCCCTTTAACGTGCAATATTACAAATGTGTCACATCGTCGAAGAGACCTTCCGCATCGAGGACGGCACCTTCACCCGCGATCGTCACGGATCGGATCATGACCGCTTTCAGCCCGATGGATCCGATCTTGGAACGCCACGGCTCTCCGTGCCCGCGAGCTCCCGAGAGCGCGGCCCCGACACCCCGCCGATCCCGCGCCGGGCACGCACCCGCGGAGCGAGACAAGACGCCATGATGGACGCGCTTCTGGTTGACGATAGCGCGACCATGCGCCGACGGCTGCGCCAGATGCTCGAGGCCAAGCCCGACGTCAGCGTGACCGACTACGCCGACCCGGCCGCGGCCCTGGTCGAGGCGCAGATGCGCGCCTTCGATCTGGTGCTGGTCGATTACCACATGCCCGCGATGGACGGGATCGCGTTCATCCAGCGCATGCGCACGATCCCGCACTACGCCCAGGTGCCCATCGCGATGGTCACCAGCGACATCTCCGACGCGGTCCGGCTCGCCGCCCTGGAAGCGGGGGCGACCGACTTCCTCGACAAGTCCATGCGGGGCGTCGAGCAGACCGTGCGGCTGCGCAACCTGATCCGCCTCGCCAAGGCGGTGCGGCGGCTGGCCGAGCAGGCCGCCTGGCTCGACGGCGAGGTCGAGGCCGCCCTGCGGCACATGCGCGAGCGGGAGGAGGAGATCATCTTCCGCCTGTCCCTGGCGGTGGAGTATCGCGACAACGACACCGGCGACCACACCTGGCGGGTGGCCCGCTACAGCCAGATCGTGGCCGAGGCCCTCGGCCTGCCGGCGGAGCTGTGCCGCAACCTGTATCTCGCGGCGCCGCTGCACGATGTCGGCAAGGTGGCGATCCCGGACGGCATCCTGCTGAAGCCCGGCCGGCTCGATCCGGACGAGTTCGCCCTGATCAAGACGCACGCGACCATCGGCCAGCGCATCCTGGGCGGCAGCTCCTCGGAGCTGATCCGGCTGGCCGCCGAGATCGCCGAGGCGCATCACGAGAAATGGGACGGCAGCGGCTATCCGAAGGGGCTTGCCGGCACCGAGATCCCCCTGGCCGCCCGGATCGTCGCGGTGGCGGACGTGTTCGATGCCCTGACCACGCAGCGGCCCTACAAGGAGGCGATGTCCTTCGAGGCGGCCCTGGCCTGCATCCGGGCCGATAGCGGCCGCCATTTCGATCCGGCCTGCGTGGAGGCCTTCTGCGCGCGCTGGCCGGATATCCGCGTGGCCGGCGGCCAGGAGCGGGGCGCAGTCCGGCCGGGCTCGCGCGCCGTCACAGAGCCCTGGGCCCGGGTGCCGACCCTGCTCCGCGAGATCGCCGCCGAGACGCCCGTCCTCGCGGGCCGGTTCGTGGACGAAGCCCCCACCCGCAGACGCCACGGATGACGCCACGGGAACGGGCATCGATCGATGACAATCCCGGTTTCAAAAGGTCCGAGACCCAGCCCTTTAAAGGTGTTGGGATTCATCTGCGCGCGAGGCGTTTTATCAATGGGATCAAGCGCTTCGAACCGCACAGCCAAGGTCCGATGGCATGCGCCCATCTCTCGCCAAGGTGACAGCCGAGAAGGCAGCGCGGCGGCAGGCGATGGGTCGCCGAGACCTATCCTTCCTTCACGGATCCCAAGTTTCCGCAGACGCTTCAGCCCCCACCCTGTCATCCCGGGGCGCCGCAGGCGAGCCCGGGATCCAGATCCGCCGACGGCGCAAGTCGTTGATCCGACACTGGTTCTGGATCCCGGGCTCCGCTTCGCGGCCCCGGGATGACGGGGTTGTTT
>NZ_FOTK01000091.1 GCF_900114535.1 Methylobacterium pseudosasicola | reverse complement strand
CTAGGCCGGCATCGGTGGGTGGTGGAGCGCACGCACGCTTGGTTCAATCGCTTCCGTCGGCTGCCCGTGCGCTACGAGCGACGTGCAGACATCTACGAAGCCTTCACCAGCCTCGCTGCCAGCCTCATCACACTCAACCAGATCAGACGGTTCTGTTAGGCGCTCTTATTCGCGAGGAAGGCATCGACGGCTTCGCCGTGACGCGCGCGGATCACGGCCTCCGCCTCTGACCAGCCCGTGGCCATCCGAAGGGCGGACGGCTTGCCGGACGTACGGCTTTTGAGATCCTGAAGGCGTCGGTCGGCGGCGGCGAGGCGGCGCCAGGTCTCGGGGGATCCCGGATCGTCCGCATGCTCCGCGACCTTGGCGCGGTAGATGTCCCCGGCCAGGGCCTGGACCTGCTTGCCGGTGAGTGGCTGCTGGCCCTTGCGCAGGTTCGCCCAGCGCTCTTCCAGCTTGTAGATCTCGGCGAAGTGGCGTGCTTTGGCCTCGGTCGGATCCTTGGTCCCGAGCGAAACTTTCTCCTCGCTCTTGCCCACAGCCTCAACGAGCTCGGCGGGCACGCGCCTGCGGAGGTAGTAGACGCCGGTCTTGGGGTGCTTCCAGGGTCGGGGCATCGGAAGAGGCACTGTGTACCACCTGTGTGTACAACAGGCGGATCAAGAAAGCCTTACCGTGCAACCACTTCTGGAAGATCAGGCACTTAGAAGGGTGCTTGGCGGAGAGGGGGGGATTCGAACCCCCGATGCCCTTGCAGGCATGCCGCATTTCGAGTGCGGTGCATTCAACCGCTCTGCCACCTCTCCAAAGCCTTGAGATCATTGCAAAATCGGCGCTTTTGCAGGTCGGTTGTAAACCCTGCTTGCTACCGGATTGCTACCCAACACTCCGTGGGCGCTTCTCTAGCGCCAGAGATAGGGCCTCGTCAACGCGGGCGACGGCCTCTTCCTGCATCCCCGGCAGGACGTGGCTGTAGAGGTCCATGGTTATGCCGACCCGTGAGTGCCCGAGCCGCTCCGAAGCCACCTTCGGGTGCACGCCCTTCGCGAGCATGTGGGTCGCGTGGGCATGTCTAAGATCGTGCAGCCGGATCTTCGGCAGGTCGCTCGACGCCGCAAGCGTGCGCCAGGCCTGCGTCAGGGTGCGGGGCTGTACGGGCTCGCCATCCTCACGCGTGTAGAGGTGGGTCGCCTCGGTCTGGCGCACGCCGATCGCCAGCAGTTCCTCGGCCTGCTGGACACGGAACAGCCGCAGGCGAGCAGTCAACATCGCCGGCAGCGTAACGACCCGCCCCTTGCCCGACTTGGGCACCTTCGTGCGGACGCCTTCCTTGGTCTGCTCGATGCTCTCCGAGACCGTCAGACTTCCGTTCGCCAGGTCGATGTGGCGCCAGCGGAGCGCGACGATCTCGCCGCGCCGCAGTCCGCAGAGGACGGCGATCATCACCGGGATCAGCAGCCGGGACTTCTCCAGGTTGTCCAGGAGGACGATCGTCTGGTCGAGGTCGTAGGTGTTCATCCCCTTGCGCTCGACCACTGGCGGGTCGACGGCTTCGGCCGGGTTGCGAGCCGTCAGCTCCCACCGGACGGCCTGCTTGAGAGCCTTCTTGAGCAGGCGATGCATGAGGACGACGGTCGCGGGTGCGAGGCCGCCTTTGCCGTCACGACGCCCGCTCGTCAGGGCCTTGGTGTAGACCGCGGAGATCTGCGCCGGTCGCAGCTTGGTGAGGTGCACGCCACCCAGCGCCGGGATCAGGTTCTTCTTGACCACCTCGGTGTAGCGCTCGTGCGTCTTGGGGGTCACCTGCGATTTCGCGTGGTCTATCCAGCGCAGCAGGAGGTCGCTCATCAGGATCTTGTTCGACTCCACATAGCCGCCGTTCTGGATCTCGGTGATAAGCCTGGCGCACTCTTTCTGCGCTCCTCGCTTCGTTCCCTTGAACGAATGCCATTTCCGCTTGCGCTTACCGGTCTCAGGATCGCGGATATCGAGGATGATCGCCCAGTTGCCAGGCGAACGCTCGCGGATGTGGCCCTTCATTTCTTCCTCCTCTTGCCGGTCTCACTCATCGATTTGTGCTGTTCGGCATACGCAGCGTCCCTGCGGAGCTTCCATTCTTCTTCGGATGGCATGGCCTTCTGGGCGTTCTTCAAGGCACCCTCTGCGACTTTGCCGATCTTGCGCTTGAGCATGGCCGCCAAGTGGTCGTCGTTGGTCCCCTGGTCGAGACGCAAGCTCTCATCTGCTTCCGTGATTGCTTTCCAAAGCGCAATTGGCAAATTCTTACTTGTAAAGTCCATCATCTCCTTCTCGATGGGAGATGTTTCAGACATCGGCGCGGGACGCATAGACTCCAGGATGCCGTTTACGGTCTTTAGCATTACCT
Organism: Methylobacterium pseudosasicola; assembly: GCF_900114535.1. Taxonomy (GTDB): domain Bacteria; phylum Pseudomonadota; class Alphaproteobacteria; order Rhizobiales; family Beijerinckiaceae; genus Methylobacterium; species Methylobacterium pseudosasicola. The sequence goes on along the minus strand of NZ_FOTK01000091.1, from coordinate 5,968 downwards.
CGAAATGCTCAGGACTACGCCTCCAATCGTCCGCGCCGCTAAATGGCACGTACTGTTGCTGCATTGCTAGCGAGATCAGGCGCATAAGCCAAAATTGCTCAACACTGCCAAACGCATCTTCCATGCGTCGATCTTGTATAAAGCTGTCGGAAAGACGCCGCTCAACTTCCTGAGACAGGGAATGTCCGGCTCTCACCGCGGCCTCATCGAGCTTTTCTCGCAGCTCCGGCCGGATCCGCGTCGTGAAGACGGATGACTTCCCATGGATGGTGCCGGTTGGGGGGCGCCCGCGGCGAGCTTTCATTCCGGTCCTCGAATTTGTCTTCGCGATTGTAGTCGCACCCGTTGCGACCGCCGACGATTCGAGCAGATTGTATGCGGAAACCGAAGACATTCAAGGAGCACTTCGAATGACAGCCAACGAGCGGGGACAGACCGGCGCGAAGACGATCAGCGTCGAAGAGGCAGGGCGCTGGCTCGGCGTCAGCCGGAACACAGCCTACGAGGCCGCGGGGCGGGGCGAGATCCCGACGATCAAGATTGGGCGGTTGCTGCGGGTGCCGGTGGCGCCGTTCGAGCGGATGCTCGGCCTGTCCGCGAACAGCGCGGAGGCTGCTTGAGCCATGAAGCAGAAAACCCGCGCACAGCGCGGGCTGCGGCGGGTCTCCAAGAATGTCTACTGCCAGGTGGACGCTCAGAGAGATACGCCAGCCCAGGCGCTTCGACAAGACTATCTCGCAGTCCGCTTCGGATTGACGCCGTCTATCGCTGGCGTCGTGGCCGAGCTGGCGTTCCCCCAGGTCGACAGCTGGCGGGGTGCACGATGACGTCGACCCTTACCCGACAGCAGCGGCGCGCCATGCAACGCCACGCCGCCGAGGCCGACCGCGCCGTAGAGGGCGATCGTCGCTTCTTCGCTCGCTGGCCCGATCGCACCTACCGCATTCGTCTGCTCTCGCAGGCCGAGCGGCGGCAGGTCGAGATCTTCCAGGGCAAGCCGCTCCGGCCGGAGCCGGACCAGGCCGTGTTCACGGTGATGAAGCAGCTCGCCCCGGGCGTGCGGATGCGAGCGACCGTGATCGGGCCCCTGGAGAGCATCGGCGAGGAACTGACCGACGCCGAAGCTGGGTCGATCTACGAGAGCTACGCCGACATCCACCCCGCCATCCGTCAGCGCGAAGCCATGATGCGCGCGGCCGTGTGTCAGCCCCGCGGTGCCTCGCAGGACGGAGGCGGCCGATGACGGATCACTTCCGCCTTAACCCCACCGAGCTGCGCCTCGCCCTGCGCGAGCGCGGCTACCACCCAGTCCCGGTCACGGGGCCGACCATGAATGTGAAGGACGCCGGCAAGCGGCCCCAGCTCCCCGATTGGCAGCGGCGCTGCCTCGATGCCTCACCGGAGGAGATCGAGCGCTGGGCGCGCCGGTATCCCGACAACACCAACACCGGCCTGCTGTGCGGCCGCATGGTGGGCGTCGACATTGACGTGCTGCGCCCCGAGTTGTCGGGGGCGCTCGCAGACCGGGCACGCCAGTTGCTCGGGCCGACGCCGCTGGTGCGGATCGGACGTGAGCCGAAGGTGCTGCTCGGCTACCGGCTCGATATCCCGACCGACAAGCTCCAGACGGCCGCGCTCCACTTCACGGACGATCCGTTGGAGAAGGCGACCAAGGTCGAGCTGCTCGCTCGGGGGCAGCACTACGTCGGTTTCGGCGTGCACCCGGAGACGCAAGCCCCCTACCGCTGGCCCGACGCCTCGCCGCTGAACGTCGACTTCACCGACCTGCCGGAGGTCACCGAAGGTCAATTGCATCAGCTAGTGGCTGAGGCCGAGGAGATGATCCGTGAGGCTGGCGCCGCGACCAAGCGCGAGCGCAAGCAGGAGGGCAAGAAGCGCGAGGACAAGGGGCGGCGCGCCGCTGGGTTCGGACTGCATCAGAGGCCGGACCGGGCGACGATTGAGGATGCCCTGGCGCACGTGCCGAACGACTTCGATTATGACGGCTGGGTCCGCATTGGATTCGCGCTGTACGACGGCCTCGGCGAAGTCGGGCGCGATCTCTGGGAGGGCTGGTCCGCGACCTCCTCGAAGGACGACGCCACGTTCACCTCGCGGAAGTGGTCCAGCTTCGCCAGCGGACGGTCAGTGACCATCGCCACGCTGTTCTGGCACGCAGTCGAGGCCGGATGGCGCCGTCAGGGTACCGGTCGGAGCGGGGCACCGAAGCAGGATCGCGCCGAACGCCGCGCCAACGCGGATCCGGAAGCGGCCCCGCAGGAAGATGACGAGCGTCCGATCGTGCGGTTCATCGCCGGCAAGGTGCCGGAGGCGGTCGACCGCATGGAGGAGCTGCTGCTGAAAGCCGGCATCGAGATCTACTCTCGCGCCGGCGCCCTAGTTCGACCGGTGCTCGACGAGGTGCCTGCTGCGAAGGGCCGGATGACCACAGTCGCCCGAATGTCTCCGCTGGTGGCGGTCAGCCTCGCCGACATGGCCGCGCGCATCATGCGGGTGCAGCGGTTCGACCGCCGCGCCGAGGATTGGCTCGACATCAACGTGCCGGCCGAGATGACCCTGACGCTTCTCGCTCGCGAGGGGCAGTGGCGCGTCCCGCCGGTGGCCGGCATCATCACCACGCCGACACTGCGTCCAGACGGGTCCCTGCTTACCCAGGCGGGCTACGACCCGGCGACGCGGCTCTACCTCGCTCTGGATCCGGACTTCACCATGCCGGTGTTGTCTGAGCGACCGGATAAGGTGGAGGCGCTGCGGGCCCTGGCGTTGATCGAGGAGCTGCTCGCCGGCTTCCCGTTCGTGGACCACGTCGACCGGTCCGTGGCGTTGTCGGGGATCCTGACGGCGCTGGTGCGCGGTGTACTGCCGACGGCACCGCTGCATGCGTTCCGGGCAACGACTGCTGGGACGGGCAAGAGCTTCCTGGTCGACCTCGCGGCCGTCATCGCCACGGGCCGGCGCTGCCCGGTGATCGCCGCTGGGAAGACGGAAGAGGAGACCGAGAAGCGCCTGGGCGCACTGCTGCGCGACGCGGTGCCGGTGGTCAGCATCGACAACGTCAACGGCGAGCTCGGCGGCGACATGCTCTGCCAGCTCACCGAGCGCCCCTTGGTCCGGGTGCGGATCCTCGGCAAATCGGAGGCGCCCGAGCTGGAGTGCCGGTCGACCACCTTCGCCACCGGCAACAACCTCGTGCTGACCGGAGACATGACCCGGCGCGCCTTGGTCTGCTCCCTGGACGCGGGTGTTGAACGCCCCGAGCTGCGAGCCTTCGACTTCGACCCGCTCACCGAGGTGCTGGCTGACCGCGGCCGGTATGTGGCTGCAGCGCTCACCGTGATCCGCGCCTATCGCATCGCCGGCTCGCCGAAGGTGTGCGGCGCGATCGGATCCTACGAGGATTGGAGCGACATGGTCCGCGCCCCGCTGATCTGGCTCAACCAGGCCGATCCGGTCGCGAGCATGGAAACGGCCCGAGAGGAGGACCCGGAGCTGTCCGCGATCCGCGAGCTGTTCGGGCAGTGGCGCGAGCACCTGAGCCTGTCGAGCGGATACACCACGAACGCCATCATCAAGGCGGCCTGCGAGAAAGGCCCAGGGTCGAGCTTCGACTACAACGTCCAGGAGTTCCGAGCCCCGGAGTTCCGCGACCTGCTGCTTCGGCAGGCTGGCGAGGGCGGCGCGGTGAACAGCCGGCGCCTCGGCAAGTGGCTGTCCCGGATCAAGGGACGCGTCGTCAGCGGTCACCGGATCGAGATGCGGGAGGACGGGAGCAACGGCAACCGCTTCTCCCTCTGCCAGCTGGAACCAAACCGCTACGCTCAGGAGCCGCAATTCTGATGCGCGCGCCATCCGACCATAGGGGTTTCAGGGGTTTTAGGGGTTTGTTTTCAGCCAACGCGGCAAACTGTCAGATCGTTTTCGTATTCGTGTCTGTGTGTAAGGCGAGTGCGCACACACATGACAGTTTACGTGTAGCGGCTGAAACTAACCCCTTAAACCCCTTAAACCCCTATCCGGCAGGCGAGGTGCTGCTCAGGGGGTTAGATGCCGACGCTGGCCGCCCCTGCATCAGCCGCCTGCTTGGCCGACGCGCCATCGCGCAGCGCTGCAGCTATGGCGGCCGAGGACATGTCGATCGCGCCAGCTCGCTCGTCGCCGAAATCCCTCATGCTGTTCGCGTTGGATCCGACGCGCGCATGGAAGTTGTCCGGGAAGCGCTTGTTGATCCGATCCCGCAGCATGTCGGTCGCGGTGCGGTAGTCGCCGGTGAAATCCTTCGGTGTCTTACCCGATCTTGCGCCAGCCCCCGTGTCATCCGTCGAAGCATGCAATTGATGGTTTTCCCCGGCAGCAGGTCTAGCCGACATGAATTCGGCGAACTGCGAAACCAATCTTTTGATGCTATTCATCGGACATCTCAAGCAGAGCAGCGGATATCGCCGCATCAGAACTTACGTAGCACGCGCTCGCAGGCCCAAAGTTCCGAGGTGCTGCTATGACGCCCGCCGAGTGGGCTTCCCTCCTCGACGTGGTGGCCAAGGTCGAGGCGATCGAGGCGCACCATGCCGGTCGCATCCATCGCGACCCGCGCGGGCTGAAGCTGGCGCAGGAAGCCGTCCAGGCGCTGCGGAGCACGGTGGCGACGGCGGCACCTATCACGCCCGCCCTGAGCCAGCCTGAGCGGCCCGACTGGGTTCGGGTGTCCCACGCTCCTCGCTTCCTGCCGATCAACGTGACGGCCGCTCGCATGCGGGCCAAGCGCGGCCAGGCCAGCGGCACCGGACGGAAGGTCGGCAGGCATTGGGAGCTGCACCTGCCGAGCCAGCCCGAGGTCGCGCATGGGTAGGGCCCGAGCGACAATCCCTCAGGTTGCACAGTGCAATATATGCAACCATAGGTTCTTCCACTGGCCGGGAGGGGTGACGGTCACGCGCGAGGCTCGGGCCTTTCCCAGCGATGAATGGCCGTAGGGCCACCACTTTTCACAGGAGAAATCTGCACATGGCCATGTCTCGCAAGCTCTGGGCGATCAACGGACTGGCGGTCGAGCTCGATAGGGATCGTCGTGTCGTCGCCGATGCCGTCGGCCACTTGCCGCCGGACGGTAAAAGCGCTGGCCGCCCGGCGTGGTTCATGTCGACGGCAGTCCGCGCACTTACCGTTGGAGGCGACAGCGACGGAATGCTTGACCCGGCGCAGGAGCGTGCTCGGAAAGATCGAGCGCTGGCCGAACAGACCGAGATGAAAAACGCTGAGCGCCGGGGCGAGCTCGTCAATATCGAGGAGGTGGGCGTCGCCGTAGAGCGGGAGTTCTCGGTGGTCCGAGAGCGCTCGCTCAGCATCACCGGCAAGCTTGGTGACAAGCTGTCGCCCGAGCAGCTGAGATGGGTGGAAGATGAGATCCGCGAGGCGCTGTCTGATCTTTCCAACGGTGAGGACATCGAGCCGGTTCAGCGGGCGAAAGCGCAAGCGGTCAAGGCAAAGCGCCGTGACTAAGAAAAAGCTGACCTGTTTAGTTTCTGTTTAGTTCGCAGCCTCGCAGAGCTGGCCGATACTGATCCTGTCGATAGCCGGACCTCATCTCCCCGGCATGTCGGCAGGAGCGGTGCCCTCTAACCTCCGGGGTGGGCGAGGGCGCCGCTCCCTAGATTTGGGGGAACGGCATGCTCGGACTACGGAACAAGAAGGCTGGCCTGGAGGCGGCGCTTCAGGATCTTGAGACCCGCCGCTCGGGTGTGGTCCGCCGGCTGGAGGCCGCGGCCATGAAGGCTGAGGAGGCGATCGCCGCACAGCGCGCGTTCTTGGTCGACACGAACGGCGAAGACGCGGCGATTGCCAAGCGCCTGGCCGACGCCTGCCGGCGGACCGCCGACGAGCGCGCAGCCTTGGACGATGCCGCCCGCACCCTGAGCGAGCAAGTCGCGCAGGCAAAGGACGCCCTTGAAAA
>NZ_FOTK01000076.1 GCF_900114535.1 Methylobacterium pseudosasicola | reverse complement strand
GATCCGGGTTGCCGATGCCGCGGGCATAGCGCTCCAGCATGCTCTGCTGCGGGCTGGCTGACGATGCCGAAGCCGGAACGGCCGGGTTCCCGCCGAACGGCGAGACCGGCGCCTGCTGTCCTCCGATCGGGCGCGGCGTGCCCGAGACCGGCTGGCCCGTGAGCGGATCGAAGCTGTTCACGGGCATCATCTGCGCCGCAGACGAGGTGCCGGCGCTATCGGTGACACCACGCCCGTATTCCGCATCCCGGGCAGGCGAGCGGCCTCCGGGCGGAACGGGGGTCGGGTTCATGCCCGAGACCGACCCGGTAGCCGCGGGCTGCACCATCAGGTCGGCATCGCTCGGCCGGCCGGGCGGCAGGGGCGTCGGACGCGCGGCGAAGGCATCCGGCAGGGTCGCGCCCGATGTGCCCGTGAAGCCGTTGGCACCACCGCCCATGCCGGAGCGATCGAACAGCAGGCGGTCGACCGGCGAGCCGCCCAGCGCCGCGAGATCCTGCGGACCGGCCTGCTGCCGCTCAAGGCGCTGCGTGTCCGCCTCGCTCATGGCGACGGACGGCGCGCTGCGGCCGGCGCCGCCGAGGAGATCGCCGAGGCCGACCGGTCCGGTTTGCGGCGGCTGCCCCTGCGTGCCGGGCTGCATGCCGCTGTCGCGCTGATCCTGCTGCCCGATGTTCAGCCGCTGCAGCAGGTCCGCCATGTCGGCGGCAGACAGGTTGTCGAACATCGGGAGCGAGCCGAAACCGGAGGCCATGGGCGGCACCTATCGGTACGAGGAAAGGGGCGGGCTGCCGGCCATCACGCCGACCCCGCCGAAGAGAGAAGGGCGCCGTAGCGCTCGGCATCGTCGCTGGCCTGCCGATCGAGCTGGCCCAAGGTGCTGAACAGGGCGGCCAGCTCCTGAACCGGGCCGCCGACTTCCAGATTGGTCGCGGCGAGCCCGGCGACGCCCTGGATCGCCCGGAACAAGGTCGCCAGTTCGGTCCGGCAGGCCAGCGTCCGCATTTCCAGATCGGACAGGCCCGACAGGTCGGCGGGGACGTTCTGCGGAGGCTCGGTCACGTCGAGGTGATCCACGGCGCCCTCCTCAAGCCGCCGCGCGGCGCTGGCCGCGGGTTTGAGGCTTCGGGGCGCCGGCGCGGATCGACTCGGGCTCCCGCGGGATCACCGCCTGCAGGGCGTGCGCGAGGAAGCCGGACGGTGGGGCAGAGCTGGAGCGCATGTCGCCAGCCATCAGCGCGGCCATGAGGCCGCCGAGACCGTCCGCGGGGAGGCCCTGACCGGAGGCATTGCCCAGCCCCGGTCCGGCGCCCGACTGATCCGACATGACGATGGTCATGCGGGGCGGCTCGGCCGGAGGTGCTGCCGGCGAGGATCCGCCCGACTGACTGCCCTTGCCCTTCCGCTTGCCCTTGGCGCCCATCTGGGCGGACTTGTCTGTCGCCTTGGCGTAATCCACGCCTAGGAGATCGCCGAGGCCGAGCGGCCCAACCGCGTCCGGCTTCTTCTCGGCCACCTCCTGCGCGATCAAGCCGATCTGGGTCCGCGGATCGCCCTTGTAGCGATAGGCGTAGACCGGCTGCCCGTCATGCAACTCGCCGACCGGCCGGATATCTTCTTTCAGGCGCTCATCCGAGCCGAACAAACCGCCGAGTAAGGCGCCGCCCAAAGTCGAGTTGCCCGTACCCGTACCAAGGCCGAGGAGAGATGTGCCCAGGCCCAGGATCGACTGGAGCGGGCTCACGCCGCTCGTCTTGGTCTGGCTCGTGCCCTGGCTGACCGTCGTTCCGCCTTGTGAGCCGATTGCCAATGGGAAGGAGGCATACTGCCCGAGCGCCTGCCACGGGGTTTGCTGGGTCTCCTGGAAATACTGCTGCGCGGCGTCGAGCCCGGCCTGGTTCTGGTTCTGCTGGATGCTGCCCGTGGTCAGCAGGTTGTTGCCCGGGGTGTAGCGCAGCGCGTCGACCGATGGCAGCAAGCCGGCCGCCTGCAGCGCGGTGTTCAGCCCCTGTTGGCCCGCGCCGATGAAGCCGTTGGCCTTGGTGACGCCGAGGTTGGAGTTGAACTCGTCGCCGCCGAGCACCTGACCGAGCACGCCGGCTTGCGCCGCCTGCTGGGCCTGCCCGATCCCGGCGCCGGCCAGCCGGTTCTGGTTATTGGTGTTCTGGACGTTCGAGATGTCGTTGGTGATGCTCTGACCCAGCCCGAGCCGGCCCTGCATCGCCGCATCCATCTGGCTGTTGGCCGACGCCTGATTGGCCCGCTCGGTGTTGTACTGGTTGGCGTAGAGCTGGCTCTGCGTGTCGTTGACCGCCTTGTTGGCCGCGCCGGCGAAGCTGCCGGACCCGTACCGCCCGGACGCCGCGAACGCCTCCTTCTGCGCCTGAAGCGCGTTGTGGGAGGAGGTGTCGACGAGGTTCTGGAAGATCTTGTTCTGGGTCGGGTCGAGATAGTCGCCCTTAGCCACGCCCGCGAGGTTCTGCTCAGCGTAGCTCGGCGCCTGGGTCTGATTGAACAGGCCCTGGAGCTGCGGGATCGTGGTCAGATCCCGCGCGCCCGACATGAAGCTGTTGGCGGTCTGGTTGATCGGGTTCGACGCGCTTCCAATGGTGTCGGCGAGAGCGGACAGGCGCGATGTATCGACGTTCGGCACCGCCGCCAGCATGCCCAGCCCCTGCTGCGTGGTCGGGCTGATGCCGTTCGACGCCAGGGTGTTCTGCAGGTAGCTCGTGCCGAGACCGCCCGCGTTGTCGGAGGCGGCCTGGTCGCGGATGCTCTGGATGCCGGTGCTCTGATCATCGGTCAGGCCGGCCACGCGCTGGCCGCCGTAGATCTGCGAGCCGACGCCGGAATTGTACAGCGAAGTCGCGCTGTTCAGGGCCTGCGTCAGGCCGGGGATAGCCGGATCCCACGGGGTCTTGGTCGCAACCTGGGTCGAATTCTGCGTGCTGGTCTGTCCGCCGCCCATGGCCGGCTCTCCTCAAGCGGCGTCCGGCGGCTCGCCGACTTCCCGCAGGAAGGTGACGGCGCGACCGCAGGTCGTGATCTGGCTGTTGAAGGTGTCGATCCGCGCGAACACGTCCGCGGGGGCGGCGCCGGCCTCCAGCAGGTCGACGACCTCGCCGAGCGTGCCGTGGCAGAGGCGCATGGCGACGCGCAGCGCGGCCCAGGTCTCGGGAACCGAGATGCCGGTGGGCGCAGGCGGGAGGTCGCGGAGCGGGAGGCGGTGGAGGTCGCCCATCAGGCGGCAGCCTGCATGGGATGCTGAGCGCCAGCCCCTTGGGGTGGGGAAGCCAGCGCATTCCGCAGCGCCTCGCGCAAGAAGGCCGAGACCTTCACGCCCTCGCGGGCAGCGCCGGCCTCAAGCGCAGCATCCAGTATGGGATCCGCGCGGAAAATTCGGGTTCGACTGAGCCGCTGCTTGCCCATGAAACGCCTCCACGTCTGTCAACGACAGTATCACGGGAGGAGTTGCTTTGTAATACAGTTTTACGTTCGCAACTGTGCTTGTATGTGCTTGTTAGTGTCTCAGTGTTCCGAAGCGCCGCCCGTATTCAGATCTTCCGCAGGGCCGGAAAGTTGGCCGATGACCATCCTGGCGAATTCGTCCCCGAACTCGACCATGTTCTCCAGCTCGACCGCATAGAGACGCTCTTGGCGAGCTTCGGCTGCAGTGGCGGGCGCGGGGTTCGGCTCGCGGGCAGGCGGGATCAGGTGCTCGACCAAAACGGCTATCGCGGCGCGGAGCCCGGCACGGGTTGGGTCGTGCTCAGCCCATACCGACTTGTCCGACAGGGTCCCGGTCTCCTTCGAATATTCGCGCACCGTCTCAAGAACTGTTCCCAAGTTAACGAACAGATCTTGGCCACGAGAGCTGTCGAGCATTACGCGCAAAATCAGATCGAATTTGAAGCTGTCGGCGATGCGGCGCTCAAATTCTTCGCTCATCGACAGGCCTGACTGAACCGCAGCCTGCTCAAGCTGATCTTTCAGGCTTTCCCGAACCCGGAACCGCAGGGTCGCTGACTTGCGCTCGTCGGCGCTCAGCGCAGGGCGCCCCATCCGGCGCTCTTGTTCGTCCTGGATCGTGCTCATCGGTGTTTTCCCGTTCCTGATGACAGTTAGCAGTACCACAGATAGGCGGCAACGGGCACTTGCAAACAATCTCGTGCATGTTTACGACTTAATGAGCGTTGGCACCATTTCTTGTGCCACAACAAGTCGAGGTGCCCGATGCCCGAGCAGGTCACATCCGCAGCGAAGCCGTCCATCGCCGACGACATCGCGAAGGTGATGCGTGAGGCTGTGATTGATCCGGAAACCTATGGGCGCCTGCTCCAGCTCGGGAGAGGCGCGACGTACCGGGCGCTGGCTAAGGGCGTGCCGATCGAGCCGATCCGGGCCGGGAAGGCTTTCAGGATCCCGACGCCACCGCTCCGGCGGCTGCTTCAACTGGATGGCGCGGACACCGCTGCCGCCTGACCCCGCAATCGGCGGGGCGCTCCCCCGCTGGCCGGATCCATCCGCGCCGTGCCGGCCGGCGCACTCTTCAGGATCAACAGACCCATGAATGCAGAAACCCCCGCCGTGGGCACGGCAGGGGCTTCCGGAAAAGGTGTCGGTTTCCAGCGCGACACCACCGAGATAGCCTCGACCCCTTCGCAAGTCCAGATCGCCCGCCTCCAGAAGCGGTTCGATTTCAGTCCATCGGTAGCCGCCGCGGTGGCCGCGCTGGCCTATCCGCAGGTCGATAGCTGGCGGGGTGCCCGATGATCGCGCGCACCCTCCCCGCCGACGATCTGGCTTGGGCGCTTGATCGCAGCACCCGGCGCTATCGGGTCCGCGAGGCCCGTGCCGGCGACAGCCCGCACGTCCGAGACCCCGCTCCCTACATCACTGTCGTACCGATCAACGGCGCCCAGCCGACGGTTCTGGCGCCCCGCTGCACCCTCTTCCCGGGCGACTGGGAAGATACCGACCGATACGCGGTCGCTCGGCTGGACGCTATCGCGATGGCCGGCGCGGCGCGAGCGCAGAGGATGCGGCCGCCCGCCGACGCGGTGCGGCTCGGGCACGACTTCGGCTCCTGGTGCGCCGAGGTGTTCCGGGGCGAGCGCCTGACGCAGCGCATCTCGTGCGAGTCCCGCGCCCACGCCTGGAGCGAGGTCCGCCGCCTCGCGGCGGCCGGTCTGCGGCTCCTGCCGAACGCGCCAAGCACCTTCTCACACGGCGGGAGGGCCTGACATGGGCACCGTCGTCGTGTTCCCCGGCAATCCGCTCGTTGGCGTTCTCGTGACGCCCGACTGCTTCGCGATCATGCTGGCCAAGCCGGGCGCCAAGCATGCCGCCTGGCAGACGTCCTATTCGACGCTTGAGGATGCCGTTCGCGAGGCGCAGGAAGGCGCCGAGCTGTGCGGCTGGCGCTACATCGGCGTGTGGGACGAGGAGCGCCTACGCGCTCTTGAGGACTGGCGTCACCAGACGGACCGAGGCTCGGCCGCGTGAATGCGCAGGCTCCCCTCGTCGCCGATCGGGCGGTGGTGCGCACCTTCGTGGAGCGCCTCAACGCCCACGCCGCGGTCGCTACCGCCGGAATGCGCGATCCGGGCATGCTGCAACTCGTTGTCATCCACCCGGCCGGCGGCAGTGGCAGCACCCTGATCTTCCAGTTCGCAATCGGCGAAGTCGACTACATGGTCGACGAGGCCGTGCGCCAATCCAACGGCGGCCATAACATCTATGTGGAAGCCCGGACGGTCCGGCGACGCGCGAGGGGCGAGAAGGGCCGCGGGTCGCTGGCGGACACCATCGCCGCGTTCGGCCTCGTGGCCGACGATGACGCCGACAAGGGCAAGGGCAGTCGCATCGACGCGGTCCCGTCGCTGGTGATCGAGTCATCGCCGGGGAACACGCACCGGTGGTTCCTGCTCGCCCAGGCCATCCCGGCGGATCGTGCCGCGCGCATCGGCTTGGGGATCAAGGCCAAGACCGGCGGCGACTCGGATACCGGCGTCGTGACCCAGCCGTTCCGGGTCCCGGGGACGGTGAACTACCCCGGCAAGGCCAAGGTCGCCCGTGGTCGCGTTGCTACTGCGACCGGGATCCTCAGCCTCGACGGTCCGATCTGGACGGCGGACGAGCTGGAGGGCGCATTCCCCGCCCCGAAGCCGAAGGCCAAGGCACGCCCCAACGCCTCGTTCGAAGGCGAGACCGGCAGCACGGGACGCACCAGCGCCGAAGCCGAGGCGCTGGTGGCCGAGATCGATGTCCCGAAGCGCTGGGCCCAGCTTTTCGCTGCCGCCAAGGCCGCTTATGCCGACGGCCTATCGCCCGGCGACTTCGAGGCACTGGTCCGGCGCCATCCTGAAGGATGCGGGAGCAAGTTCCTTACTCCTCGGGACCGCCTGCACCGCGTTGTCGGGCAGACCTGGGGATACATCCAGGCGAAGGTTGACGGGGCTGCACGGGAACAGGCCGAACCGACCTACCCGGACCGGCGCGCCTCGCTCGCCGAGGCTGAGGCCCAAGCCCGAGACGTCGTTGCCGATTTCTTCGGGCGGCACGTCCCGGCGTGGCGCGCCGAGTTCAAAGCCTGGGAACGCGCTCACGTCCTCTGGGAGGACAAGCACAACGTCTGGGAGGAGGAGAGCCGGAGAGTCCCGAACGAGGCAGGCAACGAACCGATCGAGCCAGGGAAACCCGCGCCGGTAGCCCTGGCTGCCCGGATCGAGCCGGGCATCGGCAAGACGGCATTGGCCTTGGCCGGCGCCGCAGAGGCCGCAGAAGCCGGCCTCGTGACGATCTACGCGGCACCGAACCACCCGCTGCTGACCGAGCTCGCCGCACGCGCCGCAGCCCTCGGCGTCGAGGCTCGGATTTACCGTGGCTATGACGCAGAGGACCCAGACGCGCCTGGCCTGAAGATGTGCCTCGACCCTCAGGCGGCCCAGGACGCCCGGGATGCCGGCGCCACGGTGGCGACCGCCGTATGCAAGCGGAAGATCGACGGCTTGGAATACCGGTGCGCCTTCATCGACCGCTGCGGCATGGAGCGGCAGCGCAGTGCCACGGCTGCGCTATGGCTCGTGCCGCACAGCCTGCTCGGTCACCAGAAGCCGAGCTTCATCCCCGATCCAGATGCCATCGTGATCGACGAGGGCGTGGTGCTCGGCGCCCTGCCGGACAAGCCAGCCCGGATGACGCTGGACGCAATCGAGCGCGCATCCGTCGAGCTACCCGGCCTGTTCAAAGCGTTCACCAACTTCGCCAACGATCTCACGAGCGCCCGCGGAAACCTGCTGCGCGCCGTGCGCGCCCATCCCGAGGAAGGGCCGCTGCAGCGCGAGCTTCTGGAGCGCCATGGCGTCACCCGGGCGCTCGCCGCCAGCGCCTACAAGATGGAGTGGGACCGCAAGCGCGAGCCCAACATCTTGCCCGGCATGGAGCCGAAGGCGCGCAAGGCGAGCGTAGCTGCGGTTGGCCAGCACAACACCGAGATCAAGCTTCTCGCCGGCCTCTGGGCCGAGCTACGCGATTTCCTGGCCGGTAGCGCGGAAGCATCCGGGCGCCTGTCGTTGCGCTACGATAGCGAGGTCGAGGCGCGCGTGCTGGAGCGCCGTTCGCTCGACGCCGTGGTTTCGTCGTGGTCGGCCCCCGTGCTAGCGATCGACGCGACCCTGCCGAAGGCCTCCCTGCTGGAGCCTGTGATCGGCCAGCGCGTCGAGATCCGTGCCGACATTACCGCCAGGTGGAGCGACCACGTCACGGCCCGCCAGATCCTCGGCAGCCCGACCACTGCCAACAAGCTCGGGATCGTCGAGGGGCAGCAGCCGCCAGAGCCGAAGCGTATCGTCCACTACCTGCTCCGGCTCATCCGCCTGCGCGCCGCCCTGGCATGGCCGGGCGTCGTTGCCGTCATCGCCCCCAAACGCCTGATCGAGATCCTGAAAGGGATCGGCCTGCCGCCGAACGTCGAGACCGGCCATTACGGCGGCATCGCCGGCATCGATCGCTGGCGCACCGCGGCCGGCCTCATCACGATCGGGCGTCTTCAGCCCGGCCCACCAGTCGCCGAGGCCATGGCCGGCGTCGTCTCGGGGCGCGTGCCGCAGACAATCCCATCCGACCCCGGCACCGGCCGCCGGTGGTACCCGAAGGTGGAAGCCGGCGTCCGTCTGGCCGACGGGTCCGGCATCCGCGTCGAGACCGAGCAACATCCCGACCCGGTCGCCGAAGCGCTGCGGGCTCAAGTCACGGAGGCTCAGTTGGTCCAAGCTGTCGGCCGCATCCGCCCCCTGCGCCGCACCGCCGAGGCGCCCGCCTTCGTGGACGTCATCACCGACGTCCCCCTGCCGATCAGCGTGGATCAGGCGGTGGCCTGGAAAGACGCCCTCCCAGGCGCCTGGGCGGACATGGCCCCCGCCGGCGTGATCCTGGAGAGCGAGACCGACATCATGGCGGCCTTCCCAGACCTTGCCCCGACCCGGCAGGCAGCCCGGGAGAACACTGTCGCGACGTTGGTTGCTGCCTCTATAAGGGATACCCTTATAGGCTTTGGAACCACTGTCGCGACAGTGTTCGCGTACAAGCGGCAAGGCCGCGTTGAGCCGGCATCGGGCTATCTGCTCCCGAACCGCCCCGTGGACCTCTGGGCCTGGCTTACCGCCAACGTCGGCGCCCTGGAGTGGCTGACGGTCGACGGGGTACCCGTTCCCCCGCCCGGGGAGGGTGTCGCCCTCGACAGCCCCGCTGACATGGCCGCAGCCTGGCCGACTCGGTGGGCTACGGCGGCCGCGGCTCGCGACTGGCGAGCTCGGAACGGCAGGATGGTGCTGCCGGGAGCCTCGGTTCGCTTCCGCTACCAGCGCGCCGGCCGGAACCAGAAGTGGCGGACGGGCGCCTACGACCCCACCGTCGTCCCGGACATTCGGGGCTGGCTGAACAAGCACGTCGGGGATCTGGCCGGCTTCAGTCACTTCGAGACTGCCGCGCAGGCCAGCGCAGCACCGCCGTTCCGCCCGGGCGTTCAGCGCCCCACGCCCCGGTATCCAGCCAGCCACGCCCCGCGACCGCGCCCCGGCTTCATGCCGCGCGGCCCGCACTTCCGGGCGCCGCTCTCCCCCGTCGCCCTTGCCCATTTCTGACCCATCCGGAGGACCAGCCATGCCCCGCAAGCCCGACCTCGACCGCCTCCCGCACCCAGGCCGCACCTCGGCCGAGCGCCGCGCCCTCGACCGGGTCGGCTGCGGCGAGCCGCCGGGATGCTCGCCGAAGACCCTGCGCCGCCTGCTCGACGATGGTCTGCTGATCGACCAGGGCGGGGAAGTCCGACGCGACGCCCTCGGCTCCTACCGGGTGCCGACCTACGAGATGCCGATCCCAGTGTACATGACGTGGTGTTCAAGCGTCGCCGCAACCGACGAGGAGATGGCGGAGTTCGAGGTCGAAGCCCTCGTTCAGAACAACGCTGCCTGAAGAGGTGATCATGCAGGCCACCCAGATCGACCGCATGTGGTTTCAGGCTCACCCGGACCGCGAGTACCGCCTCCGTCGTCAGACGCCTGCCGAGGTCCAGCAGTGGGCTTTCCAGCCCGGTCTGGGATACGCCCCCTGGTGCATCATTCGGCGTGCAGACGGCGTGATGGAGGCGTTCACGCTGAAGGTCGGCGAGACGTGGGATGACCACGACCTGGAGCTTGAGCAGTTCTTCGACTACCTGCGGGATGCCGCATGAGCACTCCCGTAGGTATGGGCTTCAGCTTACTTTTTGCCCGTCGCCTGCTCGGTCTCTTGCGGGTTGCTCTTGAGGCTGTGCCTCACGGTCATCTCCGTGTGGTCGGCTGCGTTCTGCTGCGTGGGCGTGGGTGGCGTCTGCGGGCGCCCATCTTTACCCAGCCCCTTCCGACCGGCACGCTCACCAGCCTCACGTTCCTTCTTGGACGGATTAGCGCCGCCGCTTTGGTCGTCGGCCATGGGGCCCTCCTGACTCTGAGCCAACTCTTTGAGAGGTCAGGGGTTCGGGGTGTCGATTATAGCAGGGGGGTACGCGCATGACGCCCTGCGAGATCACCCCCTTCAATGCGGGCATCCCGGTCGCTCACAAAACCGAGGCCGCCCTACTCCCCGTGAAGCGCCTCTTGGATCTTGGCCGTGCCCGGCTTCTGGGCGGAGGCCATTCTCATCTCCGAGTGCCACGAGGACGCTTGGGCGCGGCCGATAGGGGTTAGCTTCGAGCCGTCGGTGGGGCTGATGGCCCGGTTCTGGGCGAGCGCCATCATACCGGCCAGCAGAGCCAAGCCGGTCGTGACGCTGGCGAGGATCGGCGTGAGATGCCGGGCGTGCTCGCGCAACTGGTAGATCGCTGCGCACCCGAAGGTGAAAGCGGAGGCCAGCAGGACAGCGAACGCTTGTTCAGTCATGACATAGCCCATCGCCCCGAAGCCTATCCCGTTCACAGGTGCGCGTATGAGAACGCGCAATCCTTCGGCCCAATCACTTGCCGGTCGCCGAGAAGGCTACGCCCGGATGCGATGATCTGAACGGTCTGCCGGCTATGGCATGCAGTCCGCGCCATGACCTCTAGGTCGCGCAGATATGAGATCAGCAGCTCGTGCGGAACTTCATCTGTGTTAAGGGCATCGCCCACTTTTGACGACACGGTGCGCTCAAGCTCGGCCCAGAAATTTTCCGGGATTTGCATCTGCTGGTTCATGTATGCCGCCTGATTTGAAGGTGTCAGGTCGTTTTTGGCCACCTAAGGCTCAAGCGCTTCATCTAATGTTGGCTTTGTATCACTTTGGAATGGCGTTATTGGCGTTGGGAATATCGGTTCAAACCCAATCCACGAACTCGACGCCAACCTGCCCGCCCTCACGCCATACGGTACGGCACCGGCGCGAACCGCCTGATAGGTCGGTCGCCAGCTCGAACTGATCCGGGACAGCCTCGGGCCGAGCCACCAGCAGCCGTGCGCCGCTGACGGAGATGTCGGTGATGGTGCACCCGGCCATCCACCCGCCGTGCGAGATGACTGCCGCCTTCGAGGCGGGGCTGCGGGGTGAACGAGCGGGAAGAGCGGGCACTGGCTACGCCTTGCATCTCATCCCCCTCCATCAGGGTAGGGCGCAGAGGTTGAGCAAATGCTGTTACCGCCCTTCAGGTGCTGGCTGACGGCGCCCGAGACCCGATGCTGCAGGTAGCGGTAGCCGAAACCTGCCCTCCCCCGGGGGCCTGCAACGGATGGGAAGTCGGCATCAATTCAGGCGGCGGTTCTGTGGGGCGCCATATGCGTTTACCTTAGAGCCGGCCGGATAGTCGCGACTACCCTTAGTCCAATCCCAGCTACGCGCTTGGCTGTTCGTATAGATTAGGAGGTGTATGTCCGCAAATTCGTGCATACCATAGGTGGCATATGAACTAACGCACTAATATCGATCTGAAGCAGATTATTTTGAATTTTATTTGTGTCATAAAAATGCAGGAGTTTAATTCTCGGAGATGTGATCGCGCGCTCGGCGAATATGCACGCCTGCGTGGTTTTACGCGATGCATTCCCAGATAGGTTGTGCAAAACCGATCCTGTCGGCGACCAGCCGATGGCGCCCACGCCAGTGTCTCTTCAACCCCCTCGATCCGCTGGCGTGGGTGCTCCCATTGGGAGCGGGGAAACCTTCGCACTCCTGGCTGCAATGGACGGACACGAGCGTGACAGGGTCGCCGACCAGTATCGATGAGCCAGAGCCGGGGCCGCGGACGTACTGCGTGTTCCTGATTGGCCATGACGGCACTGTGGGAAGAGCCAATATCCTCGACGTTCAAACCGACGACGAGGCGAAGGCCATAGCGGCCAGGCTGCCCAACGGTCACGGTATCGATCTCTGGGAACGAGCCCGCCACCTCGCCAGCTACCCTCCTCAGAACGCTACGTATCCTGAAAGGGAATGACCAAGATTGGACCTTCGGCGCCCACCCCTGAAGGTCCGAAACCCTTAGCGCCCCAGCCGCCGTAGCATCTGCCGGTGCAGCGCCTCCGACTCCCGCAGCTCGGCGTTGGTAGCTTGCACCATGTCGCGCAACTGCGCAAAGGCCACCCGTATCTCACGCTTCATGGCGACATGCGCCGCCGAACGCCGGCCGTGAGTTAGAGGCGCCTTCCTCGCACGTTCACGTCCCTCCGGAGTCCGCGCCCCCGTGCTGGCGCCACCATGCATCCGGCAACGCCCATTCGGCATGGCGGGGGAACGGCAGGCAAAGCCCTGTCGGGTGCAGGCGCCACAACGTGGGGCGGCCTGTGCGAACTGGATCCAGGGCGGTGCATGGGGTGCTTCGTCCATTTCAGGCTGCCCCCCGCCCCCCTCTCTTCCGTCGCCCAGCCCCTCCCCCCACCTGCTGCTGCCCGCCGATCACGGCCTGCCCGCCCTCGCCGACGTAGTTGTGCTGCACCACCACCGTCTGCTGACCGCCTGCCCGCACCCGCTGCAGGGTCTGCATCCCGGCCTGGAACGACCCGTTCATCCGGGCCACCGCACCCGCCATCCGAGCGGCCTCTACGCACGCCGCCTGCTTGGCCGTACCCATCGTCCGATCCGCGATGTCGAGCTGCTGGCCCATGACGGCGGCGGCCTTCATCGCCAGGACGTGGGTTGTGGCCATCTGGTGCGCGAGCATCCGCTCCAAGGCATCGCCGGCCTGGATCGTGTCGGCGGTGTCCAAGGCCAGTTCGAGCGAGCCCGCGTTCTTGGCCAGATCGAGCCTGTCCCGGCTGGCGTCTGCCGCCACCGCATCGGGGTTCACTAGCGTGTCGAGGATCGCCGGCAGGGTCTTAGTGGCGAAGTCCTCGGCCGGGACCAGTTCACCGCCCACCGCTCGCACCGGGGCCTCGACGGGCGTCCGTGCGGCTGCTTCCTGCCGGTCGGCATAGCCCGACTGTCCTCCGCGCTCCTCGACGCGGCAGCGTGATGCGCCGAGCAGGGTATCGCCTGCGCGTGCCCGTTGCTGTGTCATGCCCGCTCCCGTCAGCCGAAGCATCATCTACCTTGGCGTGTGATATAGCACTCGGGAAGGTAAGACCCTACGGTAATTGCAAATCGGAAACCAATTTCTTGTCCATTGATGCTGTGGCACCTTGCCATTACGCAACGACCGGCGCAGGGACAGATGACTTTGCAC
>NZ_FOTK01000021.1 GCF_900114535.1 Methylobacterium pseudosasicola | reverse complement strand
GGCACGGGGGTGAACACGGGCGGCGGGGCGGCGCGGCGCGGCAGGTCGGCGGCCGAGGCGGCGCCGGTCAGGAGGGCCGTGGCGGCGCTCGCGAGAAGAAGCTTCTTGATCATCTGGTCCTCAATCTCCCGTTGATCGGGATGTGCCCGGGGACAGGAGGTCAGGAAGGCCCGACGCGATAGTGCAACGCTGCAACAGCGCCCGCGAAGGCTCCCGACCGGCGGCCGAAAAGGTGCGCTGGAACACATCGCGAGCCGTCGATGACTGAGCGACGGGCATTATTCGACCAAAACTGCCGGCCGATAAAAATAAGGTTCGGCAATACGGGCGCATTCGGGATGTTAACCTGGATGTAACATTCGCGGCCCGGCGCGAGAGCATCGACCCCGGTTTTCGTCTCGCTTGTAGATTGCACCGTGAACGGTCCCGGGCCTGACCTCGTAGAATGCGGCGTGGACGATCCGGGCCGTCTCCCTTACCTTCAGACCATGTCAGAGGCCCATTTCCTGCCCGACGAGGGGCTGGTGCGGGCGACCGACCGGTTGGCTGTCGCCTGTTCCCTCGCGGATGTCGTCTCCATTCTGCGCGAGACCGCGCGGGCTATCGTCGGCTCGGACGGGGTCGCCGTGGTGCTGCGCGAGGGCGAGTCGTGTTTCTACGCCGCCGAGGACGCGATCGAGCCGCTGTGGCGGGGGCGGCGGTTCCCGCTGACCGCCTGCATCTCCGGCTGGGTGATGCTCAACGACGAGACCGCCGTGGTCCCGGATCTCGAGTTCGACCGCCGGGTGCCGATCGAGGCCTACCGCACCACATCGATGCGCAGCCTCGTGATGGTGCCGATCGGCTCGCCCGAGCCCATCGCCGCGCTCGGCGCCTATTGGTGCGCCTCGGTGATCCCGGACGACGGGACGGTTTGCCGGCTGGAGACCCTGGCCCAGCAGGCCGCGACCGTGCTGGCCCATCTGCGCGCGTCCGCACCCGCCGAACACTCCGGTGCGATCCCAACGCCCGATCGCGCGGCCGGGCGGCCGGGATAGGGCTGTGCGCCGGCGTCGCGGCCGGGATCGATCGCCGCTTCAGGCCGTTCTCTGCGCGCCCGCCGCCCGCACGGACGTCTCAAGCCCCCGTCATGAAGCGCGTCATCCTCATCGGCATCTTCGTCGTCCTGTTCGCGGCGATCTTCGCGATCGTCGGCCGCTGGTCGATGGTCACCCCGATCAATCCGGCGGTGGCTCCGGACTCGTCCGCGACGCCGAACCCGACCGGCCAGCGCAAGTGAGCCTCCGCTTCTGTTGAGTCACCGGCGTCCGCCCGCTTCGGTCCGGCCGCGCAGGGCCGACAGGAGGCCGCCTTCGAGGAGCAGGGCGGAGCCGTAGTGGAACTCGATGTCGAAGGGGCTGCGCGAATTCATCGCCAGGGACGCGCTCTGCAGGGCGATGAGCCGGCCCGCCTCGTCGAACAGGCCTGAGCCCGAGCCGCCATAGCCGTCGTTGCAATCGTGGCGCGCACGCCGGATCGCGTCCTCGCTCGGCGGATCGATCCGGCGGATGGCGCAGCGCTCGAGGCTGCTCGGCCCGCGATAATTGCCGTGCCCCGCCGGCGATACCATGGTCACCGGCAGGGCGATGTCCCCGACCGGCAGATCGGGCGGCTCCGGCAGGGGCTGCGGCACGGCGTCGGCCGGACGGTGGAGGCGCAGGATCGCCCAATCGTCGGTGATGTGCAGGCTGTCGGCGCCCGGGGCGGTCCCGAGCACCAGGCTGTCGGGGTCGAAATCGTAGTTGCGGCCGCCGATCTGGAAGTAGCAATCGGCCACCGGGCGCGTCACCGCGAGGCGGCGATCGCGAAAATTGTGCGCGTTCAGCACCACGGTCGACGGATCGGCGATCAGCCAGGCCGCGGCCGCCTTCTGCGGCACCCCGTCCGGATTGCGGCACCACAGGATGCCGGCCCCCCGAAAGCGGTCGAAATCGGCCCCGGTCAGGTCGCGGCGCCCGTCCTGTGGGTAGAGCGCCGCGAGTCGGGCGGTCGTGTGGGCTCGGTCCTCGGCCCGGGCCGCTCCGGCAAGGACCAGCAGCGTGGTGTGCAGCACGGTGGCGAAGAGCGCTCCGGACCGTCTCAAGCCCATCAGGCAGCCCCGAAGACTGAAGGCCGAGCATAGAGCGGGCCGGGAACACAGTTTTGGGCGGGCACCTGGGGTCGGTCAAGTCGGTCGAGCGTATTCCGGCCCGTCCGCCCGGCATTGCCGAATTATCCCGCTAACAAATGTCAGCTTGCCTGAAGACATCGTCGGGCATTGGCGCATAAAACTGAAAGGTGACAAGATCTTAATAAGCAGATCATAAAGGTCGAATGTCTCTAAGTCGCAAGTAAAGCTGACTATCGACGTGGCCGGCCTCGATCGATCTTGCACTGCAAAAACCAATAGCCGCGATGCCGGAAGGCGGGACGGCCTGGCGAGGAGATGCATCATGAGAAGGCTAGCGGGTTCAGTCTCGGTCCTGGCGATCCTGGCCCTTGCGCCGGTCGGCCTTGCGGACACGGCTTTCGCCAACGACAAGCTCATCGAGCAGTCGAAGAGCGGCGACAACTGGGTGATGCCCGGTAAGAACTACGACTCCGACAATTACAGCGACCTGACGCAGATCAACAAGACCAACGTCAAGCAGCTGAAGCCGGCCTGGACCTTCTCCACCGGCCTGCTCAACGGCCACGAGGGCGCGCCGCTGGTCGTCGACGGCAAGATGTACGTCCACACCTCGTTCCCGAACAACACCTTCGCGCTCGACCTCGACGATCCGGGCAAGATCCTGTGGCAGGACAAGCCCAAGCAGAACCCGGCCGCCCGCTCGGTCGCCTGCTGCGACCTCGTCAACCGCGGGCTGGCCTACTGGCCCGGCGACGGCAAGACCCCCGCGCTGATCCTGAAGACCCTGCTCGACGGCAACGTCGTGGCGCTCAACGCGCAGACCGGCGAGACGGTCTGGAAGGTCGAGAATTCCGACATCAAGGTCGGCTCGACGCTGACCATCGCCCCCTACGTGGTGAAGGACAAGGTGATCATCGGCTCCTCGGGCGCCGAGCTCGGCGTGCGCGGCTACCTCACCGCCTACGACGTGAAGACCGGCGCCCAGGTCTGGCGCGCCTACGCCACCGGTCCGGACGAGGACCTGCTGCTGGCCAAGGACTTCAACATCAAGAACGCCCATTACGGCCAGAAGGGCCTGGGCACCTCGACCTGGGAGGGCGACGCCTGGAAGATCGGCGGCGGCACCAACTGGGGCTGGTACGCCTACGACCCGGGCACGAACCTGATCTATTTCGGCACCGGCAACCCGGCGCCGTGGAACGAGACCATGCGTCCGGGCGACAACAAGTGGACGATGACGATCTTCGGCCGCGACGCCGATACCGGTGAAGCCAAGTTCGGCTACCAGAAGACGCCCCACGACGAGTGGGACTATGCCGGCGTCAACGTGATGATGCTGTCCGAGCAGAAGGACAAGGACGGGAAGCTGCGCAAGCTCCTCACCCACCCGGACCGCAACGGCATCGTCTACACCCTCGACCGGACGGACGGCTCACTGGTCTCGGCCAACAAGATCGACGACACGGTCAACGTGTTCAAGTCGGTGGACCTGAAGTCCGGCACGCCGGTGCGCGACCCGGAATACGGCACCCGGATGGATCACCTCGCCAAGGACATCTGTCCCTCGGCGATGGGCTACCACAACCAGGGCCACGATTCCTACGATCCGAAGCGCCAAGCCTTCTACATGGGCATCAACCACATCTGCATGGATTGGGAGCCGTTTATGCTGCCCTACCGGGCGGGTCAGTTCTTCGTCGGCGCGACGCTGAACATGTATCCGGGCCCGAAGGGCGACCGGCAGAACTACGAGGGGCTGGGCCAGATCAAGAGCTACAACGCCATCACCGGCAAGTTCAACTGGGAGAAGATGGAGCGCTTCGCCGTCTGGGGCGGCACCACCGCCACCGCCGGCAACATCGTCCTGTACGGAACGCTGGACGGCTTCATCAAGGCGCGTGACTCGGACAACGGCGACCTGCTCTGGAAGTTCAAGCTGCCGTCCGGGGCGATCGGCTACCCGATCACCTACACCCACAAGGGCACCCAGTACGTCGCCATCTACTACGGCGTCGGCGGCTGGCCGGGCGTGGGCCTGGTGTTCGACCTGCAGGATCCGACCGCCGGCCTCGGCGCGGTGGGTGCCTTCAAGAAGCTCGCCAACTACACCCAGATGGGCGGCGGCGTGGTCGTGTTCTCGCTGGACGGCAAGGGCCCGTACGACGACCCGAATGTCGGCGAGTACGCGCAAGCCGCGGCCAAGTGATCGGCACGTGATCCGCGCTTCGTAGCGCGACCGCTCCGCCGCCCCGCCCGGGCGGCGGAGCCCCGGCTCGGCGGACCCCGCGCCCGGGTCGCCTCCCGACAAGACTCATTGAGGGAACGAAACCATGCCGCTCCTCGGCGGACTTCTTCGCGCGGCGACCTGCGCCGCGGCCCTGCTCGCCCTCGCGAACCCGGTCCCGAAGGCCTGGGCCCAGGAATCGGAGGCGCAGGCCATCCAGGCCGAGCCCGGCAAGGCCGCGGTCGCGCCCAAGGCCGACCCGTCCACCTTGCGGATCTGCGCCTCCGAGAAGCAGCCGCCCCTGTCCATGCGGGACGGCTCCGGGCTGGAGAACCGGGTCGCCGCCGCGGTCGCCGAGGCGATGGGCAAGAAGCCGGTCTTCGTCTGGCTCGCCAAGCCGGCGATCTACCTGGTGCGCGACGGGCTGGAGAAGCGGACCTGCGACGTGGTGGTCGGCCTCGACAGCGACGACCCGCGGGTGCTGACCACCAAGCCCTACTACCGCAGCGGCTACGTCTTCATCACCCGCGCCGACAAGGACCTCGACGTGACGTCGTGGTCGGACCCGCGCCTCAAGACCGTCGACCACATGGTCGTGCCCCTGGGCTCCCCGGGCGAGGCGATGCTCAAGGATATCGGCCGCTACGAGGAGGACATGGCCTACCTCTACTCGCTGGTTGGCTTCCGGGCGCCGCGCAACCAGTACACGCAGATCGATCCGGCCCGGATCGTCAGCGAGGTCGCCAACGATAAGGCGGAGGTGGGCGTCGCCTTCGGGCCCGACGTGGCCCGCTACGTCAAGGACTCGCCCGTGCCCCTGCGCATGACCCTCGTGCCGAACGACACGGTGAGCAGCGACGGCCGCAAGATGCCGCAGAGCTTCGACCAGTCCATGGGCGTGCGCCGGGACGACACGGCGCTCCGCGACGCCCTCGACGCCGCCATCGCCAAGGCCAAGCCGCAGATCGACGCGATCCTGAAGCAGGACGGCGTCCCGGTGGCGATCAACTGACCCGCGCCGCGCGGCCGGCGAGCGAGGGCCGCGCGATCCAGTCCCCGTGAAGCGAATGTGAAATGACGAAGACCACGCGTATCCGGTTGATGCTTCTGGCCGGCGCCGCCTCGGCGCTCTGTGCGGCCGCCGTGATGGCCCAGCCGCAATCCGGGCCGCAATCCGGCCTGATCTTCCGCAACACCATCACCGGGGAGCCGCTGGACCTCGCCGAGGGCAAGCCCGGCGGGCGCGACACCCAGGCGGTCCAGACCTTCTTCCAGACCGGCAAGAACCTCTACATCGACGACAAGGCGTGCCTGCGCAACGGCGAGAGCCTGTACCTGACCTCCTGCTCCGGCTGCCACGGGCATCTCGCCGAGGGCAAGGTCGGGCCCGGCCTCAACGACAATTACTGGACCTATCCGTCCAACACCGAAGATACCGGCCTGTTCGCGACGATCTGGGGCGGGGCCAACGGCATGATGGGCCCGCACAACGAAGATCTGAACCCGGACGAGGCGCTGCAAGTCATCGCCTGGATCCGGCATCTCTATACCGGCCCGGTCCAGGACGCCGCCTGGCTGACCGACGAGCAGAAGAAACACTACACGCCTTTCAAGGAAGGCGAGACCTTCGCCAAGGACGTCCCCGGCCAGTGCAAGCCGCTGGAGTGAGCGTCCGCGCGGAGCAGCGCCCGGCCGAGCCGGCGCCAAAGACCGGCCCGTCGGGCCGCCCTGGGAGCGAACGCAAGGAGTCGACGATGCGCAACAGAATCCTGATCACCGCCGCGATGATGGCCGCGGGGGCGCTCTGCGCCCTGCCGGCCCTGGCCTATGACGGGCAGACCTGCAAGGCGCCCGGCAATTGCTGGGAGCCCAAGCCCGGCTTCCCCGAGAAGGTCGCGGGGACGAAATACGATCCGAAGCACGACCCCAAGGAGGTCGGCAAGCAGGCGGAATCCATCAGGCTGATGGAAGAGCGCAATCGCAAGCGCATCGAGAACGCCAAGAAGACCGGCAAGTTCGAATACGACGTCAGCAAGATCTCGGCGAACTGATCCGGGTTCCCAAAGGGCGTGCCCTTTGGCGGGGTTCAGGGGCGGAGCCCTTGAAAGATCAGGGCTCCGCCCTGGACCCGCAAAAGGTCCGGGACCTTTTGAAACCCTGACTTTTTAACGTCTCCGGCCGGTCCCGCCCCAAGGGCCGGCCGCCTTGTCCCGGAACCAGCGCGATGAACACGCTCCACCCCGGCGACGCCAAGCTCACCGATTGGCGGGCCTCGGCCGCCCGCTTCGAGGCGGAGGTCGCCAAGGCAGTGGTCGGCCAGGCGCGGGTCATCCGCCTCGTCACCACGGCGATCTTCGCCCGCGGCCACGTCATGCTGGAGGGCGATGTCGGCGTCGGCAAGACCACGCTGCTGCGGGCGGTCGCCCGGGCGCTCGGGGGCGCTTACGAGCGCGTCGAGGGTACGGTCGACATGATGCCGACCGACCTGATCTATCACACCTACCTCGCCGAGGATGGCCGCCCCCGGGTCGAGCCGGGCCCGGTCCTGCGCCGGGCCGAGGATCTGGCGGTGTTCTTCTTCAACGAGATCAACCGGGCGCGCCCGCAGGTGCACGCCCTGCTCCTGCGGATCATGGCCGAGCGCAGCGTCACAGCCTTCGCCCGGGAGTACCGGTTCCCCAACCTCCAGGTCTTCGCCGACCGCAACCGGGTCGAGCGCGAGGAAACCTTCGAGCTGCCGGCCGCCGCCCGCGACCGCTTCCTGATGGAGATCGGGATGGAGGCGCCGCGCGACCCGGAGGCCCGGCGCGCGCTGGTGTTCGACCCGCGCTTCCACGACACCGACCGGCTGATCGCGGAGGTGGCCGAGGGCGTGCTCGACCAGGCCCGCCTCGGCGCCATCGCGGCCTCGATCCAGATGGCGATCCAGGCCGCCCCAGAGATCGAGACCTACGTGGTCGGGCTCTGGGACGCGCTGGTGCGCCCGGCTGAGGCCGGGATCCGGATCCCCGGGATCGACATGACGACGCTGGTCCAGGGCGGGGCCTCGCCGCGCGGCCTCGCCTTCCTGGTCCGGGCCGCCCGGGTGCGGGCCTGGCTGGAGGGGCGGGACTGGCTGGTGCCGGAGGATGTCCGCGCGGTCTTCCCCGAGGTGATGGCGCACCGCATCTTCCTGGAGCCGGTCCACGAGCTGCGCCGCAGCGAGATCGTTCCGGACCTGTGCCGGGCGGTGTTCGAGACGGTGCCGGCCCCATGACCGACGCGTCCTCGGCCGAGATCGTCTACCTGCCGCGCTGGCGCCCGCGGGGGCGCCGGATCGGGGCGCATCGCGGCCAGGAGGCCGGCGGGCTGGGCACGTTCCGGGACCAAGTCCCGTTCCTGACGCTGCCGGATGCCCGCCGGATCGATCTGCGCGCGAGCCTACGCGACCCGTTCGAGGGCGTGCATGTCCGCCGCTTCGAGATGCGCAACGCCGTCGAGGTCTGGGCGCTCATCGACCTCTCGGCCTCGATGCGCTTCCGGGGCGCCGGCGACCGCCTGCGTCTCGCCGCCGACCTCTGCGCCGGGCTCGCCGCCTCGGCGACCCGGATCGGCGACGGGTTCGGGGTGATCGGCTGCGACCGCACGGTCCGGGCGGACCTGTACCTGCCGGCCACGCGTCGGCGCGGGCCGGCCCTCGCCATGGCCGAGCGGATCGCGGCGGCGCGCTGCGACGCGACCGGTGCCGAGGGGCTGCTGGAGGCCGCGCGCCTGCTGTTCGGCCGGCCGCGGCTGGTCTTCCTGGTCTCGGACTTTCGCTGGCCGCAGGCCCTGATCGCGCAGGTCTTCGCGGCGCTGGCGCTGCACGACACGGTCCCGGTGCTCCTCGCCGACAGCGCCGAGGATGCCGGCCTGGCGGATTGGGGCCTGGTCGAGCTCGACGATCTCGAAGGCGCCGGCCGCCGCCTCGTGTTCCTGCGCCCGGCCCTGAAGCGACGCTGGATCGCCCGCGAGCAAGCCCGGCGCGACGCCCTGCGCACCATCGCCGCCGCGTCCTCGGCCCGAGCACCGTTCCACCTGGAAGACCGCTTCGACGCGCAAGCGCTCACCCGCCACCTGCTGGCCACCTGAGATGGCGGGGCTTCGCACCAAAAGTCCTGGTTTCAAAAGGTCTTCGACCTTTTGCGGGTGCAGGGCAGAGCCCTGCGATCGATTGAGGCCCCAGGCATCAGGGCTCCGCCCCGATACCCCGCCGAAGGGCTTCGCCCTTCGGAATCCCATGATTGCGGCTTGCTGCGCGCTGCTGCTCCAGGCCGGCGCCGCTGTGGCGCAGGTGCGCTCCGTGGAGGTGCGGGTGCCCCGGGCCTTCGGGTATTTTCTGGGCGACCTGGTGCGGGCCCAGGCCGATATCGCGGTGGATCCCGGTTTCAGCCTGCAGCGTGCCTCGCTGCCGGCGCCGGGGCCGCTGACCTACTGGCTCGACCTGCGCGGCATCACCGTCGAGGAGAGCCCCGGCCGGGTCCGGCTACACCTCACTTACCAAACCTTCTACGCGGCGCTCGATGCCCGCCAGGTCGCGATCCCGGGATTCTCCGTGTCGCTGGAGAGCGCGGCCGCGGGCGGCACGACCTCGGCCAAGGCCGAGATTCCCGGCTGGTCGCTCGGCGTCTCGCCTCTGCGGGAGGTCCAGCCCGAGAGGCACGATGACCCGGCCGAGTATCTCCGGCCGGACGGGCGCGTCTCCCGGCTCGACCCGCTGCCGGACATGCGGGCCGCCCTCGTCGCTCTCGGAGCCGCCCTGCTGGCGCTCGCCGCCCTCGGCTATGATCGCGGCTGGTTCGCGCGGCCCGGGCGCCCCTTCGCCAAGGCCGCCCGCGGGTTGCGCCGGTTGGGCCGCGAGGGCGAGGGCGGCTATCGCGAAGCCCTGCGCCTGATCCATCGCGGCCTCGACGAGACCGACGGCCGCCGGGTCCTGGCCGACGACCTCCCGGCCTTCCTCGACCGGCATCCGACCTTCCGCCGGGAGGGGCCAGCCCTGGCCCGGTTCTTCGAGGCCTCGCGCCGGGCCTTCTTCGGCCGCGAAGTCGAGGCCGCCCGGGCGAGCCTGCCCTGGCCCGAGGTCGAGGCCGGCCTGCGCCGGCTCGCCGCCGCCGAGCTGGAGGCCTGAGCGATGACGGTCGGATCGCTCGGGGTCGCATCGCCCGCCTGGCTGTGGCTGCTGCCCCTCGCGCTGCTGCCGCTCGTCGCCACCGGGCGCCGACGCGTGCGGGTTCCGGCGGTCGCGGCGGCGCCCGCCGACGCGCCCTCGCGCTGGATCGCCCGGCTTCTGCGCGGCGCCGGCGTGGTGGCCATCGGCGGCCTGGTCGTGGCGCTCTCCGGCCCCTACGGCGCCGGCGCGCCGGTGACCCGCATCGGCATCGGCGCCCAGATCTCGATGCTGATCGACCGCTCCGGCAGCATGAACGAGACCTTCGCGGGCCGGCAGCCCTCGGGCGCGGAGGAATCGAAGGCCGCCGCGTCCCGGCGCCTGCTGGCCGATTTCGTCGGCGCCCGGGCGCACGACCTGTTCGCGGTCACGGCCTTCTCCACCGCGCCGATGCTGGTCATGCCGATGACCGACCGGCACGCGGCCGTGCGCGCCGCCATCGCGGCGATCGACCGGCCCGGCCTCGACTACACCAACGTCGCCCGCGGCCTCGCGATGGCGCTGTCGCAATTCGCCCCCGAAAGCAGCGGCTCCCGGGTCCTGCTGTTCATCTCGGATGGGGCCGCGGTGATCGACCCGCGGGTGCAGGACGCTCTGCGCGCCGCCTTCGCCAAGTTGCACCCGAACCTCTACTGGCTGTTCCTGCGCACCAAGGGCTCGCCCTCGATCCACGACCGGCCGGCCGGGGAGGACACGCCCCAGGCCGCCCCCGAGCGGCATCTCGACCTGTTCTTCAAGAGCCTCGGCGTGCCCTACCGGGCCTTCGAGGCCGAGGGCCCGCAGGCTGTCGCCGACGCCATCGCGCAGATCGCCGCCCTTGAGCGGAACCCGATCCCCTATACCGAGCCGCGCCCCCGGCGGGACCTGACCGGTTTCGCCTACGCGCTGGCCGGGCTCGGGCTTTTTTTGCTCGTCCTCGCGGCTCTGGCCGAATCGGATCTTTTTGCCGGTAGCGCTCGGTCGCGCGCGTCGCGGGAGCAGCGGCTCGATCCGGATCTCAGGAGGGCGGCATGACCGGATCCGGTATCCGGGATGGGTCGATCGAGCGCGTGGCTTGCGATGCGCCCATATCTTTGGCGGAAGCGCGCTGCGGGGCCGTAGACGCGCGCGTCATCTCTGGAGCGGGCCGGCTTTGCGGCTTGGGAGGATTCTGGGCCCGATCCGCAAGTCCGGTTACCCGTGCGGAGGAGGGCATCCGTGCCCTGTCCCGCCATGCGTGAATCCGTTCGCCGCTTTTGGGGCCGGCTTCGGCCGCGACTGCTTCTCGCGCTGCCGGTGCTGCTCGGCCTTGCGTCCTTGGGCTTCGGGGTGTCGGCCTGGCGGGCGGATTCAGCCAACCGGAGCATCGCGGCGCTCGAGGCCGGCACGGATCTCGACGTCGGGATCGGCGCGCCGGCGCCTGTCCTAGTGGCGCGGATCGGCTACCTCGCCGGGCACGGGCGGCTGGAGGAGACCGAGCCCCTGGTCGCGGCCCTCGACCGGGCGGGCGCGGCCGACGCTGCGTCCCGCGCGCGCTACCGCATCGCCAACGCCCAGATGCGCGAGGCTTTCGGGCTCCTGACCCGAGGCGCCCTCGACAAGGCCGGCCCGCAGGTGACCCTGGCCCGGCAGGATTATCGCCGCGCCCTTCGGGACCGGCCGGATTTCTGGGACGCGAAGTTCAACCTCGACGTCGCCTCCCGGCTGATCCGTGATTTTCCGGACTTCGATCGCGCCAGCGGCGACGAGATGCGCGCCGAGCCGAAGCAGATCTGGACCGACATCCCGGGGCAGCCGAGGGGCGGTCCATGAGCCGGCAAACGGTTTTGCAAAGCCTGCCGCTTGCCCGCAACCTTCGTGGCCGCCGCTTCCAGGCGCTCGCCTTGGCCCTGGTGCTGGTCATCGCCGCCCTGGTGGTGCCTTCCCTGCCGGTGACCCGCACGGGCGTCGCGGTGCTGGCGGTGGTGGACATCACCGGCTCGATGAACGTGCGCGACTATGCGGCGGACGGCCGTCCGGCGAGCCGGCTGGAGACCGCCAAGGCGGCCCTGCGCCGGCTGGTGACGGACCTGCCCTGCGGATCGCGGGTCGCGCTGGCGCTGTTCACCGAGCGAAAGCCGTTCCTGCTGTTCGAGCCTGTGGAGGTCTGCGCCGCGTTCGCGCCGCTCGACGGCGCCCTGGCGGCGCTCGACTGGCGGATGGCCTGGGAGGGCGACAGCCGGATCAGCGCCGGCCTCTACCGGGCGGTGGAGATGGCGGCCGGTCTCGGCACGGACCTGCTGTTCGTCAGCGACGGCCAGGAGACGCCGCCGCTCCCCGCCGGGCAGGTGCCGCACTTCGAGGGCGAGCCGGGAGCGGTCCGGGGCCTGATCGTCGGCGTCGGCGCCTACGGCCTGTCGCCGATCCCGAAATTCGACGATCGCGGCCGCGAGAGCGGTTTTTACGCCGAGACGGACGTGCAGCAGGAGAACCGGTTCGGGCCGCCGCCGGCCGATGCCGAATCCCGCGCCGGCTACAATCCGCGCAACGCCCCATTCGGCGCCGCGGCCGCCCAGGGCAGCGAGCACCTCTCGTCGGTGCGCGAGGGCCATCTCAAGCAGCTCGCCACCGTCACAGGCCTCGCCTACGCGCATCTCGACGGGCCGGGCGGGCTCGACCGGCCCCTGATCGTGGCCGCGACCCCGCGCCCGCTGCCGGGCCGGATCGACCCGCGCCCGGCGCTGGGCGCCCTGGCGCTCGCTCTCGTGCTCGGCGTCCTGCTGGCGGGGCCGCTGCGCGGGCTGGCCCGCCGCATCACCCCGCTCACCCCCACCCACCGTTTGCGTTTCCGGAAAGCCTGACCATGCGTCGCGTTCTCACCACCCTCGCCATCCTGTTCGCCGCCGGCACGGCCTCGGCTCACGGGCCAACCCCCCAAAAAATCGATCAGACCATCACCATCCGGGCGACGCCGGACGCGGTCTGGAAGGTGGTCGGACCGTTCGGGGGCATCGGCGCCTGGCATCCGGACGTGGCCAAAGTCGAGGCCACGGGGGGCGACGGCGCAGACGCCGTCCGCAAGGTTACGCTGAAGCGCGGCGGCACCCTGGTCGAGGGCCTCGACGAGTGGAAGGGGGCGGAGCGGACCTATTCCTACCGCCTGTCGGACCCCGATCTCGACGCCTTGCCGGTCTCGTCCTACTCGGCGACCCTCTTGGTGACGCCGGAGGGGGATGGGGCGAAGGTCGAGTGGATGGGCCGCTTCTACCGGGGCGATACCGGCAACGAGCCCCCCGAGAACCTGAACGACGAAGCCGGCAAGGCGGCGATGAACCGCTACTTCGCCGAGGGCCTCAAGGGCCTGAAGGCGAAGCTGGAGGGCGGGCCGCAGCGATGAGGTTTGCGCGGCGCCTTCTCGGGGTCATCGGTCTCGCGCTCGCCGCCGGGCCGGCGGCAGCGGGATCCGTCTGGGTCGCGAGCCAGCAGGGCGCCCGCGCCACCCGGATCGAGCGGCCGGAGGGCGCGCCTGCCATCGCGCTGGCGGTGGCCCCGTCCCCCGCTGTGGTGACGGCCGGTCCCGGCGGGCGGCTCTATCTCAGCCATCCGGACGGCCGCGCGATTACTATGATCGCCGCCGACGGGACGACGCGACAATGGCCTGTCCCCGGCCAGCCCTTCGGGCTCGCGGCGGACCCGGACGGACGCAGCCTCTATGTCGGCGACTGGTCCGGCAACCGGGTGCTGCGCCTCTCGGCCGAAACCGGCGCGGTCGAGGCCGAGGTCGCGGTCGGGCGCGACCCGGCCGGGCTCACCCTCGGCGCCAACGGCCGGCTCTACGTGGCCGAGCGCGAGGGCCGCAGCGTCGGCGTGGTCGACACTGCCCGGATGGCGCGGATCGCCGGCATCCCGGTCGGCGACGGCCCCTTCGCCCTGGCCTACGACCCGGTCCGCGACCGGGTCTACGTCGCCAACGTGCGCAGCAACGACCTCAGCGTCATCGATGCCGGCACGCTCAAGCCCGTCGCGACCGTACCGGTCGGGGCGAGCCCCTACGGCGTCGCCATCAGCCCGGACGGGCGCCGCGTGGTTGTCACCAACCAGCATTCCGGCACCATCTCGATCGTCGAGGCCGACACGCTCGCGGTCGCCGCCACGGTGCCGGTGGGCCGCTATCCCGAGGGCGTGGCGATCCTGGGCGGACGCGCCTATGTGGCCAATTGGTTCTCCGACGACATCTCCGTGATCGACCTCGCCGCCTCGAAGGAGACGGGCCGGATCCCGGTGGCCGAGGGGCCGCGCACCCTGGCGGTGGAGCAGCCGGTTCCGGGGGAGGCCGTCCGGTGAGAGGTGCGCTCGCCAGCCTGATCCTCGCCGGCCTAGCAGTCGCTGCCTGTGACCGGTCCCAGGACTCCGGCGCGGAGGACAGCCAGGTCGTCGTGGCCAGCACCTCCGAAAGCGAGCTGCCCGCCTGGCTGTCCCCCACCGATGGGACCGATCCGGCCCGGTGGCTCGCCGGCCGCGAAGCCGGGCACCCGCTGCCGGCCGGGTCCGAACCCGTTCGGGCGATGCAGGACGCCCTCGCGGAGGCCAGGACCGGCTTCATCGAGGATCCGCGCATGATCGCCAACCGCACGGCCCAGCTCGGGCAGATGCTGGCCGAGATCGGCAAGACCGAGCGATACGCGCTGCTGCTCACTGGGTTCAGCACCGTCGCGGCCCGGCGCGGCCGCCACAAGAGCCTCTACGGAGAGATGTGCCAGCACTACTTCAACACCCGCGCCCGGGGCGTCGATCACGCCGCCGCCCTGGCGCTGCTCGCCGACCGGTTCGCGCCGCGCACCGGGGAGGGGGATGCCCCGTGAGGGCTCCGCGATGAGCGCCGCGCCGCGCTTTGCCGCGTCAGGCTTGGCCGAGCCCGCGTCCCGCCGATCCACCCGGCCCCGCGACCTGCTGATCGTCGACGACCACCCGATCGTCCTCCAGGGCTTCCGGCTGCTCGCTGAGGAGGCTGGGATCGCGCGCGTCCACGAGGCACGCGACATCGTCGCCGGCTACCGCACCTTCCACCGCCACCGGCCTTCCGTGGTCGTGACCGACCTGAGCTTCCGGGATGACGGCCTGTCCGGCCTGTCGCTGATCCGCCGGATCCGCGCGCTGGAGCCGGGGGCGCGCATCCTCGCGCTGAGCATGCACCGGGATCCGGTCATCGTCGCCCGCGTCCTGGAATGCGGGGCCCTGGGCTTCGTGCTCAAGGATGCACCCGCTGCCGCCTTCCTGGAGGCGCTGGAGGCGGTCGCCAACGGCCGCTCCTACCTGCCCCACGACATCGCCATCGAGATCGCGATGCTCAATGCCGGCGCCCGCGACCTGCCGCTGGCGAATCTGAGCAGCCGGGAGATGCAGATCCTGGTGCTGATCGGGAAGGGCAAGCCCTACGACGAGATCGCCGAGATCCTGGCGCTCAATTACCGCAGCGTGGTGAACGCCACCGCCACCCTGCGGTGCAAGCTCGGCGTCGGCAGCATGGCCGAGCTCATGCAGATCGCTGCTGCGCAGGCTCGGACCCTGCCTTGAGACCCCGCGCTCCTGCCGGCCGAGACACCAGACATCGAGGCGCGCGCCTGATCGCAGATGAAGTCATGGCGACTGGAAATATTCTGTGTTGAATGTGCAGAAATTCTGAACTTTATACAGTCGATCTGAAAATCAATAGCACATGCGGCATGATATTTTGCGCAGACTAGGCTAAAAACCGAGCATTCCGACGCATATCGTGTTGAGATCGGAAAGATTATCTTGTTAGCAGAGCCCGCCGACCGCGAATCATCTCGGGCCGGGCTCGGTCCCGCAGGCGGCACGCCGAGCCGCTAGGACCGGCCAGCGCGATGACGCTCGGACAAAAAGAAATCCAAAGCCGTCGAGGCGGGGGTCTGTCATGCGCGTCAACGCGACCGTGGTTTCACGTACCGATTACACGACTGCCCTGATCGCAGGGTTCATAGGCGGAAACCTGTCGAGCTTCGTCAAGTGGGGCTCCGAGATCCCGTTCCCGCCCCGGGAGGCCGGGCGTATCTCACCGCCCTTCGCCATCCTCAAATGGATCGGCCTGAACGTCGAGGATATGACCTATACGTTTACTGGGCACGTCATCAATTACGGCGTCGCGCTGATGCACCAGGGGTTCTCGATCTTCTTCGGTCTGTTCTATTGCCTGGCCGCCGTCACGTTCCCGCTCGTGACTCTGTGGCAAGGCCTAGCCTTCGGGCTGGTCATCACCCTCCTCTTCCACGGCCTCCTGCTGCCGCTCGGCGGGTGGGCTCCGCATCTGTGGCAGATCTCCGGCCACGAGGCGTTTTCCGAAGTGTTCGGCCACCTGCTCTGGGCCTGGTCGATCGAGATCGTCCGGCGCAACGTGATGGGCCCGCACTTGAGCGCGCGACACGTGTAACCGGCGGCGCCACGCGCGCTACCGGGGCGGCGAAGTCTCCGCCATCGCCCGCACGCGGGCGACGAAGTGCGTGCGGGCCTCGGGGCTCGCGCGCAACAGATAGGACCGCACGAGGTCGAGGAGGGCGACGGCGTCAGGGCTGGGCCCGTCCCGCGTTTCGGCGCCCGATGCGAAGAAGCTGGAGACCGGCACGCCCAGCGCCCGCGCGATCTCGCCCAGCGGGCTTCCGAACGATGCGGTGCGGGTCTCCGTGCCCGACGGTTTGGAATCGTCACACATGATTGGTTCAACGCGGCATGGGATCGGTCTTGAGATCGGTCGCGCGGGCGAAGCGGCGGGGTCCTGCCATTCCAACGGCCCTGCGACGCAAAGGCCCCCCGACGCGATCATGAAATTTCCGACAGGTTCCCGGATGAAATGGTACGCTCACGCACCAGATCGCCCTGACGCGACCGAGCGGGATGGATACGATGGGACAGCGCTCGAAGACGCCGGTCGACGCGACCGACGGCTTGCGTGAACCGCTCGACCGGCTCCGCGCCGCGCTGGAGGCGTCGTGCGTGGTCGGCGTCTGGGACTGGGACATCGTCCGTCACGTGGTGGTGTACGATGCCGGCGCGGCGCGCTTGCTGGCCGGCGATCCCGATCTGGCCGAGACCGAGCTGACCGGCCTCGCCGCCATGGCCACCGTGCATCCCGCCGACCATGCCTGGCTGCTCGAGCATGTCCAGCAGGCCTCGCGGACCGGCGGCCTGGTGATCGCCGAATACCGGGTCATCGCCGAGGACGGGACGGTGCGCTGGCTGCTCAGCCGCGGGCGCACCTATCTGGACCCGAACGGGCGCCCGGTCCGCTGCCGCGGCGTCATCATCGACATCACCGAGATGCAGCATCCGGGCGGCGAGCGCTACGTCTTCAGCAACCTGACGGCACCGGTCGATTCCCTGGAGCGGGCCGCCGATCTGGCCATCGCGCTGAAGCGCACCCTCGATGCTGAGACGCCGCCCGACGTTCGCGCCGCCGCGGACGTGCTGCTGATGAGCCTCGGTCGCGCGATCGCGCGGACCGGCGGCGGGCCCTGAGCCGCGCCGCTTCCGGACGATCGCGGCCGCCCGCGCGCCCGCGCATCGGGAACATGCCGCGCCCTGACCGTCTTGGCCCTCCACGAACAACCGGGAGGATCAGATGGGACAGGATGTCGACGCGGCGCGCGAAGCCCTCGGAACGGTGCCGCCCGCACGGCCGGCGGGCGCAGTGACGACGCCCGACCCCGCCGCAGGCGGCAGCGGCCCGCACGCCCCAGGTCACCCCGAAGCGTCGGACGAGACGGCCCCTGAAAGCGGCGGCTACGACACGCGCCCGCCCACGCCCCGGCCGGACAATCGCAAGGGCGGCCACGGCGCCGGCTGACGCCTTCCATCCGGCTGCCGCCTTTCGCGAGAGACGGATCGGACGTCGGCAGCATCGAGACGCGGCCCGGGATGCGCTTCCGGGTTGCGGCTGTTGATCCAACGATGTTTTTCAAGGGCTAAATTTATTCGGAAGATATTCAGAAACGCGATTTTTGGGAACCAAATATAACCTATGTCTGAAAACGTCGGATGTGATCCGTAAATACCAATTGAATGGAACGCATCAGGGATCGCGGGGATTGAAGGGGTCCGGAATGATCGACGGAGCCCATCATGCGTACCACTCTTGCCGCCCTTCTTGTCGCCACGCTGTTCGGGTCGGGCGCTCTCGCGCAGACCACCGTGACCGGCACGCCGGCGGCCCCAGACGCGAAGACGAGTCAGCAATCCGGCGGGCAGAACAGCGTCACCCGGCCGAACACCGACAAGATGACCCCCGATGGCGGCGGCGCCGGCGCCCATGCCAACGTCCAGCTCGAGAAGGGCGCCAACAGCTTCACCGAGGGTGAGGCGCGCGCGCGGCTCGAGAAGTCCGGCTACGCGGACGCCAAGGATCTCATGAAGGACGGTGACGGCATCTGGCGCGGCACCGCCATGCATGGCGGCAAGCCGGTCAAAGTCGGCCTCGATTTCAAGGGCAACGTCTCGGCCCAGTGATCCGCTGACCGCGACCCCCGACCTGCACGAAGGAGACTTCACATGGCTCAGCAAACCATTACGGCCCTCTATGACCGCTACGAGGATGCCACCGCCGCTGTCGGCAAGCTCGAAGCCGGCGGCATCCCGCACGGCGACATCAGCCTCGTGAGCAACAACGAGGGTGACCGCCACGCCGGCCGCACCGGCACGGACGGAACCCATGTCAGCGAGGACACCAAGGAGAAGGCCAAGGACGGGACCGGCACCGGGGCTACCCTCGGCACCGTGGTCGGCGGCGCGGCCGGCCTTCTGGCGGGTCTCGGCCTGATCGCGATCCCGGGCGTCGGCCCGGTGGTGGCTGCGGGCTGGCTCGTCGCCACCCTGACGGGCGCCGGGATCGGTGCCGCCGCGGGCGGACTCGGTGGGGCGCTCACCGGCGCCGGCGTCAGCGAGAAGGACGCCCATGCCTATGGCGAGGGCGTGCGCCGGGGCGGGACGCTGGTCACCGTCCGGATCGACGAGGCGCGCACCACGATGGTGCCGATGGTCATGGACGTTCTGGAGCAGCACGGCTCGGTCGATCTCGACCAGAAGGCCAGCGCCTGGCGGGCCGATGGTTGGGAGGCTCCGGCTTCGACGGCCGGGACCGCCGATGCCGGCCCGATCGACGGCCGGAACCGGGTCCGGGCCTATCCGGGCACCACGAGCCTCTGATCGCGCGAAGCGGCCGAGGCGGCGTCAGCCGGATCGATCCGCAACGCGTCGACACGCTTTTATCTTCACGTCAGCGGCCGGGATCTTGATCCCGGCCGCTTTTCATTTGGGGTTTCCGAAGTCCGCGACGGTCTTGAGGGCGCGCCGTCCCTTCCGAAAGCCGGCAACCATTCTTCGGGCCGATGCGCCGACATTCCTGTGACGCGGCCTGCCCCGAAACGCATCCTATGAACAAAATAACGTTGAAAGCCGCATTTGGTGTGTTGAATCCCAAGTCCGCCCGAAACAACAAGGGGAGCGTTGCACGATCAGAAGGGCTCAATATGAACGAGGCATCCTATGGGAAATCTTCCAACTTCACCGAGTTGGCGGTTGATCTTGTCGCCGCCTACGTCGCGAACAATCCTGTCCCGGCTACAGAGCTGCCGGCCCTGATCGCCCGGGTCTACGGCGCGATCGCCAGCCTGGCCTCCGGCACGGCGCCGGTCGAGAGCGGCGCGTCCGCGCCCGTCGCCGTCGACAAGCTGAGCCCCGCCCAGATCCGCAAGTCGGTCCAGCAGGACGGGATCGTCAGCTTCCTCGACGGCAAGACCTACAAGACCCTCAAGCGGCATCTGGCCGCCAACGGCCTCAGCCCGCAGAGCTACCGCGAGCGCTACGGCCTGCCATCCGATTATCCCATGGTCGCCCCGAGCTACGCCGAGCAGCGCTCCGCCCTCGCCAAGGCGATCGGTCTGGGCCAGCCCGGCTCGATGGCCAAGCGCAAGGGCAAGGCCGCCTGAGAGCGCTGTCCCCGACGGGGCAGGCCCTGGGCCGCCGTCATCGCGTCCATCGACGGGTTCGATCCGCCTTGGAACCTGACCGTCTCGACGGT
Source organism: Methylobacterium pseudosasicola (assembly GCF_900114535.1). Taxonomy (GTDB): domain Bacteria; phylum Pseudomonadota; class Alphaproteobacteria; order Rhizobiales; family Beijerinckiaceae; genus Methylobacterium; species Methylobacterium pseudosasicola. Next base: position 92,605 of record NZ_FOTK01000021.1, on the reverse strand, counting down.
CAGGGAAAAGTTTACTGGCGAAGACGCGGACGATCCGCATCGGGTGTGATCGTCAGGCCGGTCCGCTCCGGCGTCGCGCCGAGCGCAATGGCTGGGTGAGACGGATCTCCACAGAGCGTTCGTGTGGTTGTGGATGCATCGCGACGCCCCTATATTGAGAACATATCATGAACATAAGCGTGCGGACGGGCGAAGGGCTGTCGCGATGCCGCGGCCTTGAACGGAACCGGAGGGCTGTCGATTGATCGAGGAACGGCCGATGCCGACGAAGCTCTACCGCTTCCACTGCACGGACGGGCACGAGCTGGTGATCGACCTCACGGGCCGGCGCTTGCCGACCTTGGCGCAGACGCGCGTCCATGCCGAGCGGGTCGCCCTGGGGCTGATGGAGCGGATCGAGCGGTTCGACTGGTCGGGCTGGCAGGTCGAGGTCTACGACGCGAAGGGGCGGCGGGTCTGGATCCGGGCCTTCGTCGACGTGAACGTGGATGTGCAGGCCGCGTGAGACGCGCTGGCTCGGGAATTAGGGAGACACCAAGATGGCGTTCAAGCCGAAATCCGCAGCGGAGACCAAGGCGAAGGATCTGGGCCTCGCGCTCGCTCGGATCGCCGAGGGCGACGGCATGCCGGCGAGCATCGGGGTCGATCAGCTGCGGCGGGTGAGCCCGCGCCTGACACCCCTGGCGATCGGCCAGATGGTGCGCAAGGAGCGCGGGATCGTCGAAGAGACCCTCGCCGAGCGCGGCTTGGCACTCGTCGACTACGCCGATCAGGGGCCGGGCCGCGGCATGGAATTCGTCATCGACGCGGCGGGATGATCCGGGGGGCGGTCAGGCGACCGCCGGACGGCCCCGCAGCAGACGGCCGGCCAGGCGGAACGGCAGGAGCGGCAGCTTGAACAGTGCCGTGAGGGCCAGGACCGCGATAACGGTGAGGATCGCCAGGATGGAGTTGATCAAGCGGTGCGCGCTCCCATGAGAGGGCCGCCCTCGCGGGCTGATGGTGACAGGTGGCGCCCGGAACGCGGCGAGACTATGGACGCTTCCACCCATGGCTGAATTCGCACGCGCCCGACCGCGCGTCGTCCGGATTGCGGAAACGGAAGGCCGTTCAAGGGGTTTCCCCGTTGCGCGCGGTTCGTCCGCCCCGGTCCCGGCGATCCGGTGGCCGACCCGGCGACACACGGCCGCAACCGCGGGTCACGACGGGCGAGACGATAGGTTCGACATGAGCAAGCGCAGTGCAGGCACGGCCGGCCTCGTCCTGGCCGGGATGCTGCTGGCAGCCGGACCGGCCGCCGCGGAGGTCCAGGTCCGCTACGCCGCGCCGGAGCGCTTTACCGACGCGGAGAACCGCTTCGCCTCAGGGCAGCCCCTTCGGGTGACGTTGGCCGAGCTGACGCGGATTCTCGTCGATCTCGGCAATGCCCGGCTTCGCCCGGACGAGCGCCTCGACATCACCGTCCTCGACATCGACCTCGCCGGGTTCGACCGGTCGGGTTTCGCCTCGCCCACGGGCGTCCGGGTCGTGACCGACGCCACCCCGCCGCGCATCCGCCTCGCCTACGTGCTGCGCCGGAGCGGCCGCATCGTCGCGCAGGGCGAGGACACGGTGACGGACATCAACTTCCTGCTGACGTCCAATCCGCGCTTCTCCACCGGTGGCCTGTATTACGAGCGCCAGCTCCTGCGGGACTGGTTCGCAAAGCGGTTTCCCACGGGGGCCGAGCGCGGTTGAGGCGAGCGCTGAGACGGTCACCCGGCAATCCCCGAAACCCGTCCGCAGCGATCACTCGGCGGCGGTGCCGCTCACAGCCTCCCGGGGGGCGCCGCGGGCGCGCGTACGCCGGCTGCCGTCGTAGCGGGCAGCCTTGCCGGCGGCGAAGAGGAGGAGGGCCGCGAGGCCCAGCAGCACGAGATCGACCCCGACGAACAGCGGATCGACCGGGTCGCCAGCGCCGAAGGCCCGCTGCATCCGCCAGCCATCGGCGACAGCGGCCGCCGCGTACAGGGCGGCCGCCGCACTCAGCACCTCGGGCCAGGCCCGGCGCTGCGGACGCACCAAGCCGACCGCGGCGATCAGCACCCAGACGGCGAAGAACCCGCGGATCTCCCAGAGCGCCCGGTCGGGCATCCCCACCGGCAGGATCCGGTTGGCCAGGAAATAGCCCGCGATGGCCGCCGGCAGCCCGGCGATGGTCGCGATGTTGAGGCCCTGGACGAGGCGCAGGCCCAGATGCGGGTCGGCCCCGGCCTTCTTGGGCAGGCGCGCCACCGACCACAGCAGCAGGCCGGTGGCCACCATGGCGCTGCCCGCGAGCCCGCACAGGAAGAACAGGATGCGCAGGGCCGGCCCGGCGAAATGCGCCTCGTGCAGGCCGACCATCGTGGTGAAGGTCTTGGCCGCGGGCTTCAACCCGCCCGCCCGGACCTCCAGGACCGCGCCAGTGGTCCCGTCGAAGGCGACCTGCGGATGCTCGTGCGAGAGCCCGTGGGGCTCCTCGAACACGACGACCACGGTGGCGTTCACATCCTTCGGGTTGACGATCGAGATCCGCTCCAGGGGCTCGTGGATCGTCGCCAGGGCGCGCAGCACCATCGGGCCGACGGGGGCCAGCGCGCCCGCCCGGCCCGCCGGCGGGCGCGGCGCGGTGATCTGGCCGGCCTCGGCGAAGAAGCGCTGCGTGTCGCCCCGATAGGCCGCGTTCATGCCCCACGGCATGTACAGGAACGACAGGGTGACCAGCCCCGTATAGGTGATCATCAGGTGGAACGGCAGCGCGAGCACGCCCGTGACATTGTGGGCGTCGAGCCAGCCGCGCTGGGCGGACTTGTCCCGCCGGAAGGTGAAGAAGTCGGCGAAGATCCGCCGATGGGTGATGATCCCCGAGACCAGCGCCATCAGCATGATCATCGCGCAGATGCCGACGATCCAGCGGCCCCAGAGGGGCGCCATGTTCAGCTCGAAGTGGAAGCGATAGAGGAAATCGCCGCCGCGGGTGTCGCGCAGGGCGGCCGGCGCCCCGGTCGCCGGATCGAGGAACACGCGGTTGGGCGGCTGGCCCGGCCCGGTCCGCCAGAACAGTTCGACCAGGGGTATGTCCGGGCGCGGCGGCGTGATGGACCACGACCGCGCCCTGCCCGCCTGCGCCTGCAGATAGGCGACGCCACGTTCCACCGAGGCCGCGAGCGCGTCGGGGCCGAGCTCCGCACCGGCATGGAGTTCCGGCCGCATCCAGCGCGAGATTTCGGGCCGGTAATAGCTCGCGGTCCCGGTGACGAAGACCGCGAACAGCACCCAGCCGACGATCAGGCCGGACCAGGCGTGCAGCCACGCCATCGATTGCCGGAAGCTGGTGCGCATCGGTCGGCTCTCACCAGCGGTAGCGCAGGGTTCCGTAGACCGTGCGCGGCAGGCCGTAGAAGCAGGCCGAGTAGGACAGGCAGCTCGAGACGAAGCGCTCGTCCAGGAGGTTGTTGACGTTCAGCTCCGCCGTGAGCCCTTCCAGGCTCGGAGCGAGGTGCCGCATGTCGTAGGACGCGACCGCGTCGACGACCACGCTCTCCGGCACCTGGAAGGTGTTGGCCGGATCGCCCCAGGACGGGCCGAGATAGCGCACACCGCCACCGATCCCGAGGCCCAACAGGGGGCCGTCGGTAAAGCGGTAGTTCGCCAGCAGCGAGATCGTCGTGTCCGGCACCTGCACCGGGCGCCGCCCCTGAAGCGGCACCGACAGCCGGGTGAGGTCGTTCGTCGTGTTGCCGGTATCCCGCACGTTGCGGATGTCGAGGAGCGAGACGCCTCCGATCAGTGTCAGGCCCTCGGCCAGGTTAGTCCGGGCCTCGAACTCGACGCCCTGGGCGCCGACTTCGCCGGTCTGGACCACGAAGCCCTGGCGCAGGGGATCCGCGGAGGTCCGGTTCGACTGGCGGATGTCGAAGACTGCGGCGGTGAGCAGGATGTCGGTGCCCGGCGGCTGATACTTGATGCCGGCCTCGTACTGGTCGCTGCGGACCGGGTCGGGCACGCGGCCCACCGATCCGAACGCACTGTCGAACACGCGCCCGCTCACGATTGGTTCGAAGGCCTGGCTGTAGGACACGTATGGCGCCACGCCGCTGTCGAATTGGTACAGCAGGCTCGCACGATAGGTCAGGGCGTCCGAGGGCGCGTCCTGAAGCGTCAGGGTGCTGGTGTTTCCGGAGAAGCTGCGGGTCGGGCCGGTCTGGCGGGCGACGTCGTAGCGGCCGCCGAGCGTCAGCACGACGCGATCGAACTTCGCCTGATCCTGAAAGTACACGCCGGTCTGCTGGGCATCGACCCGCGAGGTGGTGTTGAAGGCTGGGAAGGCGATGTTCATGGCATAGTTCGGCGCCAGGATGTTGAGGTCCGGGGCGCTCGGGAACGGGGTGCCGCTGGTGCGGGTGCTGAAGGTCCGGTGATCGACGCCCAGCAGGGCCGTGTGTGCGATGAACCCGGTATCGAACTCGGCGATGAAGTTGTTGTCCATCGTGTAGGCTTCGGCCGCCACGTTGGTGCCGATGATCGAGCGTGCCAGGAGCGGCCCGCTGGCGGTCGGGCCGTTCCGGTCGTTGAAGGCACCGTAGACGCTGCGGTAATCGCCCTGGGTGCGCAGGTAGCGCCCGGCCGAGTGAAACCGCAGGTTCTCGCCGATGCGCTGGTCGAACAGGTACTCGATCGAGGCCTGGGTCCGGTCGGAGCGCTCGATGTTGCGATCGCCGTCGTAGAAATTCACCGGCAGCCGCCCGAACAGGCCACCACCGAAATTGCGCGGGAACACGGTGCCCACCGCCGGGAAGCCGCCGTAGAAGCCCGAGAAGGGATCGCGCTGATAATTGCCGATCAGGGTCAGCGACGTGTCGGTGGATGGGCGCCAGGTGATGCTCGGATTGATGAAGGCGCGCTCGACCTTGGTGGTCGCGGCCGGCCCGTCGCCGTTCCAGCCGAGCCCGATCACCCGGTAGGCGAACTGGTCGGCCAGACCCGGGATGTCGGACGCGATCGGGCCGCCGATGTCGAATCCGCTCCGGACCTCGTTGAAGCCGCCGCCCTGTAGGAAGACCTCGCCGTGGCTGACGAATCGCGGCACCTTCGACACCAAGTTGACGATGCCGCCCGGGCCCGACTGCCCGTACAGCACCGAGGCCGGCCCCTTGATGATGTCGATCCGCTCCAGACGGTAGACGTCGATCGACGTGTTGGCGTCGCGCCCGCTGATGAGCGCCATCTGATCCAGGAAGACCGGCGCCGCGAAGCCTCGGATGTTGAACAGCTCCAGGCGGGTCGAGCCGGCACCGCCGCGCGACTCGGCGAAGACACCCGGCGTGTAGCGCAAAGCCTGTGTGACCGTCAGCGCGTTCTGGTCCTCGATCTGCTGGCGACCGACGACCGAGATGGATTGCGCCGTCTCCAGGATCGGGGTGTCGGTCTTGGTGCCGACCGTACTGCGGCTGGCTACGTAGCCGGGAACCGGGCCGACCGCTCCGCCGGCGCCGTACAGGTCGCCGTTGAGGGTCCGGCCGCTGCCTTCGCCGGTCACGCTCAGTTCGGACAGCTCGATATCGGTGGTCGGCGCGGTCTGGGCCCGGGCGACACCCGGTGCGAGCACGGCGCAAGTCGTCGAGAGCAACGCCAGATACAGGGAACCGGCCAGCGACCGTTCGCGTGCGTTCCAGGTCGATACAGCCCGGGACCGGTCCATTCAGGCGCCTCTAATACGAGTACGAAACTCCCCGTGCTCCCCGCGAAAACCGGGACTTCACGCGGTCGTGATCGTGTTGGCATCAGAGTATTGGTCGAGGCAACCGCTATGTTATGGAGTAATTCTAATATAACTTGGACCCATTCCAAGTTGTGGGAGCTGCGCCAGCCAAACCTAAGGGAATGGGCACATCCAAGCGCGCGGATCGGCCTGCCCGAGGACGCGATGACGCGGTGACATCGGCTCACCGATACGGCCAAGATATGCGCGGTGCACAAGCGGGGGTTGCATTGCCGCGCGAAACTCAATCGTGCACGATACAGTTATGCCGCCTGGATTGCGGTCGACCTCGCCCGCACGCCCTGAAAGACCGTCCTGACATGATGACCGTGACCAAACCGAAGCTGGCAACAGACGCCGATCGCGCGATCGGGAGCCGCATCGCGGCGATCCGGGCCGCGCAGGGGCTGAGCCAGACGACGCTCGGTCACGCCATCGGCGTGAGTTTCCAGCAGGTTCAGAAATACGAGAAGGGCCGCAACCGCGTCGGTGCCAGTCGCCTGCAGATGATAGCGGACCTGCTCAAGGTCCCGGTCGAGACGTTTTTCGCCGACAAGGTGCCGGCGGATGGGAGCGCTGCGCCCGTCCAGACCTATTTCGATGATCCCGCGATCATGGAGCTCGTGGCCGCCTTCCGGTCGATCCCGGACCAGACCACGCGCAGCGGCATCCTGTCGATCGTGAAGGCCGCGGCCGCACTCCGGAACGCCAGCACCGAATCCTGATAACGGCGCGGGGACCGGTTCTCAGGTCTCACCGGCGAGCAGGCCGCCCACCGTCCGCTCGATGTGCTGGGCGATGTCGGGGGCGCCGGTCATCTCGCCGAAGCTGCCGCGCGTCATCGGCCCGAAGGCGTAGAGGCCGGGCCGGGACTGGCCCGAGGCATCGCGCACGCGGCTGCGACGATCCACGGCAAGACCGAGCCCGACCGTGTCGAGGCTGGCCGTCCCGTCGGCCAGCAGGGCGGCGACCAGCGGGTTGCGCGCCACATCGCGCTCCGGCCCGGTGCACAGCACCACCGCGTCGAACCGGCGCCGCTCGGTCTCACCGCGGCCGCGGCGCAGCTCCGCTTCCAGCCGCCCGTCCGCGCCGAGATCCAGGCCGGTGATGGTGGCCCGCTCCACCGTCAGGCGCCCCTCCGCCTGGGCGTGGGCCAGCGCCGCCTGGATCTGCGGCGCGATGCGGAAGCGGTGGACCTCCCAGAACGGCAGCAGACGCCGGACGACCCTTCGCTTCTCGTCGGCCGGCAGCCCACCCCAGAGATCGGGCAGCGCCGGGCGCAGGGAATCGACCACCGGGTGCCAGCCCAAAGCCGGGTCCGCCGCCGCGATCTGCCGCCGGATCATTCGAAGCAGTTCCAGCGCGGTGGCGGGCCGCTGGCCGCCGGTGACGTCGAGATCCATCTTGAAGACCCCGTGCGTCTTCGGCAGGAGGCCGCGCCGCGACACGGCCGTGATCTTCCCGTGATGCCCCCTGGCGCCGAGGCTCGTCACGACATCCGCCATGGTCAGCCCGGTGCCGACCACCAGCACGGAGGATTCCGGGCCGATCCCCGCGAGCGCGTCGGCCGCCCAGGGATCGGCCACGAAGTGCGCAGCCTCCGCGACGCCCGGACCAAGCCGGCAGGGCAGGGCGGGCACGGCATGGCCGAAGCACAGCGCGACGCGGTCGGCCGCGACCCGCTCGCCGGCCTGGGTGACGATCGTCCAGGTCCCGTCCGAGTCCCGCACGTCCGTGGCGGTGGTGCGCAGGTGGCGCAGGCGCACCCGGCCCGCTGCCGCCGCGAGGGTCCGGGCCAGAACGTCACCGATATAGGCGCCGTAATCGGCCCGGGGCACGTAGGCGCCGGTGGTATCCTCGCTCTCGGGATCGGGCAGGATGCCGTGCGCGTGCAGCCACGCGGTCGCGGCGCCCGACTCGCCGGCCGTGATGTCGAGACGGTCGCTCGGCACGTTGATCCGGTGGCTGCGGTCGCGGGTGCTATAGGCCACCCCGCGCCCGAGCTCGGCCCGGGGCTCCAGCACCACGATATCGAGCGGCCCCGTCGAAGCCCGCACCGCGTGGATGGCGAGCACCGCGCCGGTGAAGCCGCCACCGATGATCGCGAGGCGGAGAGGGCTTGGAGTCGATGTCGCGATCACGGAGCGTCCCCGAGGATTTTGGGGATCTTCGATCAGGCACGCGGCGGGTGCGCAACCCCGTCGGGGTGGGCTGATGCACGCTAAAGAGATCGGCCGCTTTGAGAGGCGCGCGCGGAGAGGTGGAGCATCGCGATTCGAGCCGGTTGGCCGCGGTCGGAACGGGTTACGTGGATCCGAGGTGAGAAATGACGGGCCGATGTTTCACGAGAAACATCCGTCACCGGCACCAATCCGTCGTCGGCCTGGCCGATCGACCGGCGCCTGCCCTCCAGCGGCAGCCTCTAAACCGCCAAGGGCGTGAACTGGACGAAGGCACTCGCGAAGGCTGCGACCCCGGACAGTGCCCCGGCCACCCGGTAGGCACGGGCTGGCAACCTGCGTCCGGGCAGAACCCAGCTCAGCGCCGGCAGGGCGATCAGGTTTACCACGATACCGGCCAGCACCGCTGCCGCGATCGCTCCCAGCGACAGGGAGAGCGCTTCGAAGAGGACGCGCTGCCCATCACCCAGGCCAGTCACCATCCGGGCGCCCCCGCCAGCAAGAAATCCGATGGCCGATGCCGCGGTTATCGCCTCTCGGCGCATCGCGTTCCGCGACCTTTCGGATCGACGATTCTCGATCGTCCGCATGGTGGCCCTCTCGATCGCACACCACCGATGATCCGTGATTGCAAAAAGTAATGCAATCAAAAGTTGTATTGCTATCCGAGATGCACGCAGTCTCCAGCGCGCGGCGGACAAATCCAGCACGTCGGCCAATCCGAAATTTCGCCCGGGCGACGGGATGCCTCCGATGAGACCAAGCGCAGCCAATCGAACGGCAGAGCCACCGTTTGGCCAACCACCTATCACGCTCCAGCGCCGAGCGGTTGGCCGCGACGCCCTTGGAGGCAATCCACGTCGATCAGACCGCCTAGCCGAGGACCGAGCGAAGCACTGGCCATGGCTACCCGCGCCGGCCTCTCGCATCGGATCAGAGCGAAGAAATCCAGCCGCAGCCGCCCGAGAGGCGATCGCGGCTGGAGCATGGGTTCACCAAGCGGCTTGCAACCCAGCCGAGAAGACCTGGGCGTTGGCGCCGGGGCGGACCTCGCCGGTGTAGCTCGCCGAAAGGGACACGCCCTCGGCCACCGGGCCGGACAGGCTCACGCCCAGCACCGCCCCGTCCCGGGCCAGCGCGCTCGTGCGGGTCGCGAACGGAGCCCCGAACAGGCTGGAGCGCACCACCGCCGCCGTGTCGGCGAGCTCGTGTGCCCAGTACGCCCGCGCGTCGAGGCGCAGACCCGCGGTCTCGTCCACCGCGAGGCTTGCGAGCCGGCCGCCCGCCAGGAGCCGCGCGCCCTCCAGCGCCGCCGTGGTGAAGGCCTGCTGGACCAGACCGCCGCGCTCGGCCACCCGGCCCCGGCTCAGCCGGTCGTAGCTGAAGCCCAGTTCCGGCACGAATTCCACCGGCAGCCCGGTGCCGATGGCGTAGCCGGCAAAGCCGGACAGGCCGAGATCGGCTCCCCCGGGCGCGCCGCTCGCCCGCACCAGGGCCGAGCCCAGCGTCACCGTCCGGTTGATCCGGCCGTCGGCATAGGCACCCCCGGCCGTGCCGCGCAGCACCACCGCGCCCAGCCGGGTGCTGCCGTAGAGCGTGCCGCCGTAGCTGTCGGCGGTGAACGACCCGAGCCCGATGCCCACCCCGGCGCTCCGGGAGGCGCCGGTCTCGCGCAGGTAGCTGAACGCGCCGCCCACCAGCGTGTCGCGCCCGACCTGGCGGTCGACCCCGAGCAGCAGGCCGCCGGCATCGAGATCCGCCCCGCCGGCGGCGCGGTCGCCGCCGCGGCCGCCGAAGCCGTAGAGCGCGTCCGCCCAGATCCGGCCCTCGCCGGCCGCCAGCGGCTGGTCGGGCGCCCCGGCGCCGCCGCGTAGGTCGAGCGCGGTGCGGTTCGGCCCGAGCCCGGCGCCGCCAGTGCTGAAGCTGGCGCTGCCGCCGCCCAGGGTCAGGTGCCGGTCGATCGTGGCGGCGACCAGACGGCGCGCGGTCAGGTCGGCGACCAGGGCGTCGCCGTAGCTCTGGCCCGACAGGCTCGCGAGCGAGCCGGACAGGGTGGTGGGGGCGGCGGCGTAGAGCGGATCGTAGACCCGCGCCTGGGCGGCGTTGGGCCGGGTCCCGGCCTCCGGCCGGGCGAGGTCGAGGGCGGCGCCCACCGCCCGGGCATTGCCGGTCTGGGCGAGGCCCAGGGGCGCGAGGTTGCCGTAGGCGGCGGGCGTCACCACGAGGTCGAGCTCGGCGGCCCCGTAGAGCGCGTCGAAGCGCGTGGCCGCGGCCAAGCCGGCCGTCGGCTGGGCGAGCCCGCTGAAGGAGCCGCCGAGGCCTGCCTGCGCCACCAGCACGGAGAAGCGCTGGCCCAGCGCCGGGGTGAAGCTGTTGCCGGCATTGCCGGTGATCCCGCGCAAGCTCGGCACCAGGGTGCCGTTGGCCGAAACCGCGCCGCTCGGACCCACCGCCAGCAGGCGGGAGTAGTTGCCCGCCCCGGCGCCGGGGCCGGTCCCGTCGATGTCGAGCCCGAACACGCTGCCGGGGGCGAAGCTCACCGGGCCGATCACGGTGAGCGTGCCGGGTGAGTTGCCCGGCCGCAGGGCGCCGGCCACCGCCACCGGGGCGGCAATGGTGCCGGTGCCGCGCAGGGTGCCGGCCGCCGCCACCGTGACCGGCGAGGTCCAGGCGCCGTTGAGCGCCAGCGTGCCCTGCTGCACCGTGGTCGGGCCGGAGAAGCGGCCGGTGCCGGTGACGTTGAGCGTGCCGGTGCCGACCTTGGTCAGCGTCGTGGCGCTGCCGCCATCCACGATGGCGCCGGCATAGGTGGAGGAGCCGGAGCCGCCCACCGTGAGCCGGCCGTTGCCGAGCACGGCCGTGGCCGATCCGGACAGGCTGGCGATGCTGAAGGCGCCGCCACCGAGGTCGAGCGGGCCGGAGGTAGTGAGCGCGGTGAGGCCGGCGACCGGGCCGGTGAACAGCAGGGCGCCGGTGTTGGTCAGGGCGCCGTTGAGCTGGCCGGACAGGCGGGCGGTGCCGGTGTTCGACACGGGCCCGTTCAGGGTGCCGTCGCTGACCAGCAGGCCGGCATTGCCGATCTCGGCGGCCGAGAGGCTCGCGCTGGCCGCGACCGCGACCGTGCCGGCGTTGCTGAGCGCCCCGGCCAGGCCGTAGGCGCCGCCCCCCGCCACCGCCAGGGTGGCGCCGGCAGCGTTGGTGAAGGCGTTGTCGCTCGCGACCGTGCCGGTGACCGTGAAGGTGCCGGCGGCGTTCCGGATCGCGCCATCGACCCGGCCGGCGCTGGCGACCAGGCTGCCGGTGTTGGTCACCCCGCCGGAGAGCGTGCCGCTGGTGGTCAGGGTTCCGGCATTGGTCACGCCGCCGGCGATCGTACCGGCATTGGCCGTGTAGCCGGCATTGGCCAGGCCGCCGGAGAGGCTGCCGCTGGTGGCCAAGGTGCCGGCGTTACTGACACCACCGCCGATCGTGCCGGTGTTGGCGGCGTAGCCGGCGTTCGCCAGTCCGCCCGAGATCGTGCCGCTGGTTGCCAGGACGCCGGTGTTGGTCACGCCGCCGGCGATCGTACCGGCGTTGGCGGTGTAACCGGCGTTCGCCAGTCCACCGGAGACGGTGCCGCTGGTGGTCAGGATGCCGGCATTGGTCACGCGCCCGGCAATGGCACCGGTGTTGGCGGTGTAACCGGCATTCGTGAGGCCGCCGGAGATCCATCCACTGGTGGTCAGGAGGCCGGTGTTACTCACGCCGCCGGCGATCGTTCCGGCATTGGCGGTGTAGCCGGCATTCGCCAGCCCGCCCGAGAGGGTGCCTCGCGTGGTCAGGAGGCCGGCATTGGTCACCCGGCCGCCGATGGTGCCGGTGTTGGTCGTGGAACCGGCATTGGTCAAGCCGCTCGAAGCGATGCCGGCGTTCACGAAGCTGCCGGCCGTGCCGACGGAGATCGGCGAGACGAGGCGGCCGGTCGCCGTCAGCGCCAGCGTGCCCGCCGCCACGAGGGTGCTGCCCGTGTAGGTGTTGGCCGCCGACAGGCTAGCGGTGCCGAGCCCGGACTTGATCAGCGCTCCCGCCCTGGTTCCGTTCGTGATCTTGCCCGCGAAACGCGCGGTCCCGGTATCGATCTGAAGCGTGCCGGTGCTGTTGAGCGTCACCGGCCGGGCGGTGGCGAAGCTGTCGGCCAGGACTTCGAGGGTGCCGCCGCCGAAAGCAAGGCCGCCACTCGCGGCGCCGAGGTTGCGGTCGGCCAGGACGCCGAGCACGCCGCCGTTGATGGTGGTGCCACCAGCGTAGCTGTTCGTGCCGGTGAGATCCAGGATGCCGGCGCCGGTCTTCACCAGGCCACCGACCCCGGAAATGTCGTTGGCGAACAGGCCATAATACGCTTGGCTCTTGTAGGTGGTGTTGACCGTCCAGGTGGAGGTGAACTGCCCCGGCCCGTCGATCGCCTTGCCGAGATTGAGCAGGCCCCAGCCGTAGATGGCGTTCGGGGTGTTGCTGGGACCATCGCCGAGATGGGTGGCGGTGGTGAACATCGTCTGGGCGATCTGCGGCGCCGTCAGGAACGGGAAGGCCTGCGTCAGCACCGCGGCCGCACCGGACACGTGCGGCGTCGCCATCGAGGTGCCGCTCATGGCGTCATAGTTGGATCCGGCGTCGCCGCTGCCGGTCGGCACGGTCGACAGGACGTTGACCCCCGGCGCGGCGATGCACCAAGCGGCGGCGACGCCGCACCAGTTGCTGAACGAGGCGATCTTGTTGTTGCGGTCGGTGGCGACGACCGCGACGATCGAGCCGGCGACACCGGAAAAGTCGACCTGGCTCTGGTCGGTTCGGAATCCCGCACTGTCATAGAATCGGTAGACGCCGCTGTTGGCGTGGCTGGGTTGGATATACGGGTAGAGAGCCGCACCTATCGGATTCTGCGAGATCAGCGGCTGATCCTCGCGTCCGTTGCCGGCGGCAAAGACCAACAGCATACCGCTGTCGGCGGCTCGCTTGAGCGCGTCGTATTGAGCTTTCGTGCTGTCTAGAATGTATGGCTGGAACGGCAGGAGCACATATTGAGGATTGACCGTGCCGTCATCGTTGAAGGGGCGCGGATAGGCTGGTCCATAGCTGCCATTGAAGATCCGGGCACTCCGCTGGGTTGCGTAGTCGATCGCCGTGGGGCCGTTGACTCGAAAATCGGAGAATGTCGTCCACGCGTAACTGGGTGGGAGCGTGTAGAGGGTCAGGATCGTGCTGTCGTAGGCGACGCCCATGGTTCCGACGCCGTTGCGTGCCGCACCGATCGTACCTGATACGTGCGTACCGTGGCCCTGCTCGTCCGTGATGAAATTGGGAAAGAAGTTGAAGTCGGAGGCCGAGAAGAAATTCCGCGAGGCGGCCGAGATGCGACCGGAAAATTCTGGGTGCGTTCGATCGATGCCGGTATCGTAGACCGCCACCAGCACACCAGCGCCGGTGAAGCCGCGGGCGTAGGCCGTCGCAGCATTGATCTGGGCCAAGCCCCAATCGGCCCGGTACTCGGGCGTGTCGAAATCCGACGCGGTCAGACCGAGGGTAAAGGGAGACCATCGCGCCGGGACACCCTGCGCGGCAGCCGGCCCCATCGCCGTCGCCAGCACGGCGAGCGAACAGCCCAGCATGAGTCTGCGCCGCGAAGACCCCTTTCGACGTATGAACGAGAGCGATCGTACCCGCCCAAGTTTGAAATCGTCAGCAAAAACTGGTGATTTTTGCTCGATGTCCATCTGTGTACTCGCAATATATAGAATAAAGTAGAGAATCAGTGACCGTGATAGGCATTTTTATCCCGAAATTGCGTGGAATCAACTTTGTTTGAGCTTACAAATTTCGACTTTATCATGATGTGATCTGAAAGCATCAGTGAAATCGAGGCAAAGTTGTGCGGCTATCATAGAATATCAATTTGAAGTGATAATTCTGGTCTGAATTTGACATCCGTCGCGCGTGGGATCGACAGTGTTTCAAGATGGATCGCCGCTTGGCTCGCCATGAAACGCATGATCGCAGCAGTAAGATTGACTAAATTTTGGGATAACCTGGCATCGATGCTTCGCAACACAGGCGTTGACACGCCATCATCGTCGTGACGGGATGAAACGAGACTTCGGTTGCATCAATGTCTTCTGAAGAATCAGAGAGCGAAATCACCGCCCGGGCCGGCGACGGGGTCGCTGCGGAAACGCGCATCGCCTGCATGCGCTTCGAGCCGCCCGACGATCCGGGCGCCTTGGGCCATGCGTGGCGGCATCACCTCGCGCCGATCTTCGAGGTCAGCTTCCGCCCTGAGACCGACCTCAGCGTCCCGATCGCGATGCGGAGCTATCACCTCGGCGAAATGATCGTCGGCGACGTCGTCGCGCCGGCCCACATCCTCGAACGGTCGGAGGAGACGATCCACCGACAGGGGATCGATCACATCCTCCTGCAATTCTACCGGCGGGGGCAGAGCCTCGTCGAGACGGACCGCAGCACCCGGCCGGTCACCGAGGTCCAGTGCATCGTCTTCGACCTGGCGCAGCCCGTGCGCATCGTCGCGGATGCCGTCGATGCGACCAACGTGCTGATTCCGCGCGTCTTGCTGGAGAAGCAGGGCTGCCGCCCGGAGGCCTTGCACGGCCGCCCCCTCGACCACGATGGCGACCCGTTCGGGAGCCTGGTCCACACTTTCGTCGCCAATGTCGTGGCCTGCGGCGACCTTCTGGACCGGCGCGAGGCGCTGTCGGCCTCGTCGGCGATCATCCAGCTCTGCGCGACTTGGTTGCGCGGCCAGGAGGACGGAAGTGCCTGCCAGAACCTGGATGTGCGGATCCGGACCCGCCGGTTCATCGAAGCGGAACTCGGCAACCCGAAGCTCACGCCGGCGCTGATCGCCGAGCGGCTCGGCCTGTCGCGATCGACCCTGTACCGGGAATTCGCACCGAACGGCATCGTCTCCTACATCCGCGACCGCCGCCTGATGTACGCCATGCGCCTGCTGATCAAGGAGGGCGCGCGGCCGGCCCGGATATCCCAGATCGCCTACGCGGTCGGCTTCTCGGATGAGCGGACCTTCCGACGCGCCTTCAAGCGCCGGTTCGGCTTCATTCCCAGCGACGCCCCACGCCGGATCGTCACGGCCTGGATGCCCGACTCCGTCTCGGTCAGGCGGACCTGGATCGAGAGCCTCTGAAGGCTGCATCAAAGCGGAGCGATCCGCCAGTCAGGCCGGGGGGCTGACGCCCCGCGGGCTTCCGGCCGCTGCGGTCGGCAGCAGGCCATGGAGCGCCATGCCGATCAACATCGCCACGACGAAGACCAGGACCGGGATCGCCCCCGTGGACAGGGCCGCCACGGCGGGGCCGGGGCAGAAGCCCGAGAGGCCCCAGCCGATCCCGAACAGGGCGGCCCCGAGGAGCAGGGGCGCGTCGATCCGGCGCCGGGTCGGCAGGTCGAACCGGGCATCCAGCACGGGACCGGCGAGGCGCCGGCTCAAGAGGTAGCCGAGCCCCGAGACCGTGACGGCGCCGCCGAGGACGAAGATCAGGCTGGGATCCCAGGCGCCCGCCACGTCGAGGAAGCCGCGCACCCGGGCGGGGTCGAGCATGCCGGAGAGCGCCAGGCCGAGCCCGAAGGTGAAGCCGGCGGCCAAGGCCGCCAGGATGCGCAGGGCCGCGCTCACGCCAGCACTCGTGCGGCGGCCACGGTCAGCATGCCGGTGGCGAGGAAGACCAGCACCGCCGCGATCGAGCGCGGCGACAGCCGGGCGAGCCCGCACACTCCGTGCCCGGAGGTGCAGCCGGAGCCGAGGCGGGTGCCGAAGCCGACCAGCAGGCCGGCGAGCGCCAGGACCGGCAGCGCCGCGGCGATCCGCATCTCCGGCCAGTGCCCGGCTAGCAGCGCGAAGGCCGGCGGCCCGAGGACCAGGCCGAACAGGAAGGCGGCGTCGGCGAGCCAGCGCGTGCCCGCCGGCCGGCCGAGGCCGGCGACCAAGCCGCTGATCCCGGCGATCCGGCCGTTCAGCAGCAGGAGCATCGCGGCCGACAGGCCGATCAGCAGCCCGCCCGCGAGGGATGGAAGATAGGTGCTCATGCCGCTCCCGTGTCGAGGTCTCGTGTCGCGACTCGAAGGCCGCCCCGGCGGCCCTGGGTCATCGGGTTAGCGCCCGCGGCTTTTCGGAACAAGCCTTGCCAAACACCGTTGAACCAGCAATTATCGAGCAAATTCAGTAGCTTAGTGAAGATCATGCTCTTTCTGGAGCAATCCGCGAACGAAACCTTCTCCTCCGATGCGGAGCAAACGGAAGGGCCTTCTTGGGGCGGGTCGGTGTCCCGCCAGCCCCGCTCCGGACATCGGAATCAGGCCGGCACGATCGGCTCTCTTAAGGACGACAGCGCGAAAGGTTCAGTGACGATGGCGCAGGGTGATCAGGTGGTGTTCCAACGGCTCGACCTCGCCGAGATTCTGGGGATCTGGCGCCATGCCAGGGGGCGGATCGTCGGCATCCATCAGCAGAGCGGTCACTCGGCCACGGTCGATGTGAAGTTCGAGGGCCACGAAACGCTCGAACGCTATCTGGCCGACCTGTTCCGGCTGGTGGCGTGATGCCGCCCGCGGTCCGAATTTCTCGCCGGATCTCTCGCCGGATTCCCCGGACGTGACAGCCTCGGCCGCGATCCCGCCGCTGCGTGCCACCAGCCGCAGTACCCTGGAGGGCGACCTGTGGGCCGAACTCCGCGCCGAGGCCGAGGCGGTCCTGGTCGAGGAGCCGCTCTATGCCGGGATCATCCAGGCAACGATCCTGGACCAGCGCAGCCTCGCCCAGGCCTTCGCCTATCGCCTCGCCCACCGCCTCGGCGACGGCGACCTCGCGCGGCTGTCGATGCGCGACCTCTGCCTCGCCGCCTTCGAGGCGGATCCCCATGCCGGCGCGCATGCGGTGCGCGACCTGATCGCCATCCGCGAGCGTGACCCGACCTGCCGCCGCTACCTCGACCCGTTCCTGTTCTACAAGGGCCTGGCGGCGCTGGAAGCCTACCGGGTCGCCCACTGGCTCTGGCAGCAGGGCCGGGCGACGCTCAGCCTGCATGTGCAGAGCCGCATCTCGGAAGTGTTCGGCTGTGACATCCATCCCGCCGCGCGGATCGGCTCGGGGGTGTTCATCGACCATGCCACCGGGGTCGTGATCGGCGAGACCACAGTGATCGCCGACGACGTGTCGATCCTCCAGTCGGTGACGCTGGGCGGCAACGGCAAGGAGAGCGGCGACCGGCACCCGAAGGTCGAGCGCGGCGTGCTGCTGAGCGTTGGGGCCAAGGTGCTCGGCAACATCCGTATCGGGGAGGGCGCCAAGGTCGCCGCCGCCGCGGTGGTCCTGAACGACGTGCCGCCCCACACCACCGTGGCGGGCGTGCCGGCCCGGGTGGTGTCGCGCCTCGCCGCGGGCGCGGAACAGCCGGCCCTGAGCATGGACCAGTCCTTCGGCTTCGGGGACGGGATCTAATCCAAGCAAGGAAAATTTTTCTTCGAGACAAGCGTCGTCAATCCTCGAGGAATGGCCGCTAATCGAGAAAGCAATTCTACGAGTGTGGGGCATTGCGCTGACTTCGTTCTAAGGTAGTTGCTTGTTTGAGCGAAGCCTTCCACGGAACGTCGATAAATAAGAAAAATCGTTTCGTTGACCGAGCGCAGAATCAAAGCCTAAGTTGCCTTCGCTGGCTCGCCGAGGAGGTGAGCACAGTGTCGCGCCGGCCAATGACTTTGCGGCGCCGCGACAAAGCGGATCCTATCAAGAACGGCTCGGCCATTCGGCCCTGCCGGCATCAACCAAAGCTTGCGCCAGGCCCGCGTTGCTGCGTGGCGGCTCGCCAATGCGCGGGCTGATGCGGCGCGCCCGCAATCGACATGAAAGAGGACGAACGATGAGTGGACCGGGTCTGAGCGTGAGCGCCACGGCGGCACGCAATCTTGCGACAGCCACCGTCACGTCGGTCCAGAACGCGGCCAACACGCCGCGCTGGCTCCTTCGGCTTCTGCCCTTCGTGGACGTCGCGGGCGGCGTCTACCGCGTCAACCGGCGCGCCGTCGTCCTGGCGCGGCCCGGCCGCGTCGACTTCGTCACCGAGAACAAGGACCGGACGATCCGCTCCGCCTCCCTGCGGGCGGTGCCGCTGTTCAGCCGTCTGGGAGACGCTGAGCTGGCAAAGATCGCCGAGCGCTTCACCGAGAGCAAGCACAAAGCCGGCAAGATCATCCATGAAGAGGGCGCCGGCGCCCGCAGCCTGACCGTGGTGGCGGACGGCACGGTCGAGCTGACCTTCTCGGGCCCGTACAAGGGCCGCCTGCGCCAGGGCCTCGCTACCCGCGGCGACTATTTCGGTGACGGCGATCTCCTCGGCGCCGGCGCGCCCGCCCCGGCCGTCAAGGCGCTCTCGGCGGTCACCCTCCTGACCCTCGATCCCGACGCCCTCGAGAACGACGAGATCCGCGCCAAGATCGCGCAGTACCGCGACGAGCAGGAGCGGCTGAAGGGCCATACCAGCTCCCATGGCGAGCAGGGCATCGAGCTGCTGGCGGTCCATACCGGTGAGCCGCGCCTGCCGACCACCTTCGTCGACTACGAATCGCACCCCCGCGAGTATCACCTCTCGACGATCCAGACGATCCTCAACACCCATACCCGCGTCACCGACCTCTACTCGAACGAGATCGACCAGCTCCGCGAGCAGATCCGCCTCACCGTCGACGCGGTGAAGGAGCGCGAGGAGTGGGAGCTGCTCAACAACTCGCAGTTCGGCCTGCTGAACGAGGTCGGCCCGCGCCAGCGCATCCCCACCCGCGGCGGCCCGCCCACCCCGGACGATCTCGACGAGCTGCTGACCCTGGTCTGGAAGAAGCCCGCCTTCTTCGTCGCGCATCCCCGCGCCATCGCGGCCTTCGGCCGTGAGGCCACCCGCCGCGGTGTGCCGCCGGTCGTCGTCCACCTGTTCGGTGCGCCGTTCGTCACCTGGCGCGGCGTCCCGCTGGTGCCGAGCGACAAGCTGCCGATCGACATCGATCCGGTCACCGGCGCCGAGACCACCTCGATCCTGCTGCTGCGCGTCGGCGAGGGCGAGCAGGGCGTGGTCGGCCTGCAGAAGACCGGCGTGACCGGCGAGATCGAGCCCGGCCTGTCGGTGCGCTACGCCGGCACCAACGACCACTCGATCGCCTCGCACCTGGTGACCCGCTACTTCTCGGCCGCCGTGCTGGTCGAGGACGCGATCGCCCGCCTCGATAACGTCCTCCTCGGCAACTACCATGACTACGCCTGAGGGACTGGCCTTCGGTCGACCGGAGGCGAGCCCGGCCGAGCTCGCCCATAGCGATCTCATCGGGCGCCTCGCCCGCGAGATCTACCAGCAGGGGCAGGCCGCGAGCCAGCCCCTCGCCCCGACGCTGCCGGCGGGACCCCAGGTCCCGCAGGCCCTCGAAGGTCTGCCTCAGGGACCGGGCGGCGCCCCGTTCCCGAGCGCGGCCACGGGAATCCCCTCGGTGCCGACCGGGGGGCAACCCTCCGGCCTGCAACCGGACGCCTCGGCGCTGGCGGCCCGCTCGTTCGGCGGGCCGGCCCTCGGCGTGCCGGGCCTCACCGGCCCGACATTGCCGAACCTCGCCCCCGCGAGCCCGGCCTTCTTCGACACCGCCGCGATCCCGCCGGTCCATCCGGCGAGCCCGCGTCCGGTCCTGCCGGATTTCGGGTTCCCGAGCGCGCCGGCGGCCTTCCCGGGCGGTGCCGACCTGCACCGTCAGGTGGCCGGGGATCATCCCCGTGCCAATGCCTTCGCGCATGCGATCGCTCCCCAGCTGGTGCCGGCCGACCCGTCCCAGCAGGGCGTCGATGTCGCTCAGGAAAGCTTCGCGCGGACCGGGCACCTGTCCCGGGCGCCCGAGGCTCCGGTGTCCGACTACTACTTCCTGAATGCCGGTCCCGGCCCGGCCCGCAGGGCGCCGGCGAGCCCCCGGGTCGAGCCCGCCCGCTATCCGGGTCCCGCGCCGCGGCTCACGGCGCAGGGGTCGAGCCCGGTGTCGGCGCCGTTCGACGTGGAGCATGTCCGCCGGGATTTTCCGGCCCTGCACCAGAGCGTCAACGGCCACCCGCTGGTCTGGCTCGACAACGCCGCCACCACCCACAAGCCGCAGGCCGTGATCGACGCGACCTCGGAGTTCTACGGGCGGCACAACTCGAACATCCACCGGGCCGCCCACACCCTGGCGGCGCGCTCCACGGATCTGTTCGAGGGCGGCCGCGAGGCGGTGCGCCGCTTCCTCAATGCCCCGTCGAAGGACGACATCGTCTTCCTGCGCGGCACCACGGAGGCGATCAACCTCGTCGCCAATTCCTACGGCCGGGCCAATATCGGCGCGGGTGACGAGATCATCGTCTCGACCATCGAGCACCACGCCAACATCGTGCCGTGGCAGCTGCTGGCCCAAGCGACCGGGGCGACGCTGCGGGTGATCCCGGTCAACGACCGGGGTGAGATCATCTTCGAGCAATACGCGGCGCTGCTCTCGGGCCGCACGAAGATCGTCTCGATCACCCATGTGGCGAACGCGCTCGGCACCGTGAACCCGGTGCGGGAGATCATCGCGCTCGCGCATGCCTACGGGGTGCCGGTGCTGGTCGATGCGGCGCAATCCTCGCCGCATATGCCGCTCGACGTGCAGTCCCTGGACGCCGACTTCCTGGTCTTCTCCGGCCACAAGGTGTTCGGGCCGACCGGGGTGGGCGCCCTCTACGGCAAGACGCACCTGCTCGCGGCGATGCCGCCCTGGCAGGGCGGCGGCCACATGATCGAGGACGTCACCTTCACCCGGACCGTCTACAAGGGCGCCCCGGAGAAGTTCGAGGCGGGCACCCCGGACATCGCGGGTGCGGTCGGCCTCGGTGCGGCGCTCGACTATCTGGAGAGCATCGGCCTGCCGGCGATCGCCGCCTACGAGCACGACCTGCTCGAATACGCGCAGGGCGGTCTCGCCGAGGTGAAGGGCCTGCGCCTGATCGGCACGGCCCGTGAGAAGGCGAGCGTGATGTCCTTCGTGATCGAGGGGCAGGAGAACGAGGCGGTGGCCCACCATCTCGACGCGCACGGCATCGCGGTGCGCTCGGGCCATCACTGCGCCCTGCCGGCCCTGCGCCGGTTCGGGGTCGACCAGTCGGTGCGGGCCTCCCTGGCCTTCTACAACACCAAGTCCGACGTCGATGTCTTCCTCAAGGCGCTGCACACCCTGCCGCGGCACTGAGCCTTATCGCGACGGGACAGACGGAAACCAAGACCGGTCGGACCTCGAAAGGTCCGACCGGTTTTTTGTGTTTCGGCCATGGTGCGAGACCTGAGATCTGAACAACTGGATGTGCCACGATCGGCGCAGGCCCGCGCGCCACATCAACGACTCAAGCGTGCCGAGCGAAGGGAAGCACAATCCGAAAGAGCTCATTAACCATTCGATTTTAAGTCGGAGGCGAATAATTCCTCGATCGAGGCATCAATGCTATCGGCCCCGATCTTACTGTCTCTCGTCGTCCCGGTCTTTAATGAAGCGACGGCGATAGAGCCGTTTCTCGTTCGCGCTGGGGCGGCCATCGAAGCCGCCTGCCGTCGGGTCGGGCCCGGAACGCTGTATGAGATCGTGTTTGTCGACGATGGAAGCACCGACGCGACTCTGAGAGTCCTTTCGGCGGCCCGGCAGCGGAACACAGCGATCGATATCGTCGGTCTGTCGCGCAACTTCGGAAAAGACGCTGCCCTTGCCGCGGGCCTTCGCCACGCGCGCGGCCATGCCGTCATACCGATCGATGTCGACCTGCAAGATCCACCCGAGATCATTGTCGACATGGTCTCGCATTGGCTGGCGGGCGCCCTCATCGTCAACGGCGTCCGCAGCCACAGGCGGGCCGATTCGCCCCTGAAACGTTTGACGGCTTGGGGCTTCTACGAATTATACAATCGCTTTGCTGACCAAGTCATACCGTCGAACGTTGGCGATTTCCGGCTCATCGATCGCCGCATCGTCGACATCCTGAACACGCTTCCGGAGCGGTCGCGGTTTACCAAAGGTCTGTTTTCCTGGGTCGGGTTTCGACAGGCGGAAGTCTCTTTCGTCCGCGAACAACGCCAGCAAGGCATGACGAAGTGGCGCTATTGGCACCTTTGGAACTTCGCGCTTGACGGATTGACCGGCTCCACGACAGCGCCCTTGCGGATCTGGACCTATATCGGACTGACCGTCGCCGGCCTGGCCTTCCTGTATGGCCTTTTCCTGGTCGGCCTGACCGCATTCGCAGGCAATAGCGTGCCAGGTTATCCGTCTCTGATGGTGGCAATCCTGTTCTTTGGCGGCCTCAATCTCATTTCTATTGGTATTATGGGAGAGTATGTCGGCCGCATTGCTGCGGAAGTCCGCGGTCGTCCGCTTTACCTCGTCCGCGACATCAACGGCGAACTCCTTCGCCCTATCGACCAGGACACCGCATGGACCCGATCGCCTACAGCCGAATGGCCGACAACGAGCAGCGGCATTGGTGGTTTTCCGGGCGACGCGCCATCCTCGCAGCGCTCCTACGCCGCGAATTAGCGCAGCACTCTCAGCCGATCCGCATCCTGGAGGCGGGCTGCGGGAGCGGCGGCAATCTGGACATGTTGACCACGTTCGGCGCGGTGGATGCGGTCGAGTTCGACGCCGGCGCACGCGCGATCGCCGCCCGTCGATCGGGCATCCCGGTTCAGGCCTGCGCCCTGCCGCACGATCTGCCGGTCCGCGACGGCGCTTACGATCTCATCGTTCTTCTCGACGTGCTGGAGCATATCGAGGATGACCAAGCCACGCTGTGCGCGCTGAGGCGGAAGCTGAAACAGGACGGGCGGCTGCTGGTGACGGTGCCGGCCCTGCCCTGGCTTTGGTCGCACCATGACGACCTGCATCACCACAAGCGACGGTATACGAAACGGAGCCTCGAGCTTGCGGCTGCAGCAGCCGAATTCAAAATCGCCCACATCGGATATTTCAACACCTTCCTGTTTCCGATCGCTCTCGTTCGTCGCCTCATCGCGATCGTCTACAGCCGGCCGACCCAGGATGATCGCATGCCAACGCGGCTGTTGAACGCGATCCTGAGCCGCATCTTTTCGAGCGAGCGTCACATCATCGGACGCGCCGGTCTGCCGGTCGGCCTATCCCTTTATGCTGTCCTGAGCGACGGACGCTGATGTGATGCCGAGCCGACAGGGAGGACATAGATTGTCCGCGCCGCTGCAAGAGAGTGAGCACCTCAACGGTTGCGGCATCGAAGGAAGCATTGCATTCCGTCAACACACAGTATTCGATCGGCTGCGGAGCCTGGACGGGCTTGTACTGATCGCGAGCGCGGCGTTCTTGGTCGGATCCGTGATCCGCATCTTTACCGGCCACGAACTTCCATTATGGATCGATGAGACCTTTACCGGGGCGATAGCCGATCAACCTAGCGGGCGTGATTTTCTTCATCAGATCTGGGCGGATGTGAATGCGCCCTTGTATTATTGTTTTATGTATAACTGGGTCGCGGTCGCGGGTCTGTCAAATGACATGCTGCGCTGGCCGAGCACGATCTTTTCCCTGGCGGCGGTTCTGCTCGCCTATCGTGGAATCAGCGCCTTGGACAGGACGACGCGCTTGATCTGGGGGGCGCTCCTCAGCCTATGGCTGCCGGGCCTTTATCAAGCGTCTGAGGCCAGATGCTATGCCTTGCTTCTCCTGATAACCCTGGCGACGACGCTCGTCTTTGCGAAGCTGATGGCTTCCCCCAACCGTCGCTTGGCGTGTTGCTGGGGTATCTTGGCGTCATTGAGTATTCTGACGCATTATTTTGCCGCCCTGCTCATAATCGCCCAAGGTTTCGCGTTTCTGGTTGTCTACCGGACGCGCGCGCTTCGGATCTGGCCGGCCGGTCTATTCTTTATTCCGACGGCGCTCTGGATCAGCTACCATCTGCCGCGACTCTTGGAATTCGGAAATCCCGATGTTGCCTGGTATGCGATCCTCGGGCCGCAGCATTTGCCATTTATAATAAATTACGTCTTGAATTCATTCGGATTTATCTTGATTTTGATCGTGGCAGCGATTCTCATTTTAAAAAACCCCTCGCCTGCATGGGATTGGGAACGCCGCAGCTTGTTCCTTGTCGCTGCCGCTTCTGCGGCCGGACTTTTAATTCTCATCGCCGTCGGAATGATGCGGCCGAGTTTCACCTTGAAATACGCCATTCCGTTCATGCCTGGAATCCTGCTCGGCGTCGCGCTGACAATCGAGCGGGCCGCACGCCATTGGCCTCGACTTCCCGCGCTCGCGATTTTTCTATTCGGGCTGCCGATGCTGCTCGATTTCGATGCGACCGCGCTGCGAAAGGCCTACTCGTTCGAGGCTGCTTCGACGGTTATCGAGAGGGCAGGGGCCAAACGCGTTGTGTTCCTGTGGGATCACCCGTCCTCGATTATGCAGGATACCGCGCAGATGCGCGCGTTCGGCGGCTTCTTCCTGGCTCGGTCCGGGCGCACCATCGACGTGGTGAATGTCGCCAATCCGTGGCGCGAGGATCCTCAGCCGCGTCTGCTTGCAGCCGCTGGATCGGAGCCGGGAACCGCAATTCTGTGGGTTTATGATCGCCTCGTGCCGAAAACCGCTGCGCTGGCCCATCCCCCGCACATCGAACGCCTCGATCCGGCCTGGCAATGCCGCGACTACACCACTGCACCCTACGCCGCGCTCGTCTGTTTGCGAGCGCCTTCGTGATCGGCCCGCTGCACCGACGTGATGTGGCGCGAGACGCAGCGCGACGACATCCGCTGTGCATCTGGGCTTCTTCTTCGGACCTATCGGCGCATCCGTTTTCGGGATCAGGCCATACTGCGCGGCTTCAGTGCAGCGCCTCGCCCGCGATGGTGATCCGGTGCATCAGCCGGCGCTCGCCGTGATAATCGTTGAGGGCGAGGTGCCAGGTCGCCCTATTGTCCCAGAAGGCGATGGAGCCCACACGCCACTGGAACCGGTAGGCGAATTCGGGCCGCCTCGCATGCTCGTACAGGTAGCCAAGCAGGGGGGCGGATTCGGTCTCGGTCCAGCCCTCGATCCGCAGGGTGAAATTCGGGTTCACGTAGAGGGCCTTGCGGCCGGAATCTGGATGCGTGATCACCACCGGATGCACGGCGTCCTGGGTGGCAGCCTCCGGGTTCAGGATGCGGCCCTTGAGGTCGCTGGTCGCCAACGAACGGCTGGCGGCCCCGAAGACGTGGCGGCTCGAATGCACCGCCCGTAAGGAGGACAGCGTCGCCTTGAGCCCGTCGGACAGCGCGTCGTAGGCCGCGTACATGCTGGCGAACAAAGTGTCGCCGCCGACCCGCGGCACCGCCCGGGCGTACAGGATCGAGCCCTTGGCGGGCTCGGCATCGTAGGAATGGTCGGTGTGCCACTGGCCGCCGATATTGGCCGCCTGATGCGCCTCCTTGCGCACCTCGGCGATCTCCGGATAGCCGTCCACCGCCTTGAAGAACCGGTTCACGTCGATCCGCCCGAACCGCTCGGCGAGCGAGATGTGCTGCTCCGGCGTCAGGTTCTGGCCGCGGAAGAACACCACGCCGTACCGGGCCAGGGCCGCCGCGATGGTGTCGCGCGCCGCGTCGTCCAGGGGAACGGCGAGATCGAGCCCGGCGATCTCGGCGCCGACATGCACGCCCAGCGGCGTGACCGATAGGTCCGCGCGCGGCGGCGCGGGCGGCAGCCAGGCATCGGCGAAGCTGTGGATCTGGGTCATCGTCTCCGTCCCGTCGCTGGGCTCCGCAGGGCGCTTCGGCGGCGCGCGCCGCCTGAGCATTCAAGCGCGGTGTGACCAAGTCAACGAAAGCGCATTCTCAACTTCGGATCATCCAGAAAAGAACGTTCGCTGAGCTGCCGCGGCCGCGAGAATATTGATCGGCATACCGCGACGATCTGCTGAGCGATGCCGCGAGACGCAGGCGCGCTCGAGAACAGAGATCGCGCGCGATCCGCGAGCGAACGATCATATTCTTCTCGCACTCTCCCGGGAACGGCGAAGTCTTGTTCTGTCGTGGGTGGGAAATTCGAAAACCGCTTTCGTTGACGCTGCGCGGCCCCGGGCGGACGATCGCGCCAAGTCTTGCAACCCCTGTGCGCCTCGCCTGTCATGACCGTCGCCGTCCCGCCGCCCGACATCGTCCGCAGCCTGGCCGAGACCTTCGCGGGGCGCGCGGCCGGCCACGACCGGGCCGGCACGTTCCCGCACGACAACATCGCGGCGCTGCGCGAGGCCGGGCTCCTGGCGCTCACCGTGCCGCGGCGGCTGGGCGGCGGCGGGGCCGGGTTGGCCCGGGCCGCCGAGGTGGTCCGCACCATCGGGGCCGGCTGTCCGGCGACGGCCCTGGTGCTGGCGATGCAGTATCTCCAGCACGCCGTGATCCATCGGGCGGATTCGGCCTGGCCGCGGGCCGTCGCCGACGCGGTCGGCAAGGCTGCGGTGGAGACGGGGGCGCTGATCAACGCCCTGCGGGTCGAGCCGGACCTGGGGACGCCGTCGCGGGGCGGGGTGCCCGAGACCATCGCCCGGCGCGACGGCGATGCCTGGCGCATCACCGGCCGGAAGATTTTTTCCACCGGGGCGCCGGGGCTCGCCTACGGGGTCGTCTTCGTCCGAACCGACGAAGAGACGCCGCGGATCGGCAACGTGTTGGTGCCGTTCGCTGCGAAGGGTCTTCGCATCGCAGAGACTTGGGACCATCTCGGCCTGCGCTCTTCGGCGAGTCACGACGTCCTCTTCGAAGAGGTGCCGATCCCGGCCGCCTACGCGGTCGACTTGCGGCCGCCGGAGGGCTGGCAGCGGCCGGATCCGGTCCAGCAGGCCTGGAGCTGCACCCTGCTGGCTTCCCTCTACGATGGCGTCGCCGGCGCGGCGCAGGATTGGTTCGTCGGCTACCTGCGTGACCGCAAGCCCGGCAGCCTCGGGGCGCCGCTCGCCAGCCTGCCGCGCTTCCAGGAGGCGGTCGGCGAGAACGCGCGCCTGCTCGCGATCAATGCCCGCCTGGTCGCCGGGCTGGCGGAGGAGGTCGATGCGGGCCGGCCGCCGCCGGCGCGGGAGGCCGGCTTCGTGAAGCTCACCGCCACCGAGAACGCCATCGCCGTGGTCCAGCGCGCCGTGGAGCTCTGCGGCAACGCTGCGCTGACCCGGGCGAACCCGCTGGAGCGGCACCTGCGCGATGTCCTGTGCGCGCGCATCCACTGGCCACAGGCCGATGCGGTGCGGGTCGCCGCCGGCAAGGCCGTCCTCGACGCCCGATAATCCGACACGGAGAACTTTCATGAGCCTGCTGCCCCCGGAGGCCGTCGAGTTCATCGGCTACGTCGCCCCCCGCCACACCTCCGAGATTCACCCGGCCGAAGGTCCATCGATCGACCGGGATTACCTGAAGCTCCTGGCCCAGGCGCATGAATGGGGCGGGTTCGACCGGGTGCTGGTGGCGTTCCATTCGACGTCGCCGGACGCCCTGTTGCTCGCCGCCCAGGTCGCCACTGTCACCGAGCGGCTCGGGCTGATGATCGCCCACCGCACCGGCTTCACGGCGCCCACCGTGGCGGCCCGGCAATTCGCGACCCTCGACCAGCTCACCGGCGGCCGGGTGGCGATCCATGTGATCAGCGGCGGCGACGACCGGGAGCTTGCCCAGGACGGCGACCACCTCACCAAGGACGAGCGCTACGCCCGCACACAGGAATTCCTCGACATCGCCCGCCAGAGCTGGACCGCCACCGCGCCGTTCGACTACGCGGGGACGTTCTACCGGGTGGAGCGGGGCTTCTCCGAGGTGAAGCCCGTCGATGCCATCCCGGTCTATTTCGGCGGCGCCTCGCCGGCGGCTCTGGCGGTGGCCGGCCGCCACGCCGACACCTACGCCCTGTGGGGCGAGACCCAGGCCCAGGTCCGGGAGCTGATCGGGCGGGTCCGGGATGCCGCCGCGCCGCATGGGCGCAAGCCCCGCTTCAGCCTGTCGGTCCGGCCGATCCTGGCCGAGACCGAGGAGCGGGCCTGGGCTCGCGCAGAGGATATCCTGGCCCGGACCCGCGCCGCCCGGGCGGCCAGAGGCCTCGGCCCGGCCGCTGCGCCGCAGAACGAGGGCTCGCGCCGGCTGCTCGCCGCAGCGGCCGCCGGCTCGCGCCTCGACAAGCGCCTGTTCACCGCCATCGCGGCCGAGACCGGGGCGGCGGGCAATTCCACGGCCCTGGTCGGGACGCCCGAGCAGGTGGCCGAGGCGCTGCTCGACTACCACGACCTCGGGGTGCGCACCTTCCTGATCCGCGGCTTCGATCCGCTGGAGGACGCCATTCAGTACGGCCGGGACCTGCTGCCGGCCTTCAAGGCGGCGCTCGCGGCCCGCGGCCGCGCTTCCGAGGCCGCCTGATGCGCGCCGCGTTGTTTTGGGTTCTCGCCCTCCTGGCCATCGGGCCGGCCCGGGCGGAAGACGTGCTGCGGATGGGCGACCAGCGCGGCAATGCCCGTGCTCTGATGGAGGCAGCGGGCGTTCTCGAAGGCCTGCCCTACCGGCTGGAATGGACCGAGTTCCCGGCCGCCGCGCCCCTGCTGGAGGCGTTGAATGCCGGGGCGATCGATGCCGGCGGGGTCGGCGACGCACCCCTCACCTTCGCGGCCGCCGCCGGGGTGCCGGTGAAGGCCTTCGTGGCGTTCCGCACCCGGCAGGACGGGCTCGCGATCCTGGTGACGCCGGATTCGCCGATCCGGACCGTGGCGGATCTCAAGGGCAAGCGTGTCGCCACCAACCGCGGCTCCATCGGCCATCAGGTGGTGCTGGCCGCCCTGGAGGAGGCAGGCTTGCCGTTCGACAGCGTCGTGTTCAGCTTCCTGCCGCCCGCGGATGCCAAGATCGCCCTCGCCTCCGGGGCCGTCGATGCCTGGGCGACCTGGGAGCCCTACACGGCCGCGGCGGAAGTCGCCGGCCTGGTCCGGGTGGTCCGCGACGGCAACGGCATCACCCCCGGTCTCACCTTCGCGGTGGCCCGCGACAGCGCCCTGAAGGACAAGCGGCCCCTGCTCGCCGATTTCGCCGCGCGCCTCGCCCGGGCCCGAGCCTGGGCGCTCAAGGACCCGGCGCCCTACGCTGCCGTGTGGTCGAAGCTGATCGGCCTGCCGGAGGCGGTGCCGCTGCGCTGGTTCAGCCGCGCCCCCTACCGGACCGTGCCGATCGACGCCGACGTGATCGCCGACGAGCAGCGCACCATCGACCTCTACGTCCGCGCCGGCCTGATCCCGAAGGCCCGCGCCCCGCAGGCGGCGGCGATCTTCGACACGGGGTTTTCCCAAGCTCTGTCCGAAGCCCTGGCGGCGGTGCAATGATGGGCACTTCCTCGGATCAGAGGTCCTGACGATGCACGACACCGGCGACGGCCATACTTACGATCCTCACGCCCACGATCACCACACGCACGATCACGGGGCAGGGGAGGGGGCGCCCGAGGCACCGCGCTGGAAGCATGACGGCGTGCGGGTGATCCCGGGCGACCAACTCGACAGCAACACCGCGCAGACCCCCGGCATGTTCCGGCAAGCGGCGATCAACGCCGCCCGGGTCGGCGCCCAGAAGATCTGGGCCGGCACGGTGGCGATCCAGCCCGACGCCAAGACCGGCGTGCACCATCACGGCGCCCTGGAGAGCGTGATCTACGTGGTCTCCGGCCGCGCCCGGATGCGCTGGGGCGAGCGGCTCGAATACGTGGCCGAGGCCGGGCCGGGGGATTTCATCTTCGTGCCGCCTTACGTGCCCCACCAGGAGATCAACGCCTCCACGGACGAGCCCCTGCACTGCGTGCTGGTGCGCTCGGACAACGAGGCCGTGGTCGTCAACATCCCGGATGTCGAGCCGGTCGAGCGGCCCGAGGCCGTCCACTGGGTCGATCCGATCCACAAGCACCCGTAAGTCCCTGCGGAGCGCAGCCATGAATCGGGCAGAGCCATGAGTCGAGACCGCCAATTGCATCTCGGCGCGTTCATGCGCCCGGTGGGGATCCACACGGCCTGGTGGCGCTATCCCGGCGGCTACCCGGACGCGAACTTCAACTTCGAGCACCTGACGCATTTCGCCCGGCGGCTGGAGGCGGCGAAGTTCGACGCCTTCTTCATGGCCGACCATCTGGCGGTGATGAACATGCCGGTGGCGGCCCTGCGCCGCTCGGCCACCGTGACCTCGTTCGATCCGCTGACGCTGCTGCCGGCGCTCGCCGCCCTCACGTCGCGGATCGGGCTGATCGCCACGGCCTCGACCACCTACAACGAGCCCTACCATGTCGCCCGGAAGTTCGCCTCCCTCGACCATATCTCCAAGGGTCGGGCCGGCTGGAACCTCGTCACCTCGGGCAACCCGGACGAGGCGCTGAATTTCGGCCGCGACGCGCATCTCGATCACGCCGTGCGCTACGCCCGGGCGCGTGAGTTCTACGACGTGGTCACCGGCCTGTGGGATTCCTGGGCCGACGACGCCTTCCTGATGGATCCGGAGAGCGGCCTGTTCTTCGATCCGGACAAGCTGCATGTCCTCGACCACACGGGCGAGTTCCTGAAGGTGAAGGGCCCGCTCAACGTCGCCCGGCCGGTCCAGGGCTGGCCGGTGATCGTCCAGGCCGGCGCCTCCGAGGCCGGAAAGCAGATCGCGGCCGCCACCGCCGAGATGGTGTTCGGCGCCAGCCCTACCCTGGAGGCCGCGCAGGCTTACTACGCCGACGTGAAGGGCCGGATGCCGGCGCTGGGGCGCGATCCCGACCACCTGAAGATCCTGCCCGGCGCCCTGGTGATCCTCGGCGAGACCGAGGCCGAGGCCCAGGCCAAGCGGGCGCGCCTCGACGATCTGGTCCATCCCGATAGCGGGCTCGCCAACCTGTCGGTGAGGCTCGGGGTCGATGCCTCCGGCTTCGATCTCGACGCGCCGCTGCCGGAGATCCCCGAGACCAACGCCAGCAAGAGCAGCCAGGCGCAACTTCTCGACTATGCCCGCCGCACCGGCGCTACCGTGCGCGACCTCGCCCGCAAGGTCGGCGCCTATGCCGGGCTCCATTTCGTGGGGACGCCCGCGCAGGTCGCGGACCGGATGGAGGAATGGCTGGACGGCCGCGGCTGCGACGGTTTCAACGTCATGTTCCCGTTCGTGCCCGAGGGGCTCGACGACGTGGTCGATACGCTCGTGCCGGAATTGCAGCGGCGCGGCCTGTTCCGCCGCGACTATGCCGGCACGACCCTGCGCGACCATCTCGGCCTGCCGCGCCCGCCGAACCGGTTTTTTGCGTCGCAGGCGACGGGGCGCGCGTAACGGCTGCGGGCGACGCAGGTTTTCGTTGTGAAACGGGCCATGTCATCGCCCATGAAAGGCGCGACGCGCTTTCCCTTGACGGCTAGCGGAGTTACAGACCGCGGTCCGGATGGCTCTCGGCTACAAGAGAAGTCGCATCGCAGCGGATACGCGCCCTCCCCCCCCCCTCCGGGGGAGGGTGGCCCCCGAAGGGGGTCGGGAGAGGGGAGCAACGGCGCAGAACAGGTCTTTGCCCGTCATGCCGGTCGCGTCCTCTCCTGAACCCAGGTTCCCCTCTCCCGACCCGGCCTGACGGCCGGCCCACCCTCCCCCGCAGAGGGGGGAGGGAGACGCGCTTGGGGGTTAGCCTTGGCCCACATTCGGCAGCGATGTGTGACCCTCGAAGCCCACACGGACGGCCGTCCAAACCCACCTCTCTCATGAGGTGGAGGCCGGGAGAGATCGGTTCTGGAACGATGCGTTAGCGCTTCACCTTGGCCTTGCGAGCGGCGAAGCGGGCGTCGCGGGTCGCCTTCTGCTCGGCGGCCAGAGCGGCTTGGCGCTCGACCTTCTCGGCGGCCTGACGGACGATCTCGGCTGCCGCGCGCTCCTGCTCCGCGAGCGTTTCCGCCGCGCGGACCGCTTCGGCGGCGGCGCGAGCCGCTTCCCGCTCGCTCACCCGCACCTCGCGGGCCTCGGCGACCGCCTGGCGCTCGGCCTGCCGGGCGAGGACGGCCGGATCGTCCGCGGCGGGGCGTGCGCGGAACTGGGCCAGCCGCGCCTCCTTGGCCTTCGCGCCGGATTCAAGACGATCAGAGAGCTGCGTTTCTTTGAATTGACCCACGGATACTCCTCGCGCGCCGCAGCGCCCGTATCAGAAACAGAAGAAGCCGCTCCACGTAGGGAACGGCTTCGAAACGCGTCCTCGGTTGAGGCGCGAGGTTCAGGCGGCCTGGAGGCTGCCGGCGGACTGCTTGCCGCTGCGACGGTCGGTTTCCAGCTCGTAGGAGAGCTTCTGACCCTCGATCAGGTTGCGCATGCCGGCGCGCTCGACCGCCGAGATGTGCACGAACACGTCCTTGCCGCCGTCGTCAGGCTGGATGAAGCCGAAGCCCTTGGTCTCGTTGAACCACTTAACGGTGCCGATGCTCATAAGTCTTCCATGTGCTTTAGAGCACGATGCGAGAAACCGGATTCCGGTCTTCCGTGATCATCATGCGGTAACAAAGGTCCAGGGCCTGCCGCTGTTGCGCTGCATCTGCCGCGAACGCTGGACGATCGAATAGGGCGAGCGCGTGCCAAAAGGCTGCGCCCGTCCGTGGTCGTCGAAAATGGGAGAGATGCAGAGCGCTCGCCCTGTTGTGGCGAGACGGCCGAATATCTGGCCAAAGATCGATTTATGTTCTGTAGCGCATCGGCGAGATAATCACAATCACGAAACGGACCGGGCAGAATTTCGTGGCGTCCCGCCGGTGAAGCGCGGGTTTTTGCGATGCTGATGTGATGTATAAACGCGGATACTGTCACGACCCGCTACGGCGCCAAATCCAGTCGAGGCGCGGGCGTGGCGGCCCTCGAAGATCAGTCTGTCCGAACGTGAAGGACTTCGCCAAAAAATCCGTCTGCGGCGCATCGACCGTGAGACGCGTTAGCACTCTTGCGCATTGAGTGCTAAGACAGGGCGACCCGGCGCGGACGATTCGGTCTGCCGCCGCCTTTCCCGCACGGGCTCCGTCATCTCGACGGAAGGCCCGCAGGCGGGACGAACAGGATGCCAAACATGAAATTTCGCCCGCTGCACGACCGCGTGGTGCTCCGCCGCATCGAAGGCGAGGAGAAGACCAAGGGTGGGATCATCATCCCCGACACGGTCAAGGAGAAGCCGCAGGAGGGTGAGGTCGTCGCCGTCGGTCCCGGCGCCCGGGACGAGGCCGGCAAGATCAATCCCCTTGAGGTGAAGCCCGGCGATCGCGTGCTATTCGGCAAGTGGTCCGGCACCGAGGTCAAGATCGACGGTCAGGATCTCCTGATCATGAAGGAATCCGACATCATGGGCGTCGTCGCCTAAGGGCGTCCATCGAGCCCGACGCTCCTCAAGCCCTTCGAGGCGCCCGCACCGGCGTGCCTCGGGGCCGAACGACAACAGAAGAGACACTCCATGTCAGCCAAAGACGTTCGTTTTTCCGTCGATGCCCGCGAGAAGATGCTGCGCGGCGTCGAGCTGCTCGCCAGCGCCGTGAAGGTCA
The DNA here is from genome assembly GCF_900114535.1 of Methylobacterium pseudosasicola. Lineage (GTDB taxonomy): Bacteria > Pseudomonadota > Alphaproteobacteria > Rhizobiales > Beijerinckiaceae > Methylobacterium > Methylobacterium pseudosasicola. The sequence goes on along the minus strand of NZ_FOTK01000021.1, from coordinate 59,019 downwards.
CGCTCGGTCCGAAGGGCCGCAACGTCGTGATCGAGAAGAGCTTTGGCGCCCCGCGGATCACCAAAGACGGCGTCACCGTCGCCAAGGAGATCGAGCTCGTCGACAAGTTCGAGAACATGGGCGCCCAGATGGTGCGCGAAGTGGCCTCGAAGTCGAGTGACACGGCCGGCGACGGCACCACCACGGCCACCGTTCTGGCGGCCTCCATCGTGCGGGAAGGCGTGAAATACGTCGCCGCCGGCATGAACCCGATGGATCTGAAGCGCGGCATCGACCTCGCGGTCGCCGCCGCCGTGAAGGATATCGGCGAGCGCTCCCGCAAGGTCGCCTCCTCGGAGGAGATCGCCCAGGTCGGCACGATCTCCGCCAACGGCGATAAGGAGATCGGCGAGATGATCGCCCACGCCATGCAGAAGGTCGGCAACGAGGGTGTCATCACCGTCGAGGAGGCCAAGACCGCCGAGACCGAGCTCGACGTCGTCGAGGGCATGCAGTTCGACCGTGGCTATCTCTCCCCGTACTTCATCACCAACGCGGAGAAGATGGTCGCCGATCTCGAGGATCCGTACATCCTGATCCACGAGAAGAAGCTGTCGTCGCTGCAGGCGATGCTGCCGGTGCTCGAGGCCGTGGTGCAGACCGGCAAGCCGCTGCTGATCATCGCCGAGGACATCGAGGGCGAGGCCTTGGCCACGCTCGTGGTGAACAAGCTGCGCGGCGGCCTGAAGGTCGCGGCCGTGAAGGCGCCGGGCTTCGGTGACCGCCGCAAGGCGATGCTCGAGGACATCGCGATCCTGACCAAGGGCCAGATGATCGCCGAGGATCTGGGCATCAAGCTCGAGAACGTGACGCTCGACATGCTCGGCCGGGCCAAGCGCGTGCGGATCGAGAAAGAGAACACCACGATCATCGACGGCGTCGGCGAGAAGTCGGACATCGAGGGTCGGATCAGCCAGATCAAGGCGCAGATCGAGGAGACGACCTCGGATTATGACCGTGAGAAGCTGCAGGAGCGTCTGGCCAAGCTCGCGGGCGGCGTCGCGGTGATCCGCGTCGGCGGTTCGACCGAGGTCGAGGTCAAGGAGAAGAAGGATCGCGTCGACGACGCCCTTCACGCCACCCGCGCGGCGGTCGAGGAAGGCATCGTCCCGGGCGGCGGCACCGCGCTGCTGCGCGCCAAGGCGGCCGTCCAGGGTCTCTCGAACGACAACCCCGACGTCCAGGCCGGCATCAAGATCGTGCTGAAGGCGCTTGAGGCCCCGATCCGTCAGATCGCATCCAACTCGGGCGTCGAGGGCTCGATCGTCGTCGGGAACATCCTGGCCAACGCCTCGCCGACCTACGGCTTCAACGCCCAGACCGAGGAGTATGTCGACATGCTCCAGGCCGGTATCGTCGATCCGTCCAAGGTCGTCCGGGCCGCGCTCCAGGGCGCCGCTTCGGTCGCCGGCCTGCTGGTGACCACCGAGGCGATGATCTCCGAGGCCCCGCGCAAGGAAGCCCCGGCCATGCCGGGCGGCGGCGGCATGGGTGGCATGGGCGGGATGGACTTCTAAAAACCTCCCCGACCGTAGACACGATGGTCCGGCGCGGCGCCCCCCGCTGCGCCGGACCGTCATTCCCGATCCGATCGGCACTTGGCCCGTAACCCCTTCGTGACCGCACCAAGCGTCCCGCTGCGGGTTGACCCTTCGAGATTGTCGAGAGGTTGTCATGGGCGCGCGTGTCGATCCAGATAGGACCAGGGTTTCGATCCGCACGGCGCGCGCCGCCGTGCTGGCTCTGGTGACGCTCATTGCGGCCCCCGCCACGGCGTGGGCCTGGGGCGCTCCCGGCTGCACCAATCTTCCCGAATACAATCGCGCCCTCGGCGCCCTTCAGGGCATGACCAGCGCCTGCGACATGAGCGTCGAGCGGGCCCGCCAAGTCATCGCGGAGCATGACGGCGTGCCCGTCGCCCAACCGCCGGTGGCGCCGCCGCCGAGGGTCCAGGCCCGGCGCCATGCGGGACGAGCCCACCACCACAGGGCCTCCCGTCACCGGCGCGCCGCCGAGCGCTGACGCCAGCCTCGATCGTCCTGGGCTGGGTCCGGCTTCCCCTCGGGCGCTGGCGGCCCTAGCATCGGTCCCAAGCCCGTATAGGCAGCCGAGCACAAGGAAACATTTTCCGTGCGGCTCGATCTCGGTCACAAAGGCGATTGGATCGTCGATCCCCGCGAACTGGCCTCGCGCCTGGGCGTCAGCATGACCGTGCTCAAGCGCCAGGAGCGCCTCGGGCAGGTCGACGCCCGCATCAAACCCGGATCCGGCACCGACCAGACCTGCGTGACGGTCCGCCTCCAGGGCAAGGGCTGGCGGGGAACCTTTGACGGCAGCGGCGCGCTCATCTCGGAAGAGCGGTGGTGAGACCGGATCGCCGCGACGCAAGCCGGTTCGTTCGGGCCATGCGTGGTACAGATCTGGTGTAATCCGCCTTCGCTATCTCAAAGGATCGACATGAACACCTTCAGATGGCTTATGGCCAAGGTTATCGGCTTCCTGTTCTCGCAGACGATCGACCACAAGAACCGCAAAGCGGCTGCCGACAAGGAGGGCGGGACTTACGATGCCGGCCAAGCCTATCAATCGGCCGGGTTCGAGGGCGATTATCACGCCGCGACCACCCTGCTGAAGCAGCGGATGAACAAGAACTTCCCGGACAATTTCCACGCCCGGTTGGGTTCTCAGACCAACAGCATGTACGATTACGGCGAGGATCGCGCGGGCGCCGTCGACACGGCCTCCACCGCGATCGCGATGGCGCTGCGGAACGGCGCAACCGTCGCCCAGGCCGCCGAAGCAGGCGCCGCGAGCGTCGGGATTTGAGCGCGGACACGGCGTTCGTCTCAAGTCGCCAGCGCGGGATTACCAGCAGAGCCGAAGATTACCGGCTTGGCGCCTTCAGAGCCTTACCGTCCTTGCGAAGGTCGGGCGCGGCAGCGTTCCGAGCTCAATCATCCGGCGCCTAATTAGGTCTGCCTGGCAGACTTGGTCGCGGCATCGCTTGCAGGAGGCGCGGGTCCCCCTCCCGTATGGCCCACGATGTTCACGCATCCTGTTGTGCAGGCCGCAACGCACCACCTCTCCCGTGCGGGTTAGCGGATTCACACATCCAGATCGTTCTATCGCAAGCCTTTGAAACGCGACGCATTTCCCCTCCCCCTTGCGGGGAGGGGGCAGGGATGGGGGTGGTGCAGGATCGAACGTCACGGTGCCGTCTGCACCACCCCCACCTCCAACTCCTCCCCGCAAGAGCTACGGGCTACACAGGTTTGAGGCACAAGCGCTCTTGTAGGCCGCGACGTGCCCCCACTCCCGTGCGGGAGAGGGTTGGGGTGAGGGACCAAGTCTTTCCGGGGAGGTCGCATCCCTCACCCTGTCCCTCTCCCGCACGGGAGAGGGGACCCGCGCCTTCTGCGCCGACGGCATGATCACGGCCACGGTCGAAACCTGTGTAACTCGTAGCCGTAAGGGGGAGGAGCGCGCGTCGCGCCTTCCGCCAGCCGATGTGTGAACATCGTAGCCCGTGCGGGAGAGGGGACCCGCGCCACATCCGGAAACGTGTGACTTCGTTAACCCACCGCGGGAGAGCGGGCGCGACACAGCCTTTAAGGGCGATTGCGCCTCGAAGAACCTGCGCCCCGCCGCTCGCTCACATCACCACAGGTGGCGCGGCAGGCGCCGCTTCCAGCGTTCGCCGGCCTTGAGCGTGTCGCCCTGCCGCGAGAGGCGGATCGGACGCACAGGCATCGCGGCCGGCTGAGCCGGAGCGGCCGTAGCCGCAGCGGGCGCGCTCGTCGGCTGCCGCGCGATCGCGGGAGCCGGGGTGAACACGGGCCGGACCGCCTCGGCGGCGGGCTTCGGCGCGCGCTTGCTGGCCGTCTTGACCCGGCGTACCCGCGGCAGGCGCTCGATCGTCGGAGCTTCGTCTTCCTCGGGGGCTTCGGGCTCGCTGGCGGTCGAGAACATCGGCACGAGGCTCGGCAGCACCCGGCGCGCCGGGGCCTCGGGCCGCGCCGGCTCGGCTGGGACCACGGGGGCATCAGCCGGCTCGGTCGGCTTATCGGCGGTGACCGCGGGGATGTCCCACCAGAGGTCGTGATGTTCGCGGGGCCGCGTCGTCGCGTCGACCAGGGCGACGCGGGAGGTGCGGGTATGCTTGACTTCGACCGTGAACGGCCGCGCGCTCCGGCGCTTCATGTGTGCAGAATTCCTGAAAACAACGTGCTCAACGGCTCAAAACGGGCCGGCAACGTTTGTGCATCATACGGGAGCGAACCACGCGTTGTCGAGCGTGGAGATCAACAATCCTGTTCGGCCAGCATAAGCTTTTGTGATGACCTCACGGTCCGACGTAAGGTTGGCACTGTTCGAAGTACTGGGTTCGACGCTTCGCGCTCGCCGCGCCGGCCCGATACGGGGCGGCCTCCGCGTCTGGCGGGCGTCGCCGCTGCATAGGCGCGCAGCAAGTTTTTCCGATCTTGAGGTCAGCGCTTGATGGAGAGCGGGGCCGGTGCCGTATTCGGCGCGCTCGTCTGTTGAGAAGGCCGAAGATCAAGGGTCAGACGACGCCGCGCGGCCTCCCGGATATGGGTGACGAGCAGGGCGACGAGGCGCATCTCGACGCTCTCCGTGCGTCCATGCGCCTCCGCCCGGATCGCCTCGGCGGCGAGGGCGTCGGCTTCCCGTTCCAACTGGTCGACCTCGGCGGGATCGGCGCTCGACACGGCCAGCCAGATCTCCAGCAGGCGCAGGACCCGGGTCGGCGGCTGCCGCGGCCGGACGCGCTTGTAGAGGGCGATGGCCGCCGCGCTCAGCGAGACCGCCGCGCTGATCATGAGCCCGATCCAGTAGGCCGCATTCTGCGCCTGATCGGCCAGGCTCGGCTGGTTTCCGGTCAGGTAGGCGGCGGCCCCCGGATGGATGGGCAGCGCCTGCACCTTGTCGTCGGTGTCGGGGGCTTCGATGCCGGTGAGATCGTCGTCGAGGGCGACGAGCCGCGGCTTGCCGGTCAGGACCTCGCGGGTGATCTCCCCGGCGAGCCAGTCCGGCATCTCGCCCCGGGCGACGAGCCGGTGGCTGACCGACAGGGTGGTGATGTCGTCGCCCGGCGCCGGCAGCGAGCCGAGAAAGGCGCCCTTGGGCACGTCGATCGTGTCGAGCACGGGGTGCGCCTTGGCGATCGCCGCCGCCTCGTCGACCTCGAACAGCTTCGCCGCCCCCGATCCCTTGCGCAGGGCCGTGAACAGCGGCAGCCACACGGCGCTGCCCACCGGCGCCGCGACGAACACGGCGCCGATCTGCCGGCTGCGGGCGGCTTCGGTGAGCTGATCGAGGGTCAGGACCTTCCGGTGCACGCTCTCCGGGGGCTCGCCGAAATGCGTCAGGATCAGGTCGAGGAGGCGCGGGTCGAGCTTCCGCCCGTCGAGGAGCCCGACCGTGCTGCCCCTGAGCTTCGCGACGCTGTCGACGCCACTGCCCCCGGGTGCGACGAAGACGATCGCGTCGCGGCGCAGGATCGCGAGGGTCTGCCCGTCCTTGGGCGCGGCATCGCTGCGGACCAGGGCGAGCTGGACCGCGCCGTTGTCGAGGGCGGCTGCCGTCCCGAGACGGTCCGGCTCGTAGATCGTCCGGATGCGCACGCGCGGATGCTGGCTCTCGAACAGTTGCGTCAGAGCCTGGGCCGCCTGCCGGTCCTCTTCGCTGGTCTTCGCGACCGCGATGTCGAGGGCGAGCAGGCCGAGCAACAGATGGAGGAGCACCGCGACGAGAGCGGCGGCGGCGATGACGCCGAGGGCGATGACAGTCGTCTTCGAGCGCCGGATCATCAGTCGCGTGCCGATAAGTCGAGTCAATACCATAACGCGGCGGTGCGGCTCAGTCTTCCTCCGCCCCGACAACAGGCGACAGCACGCCGATGAGCGGAGGCTTGCGCATCCCGCTCGGCCGCGGCGCCCGGCCACGATTGCGTGCACGGGCGGGGCGGATGGATCGTGAACCGGAGGCGGGCTCGCTCGCTTCTCCAGGGGCCGAGGCGATCCTTCCGGGCCGAGGCAGGAGGAATCCCATGCGCATCCCATGTCTCGCGGCGCTGGCCGGTGTCGGCCTCGCCATCCTGTGCCTCCCGGCTTCGGCCGTTCCCGCCGGCCCCGCGGCCAGCGTCTCATCACCGTCCGACATGCTCACCCAGGTCCGGATGCGGCGTCACCGGATGCGGCGGTCCTCAATGATGCGGACGCAGCGGAAGTACCCCGGCGCCAGCTTCGTCCGGAACACCACCCGCGGCGCGCCGGCAGGGAGCAGCGGCGGCAACGGGACCACCGGCAGCTACGCCGCCCCCAGCGGGAAGTAGAGTTTTCGGTTCAGATCGATCAGCCCGCCCGGCTCCGGCCGCGGCGGGCTGTTTCGCGGCTGCACGGGCGACAGTACAAGCGGCTCATGATCTGAGAACACAGGACGGATAGGCCGGTTGGCAAGCCTAAAAGCCTAACGGTGGAAACCCTGGCTCCCATCATACGTTCTGGCACGAAGGCCCTGTGCAACGCACACGATAGGGCGAGATGCCGAGGAGCTCATGATGCGTCATGCCGTCTTCGCTGTTCTTGCGCTCACCGCTGCAACGCCGGTTCTAGCCCAGACGAATACCGGTCCCGCGCCGATCAAGCAGCCTGGACCGCCCCGACACGTCGCTCCGGGCACGCCGGAGGGGACCGTCGTCGTCCCCGGCGGAGCCGAGAATAGCGGCCCGGGCAGCACGGCCATCGTCGCGCCGACGGGCACGGGCGCGGCGACCATCACCACGGACACGGCGGCGGGCGGAAATGCCAGCCAGCCGGAGCGCGGCGTTCCCCAGACCGGCGCCGGTGGCGGCGGCGACAATGGCGGCGGCTGAACGCTCGCGGAGCGCGGGCCGCCTCGTCCACCAGCGGCTCTAGCCGCCCCCTCCGCCACCGCCGCCCGTCCCGGGGCCGCCGAGATTGCCGTCCTTGTTCGGCGTGTTCCAGTGGATGATGCCGTCGTCCGGGGGGCGCAGCGTCGTGGTCGGCGGTGGTCGTGGGCGGCCGAAGGGCGGTGCCGTGATCGGGCCGCGCCGATACGGCCTCTCGGCCCGGACGCGCTCGGCGATTGCTGGCGTGCTGCCGAGACAGGCGAGGGCGACCACGAGCCATCGCAGTGGCGCGCCGGTCATGACTCTGCCACGCCGTGCGGAGCGCGCCGCCCGGCGGGATCGCCGCAGGGCCGAGGGTGTTGCGCGAGAGCGGGGCTCATCCGGTCAAGGCCCATCCAGTCAAGGCTCTTGCAGGTCACTTCGTCAGGAACGGTCTGACCGGCCGTCGGGTTTCCAAGACGCCGGGGGCGCGCCTCAGCGGCCCCGGCGAGGAGAGAATCCGTGTTCAAAGTCCCGACGTTGACGGGTGGCCTGTTCGCCGCCAGCCTGTTTCTTGCGCCGCTTCCGGCCGCCGCCGCCCAGATCGGCCTCGGTGCCGTCACCGAACCGGCCCCGGCGGTCGAGCAGGTCCAGTACGGCTATGGCGGTCCCCGCTTCGGGCCGCGCTTCGGCGGTCATCGCCACGGCTTCGGCGGCCCGCGCTTCCGGGGACGGGGCTACGGCTATGGCCGCGGGTATGGTCGCGGCTACGGCCGGCCGCATGGCTTCGGCGGCCCGCGCGGCTATGGGTATCGCGGCGGCTTCTGACCGCTTTCGATCCGGATCCTGACCATCATGGGCCCGCCCGGCCTCAAGCCGCGGCGGGCTTCTTCATGGGCGCCTGGTCCCGGCCCGGGACGATCGACCCCGCGGCGCCGGCACGGCCCGCTAACCCTGGCCGGTCATCCTGCCTCACGAGCCGCGTTGCGTATCGGCTCGACCGCTGGTGAGATCGGACGCTCCCCCGCCCCGTGATCGGATCGGGGCGGGGCCGAGCGGCCGGTCCGCCCGGCCCACACGGGCTTGTCATGTCCGCGGTCGTAAAACCGCCGTCTCGTCCCTGCCTGGATTCCTGCATGCGCCTGACCTTCGCCGCCCTCCTCGTCTGCTGTGCCACGGCTGCCTGCGCCGGGGAGCCGCTCCTGGACGGTCCGGTCACGGGCGGCGGCTTCGGGATGAGCGGTTCGGATTATTACGGCGACATCCGCAGCCGGATGCCGTTCACGCAGGAGGCCTCGCCCCGGCCGGTCGGCGTCAGTAATGTCGAGCGCGCGCGGGTGGTCCGGAAGCGCGCGGAGGCGCGAGACCCGGCGCGGCGGCGCGCACCCCACGGCTGAGCCGGCCGGGATCGATGGCCTATGACGCCCGGAAGAGAGACGCGGCCCGGTACGCGCTCGGGGTCATGCCGTACTGCGCCTTGAAGCGGCGGGCGAAATGGGCCTGGCTGGCGAAGCCACAGCCATAGGCCAGGGTGCCGATCGGCAGGTGGGCGTGGCCCGGGTCGGTCAGGCGTTGGGCGGCCGTCTCGAGCCGACGCTGCCAGATCCAGTCCGAGATGTGCTGGCCGTGCCCGTGGAACAGCTCCTGCAAGCGGCGCAACGAGACGCCGACCGCGGCGGCGAGTTGCGGCGGGTCGAGGGTCATATCGCCGAGATGGGTCTCGACATAGGCCTTGGCGCGCTGAACCACGACGGTGCCGTGCAGCGGCCGCGGGATCTCCCGGGCCAGGCGCTCGGCGATGCTGGCCACGATCAGGTCCGTGCCGGCCGAAGCCATGCGGGCCGCCGCGGCGGGCGGGAGCTTGTGCTGCACGCGGATCAATTCGCGGAAGAAGGTCGAGACCAGGGTCGCCGAAGCGAGATCCGAGCCCACGGTCAGGGCCGTGTAGAGCCGGGTGGACCCGAGCACGTTCTCCAGGCGCTCGCGCGGCAATTGAAGCGAGAGGGTCGTGCTGCCCGCGCGCGTCGTCATCACGACCGGCCGCTGATCGATCACCACGAAGTCGCCAGGCCGCTGCGCCGAATTCCGACCATCCTGATCGGTCGTTGCCGCGCCGGCGAGCTGCAACATCACCACGACCATGCCCTCGTTGGTCGAGTTCCGGAGCATCTCGCCCGTGGCCTCGCTTCGCTGGGCACCCTGCGAGACGCGGTGCATCGCGACGGAGCCGATCCTGGTGGCCTCCATCTTGCCGTCGAATGGACCGTCGTCGAGGCGCTGCTGATCGAGATTTGCGCCCAGATCGAACAGCATGTCTCGCCAGCGCTTGAAGCTGTCACGGGGATGCACCCCCGCCGTCGAAAACAATGTCTGCATGAAGTGTGCTTAAGTACTCGCGTCGTGCGGCGGTCGAGAATATTTCTATCGCGCACAACTGTAATTTTCAAATGTATATAAATTAAATCTATGATTGAGGCTGCGGGGCGGCGGCTGTCCTCGAAAGCCCCGGGACTCGCTCGCTGAGGTGGGGCTATTGATTACAGATTGAACGCCGCCCGGCTTCGAATGCGGGACGTTGAGCCAAGACTGTGCCCGTCAGGCGCCGCCTGTGGCCTGCCGGTGACACGCGTATCAGGCCGCCCGTCCCGCAGGCGCCTTCTTCAGGCGGTCGCCCGGGCCAGGCGAGCCGGGCGGGGTGCGATGTCCTCGGCGTGTTCGGGCAGGCAGAGCATCGCGGCGTAGTCGCCGATCGGCCGCGGCTTGCCGAACAGGTAGCCCTGCATCTCCCCGCAGGCCTCGTCCGCCAGGAAGCGCCGCTGGGCGGCGGTCTCGACCCCCTCGGCGACGACGCCCATCCGCAGGCTGCGGCCCAGGCTCAGCACGGCGCGCACGATCACGGCGGCCTGCGGGTCGACGCCGAGTTGCGCCACGAAGGAGCGGTCGATCTTCATCTTGTCGAAGGGGAAGGCCTGCAGGGTCGCCAGCGACGCGTAGCCGGTGCCGAAATCGTCCATGCTGATCCGGACGCCGAACCCCTTCAGGCGCCGGAGGATGCTGATCGCCCGGGCCATGTCGTTGATGATGACGCTCTCGGTGACCTCCAATTCCAGCCGGTCCGGCGACAGGCCGGTCTGGGCCAGCACGGCGAGCACGGTCTCGGGCAGGTCCGGCTTCTGGAACTGCCGGGGCGAGAGGTTGACCGCCACCTTCAGCGACGGCGCCCAGGTGGCGGCCTCGCGGCAGGCCGCGCGCAGGACCCAGTCGCCGAGCGCGATGATCAGCCCGGTCTCCTCGGCCAGGGGGACGAACACGCTGGGCGGGATCTGGCCGCGCGTGGGATGCGTCCAGCGCACCAGGGCCTCGAAGCCGACCAGCACGCCGGAGGCGCCGTCCACCTGCGGCTGGTAGTGCAGGCTCAGGGCATCGTCGGCGAGCGCCTGCCGCAGGTCGCTCTCCAGGACCCGGCGCTCCTCCGCCTCCTCGTCCATGTCCGAGGCGAACACCCGGTAGGTGCCCCTTCCCTCGGCCTTGGCCCGGTAGAGGGCGAGGTCGGCACGCCGGTAGAGGCATTCGGCGCTCGCCCCGTGCTCCGGCGCCAGGGCGATGCCGACGCTCAGGCCGACGGCGATCCGCTGCTCGCCGACCCAGAGCGGCAACTCGAACAGGCCGATCAGGCGCTCGGCGGTCGCGATCGCCTCCGGGCGGTCCCCCCCCAGCAGGACGGCGAACTCGTCGCCGCCCAGGCGCGCCACGACGCCGTCGCCCACCGCCGACCGCAACCGGTCCGCCACGCTGCGCAGCAGGTCGTCGCCGGCCTGGTGGCCGAGCGTGTCGTTCACGCCCTTGAAGCCGTCGAGATCGAGATACAGCACCGCCCCGGTGCCGCCCCGGACAGCGACGTCGGCGAGCCGCGCATCGAGATATTCGCGGAACAGGCCGCGGTTCGGCAGGCCGGTGAGGATGTCGTGCCGGGCGAGGCGTGCCACCTCGGCCTCCGCGGCCTTGCGCTGGGTGATGTCGGTGAACGTCCGCACGAAGCCGCCATCCTGGAGCGGCACGGTCCGGATCTCCAGCACCAGGCCGTTCGGGCGGATCCGCTCGTGGACATGGGCCTGTTCCAGCCCGCCGCGCTCGATCCAATCCCGGTACGACCGGTCGGTCCGGTTGCGCTCGCGGTTCTGCAGCTGGTGGCGCAGGACCGCCTTGTAGCTGGGACCGGCCAGCATCATCGCCCGCGGCAGGTCGAGCAGTGTCAGGGCGCGCTCGTTGCAGACCTGAACCAGGCCGCGGCCGTCCACCATGATCAGCCCCTGGTCCATGCTGTCCAGGGTCATGTCGAGCAGCAGCGTCTTCTCGCGCAAGGCGACGCCCTGGCGGGCGAGGGCGGCGTTGATCGTGCGCAGATGGTCGAGCATCAGGGCCAGCGCCGCGAAGGCCAGGATCACCGCCATCATCACCGCGATGCCGCCGGCCAGGGCGCCGCGGGCGAGGCCGAGATCCGGATTCGCCAGCATCGGGTCCGGGATCACCCGGGCCGCCGCCATGGCCAGGAAGTGCAGCCCGGCGATGGCCGCCGTCAGGATGGTGGCCGCGGTCACGCGGGTCCGCGCGTCGCCGCCGCGGGCATGAACCACCAGGGCGGCACCGGAGAGGCCGCAGCCGATCACGGTCGCAGCCAGCGCCAGCGCCGGATCCCAATCGAAGCGTCCGGGCAGGACCACGCCCGCGATGCCGAGGAAGTGCATGCAGGCGATGCCGCCGCCCAGAACCAGTCCGGCGACGGCTCCGGCCCCGGACGCGCCTTGATGTGCAGCCCGCAGGAGCGTGAAGGCGACCAGCGCGGCCGCGACCGCGACGAGAAGCGAAAGCAGCGTGGTGGCCATCTCGTAGCCGACCACGACACCGGGATCGTAGCCGAGCATGCCGATGAAGTGCGTGCTCCAGATGCCGGCGCCGGCCGAGAAGCTGGCGGCCAGCAGCCAGGCGGGGGCCGAGGCGCCGCCCTTCCGGACGCGCTGTTCGAGCAGCAGGGCGACGTAGCAGGAGATCCAGCAGACACAGGCGGCGAGAGGGACCACCCAGGGGGTGTGCTCGTCGGTCAGGCAGGCCAGAGCGCGGTACATGAAAAGCCTCGCCGTGCGGCAACACGGGGGCACGATAGCGGGTCGATACTAATCAGAAGTTGCATATTCGGTTGCGATTTTGCCTGGCTGCTGGTTTTCAGAGTGTCGATCCCTGCGGCTCATCTCCGGCAACTGACACGGGTTCTGAGGCACAGGCGCTGTTGCAGACCGTGACGGGTTCTCTTTCCCGGGCAGGCTACCGTGCTCACATTTCGCATTCGGCGACGTGCAACGCGCTCTCCTCCCCCTTGCGGGGAGGAGGTGGGGGTGGTGCAGACGGCACCGTGCCGTTCGATCCTGCACCACCCCCACCCCTGCCCCCTCCCCGCAAGGGGGAGGGGAAATGCGTGGTGTTTCATAGCCTCGCGACAGAACGATCTGGATGCGTGAATCCGCTCGCCCGCTCGCCCGCTCGGGAGAGGGGACCCGCGTGGCCTGTGGGCACTGATGGGACCGCGGCTACGATCGAACCCGGTGTGCCCGAAGGCTCTTCCTTGAGCGATGCTTGGAGCAGGCAACTGCGCGCCAACGAGCGGCCGCCGCGACGGCTATAGTTCTCATCCCCACCGTGTTCGCGGCCCGCATTATGGGCCGCTTCGCCTTTGAACACTTCAAATCGGCTCGATCGCGGCCCTGAAGCGTACAAGCGTAACGGTTACATGCTTTCGGCGCGCTTCTGCCATGCCGGATGGCCCATGCCGCGGCCGGAGTCCCTGCGGTAGGTGATCCGTCCTCCCAAGACGACCCCTTCGAGCCCGCTCGGCACCAGCTGCGGCGGGCTCTTTTTCGTTAAGCGGTTCGCCTTACGCCTTATGCGCGTCCGCGATCCGACGTTCCGCCCGCCGTCAACGGATGCTTTGACGGCACGCTGTGACCGCCCGCATGACAAGATTCCTGGCCCTCGTCGCGACCCTGATCGTGTGCGCGACCCCGTCGCTGGCCGAGGGCGATCGGCGGAATCTGGGCTGCGACGACCCGCGCACCACGGGCTCGCTGCCGATGGAGGTCCATGGTCCGGCAGCCCTGGGGACCGCCTCCCGCCGGGTCGAGGTGACGCCGCCGGAAGACAGCTGGCAGGAGCAGGCGCAGCAGAACGCCGAGCGCCGCCGGCGCGAGCAGGCCGAGGGATGCCCGGTCGACTGAGGGCCGGTCTTCACCCTATCCCGCGTGCGTTCTCGGGTCGTTTGCCACTCCACGTTGATCCGTCGAGCAATCCCCGGCACTCTGTGTTCGGCGGCGATCCGTGGTGCTCGCCACCGGGCACCGGACGACGAAGGGCTCTCTGACATGCGGCACTTGGCTCTCGGCGCCTTGATGGTGCTCTCGGTCTCGCCGGAGGCGCTGGCCCAGGACCTGCGCGACGTCCCGGTCCAGCGCGACCTCAAGCGGATGGACCGAATCGACAGGCGCCTCGGCCGCGACGGCATCCGGCCGATCGACCCGAACGTGACGCCGGACAATCCCGACGGCGTCGTCGGCTTCGACGGGCCGCCCTTCAACGATGGCGATCCCGGCGTCATCGACGGCGGCCCACTGCCGCCCGGCTCGCCGGCCGATAGCGACGACGACTGAGCCGTCTCTGGGCCGCATGCGTCGGGCCCGCTGTCTCGGAGGCCGCCTGCTCTAGGTAGAGGAGGCGCAGACGGCCATGCGCGATCAGGGGATCCACGATGGCACAGGACACACCGGACGCGGACCGCGCCGCCCGCGTGATCGCCGAGAACGTCTACGCCGCCTTCTGCCGGCAAGCGACCCTGCCGATTCGCCCGATGGAGGAGCAGACGATCCTGGCGCGGCTCGTCGAGGCGATCCGCCCCCAGATCGGCAACGGCGCCCCGGGCGCGATCGTCGAGGCGGCCAACGCCGCCCTGTCCGCGTGGGAGCAACGGGATCCCGAGGTGCGCGGGCCGCGCGTCGTCGCGGTCAATCCGATCGATGGCGCCGTGACCGTCGGGTAGAATGGGCGTTTCATGAATGAGGCGCCGACAGTGAAGCGGTTGGGGTCAGGGATGCAGCATGCGTAAGGGGCGGTCTAAATCTGGCTCGTCGCAGCGTCCGCTGCCCGAGAGCCTGACGCAGCATCTCTCGGATCCGAAGATCCGGGTCCTCAGGACGCCGGACGGCCGCAAGCGGCCCTCGCGCGCGGCCGGGACGGCCCGGAAGGTCGGCATCTCGGTGGTGACCCTCGCGGTGCTCGTGCTGGCCGGCGGCCACCTCGTGCACGCTTGGTAGGGGATCGGTCGCCGGGGCGGTTTTTTCGGGCTCGGGCCCTCTGCATCTCCGCCGGATCCCGAAGGCTTTGCTCAGCGCGCCGCATCGAGACCGTCACGGCGAAGGTCTACCTGAACCGCTCCGGCTCCCTATGTCAGCCGCAAGGAGCCGTTCAACCCATGATCATGATCATCATCTGCTTCCTCGCGCCATGGCTCGCCATGTTCCTGCGTGGGAAGGTTATCCAGGGCATTCTCTGCATCTTGCTCCACCTGACCCTCATCGGCTGGATCCCGGCGACGATCTGGGCCCTGGTCGTCACGCGTCGGGAAGCCGCCTGACCCGCCACCCGCGACGGAGAGGAGGTGTTGATGCCGGCCAAACTCACCAAGACGATCGTCGGGGCAGTCATCGCCGTCGCGCTCGCGGCGGCCGTCTCCTACGGCTTCATCAGCCAGCAGACGGCCGATCAGATCCAGACCAAGGCGAACCAGACCCTGCAGACCGACCAGACCGGGCCCAGCCCGGTACCGCAGCAGCCCCAGCCGGCCCCGGAGGCGAACCCGCAAGCCCCCGCTCCGTCACCGCAGCCCTCCGCGCCGCGCCCCTAGCGCCACAGGGCGGATCGGTCGCCGTCCCCCCTAACCCGCGAGCGGGATCACTGGAGAGAGCCGGGTCCCGGAGACATCGAGCGTCCCGCTTCGAGCAGGGCTCGAATCTTGGCCGTCGCATGCGCGAGGATGTCGGGACGCGCGTCGTCGTAGGACGTTTCGGTCAGGAAGCTCTGGAGGGCTTCCTCGATCCGGCCCTCAATCTCGTCCATCACGGTCAGGCCGTTGGGGCCTTCCCGGCGCAGATAGGCATCCGCGAGGGCCAGATAGGCCGCGCTCGCGAGCAGAAAGGCCACGCCATTGGCCTCTTGCGCCTGATCGGAGCCCGGCTCGGTATCGCCCGCCAGATCGTCCGAGAATTCATCGATCATCAATGCATGCTCTGCACGGAGCCCGTGCGGAGCATGTCTCAGTTACTGCGGCGCACACAGCTGCAAATACTGCGTAACGGCCTGACCATTCGGGTGATAATTCTATTCTAGATGAGGCAATTTCGCAGTAATGCGCCCCTCGGTTGTGTTCACGCCGGCCGCAAGACCGTTCGCCGCGCGCGTCGAGACGCGAGCCGGCATGGTGACCTACACGATCCCGCTGCCGTCATAAGGCCAGGGCCGATCCAGATGCGCCGCCACCGCCGCTGGTTCATCGCCGACCGCGCGCACCGCCGCGGTCACGGCTTCGACCGGCACCTGGAGCCGGCGTGCCCAGTAGGCCGCCGAACTCGGATCCTCGACATTCACGCGCTTGGGCTCTTGGGACAGATCGGACATGGGGCCTCCGGCTGGAGAACCGCCGGGAGCCCTGGCGGTTCAGTCGCGCCTGTCGCGACCGGTCGGTCCCGGCCGCGGGCGGCGCTCACCAGCCGCCGTAGAACCGGCGCGGGCCGTCATAGCCGCCGGGGCCGCGCTCATAGCCGCCGCCGTATCCGCCGCCATAACCGTATCCCGGGCGGCCGCCATAGGGTCCGCGCGGGCCGCCATAACCCCAGCCGCGATCGTTGGGTCGGCAATGGCCCCACGGGTTCGGATGGAAGCCCGGGCCGCAGCCGCCGGCGACGCGCTCGATCAGCCCGGCGCCGCCGGGCGGCCCGTAACCGAACGGCGCCGCGTTCGCCGCCGTGGCGCTGGCGAGCCCTGCCGCGAGCAATGCGGCCATCCCGAGGGTCTTGAAGCGCACCATGACACGACCTCCTGAAACCGTCGGTCCGCTTGGCCGGACCGGATGCCAGGAGACTAGAGCCGGTGTGCTGAACCCGTTCTGGTCGGACCGTTCATCAACCTGATGGTGAACCGGACACGCGCGGATCGCGGTGTGGTTTCGGCAGGACGCAGAAAAAGCGGCGGGGCTCGCACCCCGCCGCAAGGCGATTGGTCGTCTGGGCTTGGGCCTTACGAGCCCAGCAGCATGCTGGCGGACCCCAGGAAGGTCATCAGCAGGCCGCCGACGAAGGCCCCGATCATGGCGTACGAAAAGGCTTTCAGGGTCATGCGGGGATGCCTGATCCGCGGATCAGCACCGGTAGCCGCCGGTGGTCTGGCCGTACTGCTTCACGGGACGGGTCTGCTGGTCGGCATTGCCTTCCGCGGCCGAACTCATCGGGCAGCGGTCATAGATGGGCGCGTCATGGACGCCGAGCCCCAGCGCGCCGGTGGTCTCGACCTCATAGGGCGCGAAGCCGGTCCAGCGCGCACCGTTGGATGCCATGGCGGACGAGATCGGGGCGACGCCAAGGACAAGCGCGGTGACGGCGGCAGCGATACGGGTCTTCATGGATAAATCTCAGCTCCTGCAAACTACAGACCGGTCATTCGGGTCTGTTTCATCTTGTGCAAGACTAAGATGGTGCATCCCGTCCCGCCGTGACGTGCCACCCCGCACGCAGCGCGACGGATTAAAGGCCGGCCTGCATTTGCGTGAGGTGTCGCAAGAGCGCCGGGAGCGGACGAGCCAAAATCGGGAGGGACATGAACCCGGATCGGAAGTCCACGCGCTGCAGGCCCTGTCATCGTGTTTGCGGAGCGGCGTTGGCCCTTCGACCGGCGCAGGCCGACATCCCGGTGCGGTGAGGTGGACGGCGTTTCGGCACAGATCGATCGTCCCCGTAGATCGGGGCGACGGCTCGGCGTAGGCACTCGGAAAAGGCCAGTTGCGGAGGCTGGCCGCTAGGCTGGCGGAGACGGAGGGATTAGACCCCAAGCATCGCTTAACCGATTCTAGGATAAGCAAGCCCAGGCGATTGCACGGAATCGTGGTTCGAGATAGCGGTACGACTGCGGTACGAACCCCCTTCCGAGGACGCCCATCCAGTGCCCCGCAGAACCAACACCGGCGTGCGCTACCTCGCCGAGTACAAGGGCTACTACCGGGTCACGATGGCGGTCCCCCGGCAGCTCCAGGACCAGCTCGGCCAGCGCCTCGTCAAGGGGCTCGATACGCAATCCCTGCTCATCGCCAAGGCGCGGGCCCAGCCGGTCATCGCCGGGTTCAAGCGCCGGATCGAGGATGCCTGGACGGCGCGAGGCGGCAAGAAGCACAGCCTGCTCGCCGAGGCCCTGGAGGTCCGGAAGCTGTTGGAGGACGCAGACGAGGACATGGCGCACTTCCTCCTGCAGGGCGTGCGCGAACGCGCCGAGGAGCTGCTCAACAAGGGGGCACGGGACGAGGTCGTATGGGACCCGGACCTGGGACCCGAAAAGCGCCGCGTCCCCACCAAGGAGGCGATCGCGAATTCGGAGACGTTCAAGGGCGTCGTCGCCGGGCGGACACCGATCGCCTACTACCACGGCGACTTCATGCGGACGCTCAAGATCTCCGACAGGTCAAAGTTGGACGAACCCCGCGCCCTTGCCCTGTTCACCGACTGGCTGATGACCAGGGAGCGGCCGATCGATCTATTCATCGAGAACGTGACCCGTACCGTCGCCCTTAGCTACATGGACGACATGCCGGCGCACACCGGGCTCGCGTGGGGATCGAACGCCAAGTATTTCGGACGGCTCAAGTTCTACTGGGGTTGGCTAGCCCGGCGCGGATACGCGAAGGAAAGCCCCTTCCATGACCTGACGATCGCCAAGGAGAAGGTCCAGCACGACGAGGAGGAGCGGGCGTTCACGGACTCAGAGATCCAGCGGCTGTTCATGGGCGACCCGCCCGAGGGCCGGTCCATGCTCGACGTCATGATGGTGGCGGCCCTGACCGGGGCCCGGCTCGACGCGGTGATCGACCTGCGCGTCGGCGAGTGCGACGACGGCTGGTTCACGTTCAAGCCGCAGAAGAAGGAGAAGTCGTCCCGGGACGTGCCGATCCATCCGGACCTGCTGCCGATCGTGCGCAGGCGGATCGAGGGCAAGCGCCCCGACGACGACCTGTTCCCCGAGTGGCCGGCCCCCAAGGCGCCCTCGGTCAAGCCGCGCTCGTCCTATTTCTCGAAGCGGTTCACCAAGTACAGCCGGGACATCAAGGTACGGGACGAGCTGGAAGGCAAGCGGCGCAGCCTGATCAACTTCCACAGCTTTCGGCGGTGGTTCATCACGAAGATGGAACGCGCGGCCGTGCCGGGCGACCTCATCGCGGCCATCGTCGGCCACAAGCGGTCCGGGCTGACGCTCGGCCGCTACAGCGAGGGCCCGGACATGCGGGCCGCCATAGAGGCCGTCGGGAAGGTCCGGCTGCCCCCGCTCGACGGCAGCGTCGTGATCGAGGACCGGGGCCTGACCCCGCGCCGCAGGAGGCAGACGTGAAACGCTTGACCCGTTCGAATCCCGACCTGTCCGCCAAACCCTAGGGGCCCCGCAGGGGGCCCGCCCAGCCTCCTACGGATCCTCTCGCCATGACGACCTTCCTGACCGCCGACCAACATTTCGGGCATGCCCAGATCTCCAGGCTGTGCGGCCGCCCCTTCGACGACCGCGACCCCTCGCCCATGAACGAGGCCCTGATCGCCGCCTGGAACGCCAGGATCCGGCCGGGGGACGACGTCTGGCACGTGGGCGACTTCGCCATGCGGCTGAAGCCGGGTCCCCTGCGCGAGATCTTCGATCGCCTCCACGGCAACAAGCGGCTCATCCGGGGCAACCATGACCACCGCGACACCCAGGACCTTCCGTGGGCCGAGCCGCCTCGCGACCTGCTGGAGACGACCATCGAGGGGCAGCGGCTCGTCCTGTGCCATTACCCGATGAGGGCGTGGAGAGGCTCGATGTCGAGCACGATCCATGCCTATGGGCACGTGCACGGCCTGATGGAGCCGACGCGCCTGAGCCTGGACGTCGGCGTCGACGCGTGGCCCGGCCTGGAGCCGGCCAGCCTCGCCCAGGTCATCGCCCGAGTTGAGCGGTCCGAGCTGGAGCCGGAGGAGCAGCGGCTCGTCCGGGAGAGGCGGGAGAGGCGGGAGAGGCGGGAGAGGGCCTAGAGCAGGTCCTCGCCGCGATGGGCGCCCCAATCGGTCGGGCCGGCCTCCATGACTTGCGCCAAGAATCCGTCGACGTCGAAGTCCTCCCCCTCCGGGGCGGCCTCGGCCTCGGCCGCGGCCGCGGTCGGCCCGGATTCGCGCGGGGCCTCGCCGGCCGCCCCGGGCTCGCCTTGGGCCCTGGGCGGGGCCCCTCCATCCGGATACAGGGCCTCCAGCTCGGCGGCGCGCCGGCGCAGGTCGGCCGCCTTATCCCGGGCAATCGCCGGCAGGGCGTCCATGACGTGCGAGGGGACCGGCTTCGGCGGTACGTTCACGCGCTTGTCGGCGCTCGGCTTCAGCAGCCATTGCCCCACCCGCGGCTGCGGGATGTCCAGCTCCCTGGCGAGGGGCGTCTGCCAGCTGTGCTCCCCCCAGGCGAGCGTGCCGACGAGCTCGACCCGTTCCCGGCGGCGCTGGCGCTCGTTCTCGTCGATGTGCTCTCGCTTCGCCATGACCGCCTCCGGATGCGCAACACCCCGGGGGAGAGCCCCGGGGTGAATGATTGTATCACCTACCCTGCGAGAGTGAATGGGCTTATTCACTCACGGTACGGCGTCTGGTCCCTCCAGGCCCGGTAGCGGGCCGTCCTCGCATGGCGGTAGAGGAGCGCCGTCAGAGCGCGGGTCGCGCTGTGGGCACGATCGACGAGCCTTTCCGCCGAGAGCGTCAGGGCGCCCCCACGGCGGGTCGCGTCGAGGAGCGCCATGCCGCGGCAGACCCCAACCCGCTCGATCGCGTCGCAGATGCAGTCGAGCCCGATGTCGTCGACCATCGCGTGGGGATCCGTCAGGCGACGCTGGCTCAGGATGATGTGGACCACTGTGGGCAGGGCGTCCACGTCCTCCGCGGCCCGGATCCAGGCATCGTGCGAGAGCTCGAAACCGCACAGGCCGCCCAGCTTCGCCATGTCCCGGCACCCCACCGCGACCTGCGCCATGTGCCGGGACGCGTCGTGCATGGCCTCCGACTCCTCCCGGTCGAGCATGACGCCCTGGTCCTCGCGGACGATGCCGGGCCGCTCGGTGACGCCGGTGGCGATGTCGTTTACGTACGCGTCGATGTCGAACGCACCGACGCGGCGCGGCCGCGGCACCGCGTTGCGGGCCTCCATCGCCGCGAGCCGGGCCTTGAGCTCCGGCGTGACGACGGCCTGGGGGCGGACGATCTTCTTAGGCATGGCGCTGGATGCTCCCCCGCTTCGAGGGCGACGGGACGTCGAGCCGGCGCGCCTGGTTCCTGACGTTGTGCTCGTGGACGCCGTACTGGCGGGCCAGGTCGGAGAAGCTCCGGCACGCGAGCAGGTCGCTCCGGAGCGTCTCGTCGTCCGGCAGGAACCGCCGGATAGCCCGGCGCCCGTCGACACCGACCCTGTCGCTCTCCTCGGTGAGGAGCTTGCGGCGCACGCCCAGGCGCCGGGCGACGGCCGACAGGCCGGTGCCGTTCCGGGTCTCCCGGAACATCCTCTTGAGCACGGTGTCGGACTGCGGGATCTTCTCGAAGCCGTAGCGGAACCGGGTGCGGATCCCCAGGCGATCGGCGTGCGTCCGCACGCACGTCTTGGACAGGCCGAGCCGCTCGGCAGCGTCGGCGAACGATCGCGAATCTTGGATGACGCGCTTGAGGACGATGTCGTCGGGCGCCTTGCGCTCGGCCATGGCTGCTCTCCTGTGGTGGGGGATCCTCATGCGAGGGATGCCTGTCGGCCCTCGGCGGGCGGCCCCGGGCGGGGCGGCCGGCGAAGGGCCGGGGCGCGGGGCCCCGGCTTCCACGCTCAGTCCACGCCCTCCGCCAGGGCCTGCACGTCCGGGACGTACAGCCGGGCCTCTGTGACGCCCGTGTAGCCGTCGGCCATGGCCTTCGCGGCGACCTTCCGGGGGCAGTCGTGGATCACAACCGTCGCGTCGACCACAGTCGTCCAATTGGCCCTGGAGCCGCCCGACGTGACGGAGCCATCCAGGCGCACGATGCCCTCGCCGAGCTTGGCGCCCGAGTCCCTGCCGAAAGCCCTGGCGATGATGCGTCCGGCGACCTCGACGGGGGACTGCCAGCTGTCCTTCTCGATGTGGCACTGCAGCGACACCGTGTCCGGCTCGCCCTCGCCGTCGCCGCCGTAGGAGCGCACCAGCGCGGCCCTGACCAGGGCCTCGTTGCGGGCGTCGACGCGCCAGGCCGGCGCCTCCCAGCGGCCGCCCATGTCCTTGATGCGCGCGTTGAAGTTCGTGTTCGCGTGCGGGGTCCGGACGAGCAGGTCGGTGCCGGAGCGGGTGATCTGAATGGCCACGTGGCGTTCTCCTAGATCGTGCCCGCGAGGTCGGGCGGTTGGCAGGCCCCTCGACGGGCCGCCCCTGCGCCAGGGCGGCCGGTGGAGGGGCCGGGGCGAACCCCGGCCGGTCTCAGAAGATCGTGGGGAAGGCGATGACGCTCTCCGGCTCGGGCAGCTCGCGGAGCTCGGCGTTCTCAGCCTCGACGACAGCCAGGAGGGTATCGAGGAGGATCTCTGTCAGCGTCTGCTCGGGGAGGGTTTCGGTGGTCTGGGGCATCAGGTGTCTCCGTCCGTCTTGGTAAATGATTTAATTCACTTAGATGCGGGATGCAAGTAGGTGAATGAAATTATTTACCGTGCTGGCTGCGTCCGCGTGACGTCATGTCAGCCGCCGCGTGGGCGCCTCGGGAAGGGGATGACGGTCGAGTGCAGAAGCTCGACGTTCAGCCGTTTGCGGGGCCAGGGCTCCCGATTCTCGGCCTCCGACCTAGGGTCCCGGCTGTAGAGCTCGTCGATCCACCGATCCTCGACGGCTTGAGCGGAAAGCTCTGGCAGGCCGCTGGGGAACAGGTCCGACTGGGCCTCGGCCTTCGCCCTCGCTGCGGTGCGCTCCAGGGCGGCCTTTACGTCCGGGTCGGCCTCGAACTCGGCCCGCTGTGCCGGGGGCACGCTTCGGCGCAGCCGGTCGTCTTGGATGTGCCGTGCCCGGCGCGACAGGAGCGGGTCGGTGTAGGCCTGTTTCCGCCCGTCCCAGACTAGGCCTAGCGCCTCCAGCATCGGCCCGCTGGCCCGTCGCTCCCCCGTCAGGACCTCCCACATGAAACCGGGCGTGCAGCCCAGGCGATGGGCGTACTGCGCCGGCGTGCCGACTTCTGCCGTGGCCGACACGAGCATCTGGCGCAGGTCGTCCGGCGACAGCCGCCACGAGGATCGGTGCCCTTCGGCGCGCTGGCGGTCGATGATGCGCCTACGCGTCGGGTCCCAGAGATGCATGTCCGGGGGGATGGGCGGTCGGGCCATGGGGGTACTCCACGCGTAGAGGGGACGGTCAGCGGCCGCCGGGCTCGCAGGCGGCGGCGGTGAGGCCCAGGAACAGGCCGACGAATCCGGCACAGACGCAGACGGCCACGTCGCCGGGCGTGGACAGGTGGGCATGGGCCGCCAGGGCGACCGCGGGCGCGCCGCCGGCCGAGATGACGACGCGCAGCAGGAATCGCTCGATCACGGCCGACCTCCATCGATGGGTGTGTAGGTGCGGGGCATCTCGGCGAGGCCGAGGGCAGCCAGGACGCGCTCGCCCGGCGGCTGGTCCCCTCGCAGCACCTTCGAGACGTAGGACTGGCTGATCCCGTTGAGACGCGACCAGGGTCGCTGCCCTCCGGCGATCCGGACGGCGGCGGAGAGCACGACACGGACGTCCTCGTCCGTCAGTGGGCGCCGGCTCACGACCGGGCCTCCATCAGGGCGCGGCGGCCGGCCTCGTCGGTCGGCAGGCCATAACGGCGCGCGGCCACGCCGATCGTGCACGGCTCGCAGCCGAACGCCTTGGCGATCCTCGTGAGCGGGATGTCCGAGTGCGACAGCGCCAGCGCCAGCGCGTCGCGGGCCGGCGCCTTGCCCTTGAGCTCGCCCAGCCCGAGCCGGCGGCACCGGTACCGCACGCGGTGCACCTCGACGCCGTGCTTGCGGGCGATCGAGGCCAGCGTCTCGCCGGCCTCCAGGAGCTCGCGGAGGAGGGCGGGCGGGGCCCGGTACTCCCCGTCCCGCATGTACTGACCTTCGTCCATCCCCTCGTCCTCCGATCGCCGCGAGTCCTGTGCTGGCCTCGATGGTTCTCAGTATCGGTACTTGATTGAGGTACGCAAGGGGGAGATTATATGGATGGTGAATCCACGATGAGTCCCACCCAGGACTCGGGAGGCGGCGATGGCGGAGACGGCGACGGTGGTGATGCGGGCGGGGGCGATCCTCCGGCCGGTCCTCGTCTGGAGCGGGACGCGCACGCGCCTGGAAGACCGCCTCGTCGCCGGTTTTGCTGCCTACCCGAAGCGGCCGCACTACTTGGACGCGGCCCGGACGACGTGGCGGTCCGAGCACGACCTGCCCGTCGGCGTCATCGTCACGACGGGGCGCAGCATCCCCTGGGACGACGACACGTACCTCGTCACCGCCGACGGCCTGCAGCCCCTGACGCGCGAGCAGGCCTGGGACATGCTCGACCCGGCCGGCGCCGAGGACCGGGCCGCGCAGCGCGCCCACGACGCCGCGGCCGACGCGGCCGGCCTGCCCGCGACGCTGACCCGATTCGTCGGGGCGCACAGCCTCCAAAACGGGGTCCACCGGACCGTGACTTCCGCTTATTTCGCAGAGAGATGCACCGCGCGGCAGGCATTCATGCGGCGGGCCACCTGGGCGGAAGTGGCTGGCCTTGCTGGGTGATGCGCGCCTGCACGCTTTGTGGCTTGCAGGGCGGAGTGCTGGAATCCGGTTGAGGGGCCGGCGACACGGATCGGACCCCAACCGCACAGGGTCCCCCCATGAGCTTCCTCGCCCGCCTCGCCTCCATCCTCGCCCGGATCATGGGCGGCCTGCAGACCGCCGTCGGCTACGGACTGCAGGTCCCCGGCGCCGTGCTGAGGTCCATCTTCCCGAGCCCGGCGCTGACGCCCCGCGCGGTCGCCGACGACGCCGTTGCGCAGGACGACGTCACGGACCCGGACTTCGACTGGCAGAGCCCGACGTTCGGCCTGTTCGTCCAGCACGCGGCCGTGGCCCTGCGCGACGGCGGGGAGAAGGCCTTCGCCCGGCACGTCGGCCACATAAGCGAGCCCGTCGCTGGCTGGCTGCGCAGCCTCGCCCCGCAGGACCTGGCGGTGGCCGCCCGCATGCCGGTGCCGGACCTGACTCGGCACGTCGGCGCCCGGACCGTCTCGGAGGGCTCGCCCCTCCTGCCGTCGTACGTGACGTTCATCGAGAAGCGGGCCAAGGATTCGGCGCGCTCAACGGTCGATGTCGCGCTGCTGGCCGCGAAGGCCCGCACGTCGTTCCGGACCATGCAAGCCGAAGTGGCCGCGATGGCGGCGCGCGGCCCCCGCCCGATCTCCGGGCAGGAGTGGGACGACGGGCACGACCTCGGCGGACCGAAGCCGTCATTCCACTGAGCCATCCTCCGGGAAGCGAGAAGGGCCCGCCGGAATGACCGGCGGGCCCTTCTGCGTTTCGCGGTCCCCCGCGGGTCAGATGCCGCAGACGTCGCGGAGCGCGGCCGTCAGCTGGCGCTCCTGCGCCAGGGCGTGTCGCAGCGCCATGAGCTCGGCCTGGGATGCGGCGAGCCGCGCCTCGGCCTGGGCAGCCCGGTGCAGCGCGGCGCGCTGTGCCTGCCGGGCCTCCTGGAGCCGGATCGCGAGCTCCGAGACCGAGTCGACCGCCTGCTCGCGGCGGCCCCGGGCCTTCGCCGAGGCGATCTGCATGCCCAGCCCGATGGAGCTGCCGACGCTCGCCAGCGTGCCCGCCACGTGCAGCGTCGCCTCAGTGCCCCGGTTCATTGCCGTCTCCCTCGATCCGTGAGCCCAGGAGAATCCACCTGGGCCGGACGGTCAACGGGTGTCCCTCGGCAACGGTTAAGGCATCCCTGGACGGGCTGTGCGCCCATGTGCGCCCGACGTGCGCCCGATGTGCGCCCATCTGTAATTTTGTATTCATTCCGATAAGCGACTCTCGGGACTCGCGAAATCGGCCTGTTTTCGGAAAGTCCGGTACATGAGCCGGTACATCGTGGGTCCAAGACGTGGCCCGGCGGGTGTCCCGTATTGAATCAGGAAAGCCCGGCCGGAGATTTGCGAGATGCCGTTACTCGGCTGTGGAAAACCTGCGTTGCAACGCACTTCTACTTGCGTTGCAACGCAGTTCCAGGCGCTCGACTTTATCGTTGCAGAGTGAACCAGTAACGGTAGAGTAAATGGGGTTGATAGAATTCCTACGTAAAATGGACCCCTCCGCCCTGAACTACACGTGGGTGCCGGCGATCCCGAGCGCGATCATCGTCGCCTTGAGCGCGGCACCGGTGTTGACGAGGTCGAGGAGGTCGCCGGGCTTGAGCACGATCGCCCCCGCCCCGGACAAGACGGCGTGGTCCTGCCCGGGCGGGATCGAGAGCGTGGCGACCGTCGCGCCGTTCACGCGCAGTGCGAGCGTGACGTTCGACTTGGACGTGTTCCCCGGTTTGATGGTGCCCTCCGACCCGGACCAGGCGGGCGGGATCGACATGGGCGTGCCGAGACGCCTGGAAGCGATCCTGCCTCCGGCCGCCGTGTCCGGCGCCGCGTATTGGAAACGGTTTTCCAGCTCGACATGCGCGACCTCGATCCGGTCTCGGCCTGCCATGTCCCTCACTCCCCTATGCCGACCCGCGGAGTGGCAGCCCCGCCCGCCGGGGCCAGCCCGAGCTCGCGGCGCAGGTCGTCTCGCGCGGCGAGCAGGCCATGCCGGTAGGCAAGGTGCGCCCACGGCAGGATCCCCTCGGGCGGGTTCGTCTGCCACGCGGCGAGGTCCCGCTCGAACTCGTCGAGTTCCTGCCTCGCCGTGGCAGCCTGCCGGGCGGCGAGGCGCTCCTGTGCCCGTCTCATGGATCGCTCCTCGGTAATGGAGGGGCTCCGATTGAGGCCCCTAGTCCTTCCGGTCCGCCTTCGGGATGCCGAGCTTGTCGCGCAGCTCGTCCCGGCGCTTGACGAAGCTGGCGAGGTCGAGGGCGAGCAGCTCGGGGCGGACGCCCTCCGGCGGCTTGGATCGGATGTTGCGGACGGTCTCCTCCCAGACGCGCAGCTCGGCGCGCAGTCCGGATTCGACGAAGATCTCGTGGGCGGTGCGGGTGGTCATGTCAGTGCTTCCTTCTCTTGCAGGTTTCCCGGAGGATGTCGGTGATGCCGTCCCGGCGTGGCCGGGGACGCTCGGCGGCAGCCAGCGCGCCGACCAGAACGACGGCTAGAACGAGCACGAAGGCCGCGCCCCAGATGACAAGGTCTTGGGCGAGCTCAGCCATGGCGCTTGCTCCAGGCGATGCCCTTGCCGACCGCGACGCCGATCGGCAGGGACGCGACTGTCCAGAGGGCGATGATCTCGGTCACGGTCATGGACGGCCTCGCTGCGGGCGGTGCGTGGCCAGCAGGGCGATGCCCACCGCTGCCGTGAGCAACATGCCCCACGGGACGGTGACAATGAGCAGGAGGGCTAGGCCGGGCGGGATCACCATGTCAGCGCCCCGGCAGGCTCAGGCTCAGGCTCAGGCTCGGGGGCGGCGACGGCGCCGAGGGACTCGTGCCGGACGGCGAGACGCTCCTCGATCGCGGCGATGCGGTCCTCGACGGCGCGGGCCCACGAGGGCGACGACGCGTACCGGACGGTGTCGCGGTCAGCTTCCCAGGCATCCAGGCGCGCGACGAGCTCGGCCGTCGTGAGCCTGTCCATGTACTCGTCGCGCGGGAGCGGGAGGCTAGGCACGCCGCACCTGGACGAACTCTACGCGCCGCTCGATCCCGATGGCGGCCAGGATCGCGGGCCCTGCCTTGCGGCGGCCGTGGACGACGTCGCCGACGTGGATGGCGCTCACGCCCGCCATGCGCGCGAAGGCACGGTGGGACCCTGCCGCGGCGACGTGGCGGAGGAAGATCGCGTGTACGGCGGAGTAGTCCATGGCCCTGCCGGGATCCCGGTTGCCGCGAATCCTGAACGCTCGCGGGTAGCCAAGAAGCTAGCAAGCTTTCACGCGTATTACAGCGCAATGTACATGCCGATTTCAGAGTTGACGCGACGGCTCCTCGTAGCGGTCCGTATCGGATGTCTACAGGCGTGTCGGAACAGCGCTCCACGTTGCCCGGATGCCACATGTACATGTGTGCAAGCCCGACATGTACATGGCCCAGAATGCGGGGATGTTTCCGGGCCGCCCCTATGCTCTCCCAGGAACTACAGGCGAACGGCTCAGGCGGCCTCGGCGACGGACGCGGCGGGATCCGGAGGGGCGCCGAGGCGGAGGCGCTCGCGGACGGCCTCGCGGGCCACGGCGGGCTCCATACCCCCGGCCTGCAGCCGCTCGCGGGCGAGGCGGATGACCTCGACGAGGGGCAGGGCGGGATCCCGGCGGCCGGTCGCCTCGCGGGCCTCCACATGCAGCCGGACCAGGGCGCGGACCACGGCGGCGTCCACCGCGGCGACGTCGGCCTCGGCCTCCAATGTCGACAGGCGACCGGCGCGGGCGTCACGCCACCGCTTGTTTCTGGCGCGGCCGCGCTCCAGGCGGACGGCGTAGCGGGCCTGGGACTCGGCCGAGCAGACCTTCTTCCGGCGGGGCTTGGCCATGGGAGTGGATCCAACTGAGTTGCAACGCTCGCAGCATCGGATGCTGGGATGCAAGGATCAAAGGACGGGACGGCGAAGCCCAGAAACACGGAAGCCCCCGCGGTAGTCCGCAGGGGCCTCTCTACGTGTGGTGCACGTCCCAGCCGCGCTGGCCAGTGCCGAGATTATAGCGGGCCACCATGCCCGCCACAAGGGCTGAGAGGGTTGGGTTCACCGGCCAGATGCCAGACGGTAGGCCTCGGCGGCGGCCTTCACATCCAGAGGGGCGACGGCAACCCGGCGGGCAAAGGAATGGGCCGCGGAGACCCGGGATCCCCGGCGACGGTCTCGGGTAGCCTCGCGGTGGAGATCGGCTTGTACGGCGGCGAAACGGGCGTCCGTGGCGGCATTCAGGCCGGACGTCAGCGGCGTGCGGTAGCCGCCCTCGGGCACGAGGTCCGGGGCGTCGAGGGGCATGTCCTCGCGGACCTCGTAGGCCATGCAGCCTGTGCCGACCTTGAGGATAGTCCAATGCGCCGTGCTCGACCGGTACTCGGCGAAGAAGGGGGTGTACCGCCGGACCAGAACCGGCTCGTCGGCAGGGGCGGTAGTGGGGTCGGCCGCGACAGCTGCGAGGGTTTCTGGGGCAGGTGGGGCGGAGCCCCCGATATAGCGTCCCGAAAACCGAACCTGTCGAATCCCGGACTTCCGGGCCGGAGCGGTCCGGGGCTCGGGGGCGGCGGCGACCGTCTCGACCGTTGCCTCGGCCGGTGTCGCGGCCGCGAGCTTCATCGCCTCGATCGCCCACGTCCTGCCGCGGCCGGACAGGTTCATGACAGCCGCGACAGCCTCCGCCTTGGACTTGCCCTCGGCCTGCAGCGTGAGGCCCTGACGGCCGGCAAGGAGCTTGGCGTCGGCCCGGGCCGCGTGCGGGACGGCGCCGTCGCGGACCCGCTTCTCGGCCTTGCGCTGGATCGCCGGGATCGCGTGGCCCTTGCCGGGACGGACGATGCCGAGACCGGCGCCGTCCGCCTCCTCGACCGTGACCCCGAGAGCGTCCGCGATCTTCGCGCCGCTGTAGTGGAACAGGGGGTTCCACGTCAGCTTCCCGTGCTCGACGGTCTCGCCGGCCTCGCGGCGCTTCTGGCGCCGGCCGAGACTGCCGAGGCAGTCGAGGGCCTCGGCGACGCTCAAGCCGGCGAGCGGGGCCAGCAGCTCGGCCCACGTCGACGGGTCGCCGCCCTTGGTCTGGGCGTAGCAGTTGGCCGTGAGGAACACCCACAAATGCCTCTGCCCTACGGCGATGCGGCCGCGGTGCTCGCGCAGCCTGAGCAGGTCGGCGAGCTTCCGGTCCCAGGCGGCCATCTTGCCAGCGTGGGGATTGGCGCTGCGGGTGCGCTTGGGCTTCGGCTGCCTGGGGGCCTCGGTCGGAGCCCTTTCGGCCTTCTCGGCCAACCGCTGCCGGTAGGCCACGTTCGTCAGGGGCAGGACCGCATCGGCGATCAAGTCGACCCGGTGGCTCTGGATGTCCTCGATGAAGGCGGGCCACAGCCTGCGGCACAGGCGGCTGGCCTTGCTGTTCCAGGTTCCCCACATCCTCAGGACGCGAGAGGGATCCCGGGTCTGCCTGTCGAGGCCGGCATCCCGGAACACGCGCCACATCGGGGCGAGCCGGGATTCCTGGGCGTCGCGGTCCGGGTCTTCGAGGCTCCGCGCCGGGACCGATCCGTCGGGATTCAGGGTCGGGCCGTACAGCTCGTCCATGATGCGCTGGACCTTCGTGGCCGCCTTGCCGGGCAGGGCCTCGCACAGCCACACCGCGTGCAAGCCCCGCCCGGAGTCGGTCCAGTACGAAGGTGCGGGCAGGCCTGCCTCAAGGATCGCCGCGAGGATGATTGCCATCAGCGCCGCGGGGTTCATTCCGCGGTATGGCAGGGCGTTTCCCTGGGCGTCCTCGCCGTAGGGGTCGAACTCCAGCCACAGGTGCCCGACGCTGGCCAGCGCCGAGCCGAGGCGGCGGCGCTGGAACCGGTTCATCGAGACGAAGTCCTCGTACCGGACCGAGGCCTGAACGAGCCGATCTCTCGCCCGGTACGACCGTTCCTTGTAGGGTCCGCGCTTCGAGGCCAGGACATAGGCCCCGTCGGAGCCATGCGGGTGGATGAGCCGCACGTGCCGCATCATCTCGCGCTCGCACTCATGCTGGCTGGGGTAGTCGCGCGCGACCTCAGCGGTACGCGGCTGGCTGCCGGGCCGGATGGCGGTCAGGAATGCGGGGACGACGGGCTTGCGGGCTTGCATGGTCCTGTGCGCGGCTTGAGACATGCGCGGGCACCACTCCGCGCGTCGAGCCATCAGGCTAGCCGGGACGCCTGCAATCTCCAAACGGGCTCCGGCTCGGCGGATTACCGAGGCCGCTTATGTTCGGAGGAGGCTCAAGGCGGGGGGCCTGCCGACCCCAGACTGTCCGGACAGGACGAGCTATGATCCGTCGCCGGAGCTGCGAGCGCTGGATCGAGCATCTCCGGCCACCGCGTCCGCGAAGACGTCCTCGTCGACGTTGCCCCCCGTACCAATCACCGCCACCGTCTTGCCCGCTAAACTCGAACCCTTGGTGATGGCGGCCGCCAAGGCTGCGGCCCCGCCTGGTTCGAGGACAAGCTTTAGGAAGCGGAAAGCCACCGCCATGGCTTCTTGGGCTTCCGCATCCGTGACCGTCAGTCCCGTCGCACCTAGCCCGCGCAGAACGGCGAGCGGGCGAGCACCTGCGATCGGCCCCGCGATCCCGTCCATGATTGTCGTGGGCGAACTCGGCTTCGGTTGAGGAAAGCCGCAGGCGAGGGATCTGGCCATCTTGTCGAGCCCGGCTGGTTCGACGACGTGGCAGGCGAGATCGGGGAAGCGGGCTTTCATTGCGGTGGCCGCACCGGATGCGAGTCCGCCTCCGCTGCAGCAAACCAGTAACGCGTCCGGACATGCGTCGAGCCGGACCAGCTCCTCGGCAAATTCCAGCCCGGCCGTCCCTTGCCCGGCCATCACCTCGAAGTCATCGAAGGGCGGGACAAGTTCGAGGCCACGCGGCTCGGCGATCGCGCGGGCGACCTCCTCGCGGTCCTGGGAAGTGGGGTCGTAAAAGACCGTTTCGGCGCCCCACCACCGACAGTTGTCGACTTTTATCGTCGGTGCGGTGACTGGCAATACAATGACCGCCGGGCAGCCGACCTCGCGCGCAGCCGCCGCGACCGCATGGCCATGGTTTCCCGCGGAATAAGTGATGATGCCCCGACGGCGTACCTCGGGGTCCATGGCGAGGATCTTGTTCAAGGCACCCCGAAACTTGAACGAGCCCGTTCTCTGCAACGACTCGGCTTTCACGAAGACGCGACATTTGGCCAGCTCGTCCAGCATGGGCGAGCTGAGCACCGGCGTGCGGATGACGCGTCCCGCGATTCTTCGAGACGCGGCCTCGATCTCAGCCAATCCGAACTCAGTCGCCATGATACCCTCACCCCTTCTCCGACATGCGCCCGGCTTCAGATCATTTCGAAAATCGCCTCGACCTCGACGCAGGCCCCCCGCGGCAGGCATAGGACTCCTACGGCCGCACGGGCGTGATCTCCGCGCTCGCCAAGCGCTAAGCGGAAGATTTCCGACGCACCGTCGATGACGCGTGGCTGCTGCGTGAAGTCCGGGCTGCACCTGACGTAGCCGTTGACCTTGACCGCCCGGACCCGCCCGAAATCGCTGTCGCAGGCCAAGCCGAGGTTGGCGAGCAGGTTGAGGGCGCAGACAGCCGCCGCCTGTTTCCCGTCCTCCAGCGACAGGCTGGCGCCCACCGTGCCCGGAAACAGCAACTCGCCGTCTCGCATTGGGGTGGCCCCGGCTAGGAACACGAGGGATCCCGCCCGGGTGAAGGGGACGTACACGCCGTTGGGGGGATTGGGCTGCGGCAACCTCAACCCGGCGGCTTCCAAGCGTTCGACGACACTGGTCATGGGTCCCTCTCGACAGATCGGCGGTGGCTCGGTCTAAAATGCTGTGCCCGCGGACCGGTGCTGGCTAGGCGCTCGTCCGCCAATCGGACAGGCCCATGAGGTCCAGGGTCGACGCCCCCTGCGCAAGCCGTTCCATCATCGCCGCCTCCTTTGCCGCCCGGGCCTCGCCGGCCGTAAGCACCCGCTCCGCCTCCGTGGTCGGTAGGATGATGACGCCATCGTCGTCCGCGACCACGAGGTCGCCGGGAGCTACCGCCACGCCGGTGATGAGCTGCGGCTTGCCGATCGAGGGCGCGCTTGCCTTGATCGTGCCACGCACCGAGATGCCTCGGGCGAAGACCGGGAAGCGGCGTGCGGCGAGCGCGGCGATGTCGCGAGCGCCGCCGTCGATGACGAGGCCGACGATTCCGGCGACCTCGGCCGCCACGGTGAGCACCTCGCCCCAGTACCCGGCGACGAAGTCGCCGGTGGACACGACGAGTACGCTGCCCCGCGGGGCCCGTTCCAGGCCGATGTGGATCGCGAGGTTGTCGCCAGGAGAGCAGGTCAACGGGTAGGCTGGCGCGGCAATGCTGGCCCCGGGCCATACGGGCCGGACGAGGGGGTCGACGGAGCAGGGCAGGCCTGACGCCTCGTAGAGGGTCGAGCTGCCGAGCGCGCGGGCCCGGGCGGCGAAGTTCGCCGGGAACGCGGAGAAGGCCGGATCGGACATCAAGCCTTCCTCGACTGCAGGGAGTGGTAGTCTAGCGCCTCGCGCGCGGCCTTCAGGCTCTTGCCGCCCTCGATCTCGCGCCGAATCTTGTTTTCGACGCCCTCGATCTCACGAGCGAGCTCAGCCACCTCACGGGCGCGGGCTCGGGGCACGACCAGCGCCCCGTTAGCGTCGGCCACGACGATGTCGCGGGGACTGACGCGGGCCTGACCCACGGAGACGGTGACGTTCACCGCCTCGACCTGCACTCGGTCCTTGCCGGTGCGCATGAAGCGCCCGCGGGTGAACATCGGGTAGCGGTCGGCGAGGGCCTTCGCCACGTCGCGGCAGACGCCGTCGATGAGCGTGCCGGCGAACCCTCGGCCCCCGGCATACTGGGTCATGATATCGCCCCAGACCGTGCAGTCTGTGCGCCCATCGTTGTCGATGACGACGAAGTCGCCCTCGGCCACGTCATCGATGAAGTCGCCGACCGTGCCGGGCGGGGTGGTCGCCGATACGTACTTCACCGTGAACGCCGGCCCGACGACCGTCTTCGTGTAGTCGGCGAGGGGGGTGATGCCGAAGCAGTGGCCGGGCAGGCCGAGCTTGTCCATCGCATCGGAGACGCCGGGCGTGTCGAGACCCTCGAACAGCGCCACCAGGGTCTTATCGTCGTCCGCCATCATGCCTTCTCCGCCTGGATCGCCTCGAACTGCTTGTCGTGCATGACCTCCTCGACCGAGCGGCTGGCTCGGACCGCCTCGACCATTCCTTCCTGGCGGCGCGCTATGCGATCGGCAAGGTCGAGGACCTCCGCGATGCGCTCGGCCGGCACGAAGACGGCACCGCAACGATCGGCAATGACGTAGTCGTCCTGGCGCACGGTCACGCCGGCCATCCTGACGGGCTCGCCGGAGGAAACTTGCACCACCCGATTGCGGGCGCTGATCATGGTCACGCCGCGGCCGTAGACCGGGTAGCCGATGCCCTCGCTGCCCTCGATGTCCCGGCTCAGGCCGTCGATGACCGAGCCGCGGATGCCCTTCGCCTTCGCGGCGTTGGCGAGGATGTCGCCCCAACAAGAAATGCCCTCGACGCCGCCAGCGATGACGAGGACGCGGTCGCCCGTCTCGATGCGGGCGATGACCGGGGAGATCAGGTGGACGGTAGGCGCGGATCCCTGCTTAAGCCCGAGCTGGATGGTGCTGGCCCGGCCAACGACCTTCGGGCAGTTCCATAGCGGCCGCAGGCCGTAGGTGGCGCCGGGCAGCCCGAGGAAGTCGAGCGCATCCGAGACGGTGTTGGTGTCCTGGCTGGCAAGCCGGTCGAGGTGGGTTGCGTCAGGCATGGAGTCTCGCAAACGCTGTGTGGATGATCTCTTCACAGCTTCGCTTCGATCGGTAAAATACGAAAACAGGATGCCTGTGATAGGTTGAACGGATCGCCGCGATGATCAATTTTCGGCTCGTTCGGCACCTCTGGCTGTTTCTGGCCGTAGCTGAGGAGAAGCACTTCGGGCGTGCGGCGAAGCGGCTGGGCATGTCGCAGCCACCTCTGACCGAGCAGATCCAAGCCTTGGAACAGGCCCTGCGGGTCAGGCTATTCGATCGGAATCGGCGCGGCGCGAAGCTGACCCCCGCGGGGGCGGCGATCCTGCCGGCGGTACGCAAGTTCGCCGAGCAGCTGGAACGCTTGGAACTGGCTGTCCGCGAGGCAGTCGATGGGCAATCGGGGACGCTGACGATCGGAGCCATCAACGCGGCGATCGTGAACGAGTTGCCGCCGCTCGTTGCGCGGCTGCGCGCTGTCCACCCACAGCTCACGATCTACGTGAGGGAGATAGACAGCGTCGAGGCCGTTCCAGCGTTGGAAGCTGGCGACATAGATATTGCTTTCGCGCGGGTCGATGGCGAACTCGGACCATGGGTCCGTAGCTTGCCCGTTGCGGAGGATAGACTTGCCGTCGCGCTACCGCGGGGGCACAGGCTCGCGGAAACGGCAGAGGTATCATTGCGCGCGCTGGCGCAAGAGGACTTCACCATGGCATCACGTAGGGGAAGTCCGATCTACTTCGATCACATCGTCGCTGCCTGCCGAACGCACGGCTTCTCGCCGCGCATCCTTCACGAGGTCCGTTCCGTGACCTCCCAGATCGCATTCGTCGGCTGCGGTCAGGGGATCGCCTTGATACCGTCGAGCTTCGAGCAACTTGCCGCGGCGACGGTCATCGTTCGCCCGCTTGTGGAGGATATCAACGTCGTGTCGACCGCGATCGTTTGGTCTTCAGCGAGGCACAATCCATTGATAGACTTCATCATCGAGACCGCACAGCCTCTCGGCAGCCGAAAAGACATGACTATGCCGCGCGTTGTATCGTGATCCGCGCAGCAGGTTCTCGTCTATTGTCGGATGATCGGTCGTCGGCCGTTCCTACGTGCTGAGCAGCTTTCGCGGCACTCTATGCCGGCCTCGTCCGCGTTAAGATCGCTGGATCCTTGAGCGGCCACAGAGCGTCGCACACGCTCCGTGTTCATACATTGCAAGTTTTCGAGCCATCCGAAGGCTGGTTCAGTTTGTGCCGCTTGCCAAGAAATCGAAGTCACAGCCCTCCGGGGCCTGAGTGACGCTGCGCCGGTAGAGCGCTTTGTAGCCCCGGGTCGGGGCTGGCGGCGGCCGGTGGTCGGCGAGCCGCCGTGCGATCTCGTCCTCCGCGACTAGGAGGTCGATCCGCTTGTCCTTGATCGACAAGCGGATGCGGTCGCCGTCGCGCACCGCCGCGAGGGGCCCGCCGATCGCAGCCTCGGGCGCCACGTGCAGGACGATCGACCCGAACGCCGTGCCTGACATCCGCGCGTCGGAGATGCGCACCATGTCCTTCACTCCCGCCCGGGCGAGCTTCTTGGGAATCGGCAGGTAGCCCGCCTCCGGCATGCCCGCCGCGTGCGGACCGGCATTCTGCAGGACCAGCACGTCGCCTGGCGCGACGTCTAGGTCGGGGTCGTCGATCCGCCGGCTCAGGTCCTCCAAGCCGGTGAACACCACGGCCCGGCCCTCAGATTCGAACAGCTCAAGCGTCGCCGCCGCACGCTTGAAGATCGCGCCCTCGGGGGCGAGGTTGCCCTTGAGCGTTACCAGCCCACCGAGCGGCGAGACCGGATTGTCCGAAGCGCGGATTACCTTCCGGTCGACCCATCCGGCCGGCTCGTCGAGCCGCTCGGCGAGCGTGCGGCCCTCCACGTCCACCGTGTCGAGGTGGAGGAGCGGGCGCAACTCGCGCAGTAGCGCGCCCATGCCGCCGCCCGCATGGAAGTCCTCCATATAGCCATCGCCCACGGGCTTAAGGTCGACCAGCACCGGCGTCTCGTCCGAGATCTGGTTGAATCGCTCGGGCGAGATCCGGATGCCGAGGCGCCCGGCGATGGCAGTCAGATGGACGATGGCGTTGGTCGAACCGGATACCGCCATCAGCACCCGGATCGCGTTCTCGACCGACTTCTGCGTGATGACCTGCGACGGCCGGATCTTTGTCCCGATGAGACGCACCGAGGCGCGGCCGGTCTCTTCCGCGGCGACCAAGCGGTCGGAATGCACCGCCGGTATCGCGGCCGTGCCCGGCAGCGACATGCCCAGCGCCTCCGCGATACAGGCCATGGTCGAGGCCGTGCCCATCACCGCGCAGGTGCCCTGGGTCACCGAGAGCCGGCCCTCGACCTCGGCGATCTCCTCCGCATCGACCGTGCCGGCCCGGTACTTGGCCCAGAAGCCCCGGCAGTCGGTGCAGGCCCCGAGGCGCTGGCCCTTGTGGCGACCGGTCGACATCGGGCCGGTGACGAGCTGAATCGCCGGCAGGTCGGCGGAGGCCGCTCCCATGAGCTGGGCCGGAACGGTCTTGTCGCATCCACCGATCAGCACCACCGCGTCCATCGGCTGGGCCCCGATCATTTCCTCGGTGTCCATGGCCATCAGGTTGCGGTACATCATGCTGGTCGGGTTGAGGAAAACCTCGCCGAGCGACACGGTGGGGAACGGCCGCGGAAGAGCGCCGGCTGCCAGCACGCCACGCGAGACTGCCTCGACGAGTTCCGGCATGCCGCGGTGGCAGTTGTTGAAGCCCGACGGCGTCATGGCGATCCCGACCACCGGCTTGTTCAGGAGACCCGGCGAGATACCCATCGAGCGGGCGAAGGAGCGGCGCAGGTAGCGGGCGAAGTCGCGGTCGCCGTAATTGGTCAGGCCCCGGTCGAGGCCGTGGGGTTCATCCGACATAAGCGTTTCCTCTCCAGTAGCTTTGTTATTGCGAACCGCCGGTCGAACGGCTTCGAAAATTCACTCCCAGGGCTTCCTCGAAGACGCGTACCATCGCACCCTTGTCTTTCGCACCGTGCCCCTGGAGCAGCGCGGTCTGATAAGTGGCGGTCGCGGCCGCCAGCACCGGCATCGGGATCGTGCGGGCCGCCCCGAGTTCGGCTGCGCTCACGAGGTCCTTGTAGGCGTGCGCCAGCGGGTATCCGTCCCCGAAGTGGCCGCGCAGGATGCGCGGGATGAAGAACTCGGAGGCGTGGCTGCGTCCGGTCCCGCTGTTGACGACCTCCCCTACCAAGTCGGGATCCAAGCCCATCTTCGCGGCCATCGGCAGTATTTCCGCGAGGCCCGCTGCATTAATGTCGAAGAGAAGCTGATTCACGAGTTTGGTGAGCTGTCCGCTCCCGGCCGGCCCCATGTGGAGGATCTTGCTTCCGATCTGAGACAGGATCGGCCGCACTTGCTCGAAGGCTTCGGCCGTTCCGCCGCACATCACGGTCAGCGTACCGTCGACGGCGCGCGCCTCCATGCCGGAGATCGGGGCGTCGAGGAAGGCGATGCCGCGCGCCTCCAGGGTTTGCGCGATCGCGATGGTCGCCCCGTACGCGATCGTGCTGAGGTCCACGACCGTCCGGCCGGGGCCGAGGCGTTCGACGAGCAAGTCGCCGCCGACAACGGCCTGCACGGTCTGCGCGTCAGGCAAGCACAGGAACACAAGCTCCGCGTCCGCAAGATCGGCGACGTCGCTGGTGCAGCGTGCTCCCTTCTCCCGGAACTCGGCGAACCAGCGGTCGCTGCGGCTGCTGACGATCAGGTCATTGCCGTGCTTGAGCAAGTTGTGGGCGATCGGACGCCCCATCTGCCCTAGGCCGACGAAGCCGATCCTCATGAGAGTTCTCCGGCAAAAGTCGTTTCCATTTCGCGCCGGATCTTGTAGGCCGAGACGGTCTCGTCCACTTCGACGTCGTCCCAGGTCAGAGCCTGATCTTTCGCCACCGGCCGCACAAGCTTGAGCTTGTGAGCGAGGCCGAGCGGCAGGATCCGCTGCTCCAACGAGCGGCGGGCGGGTACGAGCTTACCGTAGACCGTGTAGCCGCCTTCGCCGTCCAGCATTTCTCCAGCCTGAAGATTGCGCTTGGCGGTGGCGGCGACGTCGGCGTTGAAGTAACGGCCGTAGCCGGTCGGCTCGTTGCGCAGGCCGATCGAGGCGACCGAGATGCCAAGTTCCAGCCCGATCAGGTGCCAGCGTTTGTAGAGCGACATGTAGCGACCGTCCGGGTCGGTCACGACCTGATATTCCTTGAAGCAGCGACGAATGTAGTCCGTGTCACCCTCGATGCAGACCCAGACGCCCTTGCGGATGTCGTAGGGAAGCGGTGTGCCGTCCAGCCTGAGCGACGAGGCCACCTCGACGATTCCCTTGCGCTCCAGAACTCCGCCTTCGCTGCGCGGTCGCATCACGGTGGGGATCTCATCG
This sequence comes from Methylobacterium pseudosasicola, assembly GCF_900114535.1. Lineage (GTDB taxonomy): Bacteria > Pseudomonadota > Alphaproteobacteria > Rhizobiales > Beijerinckiaceae > Methylobacterium > Methylobacterium pseudosasicola. Next base: position 20,653 of record NZ_FOTK01000021.1, on the reverse strand, counting down.
ATCGAGCAGGGCGGGAACTGAAGGCCCTCCTCGGGCGCCTCAAGGCCGGTGGCGTTCGCGATGGCGGTACTCTCGATCGCGGGCTTGGAGCCGTCGAGGAAGGCGTTGAACATCTTCGGGTTCATGCCGCCGATCCGGGCCTGCTCGGCCGTGAGGCCCCAGAAATCCCAGACCGTGTCGGGCGTCGACTCGCGGAACTTCGGCAGCCACTTGTGGCCGCGGCCGGCGGCGACGACCGGGAAGCCGCAGGTCCGAGCCCAGTCCACCAGATCGCAGGTCAATGCGGGCTGGTCGCCGTAGGCCATGCTATAGAGCGTCCCGGCCTCGCGCGCCTTGCGCGCCAGGATCGGCCCGCAGAACGCATCCGCCTCGACCGTCACGTTGATGACGGGTTTGCCGTGACGGAAGGCGGCGAGGCAGTGCTCGACGGCGGCGATCGGGTTGCCGGTGCACTCGACGACGATGTCGATCGCGGGATGGCCGATGAGGGCCTCCCAATCCTGGCCGACATGCGTGTTGCCCCGCTTGATCGCCTCGTCGATGGAACTGGCGGCGCTGCGGTCGGCCTCCCAACCGACGCGCTCAAGGTTCGCGCGGGCGTTCGACACCGAAAGGTCGGCGATCGCGGCGAGATGGACGCCGGGGATCCTGGGAACCTGCGCGAGGTACATCGAGCCGAACTTGCCGGCCCCGATGAGTCCGACGCGCACGGGCGTACCGGCAGCAGCGCGCTCTTGGAGCTTCGTGAAAAGGTTCATCGATTCTTCCTCCCGGATGGCTCGCAACTCGTCGTTGGAAGCCCGCCCGGCAGCAGACGGGCGAACTCGGCGCGGTTGCTCGCGTTGCGATCGCCATCAAGGAAGCGAGTTCGGGAAGCCGACGGTCGGAAGCAGCACGTGCTTCCGCAGGGACGGCTCCGGAGATCGCTGCTGTGATCCTCAGATAGCTTTCTTGGCGTCACCTTCCGTTCGGTTTCGCAGAAGGGCAATTTCCGGTTGGGAAGCACCGCCATCGCGGCTCGGCATGGCGCAGGAACAGAGGCCTCGGCCAGGGCCCGTCGCCGTCAGGCGTCAGGACAGAGACAGGCGAGGAGCGCTCGTGCGGAGCGAGGTAGGGCGGCTTCGTCGCGAAAGGCCGCCATCAACGATCGACTGGCCCAGGCATCCCGAAGTTCGAGAGCCACGAGCTTGTTGTTGACGAGGTAGGGCAGGACGGCCCCCTGGGGCAGGATGGCGATGCCCAGTCCGGCCTCCACCATGCGGCGGATGCTGTCGAAGCCGAAGACCTGCACGCGCATCCGGACTGGCAGGCCGAGCCTGGCGCTCTCTTCCATGACACGCGCCTGGAGTGAACTGCCCTCCTGGAGCCCGACGTGATCGTAGGCGCTGGTCTCCTCCAGCGTGATGGCCTGCCGTCCGGCCAGGGCATGGCCTGTGGGCACGACGACCATCAGCGTGTCGCGCCGGTAGGTCCGCTTGCACAGATCGACCGGTCCGATGTGGTCGGAGTAGACGCCGATGTCGGCGAAGCCGTCCTTCACCGCGTCGACGATACGCTGGCTCGTGTCCTCCCGCAGTTCGATCCTGACGTCCGGAAACTGTTGCGTGAACACCGCGAGGTCCTCGGGAAGGAATTGCGTGACCGCCGAGGTGTTCGCCCACAGCCTCACGTGACCCTTCTCGCCCTCCGCGTAGGTGCTGAGTTCCGCCTGCAACTCGTCCGCGGTCCGCGCCATCAGCTTGGCGTACCTGTAGAGCGCATGTCCCGCCGGCGTTGGCTCCACCCCTTCACGGAGCCTGTACAGGAGCGCCGTCCCGGTACGGGCTTCGAGATCGGAGATGCGCTTGCTCACGGCGGAGGCCGCGATGTTGTGCAGGCGCGAGGCCTGGGCGATGTTTCGGTGCTCGACGACCGCGGCGAACAGGCGGAGGGAAACAAAATCGAACTGCATCGTCGATTGCCCGTCGATCAACCGATGCGCGTTGCCCACGCGCCAACCTCCCGGGGGCGTTCACACGCGGTACGATCATAGGACGGGTGCGTGCTCCTGAGCGAGCCGCACACGTCGAAGGGGGCGTACAAGGCGCGGCAATCGTCTCCCGCGATGGCAGCCGTTCCGAAACGGCACTTCCGATTCCGCACGCTTGCCGGATGATGGTTTCTGCACCGTCAAGCGCCGGCCTCTCAAAGCAACGCACGGCACGCGGATGCAATCATGGGAGAAACGCATGGGCGCGACAGCCGTCGCCGTGCCAGTCGATGCCGTGCGCTCGACGAAACGGCCCTTCTACAAAAACCTCTATGTCCAGGTCCTGACCGCGATCGCCCTAGGCGTCGTATGCGGGCACTTCTACCCGAGCTTCGGGGAGTCCTTGAAACCGTTGGGCGACGTCTTCATCAAGATGGTGAAGATGATCATCGCCCCGGTGATCTTCTGCACGGTCGTCCACGGGATCGCCAGTGTCGGCGACCTGAAGAAGGTCGGCCGCATTGGCGTAAAAAGCCTGATCTACTTCGAGGTGCTGACCACGCTGGCGCTTCTCATCGGCCTCGTCGCGATGAACCTCACCCAGCCCGGCGCCGGGATGAACATCGACCCCACGCACCTCGATCCGCAGGCGATCGCCTCGGTCTCGAACAGCGCCAAGAAGGGCATGGGTGTCGTCGACTATTTCACGCATATCGTGCCGAACACCTTCGTCGGCGCCTTCGCCGAAGGCGAGATCCTCCAGATTCTCTTCATCTCGATCCTCTTCGCCATCGCGCTCAGCATGGCGGGCCCGAAGGTCCAGCCGCTGGTGGACATGATCGACTTGGCTGCCAAGGGCCTGTTCGGCGTGGTCGGCATCATCATGAAGTTCGCGCCCCTGGGCGCCTTCGGCGCGATGGCATTCACGATCGGCAAGTACGGCATCGCCTCACTCGTGCCGCTGCTGCACATGATCGCGATCTTCTACCTGACGTGCATCGTGTTTGTGGTCGTAGTCCTCGGGGCCGTCGCGAGATTGGCTGGCTTTAGCATCTTCAAGTTCCTCAGGTACATCCGCGAGGAGCTGCTCATCGTCCTCGGGACGTCTTCCTCGGAAGCGGCGCTGCCGCGACTCATGGAGAAGCTGAAGCGTGCCGGTTGCGGCGAGTCGACGGTCGGCATCGTCGTGCCGTCCGGCTACTCGTTCAACCTCGACGGAACCTGCATCAACCTGACGACGATGGCGATCTTCCTGGCCCAGGCCACGAACACGCCGCTCGGCTTCGAAGCCCAGCTGGTCCTCGTCGGCGTCCTGCTCCTGACCTCGAAGGGCGCGGCCAGCGTCACCGGCGGCTCCTTCGTCGTTCTCGCCGCGACCCTCGCTTCCCTTCACTCGATCCCGGTCGCCAGCCTCGCCATCATCCTCGGCGTCTATCGCTTCATCTCCGAGGGCGGGGCGCTGGTGAACGCCGTCGGAAACGGGGTGGCGGCGATCGTTGTGGCGCGTTGGGAAGGCGATCTCGACACCGCGCGCCTCCACGCCGCCCTCGACGGCCGGCTGGTCGATACCCAGGAACCGTCGGGCATCTGACGCCCGGCCGGCAACGACCTTCGAAGAGCAGGAGGCACCTCTTGAACCACAGGGACCTTGACCGTCGCGCACTCGTCGGGGGCGTCCTCGCCCTCGGCCTGCTGCCAACCATCGAACAGGCTTCCGCAGCACCGGACACGATCGCGATGAGAATCACCCGAATCGACCATCTCGTTCTCACCGTCGCAGACGTCGACAAGACCTGCGACTTCTACAGCCGTACCTGCGGCATGGAGGTCGTCGCCTTCGGGCAGGGCCGCAAGGCGCTGAAGTTCGGTGACCAGAAGATCAACCTGCATCAAGCAGGCCGCGAGATCGAACCGAAGGCCGCCCGGCCGACACCTGGCTCGGGCGACTTCTGCCTGATCACCGACGTCCCGGTGGAGGACGTGAAGCGCCACGTCGAATCGCTCGGCATCGCGATCGAGGAGGGCGGGATCGTCGACCGCACGGGGGCCAATGGGCCGATCCGCTCGGTCTACTTCCGGGATCCCGATCGCAACCTCGTCGAGATTTCGAACTACAAGGATCGAGGCTGAGACGATGACCGACGTCGACGGCAATCCCGGGATCCTCTCCGGCCTCCGCATCCTGGAGATCGGCCATTTCGTGGCCGCCCCCTTCTGCACCCGGCTCCTCGCGGACCTCGGCGCAGAGGTCATCAAGGTGGAGCCTCCCGCCGGCGATCCGGTCCGTTCCTGGGGCGTCCAGATCGACGGCGTATCGCCCTGGTGGTCGATGCACGGCCGGAACAAGCGGTGCATCACGCTGAACCTGAAGCATCCCGAGGGCATCGCCATCGCCAAGGCACTCGCGGCCAAGAGCGACGCCCTCATCGAGAATTTCCGGCCCGGCCAGCTGGCCAAGCTCGGCCTGGGGGAAGACGTCCTCCATGCCCTCAACCCTGGTCTCGTCGTCGCCCACATCTCGGGCTTCGGCCAGACGGGGCCCGACCGCGACCGCGCGGCCTTCGGGGTCATCGGCGAGGCGATCGGCGGCCTCCGCCATCTGACCGACCACGCTCCCGGAACGAGCGACCTGCCGCCGGTTCGCGTAGGCGTCAGCATCGGCGATTCGCTCGCGGGCCTCTATGCAGCCTTCGGCGTGATGGCGGCCCTGTGGAATCGTGATCGACGCACTCGCGAGGGCGCTTCCGAAGCGCCGCCACGAAGCATCGACGTCGCCCTGACCGAGGCGGTGCTTTCGATGATGGAGGGCGTGGTGCCCGATTACGGCGTCCTCGGACAGGTGCGCCAGCCGACCGGGTCCCGGATCGCGACGGCGGCCCCGACGAGCGCCTACCCGACCCGGGACGGCAAGTGGATCGTGATCGCCGCCAACTCACAGCCGTTGTTCGCGAAGCTCGCCGCCCTGATCGGGCGCCCCGACCTCGTGGACGACCCGCGCTTCCTCACCAACGTCGAGCGGGTTGAGAACGTCGAGGCGCTCGACGCGACCATCGCCGATTGGACACGCTCGCAGGAGGCGAACGCGGCGGCCGAGGCGCTGGCCCGCGCCGACATCCCGGCGACCCTGGTCTACACGGCCGCAGAGATCGCGGGCGACCCGCAATTCCGGTCACGCGGGATGGTTCGGGAAGTCGAGGACCCGCACTTCGGCAAAGTCCTCCACGCCGGCATCGTCCCGCACATTCCGCAAGCCCCGGGCAAGGTCCGCTGGCCGGGTCAGCCCGTCGGGTCGCAGACCGAGACCGTCCTGAAGGAGATCCTCGGCCTCGACGCCGCCCGCGTCTCGGAACTCCGCGCCTCCGGCGCCCTCTAAGAAGGCAAGATCCATGGTCGAGATCATCGAAGTCGGACCCCGGGACGGTTTCCAGCCCATCGGTCCTTTCATCCCAACCGCCGAAAAGATCGCCCTGATCGAGGATGCGTTCGCTGCCGGGCTGTCGCAGATCGAGGTCACGGCGTTCGTCAGCCCGCAGGCGATCCCGCAACTGGCCGACGCCGCGGAGGTGCTCCAGCATGCCTTGGGCATACCGGGCCTAGAGGCACGGGTATTGGTGCCGAACGCGCGGGGGGCGGAGCGGGCGCTCGCCGAGGGGGCTCGCTACCTCGTCTACGTGATCTCGGCCTCGGAGGCGCACAACCGGAACAACGTCCGCCGCTCGGTCGAGGATTCGATCGCCGCCTACGCGGACGTCGTCGCCGGCCTGCCGGCCGACGTCGCCGTGCGGCTCAACTTGGCGACAGCTTTCGATTGCCCCTTCGACGGCATCGTACGGGAAGACTTGGTCGTCAGTCGTCTGGAATCGATCCTCACGGCACGCGAGAACGTGGAGGTGGGCCTCTGCGACACCACCGGCCGTGCCAACCCGCGCGCCGTCGAGAGCCTCGTCCGTCGCTGCGTCGAGCGGTTCGGCAGCGGGACCCGGTGGGCGTTTCACGGGCACGATACCTACGGGATGGGCCTCGCGAACGCGTACGCGGCATACTCCGCAGGCATCACGGTCTTCGATGGCGCCTTCGGTGGATTGGGCGGGTGTCCCTTTGCGCCGGGCGCGACCGGCAACACGGCGACGGAAGACCTCGTCTACATGTTCGACAGCATGGGCCTGCAGACCGGCGTCGAACTGGATGCCCTGACGACCGCCGCGGTCCACGCCGCGGCGCTGCCGGGCGCGGCTTCCGGAGGCCGCGTGCGTACGGCGCGCCAAGCGAGCTGCGCTTGAGGTGACCGACCCTCATGGCCAGGCGGCACATCGAGCGTCGCCCGCCATGCCTTCGACGGGCGGCGCAGCTGCAACGCACCGTGTTGCGCCGGGCGGTCCACACGCCAAGTGGCAATAGAAATAAAACACAAAACACAGGAGGAACCATGTCGACGTCGACCGAAGTCGCGGCTTCCGCCATGCGGAAGATTACGATCCGCTTTGTCCCGCTTCTATTTATATGTTTCATTGTCTCGTTTCTCGACCGCGTAAACGTCGGCTTCGCCGCGTTGACGATGAACAAAGATCTCGGATTCTCAGCTTCGATCTTCGGCTTCGGAGCTGGTCTGTTCTTTCTCACCTACGTCCTGTTTGAGGTCCCCTCGAACCTGATGCTGGAGCGCTACGGCGCCCGGGTCTGGATCGCCCGGATCATGATTACCTGGGGGCTTGTCTCGGCGTTGACGGCCTTCGTGGCCGGCCCTCTGAGCTTCTATGCGATCCGGCTGCTCCTCGGCGCGGCCGAAGCCGGCTTCTTCCCAGGCGTGATTTTCCTCCTCCTGCACTGGATCCCCCCGTCCTTCAGAGGTCGCGTCGTCGGGACGTTCATGGCCGCAATGCCGGTCGCGAGCGCGCTCGGATCGCCGGTGTCCGGCCTCCTGCTCAACATGGACGGGATCCTAGGCCTCCATGGGTGGCAGTGGCTGTTTCTGATCGAGGCCGTGCCCGCGGTGCTGCTCGCACCCGTCGTCCTGTACGTTCTCAGCGACAAACCTGCCGACGCCGCTTGGCTGACCGATGCCGAGAAGGCGTGGGTCCAGCAGCAAGTGTCGTCCGGCCTCGGGGCCGGGGTCGGACACGGCCATTCCAGCCTACGCGCTGTCTTCACCGACCCGCGCGTGCTTCTGTTGGCCCTCGCATGGTTCGGCCTGACCGGCATCAATTACGGTCTGAGCTTCTTCCTCCCGCAGATCGTCGCGGCCTTCGGGCTTTCCCTCGTCGCGACCGGCTTGTTGAGCGCGGTGCCCTTCGCTTTAGCCGGCGTCGCCATGGTCGTGTGGGGCAAGCGTTCAGACCGGATGCGGGAGCGCCGCAACCACATCTACCTGCCGGCCCTGCTCGCGGTCGCCGGCCTGATCGGAACTGCCTACTCGTCGCTCCTGGTGACCAAGCTGGCGTTCCTTTGCATAGCCGCGATAGGCGTGTTCTCGGCGCTTCCCCTATTCTGGTCCCTGCCGCCGATGGTCCTCTCGCCCGCCACCGCGGCGGCCGGCATCGCCCTCGTCAATGCGCTCGGCAATCTGTCCGGGTTCGTTCAGCCCAACATCATGGGCTTCTTGAAGGATCGGTTCGGTGGATTCGAGGGAGGATTGCTGTCTATCGCCCTGTTCGCGCTGATCGCGGTCGTCTGCATCTGGAGCATCGCGACCCGGCTTGGGGTGGGCGCGGTCGAAGCTGACCCGGCCCTGGCCCGGGCTGGCGTGGAGCACAGCTGATGAAAGACCAGCATCGAGACGGCCCAGGCGATCGCGCTCCAGCCTACGAGGTCCACGCGATCAAGTACGCCGAGCTGAAGGGTCGGCCCGCGACCGACATCTTCCTCGGGGTGGATCCTCACGAAGCGGCCGTCGACATGGACTACTTCGTCTGGTTGATCCGATCGGCCGAACGAACCATCGTGGTCGATATGGGCTTCACGGCGGAGGTGGCGGCCAAGCGGGGGCGCACCTTCCTGCGTTGCCCGGGCGAGGGGCTGCGGTGCCTCGGCGTCGACCCCTGGACCGTGACCGACGTCGTCGTCACCCATCTCCACTACGATCACGTTGGCAATTACGCCTTGTTTCCGGCTGCTCGGTTCCACGTCCAAGATCGCGAGGTTGCGTTCGCGACAGGTCGCATGATGCGGCACCGGTGCCTGTGCGCCGCCTACGAGCCGGATGACGTGGCTGCACTAGTCAAGACGGTGTTCCAGGGTCGGGTCGAGTTCCACGACGGCGACGAGGAGATCGCGCCGGGCATCTCGGTCCACCTCGCCCCCGGCCACACCGCGGGCCTGCAATTCGTCCGGGTCGCGACGCGCAAGGGTTGGCTCGTGCTCGCCTCGGACGCCTGCCACTACGGACGCCACCTGGACGAGAACCTCGTCTTCCCTCTCGTGACGAGCGTACCCGACCTAATGGAGGGCTATCGCCGCCTGCGCAAACTCGCATCCGATCGGGCCCTGATCGTTCCCGGGCACGATCCGGCGGTCATGACATCTTATCCCCGATCCTTGGACGATCAGGCTCTTTGCGTCAGGCTCGATTGATTCGCCCCGGGGCACGATCCGCTTGCGCCTCGCCGGGTTGCTACCTTCCAATCATGCCGGAGGCTCTCCTTGTCTTCCATAAAAGATCCAGGCCCAGCCGCCGTGCCGCGCCCCTACGACACCGCCGCCCGGCCGCCGTTGCGCGACCTGACGGTGATCGACCTGTCCCGGCTCGTCGCCGGTAACATGCTGAGCCTGATGCTCGCCGATTTCGGCGCCGAAGTAGTGAAGGTCGAGCGGCCCGGGCGCGGGGACACCCTGCGCGACTGGACGGACGGCGGCCAGCCCCTCTACTGGAAGGTGTACGCGCGCAACAAGAAGAGCCTTACGCTCGACTACAAGACTCCGGCCGGCAAGGAGGTCCTGACCCGGCTCGCCGCGCAGGCTGACGTACTGATCGAGAGCTTTCGCCCGGGCGTCATGGAGCGCCTCGGCCTCGGCCCCGAGACCCTGCTGGCCATAAATCCGCGGCTCGTCTACGTCCGGGTCTCGGGCTGGGGCCAGACTGGCCCATACCGGAACAGGCCGGGCTTCGGCAGCCTGATCGAGGCGATGTCGGGCTTCGCGGCGAAGACGGGCTTCGCCGACAAGCCGCCGATCATGCCCAACATGGCCCTCGCCGACATGGTGGCGGGCATCCAGGGCGCCTACGCGGTCATGGTCGCCCTGCGCGTCGCGGCGGACACGGGCAAGGGTCAGGTGGTCGACGTCTCGCTCCTGGAGCCACTCTTCGCCACCCTGGGTCCGGACGTGGCCATCGCCCGGGTGACCGGACGCGCACCCTCGCGAGTAGGCAATCGCACCTCGATCTCGGCGCCGCGCAACATCTACCCGACGCGGGACGGGGCTTGGGTCGCCCTCTCGGCCTCGACGCAGGACATGTGCGTGCGCTTGTTCAGGGCGATCGGCCGGGCTGACATGATCGACGACCCGCGCTTCCGCACCAACTCCGACCGCCTGGATCACGCCGACGAGATCGACCGGGTGGTCGGCGGCTTCATCGCCACCATGGATCTCGCCGACGCGCTTGGCTTCTTCGAGGCGGCCGAGGTGACGGTGGGACCAGTCTATGACGCGGCGCAGATCATCCATGACCCTCACGTCATCGGGCGGGGGGTCGTGGTCGAGATGGAGGACCGCGACGTCGGGGCCCTGCCGATGCACGGCATCGCGCCGCGCCTGTCCGAGACGCCCGGCGCCATCCGCACGCCGGCGCCGGACTTGAGCCAACACACCGACGAGATCCTGGAGCGCCTCGGTTACGACGCGCAGGCCAGACGTCGGCTCGCCGAGGAAAAAGTATCGTGAACTGGACAGAGATTGGCACCTTCCTGTTCATCCCGGCCGACGCTGAGCGGATGGTCGCCGGGGCGCACAAGCGTGGCGCCGGGGCGATCATCCTCGACCTCGAAGATGCCATCGCCCCGTCCAACAAGGACGCGGCGCGGGGGAAGCTTGCGAGTTCCGTGGCGATCCTCGCCGAGCACGGGCTGACCGTCGTCGTGCGGGTGAACAATGATCCCGAGCGCCTCGTCGACGACATCCGTGCGGCGGTGCTGCCTGGGGTCCATGCCATCATCCTGCCGAAGGTCGAGACGGCAAGCTTCTGCCAATACGTGGACGGTGCGCTCTCCGTGGCCGAGCGGGTTGGCGGGTTGGCCGAGCGCAGCATCGGCATTATCGCGGTTATCGAGCACCCAGCCGCGATGCGCGCCCTCGACGGGATCGCCGCCGCGACGCCGCGCATCGTCGCGCTTGGCTTTGGCTCCGAGGATTACGCCTTGGCTATAGGCACAAAGGCGACGTTCGAATCCATGGCCATGCCGGCCCAGGCTGTCGCGATCGCGGCGCGTGGGCGGGGCCTTGCGGTCTTCGGCGTGCCGGGATCCGTCGGCGTCATCGACGACGAGCCCGCGTTCAAGGCCCTGGCGCGTGCCGCGAACGCCTTCGGCTACACCGGCATCCTCTGCATCCACCCGCGACAGGTCACAATGGCCGACGAGGCGTTGGCCCCCTCGGCCGGGGAGGTGGCGAAGGCCCGACGTATTGTCGAAGCGTTCGACCGTTCGGTCGCGAGCGGCAGCGGAGCGGTCGCTGTCGACGGACAGATGATCGATGTCCCCGTGGCGCTCCAGGCGAAGCGGATCCTGTCCCTCGCGGACCGGATCGGGGCCCGCCAGCCATCATCGCCCGCCTAGGTCGGATCGGGCCGCCGGCGATGCCCTCGCCTCCGCTCTCGATGGACGTACCGAACCGGCGGCTTCCGCAGAGCCGACTAGCGACCAGCCGGCACGGTCACCGGCTCGCCCGGTCCTGCGAGGGGAAAGCCGTCGCGAAGCGGCGACCGGTGGCCGGTCCCCTGATGCTAGGTGAGTTCGAAGACCAAGGACTTTAGTTCGGGAATGCGCGCTAAGGTCGGAGTCGACATTTTGAAATGGGGACCCGCTTCGAGGAGCGGGCGGATCCGCCGAGCAATCAGGGAGCGACGCCCGAGCGCCAGGTGCTGGCAGCGATTGCCTAGCAGCGATTGGGGCCGGTGGCGCATTAAGGGTCCCCCGGATCCTGGTCCGGTCGAAAGGTGAGCCTCTGGGTCAGGGTCAACGGGGGCTGGACAGCAGGGTCGCGTACGGAAGGGATCATCGATCCACGGAACGGTGGGCCCACGGTCCCGAATGTCGTCGGGGCAGCCGAGGAGCTTCGGGTTCCGGTCTCGCGAGCCCGTACGAGAAGGCGGGGGGACCAGGGTCAGCGAGCCGGCGCCGGCCTCGGGATCCGAGGCCGTTCCAGGCTCGCTTCGGACGATGATGTCGTCGTCGACAACGTGACATGAACGGGCGCAGGTCCGTACGGCGGCCCTGCGCCCGTGGCCGCGAGCCCCCGTTCGCGAACGCCGCGAGCCGTCGCGGATCCTTCGCGCCCGTCCACCTCCGCCGTCCGGCGCGCAAGCACGCGTCGGCCGCCTCGCCGCCGGGCATTCCCGACCTCAGCAATTCACTCGCACCTGCCACGCCGCCTCGGAAAGAGATAACTCCAAGCTGGGTCCGCCGTGCGAATCGAGGCCCTCGAAGCCGTTGGCCGTCTCCAGGACCAAACCGAAGGACAAGCCTTCGTCCGAGAAGATCTCCCAGGCGCGCGACACCGGCTTGACGGGACGTCGTCTCAGCCTCGTCGCCGGATGGTCGGCCCAGGAGGCCAATCGGTCGACGATGACGGGAGTCGCGGACCCTTCGACGGTATCCGCGCCGTAATGAAGCGGCGCACTGGCCAGGATCAATGCCGGCGTCTCGACGGGAATCGCGGGGCCCGGCCCGTCATGCCGGCCGCGCCGTCGGAGCTGCGTCGGTGTACCCGCGACCTTGATGCCCCCGTGCCCCGGGAGCAGCACGATGTCGCCGGCGGCGAGACACTCGCCGACAAAGGTGCCGAGTTCCGTCAAGTTTGCCCCCAAGGGCCGACCGTCGTCCGCCCGTCGGATCACGGCCAGCCCGTCGATCTCCAGCGCCCGGAAGACGTATGCCCAACGGGTCGCGAAGACCTGTCCCAGGCTGCCGTCGACCTGCAGCGGGGAGTCGCCCGCCTTGATGGTCCGGCAGACCAGGTCCAGGGCCGCGGACCGGTCGCTTCGCTCCGGCGCGAGATTGTCGTTGTCGCCTCTCGTCATGGGTCTCACGGGGGTCGTCGCCGCTTCATGGGTGGGGGGATGCCTCGACGATGTCGGCGCCCGGGCGCGATGCGCCATGGCAAAGACGGTCCATGGTTAACGCGACGCCGACTCATCCACCGATAACGATGGGGGGCGAATGACGACCGATCCGAAGTGCCGCTTCCGCCCACGGGGAAGCCGAGCAGGACGACCGATCCTGGCGCGGCGGCGAGCGCCCGCTCCGCCATTGCCGTAAGCGTATCATCCTGGCCCAGGTCTGCATGCGACAGGGGCGCATACGCCTACAGGCTGAGTTCAACTTCGCGCCAGAGGTCGTCGTCGAGCATGGATCCCGGGACCAGGATCAAGGCCATGGCGATGCCTCGTTGCGTTCAGTTAGGACCCCGCATTAGTGGCATGGCGCGAGCGTATGAGGATACGGTCGAGTGCAGGTCAATCCTGGCGGCAATCGGAGCTCAGGCCGATCGGGAGGTTCGAAGACCTTCCGGGCACCTGCCGGCCCCGCAGTCGTGTAGATCGCCGGTGCTTCGCATTCCACTTGTAATCCTGGCCGATCAGCCCCGCGAAAAAATTATTGGAAGATCATTTGGGCCGCGTCGAATGTCCGGCAACCCTCTTCTTCAGATGCGGAGCGGACTGGCAGCTTTCGGCCAGACTACGCTAGGCCGGATCGTTATCGCGCGCAAAACCGGACGTTCGGCTTGGCGCCCATCCCGGCCATTCAGCGAGCTATGACAACATCCCGTAAGCGGACGCTACAGGCTGCCAACCGCCATTCGAGCAAGTGCAGCTTCGGTGGCCTACAGCGCGACGCTTGGCGGGCTCGTCGCGCTTGCCCAGATCTGCGTCAAGCTTGCAAGAAAGTTCGCCCGCTTCGACGCCTGAGCGTCAGTCGCCGGGCGCCTGGCCTCCGCTCCCGAGCAGGAAGGCCACGTCGAGGTCCGGGAACTCAAGGCGGCGCTCCGGCATCTCCCGGCGACCCAGCGCGAGGCGCTGCTCCTGATCGGGGCCCAGAGCCTGACCTACGAGGAAGCGGCCGAAGTCTGCGGGGTCGCGGTCGGGACGATGAAGAGCCGGGTCAGCCGCGCCCGCGGACGGCTGGTCGAGTTGCTCGGCACCGACGGTGCGGTCGACCTCGGGGTCGGCGCCGCGACCCTGGCAGCGGTCAGGGCGGCGTGAGCCTCGTCGTTCGAGGCGGCGTTCCGGAAGGGCCGGGGCATGCCTAGCCCCCGTCCACGATCTCGTCGGTGTCAACGGTGACCCCGGCCAGCGGCGCGGGCCCGAAGCTCGTCGTGAGCGCGCACTCCGTGCCGTCGAGACCGTAGGCCATGACCATGCGTCCGATCCGGGGCGGTTGGCGTCCCCCCCCTGTAATCGAGGCGCAGCCGTCCGTGCACGTAGTCGACGATGGCCCGGACGCCGGGCCAGCCTTCCGCGGTAGGCCCGAACACGTTTCAGGCGGTCTGCGCGCGCGGCGGCACCGCGTTGGCGTCGGCCGGGGCGAGTTGATATGACGTTCCCGAGGTGTACGGCGCTCCCGGCAGCCGCTGCACGGTTGTCGACAGCCATACCGTGCCGATGGAACACGGCAGCGACCGTATCATCGAGATCGTCGACTGACCGTGGCTTGCGAGGCCCTGGCTTGACGCCCCGGCCGCTCCCAGCCCCGTTGACGGCTCCGGAGATGCCTGCGTTCTAAAGCAGGAACCGGAGGCAGGCCGCAACGGCGGTCGTCGAGGCAAGGGGCATCCCCAACACTGGGGCCATGGTCCCGGCGCGCATGCCCGGTGGCTCGTTGTCGTTGCTCGCGAGATTGGCGAGGGTCAGGTTCCAGCGAGCGACGTCCGTCTCGGGGTTGGTCGCTCGGGATACGTTCGCGTCGGTCATGGTTTAGCCTCTCGAACGAACGCCCCCCATAGCACGGGACGAGGCGCCCGTCCGCCGCGCGACGCCCATTTTGGAATGCCTACCGGCCCGCAAGTGCACGCACTCCACCGAGCGCCGGCGGGCCGTCATCCCTCGGGCGGCAGCACGAAGTCGTCGGCGACCTCCACGGTTTGGACGTCGAACTGCGCGAGCAGCGCCGTGCCGAAGCTCGTCGAGATGGCGACGTCGGTGGCGTCGCGACCGCGGGCTATGACGACCCGTCCGATTCGTCTGGCGTCGTGCCGGGCGTCGAACGTGTACCAGCGCGGCCCCCGCGGGCCGTCGAGGTAGACCTCGAACCACGCGGAGAAATCCATCGGGTTCGGGTCGAGCGGCACGCCGATGTCGCCGAGGTAGCCGGTGCAGTACCGGGCCGGGATGTTCATGCAACGGCACAGGGTGACGGCGAGGTGGGCGAAATCCCGGCAGACGCCGACCTGCTGGCTGTACCCGTCGAAGGCCGAGCGGGTGGCGTCGGCGAGTTGATAGTCGAACCGGATGCGCTCGTGCGCCCAGGTGACGATGGCCTGCACCCGGCCCCAGCCCTCGGGGGCGTTGCCGAACAGCGACCAGGCCGTGCCGGCGAGCCTGTCGGTGTCGCAATAGCGCGAGCCCAGGAGGTAGACGAGCACGTCGTCCGGCAGGTCCTGGACGGCGATCTGCCGGGCGTCGGGCGCGTAGGCGTCGGGCTCGCCGCTGTCGGCGATCAGGAAATCGGCCGAGACCGTGACGCGACCGCCCGGCGCGAGCAGCCGCACGCAGGTGTTGCCGAACCCGTCCGTGTAGGTCCGCATCGGCACCGGGGGATCGACGCGCATCGCGTCCGAGGTCAGCAGGTCGTGGGTGCGTGAGGGGTGGACGTTCAACTGGTAGATGATCGGCGTCGGACCGAACGTGTCGTAGCCGATGATGTATCCGGCCCTGATCCTCATGTTCGTACCCGTGGTTGGGAGGTTCGCCGCCCCATTCGGTTCGGCGGTGTCCGTCGATGCTTGCATGTGCCGTGCCCCACCCGGGGGAGACCGACTCAAAGCGTGAGCAGCAACGCGGAGTACCCGGCGGCCCCGAGCGCGAAGGCCCAGAACCGGCTCTGCCGCTCGCTCGGCACCTCGTCCTTGAGGACATTGAGGATCACGCCGCCGCCGAGGAAGGCCGTCAGTGCGGCGATGGCCGCGTCCGACACCACCGTCACCGCGCCGACGAGGAATCCCGCGACGACGGCGGCGACCAGGACCCAACGTCCGGTTCTGCGGTATGCCGCCTTGTGGTCGTCGTTCAGGCCGTAGTCGGTGACCACGAAATGCAGGGCCATCGCCACGGTGAAGAACCCCAGGGGGGCGATGCCCGTCGTCTCGCGATGCAGGAGGAGGTAGCCGACGAGCCCGTTGTAGAGGCGGAAGGACGCCATGTGGATCCAGAACACCCCGGCCCCGGTGCCGACGTCGGCCGTCGGGGCGGAACCCCGGGCGTCGGTGACCGGGATGCCGGCACGGCGCGAGCGGTCGACCTTGGCCAGCCTGTCCAGCCCATAGAAGGCCATCAGGCCGCCGAGCGCGATCAGGTAGACATGCCGCTCCGAGAAGCCCCCGAGGGTGCCGCCGGCCATGCGGCCGACGCTGGCCTCGCCGCTGGCCAAATCAGGCAGGAAGTGCACGAAGACGTAGGCCACCGCGACCCCGCCGGCCGCCGACAGCCAGACGCTCCGGGGTGAGCCGTCCAGGAAGCGCAAGGACGGCGTCACGACATGCACGGCTGCAAGCACGACCGCCGCCAGGGCGGCGAGGACCAGAATGGGTGTCGTCATCCCGAACCGGTTCAGTTCGCCTTGGGTACGACGGCGGGTGCCGGCGACTGGGGCGGAACTGTGGGCACGGCCATGGGCGGGGGCTGATCCGAGAGCTTCTGCCGCGCATCGGCGAGCTGGGCCTGGATAGCCGCGAGTTCCTGCCTCGTCGTCGCAAGGCGATCCTCGACGACGGCCATCTCCTTGTTGCGGCCGGCCAGCGTCTCGGTCAGCGTGGCGAGCTGCGCCTGGGTGTCGGCCTGCCGCTTCAGGAGTGCCTCCACCGCCGAGTTCGCGCCATTGCGGTCGGCCGTCAGCTTCTGGACGGCCTGTTCGGCCTGCCCGCGCTCCGAGATCACCCGGTCGCGCTCGGACTTAGCGGTGGCCAAATCGGTTTGGGTCGACGCCAGTCCGTCCCTGGCCTGCTGCAAGCGCTGCCCGGCCCCGGCGATCTCGGCGGTCAGCTTATCCTTGTTGGCATTCAGACCGGCGATGGCCTGTTCCAGGTCGCCCCGTTGCTTCGTAACCTGCTCGGTGGCGGTCCTGGCGTCGGCAAGTTCCTTCTGGGCCGAGGCCGAACCTTCCCGGGCCTTCTGCTGGCTCTCCTCGGCCTTGGCGAGATCGGTGGTCTTGGCCGTCGCTTCCTGGGACATGGCGGCGATGTCGGCACGCAGCTTGGCTTCCTGCTGGCGCGTCTCCTCCAGGCGGCGCCCGACGTCGGCGAGCTCCTTCGTGCGGGCCGTCGCCGCCTGCTCGGCCGCGGTGGTGGCTTCCCTAATCGGCGCGAGCTTCTGCTCGGCCTGGGTGACCTGCGCCTGAAGATCGGCCAGCTTCCTAGCCTCCGCCTCAGATGTGGACTTCGCCTCCGCCGCCTTGTCCTCCGCTGTCTGCCGCTCCGATACGAGGCTCGCTGACTTGGCCTTGGCCTGCTCGCCGGCCTGGGTCGCGTCCCGGTCCTGTTGCTGGGCCGAGGCGATCCTGGCCTGGAGCGGGGCCAAAGTGCCGGCGGTCGACCGCTGCTGGTCGAGGTCCGTCTGGAGGGCTGTCCGCTGTCCCTCCAACTCGCCGATGCGGTGGTTTCTAGCGCTGCGTTGCTTGGCGCCGGCGATGGACGCCACGACCAGCCAGAGAAGCAGCACCGCGGCGATGACAGCCAGGCTAAACGGGAGGGGGCGGCGCAGTTCCGAACGGTAGTCGATGGCCATAGTGGTCTCGCGAGCTTGAGGGTGGTAGGGTCAGGTCAAGGCGGCGGCCTCGCCCGGGGTCGGTTCCGCGCCGGCGGCACCGGCTTCGGGACCACGGGGGGGCGTGCCCGACCCGGCATGCGTCGCCCCGACCAAGGAGCCGATCATCGTCAGCAACGTGCGGTGCTCCGGCGATCCACTGCCGGAGGCGAGGAAGGCCGTCAGTTCGATTCGGGACGGCATCCTGCCCGATGGTCCGTTCGGCTCGTGGAAGACGAACACGTCCACCGGGTCGTCGCCGCGGCAGAGGTACCACCGGTCGCCGTTGGAATTGGCGTGGATCGGCGTGCGCATGACCGGCATCCCGACGTCCCCCGCGCCTAATATTCGACCGGCTTGATGCCGGCCTTCTCCAGGCGCTGCTCCAACTCGGCCGGCAGAGCCTGCACCGCCTGCCGCACGGGCATCTGGACCACCGGATCGAGGGCGCGCATCGTGGAGTACAGCCCGGCTGCGGCGGCCCCCCCGAGGAGCGGGGCGAGCACGAACAGCCAGAGCTGACCCACCGCGTCCCAGCCGGCGAACAGGGCCGGCCCGATGCTGCGGGCCGGGTTGACCGAGGTGTTGGTCACCGGGATCGAGACGAGGTGGATCACGGTCAGCACGACCCCGATGGCGAGCCCGGCGAAACCCACCGGCGCCTTCAGGTCGGTCGCACCGAGGATGGTCAGGACGAGGAGCGCAGTCAGCACGAACTCGACGATGAACGCCGCCGCCATGTTGTAGTGGCCCGGCGAGCGCGCGTCGTAGCCGTTCGAGGCGAAGCCCGAGGCGACGTCGAAGCCCGGATGCCCCTGCGCGACGACGTAGAGGACGTAGGCTGCGACGACTGCGCCGAGGACCTATGCCGCCATGTAGCCGGACAGCCGGGCCGCGTCGAACTTCCGGCTCAGCGTCAGGCCCAGCGTGACGGCCGGGTTCAGGTGGCAACCGGAGATCGGCCCCAGCGCGTAGATCATCGCCATGAGGACGAAGCCGAAGGACAGGGCGACCCCGGCGTAACCGATGTGGTCGGCCGCCAGGACCGCGCTGCCGCAGCCGCAGAACACCAGGACGAAGGTGCCGATGAACTCGGCGAGGTACGGTCTCATCGGGGTCGAGCTCCGGAGGGGGCGCAGCGTCGGTGGAGGGCCTTGTGCGGTGCGCGCACGCCCGAGCTCGGGGAACGGGGCTCAGCGAGCCGGAACGGCCCCGCCGGGGGTGTACTGGTCGATGGCGCCAGGGAGGGTGCGCGACAGGCGCGTCATGAGCTCGTCGTGCGAAAGCCCGGTCCGTTGAGCGATGGCGTTCAACAGTTCGGGGCCGAGCGCCTGTCCGACCTCGTGCGGGGCCATGTTCCGGTTCTGACCCTGCCGGACCCAGGAATCGGCGGTCTCGCCATGCCCGTTCTGCCGGAAGTGGTCGACGAGCTGGCCGATGCCGCCTCCGAGGAAGCCACCGGCTCCGCCGGTGCCCAGCGCCTTGCCGATGTCGGCCAGAAGGCCCCCGGCGCCGCCTGGGCCCGGACCGCTCATCGCCGTGCCGGCCTGGGGATGCTGGCCGGAGCCGGCACCGCCGAGCATCTCAGCGATCTTGTCCTTGTTCTGGTAGCCCGCCAAGGCGAGCAGGCCGAGCAGGGCGGTCATGGAAGGATAGCCATCACTCATCGTTCGTCTCCTTGGCTCTGGAGGCGTCCCCGACGTTCGGGGACGTCCTTGTTTCCGGCTCGGTCGCCGTGACGGCCCCGGAGGTGTGGGCCGAAGCCTAGACGCGTCGCCCGGCGACCGAGGTGACGGCGCTACGATCCCCCAGGAGACCCTTCGCGCCGCCGCGGCCTGCGAGGAAGGCGGCGAGCGCCCCGAGGATCAGCGCCAGCGAACCGAACAGGGCGCTCTGCGACGCGACCCGCGCGGTGGCGTCCGCCGCCTGCTTGGCCTGCTCCTTGGCCTTGGCGACCGTGTCCTTGTACTGCTGGACGTACTGCTGGACCTCGGTCCGAGCCTGTTCGACCGGCACGCCCTTGGACTTGGCGAGCGCCTGGGCCGCCTTCTCCTGCGCGTCGGCCTGCTGGGCCGCGTCGCCGGTCACCGCGGCACGGACCGCGGTCACGGCCGCGTCCTTGAGCGCCTGCGGGTCGTTGCCGGTGTTGGCTCGGACCTGGCCCTCGACGCCGGAGAACGGGTTGTTCATGCCCGGCAGCGACGGGGCGGCGGCCTGGGCGGCGGTCTGGACCGAACCGCCCACGAGGTTGCCGGCACCACCCAGGGTGCTGGTCATGGCGCTGAAGGCGCCGCTGGCCACACCGCCCACCGCGGACGACAGGAGGTAGACGACGACGAGGGTCGAGACCGCCCAGGCCACGAGGCCGTGCAGGCCGCCGGTGTTGAGGGCGGGCTTGCCTGCGAGGCGGCCGGCGAGCCAGCCGCCGGCGGCGGAGGCGAGGATGCCGGAGATGACGAACCAGATCCCGGCTCCGGAGGAAAGCGAGCCGGCGGTGGGGGTGCCGTTGCCGGCCGGGTCGACGGTGGACAGGCCGATGCCGAGCCCGACCATGTTCAGGATGATCTGGGCGACCAGAGCGATGACGGCGCCGGCGAAGATCGCGCCCCAGGCGACCTTGTGGACAGCGACCGTGCGCAGGTCGTCGGCGGGCGAGACGCCCGTGTCGTAGGGGCGGTCGCGGTCGAGCCGCGCCTTGTCGGTCGTCAGGGCCATCGTGTCGATCCAGTGCTTGTCGAGGATTGCGCAAGACATGCATCGGGACGGCACGTCGACAGTCCAAGCGTTCCCGTCGGGCGATGTTCCGTCGATTAACATTTGGACGTTCTGCTTATGGGGTGCCGCCCTCGGAATGGTCAGGACACGAGTCCGGAGTCCGCAAGGTTTTTTCCGCGCCTCCCGGGAAGGCGCTCGGGCCCAGGTCGAGGCGATGGGACGCTGTCGTCGTCATCGTGGATGTCGGAT
The DNA here is from genome assembly GCF_900114535.1 of Methylobacterium pseudosasicola. GTDB lineage: Bacteria > Pseudomonadota > Alphaproteobacteria > Rhizobiales > Beijerinckiaceae > Methylobacterium > Methylobacterium pseudosasicola. The sequence goes on along the minus strand of NZ_FOTK01000021.1, from coordinate 557 downwards.
ACCTGCGGCGGGCGATCTCCTCGTGCAGCGAGCCGGTCGAGCTTCGAGCGCCCGCCGCAAGGACGGTCCGCATCGCCGTGGCCGCAGTCATGCCCCGCACGGCGAACCCGTCGGCCGACCCTCGCGGTGACGGTGGACCGTGGGTTCGGCCAGCAAATCTGAGTCTCGTGCGCCCAGGATGGGGGCGCCGCTTGTGGAAAGGCGGCGCTCGGTTGATCGGCCCCCACGGGGTGGTCCAAGGTTAAAGTTAGTGCACGGTTGGCCGCTCCACCACGGGTAGCTTGGCCGGCGGAGCTGGTCGGGCGAGCGCAGCCGGCCAAGCGGTGAAGGCTGGCATGAACACTTCCGGTGCCGGCGGCCGGTATCCCAGTGAGGCGTGCGGGCGTACGGTGTTGTAGTGCCGCCTCCAGCTTTCGATCACGATCTGCGCCTCCCTGAGTGTGTAGAAGATTTCGCCGTTTAGAAGTTCGTCACGAATCCGTGCGTTGAAGCTTTCGACGTAGCCATTCTCCCATGGTGAGCCTGGAGCGATGTAAGCCGTCTTGGCTCCGACGCCG
>NZ_FOTK01000011.1 GCF_900114535.1 Methylobacterium pseudosasicola | reverse complement strand
GGGCCGGCCGCGACACCGCCCGGACAAACTGCACGCCGACAAAGCCTACGACGCTGAACCGCGCCGACACGAGTGCCGGGCGCGTGGGATTGTACCGCGCATCGCACGCCGCGGCATCGAGAGCAGCGAGAGGCTAGGCCGGCATCGGTGGGTGGTGGAGCGCACGCACGCTTGGTTCAATCGCTTCCGTCGGCTGCCCGTGCGCTACGAGCGACGTGCAGACATCTACGAAGCCTTCACCAGCCTCGCTGCCAGCCTCATCACACTCAACCAGATCAGACGGTTCTGTTAGGCGCTCTTAGCCTTGGACCACCCCGTGGGGGCCGATCATGCGGAGAGGGCAAAGCGCCGGGCGCCCCTGCCGGAGCGTTGGAGAGCGATGAAGCATCTGCCGTATGGCCGATCGTTCTGTGAGAGCTTGCCATCTGGCCGGCCATCAGCACGGTCAGCGCTGCCAGCATGAGCCCGGTGCCTCCGATTACCCCGTAGAACATCGGCATGCCGGGACCACCGTGCTGACCGTTTTGGCTGGAATGCCGTTCTGCCACCTGAAAACCTCGCTGATCCGCAATTGCGGATCCGAGTCGGCAACAGGCGCTCCAGCCAATAGGTCCGCCCCTGTGGCGCCATAGCTCGTAGGTTAACCCGGGAGCGGGAAACCGGCGCTCCGACTCCAGGAGCCGCTGGGCAAACGACGGCCCTTGCCGCCTGGGCTGCACCAAGCAGGTCACCCCCAGGTTGCCCCGAGGTCGAGGGGTCTAGAACCAGCCTACTCGATCACCTCGACGATGCGGCGCGTCCCCGGTTCGACGAGCACGGGGTGGTCATTGACGATGGTGTAGTTGAAGTTCGGCAATGCGAATTCAGATGGCACGTCGTAGTAGACGACGCCGTCCTCCGGCAGCACCGTTCCAACCCGCACCGGTCCCGCGTAGGCAAACGATGGACGGCGCTCGCCGACCACGTAGATGCGGAAGCGCTCGCGCCTGTCGATGCCGAGCATGCTGTTGGCCGTACCGACGGCCGCTCCGATCGCCCCGCCGACCACTGCGCCGAGCGGTCCCGCGATGGCCTCACCACGCTCGCGACCATCCTGTGCACCGCGCGCCGCGCCCTGTGCATGAGCCGGCGTCACGGCGCCGAGCATCAGCACGACCGGTAGAGAGATCCAAAGTCGCATAGTGTCCTCATCAGGCAGCATGAAGGGTATCGAAGGTCAGCGGCACCATGGAGCGGCCCCACACCATCGGATCGGAGCCCGATCAAGGGACCCTGTCGTCACCGGATCCGTGGCGGCCGGACGCGCAAGTGCCCTCTCGGGTGGCCGGTTGGCCTTCGCCAGCATCACGGCCGAGAAGCAACAGAGCGCGAGGGCAGCGACCCAGAGGACGCTTCTCAAGGTTCGGGTCGTTCGCTTGGACATATCCCAGACGCTGACGGCCGTCGGTTAGCGAACTCTTGCATGGCGCGGAACGCGTCGAGCGGTGCCTCATGAAGGCGTCCTACCAGCGATCGAAGACAGGGGCTCGGTGCCCACAGTATCCAGTTCCGCCGCCGCACCGACCGTCGCGAAGCCTCAGGGGGACTCACGAGGAACAGCCCTGGAAGAGGGGGCTCAACGCGGATCCGACGCTGGCGATCGGATCCGATGCCGGCCCGGTCGAGTTGCGGGTTCGTCGAGGACCAGTGGTGCGAGTCGCCTGGCGGCGTGCTCAACATTCTAGCGTGGCTGATGTCTTCAAGCGCGCCGACAAAAACCAGTCGTTGGGTTCTTCGCCCAAGCCCTTGTCCTGCGGGTTGGTGGCATACCGTGTGGCTATGGCCACTTCCGCACCGTTGATCCTGCGATCCTCGCGGCCGGGCGGGGCCGTTCCAGCCGGGCACATCGCATAGGCCATTTGCGGAGGTGCAGAGCGGCACCCCACCACGCGGTCGCAATCGGCCGAAGCGCCCTGACGGCAACGCTCGGTTTTTTGCTCAGATCACGCAATGCAGTTGACGTGATGCGCACATTGCGCGCATCACTCAGGAGACACCAACAAAGCTCCGCCTCACACGTCGATCAATGGCTAGAGAGCTCAAGCAATATCTGCGTGAAACGCGCAGGGAGGAAACGAGTATGCAGATCCCGATCAAGCGGGCGATCGAGCGCGTTCCGGGCGGCATGATGGTCGTGCCGCTGCTCGCCGGGGCGCTCATCGCGACCTTCTTCCCCGGAACGCCGAAGTATTTCGGATCCTTTACCGGCGCGCTGTTCTCGGGAGCGCTGACGATCCTGGCGGTCTTCTATGTCTGCATGGGCGCGAGCATCGATTTCCGCGCCACCCCTTATATCGTCAAGAAGGGGGGCACGTTGCTGATCGTGAAGATCGGCATTGCCCTGATCCTGGGACTGATCTTCGGGCAGGTCCTCGGCGAGGCCCCGGTCGCGGCCGGCATGTTCGCCGGGCTGTCCACCCTGGCCGTCGTCGCCAGCATGAACGACACCAATGGCGGGCTCTACATGGCGCTGATGGGCCAGTACGGGCGCCCGCGCGATGTCGGGGCGTACACGGTGATGTCGCTGGAGAGCGGCCCGTTTCTCACCATGGTGACGCTCGGCGTCGCCGGCCTCTCGGCGTTTCCCTGGCAGACCCTGGTGGGCGCCGTCCTGCCGCTCCTCGTCGGCATGATCATCGGCAATCTCGACCGCGAGATGCGCGCCTTCCTGAGCCGGGCGATCCCGGTGATGATCCCGTTCTTCGCCTTCGCGCTGGGCGCGGGCCTCGATCTGACCAAGGTGTGGCAGGCTGGTCTGCTCGGCCTCGCCATGGGCGTGGCGGTCGTGGTCCTGACCGGCATTCCGCTGTTCTTCGCCGATCGCCTCACCGGCGGCACCGGCGTCGCGGGGGTTGCCGCCGCCTCGACCGCCGGCAACGCCGCGGCCGTACCGGCAATCGTCGCCGCCGCGAACCCGGCCTACGCGGAGGCCGCCGGCCCCGCGACGATCCTCGTCGCGGCCTGCGTGGTCGTCACGGCAATCCTGGTCCCGATCGTCACGGCCTGGACCGCGAAGGTCGTCGGCCGCGGCGCGGACGAGGCGGAGGCCCTCGACGGCGAGCCGGTCGTTCCCGCACCCGTCAGCCGGGCCTGAGATGGACGCGCGCTGGCTCATCCTCGCCGACGATCTGACGGGCGCCGCCGACTGCGCGGTGGCGTTCCGTCGACGCGGCAGCGCCGCAGCCGTGATCTGGGGCGAGGCTGTACAGGACGAACGGATCGCGATCCTGTCCTACGACGCCGACAGCCGCGGCCTCACCGCGCAGGCGGCGGCGCAGCGCCACGCGGCCCTGCTGGGGCGGTTGCACGCCGCGGACCGACGCCTGTTCAAGAAGGTCGACTCGACGATGCGCGGCCAGCCCGCCGCCGAGATCGCCGCGACGCTCGCTCACTTACGCGCTCGGCCCGGCCAGGTACTCGGCGTGCTGGCGCCGGCCTTCCCCGGGACCGGCCGGACCACGGTGGAGGGCCGGGTGCGGGTGGGCGGCCGCCCGCTGGAGGAGGCGGAGGTGTGGCGGCGCGACCATAGCTACGCCAGCGCCGACCTCGGCGAGATACTGGCCTCGGCCGGAATCCGGTCCACGACGCTCAACCTCCCGGTCGTGCGCGGGGGGCGACTCGCCGGCGCGCTGGCCGAGGCCGCGGCCGGTCCCGCCGAAATCGTCGTCTGCGACGCCGAGACCGATGACGATCTGCGCCGCATCGCCGAGGCCGGCCTCGCCGGAACGGCATCGGCCTTCTTCATCGGCAGTGCCGGGCTGGCACATGCGCTCGCGTCGGCCGGACCGGTTGCCACCCTCGCGCCGGTCCGGGTCGCACCCGACGGGCGCGGCTCGCTCCTCGTCGTCGGCTCCCTCGCCGAGGTCTCGCGCGCGGGCGCCCGCCGCCTCCTCGCCGACGACGCCGTGGCGCATCTGCCGGTCGCGCCCGAGACGCTGCTGGCCGCGGAAAAGAGCCGGTCGGACTTGGCGGCGTACCTCGCGGAGCGGCTGGCCGCCGGTCAGGATGTCCTGGTCGAGATCATGCTGGAGGGCGAACCCGACATGAGTATCGGGCCCCGCCTCGCCCACGCGCTCGCCGACGCGCTCGCACCGATCGCCGGGCAGATCGGGGCGCTCGCCGCCACGGGCGGCGAGACCGCGGCCGCGTTGCTGACGCGCTTTCAGGTCCACGGCATCCAGTTGACCGACGAGATCGAGCCGGGTGTTTCGCTCGGCCTCACCTTGGGGAAACTCGCGATCCCGATCGCCACAAAAGCGGGGGCCTTCGGCGACGCCGACAGCCTCGTGCGGATCCGGGACCGCCTGCGCACCGTTCGAACCGAAGGAAGTCTCACATGACCCGTCCGACCATCGCCATCACCATGGGCGATCCCGCTGGTATCGGGCCAGAGATCATCATGAAGGCGCTGGCCCACCCGGAGGTCCACGCGATCTGCCGGCCGCTGGTAATCGGGGATGCCGGGCGCCTTCGGCAGGCGGGCCGCATCGTCGGGGCCACGATCGGGGTCGACTCGCTCGCCGACGCGGGGGCGGCGGCCTTCGACACCGGATCTGTCCAATGCGTCGACCTGAAATGCGTCCCCGAAGACCTGCCGTTCGGGCGCTTGTCCCCGGTCGCCGGCGAGACCGCCTATCGCTGCATCGCGGCGGCGGTGGAGATCGTCCAGGCGGGGCAGGCGCAGGGCATCTGCACCGCGCCCCTGTCGAAGGAGGCGCTGCACGCGGCCGGCCACAAGTTCCCCGGCCACACCGAGATGCTAGCGCATCTCACCGGGACGCCGGAAGTGTCGATGATGCTGGTCTCCCCGAAGCTCCGGGTGATCCACGTCACGACCCATATCGGCCTGATCGATGCGATCGCGCGGATCGAACCCGGTCTGGTCGAGCGCGTCATCACCCGCGGACACGCCATGCTGGTGAAGGCCGGCATCGCTGAGCCGAAGATCGGCGTCTGCGCGATCAATCCGCATGCCGGCGAGAACGGCCTGTTCGGCCATGGCGAGGAGGCGGAGAAGATCACGCCGGCGGTCGAGGCCTGCCGCGCCAAGGGCTGGGACGTACGCGGCCCGCTACCGGCCGACACGCTGTTCTTTCTAGCCGGCCGGGGGGATTACGACATGGTGGTGGCCATGTATCACGATCAGGGGCATGGCCCGATCAAGGTTCTGGGTCTCGAGGCCGGGGTGAACATCACGGTCGGCCTCCCGGTGATCCGCACCTCGGTCGATCACGGGACGGCCTTCGACATCGCCGGCACGGGCGTCGCGGACGAGCGCAGCCTCATCGAGGCGCTGCGGCAGGCGGTCGAGCTGGCGCCGAAGAGGCAGGCGGCCTGACAGGGACGCCGGCACGGACCGAGGCGCTCCCGCCGGGGGCAGGTTGAGAGAGCGGGGCTATGCGCGGAACGGAACGCCGGGCGCGGCTGCTGGAGGCGCTTGGGCTGGGCGAGATCGACGTGGACGATCTCGCGCGCCGGTTCGGCGTCTCCGCCTCGACCGTCCGGCGCGACCTCCAGCATCTCTCCGACACCAAGGCGGTACGCCGGACCTATGGCGGCGCCATACTGGCCGCAGCGGCGCCCGAGACGACCCTCGACCAGAGGCTCGCGATCAACGGGCCCGAGAAGCAGGCGATCGGCCGCGCGGCGCTCGCGCTCATCGCGGATGGCGAGACCCTGATCCTCGATGCCGGCTCGACGGTGACGGCCTTCGGGCGCCTTCTGTTCGACCGACGCCTGCGCATCATCACGAACAATCTCGCGCTGCTCCCCTGTCTCGCCCAGGCCCCCAGGATCGATCTCGTCGTGCTTGGCGGCAATCTGAGAGCGACGAGCATGAGCACCGTCGGCCCCCTCGCCATCGAATCCTTGCAGCGGATGACGGCCGATCGGGCGGTGATGAGCGCGGACGGCGTGGTCGCGGGACGCGGCCTGTGCGAGGCGAGCCTGGATCAGGTCGCCCTCAAATCCGCAATGATCGCGCAGTCGCGAGAGACGATCGTGCTGGCCAATGCGGGCAAGCTCGGTCGCGCGGAGCAGATGGCCTGGGCTCCCCTGCCGCGGCGCTGGACCCTGGTGACCGACGCGGCCGTCCCGCCGGACCAGCACCAATGCTTCGCGGAAGCCGGCGCCGGCCTGGTGGTGGCCGGCGCCTGAGGCGCGGACCGCCCTCGGTCATGGTCTGCCGATGCGGCATCTTGCGCCGAGGCGGGTCGCGGGGCGCACGGGGCCATATCTCGGGGTGGCATCGCGTGCGCTCGCCCCGGGTGCGGGCACGGCGGCGCAAGTCCGGTGCTTCGCGCGAAACGAAGGCATACCCAACATGGCTCAGGAACTGCCGGAGCTGCCCTCAGAGGCGTTCTCCAAGCGGGATCGCAGTCCCGATCCGCTCTTCTATGCGCAGCCGCGCCTCGTCACCCATATCGATGCAGCTGCCATCGCCGCCGTGACCGACCTCTACAGGGCGGTCATACCCTCGGGCTGTGTGGTCCTCGACCTGATGTCGAGCTGGATCAGCCACCTACCGGACGAGATCGCCTACGAGAGCGTCATCGGCCATGGCCTGAACGCGACGGAGCTCACCGCCAATCCGCGCTTGGCACGGCATTTCGTGCAGGATCTCAACGCGCAGCCGCACCTACCGCTCGACACGGCGAGCGTGGACGCGGCGCTGATCTGTGTCTCGGTGCAGTATCTGCAGCGCCCCGTGGAGGTCCTATCTGAACTCGTGCGCGTCCTGCGCCCCGGCGCACCGGTGGTCATCAGTTTCTCGAACCGCTGCTTCCCGACCAAAGCGGTCGCAATCTGGGGTGCCCTTGATGGGACCGGACATGCGGAACTGGTTCGCCTGTACCTGCAAAGCGCAGGATTCGCGAGCGTCGACACGCATGTCCTGAAGCCCGAAGGGGCCTCCGGCGACCCGTTGACGGCGGTGGTGGGCTGGACCGCATCAGGCTAGCCACCACGCCGCTCCTTCGCGCGCGCGAGACGGATCAAGGACCGTCTCGAACGGAGGAGGGCTGGTTGATCGCAACGCTCAGGCGGCGAGGAGCAGGCCCGGCGCCCCGCCCTCGAAGCGATGACGGTCGGGTTCTGGCAGCGAGGCCACGGCGATCGATGGCGACAGCACCCTTTGCTAGGGCAGAACCGGTTCCGGGCGCTCGACGATCACCTGCGGCGCACAGTTGGCGTCGAAAACAATTCTGTCGGCCCCGGCGTCGGGTGTCGACGCACATGGGCAAGCCCGGCACATTGAGTGCGGCGCCATGGCGGGCTTCTCAATGTCGGCATCCCGGGTATAGCCGAGGCGATTTTTGACTCCCCCGAGTTCGAGATCACAACCTTCGCCCGCCCGGTTCGCCGGCGCGGGCTTTTTCGTGTCGCGATCCCGACCCGGGACGGCCGGCCCAGACGACCAGCACGGCGCGGGAATCGCCCGGTCACATCCTGCCTTCCGTGTCGCGTCGCGTATCGCGTATCGAGTTCGGCTGGTCAGATCGACGACCTACGCCGCCGGCCCGTAATCAGATCGGGCGGCAAGGCAGCGTTCGTCACCTCGGGCCACGCGGCCGTCGAAGGTCCGGTGGCTGATCCGTAGCAGATTGGCCGCCTCGTCGGCTGTGAGGAGATCGATTGCGAGCATAGGCCCTTCCCAAAGCGGGCATCGTTAAAGCGGGCATCGTGAAAGCTGACCTCCAAGGGATGACTGCCGATGCAGCCACGTCACGACCGCCTTCATCGGACAGCCACGCTAATTGAGCAGGGCTGGAAGCCGTGAGCACTCGTTGACATCAACCTGCGGTAGTACGCAGGGATTACCTATGTTGAAAAAGCTCCCTCAAGGCGCGGCCACTTTTCGCGGTCGCGGATTGGCGTTCGTCCATGGCTCCCACATCGTGATGAAGGTCTGCCCGGAGTGTTCTCAACGGAACGCTCCGAAGGCTGCCGACACAGGCGTGTGCGGGTGGTGCGCCTACGTCCCCTTCTGTGAAGATGTAGAGCCTGCTGTAGAGCTCGAAGCCGCGGTTTAAAATTATCACGGCCGGCGGCGAGCCACGGTTGCTGCTAGGCATCGACGGCTGAGCCTTTGAGCTATTTGTTGCACATTGAGTAGTAGCCACCGCCCTTCTGGATCCACTTCGCATCGCCGAGCGTGCCGGCGGCCTTTGCTGCGTTGTAGTTTTCCAGGCAAGTGTGCATCCGGGCGTTGCCGATCGACTCCTTGGCGTACTTCGGATCGATCGCTTGAGGGTATGCGGCCGATCCCGGGACTGGCGCTGGCGCGCCCCTGGAAGCTATCGGAGCAGGTGCTGGAACGGGGGCAGCAGTTTTAGTGGCCCTCGGCGCTACCGGGCTCGACACGGTGTTCGTTGCCGCGTCCGAAGCAGCTCCGCACTCGGCTTTGCGGAAGTCGTTCCATTTCTGACCGTTGAGCGTCCCTACTACTCATGCCGCCGACATGGCCGATTTCCTGGGCACCTGGGAGCAGGTCACCACAAACGCCCACGCCTACCCGGACGGTGGGGGCACCGGCAAGATGACCACGGGTATCGGTGACAGCTAATCGGCTCCGCTGCGTCTTCCGTATCGATGGCATCGGATGCGAGGCGACCCTGGCGATAGCGCCCCGCACCCGCCCGGCACCAACGCGGATCTGATAGCAAGCCGGATCGAGAGCAGGATCGCGCAACGGCACGGCTTCACTCCGCGAGGTTAGAACCTCTGTCTAGGCGATGGAACGTATAGCATAAACCTCCAGCGTTCGAGCTTGAGACGCAATTAATTATCTACAACAATTTATAACAAGAAGTCCGCAAATGGTCGAATGCATCGAATTAAAATAATTATAAAATACTCGCGGAATATTTCTATCACGGCGGTTGTGTGTATGCTGTGCCATCCGGAGCAGCATGAGTGCATCGTCCTTGAACAGACACAAGCACCAGGAAAAGGGGGCGCTCGCGTCGCGCCGGTCCGACGCGGCGTCAAAGACGGCGCCCGGGGCTTTGGCGGTCACCCAGTGGCATCATTCGGCCTATGTCTCGATCGCGCGTCGCATTCTCGCGTGCCGCGAGCAGGCGGAGGACGTCGTGCAGGATGTGATGCTGCGCCTCGCGGCCGCGCCCCCCTCGGACGAGGTCCGGTCGACGGCCTATGTCGCGCGCATGGTCCGCAACCTCGCCATCGACCAAGCGCGGCGGCGCACCCTCGAGCGGCGACTGTTCGCTCATCTCGACCAGGCCATCGATCCCGCCGACCCTGTCGCCGGGACGCCGGAGGACGCGACGGCCGCGCGGGAGGCTCTGCAGCGGGTTACCGCGGCGTTGGCGCAACTACCGGAGCCGGTCGGCACGGCCTTCCGCCTGCATCGAGTCGACGGCGTGCCGCAGAACGTGATCGCTGCGCGGATGGGCGTCTCACGCGCTCTGGTGTGCGGCCTCGTGCGTCGGGGGCATCTCCACTGCCTCGCTGCCCTCGACCGGCGCTGTGCCGCCTGCCCGGCGAGTGCCCGCACCGGACAGCCACGCCAGCATCAGCGCGAGGCCGAGACCGTCGGCGAAGAGCTCGGCCGCGATCCGGCTCGCGAGCACGCCGTCATAGCCGAACAGCCGCGGCAGGATCAGCAGCGGTGGGATCAGCGCCAGCCCCTGCGCCGCCAGCGAGACCGCCGCAGCCCGGCGCGGGGCGCCGATCGCCTGAAAGAGGGTCGCGGCGGTGAGCTGTAGTCCCACGGGGGCGAACGCCACCGCGAAGGCGGCCGTGGCACGCGCGCCCTCCCGGGCCGTCTCGGCATCCTGTGCGAATAGGGCCGTCAGCGGCTGGGCGAGGGCGACCATCAGGCCGCCCACCACCAGCCCGTAGATCAGGGAAGCAGCCGTGACGAAGCCGAGGGCGCGATGCAGACGGTCCAGCCGGCCGGCGCCCCCGGCATGGCCGAGCACCGCCTGGGCACCCGCCATCATGCCGAGGAGCGGCAGGGCCGCCACCAGGACGAGGCGCAGGGCGAGCCCCTGGGCCGCCACCGCGGCGTCACCGTAGGGGGCGGCCGCCTCGACGAACAGGGCCATCGCGAAGGCCGCAAGCAGGCTGGAGCCAGTGGCCGGCACTGCGAGCCGCAGAGCCTCAGGCAGCAGACCGGGCCGGATCCGCCCGCCGCCGGGTCGGCGGAACCGGATCCGGTCCGGCCCCCGGGCCCGGACGAAGTGCAAGCCATAGGCGGCGGCCCCGGCAGCCTGCGCGCCGATCGCCGCCCAGCCGGCGCCCACGGTGCCGAGGCCGCAGAGCCGGATCAGGACCCAGTCCAGCAGGATGTTGAGGCCGAAGCTGCCGATCATGATCGCGCCGCTGAGGCGGGCATGCCCCTGGGCGCGGACCACGAAGCCACCGACGATCATCACAAGCATCAGCGCAGTGCCGATTGTCGCCAGTGCCGTGTACGGGGTTGCCGCCGTGGCCAGAGGGGCATCCGCACCGAGGAGCCCGAGCCAGGCCGGCGTGTCGGCGAGGATCGCGGCCGTGACGGCCCCGCCCGCCGGCAGGCAAAGCCAGAAGCCCAGAGATGCGGCCTCGTCGGCCCGATCGCGGTCGCCGGCGCCGAGGGCCCGGGCGACCTGAGAAGCCGCCGCGATGCCGGCCCCGTACCCTAGCGCGGCCACTAGGAGCGTCACCGGATACGCGATGGCGATGGTGGCGATCGCCGCCGCGCCGAGATCAGCCACGAACCAGGCGTTGACCAGCATCTGGAGCGCATGGGCCGAAATGCCGAGGATCGCCGGCCCCGACAGGCGCAGAACCAGGGCGATCACTTGGTCGCCGTCGAGATCCACCGGTCCGCCGCCGCGTCGCGCCCGCATACGCTTCACGGCTGGGCCGCGGCGGTCCGGATCGTCGCCCGGGCGGCGCGCTCTTCCGCGAGGATCGTCTGCGCGATGGCGCCCGCCCGTACCGGCAGGATCGACAGCAGGGTCTCGGTCAGTCCGTGGGTCGGCTCGCTGAAGCCCTGGAGATGCAGGCTCACCCGCGGCTCGGCGGAGTCCAGCGGCAGGCGGTAGTGCCGATCGACGGTCTCGCCGGCCAGGAACGAGCGGAGCGGGTCTAGGATTGCGGGGACCGCGGCGCGCTCGTAGCCGGTGGCGCAGATCACGGCCTCGTAGGTCTGGCGGTCCTCGATCCCGGCGACGTCGTCGCGCAACAGTGCGGACAGGCCCTCCGCACCGGCCTCCAGGGCCAGCACCCGGGTGCTGCGCCGCAGCCGGTAGCGGGTTACGCCGCTGACCTCCTGCTCGTACAGCGTGGCGTAGAAAGCCTGGATCAGGTCTGCGTCGACGACCGCGTAGTTGGTGGCGCGATGGGCGGCGATCAGCTCGGCTCGCACCGGAGCGGGGGCGTCGTGGATGCGGTCGACGGCAGCCGGATCGAAGATCTCATTGACGAACGGGCTGTCGTCGGCGGGCTTCAGGGCGGGCCCGCGGATCGCGAGGTCGATCAGCGCGCGGGGGTAGCGCTCGCCCAGGTCGGTGGCAATCTCCACGGCGCTCTGGCCGCCGCCCACCACCAGGATACGGGGCTGGGGGCCTTCGAGCTGCGGCTGCCCAAGAGCGCCCGCGATCCCCGGAAGATACCAGGACGAATGGATCAGCCGCTTGTCGTTGACCAGCGCCGAGAACGGCGGTGGGATCGCCGGGTCGCCGCCCGCTGCAACGACCAGATGGCGGCAGCGGCGCAGGCGGCGCCCGCCCGCCCGGTCCCGGCCCTCGACTACGAAGGCAGCGAGCCGGCCCTCCCGGGTCTCCGGCCGGACGGCGTGTACCGTCTCGCCATACGCGACCACGTCGGCGAAGTGCTCGGCCGCCCATGCGAGGTAATCGTTGTACTCGACCCGCGACGGGTTGAACGTCTTGAGGTTGAGGAAGGTGTTCAACCGCCCCTTCACGTGCAGGTAGTTGATGAAGCTGAACGGGCTCGTCGGGTCGCGTAGGGACACGAGGTCCTTGACGAAGCTGATCTGCATGTCGGCGCCGGGCAGCATCATGGCCCGGTGCCAGCCAAAGCGTTCCTGCCGCTCGAGGAAGCGGAAGCTCGGGCGCAGCGGGCTGCCGACCATCGCGTCCCGGAGGGCGATGGCCAAAGACAGGTTGGCCGGGCCGAAGCCGATGCCGATGATGTCGTCGGTCGCGGGGTGATCCGTCATCGCGCGCGTCTTTCGTCAGGTCGTGTGAGGGCGATCAGGTGGCTGGCACCGCTGGAGGGCGCGGCGCCGCATCGGCGGAAGCGGCGCCCGGCACCCAGAGCCGGTCGCGGACGAAGTGCTCCCGCGACAGACTGACCAGGGCGGCGCGCTTGTGCGGGAAATCGATGGTGGCGATCGTAGCGAAGCCCGAGCCGTGCAGGTTTCGGATCTGCTGGGCGTGGTCGGCCCGGGGCTCGCCGACGATGCGCTGCGTGCGCGGCTCGTCGAGGAACAGGTAGTGCATCAGCGAGGGCAGCCAGGCCGAGAGGTACGGGCGCCCGCGGATCGCGGCATCGCCGATCGCTACGTGCCAGCCGCGGTCGTAGGGACCGGCTTCGTAGAGGGGGCCAACGCGGCTCTCGCGCGCCCAGTACAGTTCGAAATAGCCGAACGGCGCGCCGTCGAAGCAGCCGAGCAATGGCAGGCTTGCCGGATCGGCCTGCAGCCGGGCGATATAGGCCTGGTGCTCCGCCAGCGTGCCGCGCTCCTGCCAGACCTCGGCGACCCGGGGATCGTTCATCCAGGCCGAGAACAGCGCGATATCTCCGGGCTCCGTCATCGTGCGGAAGTTCAGGCGGCGGCCGAGCCACGGGATGTCGCGGGCGTAGACCGCGCCGGCCGGCGTCTCAGGCCGCAGCGGATGCCGGCGCCCGTCCGTCACCGTGACCAGTTCGGGAAAGGGCGGCCGCGGATCGGGCAGCCAGTGGATGGCGCATTGCCAGAGTAGACCGGGAAGGATCTCGACTCCGGCTCCGATGCGCCGTGCGGCCCCGAGGGCGAGAAGCCGCGCCGCAGTGCCGGGATCGGCGTCGACGCCGATACGCAGGACCCGCGTATCCTCGGCCGTCAGCGCCTCGGCCCGGGCCAGGATCGCCTCCGCGGCGATCTCTGGTGGAGCCGGATCGACAAGCCGGATCACCGGCGACTCGGAACTCCCATCCAGGCTGAGCCGCACCGCCCGAGCCTCGTCTCTCGCCTCATCCCTCGCAATGTCCGTCATCCGTCCTCCGCGTGTTGCCGGCACCTCCCTGACGGTTGGCCCCGGCCGCGGTTCAGCGTTTTTTGCAGCCATGCGGGCGCTCCGCCGTGAACCGTGCCCGGCGTCAACCGTCAGATGTGTCGAGGCCCGAGGGGCGCAGGAGCGAGCGGATGGACATTCAGGCCAGCCGGGATACGACCGAGGATCCGAGCACGGATTGGACCCGGGACGCGGTGGTGGTGGCGCGCGACACGGCCGGGCACGCCGCCTTCTGGCCGGCCGGACGCGGACTTCCCGCTGGCTGGACTCGGGCGCACGGCCCCTGCGGGATCGAGGCGGCGCGGGCCTGGATCGAGGAGCCGGCCAAGGCTCCGGACCTGGCACCGGCCTCAGCGCCCGACGCCGATCCAGAAAGCGTCCCGGCGCGCCTCGCAAGCCTCGCCGCGGCGGATCCCGAGAAGCCGGCCGTACTGTTCGGCGGAGATACGCTCACCCGGGGCGACCTCGATGCCCGCGCCGCCGCCCTGGCGGCCGGGCTCGCCGCCCGCGGGATCGGCCGGGGGCAGCGGGTGGCGGTGGCGCTGGAGCGCTCCCCGGAGATCATCGTCGCGCTGCTCGGAATCCTCCGAGCCCGGGCCGCCTTCCTGCCACTCGATCCCGAATACCCGGCCGCCCGCATCCACATGATGCTGGAGGATGCCGGCATCATGCAGTGCATCACGACGCCGGAGATCGCCGCGCGGCTCGATCTGCCTCCGGGAATCACGCGGCTCGATCCCACTGCCCTGGCGGTGGCCGCGCCGGGCGCGACCGCACCTCCGATGCCGGAGCCCGGCGATCCCGCCTACCTGATCTACACCTCGGGCTCGACCGGTCGGCCGAAGGGCGTCCTGGTCGAGCACGGCCCGCTGGCCATGCATTGCCGCACCACTGCGGACGCCTACGAGATGGACGCGGAGTCCCGCGAGCTGCACTTCCTGTCCTTCGCGTTCGACGGGGCCCACGAGCGCTGGATGACCCCGCTAGTCGCGGGCGCCTGCATCGTGCTGCGCGGCCCGGAGCTGTGGACCGCCGCCGAGACCCTGGCACAGATCCGCCGCCACCGGGTCACGCATGCGGGCTTCCCGACGAGCTATATCGGCCAGCTCGCCGACTGGGCCGAGCGCCTGGGCGAGGCGCCGGAGGTGCAGGTCTATTCCTTCGGCGGCGAGGCGATGGCCCGCGAGACCTTCGCGCGGCTCGGGCGCATCCTGAAGCCGCGGCTGCTGATCAACGGCTACGGGCCGACCGAATGCGTGATCTCGCCGCTGATCTGGAAGGTGCCGCCGGGCACGACATTCGAAGAGCCCTACGCGCCGGTGGGCAGCCCAGTAGGCGCGCGGGCGGTCTACGTGCTGGGTCCCGATCTTGAACCGGTGGCCCCGGGTGAGACCGGCGAGCTCTATATCGGCGGCGGCCTCGCCCGGGGCTACTGGCGCAGGGCCGCCCTGACGGCCGAGCGCTTCCTGCCCGACCCGTTCGCCCCGCGGGGCGGCCGGATGTACCGCACCGGCGACCGGGTCCGGCAGCGGTCCGACGGCAGCCTCGCCTTCGCGGGGCGGGCGGACGACCAAGTCAAGATCCGCGGCCACCGGGTCGAGATCGGTGAGGTCGAGGCCGCCCTGCGGGCGCTGCCCGAGGTGGCCGAGGCCGTGGTCCTGCGCCGAGAGGGCCCGGCGGGCGCCTATCTCGCGGGCTACGTCGTTCCGGCGAGGGGCCGTCGTCCGGAGGCCGGGCGCCTGCGCGCCGCCCTCGCCCGCCGGCTGCCGGAGCCAATGGTCCCGGCGAGCCTGACGCTGCTCGACCGGCTGCCGGTGAATGCCAACGGCAAGCTCGACCGCAACGCCCTGCCGGACCCGGCCGCCGACGATCGGCGCGGGCGCCCGCCCGGTAGCACAACGGAGCGGCGGCTCGCCGGGATCTGGTCCGAAGTGCTGGGCTTCCCGGTCCGGGTGGCGGATCGGCGCTTCTTCGCGCTCGGGGGCGACTCCCTGTCGGCCTTGCAGCTGGTGGCGCGCCTGCGCCTCATCGCCCCCCGGGGCGGGATCGGGGTCGCGGATCTCCTGCGCGATCCCACCATCGCGGATCTGGCCGCGCGGATCGACGCCGACGCGGAGGCCGCCGACGAGGGGCTGGCGCCGACGGTCCGGCTCTCGGCCGGTGGCGGTGGGTCCGAGCGGCCGCTCCTGGTGCTGTTCCCGGGCCTCCTGGTCAGCACCCGGGAATACGAGCCGCTCGTTGCCCACCTCGGGCCCGGGCAGGAGGCGCACGGCTTCCTGTGCGCTTCCCTGGTCGAGGCCGTGCGCCCGCTGCCGGAGGTCGCCGAGCTCGCCGCCGCCTATGCCGAGCAGGTGCGGGGTCTGATGCGCGGCCGGCTGGGCGGCTGCGCGTTCCTGGGCTGGTCCTGGGGCGGGGTGCTCGCCTACGAGACCGCCCGGCTGCTCGGACCGGGATTTCCCCTGGACTTCGTCGGAATGCTCGACGCCTGCGGGCTGGAGCCGAATTTCGCCCGCGGCGCCGGCCGTCCGATCGACGCCGAGGACCGGGCCGCGCACGAGACGATGGTGACTGGCTGGCTTGAGCGCTCGCCGATGCGCGCTCACTGGGAGGGCCTTCGGGCGCGCATGGACCTGGAGGCGGCGGTACAGTTCCTACGCTTCCTGGCCGCCGAGCCGCAGCCACTGCCCACCGACGGCCCCGAGGTCGGTAGCCGGGAGCGGATCTTGTGGACGCTGGTCGATCACGCGATCCAGTTCCGGGCGCTGCGTCTCGTCCCCGGCTCGGTGCCGATCCGCAGCTTCGTGGCGGCGGAAACCCGCGCTCGCGGCCTGCCGGTGATCGACTGGCAGCCGCTCACGACCCGGCTCCTGTCCGTGGAGACCGTGCCGGAGACCGACCATCTCGACATCGTGCTGTCGCCGCACCTCCATGCGCGGATCGCCGCGCTGACAGCGCCGCGTCCGGCCTGGAGCGCAGCCTGAGCATGGGCGCGCCCACCTTCGAGGAACTGCGAGACGCGCATCTGGCCGCGCTCACCGGTTCCCTGATCGACGGTGTCGAGCACGGTCCGGGCGGGGCTGTCTATGTCTGGTCGCGCGCGATCCCGGACCCGACCTTGAACTTCGCATGCGGGGTCCGCCGGCCCGACCAGTTCAGCTGGGCCGGGGCGACTGCGCTCGGCCGCGCCAGGGCCCCCGTCTTCCTCGCCCGGGACGCGGCCGAGGCAGCGGCCCTGCGGACGCTGTTCGAGCCGGCCGCCGCTTATCCGGCAAGCTGGATGGTGGCGCGGCTGACCCCGTCGCAGCCCGCGCCGGACCGAGTCGTCCACGCCTATGCCACACCCGCACCGCCGCCGGATTTCGAGCAGGTCTTCGCCCATCTGTCGGACGACTCGGCCGTGAAGGCGCATCTGCGTCGGTTCTACCTGCCGGCCCTGCGGGCGGCGCGGTCTCGGCCGGGGCTGATGCCGGTCCACCTCGTCCTGCACGATGCGAGCGGCCCGGCGGCCTGCGCCAGTCTCTACCTGCGCGGCGGCCTGGCGGGGCTGTACAACGTCAGCACCCGGGCCGACCGGCAGCGCCGGGGTCTCGGCAGCGCCGTGACGGTCGCCGCCCTGCGCGAGGCCCAGGCGCGCGGGGCGCGCTGCGCTTTCCTGCAATGCCCGGCCGGTGGCGGCATCGAGGCGCTTTATGCGCAGGTCGGGTTCACGGTGGCCTACGCGCCAGAACTGCTCTGCATGACCGAGCCGTAGCATGTGCTCGCGCGTATCTATGACTTGGGGGATGTTCTGATGCTGACTAATGACGGTGTCCGTCAGTCGGGCCAACACCAGGATCTTAGCCTGGTCTACGCGCTGATCGCGGTCCTCGTCGGCCGGACGCTCCCGCGTGAGCCGCCGCACCGCCGGCCTCCGGACTGACTCGGACCCCTAGGCCCGCCCATCGGTCTACCGCCCGTTCCTCTCGGAACTACCTTCAGCCCCGCCGGCACCCGCCGCGCGGGGCTTTTTCGTTTCAGTCCCAATCGCGGCAGTTCACGGTGGAATCGGTCAGCGCCTGACGGATCACCTTCGCCGCCTCGGCCGCCCCGTCCGGAGAAAGCCGCTTGAGCACCTCGCGGCGGCCTCGGTCTGCGTGAACCGCGATCAGCGCCACAACCCGGTCGGCCGCATCCAGCACCCTCACGGCTTCAGCGTCCGCCACGATACGAAGGGGGAGGGTTAGGCCGAAAGGGGGCATTCAGCGCTCTTAGGCTTCAGCCGCTTCAACTGATCCGACACGCAGACCAATCTAATCGCTCACAAAGCGAACGTACCTTAGGTAGATTATAGTCGTCTAGATATCGTCAATACCAATATCTGCGGCGATGTGACGTGGTCACGGCCTATCGCTCACCCGCGACCAAGCCGGCGCGGTCGTCGGCCCCTTGCGGCCGCACTTCTCGCATCGCATGCGCAGCCCGGCATCCGGCACGAAGCTGTTCGGCGGGAACCGATCTATCGACACCTCGGCCTCATGCCCGCAATCGCATGTGGCGCGGATCGCATAGGCGCCGTTGGACATGCTGTTGGCGATGGTGGCTGGAACCGTCTCACGGCCCTCGGCATCGTAGCCCCTGCGGGGATTGCGCCTCCCACGCGGAACCGGATCGCCCACGCCCGGGGTGTAGGCGCCTGGCGGGTAGCGGCTCACGGATCGACTTCGACCAGCCCCCGGCTCGCGGCTAGGCGCCAGACATTGGCATCCGAGAAGACCAGGTCGCCGATCTGCCAGCGCTCCAGCTCCTCGCCGACCGGCGCCACTGCGATGTTGGCGGCTCGAAGCGCATCGACCGCCTCCATGGCCGGATCTGCGTCGTCGCCCATCACCCCTTCACCGGATGTGCCAGCAGGATCGCGGTGCGGACCATGTTGCGCTTCCAGGCCGGCTTGTCGGTCTTCAGCGCCTCGGCAGCGGTGGTGTTCGTCCGAATCGTCTCGACCAAGTCGATGGTCCAGCCCTTCGCAAGGGGGAACGATTCGGTCGCTAGATCGGCGAGCACTGCGTCGACCGCGGCGTCCACCTCTTCGTCAGTGACGGATTTGGATTTAAAAGGGTCGGCGACCGTCGGGTTGTTGGCCATCGCGTCCCGTCGGCTGATGAGGCAGATCGCCGCAACGCCCTTAGGCCGCTTTGGCACGGAAAACGAAAACTAAGCCGTCAGGTAGTGGGGTAGTGATGGTGCCGGAGGAGGGATTTGAACCCCCGACCTTCGCTTTACGAAAGCGCTGCTCTACCACTGAGCTACACCGGCAACCGGCAAGGCGGGCGAACCGACCTCGACCACCTGTCCCGGGTATGATCCGGGCCAGAATCCCGCGACGGTGTGAACCGTCCCGGACGTGGCAGGCTCTTAGCGGTCCGACCGGCGCAAGGCAAGGCCGATGGCGCGGTCAGGGACGCGGATCGGCAGCGAGCTCGCCCTGCAGGAAGGCCCGCACCTCCGCCCGGTCGATCCCGGGGGCGATGAAGCTCTGGCCGATCCCGCGGGCGAGGATGAAGGTCAGGGCGCCGTCGCGGACCTTCTTGTCCTGGGCCATCGCGTCGAGGAGCGCGTCGGCGTCGCCGCAGCCGCCCGGCACCGCTTGGAGGCGGGTCGGCAGGCCGGCGAGCGCCAAATGGTTGGCGACGCGGCCCGCATCCTGACCGGGGCAGAGCCCCAGCCGGGCCGAGAACCGGAAGGCCAGGGCCGTGCCAATCGCGACCCCCTCCCCGTGCACCAACCGGGCCGAGTCGTAGCCGGTAAGCCGCTCCAGGGCGTGGCCGAATGTGTGGCCGAGGTTCAGGAGCGCCCGCTCGCCGTCTTCCCGCTCGTCGCGGGTGACGACCGCCGCCTTGGCGCGGCAGCACGCGGCAACCGCCTCTTCGCGCTCGGGGCCGCCGGAAAAGATGCCGCGCCAGTTGGACTCGCACCAATCGAAGAAGCCGGCATCGGCGATCAGCCCGTATTTGGCGACCTCGGCATAGCCGGCGCGCATCTCCCGTTCGGACAGGGTGTCGAGCGCTGCGGTGTCGGCCAAGACGAGGCGGGGCTGATGGAAGGCGCCGATCAGGTTCTTGCCGAGCGGCGCGTTGATCCCGGTCTTGCCGCCCACCGAGGAATCGACCTGTGCGAGCAGGCTGGTCGGCACCTGCACGAAGCGCACGCCCCGCCGCAGGGTCGCGGCCGCGAAGCCGGCGAGGTCTCCGACCACGCCGCCGCCGAGTGCCACCACGAGATCGCCGCGCTCGACCTTCAGCGCCAGCAGGCCGTCGCAGACCTGTGCGTAGCCAGCATAGGATTTCGAGCCCTCGCCCGGTGCCACGGTGACGACGCCGGACCCGAGGCCGGCGCGCTCCAGGCTTTCCCGCAGGCGATCACCATAGAGCGCGGCAACGTTCTCGTCGGTGACGATGGCCGCCCGGCGGGCCCCGAGGGCGGCCATCTGCGCCCCGGCCGTCTCGATAAGCTCGCGGCCGATCAGGATGTCGTAGGCGCGCCCGGCATCGAGCGGGACATGGACCGTCAGGGGAACCGGATGGGTCGAGGACTCGGTCACGGACAGGCTCGCTTCGCGATCATTGGGCGGCGATAGGGCTCGGGGCCGCGGCGGTCAGATGGACGTCCAGCGCCTCCAGCACGTCCTGGACGACGCGGTCGTGCGAGACCTCCCGGGAGATCACCACCACGTCGGCGGCGGCGTAGACCGGGTGGCGCACCGCCATCAGCTCGCGCATCGTCGCCTCGGGATCGTCGGTTTGGAGCAGGGGCCGGCTGCCGCGCTTGCGCACCCGGCGCATCAGCACGTCGAGATCGGCCTTGAGCCAGACCGAGATGGCGGCTTCCTTGATCCGCTCGCGTGTGGCCTCACGCAGATAGGCGCCGCCGCCGGTGGCCAGCACCAGCGGGCCGGCCCGCAGCAGGCGCGAGATCACACGCTCCTCGCCGTCCCGGAAGCTTGGCTCGCCGTAGATCGCGAAGATGTCGGGGATGGTCAGGCCGGCCGCCGCCTCGATCTCGCTGTCGGCGTCCTTGAAGATCAGCCCGAGCCGGCTGGCGAGGCGCCGCCCGACCGTGCTCTTGCCCGCCCCCATCAAGCCGACGAGCACGATCGAGCGCAGGCCCAGCGCCCGGCGCAGGCGCGCCTCAATCGGTTCCTCGGCATCCCCTTCGTTCATCGACGGCAGCATCGCATGGTCGTGGCGTCCCGGCTCCCTCGCGCCGCCCCGCACGCGCCTCGCGGGGGGCTTCCAATCCTGTGCCAGGCTCTTAGCGCGATTCAAGCGGCCTGCGAAACGCATCGCTGTGTCCTTGCGGGCCTTGTCAGCGCCGCGATCGCGTGATGGAAACCGATCTCTCGCGACATCTCGGGAGGGCCTTTCGCGCGCTCCCCTCCCCGCTCACTGCGCCCGTCTGCCCGAGGTTCGACCGACGTGCCGACCCTGTTCCGTTTCTTCGCCACCATCGCGATCCTGGCCGGCCTGGTCTTCGCCGCGATGTTCGCGCTGGCCAATTTCGTGGTGCCGACGCCCCGGGAGATGACCGTGACTATCCCGGCCTCGAAGCTCCAACCGGGCAACCGTTGAGCGCGGCGGCGGCAGAGGTCCCGGCCCGGCCCCCCGCCCCGGAGGTCGCCGCCTATCTTGACATGCTGGCCGCCGAGCGCGGCGCCGGCGCCAACACGCTGGCCGCCTACCGGCGCGATCTCGACGACTACCTCGCCTATCTCGGCCGTGAGGGCATCCCGCTCGAAGAGGCCGACACGCACAGCCTCCGGGCCTTCGTGGCGGACCTCGAGACGCGCGGGCTGATGGCCTCGTCGGCGGCCCGGCGCCTGTCCTGCGTGCGCGGCTTCCACAAGTTTCTCTATGCCGAGGGCTACGCCGAGGCCGATCCGAGCGTCGCGGTCTCCGGGCCGCGCCGGGGCCGGACCCTGCCGAAGGTGCTGTCGATCGCCGAGGTGGACGGGCTCCTCGCCACCGCCCACGCGGCGGCGGCCGACAAGGAGGCGGGGCCAGCGCGGCGCGCCCGCCGCATGGTCTGCCTGCTCGAACTCCTCTACGCCACGGGCCTGCGCGTCTCCGAGCTCGTCGCCCTGCCGCGCGCCGCCGGCACCACCCGCGAGCGCTACCTGTTCATCAAGGGCAAGGGCGGCCGCGAGCGGCTGGTTCCGCTGACCGAGGCATCCCGGGCCGCGATGACCGCGCATCTCGCGGCGGTGCCGGAGGAGTCCCCCTGGCTGTTCCCCGCCGACAGCGATAGCGGCTACCTCACCCGGCAGGCTTTCGCCCGCGACCTCAAGGCGGTGGCCGTCGCCGCCGGGTTGCGCCCCGACCGCGTCAGTCCGCACGTGCTGCGCCACGCTTTCGCCAGTCATCTCCTGCAGAACGGGGCCGATCTCCGCATCGTCCAGGAATTGCTCGGCCATGCCGATATCTCGACCACGCAGATCTATACGCACGTCCTCGATGAGCGTTTGAAGGCGATGGTACGAGACCTGCACCCACTCATGGATGGATGAACGGCGGACACGATCTGTGACCCGTCGCCCGTTCACGAGAATTGTACAGGATTCACGAACTGACTAAGAGTGACCTGTCGGCATACCGGTACGATAGGCCGCCTTTACCAGAGAGAGTTCAACCCATGTCAGGCCCGACTGCTTCGCAGGGCGGCGCTCAGCCGAAACAGGTGGGTCGTGCGTCCGTCGATCTGCCATCGCAGCGGGAGCGGCAGCGCCTCGACAACCAGCTGTGCTTCGCGGTCTACGCCGCCGCGCACGCGTTCGGCCGCGCCTACCGCGCCCTTCTCAGCCGCTACGAGCTGACCTACCCGCAATACCTCGTCCTGCTGGTGCTGTGGGAAGAGGACGGCCTGTCGGTCAAGGAGATCGGCAACCGGCTGTTCCTCGATTCCGGGACCCTGACGCCCCTGCTCAAGCGCCTGGAGGCCTCGGGCCGGGTGCGGCGCGCCCGGGACCGGGCCGACGAGCGGCAGGTCAGCATCTTCCTCACGCCGGCCGGCCAGTCGCTGCGCGACGTGCTCGCCTGCGTGCCCGACGAGGCGGGGGACCGGACCGGTCTCGACATGCAGGGTCGCAAGGACCTGCTGAACGACCTCGTCACCCTGCGGCTCGGCCTCCAGACCGGCTTGATCCCGGAATAGCGCGTCGTCGGGCCTATCCCGCGGGTCCAGAACGGAAAAGGGCACCCGCGCGGCTGCGCGGATGCCCGAGTTCGAGTGCGCTGTCGTGCGCTATCTCAGGACTGGGTCTTGAGGTAGGCGATCACGTCGTTGATCTTCTTGTCGTCCGGGTAGCCCTGGAAGATCATCTTGGTGCCGGGCACCTTCGCCTTCGGGTTCTTCAGCCACTCGTGGAGCGTGGCCTCGTCCCAGGTGAGGCCGGAATTCTTGAGCGCGGCGGAGTAGTTGTAGCCCTCGTAGGTGCCGGCCTTGCGCCCGACGATGCCCTTCAAGTCCGGGCCCACGCCGTTCTTCTGGAAGTTGTGGCACGCCTTGCAGGGCGCGAACGCCTTCTCGCCAGCGGCGGCATCACCGGCCTCCTGGGCCTGCGCCGAGAGGGGGATCAGGGCGGCAAGGACGGCGCCGAGAACGAAAGAACGCATGGATTTCCTCCTTATGGCCGCTGTCGCGGCAGCGTTTACAGCAGAGCTTGCCTGCCTGGAACAGCTCTAAATGATTACACGCAGATGGTGCAACGGCCTAGCCGTTCGGAGCCGTCGTCCCGGTGAATACAAAGAGTGATCAGACCCTCAACACCGATGCTCCCGCTTCGCCGCCTGCGGCGGATGGAAGCTGGATCGCGGGGTGTGAGGGCGAGGCCGCTGCGGCGTTCGAACCAGCTTCGGCGCCGTGCCGGATTGCCGATCCGTCCGGTGAGCCCCTAAGCAGATCGGACCGCCTGGCCGCCGGATCGCGCCGCTGGCGTCGTCGGGAGCGGAGCGCCCACCATGACCTTTCGCGTCCTGGCGATCCTCGTCACCCTATGCGGGATGGCCGCACTCGGGATCGCGCTTCTCGACGAGCCGGACCGCCTCTGGGTTTTCCTCGGCAAGCTCGGCGAGGGCGGGATGTGGACGGCGCTGGCCATCTTCGTCGGGATCGCGGCGGTGCTCGGCTATCGGCGGCGCGACGCGGCCGGGCGTCGTCGCTGAGGCGACGCCGGTCCGCTCAGAGGCCGTGATAGCTCCGGTACCACGCCACGAAGCGTTCGATGCCGAGCTTCAGCGGGGTCGCCGGCCGGAAGCCGGTGTCCCGGGTGAGATCCGCGATATCCGCGTAGGTGGCCGGCACGTCGCCCGGCTGCATCGGCAGCAGGATCGTCTCGGCCTTGCGCCCGAGCGCGTCTTCGAGGAGCGCGATCATCCGCGTCAGCTCCACCGGCTCGTTGTTGCCGATGTTGTAGACCCGGTAGGGCGCCGCACTGGTGCCGGGATCCGGGTCGGCGCCGCTCCAGGCGGGGTTCGGGGCCGCCGGCTTCTCGGAGAGCGCGACGATCCCTTCGACGATGTCGTCGATATAGGTGAAGTCTCGGCGCATCCGGCCTTCGTTGAACACCCGGATCGGTTCGCCCGCCAGGATGGCCTGGGTGAACAGATACATCGCCATGTCGGGCCGGCCCCAGGGCCCGTACACGGTGAAGAACCGCAGCCCCGTCGTCGGCAGACCGTAGAGGTGGCTGTAGCTGTGCGCCATCAGCTCGTTGGCCTTCTTGGTCGCCGCGTAGAGGCTCACCGGGTGGTCGACGTTCTGGTGGACCGAGAACGGCATGGCCGTGACCGCGCCGTAGACCGAGCTGGAGGAGGCGTAGAGCAGGTGCTCGACGCCGCCATGGCGGCAGGCTTCGAGGATGTTGAGGAAGCCGACCAGGTTGCTCGACGCGTAGGCGTGCGGGTCGG
The DNA here is from genome assembly GCF_900114535.1 of Methylobacterium pseudosasicola. Classification (GTDB taxonomy): domain Bacteria; phylum Pseudomonadota; class Alphaproteobacteria; order Rhizobiales; family Beijerinckiaceae; genus Methylobacterium; species Methylobacterium pseudosasicola. The sequence continues at coordinate 129,369 of NZ_FOTK01000011.1, read as the reverse complement.
TCAGCGAATATCGGACGCCGGCCTGCGCGGCGAGGTGGATCACGGTCCGGAAGCCGTGGCGGCGGAACAAAGCGTCGATCCCGGACCCGTCGGTCAGGTCGAGGCGCGCGAAGCTGTAGCCTTCGAACGGTGCGAGGCGCCGGAGCCGCGCCTCCTTCAGGCCGACATCGTAATAGGCGTTGACGTTGTCGAGGCCCACGACCTGCCGGCCCGCCTCCAGCAGGCGCAGCGCGAGCGCGTTGCCGATGAAGCCGGCGACGCCCGTGATCAGGACAGGGGGCTGGGACATGATCAGGTGCCGTGGACCGGCCGTGCCGCCGGGGTCGGCCATCGGTATCATGGGGCCGCCTCCGTTTCATCCGCGGCCGCTGTTTTGCGGCGCGGGAAAGGAGACGATTAATCTCCCGATCCGTGGAGACCGACGAACCAAAGCTGCCGGAAAGCCTGACGCGCTACCTCGCTGCACCGTCCGGGGGCGTGAACGCGCCGGCATCACGGCCCGCAGAGCACAGGCTCCGGCCAGCCAATCGGGGCTCCGCCCACCAAGCGCTGGAATCCGCTCTGCTGCGCGGCTTCGTCTACGTCACCTCGGGCCTCGTCTGGTTCCTCGTGCTCGGTCTGGTCCTACGTCATCTCGCGCGCTGAGTGGCCTGCGTCGCCTGTGGATATTGGTCGAGCCGGCATGGGTCCGCGCGATAGACCGGTACTTCTACGGCCAAGTCCGGTATTGGGGGCGCCGACAGCTGAGCCGTATCGGTTCGGCCGCCTGCTGCGGGCGGCTTTGTTCGTGGGGATGGGACGATGGCTCTGACCGGGCGCTTCTGGTTCCGGAAATCCTGGACGGGCCGTCTCGTGCTGTTGGTCGAGGAGGTGCGTCCACGCTGGTTCGGCCGCGGTGCCGGCAAGCCGCGCTGGCGCAACGCCCGGTTGATGGATTTCGCCGAGCCCGAATTGCGGCCGCTGATGGCGATGGAGAAGCTGCACCGCACGGGCGCCCCTTCCGCCACCGTGCACAGCCTCCGGGCGGTTCCCGCGGCCCCGATGGCGCAGGCCGCCAACGGCTGAGTCGCACCGCTGACCCGAGCTCGTCCGATCCCCATCTAAACGGGTCGGTCGCTGTACGAGCGCTCGACACCGGGGATGACGGCCATGCCGCGCTACTTCTTCCACACCCAGATTGGCGACGACACGATCACCGACCCAACCGGTTTCGAACTGCGCGATCCGGACCAGGCCTGGGAGAAGGCCCAGGAGACGATCCGGGCGGCCCTGGCCGATCCGCGGAACCAGGCCCGGCTGATGACCGCCTGCTTGGTCGTGACCGACGCGGCGGGCGAGGTCGTGCTGGAATTCCCGTTCAGCGAGGCCGTCTCGCTCCCGCCGGACGCAGATCCCACGCTGCATTGAGCGCAAGCCGCCGCGCTCCGTCTGCCCTACATCGCGGCGAACGCGACGCATGAGGAGCAGCGCCAGCATGGATTCGCCCCCGAACGATCTCGATACGCACGCCCTCGGCCGCGCCGCCCCCGGGAAGGGTCTCGCCCGCGAGGCCTGCCCTTATGCCGAGGGGACGCAGGCGCGCACGCGCTGGCTTGCGGGCTACGACGAAGCCGTCTCCGGTGGAGCGGAGCCGGTGACCGGGGGACTCGCCAAGCACCCGCCGGCCGCGGAGCCCACGCGCTGATGGACGCCAGAACCGCGATCCCTGCCGACGTGCCGCCGCACCCCGCCCTCGACCGCAAGGCGGTCGGCGCCGTGGTCCTCGGCAACGCCCTCGAATTCTACGACTTCACCGTCTACGCCTTCTTCGCCAAGCCGATCGGCGAGGCGTTCTTCCCGGCCACCGATCCCACCCACAGCCTGCTCGCGTCGCTCGCCCTGTTCGGCATCGGCTACGTCATGCGGCCGATCGGCGGCGTACTGATCGGCGCCTTCGCGGACCGGGCCGGGCGCAAGCCCGCCATGCTGATCACCATCGCGCTGATGGCGCTCGGGATGCTGATGCTCGCTGCCTGCCCGTCCTACGCGGCGATCGGCGGCTGGGCGCAGGTGATCGTCATCGCCGGTCGCCTCATCCAGGGTCTGGCGCTCGGCGGCGAGGTCGGCCCGTCCACCGCCTACCTGTTGGAAGCGGCCCCGCCGGCCAAGCGCGGCTTCGTCACCAGCTGGCAGATTGCCAGCCAGGGCTGCGCCGCCCTGTTCGCCGGCATCGTCGCGACCATCCTGGCGCTCATCGTCGGCGATCAGGCGATGTCGGCCTGGGGCTGGCGGGTGATGTTCGGCCTCGGTCTGTGCGTCGTCCCGGTGGGCCTCGTGATCCGCAGCCACCTGCCGGAGACGGCCGGAGCCGACGAGGACCCGCGCGCGGCTCCCTCGACCCTCGCGGTGGTCGGGCGGCTGCTGCGCGAGCACGGCCGCCTGCTGGGCTTGACCTTCCTGGTCATCGCCGCCTCCACGGTGTCGAACGCCGTCGGCACCAACATGCCGGTTTATGCCGGCGCGACCTTGGGCCTGAGCGAGACCGCCGCCACCGCGGTGCCGATCGCGCTGGGCCTCGCCTCGGTGATCTTCCCCCTGCTCGGTGGCTGGCTGGCCGACCGGGTCGGGCGTCGCCCGGTGATGATCTGGCCGCGGGCGCTGATCCTGGTGCTGGCCGTGCCGGCCTTCGCCTGGGTGGTGAACGCCCCGAGCGCGGCGAGCGTCTACGCCGTGACCTTTCTGCTCTCGGCACTCTCGTCGATCAACGCCGCCGCGGTGATCGTCGGCATCCCGGAGGCTTTGCCCCGGGCGGTGCGCAGCGCCGGCCTGTCGATCGTCTACGCGCTCTCGGTCTCGGTCTTCGGGGGCAGCACCAATTACGTGATCAACTGGCTGATCTCGGCCACCGGCGACCGATTGGCGCCGGCCTATTATCTCGCGGCCTTCAGCCTGGTGGGTACCATCGCCGCCTTCCTGCTGCCGGAGACCCGGGGCCGCGACCTCGATGCAGAACTCGAAGCGTAACCGTTCATGTGCGCTCTCGCACGGCCCGGAAGCACAGCCGGACGGGAGCGCATCTTCGACGCTAGGTCGCAGGCGGCTGCGGGCCTAGACCGCGCGCATGCCCAGCCCTTCCGAGACGCGCCGCCCGCTGGTCCTCGCCGCGGTGATGGCGGCGATGTTCATGATCGCCATCGAGGCGACCATCGTCTCGACCGCCATGCCGCAGATCGCCGGGCAGCTGGGCGACCTCCACCTCTACGCCTGGGTGTTCGGCTCCTTCTTGCTGACCCAGACCGCCACCACCGTGGTGTTCGGCAAGCTGTCCGACCTCTACGGGCGGCGCCCGGTGTTGCTGTTCGGGATCGCAGTCTTTCTGGCCGGCTCGCTGCTCTGCGGGCTCGCCTGGTCGATGCCTTCGCTGATCCTGTTCCGGCTGGTGCAGGGTGTCGGTGCCGGGGCGATCCAGCCGGTGAGCCTGACGGTGGTGGGCGACCTCTACCCGGCCCGGGAGCGCGGCAAGGTCCAAGGCTATCTGGCCAGCGTGTGGGGCATCTCGTCGGTGGCCGGACCGCTGGTCGGCGGCCTGATCATCGGCCATCTGAGTTGGCCCTGGATCTTTTGGATCAACCTGCCCGTCGGCGTCATCGCGGCCGGGCTGTTCCTGGCGTTCCTGCGGGAGAGCGTCGAGCGCCGCAGCCGCCCGATCGATGCGCTGGGCGCCGCCCTGTTCACCGCGGCCATCGCCGCGCTCATGATGGCGCTGACCGAGGCCGGCACCTCGGCCGCGGCAGCCCTGTGGCCGGCCCTCGGCTTCGTGGTCGCCGCCTTCCTGTTCGTGCTGCAGGAGCGCCGGGCCACCGACCCGATGCTCGACATCCGCTTGTGGATGCAGCGCCCGATCGCCACCGCCAACGCCGCGACACTGCTTTCCGGCATGACAGTGATCGGCCTGACCGCCTTCCTGCCGATGTACGTCCAGGGCGTGCTGCGGCAATCGCCTCTGATCGCCGGCATGACCCTGACCCTGATGGTGCTCGGCTGGCCAATCGGCGCAACCACGGCGGCGCGCAACTTCGTGCGCTTCGGCCTCCGCCCGACGCTTCTGGTCGGCGCGACCCTGCTGCCGCTCGGTGCCACCGCTTTCGTCGCCCTGGGCTCCGCGACCTCGCCGATCGTGGCCGCCTGCGGCTCGATCGTGATGGGGCTGGGGATGGGTTTCCTCTCGACCGCCGCCATCGTGATCATCCAGGACAGCGTCGCCTGGGCCCAGCGCGGCGCCGCGACCGCCTCGAACATTTTTGCTCGCAACCTCGGCTCGACCCTGGGGGCCACCGCCTTGGGCGCCGTGCTGAACTATCGGCTGGTGCATCCGGCGAGCGGACCGGCGGTGGATTCTGACCAGCTCCGCCGCCTCCTCGACGATCCCGCCAGCCTCGGCGCCGGCGGCGACGCGATCCGGGACGGGCTTCAGCACGCCCTCCACGGCACGTTCTGGACGGTTTTTGCCGTGGCGTCGCTGACGCTGCTGCTGTCGCTGTTCGTGCCGCGGGTGGCGATCTCGGACGCGCCGCGTGAACTGGTCGTGGAATAGGCTGCCTCTCGACCTTTGACCTTCCGGCTAAGGCCGCCTAGCGTCCGCCCATGCCCCTCGTGCCGCCTCCGCGCCCCGCAGCCTCGCCCGCGGCGGATATACCGCCGACCAGCGTACTCACCGCCAACCAGCCGGAATGGTCGGTCGGCGAGTTGGCGGGCGCGCTCAAGCGCACCCTGGAGGACGCGTTCGGCCATGTCCGCCTGCGCGGCGAGATCTCCGGCTATCGCGGCCAGCACGGCTCCGGCCATGCCTATTTCTCGCTGAAGGACGGGCAGGCGCGGATCGACGCGGTGGTGTGGAAGGGCGTGTTCGGCCGCCTGCGCCAGAAGCCCCAGGAAGGTCTTGAGGTCGTCGCAACTGGGCGCATCACGACCTTCGCGGGCAAGTCCTCGTACCAGATCGTCATCGAAAGCCTGGAGCCGGCCGGCCTCGGCGCCTGGATGGCCCTCCTGGAGGAGCGCAAGAAGCTTCTCGCCGCCGAGGGACTGTTCGCCCCGGAGCACAAGCGGGCGATTCCCTATCTGCCGGGCGTGGTCGGCGTCGTCACCTCGCCCACCGGAGCGGTGATCCGCGACATCCTCCACCGGCTGGAGGATCGGTTCCCGCGCCCCGTCCTGGTCTGGCCGGTGCGCGTCCAGGGCGACGGCGCGGCGGAAGAGGTCGCTGCCGCGATCCGCGGCTTCAACGCGCTGGGGCCAAGCAGCGCCATCCCGCGCCCGGACGTGCTGATCGTCGCCCGGGGCGGCGGCTCCATCGAGGATCTGTGGGCCTTCAACGAGGAATGCGTCGTCCGTGCCGCCTTCGAGAGCGCGATCCCGCTGATCTCCGCGGTGGGGCACGAGACCGACACCACCCTGATCGACTACGTCTCCGACCGACGGGCGCCGACCCCGACGGGCGCCGCCGAGATGGCCGTGCCGGTCCGCGCCGATTTGATCGCCACGGTGTCGGACCTCTCCGCCCGGGCCATCGGGTCGATCGGCCGCCGGGTCGAGCGCGATCGTTCGGATTTGCGCGCTCTCGCTCGCGCCCTGCCGAGCGCCGACGCCCTGCTCGCGGCCAAGCGCCAGCGCCTCGACCTCGCCGAGGCGCGCCTCGCCCCTGCGCTCGCGGCCGGCGCCAGCCGGCACCGCGCCCGCCTGCAACTCCTCCTTGACCGGATGGCCCGCCGCTCGCCGGACGTCGCGCTCGCCAATGCCAGAGCGCGGCTGGCGCGGATCGATCACCGGCCGCTCACCGCCCTGCGCAACGACGTCCAGCGCAAGGGCGAGGCCCTGGCCCAGCTCGGCCGGCGCCTGGTCGTCGCCCGGGATGCCAGCCTGGAGCGGGCGCGGGCGCTGCAGGCGCGCCGGGCCGACCGCCTCGTCGCCCTGTCGAACCGCCTGACCCAGGCTGGCCTGCGCGGCGTCGAGCGCCGCCGCGACCGGCTGGAGGGCTTGGCGCATCTCCTCGGCTCGCTGAGCTACCGGGCCGTGCTGGAGCGCGGCTACGTCCTCGTCCGCGACGCCGCCGGCCTGCCGGTCCGCCACGCCGCCGAGGCCGTCGCTGCCAGCCGCCTCAGCCTGCAATTCGCCGACGGGACCGTGCATGCGGTGCCGGACGGGACCGCCGACCCGTCCGTTTCGGCGAAACCCGCCCGGCGCGCTGCGCGGACGCAGCCGGCCTCCGGTGCGGAGACCGGCAAGCGCACGCCCGCGAGCACCGCCGCACCGACGCGGCAAGGGTCGCTTTTCTGAGCCGCGCGTCGGGGCAAGACAGCGTGCCGATCGACATCTGGGACGGGCGGCCGTTCACGGGCGCGAAGATCGCCCTGGTCCTCGGTGACGAGATCCTCGTCTACCGGCGGGACGACCGGCCGGATATCCCGTTTCCCGCGCTCTGGGATCTTCCCGGAGGCGGTCGGGAGAACGCCGAGTCGCCGGCGGACTGCGCGCTGCGCGAGACCCACGAAGAGTTCGGCCTGCTCATCGAGCCTGAGCGGATCGTCTGGCAGCGTCGCTATCCGAGCTGGTCCGGCACTGGGGCCTCGGCCTTTTTCTGCGCCGCGTCTCTACGGCCGGTCGAAGTCGAGAAGATCCGCTTCGGAAACGAAGGCACCGATTGGACTTTGATGCCGGCCGCGCGGTTCATCGCCCATCCGCAGGCGGTGCCGCATCTGCGGGACCGCGTTTCTGATTATTTACGGGCTTTCGAAAAACCCGCCGAGAACTCGCCATTCTAGCGATAGATCACGTTGGCTCCGGCCCGACCCAGTAGTGATATCGGTACAGCTCCCGCTCGAATCCCAGCCCCCGGTACAGCGCCCGGGCTGGCTTATTCGCCGCGACCACTTGAAGGCAGGCCGCCCGAGCGCCCTGCCCCCGAGCCCAGTGCAGCAGCGCACACACGGCGCGTTTGGCATGGCCGCGTCCGCGCAGATGCTCGACCGTCGCCACCGACTCGATCACTAAAACATCGCCGTCGAGCACCCCGAAAGCGAAGGCGCCGATGCCGCCGTCCACTGTCGCCGCCGAGAAGGCCCGTGGCAGGATCAGGGTCTCCACGGTGTCGCGAAACGCCTGCGCGGCGGCCGCGTCGGCCCGGTTCACTGCGTCGCGCACGGCCAGCCACGCGGCATCGGGCGCAGACATGAGCCTGACTGCCGGGTCCGGGCCGGCCGACAGGTCGTCGAGAGCGCGGAACAGCGTGCAGGTCTCGTCGACGACGGTGTAAGCGCCGCCGGTCAGGAGCGGCTCCATCTGCGGCGCGATCGCCGGCACCCGGAAGATCGCCCGGCGGCCGAGGGCCGCGTAGTGCGCCTCGCCGGCCGCGATCGCCGGCTCGGGGGCGCCGCTGCCGCGCAGGGGGTTCACGGAGTTCTGTCGCTTCGAGGTGCCGCCGGTGGCGCGCAGCAGGTAGCCGTGGACGAGGAGCTGGCGCGGGCTCGGCCAGGCGTTGAGGCAGGCCTCTTCTACGCGCCAGGCCAGATCAATGTCGGACGTCATGATTCGCTCCGGCCGTTTGATCCCATGCCGATCGGGAGCGCGCCACCCCAATGCGATCGGGTCCATGCGGCGTCGCGTACGCTTGAAGCGTTCCAGCCTCGCGCGATGTCCGCATCATGTCCGCGCCTGACTTCCTCTTCGCACTCCATTTCCTTGGCGGCAGCGCCCGAAGCTGGGAGCTTCTGTCCCGTGCCCTCGGCGATACGCCGACCTGCGTGCCCGTAGACCTGCCGGGCTTCGGCAACGCCGCCGGGGCGTCGGGCTTTTCCGTCGACGCCATGGCCGACCACGTGGCGGCCGTGATCCGATCCCGGGCACCGGCGCGCTTCGCCATCGCGGGCCACAGCATGGGCGCGAAGGTGGCCCTGGCCCTCGCCCGCCGCTCCGAGGACGGCGATGCAGGCCTGGACGGACTCACCGATCTGATCCTGATCTCGGGCTCGCCGCCCAGCCCGGAGCCGATACCGGAGGATCGTCGCGCCAAGATGCTCGCTTGGATCGACGCCGATCCGGAGACACGCCTGCGCGAGGCGAAGGCGTTCGTGCGCGCGAATGTCGGCGATGGGCTCGACCCAGAGATCGAGGCCCGCGCGGTCGCCGATGTGCTGCAGGCTGCGCCGGCCGCCTGGAAGGCTTGGCTCGAAGCCGGTTCTCACGAGGATCTGAGCCGCCGGGTCGGCATCCTGCGCACGCCGGCCCTGATCCTGGCCGGCTCCGAGGATGCCGATCTCGGTGCCGATGCGCAGCACGCCCTGATGGCGCCACACCTTGCATATCACCGGGTCGTCACAGTCGATGGCGTCGGTCATCTCTTGCCCCTGGAGCGTCCCGAGGCCCTGTCCGATCTGCTGCGCAAGCATTTCGATGACCGGCCACGCGCGGATGGTGCTCAGGCGCCCGAGGTGCCGCCGGCCTACGCCGCGCTGATCGCGTCCGAGCGGGTCAACAGCCGCCTGCGCAGCGCTCTGGAGGAACGCGCGGAGCCCGACGATCCGGCCTACCAGCCGGAAGCGCTCGATCCGGTGGAACTGGCGATCCTGCGCGCCGCCTGCGCCCGCGTCCTGCCGACGCCGGGCGTGGACGTCGCCGCTCGGCTCGACACGCGCCTGGCCTCCGGAGCCGGCGACGGCTGGCGTTTCGTCGCGCTGCCGCCGGACCCGGAGGCCTATCGGGTCGCCTTGCGCACCCTCGACGCAGCGGCCCGCGCCGCTAACAGCCGGCCCTTCGTCGTCCTCGACGGCCGGGAGCAGGACGCGCTGCTGACGCTGGCCGAACGCGGCCAGCTGTCGGTGCCGGAGACGCTCGGCGGTCGCCTCGACGACGACCGGATGCGGTTCTGGTTCGAGGATTTGCGGGCTGACGTGGTGCGCCTGTGGCTTGCCCATCCGGCGGCCCTGGCCCGGGTCGGCTTTTCCGGCATCGGCGCCGGCGGCGACCGGCCGGGCCCGATCGCGGACGGGCTTCCGGGCTTCCATCAGGTCGGGCCTGATACGCCGGAACCCTGGGAACCGCGCCCGGCCCATCAGGAGGCGGTCCGATGAATCTCGACGGGATGCGGACCTACCGCACGGACGAGGCGGTCGACGCCGTCATTGTCGGCACCGGGGCGGGCGGCGCGCCGTTGCTCGCCCGGCTGGCCGCGGCCGGCCTGAAGGTCGTGGCTTTGGAGGCGGGGCCGAACTTCACCCCGGAACGCTTCGCCTTCGACGAGACCCTGGCGGACGAGATCTACTGGACCGATGAGCGCCTGAGCGGTGGCTCCACGCCGGAGGCGTTCGGGGCCAACAACAGCGGCACTGGCGTCGGCGGCTCGACCCTTCATTGGGGCGCTTTCGTGCCCCGGGCTGATGCCCGCGACCTGCGCCTCCACACGGAGAGCGGCGAGGGCGTCGACTGGCCCCTGAGCTACGAGGAGCTGGCGCCGTTCTACGAGCGGGTCGAGCGCTTCATCGGCGTCTCGGGGCCGCAATCCTATCCCTGGGATCCGGGTCGCCGCTATCCCCTGCCCCCGGTGCCACGCAATGCGCCTGCGCAGATCATGGCCGGCGCCTGCGACGCGCTCGGCATCCGCTGGGCCGACGCCCCCGCGGCGGTGGTCTCGCAGGCGTTCCAATCCGAGGACGGCCCCCACCGCAACGCCTGCATCAATTGCGGCTTCTGCCACCAGGGCTGCCGCAACGGCGCTAAAACCAGCATGGACGTCACCTATTTGCCGCTCGCGGTCGCCCGCGGCGCGGAGATCCGGGCAGAGGCCTTCGTCCACGGGCTCGAGCGCGGCACCGACGGCCGGGTCACGGCGGTGGTCTACACTCAAGACGGACAGGAGCGGCGCCAGCGTTGCGGCGCGGTGTTCCTCTGCGCCGGCGCCGTCGAGACGCCGCGGCTGCTGCTGCATCTCGGGCTCGCCAATTCCAGCGATCAGGTCGGCCGCAACTACATGGGCCACGTCGCAACGCAGGTCTGGGGCACCTTCGCCAACGAGGTGCGGATGAATCGCGGCTATCCCTCATCGCTGATCACCGAGGATTTCATCCGCGCCGGGGCGGATTTCGCCGGCGGCTACCTGATCCAGAGTCTCGGAGTCGTGCCGCTGACCTTCGGCAACGCGGTGGCGCGCGGGCGCGGCCTGTGGGGGCAGCCCCTGCTCGACTATCTCGACGGCTACAATCACGTCGCCGGCATCGGCATCAACGGCGAGACGCTGCCCTGCGACGCCAACGTGCTGACCCTGTCCGACGAGACCGACGCCCGCGGGATGCGCAAGGCGCAGATCAGCTTCGGCTACGGCACCAATGAGGAGCGCCTCAACGCCCACGCCACAAAGGTGATGCGCGACCTCTGGCAGGCGGCCGGCGCCGAGGACATCTGGGTGCTGGAGCGCGTCGCCCACACGATCGGTACATGCCGGATGGGTCGTGACGGGTCGAGCGCCGTGGTCGATCCCGTCGGCCGCAGCTTCGACATCGACAACCTCTGGATTTGCGACGGCTCGACCTTCCCGAGTTCGCTGGCGGCTAACCCCGCCCTGACCATCATGGCGCTGAGCTTGCGCACCGCGGAGGCATTCTTGGCCGCCGGGGGCTGAGATCAGTTGGGCTCGGCGCGCAACGCGGCGAGCCCACGCCGCTGCCGGCCCTCTCCATCGAAGTTCGCCGGGTCGAGCCAAGCCTTGAAGCCCGCCCGCACCCGCGGCCAGTCCGCGTCCGTGATCGAAAACCACGCCGTGTCGCGGGAACGCCCCTTCACCACCGTGGCATTGCGAAAGATGCCCTCGAAGGTGAAGCCGTAGCGCAGCGCCGCCGCCCGGGACGGGGCGTTGAGGCTGTCGCATTTCCATTCGTAGCGGCGGTAGCCGAGTTCGTCGAAGGCCCGGGCCATCATCAGCGCCATCGCCTCGGTGGCCGCGGGCGCGCGCTGAAGCCGCGGGCCGAAATGCAGATGGCCGACCTCGATCACGCCGTTGCCCGGATCGATCCGAAGATACGAGGCAATCCCCAGCGGTACGCCGCTCGCCCGGTCGAGGATCGTGTAAAACAGCGGATCCTCGCTCGCCGCCCTGGCTTCGAGCCGGGCGCGAAATTCGGCGTCGCTCTCCGGCATCTCGTCGGGCAGATAGGTCCAGTTCCGCCGGTCGGGCGCCGCGCTGTAGGTGGCGAACAGGCCGGCCGCATGGGCTTCGGCGTCCAAGGGCACGACCCGGCAGAAGTGGCCCTCTAGCGGCGCCCGCGGCGGCCGAGGGCGCGGGGTCCAGTCCGGCAGGGCCGGGCCGATCGGCTGGCCGAAGGCGTTGAGGCGCTGGCTCATGATCCGCTCCGCGCGGCGACCATATCGGCGAGGATCGTCTCGCCTTCCGCCCGCATCCCGGCGATCACGCCGGTCCGGTCTGCCTCGGGCCTGTTCTGGCTCATCTTCCACTTCCCCTCGATGCGGGTGATCGGGATCTCGATGCCGACGATGGCGCGCAGCTGTGCCGCCACGAACGGCGCGGGCGCGTCGTCCACGGCCCAGGGCGCGGCGCGCGGCGCCTCGCGCAGGGCGGTGAGGTCGGCGATCTGGCGGCGCAGCCAGTCCGCATCCTCGATCACAAGCGGCCGGCCCCAGGCGTGGACGGTAGCGTAGTTCCAAGTCGGCACCACCCGGCCGTGCTCGCGCTTGCTCGCGTACCAGCCGGGGGTGACGTAGCCCTGTGGACCCTGGAACACGACGAGGCATTCCTCGGCCTCGGCCAGCGCCTGCCATTGCGGGTTGGCGCGGGCGAGATGGGCGCGCAGGGTGCCGTGCGGGCCGGCCTCGTCCAGCAGGAACGGCACCGGGTTGGCGACCAGGCCGTCCGCGCCGCCGGTGACCAGAAGACCCAGCGGATAGGTACGGATCAGCTCGTGCTGCGCCGCAAGCGTGTCGTCCCGAAACTGCGGCGGCTGGTACATCCGAATCCCTCCCTTCCAACGCCGCTAGGCTTGACCGTGCAGCGGACCAGGCGAAAGGTCCGATTTCCGAAAATCGACTGGACCGCTTTCGCCATGGCTCGGGGCCCGCTGCCGCTGCCCGTCAGCCTCGATCCGGACGCGCCGACGCCGCTGCACGTCCAGCTGCGCGAGGGTCTGCGCGCGGCGATCTTGGACCGGCGCCTGCCGCGCGGCGCTCGATTGCCGGCCTCCCGGGTGATGGCGGCGGATCTCGGCTGCGCCCGGGGCACGGTGGTGCTCGCCCTGGAGCAGCTCATCGCCGAGGGCTACCTGACGGCCCGGTCCGGGTCGGCCACGCGCGTTGCCGCGACACTTCCCGACGACGCCCTCCCCCGGGCAAACGCGTCGGTGCAGCCGACCCGTACAGACATACCCAGCCTGTCGCGCCGGGGCGCCCGCCTCGTGGCGGCGCCGGACCGGCGGTTCATGGCCGGTCCCGGCGTGCCCGACGCCTTCGCGCTCGGCCGGCCGGCCCTCGACGCCTTCCCGTACGAGGTCTGGGCGCGCCTGCTCCAAGCGGAGTGGCGCCACGGACCGACCGAGCGGCCCGATCCCCGTGGTTCGCCGGCGCTCCGCGCGGCCATCGCCGGCTATCTGGCGCAGGCGCGCGGCGTAGCCTGCGAGGCCGACGACGTGATCGTCACGGCGGGTATCCGCCAGAGCCTACGCCTGCTCGCCGAACTCCTGCTCGATCCCGGTGAGGCGGCCCTCGTCGAGGAGCCGGGCTTTCCCGGGATCGCCCAGGCGCTCGCGAGCGCCGGCCTGCGCCCGGTCCCGATCCCGATCGGCCCCGGCGGCCTCGCGGTGAGCGGCGCCGGGCCGTTGCTCGAGGGCGCGCGGCTCGCCGTGGTGACGCCGGCCCACCACTACCCGCTGGGCCATGCCATGAGCCTGGAGAACCGGCTCGACCTCCTGGCCTGGGCGGAGGCCGTCTCAGGCTGGATCGTCGAGGACGATTACGACGGCGCCTACCGCTATGCCGGGCGTCCCTTGGCGCCGCTGCGGGCCTTGGATCGCGGCGGCCGGGTCATCTATGTCGGCAGCTTTTCCAAGCTGCTCCTGCCCGCCCTCGGCCTCAGCTATCTGGTCTTGCCGCGGGGGCTGGTGGCGCCGGTGAACCAGGCGCTCGCTGAGATCGGCCCGGCGCCCCCGGGGATCGGCCAATGGGCGCTGGCCCGCTTCATTGAGGACGGGCATCTCGCCGGCCATCTGCGCCGGACCCGGCGGCTCTACGCCCTGCGCCAGGAGGTTTTGGTCGACGCAACCCGCCGCCATGCCGCCGACGTGATGAACGTCGCACCGATGGAGGGCGGGATGCACCTGATCGCCCGGCCCGGTCCCGCCTGGCCGGACGCGCTCGGCGATGCCGAAGCGGTCGCGCGCCTCGGTCGGGCCGGGATCTCGGCGGTGGCGCTCTCGGCCTACCATGTCGGCGCGCCGGAGCCGGGGCTGCTGCTCGGCTACGCGGCGGTGCCCGAACGGGCGATCGAGCCGGCTGTGCAGCGACTGGCCGAGACGCTGCGGATGGCCGATTGAGGTTGCCGCGGTTGCAGTATGCCCCGTGCGCTCACTCGCTCCGCGGCGTCAGCGTCACGGTAACGGGGCCGCGGCCGGCGCGCAGTTCCAGGCTCCGCAGGGTCTTGGGCCGCACGGTCGCGCCGCTCGATGGGCTGACGCGCTGCACCCGCTCGCCGTCGAGGCGCAGGCTGACCACGCCCTCCGCGGTGATCCGCAGCGCCGCGACGTTCCGGAAGGATTTCATCGCCACCGGCGTCCAGGCCGCTCCGATCTCGATCCGTATCGGCGCCGGGACGACGTCGCGGCGCGCCAGCGCGAGGGCCGCGAGACCGATGATGGCCGCGAGCGCCAGCACGGCCTGACGGAGCCGGACCAGCCTTTTGCGTCGGCGCGGGGCTGTGGGCGCCGGCCGGATCGGCGGCGGCGGGGGCGGGTCAGGCTCGGGCGCCGGCGGTGGAGGCGGTTCCTCGGGCGGAAGCATCGGCGCCGCGACGGGAATGGCTGGAGCTTCCTCCTGCGCCACGGGCGGCGGCGGAGGTGGTGCAGGAGGCGGGGGAGCCGGCGGTTCAGCCTTCTCCGTCTGCTCCGCGCCACAGAACGGGCAGAACCGCACCGGCACATAATGGCCGCGGTCGCAGGCGGTGCAGCGCAGGGGCGCGGTCGGGAGTCCGGATGTCACGGCGGAGCGCGGGTCAGTGCACCAGCGTGCCCGTTTCCATGAACCGGGCGAGCCGCTCCACCAGGGGCGCGACCGTCACCCGGTCGAGCTGCCGCAGCAGCCCGCGGCGCGCATGGGCGACATTCGCCTCGGCCTGCTCCCGCGCCCGGCGCTGCCAAGCGATGCGGTCGCGTCGGCAATCGGCCCAGGCTGTCTCAATCGACCGGAACACCTCCGGAAGGCGCTCGATCGGGTCGGTGACCCGGTCGTAATGGTGGTCGATCAGGCTGCCGAAGGTGTGGAAGCCCAGTTCCGACAGGAGCGCCACGGCACGCGGCGCGCCGACCATCACGAAGGGCAGCCCCATGGCGGCGGCCTTCAGCGATTTTTCCGTGATGCGCTCGACGCCCAGCTCGAAGAAATCGGTCTCGGAGATGATCGTCAGGTCGCAAGCCGCATAGGCCTGGGTATCGAGCGTCAACACCATGTCGCCGCCCGGCGCCGGGGTATCGAGCCGCTTGGCCTGCCGGGGGATCCAGGAGCCGACATCCGCCAGCAGTGGCCCGAAGGCGTCCTTGATCTCCGACGGCGCGTGGAACACGTCGATGCCACCCGCCTTCGGGTTGTCCGCGCCGATCCCGTGGAACGAGATCAGGCCCTCGCGGTCGAGGCGATGGAGTTGGAACCAGCGGTAGAGCAGCACCCGGTGCCAGCGCAGGGCCGCGTTCTGGCACAGGAACCGGGCCGGGCCGGTGGTGTGAGCGAACGGTACGTAGCCGGTCCGGTCGAGGGGATGCTGCGAGAAGAGCGTCGGCCCAGCCTCGTCGTCGAGCCAGAGGGCGACCTGAAGCGGAAAAAAATCGAAGGTCCAGAAGCGCAGGCCCTCGCCGTAGAGCTCCTCGTAATCAAGGCGGAGCGCCCGGTTCTGGCTGACCAGGATGACCTGCGTCCGCGGGATGCCGAGCGCGTGGAGATTTCGGTGCAGGGCCTCGAAGGTGGGGGCGTGCAGGCCCGGCCCCTCGTTCGACAGGTCGAGCAGCAGCGCCGCCCGGCCGGAGCGCAGGTTCTCGACATCGCCGGGTTCCAGCAGGTCCAGCCGCCCGTTCGCCTCCGGGAAGCCGAGGCGGACGAAGTCGAGCACCGGCAGGCAGAGGATGTGGTTGGCCGCCCCCGGATGGGCGGTGACGGTGATGCGCTTGCCCAGCCAGCCCAAAGCTGACGGAAGGAAATGGCCGGCCTCCCCGCGGGAAACCAGGACGATCTCAGGGGCGGTTTGGCTCATCGCGATGCTCGGGCGGCCGGTCGCGCGGTGTTCCGCCACCTGAAAGCCGCGCGAAGCCGGATAAAGGCTTCGCGCGGATGCGTCGATCCCCGGGGTTCAGGCCGGGACCGGCTCCGCCGCGCGCACCGGCGTCGGCCCGGCCCGGTAGGCGGCAGCGGCCTCCTCGGTCCGCCAGCAGGCGACCTTGTGACCGGGCGAGATTTCAGCCACCGGCGGCATTTCCTGGCGGCATCGTTCCTCGACCAGGAAGCAGCGCGGTGCGAACGGGCAGCCGGGCGGCCGGTTGGCGAGGTCGGGCGGGCTGCCCGGGATGGTCTGGAGCCGCGAGCCCTTGGCCAGCGCCCCTTCCGCCCGGCTGCGGAGCAGGCCGATCGTGTAGGGGTGGTGTGGGTCGAGCACGACCTGATGCGCGGTGCCGGTCTCGACGATCTTGCCCGCGTACATCACGGCGATCCGGTCGGCGACCTCGACCGCCGCGCCGAGATCGTGGGTCACGATGATGATCGACAGGCCGAGGTCGCGCTGCAATTCGCGCAGCAGCAGGAGCACCTGGATCTGCACCGTCGCGTCGAGGGCGGTGGTCGGCTCGTCGGCGAGCAGCACCTGCGGCCGGCAGGCGAGCGCCAGGGCGATCATGGCGCGCTGGCGCATGCCGCCCGACATCTCGTGCGGGTAGTTGTCCAGCCGACGCTCCGGGCTGGGGATCCGCACCCGCTCGAACAGGGCGAGCGCGCGCTTGCGGGCATCCTCCTTCGAGATCTTCTCGTGGCGGCGGATCGCCTCGGTGATCTGCTGGCCGACCGTGTAGACCGGGTCGAAGGCCAGAAGGGGCTCCTGGAAGATCATCGAGACGTCGCCGCCGCGGAAATTGGCGAGCTGGCGTTTGCTCAGCGCCTGCACGTCTCGGCCGGCGGCGAGGATCGTGCCTTCGATCCGGCTGCGCCCCTCGTGGAACAGCCGCAGGATCGCCCGCAGGGTGACGCTCTTGCCCGAGCCGGACTCGCCGATGAGCGCCATCGCCTGACCGCGCTCCACGGTGAGGTCGACGCCGTCGACGACCTGCACCTTGCCGAAGGCGACGCGCAGGTTCCCCAGGGTGACGGCGGGTTCCGGATTCGACATCGGGCCGCTCATGCCGCGAGCGCTCGGGCGGGGGCGGCGGAATGGCCGGAGCCCGGCTGGCGGGCGAGGCACGACACCCGGTGCAGCGGCCCGACCGTGTCGAGGGGCGGCTCCGTCTCGCTGCAGATCGGCTCGGCGAGGGTGCAGCGGGGATGGAAACGGCAGCCGGAGGGCGGGTCGATCGGGTTCGGCGGGTCGCCCTGCAGCAGCGCGGCCTGGGTGCGGTTGTTGGGATCGAGCGATGGCATCGAGGCGAGCAGCGCCTCGGTATAGGGATGGGCCGGCGCGTCCAGCACCGTGTCGGACGGACCGATCTCGGAGACGCGGCCGAGATACATCACCATCACCCGGTCGGAGATGAACCGCACGACGTTCAGGTCGTGGCTGATGAAGATGTAGGTCAGACCGAACTCGGCCTTGAGGTCGAGGAGCAGGTTCAGCACCTGGGCTTCCACCGACTTGTCGAGCGCCGAGACCGCCTCGTCGAGCAGCACCAGTCGCGGCTCCAGGGCGAGGGAGCGGGCGATGTTGACCCGCTGGCGCTGGCCGCCGGAAATCTCGTGCGGATAGCGGCCGGCGAAGCGCTTCGGCTCCAGGCCGACCCGGGCGAGCAGGGCGCGGGCGCGCTCCACCGCCTCGCGGCCGGGCACGCCGTTGACCTTCGGGCCGAAGGCGATCGACTGCTCCACGGTCATGCGCGGGTTGAGGGACGCGTAGCTGTCTTGGAACACCATCTGAACCTGGCGGCGGTAGGACCGCCACGGCATGACTCGCTCGCCGACCGGTTGGCCGTCGTACAGCAGGGAGCCGGCATCGCGCTCGATCAGGCCCATGAGCAGCTTGGCGGTGGTGGACTTGCCGCAGCCGGATTCGCCGACGATGCCGAGCGTCTCGCCTTTCAACACGTCGAAATCGACGCCGTCGACCGCGCGCACCACCTGTTTCTTGCCCCCGGCCTTGCGGACCGGGAAGTGCTTGTAGAGGCCTGAGACCGACAGAAGCGGCTGGGCCGGCCCGCCGCGGTCGCGGGCGAACGGATCGGGGGCGTCCGGGATGACGCTCACTGGCGAATCTCCATCGCGGCGCGCAGGCCGTCCGAGAACAGGTTGAAGGCGATCGAGACGACGAAGATGCACACGCCCGGCAGGGCCGCGACCACCGGGTTGGCGTAGATCGCGGTGCGCAGGGTGTTGAGCATCAGGCCCCATTCCGGCTCCGGCGGGCGCACGCCGAGACCGAGGAAAGACAGGCCCGAGGCCAGGATCATCGAGACCGATATCAGGCTGGTGGCGTAGACGAAGATCGGCCCAACGACGTTGCCGAGCACCTGAACCCGCATGATCGTCAGCGGCAAGGCGCCGGACAGCTTGGCCGCGTCGATGTAGTCGCGCTTGCGGATGCCCGTGGTGACGCTCTCGGCGACGCGGGCGATCTGGGGTACGAACACGCAGGTCAGCGACACGATCGAGTTGAAGATGCCGGCCCCGAGCGCTCCGGAGAGCGCGATCGCCAGCAGCACCGACGGGAATGCAAAAAACACGTCGATGGTGCGCATCAGGATCGTGTTGGTCCACCCGCCGACATAGCCGGCGAGGATCCCGATGGCGGAGCCGATCACGAAGGCGATCAGCACCGGGGTGACCCCGATGAACAGCGACAGGCGCGAGCCCAGCATCAGCCGGCTGATCATGTCGCGTCCGAGCTCGTCCGAGCCGAGCCAGTAGGTGGCGTCGCCGACATGCTTGAGGCGGCGCAGCATCGACCCCTTGTACGGGTCCATCGGGGTGATCCAAGGCGACAGGATCGCGATCAGCACTACGAGCAGGATCACGGCCCCGGCGCCCATGGCCACGGGATCGCGCACCAGCCGGTGGCCGACATGGCCCCAGAACCCCCGGGACGGGACGAAGGCGGCCTCCGGGGCGGCGTCTCCGGCGGAGAGCACGCCGCCGTCGAGGGCCATCGAGGCTGCGGTGATCGGTGCGGTCATCATCGGCCTCCGGGTCAGGCGCGTTCGATGCGCGGGTCGAGGGCGGTCTGCATCACGTCCACCAGCAGGTTCAGGACGACGAAGAACATCGCCAGCACCAGGATCGAGCCCTGGAGCAGGGGCAGGTCGCGCTGGAAGATCGCGGCGTTGAGGAGGAAGCCGGTGCCGGGCCAGGCGAACACGGTCTCCACCAGGATCGAGCCACCGAGCAGGTAGCCGAGCTGGAGGCCCATGATCGCCAGCGCGGTCGGGGCGGCGTTGCGCACCACGTGCTTGAACACGCCGAACTCGTCCATGCCCTTGGCGCGCAGGGCCTCGACGAAGTCCTGCGCCAGGATGTCGGCCACCAGAGCGCGCACCGTGCGGGCGATGATGCCGGTGGGGATCACCGACATCGTCACCGCCGGCAGGATCAGGTAGCGCAGGTGGTCGAAATCGGGCCGCCAATTGCCCGAGCCGTCGGGCCCGGCACCCGTGGGTGGCAGCCAGCCCAGCGTCGCCGAGAACACGATCACCAGGACCATGCCGAGCCAGTAATGCGGCACGCTCACGCCGAAGACCGAGAGCGCGGACGCCGCCCGGTCGGCCACCGAGTTGCGGTGATAGCCGGCGACGAAGCCGAACAGCGTCCCGAAGGTGAAGCCGATCACCGTCGCCACCGAGGCGAGGATCAGCGAATTGACCACCGCGCGGCTGACCTCGCCGAGCACCGGCCGGCCCGTGGCGATGGAGGTGCCGAGATCGCCGTGCAGCACGTGCCACAGCCAGATCAGGTACTGGACCGGCAACGGCTTATCGAAGCCGTAGGCGGCCTTCATCTCGTTGATGGTCTCCTGGGTCGCATCCGCCGGCAGAACCGCGCTCAGGGCATCACCCGGCGCCAGATGGACCAGCAGGAAGCAGACCAGGCTGACGCCGAACGCCACGGGCGTCACGTAGACCAGGCGTTTGAGAATGTAGATCAGCATCGGGTGCCTTGCCGTGGCCGGAAAATCCCCCTCCCCCCTCTGCGGGGGAGGGTGGCCCCTGCGTCAGCAGGGGTCGGGAGAGGGGAGCGACGCTTCCGGAGAAGGCGTGCCGGGCGCCGATACCCGCATCGTCGCGCTGCCCCTCTCCCCCCCTGCTTCGCAGGTACCCTCCCCCGCAGAGGGGGGGAGGGAGTCGGTGGTGCTACCGCCCCGCCGTCGCGATGGTGATCTTCGAAAAGTCCTGGAACCAGTTCTGGGCCTGGACGAAGCCTTTCACCTTCGGGCTCATCGCCCGCGGGTTCACGTCGTGCGTGATCATGATGAACAGCGCGTCGTCCACGTACTTCTCGTGGACCTTCTCCAGGACCTTCGTCTGCTCGGTCTTGTCGAAGGTGTTGCGCACCTGATCGAACAGCTTGTCCATCGCCGGGTCGCTGTAATAGCCCCAATTGGTGCCATTCGGCGGGGCGAAGTTGCTCTGCAGGTGGCGGATGAAGCCGGTAAACGGGTCCTGGATAAAGTACGAATAGTTGATCGCCGAGACGCCGCGGGAGATGTCGGCCTTGGCCCCGGCCCGCCAAATGTTGATCAGCGTGTTCCACTCGACCACCTCGTAATCGACCTGGATGCCCACGTCGGCGAGGTTCTGCTGGACGAACTCGTTCATCGGCAGCGGCTGCATCTGGCCCGAGCCCGAGGCCGAGATCGCGACCTTCAGCTTCAGCGGCTTGGCCGGGCTGTAGCCGGCCTCGGCCATCAGCTTCTTGGCGGCGTCCGGGTCGAACTTCACGTCGAAGCTCGGGTGGCCGAACCATTGGTGGCCCGGGGGCATGAAGCCCTTGGCCGGGATGGCGAGGCCGCCGAGCAGCTCCTTCAGGCCGTCGCGGTCGATGGCGAGGTTGGCGGCCTTGCGCACTCGGATATCGTTCCAGGGCGAGCCCTCGACCCGGGACAGATGCCAGGTCCAGTTATGCGGGTAGGCGTTGGTGACGATGGTGAAGCCGGCCCCCTTCAGGGACGCCACGGCGTCGGGCGCGGGCGCCTCGATCCAGTCGACCTGGCCGGAGCGCAGCGCGGCGACCCGGGCATTGGCCTCGGGCAGCGGCACCAGCACGAGCTTGTCGAGCTTCGGCACCCGGTTCGTGTCCCAGTATTCCTTGAACGGCACCATCTCCGCGCGCTCGCGGGGCGCGAAGAGGGTCAGCTTCCACGGGCCGGTGCCGGAGGGCTGCTTGGCGAAGGCGTCCCAGGACTTGCCGACCTTCTCCCACTGCGCGGGCGAAGACATCATGATCCAGGCGATCTGGTAGGGCAGCGTCGCGTCGGGGGCCTTGGTGACGATCTCGAGGGTCATCGGATCCACGGCGCGGTAGCTCGCCACCGCCGGGATGCGGGTCTTGCCCTGCGCGGACTGGCGCGGGTCGTATTGCGGCGCGTCGGCCTTCAGGAGCTTGTCGAGGTTCCACACCACCGCGTCGGCGGTGAAGTCGGAGCCGTCGTGGAATTTCACCCCCGGCCGGAGCTTGAAGGTCCACTTGGTCTTGTCGGTGGCGTCCACCGCCCAGCTGGTGGCGAGGCCGGGCACGAGGTCGGAGGCCAGCTCCGCACTCGACAGGTCCCAATTGATCAGGCCGTCATAGACCGTATAGCCCAGAAACCGCATGCCCTCGCCGCCATTGTCGGTCTGGCCGGTGGTCAGCGGGATGTCGGATGCGGTCATGCCGATCCGCAGGGTGCCCTGCGCGAGGGCGGCGGAACTCGCCGAGAGCGCGAGGGCGCCGGCCAGCGCCGCACGGGCGCCAAAGGTTTTCAGACGAGACAGCATATCGGTTCGGGGACTCGCGTTGGTCCGGGAGGGCGGGCCCGGAATACGCTCGACCGTATGCAAGCCCGCGGCCAACCGGTCCCGGTCCATGCACGGGCAGGGGAAAGCTAGTCCGCCGCGATCAGGCTCACATGGGCAGCCACCACCCGCCAGCCTTCCGGGAAGCGCACCCAGGTCTGGCTCTGGCGGCCGGTCTTGCCGGGGGCGTTGTCCCGGGTGAACAGGGTCATCGCGGTGGCGAAGTCGCGCCCGTAGGTGGTGATCACCGTCCGGGCCAAGACCCGCTCCAGGCCCACGGGTGAGCGGGCGCGCCGGAAGGCCCGGATCGCGTCCATGCCGTAGAGGTTCTCGCCGGCCCCGTACCGGATGGTCCGGGGATCGTCCCGGAACAGGGCCTCCAGGGTGGCGACATCGTTGGTGGTGAGCGCGACTTCGTAGGCCCGGAACGCGGCCTCGACCTCGGCCTTCACGGTGGGATCGTCGATGACCATCAGGCGATCTCCGCCACGGGCGCCGTGCAGATCCCGTCCCGTTCGAGCTGGCGCGCCACGCGCAGGGCCAGGTCCTCCCGCCAGGGCGCGGCGATGACCTGGACGCCGAGCGGCAGCCCGGCATCGAGCCGCACCGGCACGGCCACCACCGGCAGGCCGATGAACGAGATCGGCTGGGTGAATAGGCCGATATTGGCCCGCACCGGCAGGGTCACGCCGTCGAGGACGAAGTGGGTCTGGCCGCCCTTCGGCGCCCGGCAGGGCGTCGCCGGAGCCAGGATCACGTCGATGCCGTCGAACAGCTTCAGCACCGCGTCGCGATACCAGCGGCGGAAGCGCTGGGCGCGCTCGACGAAGGGCGCCGGGATCATTGCCCCGGCGATCAGCCGGTCCCGCACCGCCGGGTCGAAGTCGCGCGGCCGGGTGCGCAGGCGGTCGAGGTGCAGGGTCGCGCCCTCGGCTGCGGTGATCAGGTAGGCCGCGGCCCGCGCCCGGTGGGCCTCCGGGAGTTCGACGGTGCCGCTCGCCCCGAGCGCGTCGGCGACGCGGGCGACGGCAGAGAAGGCCTCCGGGTCGCCGCCCCGGGCGAAGTAGCCTCCCGCTACCGCGATGCGAAGATTGCCGATCCCGGATTCGAGGCCCGGGGCGGCGGGCTCGGGCGCCCGGGTGGTGGCGACCGGATCCTCCGGGTCGGGGCCTTGCATCGCGTCGTAGGCCAAAGCGAGATCGGTGACGCTGCGAGCCATCGGCCCGAGATGGTCGAGGCTGCCGACGAACGGGAAGCTGCCGGCCCGGCTGATCCGGCCGTAGGTCGGCTTCATCCCGAAGCAGCCGCAGAAGGCCGCCGGCACCCGGATCGAGCCGTTGGTGTCGGAGCCGAGCGTCAGCGGCACCAGGCCGGCGGCGACCGCCGCGCCTGACCCGCCGGAGGAGCCGCCGGTCATGTGGTCGAGAGCGTGGGGGTTGTGGGCGTCGCCGTCGTGGACGTTCTCGCCGGTGAAGTCGTAGGCGTATTCGCCCATGTTGAGCGCGCCGACCAGGATCGCTCCGGCGGCCTCCAGGCGCCGCACCACGGTGCCGTCGCGGGAGGCTGGGGGGTGGTCCCGGTTGATCTTCGAGCCGGCCCGGGTCGGCAGGCCGGCGATGTCGATCAGGTTCTTCACCGCGAAGGGCACGCCGGCGAGCGGGCCGACGGCCTCGCCGCGGGCGATGGCGGCATCGAGAGCCTCGGCTCGGGCCAGCGCTCGTTCGCTCAGCACGTCCGTGAAGGCGCCGACGCGGCCGTCAATCCGGGCGATCCGGTCGAGGGTGGACGCCACGGTCTCGCGGGCGCTCGCGCGGCCTTCGGAGACGGCGGCGGCGATCGTCGCGGCGTCGGAGGTGGCCGGCACGCTCATGCCTCGAACCTCGGCGCCGCCTCGACTGCGTCGGGGAGCGGGAAGTCCGCGACGAGCTCGGCCGCTGCAGCGAGGACGCGGAGGTTCGCGGTGATCGGCTGCATCCAGGCCGGATCGATGTCGAGGCCGAGCAGCGGCGCCGCCACCGCCGCGTAGGCATCCGGGTCGAAGGGCGGGGGCGTCTCAGGCATCGCATTCCTCGCGCCGGCCTTCCAGGCAGCCAGCTCCTGTTCCGGGTTGCAGGCATCGTGCCGAGTCCGCTCGACGGCCCGGCGCATCACCAGATCCGTGCTGCTCAATTCCTGGGCACATACTCCCGCTGATCAGAGCGATTCCAAGTCGCGGAGGCGTCTGCCGTTTTCTTGAGCAGATTGCGGGAGAACCACCGTCAGCGGAGCGATCGCCGCGAAGTCACAATCGGCCTCGGTGCCGTCCTCGTGAACGATCATGGCGAAGGTCCCCGGCGCTTGCAGGGTCATCATGTGCGCGTGCCAAGCGCCCGCGCGATAATTGATGCCGGCATGGCCCGGAACCCGGAACGCCTGGATCCGAGCTTCGTCGGGCCTGCCGTCGCGATCCGGGGCTACGACCACCACGTAGGCCTCGACCGCGAGCGGCAGGAAGGCTTGGTTGGAATGCAGGTGCCGCTCCAGACGGCGCAAGGGCATCAACTGGTCCATCGGCTCGCTGTGGATCAGCGCGAGATTGGCGCGCGCCGCCGGCCGGGTGTTCTGCATCGTCCCGGCCTGATCCTGGCGCGGCGGCGTCGCCGGAGCGCGCAGGAGGTCGCCGTAGGGCGCGAAAGCCTCAGTCGTCATCTCGGCAATCGTGATCGTGCGCATCGAGGCTCCTGGCGCCATCGGTTCGGGGTGCCGGCATCCCGGCGACGAGACGATGCGGCATTGATGCCGCACCACCGGCCTTGCCGCAGCGAAGGTTGCGACCTAGCTATTGTGTATTCGATCGAGCCTGCGGCTCGGCCCACCCGGCAACCGGCGACATTCGGTTCGAGATCGCCGCGTCCCATCGTCGGTTTGAGGTTTTTCGGCATCGTCGGGCAAATCTTTTACAGAGTCGCCGTGGATTGTCGCTTTGGCGGCCACCTCAGCACGCAGACCCGATTGCGTCTTGGGGCGGGCTGGGTCTAAGGGCTGTCCCGTTTTTATCAGACATGGTCCGACCCGAACGCTTTTGCGTGGCCCGAGCGCTCGGGTCGGACCATCGGTATTGCCGATGGATCGGTGCGGTTCCAGGGCCCGGGGACGGTCCTGGAACCCGTAGTCTCCGTACGTGGCCGGCGTCGCCGGTCGTCCCCGCGAAACGCGTGACGTACCAACCGAGAAAGGTCAGATGAGCGCATTCGACTACCGGAATTTCGACGACCGCCGCCAGCATTCGCAGAACGCCAAAGCCGCCCTGCTGGCGAAGTTCAAGGCCCGCCCGCCGGCCGACGATCCCGAGGTGATCGCCAAGGCGAAGGCCCGGGCCGAGATCGCCCAGGCCCGTGAAGAGCGCGCCCGCGAGCGCGAGGCCGCCCGGATTGCCGCCGAGCGGAAGGCCGCCGAGGAGAAGCGTCTGCGCGAGGAGGCCGAACTCGCTGCGCGCCTCGCCCGCGAAGCCGCCGAACTCGCTGCCGCGCAAGAGCGCAAGTCTGCCGAACTCGCTTTGAAGAAGGCGCAGCGCGACGCCCGCTACGCCGCCCGTAAGGCGAAAGCCAAGCGCTGAGGCGCCGCGCCGGCCCCGGCGCGCATCCATCGAGCGCTCGAACGCCGTCCGCCCCCGAGGCGGGCGGCGTTGTCGTTCGGAGGGCACCGATCCTTCGATCCGAGGGCGCAGGAGCCTCTTGAGCTCTGACCACGCTCGACAAACCGTTGCGCAACCCTCCCCGACCGATGCGGGTTGAGAGCTGCCGCCGTCTTGCATGAGGCGCGGTGTGCCCGGTCGTCCTTCAAGACGGCGACGCGAACGGCGAGGAAGCGATGCGGTCTGGAACCCTGCTGGCGGCGCTGCCGCTCGTTCTGCTGGGGGCGACGCACGCCTCGGCGCAGGATCGCACCACGATCACCGCCTGCGACACGCTGATCGCCGCGCGCCGGATCGACGCCGCGACCGGGTCGGCCCGCGATGCGCCGGAGGCCGGGTGCCGCCAGATCCCGAAGGCCGAGATCGGCACTGTAGAGCAGCGGGCGCTGATCGGGGGCGCCCCCTATGAATGCATGACGATTACGGGTGCCGGCCGCTGCCTATGGGTCGTGCCGTAGGGGCGTGAAGGCTCACGGACGCCGTCTTGCGGCCGAGGCCAGCAGTCTGACGAAGCTTCACGGCAGGGCGATCCGCACTATCTCGGCGGCTCGATCCCACGAGGAATACGCCCCGGTATGTTGAGTATCCCGGCCAGGACGCGGGTCCCCGCATTGGTATCGGCTGCAATCCTCATGGTGTTACTCGGCAGCGCGCCGGTCCGGGCCGAGCCGCCGATCCGCAGCCCCGAAGACGCAGCCTGCCGGAACGAGGCCCGCGCCAAGGTGTTTTCCGCACCCAATCCCAAGGGACTGGAACTCGAGGATATCGGGCGGCAGATCTACTTCGCCTGCATGGCCCGAACCACGCAGGCCGCGGCCTCGCCGGAGAAGCCCGTCGCGAAGCGGACGCATCACCGACATCGGCGGCGCTGACGCGCCGCCGGTCGTTGTGCGCTTAGGCGTCGAGCGGGGCGCCGATCCGCGCGCGGAGCTTGTGGCGGAGCACCTCGTTGCCGCCCTCGGCGTTCAGGGCCGCCATCAGCCGCAGAAGCTGGCTGAGCGGGGTCGACCGGCAATCGATCGCCTCGGCGATCTGTTCGGCCAAGGGCTTGGCCACCGGCACGTAACGCGGTGCAGGGCTGGCCTGGTGAGTCTGGGGCATGCGCGGCGCTCGTGCTTTGAGACGTTCCAGATGGCGGGCGGGTGGCTACGCCTTCCGGACCCACCGCGCCAGCCCCATTCGCACTTTTACGTAGCCGGCATCATGCGCCGTCACCGCGCTGCAACACAGCCTGCGGGAAACCGTGGAGGATTCGGGGCCGACCTCCGAAAGGGCTTGCTTTTGCTGTCCGTCACCCAGTGGCGAGCAGGGATTGATCGAATCCGTCGAGGAGATCCTGCGGATCGCGGTAGATCGCGATGCAGCCCGCCGCAGACAGATCGGCCTCCGGAAAACCGCCGCAGAGCATGCCGATGGTGCGCAGGCCCGCCTTCGACGCCGCTTCGGCGTCGTAAGGCGTATCGCCGATGACGATCATGTCGTCCTTGTCGAGGCCTTCGAGTTTCTTGACCGCGGCTTCGAAGATATCGGGATGAGGCTTCGAGCGATCCGCGTCGTCCGAGCTGGTGACGACATCGACGAGATCGGCGATGCCCAGAATCTCCTGATAGCGCTCGACCTCGGGGCCCTTGCCCGAGGAGGCCAGGGCGATCTTCAGGCCCGATTCGCGGATCCGCTCGAATAGCGGCCGAACCCCCGGGAACGGCCGGACTTCGGGCAGATATTTCTTCTGGAACAGATCGGAGCGGAAGCTCTCGATCTCCTTGCCCTCGCGCTTGATGCGCTCTTCCGGCAGGAAGACCGGCATCAGCTCGTCGCCGCCCTTGCCGATCTGGCTGCGGACCTTCGCCTCGTCGGTCTCGACGCCGAAATGCTTGAACGCCTCGACCCAGGCCCGGGCGTGCAGGTCGACGCTGTCGAGCAGCGTTCCATCGATGTCGAAAATCACGGCGCGCATCACGGGCCCCTGTTGCGGCGCACGGCGTACGCATTCGGCCGAACAACGATGGCGGGAGCGGCCTGTTCCGGTCCGTCTCAAGGGGTACAAACGGCAGGAGCCCGCCCCTCGGTGAAGGGGCGGGCTCCTGAAACGGCAGTTGCGGCGCCTTGCGGCGCCGTCGGCTCAGTGCATCGAGGCCGGGGCGCGGGCCGGCTTTGCCTTGGCGGCGAGGCCGGCCGTGACGGCGGCCTTCGAGGCCCGGGCCGTCTTCGCGGCGGCCGGCTTGGCCAGCGCGTCCTTGGGGGTCACGGTCTTGGCGGCAGCGGCCTTGGGCGCAGCGGCCTTGGCCGGGGCCTTCGGTGCAGCAGTCTTGGTGGCGGCAGCCTTCGGCGCCGAGACCTTGGCGGCCTTCACGGCGACGGGCTGGGCCTCGGCGGCCTGGCCGTCGGCCAGCACGACGCCGGCGCGCAGCTCGGCTTCGGCGCGGATCCAGTGGGCGGCCGCGTGACCGTGAATCCGGCCCTCGTTCTCCCAGATGTAATAGGCGCATTCGCGCACGTGCTGCTCGCTGATCTGCATGCGTTCGATCTCCTGTCCGTCCTGGGATCGAGGATGCGAGCGTAGGGTTAAGGGGCGGTTAACCCTGACGGCCTGCGAAGTCTTGGTCGGTCGATCACCCTATCCGGGGATGCCCAGAACCCGCCGCGCCTCGGTCAGCAGCACCGCGTGCCGGGCCGCGCCGGGGCCGTCGGTCGGCGCCTCGCGCCCGGCCCTGGCGATGATCTCCTGGAACCGGCGCCGGTCGAGGGCGCGGCCGCCGATGCTGTCGAGCACGGCGCCGAGCACGGTCCGGACGGCCTCGGTGCGCTCGTCGGCCTCGGCGACGGAATCCGCGGAGGCCGCGCTGGTCCGCGCCTCGGCCAGATCCACCTCCAGGGCGCTTGTTCTGGCGCGGGTTGCCTCCAACTCGGCGGTCAAACGTTGTACGTCCTGCCAAGCCAGGTCATGCTGATGCGTGCGCAGGGCGAGCAGCACCTTGAGCGACGCCGCATCCTCGCGGGCGGCCTCCAGCTTGGCCTGCGCGGCCCGCAGGTCGTTCAGCAACTCCTGCGCGAGCGTCCCATCCCCGGTTACATCCACCGCCGGCTCCGTCAGCATCCTGTTTGGCCCGTCCTGACGGCGCGTGGCGCGAATGTCCACTCTCCAAGCGCCCGGCCACGGTTGAGAAAATCCAACCGCCGGTCCACATGGGAGATGGCGCCTTGCGGCGCCTGTCCCGGCCGGCCTTGAACCGGCGCAGCGGAGTTCGCCGACCATGTTCATCCAGACCGAAGCCACGCCGAACCCGGCGACCCTCAAGTTCCTCCCCGGCCGCGTCGTCCTGCCCGAATCCACCTTCGAGGCGCGGGATGCCGAGACGGCCAACCGCTCCCCCCTCGCTTCCGCGCTGTTTTCCGTCCCGGGCGTCGCCGGCGTCTATTTCGGCCACGACTTCGTCTCCGTCACCAAGGCGGAGGACGGCTCGGAATGGGCGCAGGTGAAGCCCGCCATCCTCGGCGCGATCATGGAGCATTTCCAGTCCGGCGCCCCGGTGATGGCCGAAGGCGGCCTCGACGATCAGGGCGGCGAGGATGAGTTCTACGACGAGGCCGACCACGACACGGTCGTGACCATCAAGGACCTGCTGGAGACCCGGGTCCGCCCGGCGGTGGCCGGTGACGGCGGCGACATCACCTTCCGCGGCTACAAGGAAGGCGTCGTCTACCTGGAGATGAAGGGCGCCTGTTCGGGCTGCCCCTCCTCCACCGCCACCCTGCGGCACGGCGTCCAGAACCTGTTCCGGCACTTCCTGCCGGAGATCCGCGAGGTCCAGGCCGTCTGAGGACCAGTCTGGACGCAGCCAGGACCACGCCGGCGGCCTCGCAACCGCCGGCGTTTTCGTGTCCGGTCGCCTGTCCGGAGCGACTCCCGCGGGCGGCGGGGTCGGGTGCAATCCCGGACACGGCCAGAACCGTCTTCCACGCGGAAATCGGAGATCCCTTGGCCTTGCTTGTCGCGGTCTTATGCAGACCGAGCGATAAGATATGTCCGGCTTGTTCCGGGCGCGGTAAATCGCTTGATATCAATATTAGGACTGAATTGTTAAATTTAGCGCGTGTTTTGAATTCTGTTGTCGCGCATATCGATCTCTTGCGAGAGATTTAGATAATAAAAATTACCAAAAACTGCCCGGTCTCGATAAGACGAAGTTTTGTGGCACGGCCTTGACGTAAGGTTTCCTCTGGCTGTTCGTATCCGACTGTTTCCCGGGGATTCGCATGAACCTGCTCAGCCGCACGAACATCACAACGAAACTACTCGCGATCAATGTCATCATCGCGGTGATTGTCGGAAGCTGCATCTGGTTCGCTCAATCCCAGATGGTGATGATCGATCAGATCTACACCAACCTCATCGCCCGGGAGGCGAAGGCCGTGTCGAACGTGCGGCGGACCAACCGGCTGCACAACACGCTGAACTACCTGACGTTCCGGATCATCGCCGAGACCGACGCGGAGCAGATCCGCCAAGCGAGCGCGCAATTCGACGTCATCGTCGCGCAGACCGACAAGACCTTGTCCGATCTCGCGCAACAGGTGCCGGCCTTCTCCGATCTGATCCAGGCGCAACGCGAGCGCACGGCGCGCTTCGTAAAGGAGGTGTCGGAAGTGCGGCAACTCGCAATCGCCGGCGAAGAGAGCGGGGCCCTGAAGCATGCGCACGAGAAGAGCGAGCCGATCTTCGCCACCCTCGGGGTCGAGGGCACAAAGCTCGGGGACGCGATCGAAGACTACATGCGCAAGCGCTCGCGGGATCTCACGGACGAGACCAACGCGACCCGCTACAGCCTGATCGGCTTCGGAGCCCTCGGCCTGTTCATCGGCATCCTCTGCTCCCTGCTGGTCTCCACCGTCGGCATCACCCGGCCGCTCGGCCGTCTGGTCGCGGTGCTCCAGCGCATGGCCAAGGGCGAGATCGAGGCCGAGATCGCAGAGGCGCGCCGGGGCGACGAGATCGGCGCGGTTGGCCGGGCCGTGGAAGGCATCAAGGCCATGATGGCGCGGAAGGCCGCCGAGGAGGCCGATCTCAAACGGACGGTTGACGAGGCGGCGGCGCAGGAGCGGCGGCGCACGATGGTCGAGCTGGCCGACCATTTCGAGGAGGCGGTGGGCGGCATCGTCGGCCGGGTCTCGACCTCGGCCGCCGAGCTTCAGAATACGGCGCAGTCCATGACCGCCACCGCGACCCAGACCGCCGGCCAGACCACGACGGTCGCGTCCGCGGCCGAGGAGGCGGCCGCCAACGTCAACACCGTGGCGGCCGCCGCCGAGGAGCTCGGCGTGTCGATCGGCGAGATCGGCCGGCAGGTCGAGGGGGCCTCCGACTTGGCGCAACGGACGGTGGGCGAGGCCGACCACACCGGCGCCCTGATGCAGGAACTCAGCAGTTCCGTGGCGCGGATCGGCGACGTGGTGGGGCTGATCGCCTCGATCGCCAGCCAAACGAACCTCCTGGCGCTGAACGCCACCATCGAAGCCGCCCGGGCCGGTGACGCAGGCCGCGGCTTCGCGGTGGTCGCCGCCGAGGTGAAGGAACTGGCCGAGCAGACCGCCAAGGCCACCGACGAGATCGCCGCCCAGATCGGCCGGGTGCAGGGCGCCACCGGGCAGGCGGCCTCGGCGATCGGCTCGATCGTCGGCCTGATCCGCGAGATCAGCGGCGTGGCGACCAGCATCGCCGCTGCCGTGGAGGAGCAGAGCGCCGCGACCCAGGAGATCGTCCGCAACGTCGCGCAGGCGGCGAGCGGCACCGGCGAGGTGACGCACAACATCGTCGGTGTGGCGAAGGCCTCCGAGGCGACCGGCTCGGCGGCCAACCTGGTCCTGACCTCAGCCTCCGAATTGTCCCGGCAATCCGAGCAGCTGAACGCCGAGGTCCGCGAATTCCTCACGGTCGTCCGGGCGGCATGAGATCCTAACCGGCGCAAGCCGGCAACACTTCATCGCCAACGCGGTTCTCGCCGCCGCCCCGCGCTGACGGGGCGGCGGTTTTGTTCTATCGCTAGGGTCTTCATGTCCTTCGGGGCAGGATGGGAGCGGTCGCCGGTCCGGACCGGCATGCGGGAGTGGGCGTGCGTATCCTTGCCATCGACACAGCGCTGGACCTGTGCGCCGCCTGCGTCGCCGCGGACGATGCCGACGCGCCGCTCTCGGCCGAGTCCCTACCCATGGTGCGCGGCCATGCCGAGGCGCTGCTGCCGCTGATCGAGCGGGTGATCGCCCGGGTCGAGGGCGGCTTCGAGGCGATCGATCGCATCGCTGTCACGGTCGGGCCCGGCAGCTATACCGGCTTGCGGGTCGGCCTCTCGGCGGCCCGCGCCATCGGGCTCGCCACCGGCAAGCCGGTGGTCGGCGTCGGCACCCTCTCGGCGTTGCTGGCGCCGCTGCTGGCGGACTCCGTCGAGGGCGTGATCGCCGCGGCGATCGATGCCCGGCACGGTGCCGTCTACGTCCAGGCGCTGGGCCCGAGCGACGGCCTCGCCCCGGCCCATCTGCCGGTGGAGGTCGCCGCGGAACGGCTGGGTTCCGGCCCTATGGTGCTCACCGGCTCGGGGGCCTCCCTGGTGGCGGCTGCCCTGGCCGCCCGCGGGGTGGAGGCCCGGGTCGCCGGCCTCGGCGCGGCCGAGATCACCGCCGTGGCGTCCCTCGGTCTCGTCGCCGATCCGGCCCAGGCCCTGCCCCGGCCGCTCTACCTCCGCGGGCCGGATGCGCGGCCCCAGGACCATGCCAGGATCGCGCGGCAATGACGCGTCCCCTCCCGTTCTGGCCTCTCGACTGGTGGGCCGCCTGGTGGGACGCCCTCACCCCGGAGCCCTATGTCGCTCCGCTCGCGGACGCCGGGCAGGCGCCGGCTTTGGCCCGGCTCCACGCTACCGCCTTCGCCCGGCCCTGGGAGGCCCACGAGTTCGAGCGCCTGCTGTGCGAGCGCTCGACCCAGGCCCATGCCCTGTGGCGGGCCGGGACGCTCCAGGGCTTCGTCCTGTCGCGCCGCGCCGCCGACGAGGCCGAAATCCTGACCATCGTGCTGTCGCCGACGCTGCGCGGCGGCGGCCATAGCCGCCGGCTCCTGCGCGAGCACCTCTCCAGCCTGGCGCATTCCAAGATCGCCCGGGTCCACCTCGAGGTCGACGAGGGCAACGCTCCCGCGCTGAAGCTCTACGCCCGGCACGGCTTCCGGAAGGTCGGCGAGCGCACCGGCTACTACCTCAAGGCCGACGGCAGCCGGGCGACCGCGCTGACCATGAGCGCCGACCTGTAGCGGCGTGAGCCGGCTCGGCGTCATCGCGCGGGTCGCGGCCCTCGCCCTCGCCTTCCTGGTGCTGGCACCGCCGCACTGGGTCGCCCTGCGGCTGCTCGGCCGCCGCCCGACCCTGGCGCCGGTCCTGTTCCACCGTTTCTTCCTGTGGCTGTTCTCGGTCCGGGTGACGCAGAGCGGGACGCCGCCGGAATCCGGCGAGGCGGCGCTGGTGCTGGCCAACCACGTCTCGTGGCTCGACATCGTGGCGATCGGATCGCTGCGGCCGCTCTCCTTCGTGGCGAAGTCCGAGATCGCCGGCTGGCCGGTGATCAGCGGTCTCGCGGCGCTCCAGCGCACGATCTACATCGACCGGCAGCGGCGCGGTGCCACCGCCACGGTCAGTACCGCCATGGGCCACCGCCTGGCCGAGGGCGAATTGGTGGTGCTGTTCGCCGAAGGGACCACCGGCGACGGCAACCGGCTCCTGCCGTTCCGCTCCGCCCTGGTCGGCGCGGCGCGCGCCGCCCTCCAGGCCGAGGCTGGGCGGGGCCGCGTGCGCTTGCAGCCCTTGGCGATCGCCTATCCGAGGCGCAACGGCCTGCCGGTGGTGCGCTCCGAGCGCTCGGAGATCGCCTGGTACGGCGACATGGAATTGGCGCCGCATCTCGCCGCCTTCGTGAACGGCGGGCCGATCGACGTCCACGTAGTCTGGGGCAAGCCGATCGTCTTCGAGGCCTCGACCGACCGGAAGGCCGCCACCGCCGCCGCCGAGGCCGAGGTGCGCGCCGCCCTCCAGGGCATCCTGACCGGCCGCGGCGCGGCCCAGCCCACGGCCGGCACCCGCCCGGCCGCACCCGGTTTGGACCTCGGTAGCTCCGAGATCGCGACGGTCTGAGGCTTTCCGCGTCGTTGCGAGCGCAGCGAAGCAACTCAGCGACGCGCCACGGACTCCAGCCCCACGCTGCCCTCGGTTGCTTCGCTGCGCTCGCAATGACGGTCGAGGCCGCGACTGCAAAAATTCGGTAAAACCACCCCCTGAATACAGGATGCATCTCTGTTGAGCGGGCCGTGTCCCTCTGCTAGCTAGGCCGAAACCCGTGAAGTCGGGATTTTGGGAGGACGACCGTTGCAAACCTGGAATCAGGTCTATGATCCGTTCGGGAGCCCCTGGCTCTCGACCCTGGCCGCCTCTGTGCCGGTCATCGCCCTCCTCGCCATGATCGCGAGCGGTCGCGTCAAGGCTCACATCGCCGCCGTCATCGCCCTCGGTCTCGCCATGCTGGTGGCGATCGTCGGCTTCGGCATGCCGACCGAGCTCGCCTCCCGGGCCGCCATCCTCGGGATGGTGACGGGCTTCTTCCCGATCGGCTGGATCATCCTCAACGTCATCTTCCTCTACCGACTGACGGTGGAGAAAGGCTGGTTCTCCGTCCTGCAGCAATCCGTGGCCGGCATCACCGCCGACCGGCGGCTGCAGCTCCTCTTGGTGGCCTTCGCGTTCGGCGCCTTCTTCGAGGGCGCGGGCGGCTTCGGCACCCCGGTCGCCGTCACCGGCGCGATCCTGATCGGGCTGGGCTTCTCGCCGCTCGCCGCCTCCGGCCTGTCGCTGATCGCCAACACCGCCCCGGTGGCCTTCGGGGCGCTCGGCGCGCCGATCCAGGGCCTCGCCTCCGTGACCGGCTATCCGCCTGAGATCCTCGGCGCGATGATCGGCCGGCAGCTGCCGCTGTTCTCGCTGATCGTGCCGTTCTGGCTGATCTGGGTGTTCGCCGGCTTCCGCGGCATGATCCGGGTGTGGCCGCCGATCCTGGTCTGCGGCGCGTCCTTCGCGGTCGCCCAGTTCCTGATCTCGAACTACGTCAACCCGTGGATCGTCGATATCGGCGCGTCGCTCGCCTCGATGCTCGCCCTCGTGCTGTTCCTCAAGGTCTGGCAGCCCCGGGAGATCTGGACCTCGCCGGCTCTGCGTGGTCACGATCCGTCGCTGGCCCTCGTCAACCCGCGCCCGGTGGCCCTCGGCGCCGGCGTCCCCGGCACCCCGCCGGTCCACATCGGCGCGCGCACCGCCTCGCAGGGCGAGATCCTGCTGGCGTGGGTGCCGTGGATCATCCTGTCGGTGATCGTGGCGATCTGGGGCACCGGCTGGTTCAAGGGCATCGTGAACCCGCTCTTCACCTGGAAATACGAGGTGCCGGGCCTGCACAACGTGATCCTGAAGGTGCCGCCGGTGGTGGCCAAGCCGGTGCCCGAGGGCGCGGTCTTCCTGTTCACCTACATGTCCTACACCGGCACCGGCGTGCTGATCGCGGCGATCATCTCCGGCCTGATCATGCGCTTCTCGCCGGTGCGGCTCGTGACCGCCTATGTCGAGACCATCTGGGCGCTGCGCTACTCGCTGATCACCATCGCGGCGATGCTGGCGTTGGGCGTGCTCACCCGCTACGCGGGCGTCGACGCCACCCTCGGCCTCGCCTTCGCGGGCACCGGCATCCTGTACCCGTTCTTCGGGACGCTGCTCGGCTGGCTCGGCGTGGCGCTCACCGGGTCGGACACGGCCTCGAACGTCCTGTTCGGCGGCCTCCAGCGCATCACCGCCGAACAGCTCGGCCTGTCCGGCGTGCTGATGGCGGCGGCGAACTCGTCGGGCGGTGTGATGGGCAAGATGGTCGACGCCCAGTCGATCGTCGTCGCCTCCACGGCCACCGGCTATTTCGGCCAGGAAGGCAAGATCCTGCGCTTCGTGTTCTGGCACTCGATCGCGCTGGCCTGCCTGGTCGGCCTGTTCGTGATGCTCCAGGCCTACGTGCCGTTCTTCCAGCAGATGGTCATCGACGTCCCGGCCGTAGCCCCGGCCCACTGACGAGGCGGCGGCGGGCAAGCCCCGCCGCCTCCCCTGCCCTGGTGTCTCGGGGGCTCTGCCCCCGAACCCCGCCAAAGGGCTGAGCCCTTTGGAAACCCCGTCTCGCGGCGGGTGTCGCGACGGCCCGCGCGATCCGTGCTACAGGCTCCCGCCCGCCGGTCCGCGCAGGATCGGAGCGGGCTCAGGGGAAGCGGACGGTTTAGGGCGGCACGCGTTGAAGAAGGCCTTCGTCAAATCCTACGGTTGCCAGATGAACGCCTACGACGCGGCCCGCATGGCCGACGTGCTGGGCGCTGAAGGGTTCACGGCGACTGATTCGGTGGAGGAGGCCGACGTCGTCGTCCTCAACACCTGCCACATCCGCGAGAAGGCCGCCGAGAAGGTCTATTCCGAGCTCGGCCGCCTGCGCGTCCTCAAGAGTGAGCGGCAGGCAAGGGGCCTCGACACCCGCATCGTTGTGGCCGGCTGCGTTGCCCAGGCGGAGGGCGCTGAGATCCAGGCGCGCCAGCCCGCGGTGGACGTGGTGGTCGGCCCGCAAAGCTATCATCGCCTGCCGGATCTGCTAGCTCGATCCCGCGAGCGCCGGGTGGTCGACACGGATTTCCCGGTCGAGGACAAGTTCACCCATCTGCCCCGCCGCCGGACTTCCGGGCCGACCGCCTTCCTCACCGTGCAGGAGGGCTGCGACAAGTTCTGCGCCTTCTGCGTGGTGCCCTACACCCGCGGCGCCGAAGTCTCGCGTCCCGTGGCGGCGGTGCTGGCCGAGGCTGAGAAGCTGGCCCAGGGCGGCACCCGCGAAGTCACGCTGATCGGCCAGAACGTCAACGGCTATCATGGCCTGGGCCCGGACGGCGCCCCGGTCGGGCTCGCGGACCTGATCCGGGCGGTCGCGAAGATCCCCGGCCTCGCCCGGATCCGCTACACGACGAGCCACCCCAACGATTTCGACGAGGCCCTGGT
Source organism: Methylobacterium pseudosasicola (assembly GCF_900114535.1). Classification (GTDB taxonomy): domain Bacteria; phylum Pseudomonadota; class Alphaproteobacteria; order Rhizobiales; family Beijerinckiaceae; genus Methylobacterium; species Methylobacterium pseudosasicola. The sequence goes on along the minus strand of NZ_FOTK01000011.1, from coordinate 93,193 downwards.
GCGCGCCCATGCCGAGGTGCCGGCCCTGATGCCCTACCTGCACCTGCCGGTGCAGTCGGGCTCGGACCGGATCCTCGCCGCCATGAACCGCAAGCACACCGGCGACCAGTATCGCCGCCTGATCGACCGTGTGCGTGCCGCCCGCCCCGACACCGCCCTGTCCTCCGATTTCATCGTCGGCTTCCCGGGCGAGACCGATGCCGACTTCGCCGACACCCTGCGGCTGGTGCGCGACATCGGCTTCGAGAGTGCGTTCTCGTTCAAGTACAGCCCCCGCCCCGGCACCCCGGCGGCCGAGCGTTCCGACATGGTCTCCGAATCCGTGATGGCGGAGCGGCTCGCCGAGCTGCAGGCGCTCCTCGACGCGCAGCGCTACGCCTACCAGCGGGCCGCCGTCGGCCAGGTCTTCGACGTGCTGGTCGAGAAGGCCGGTCGGCGTCCGGGCCAGGTCGCGGGCAAGACGCCGCACCTGCTGGCTGTGCAGTTTGACGCCCCGCTCCACCATATCGGGACGATCGTGCCGGTCCGGATCGTCGAGGCCGGCACCAACAGCCTGTTCGGTCAGCTGGCCACCGAGGCCGTGGCCGCGTGAGGATGTGATGATGGGGATGCCGGTGAGGATCACAGGTTGAGCGCGTCGGACGGGTCTGGCGTGCGCGGTGCCCTCCGGGGCCGCGGGCCGGCGGCCAGGCCGGCCGGATCGGACGAGACGGTCGAGGTGCCGCTGACCTTCGACGACAACCGCCTCGCGAGCCTCGTCTTCGGTCAATACGACCAGAACGTTGCCCATATCGAGCGCCGGCTCGACGTCACCGCCACGGCGCTCGGCAACCACCTCGTCATCAAGGGCTCGCCCGATGCCGCCGAGAAGGCCAGGCGGGTGTTCCAGAAGCTTTACGCGCGGGTCCGGACCGGCGGCAGCGCGCTCACGCTCGGCGATGTCGACGGCGCAATCCGCGAATCCACCGCCCAGGCTAGCCTGTTCCCCGCCGAGGCCATCGCCGCCGAGGCCGACAAGCCGCATTTCGAGCAGATCGCCACCCGCAAGCGTGGGGCCGTGCGGGCGCGCAACCCGGCGCAGGACCAGTACATCAAGCTGCTGCGCACCAACGAGCTGGTCTTCGCGGAAGGCCCGGCCGGCACCGGCAAGACCTGGCTCGCCGTCGGCCACGCCGTGTCGCTGCTGGAGCAGGGCCACGCCGAGCGGCTGATCCTGTCGCGCCCGGCGGTGGAGGCCGGCGAGCGTCTGGGCTTCCTGCCCGGCGACATGCGCGACAAGGTCGATCCGTATCTGCGCCCGATCTACGACGCCCTCTACGACTTCATGGAGGCGCGCCACGTCGACCGCGGGTTGCAGACCGGCATCATCGAGATCGCGCCGCTGGCCTTCATGCGCGGGCGCACGCTGACGAACGCCGTGGTGCTCCTCGACGAGGCGCAGAACACCACCTCCATGCAGATGAAGATGTTCCTGACCCGCCTCGGCGAGGGCTCGCGCATGATCATCACCGGCGACCCGAGCCAGATCGACCTGCCGCCGGGCCAGAAATCCGGCCTCGTGGAGGCGGTGAACGTGCTCGACGGCGTCGAGGGAATCGGCCGGGTGACCTTCAAGGACGTGGACGTGGTCCGCCACGATCTCGTGCGCCGAATCGTCACCGCCTACGAGCGCGCCTCCCACGGCGACCACGAGGCCGACCGCAATCCCAACCCCCGGCGCCGGCCCCTGGCGTGAGCATGCCTCACGACATCGACATCGCGGTCGAGGACGATCGCTGGGAAACCGCGATTCCGGAACTCGAATCGCTGGTGATCCGCGCCGTCGAGGCCGGGCTGGCGGCGGCCCCCGAGCGGCCCGACGGACCCGTCGAGGTTAGCGTCATGCTCACTGATGACGCCGCGGTCCAAGAGCTCAACCGCACCTGGCGCGGCAAGGACAAGCCCACCAACGTCCTGTCCTTCCCGGCCGCCCCGCAGCCCCGCCATGCGGGCGCCGCGCTGCCCTTGGGCGACGTGGTCCTTGCCTACGAGACCCTTGTGCGCGAGAGTGCGGAGCAGTCGAAGCCGCTCCAGAATCACCTCTCGCACCTCCTCGTCCATGGCACCCTGCATTGTCTCGGTCAGGACCACGAGATCGGCGAGGCCGAGGCTGAGGCCATGGAAGCGCTCGAAGTCGCGGCCCTCGCGACCTTGGGCATCCCGGACCCCTATGCCTGAGCGGCCGATTCCCCACCGCCCCCAGATCCGAGAGACATGAGCAACGATCGAAGTCGCGGCGCGGCCCTGGCCGCGCCCAGTTCCACCGAGGGCGAGTCCCAATCCCGGGAGCCCTGGTACGACCGCCTCCTGCAGGCACTCCACCTCAAGCCGCGCGATTCGCTGCGTGAGGGGCTCGAGGAGGCGCTCGCCGAGCCCGATGCCGGCGAGAGCGGTCTCACCCCCCTCGAGCGGGTGATGCTCAAGAACGTGCTCGGCCTGCACAAGGTGCGGGTCGATGACGTCATGGTCCCGCGGGCCGATATCGTCGCCGTCTCGAACGACACCAATCTCGGCGACCTGCTCAAGCTGTTCCGCACCGCCGGCCATTCCCGGCTGCCGGTCTATGGCGAAACGCTGGACGACCCCCGCGGCATGGTGCACATCCGCGACCTCGTCGATCACATCGCCGCCAAGGCCGAGCCGACCCGGCGCAGCCCGAGCACCGCGGCCCGCCCTGCCGTCGTCCCCGCCGAGGGCGAGGCCGATGTCGCCGTGGCACCCCGGACCACCCGGCGCCCGCCCGCGCGGCTGCCCCGGGCGCTCGATCTCGGCAAGGTCGATCTGACCACAACGCTGGCGGCAGCCCGCATCCAGCGGCCGGTCCTGTTCGTGCCGCCGTCCATGCCGGCCATCGACCTGCTGGTGCGGATGCAGGCGACGCGCACCCATATGGCCCTCGTCATTGACGAGTATGGCGGCACCGACGGGCTGATCTCCATCGAGGATCTGATCGAGGTCGTGGTCGGCGACATCGAGGACGAGCACGACGTCGCCGAGGCCAAGCAGGTCCAGCGGGTCGACGGCGAGGACGAGGTGTTCGTGGCCGATGCCCGCACGCCGCTCGCCGAGGTGTCCGAAGCCACCGGCGTCGATCTCGTGGCGGCGGTCGGCGACATGGCCGAGGAGATCGATACCCTGGGCGGCATGATCGTCACCCTGGCCGGGCGCGTCCCGTCCCGGGGCGAACTGATCGTCGGGCCGGGCAACCTCGAATTCGAGGTGCTGGATGCCGATCCCCGCCGCCTGAAGCGCCTGCGTTTCCACAAGGGCGCGGCGCGGATCGGCAATGTTGTGCCCCTGGCCCTGCCCCCGCCCTCCCCGCAGCCGGTCCCCGAGACGCCGCACCCATGATGGTCTTCGCGTGACGGGTGCTGCGTGGCGGTCCTGACCGTGGGTCATGCCCGGGACGTTGCCGCCCCGAGCAGCGGTCCCATGGGCCGCCCCGCCCCGGGCTTCGTGCGTGCCATCGCCCGGCTGACCGGCTGGCGGCGGCTCGGCCTCGCCTGGCTCGTCGGGGCGCTCGGTGCCTTGGCGATGCCGCCCTTCGGAGTCCTGCCGGCGCTGGCCGTGTCCCTGTCGGTGGCAATCTGGCTCATGGACGGGGCCGCCGCGGACCGGACCGCCCTGCGACGACTCTGGCCCTGCTTCCTGCTCGGCTGGGCCTGGGGCTTCGGCTATCTCACCGCCGGCCTGTGGTGGCTCGGCCAAGCCTTCTTGGTGGAGGCCGACGAGTTCCTGTGGGCGCTCCCTCTCGGGGTCGTCGGCCTGCCCTTCGGCCTCGGCCTGTTCTACGGGGCCGGGTTCGGCGCGGCCGGCCTGCTCTGGGCGCGCGGCCCGGCGCGGATCGCCGCGCTGGCCTTCGGGATCGGCGCCGTCGAGTGGCTGCGCGGCCACCTGTTCACGGGCTTTCCCTGGAACACCCTCGGGATGGCGCTCGCCCAGAACCTCTGGCTGATGCAGTGGGGTGCCGCGATCGGCCTCTACGGCCTGACCATCCTGGCGGTGCTGATCTGCGCCGCGCCCGCGACCCTGGCCACCGGTTCGCATCCACGCAGCCGGTTCGGGCCGAGCGCCGCCGCCGCGATCGTGCTGATTGGTATGGCGCTCTACGGCGCGGCACGCGTCGGGCCGCCCGATTCGGTGGTGACCGGCGTGCGCCTGCGCCTCGTTCAGCCGAACCTGCCGCAGGACGCCAAGTTCAGGCCCGAGAACCGGGCCGACATCGTCGACCGCTACATCGAGCTGAGCCAGCGCCCGACCGAGGCCGGTGCGCCTGAGCCGACCCATATCGTCTGGCCCGAATCGGCCTTCCCGTTCCTGATCCAGCGCGATCCCGATGCGCTGGCCAAGGTCGCGGCCGGCCTCAAACCCGGCCAGCAGCTGATGACCGGCGCGGCCCGGGCCGAGGAGCCCCTCCCCGGCGAGCGCCTGCGCTACTTCAACGCCGTCATGGTGATCGGGCCGGACGGCGTGATCTCCGACACCTACGACAAGGTCCACCTCGTCCCGTTCGGCGAGTACCTGCCGGCGCCCCTCGACGCGGCGCTCCGGACCCTGGGCCTGCGCCAGTTCGTGGCGATCCCCGGCGGCTTCTCGGCCGGGACCCTGGCGGCGCAGCGGATCCTGACGGTGCCGGGCCTGCCGCCCGTGGCGGCCACGATCTGCTACGAGGCGATCTTTCCGCACGCGATCCTGCCGGCGACCGCCGCCTCGGTGCCGCGGCCGCCCGGGCTGATCCTGAACGTCACCAACGACGCTTGGTTCGGCGATACGCCCGGCCCGCGCCAGCACCTCGCCCAGGCGCGCCTGCGCGCCGTCGAGGAGGGCCTGCCCCTGATCCGCGACGCCAATACCGGGATCTCCGCGGTGATCGACCCGCACGGCCGCATCGTCGCGCAGACCCAGCTCGACACGGAGACCTGGCTCGATGCTGACCTGCCGGCCCGCATCGTCGGCGGCACCCTGTACGGCCAGTTCGGCGACGCCGCTTTCGCGCTGATGCTCGCCGCCTGCCTCGGCGGTGCCCTAACCGCCCGGCGGCGGCCATGAGCCCGGAACGCACGGCCCCGGGTCGGATCTTCCTCGGCCTCGCGCTGATGCTGGTGGCGTTCAACCTGCGTCCGGCACTGAGCACGATCGGGCCGCTGCTCGCGACGATCCGGGAGAGCACGGGCCTCAGCGCCGGCGGCGCCGCGATCCTCACCACCCTGCCGGTCCTGTGTCTCGGCATCGCCTGTGCCCTGGCGGCGCCGCTGATCCGCCGGATCGGGCCCGACCTCGCCGTGCTGGTCGGCGCCACCATCCTGGCCGCGGGCCTGACCCTGCGCGGGCTCGGCGGCCTCGGGCCCCTGTTCGCCGGGGCCGCCCTCGCTGCCATCGGGATCGGGCTCGACAACGTGCTCCTGCCGGCCCTGGTGAAGCGCGACTTTTCCGGCAGCGGCGGTCTGATGACTGGCCTCTACACCATGACGCTCTGCCTCGGCGCGGCGGCGGGTGCGGGCGCGGCGGTGCCGGTGGAGCACGCCCTCAGGGGCGGCTGGCCCTCGGCGCTCGCGGTCTGGGCGCTGCCGGCCCTGCTGGCGGGGTTTTTGTGGATCCCGTTCGCCCGGCGCACGGCCTCACGGGCGGCGCCCTCCGCTGGCCGGCTGCTGCGCGATCCCCTGGCCTGGTGGGTCACGGGCTTCATGGGCCTGCAATCTTCGCTCGCCTACATCCTGTTCGGTTGGCTGCCGCTGCTGCTCCAGGCGCGCGGCCTCTCGGCGCTGGATGCCGGCCTCTTCGCTTCGCTGATGACCCTAATCCAGGCGCCGGGCGCCCTGATCACCGCCATGCTGGCCGCCCGAGTGCGGGACCAGCGCGCCTGGATCGTCGCGATTCCTGGGCTGACAGCGGCGGCGTTCCTCGTGCTCGCCTTCGGGCCGGACGCGTTGCGCATCCCCGGGGCCTGTGCCCTCGGCTTCGGCATCGGCGGCTGCTTCGGCCTCGGGCTGACCCTGATCGTGCTGCGTTCCGCCGATGCCGCCAGCGCCGCCGGCCTCTCGGCCATGGCGCAGGGCATCGGCTATACGGGCGCCTGCCTCGGCCCCCTGGCCTTCGGTTTCGCCCACGAGGCCACGGGCGGCTGGGGCCTCGCCGGCGGTCTGTTCGTCACCATCGCGGTCACCGCCATCCTGGTCGGGCAGGCCGCCGGCCGGGACCGCAAGGTCAGCGCCGCCGCGCCGGACTTGGCCAGCGCGCCGCTCCCTCCGTCGCCGCTTCCGGCCCGTAGCCACTGATCGGAGCGGTGGTTGCCACTGGGCCGTCATTCGCCCCCGTCAGTCGAGGCTGCGGTGCTGCAAGTGCAGCCAAAATCTCCTTGACGGAGGCCGCGTCCGGATCACGATAACGCAGAGTATTCTGCCGAAGCCGCCATTAGGCGCGCTCGGCCTCTGCTTCGGGTGAACGGCATGATACGTATCGACAGGTCGAAAGTTCTTCTGGCTTCAGCCGCGATCCTCGCCCTCGTTCTGACGATGACGGGTGTGCAGGCACGCGGGTTCGGGGGCGGGTTCCACGGTGGCGTCGGGACCCGGGTTGGCGCTTGGGGGCGGCCGTTGGGACCGGTTCGGCCGGGTCCGGCGATCATCGGTGGGCGGCCGTACCGGCCCGGCTTCGCGGTCCGGCACCCGTACGCCTACCGGCCCTGGTATGGCGGCTATTACGGCTACGGACTCGCCGGCCTCGGCTTCGGCCTGGGCAGCCTGTGGGACGATTTCGGCGATCCGTTCTTCGACGATGCCTATATCCACGCGCCGCGGATCTACCGGCCCCCGGTCTACGTGGCGCCGGCCGACGTGCCGCCCGTGGTCGAGGCGGACCCGGCCGATCTCGACGCCGCCGTGGCGGCCTGCGTCCGCCGCTTCAGGACCTACGATCCGGCCACGCAGACCTATATCGGCAAAGGCCACATCCGCCGCCACTGCCCCTGAGCGGGGCGCACGCAGCCGGAATACAGCCAAAAGAAAGGCCCCGCGGGCTGTAACCCGCGGGGCCTTCTCTCATTCAGTAGCGATGCGCTGCCGGGTAGAAAAACTTACTCGGCGGCGACCCGGTGGGCCTGGGAGCCGTCCGTGTAGGTCTCGGCCTGCAGGCGCTTGTGCGGGGCGGCGCGGCCTGGCAGCGGCGGCAGGGCCTTGGCCTTCTCCAGATCGATGCCCGCGCCCTCGGCGACGCGGCGGCCGTAATCCTCGTCCGCGTGCCAGAAGTGCCAGACCATCCGCAGCTGGATCGGCTCCGGGCACTGCTTCATGTCGTTGACGAGGTTGGCGATCAGGTCCTCGCGCTCCCAATCCTGGAACGAGCGGTACCGGACGCCGGCCTGGGTGTAGTCGTCCTCGGTGCGCGAGGTCTGGTAGCGACCGAGCTTACCCTCGACCGCCTGATGGTACTCCTTGGCGGGCTTAGGCGCCTCGCGCAGGCCCTGGGCCAGGGTCGAGGGCTCGTAGTTGATGTGCTTGTTCGGCCCGGTGCCGTCGACCGCAAAGGTCATCTGCCCGTCCCGCTGGTTGGAATAGACCTTCACGCCCGGCTGCGGCGCGTTGATTGGCAGCTGGAGGTAGTTCGGGCCGACGCGGTAGCGCTGGGTGTCCGAGTAGGACAGGGTCCGGCCCTGCAGCATCTTGTCGTCCGAGAAGTCGATGCCGTCGACCAGCACGCCGGTACCGAAGGCCGACTGCTCGACCTCGGCGAAGAAGTTGTCCGGCACCCGGTCCAGCACCATGCGGCCCACCGGCAGCAGCGGGAACTGGTCCACCGGCCACAGCTTCGTGTCGTCCAGCGGGTCGAACGACAGGTGGTCGTTCGGGCCGTCCGGCATGATCTGCACGCAGAACTCCCACTCGGGGAAATTGCCGGCCTGGATGTTGTCGTAGAGGTCGCGGGTCGCGTGGCCCACGTCCTTGCCCTGGATCTCGGCGGCCTGCGCCGAGGTCAGGTTGCGTACGCCCTGCTTCGGCTCCCAGTGGAACTTGCAGAGCACGGCCTCGCCCTGGTCGTTGACCAGCTTGTAGGTGTTGACGCCCGAACCTTCCATCTCACGGTAATTGGCCGGGATGCCCCAGGGCGACTTGAGGTGCGTCACCATGTGGATCGACTCGGGGTGCTGGGCCACAAAGTCGAAGAAGCGCCAGGCCTCCTGGCGGTTGGTCACCGGATCCGGCTTGAACGCGTGGATCATGTCGGGGAACTTGATCGCGTCCCGGATGAAGAACACCTTCAGGTTGTTGCCAACCAGGTCCCAATTGCCGTCGACGGTCTTGAACTTCACCGCGAAGCCGCGCGGGTCACGCTCGGTCTCCGGGCTCTCCTTGGCGCCGGCCACGGTGGAGAAGCGCACGAACATCGGCGTCTTCACGCCGGTCTCGTTCAGCACCCGGGCGCGGGTGTACTTGGAGGCCGGCTCGTTGCCGATCTTGCCATAGGCCTCGAAGTAGCCGTGCGCGCCGGCGCCGCGGGCATGGACCACGCGCTCCGGGATCCGCTCGCGGTCGAAATGGGTGATCTTCTCGATGAACTGGTAGTTCTCGAGCGTCGCGGGGCCACGCTCGCCGACCGTGCGGGTGCTCTGGTTGTCGCGGACCGGATGGCCCTGTCGGGTCGTGAGAATCGGGCGTTGATCGCTCATGCGTCTCGTCTCTCCGTAAAGCCTGTGATCCGGCATATGGGGCCGACTCGGCAGACTGGAACCGTTCCGGCGAGGTTATGGACCTCCGCCACCCCCTTGGCTAATGCATCGTGGCAAACGCCGTGATAGACGCAGCCTATGAACCTCTCGGGCCTGTCCCTGCGCGACCTGGAATATGTCGTCGCGGTCGCGGACGAGGGCCATTTCGGCCGAGCCGCCGAGCGCTGCAATGTCAGCCAGCCGACGCTCAGCGTGCAGGTGCGCAAGCTGGAGGGCGCCCTGGGGCTGACCCTGTTCGAGCGCTCGAACCGCCGGGTGCTGCTCACCGAAGCCGGACAGGGAATCGTCCGGCAGTCGCGGATCGTCCTGGCCGAGGCGCAGCGGCTGCTGGCGCTCGCCACCGAGGGTCGCGGCTCGCCGCTCACCGGCCGGCTGGTCCTGGCCGCGATCCAGACGCTCGGACCCTATTTCTTCCCGCTGGTGCTGCGGCCGCTGCGCCAGCAATACCCGCTGCTGACCCTGTCGCTGTCCGAATCGCGCACCGCCGAGATCGTCGAGGGCTTGCGCGACGGACGCATCGACGCCGCTTTGGTCTCGCTGCCGCTGCCCCCCGTCGGGCTGGCCGTGGCGCCGCTGTTCGTCGAGCCGTTCTGGCTCGCCTGCCCGGCCGAGCATGCGCTGGCCCGCGGCGGCGCCCTTTCGGCCACCGAGATCGCCGGGCCGGACCTGCTGCTCCTCGACGAGGGCAATTGCCTGCGCGACCAGGCGATTGCGGCCTGCGGCGCCGGCTCCTCGGTGGGCCGCCACGCCACCAGCCTGGAGACCCTCCGCTCGATGGTGGCGGCCGGGACCGGCTACACCCTGCTGCCGGCACTCGCGGTGCCCCCCGGCCCCGACCCGACCGGCCTGACCGTCACCCGCTCCTTCGACGTCGACGGCCCGGGCCGCACCATCGCGCTGGCCTGGCGGGCGAGCGACCCGCGCGCGCCCGGGCTGGCGAACCTCGCGGCGTTCTTCCGCGCGCATGCCCCTGCCGGCACCGCCGCCTGCCGGGACGGGGCGGCATAGGTTTTCAGGTTTGGGTTCTGGGGCACGGAATTCGTCGGCCCGCCCCGTCATTCCGGGCTCGCCTGCGACGCCCCGGAATGACGGGGTGATTCATGCAGCCGCCGGCATGCCGAAGACGTCCGAATAGTCGCCTTCCCCGCACCCAAGCCGGATTGTGATGTGTGGTTACACGCCGGATCGAACAGAATGCCCTCGCCGGCGCGAAACGGCGGCGCATAGGAGCACGTGCATGCGGCGCAGACCGATCGCGACCCTGGTCGCCCTCCTCGCCCCCGCGGCGGCTCTCGCCGGGCCGCACGATACCTTCGCCCGCATCGACGCCATCGACCGCGCCTCGCTGGTCATGACCGTGGAGGCCGGCATCGTCCCGCGGGACCTCGGGGCGCGGATCGCCCGGGCCCTCGACCAGGTCGCCGCGGAGGCCGCCAAGCCGGGAGCCGAGCGGCCGGACGATTACTTGCGGATCGAGCCGCTGATCACCGCCATCGCCGGCCCGGACGCCACCCGGATGCATTCCGGCCGCAGCCGGCAGGACATCATCCCGACCGTGCTGAAGCTCGACCAGCGCGACCGGCTGCTCGACCTCGCCGAGGCACTGGAGAAAACCCGGACCGCGCTCCTGAGCGTCGCCGAGCGGGAGGCCGACACAGTTATCCCGGCCTACACCAACGGCGTACAGGCCCAGCCGACGACGCTGGGCCACTATCTCCTCGGCTATGCGGCAGCGCTGGCCCGCGATGCGGACCGCCTGCGCGAGAGCTGGGCGCGGGTGAACCTGTCGCCGCTCGGCGCCGCGGCCCTGGGCACCTCGAGCTTTCCGGTGGATCGCGTCCGCCTTGCCGGGCTCCTCGGCTTCGATGCGCCGGTGGAGAACAGCTACGATGCCGGCCAGCTCGCGCCGATGGATCTCGGCCTGGAGCTGACTGCGCTCTCGGCCAACCTCGCCACCACCGCGGGCAGCTTCGCGCAGGATCTGTACGCGCAGTACCACCAGACCCGGCCGTGGATCCTGCTGCGCGAGGGCGCGCTGACGGGGCCGAGCAGCATCATGCCGCAGAAGCGCAACCCGGTGGCGCTCTACAGCCTGCGCATGAAGGCGAGCGACGTGGTCGGCGCGGCCCAGGCCTTCGTCATCATGGCGCACAACGTCGAGTCCGGCATGCCGGACTACAAGCGCAACCAGGCCGAGCCTCCGGGCCGGACGGTTTCCGAGGCGGCCGAGACCTGCCGGCGCTGGACCCGGGTCCTCGACGGGCTGGTGATCGACCGGGACCGGGCTGCCGACGAGGTCGCGGCCGATTATTCCACCACCACGGAACTCGCCGACACGCTGCAGCGCGAGGCCGACGTGCCGTTCCGGCTCGGGCACCATTTCGCCTCCGAGTTGGTGAGCTACGGCCGCAGCCACGACCTGCGCCCGGCCGACCTCCCCTTCGTTGAGGTGAAGCGGATCTACGCGGAGGCCGCCGCAGGCTCGGGCCTGACGCCGGAGCTGCCCCTCGACGAGGCCCGGTTCCGCGCCGCCCTGTCGGCCCGCGGCATGATCGACGCCGCCAAGGGCCTCGGCGGTCCGCAACCCGCGGAGGTCCGGCGCATGCTCGCCGCCGCCCGGATGCGCCTCGACGCCGACCGGACTTGGCTTGCCGAGCGCCGCACCGCGCTCGCGGCGGCACGCGGCCGGCTGGATGCGGCTTTTGCGGATATCAGAAAGGGGCCGTAGGGCCGTTCCCGATAAAGCGCCCCTCCCACCTGACCCCCTCATCCTGAGGTGCCCGCATCAGCGGGCCTCGAAGGAGCCCTCCAGCCGGCCACGCGATCCCTGGAGGGCTCCTTCGAGGCCTCCGCTTCGCTTCGGCACCTCAGGATGAGGGAAGTGGGTGGGATTGGCCATGTGGCACACGCCAAGCGGACGAAGTGCTCCAGCTTGAGAGAAATAGGCTCACGCAACCCCACGCGAACACCGGACCTCGCCAACCCTGACATCGGCATTCCCAAAAAGAATCTTTGCCGTGACAGGGCCCATATTGCGGTGTAGCGGCCCTCACGCCCGGCAATCAGTGCGGGTGCATCCCCCGCCGGTCGCCTTGCCCTCCTTCCGCACCCTCGGCCTCTGGGCCGCCCTCGCCGCCGTGTCGGCGATCGTCTCGTACGGGCTCCTGCGCGCGCAGTTTCCGGCGGCGCTGCTGCTCGGCCCGATGATCGCTGCCATCGCCTTCGGGGTCGGTGGTTCTCGGCTGCACGTGCCGCGTGTGGCCTTCAACGCCTCCCAGGCGATGATCGGCTGCCTGGTCGCCCATGCCGTCACCGGGCAGATCGCTCAGACCCTGTTCGAGGACGGCCCGCTGATCGTCGCCGTGGTGCTGGTGACCGTGGCGGCGAGCGGATTCGTCGGCTGGGTCCTGACCCGGTTGCGGGTGCTGCCCGGCACCACGGCGGCCTGGGGATCCTCGCCCGGGGGCGCCTCGGCCATGGTGGCGATGGCCGAGGATTTCGGCGCGGATCCGCGGCTCGTCGCCTTCATGCAATATGTCCGCGTGGCCGCGGTGGTGTTCTCGGCTTCGCTCGCCGCCCGGTTCCTGATGGAGACGCCGGTCCCGGGGGCCGCCGCCGGCGCGGCCGAGGTCACCGGGCCGGCCTCGCTGCTGGCGACGCTGGCGGTCGCTGTGGTCGGGGCCGGCGCGGCCCTGGCCCTGCGGGTCCCGGCGGGCGCCCAGGTCGGCCCGATGGTGCTGGGCAGCCTGCTCCATGCCAGCGGCCTTGTGCGCATGTCCCTGCCGGCGCCGATCCTCGAACTCGCCTATGCCTGCATCGGCGCCTATGTCGGCCTGCGCTTCACCCGCGAGACCTTGCGGCTGACCGTCTCGGCGCTCCCGGGCATCCTGGCTGCGACGTTCTCCGTGATCGCTTTGTGCGCCGCCTGGGGCTGGGGCCTGACCTTCCTGCTGCCGATCGACCTGCTCACCGCGGTGCTCGCCACCAGTCCGGGGGGCCTCGATTCCGTGGCGATCATCGCGGTCGGCTCGAAGGCAGACGTGTCCTTCGTCCTCGCCGTGCAGACCCTGCGGCTGTTCGTGGTGCTGCTCACCGGGCCACTGCTCGCCAAATGGATCAGCCGGACGGTGCCGGAGGGGGCCGCCTGATGAACGCCCTGGTCCTCGCCTTCCTCAATTCCTGGCGCGGCTTGCGCCACGGCGCCCGCACCGAGCGGGCCGTGCGGCAGGAGCTGGTGCTGCTGGCGCTGGGCGTGCCGGTGGCTCTGTTCCTCGGCGCGACCCTGTGGGTCCGGGTCGCCCTGATGGTGAGCCTGCTGCTGATGCTGGCCGTCGAATTCCTCAACACCGCCGTGGAAAAGCTCTGCGACCACGTCCACCCCGGCCATCACCCGATGATCGGCACCGTGAAGGACCTGGCCTCGGCCGGCACCTTCATGGCGCAGGTGGCGGCTTTGCTGGTGTGGGTGGCGGCTTTGGTCGAGCGGGTGGGATGAGGTGCCCCCGGATCTACCGCGCTCCGAGGCTGTGAAGGCGGCCGGCCCGGTCGATCCGGATCACGCTGCCCGGCCTCCGCAGCGCGTCTTCCGCCGCCCGGAGGGCCTTTCGGAACAGCCGGCCGGTCTCGCCCGGCGGCGATGAGGGCAGCAGGATCAGTCCCGGATGGTCTGGGACTCGCGCGGCCAGCGCCAGGAAATCGCCGGCATTCACAGTGACCACGACCGCGCGGGCCTCGCACGCGAATGCGAAGATCGCCGCATCCGTCGCTTGGCGGCCGAGCTCAGCGATGGCGAGGGTGCGCTGCGCCGTATGACCCAGGCCGTCTGCGATGCCGACCAGGGATTTTGGGCAGCATTCGTCAAGGAGCAGGTACAACGCGGCGCGCCTTCCGGGGCGGGCGGCCCTGGCGCGGGCTGACGCGGTCGAACAGGATGGCGGCGGAGACCTGATCAGGCGTCAGGTCGAATTCATCGGCCAACGCCTCCAGAGAGGCGCCTTGCCGAACCATGTCGGCGACGTGCCGGGCCGGGATCCGCGTTCCGCGCAGAACTGGTTCGCCGCCCAGGATCTCGGCGTGCTGTTCGATCGCCTCGTCGTGCAGCTGATTGAGGATCCGCATTCGATCGGCGAGTTCGGCTTCCACGGCGTCGAGGGCGATGCTGAGATGACCGATCCGGGCGGTGTTTCCGCGCGCTTCATGAGCCGCCGCGATCGCATCGCGCAAGCGTTGCCGCAGGGCCGGGGCCAGATCGACGCGCAGATCGCGCACGGCGGCGAGGTAGAGCAGATCCGCGCTGCCGATCTCACGGACGGTTTGACCGCGCCCCGCGACGATCCCGGCATCGATCTCGCTGTTCACCCCGCGCACGCTGGACTGCGTGACGAAGGCAGCTTCCGGGACTGTAAGGGCGTGGCGGACCAGCGGCATCGAAACTCATCCGTAGTGGCGGATAAGTTTATGATGTGCAGCACACTCGTGCAACGATGATCGGCTCGACGTGTCGCTGGCTGCCAAGCTGAGTCGGCATGGCAGCCAGCGACCATCTTTGCCATTTTGCGCGGCGATGGAGGCCGTTCGGCATGGCGACCATGAACGTATCGTTGGCTGAGGCGATGAAGGACTGGGTCGAGGCTCAGGCCGAGACCGGGCGCTTCGGCAGCGCCAGTGACTGTGTCCGCGACTTGATCCGCCGCGATCAGGTGCGGAGCGACGGCGTTGCCCAGCTTCAGACGCTGATTGCCGAAGGGTTCGACAGCGGCGTCAGTGACCGCTCTTTGGATACAATCTTCGCCGAGGCCCGAGAGCGGGTGCGGGCTACCCAGAAACGGTGACCATCCGGACGACGCGGCAGGCGGACGGCATCCTGATCGTCCGCGTCCTGCACCGCCGCCAGGATTGGGCACGGCATCTGACCTGACAGGCCCCCGCTCGCATCTCGCCGCGCGAGGGTCTATCTCCGGCCCACCGCGTCCCGCGCCCCAAGTCCCAAAACATGACCGACTACATCCGAAAGATCCTGACCGCCCGCGTCTACGACGTGGCGATCGAGAGCCCGCTCGATCCGATGCCGCGGATGACGCAGCGGCTCGGCCGGCCCGTGCTGCTGAAGCGCGAGGACCTGCAGCCGGTCTTCTCGTTCAAGCTGCGGGGCGCCTACAACAAGATGTCGGGCTTGAGCCCGGACCAGATCGCCCGGGGGGTGGTCTGCGCCTCGGCGGGCAACCATGCGCAGGGCGTGGCGCTGGCCGCGGCCAAGCTCGGCGCGCGGGCGGTGATCGTGATGCCGCGCACCACCCCGTCGATCAAGGTCGATGCCTGCCGGGCGCGCGGCGCCGAGGTGGTGCTGCACGGCGACGCTTTCGACGAGGCGCTCGCCCAGGCGAAGATCTTGGAGGCCGAGCAGGGCCTGACCTTCCTGCACCCGTTCGACGATCCCGAGGTGATCGCCGGCCAGGGGACCATCGGCAAGGAGATCCTGGAGCAGCATACCGGCCCGATCGAGGCGATCTTCGTGCCGGTGGGCGGCGGCGGGCTGGCGGCCGGGATCGCCACCTTCGTGAAGTACCTGCGCCCGGGCACCAAGGTGATCGGCGTCGAGCCGGAGGATGCCGCCTGCATGGCTGCGGCGCTCGCCGCCGACACACGGGTCAGCTTGCCCTCGGTGGGGCTGTTCGCCGACGGCGTCGCCGTGCGCCAGGCCGGCGAGGAGACGTTCCGGCTCTGCCGCGAGCATCTCGACGAGGTCATCACCGTCGACACCGACGCCATGTGCGCGGCGGTAAAGGACATTTTCGACGACACCCGCGCGGTGTCCGAGCCGTCAGGCGCCCTGAGCCTCGCCGGGGCCAAGCTCTACGCCGAGCGCGAGGGCGGCGACGGCACCCTGATCGCGATCTCCTCGGGGGCCAATCTCAACTTCGACCGCCTGCGTCACATCGCCGAGCGGGCGGAGATCGGCGAGCAGCGCGAGGTCCTGCTCGGCGTCACCATCCCGGAGCAGCCCGGCGCCTACCGGGCGTTCATCCGGGCGCTCGGGCCGCGCGCGATCACCGAGTTCAACTACCGCCACGCGCCCGGCTCCGAGGCGCAGATCTTCGTC
The DNA here is from genome assembly GCF_900114535.1 of Methylobacterium pseudosasicola. Classification (GTDB taxonomy): domain Bacteria; phylum Pseudomonadota; class Alphaproteobacteria; order Rhizobiales; family Beijerinckiaceae; genus Methylobacterium; species Methylobacterium pseudosasicola. The sequence goes on along the minus strand of NZ_FOTK01000011.1, from coordinate 77,333 downwards.
GGCATCAACGTCGCCGGGGGCAAGCGCGAGAAGCAGGCGCTGATCGGCGACCTGCGCGCGGCCGGTTACCGGGTGCTCGACATGAGCGACAACGAGATGGCCAAGGTCCATGTCCGCTACATGGTCGGCGGACGGGCCGTGGGCGTGGCGCACGAGCGGCTGTTCCGCTTCCAGTTCCCGGAGCGGCCCGGCGCGCTGATGAAGTTCTTGGATACGCTCGGTCCGGGCTTCGACATCACCCTGTTCCACTACCGCAACCACGGCGCGGATTATGGTCGGGTGCTCGCCGGGATCGCGGTGCCGCCGGCCGAGCGCGCCCGGTTCGACGCGGTGATCGAGGCGCTCGGCTACCCGGCCACCGACGAGACCGAGAACCCGGCCTACCGGCTGTTCTTGGACGGCGAGGCGGCGGCCTAACTCCTAGCTATTCACGGTATCGACCGAGACCACGTCGGCAGTCTCGCGCAGCTTGGCGGCGATCGCCTCGAAGCTCGTGCGCGAGAGCCGGACGAAGGTGACGGTCACCTCGTCGAGATCCGGGTCGGAGGCCGGCCGGGTGGTGAACTGGCGGACCCGCGAGGCCCGCTCGCCGGTCACGGCGTGGAGCGTGTCGATGGACATCGTGCCCTTGCGCACGGTCATCCGCAGGGTCTGCGATCGCATCCGCTCGCGCCAGCGCTCCTCGAACGGCTTGATCCCGGCCAGGATCCCGACCACCAGGGCCGTGGTCGCCAGGGCCGGCACGTAGAGCCCGCTGCCAATGGCCAGCCCGATCGCGGCGACACCCCAGAGGCTGGCCGCAGTGGTGAGCCCCTTAACCACCTCGCCCCGCAGCAGGATCGTGCCCGCGCCCAGGAACCCGATCCCCGAGACCACCTGCGCGGCGATACGGGAGGGATCGAGCACGACGTTCTTGGTGCCGAGCACGTCGCTGAAGCCGAAGGCCGAGACGATCATGATCAGGCAGGAGCCGACGCAGACGAGCATGTGCGTCCGCAGGCCGGCCGCCCAGAGCAGCCGCTCGCGCTCCAGCCCGATCACGCTGCCGGCCAAAGCCGCCAGGGCGAGCCGGGTCACCATCTCGACGTTGCTGATCAGAATCGCCTCCGTCGCTCCGCGTTCTGCGGATCGGTTCTGGAGGTAGCGGGAGGGCGGATCAAGGCGGGTTCGGGATTCGACCCCACGCCGTCATTGCGAGGAGAGCGAAGCAATCCAGGGCAGCGCGATGTTCGGGAAGCGCGCGCCACACTGGGTTGCTTCGCTGCACTCGCAATGACGGTGAGGCGGGATCCTCAAAAAAACGCTCAGGCTACCCCGAGCGCCGCTTTCTCCACCTCGTAGGCCGCCCGCACGGCGGCCGCGCCGTAGGACCGCTCCAGCCGTCGCACGGTGAAATGCGCGCGGGCGGTGGATTGGAAGTGGCTCATGAAGGCGGTGTTCACCGCCGCTCCCCCGAAGGCACCCAGCACCGGCACCGCCTGGGCGGCGACCTTCTGGGAGACCACGAGGCCGAACCGAGCCGCGATCTGCGCGGAGAACCGGATCAGGGCCGGCGCCGACTGGTCGAGCAGGGTCTTGCTGCCGGCGTAGCGGGCTGCCTCCGCCAGGGTCTTGGCAAGGGCGGCGCGGACGGCGAAGTAGCCGCTCTCGGTGAGCGCTGAGCCGGCCCCGGTCTCGGGCGGCGTGCGGCCGCCGAGGGCGAAGACCTGCACGCAGGCCAGCGCGCCTTCCGGCGTCTCGAGATCCTCGCCCTCCTCCCGGGCGATCTCGGCGATCGAGCGCAGCATCAGCGTGGTCGAGACCGGAAGCTCCACCGCCAGCGTGGTGAAGCCGAACGCGCCGCCGAGGGCGCCGGAGAGGGCGGCGAAGGCCTTGTGCTTGGTGTCGCCCGAGCCGAGCAGCCGGGTCAGCCGGCTCTCGGCCTTGGCGGCGACGGCCTCGATCTCGGTGCCCGAAGTGGGGACGACATCCTTGCGCGGCAGCGTCGCCAGGGCGACCCGCAGGGCGCCGCGCATCGCCGCCTCGGTGGAGCGGCCGACCGCCTCGGTCACCGGGGCGGGCAGCGAGCGGCCGATGATGTCGAGGGGGGCGCCCGCCGCCGCGGACAGGCGGGCGGCCAGGCTCGGCCGCTCCAGCACCTGCACGGCCCGGCGCAGGGCGGCGAGATCGGCGTCGCTTAGGGCCGTCTCGGGAATCGTCGCCGGCACGGTCGCGTCGGCGCGGGTGAGGTCGGTCGTGCTCATCCGGGAATCCCTGGATCTGGTCGCGTCACGCGGTGCCGGAGGCCCGCGCCGTGGAAGGAAGCTCGGGCGCCGGGATGCGGTTCCCCGCCTCCTCGGCCGCCCGCGCCGCGGCCTCGTCCTGCCGCTGCCCGCGCCGCCCGACCGCCAGGCAGAGGATCAGCACCGGGATCCCGACCAGCGATGTCATCACGAAGAAGGCCGGGTAGCCGATCGACGCGACGACGAAGCCCGAGGAGCCGGCGATCAGCTTGCCCGGCAGGGCGTAGAGCGAGGAGAACAGCGCGTACTGCGTCGCCGCATAGGCCGTGCTGGTGAGGCTGGACATGTAGGCGATGAGGACAATGCCCGCGAAGGATCCGCAGAAGTTCTCGATGGAGATCGCCACCGTCAAGCGCCAGATCTCGGGGGCGCCGGCCGAGAGCCATGCGAAGGCGAGATGCGACGCGGCTGCCAGGAAGGCGCCGAGCAGCAGGGTCGGGAACAGCCCGAGCCGGGCGAGAGCCCAGCCGCCCGCGAAGCCACCGGCGATGCCGACCCAGATCCCGTAGAGCTTGGTGACGGTGGCGATCTCCTTCAGGTCGAAGCCGAGCGTCCGGTAGAGCGGGCTCGCCATCACGCCGGAGAGGAAGTCCGGCAGGCGGTAGAGCGCCACCAGCAACAGGATGCCCCAGAGCGCGCCGCCGAAGCGGCCGTGCAGCTCGGTCAGCGGCTCCAGCACCGCCCGGCGCATCGACCAGAACCGGGAATGGCCCGTCGAATCCACCTGCACCCGCGCCGGCGCGTCGAAGGCCGGTGCCAGCAGCGCGGCGATCATGCCCACCAGCATCAGGGCGGCCATGGTCAGGTAGGCGAGGGTCCAGCCCCCGGCCGCGGCGATGAACAGGGCGCCGGCCCCGGCTGCGATCAGCCCGAGCCGGTAGCCGAGGTTCGAGGTCGCCGCCAGGATGCCCTGGAAGTCGCTGCCGGCGGCGTCGATGCGCCAGCCATCCACAACGACATCCTGGCTCGCTGCGCAGAACGCCACCAGGAAGGCGCCGAGGCCTAAGAGCGCCAGATTGGTCTTCGGGTCGGAGAAGGCCATCAGGACCAGGCACAGGGCGACGGCGGCCTGCGTTGTCACCATCCAGGCCCGGCGCCGGCCGAGCCGCGCACTCAAGACCGGGACGTTCAGCCGGTCGATTGCCGGCGCCCAGAGGAATTTCAGCGAGTACGGCAGCGCCACGTAGCTGAACAGGCCGATCGCCCGCACGTCGATATCCGAGAAGGCGAGCCGGAGCGTGAAGGTCCCGAGCACCAGCAGCAGCGGCAGGCCGGAGGAGAATCCAAGCGCCAGCATCAGCAGGATCCGCCGGTCCTGGACGATATCGCGCAGGTGAAAGCGGTGGGCAGCCTGTGGCGGGTTGGCCATGGCATGGAACTCCTGAGCTCTATTGGCCTTGATCCCGCGAAATCGTGGCAGCCTTGGGCCGTTCGGGTCTGAGCTGGATCAGGAGGCCGTGCGCCTTAATCATGGTCGATAACTGCTTAACGTGGTGTCCACGTCCCGCTCGCGCGGAGCACGCCCGGGTCCGCCACGCCGTCTTTCTGCGCGGACAAAGCGTGTCGATCGAGTGTGGAATGATCTGTTGAGTACCCGGACCGAGCCCAGCCCGCCGCACGCGATGCTGGTCGATGCCTTTGCGCGCAGCCCATCGCCGATGGTCATCACCGATGCGCGCGCGCCCGACAACCCGATCACCTGGGTCAACGACGCCTTCCTCGACCTCACCGGCTTCGCCACCGAGGAGCTGCTGGGGCGCAACTGCCGCATGCTGCAGGGGCCGGGGACCGACCGGGCCGAGGTCGCCCGGATTCACGCCGCCATTGAGGCCGGCGAACCCGTGACCGCCGAGGTGCTGAACTACCGCAAGGACGGCACGCCCTATTGGAGCGCGATGACCGTCACGCCGGTCTACGACGAGTCGGGACTCGCCTATTTCTACGCGGCCCAGGCCGACATGACCCATACCCGCGAGCGCGAGGTGACCATGCGGGTCACCAACGACGAGCTGGAACGGCTCGTCGCGGCCCGGACCCATGACCTGAGCGCCGCCCTGGAGCAGAAGACCGCCCTGCTCCACGAGGTCGATCACCGGGTGAAGAACAATCTTCAGGTGATCTCGTCGCTGATGCTCCTGAAGGCGCGCCGCACCCCGGAGGGCGATGCAAGGGACGCGCTCCAGGGCATGGCCGAGCGAATCGGCGCCCTCTCCACCGCGCACCGGATGCTCTACTCGGAGGGTGACTGCACCCACTTCAACCTCGGCGATTTCGCGGCCGAGTTCCTGTCCGACGTGAATGCCGGGCTCGATCACGAGAAGCAGCGGGTCGAGGCCGAGGTCGAGCCGATCGCGGTGGCGGCCGCCATGGCGGCGCCGCTGGCGCTGCTGATTCACGAGCTGACCGCGAACGCCCTGCGCCACGCCTTCCCGAACGCGCGGGAGGGCCGGGTTTCGATCACCGCCCGCCGCACCGAGGCCGGCATGCGCCTGACCATCCGGGACGACGGCGTCGGCCTCGCCGCCGCGCCGCCGAACCCGGCGGGCTTCGGCCGGAACCTCGTGGAGATGGTGGTCCGCCAGCTGCGCGGCACGATCGCCTGGGCCGATGCCGGGCCCGGCACCCATGTCGTGATCGATATCCCGCTTCAGGTGCCGGCTTGAGAATTCGGCCCAAACGCTTCAAGCTCTCGGCGGGCGCATCGGCTCGGATACCGAATTCCGGCTGATGCTCTAAAGTGTTGTTATCGCATCAACTTTTCCGAAAGCCGGAAGCCGGCCCTCGGGGTGATGCCAAGCTCAGCGGTCGAGAAAACAAAAGGGAGATCGCATGAGGGGTGGGAACGCCGGCGCGGATGCTGCGCTCCGCATCCTCGTGGTCGAGGACGAGGTGCTGATCGCGCTCGAACTCGAATGCCTGCTCGACGATCTCGGCCATGTCACGGTGGGCATCGCCGGCAGCTCGACGGAGGCGATCGCGCTCGGCCGCGCGGCCGAGCCCGACGTCGCCTTCGTGGACATTCACTTGGTCGACGGTCCCACCGGCGTCGAGGTGGCCCGGGCGCTCTCGGCCGACCCGCGGATCACCGTGGTGTTCATGACCGCCAACGCCAAGCGCATCCCCGACGACTTCGCCGGCGCCATCGGGGTGATCGCAAAACCCTATTCCGAGCGCGTCGTCGCCAGCATCCTCGACTGGGTCGCCGACCGCCGCGCTGGCCGCGCGCCGGAGCACGGGGCGCCCGACGGGTTTCATTTCGCGCCGGCGCCGTAGTTTTTTGGGGGATCGGTTCTCCTATCAATCACCCCAAAATTACCGCTTCTCCGCCCGCTCCCGCTTCAGCTGGTAGAGCGCATCCAGCGCCTCCCGGGGCGTCAGCGCGTCGGGGTCGATGGCGTCGAGGAGCGTTGCCAGCGGATCCTCGGCCGGGGGCTCCGGCGGTGGCGGCGGGGCAAGCGCCGCGAAGAGCGGCAGGTCGTCGATCTTGGCTCGGGCCGGGCGGCCGCGCTCGGCCTTCTCCAGGCTTTTCAGGATCGCCCCGGCTCGTGTCACCACGCTGGCCGGCAGGCCGGCCAGCCGCGCCACCTGGAGGCCGTAGCTGCGCTCGGCGATGCCCGGCACGACCTCGTGCAGGAAGACCACGCCGTCGCGGTGCTCGGCCACCTTCAGGGTGGCGTTGTCGAGCCGCGCCAGCCGGTCGCCCAGAGCCGTCAGCTCGTGGAAATGGGTGGCGAACAGCGCCCGGCAGGCATTGGCCTCGTGGAGATGCTCCAGGCAGGCCCAGGCGATCGACAGTCCGTCGAAGGTCGCGGTGCCCCGGCCGATCTCGTCGAGGATCACCAGGGAACGGCGGGTCGCCTGATTGAGGATCGCGGCGGTTTCGACCATCTCGACCATGAAGGTCGATTGCCCCCGCGCCAGGTCGTCGGCCGCGCCCACCCGGGAGAACAGCCGGTCGACCCGGCCGATCCGGGCCGAGGCCGCCGGCACGAAGGCGCCCATCTGGGCCAGCACCGCGATCAGCGCGTTCTGGCGCAGGAAGGTCGACTTGCCGCCCATGTTCGGGCCGGTGATCAGCCGGATCCGGCCCCGCGTCTCGCCCGACAGGTCGCAATCGTTGGCGATGAACGGCTCGCCGGCCCGGCGCAGGGCCGCCTCAACCACAGGATGGCGACCGCCAATGATGGCGAAGGCCAGCGAATCGTCGACCTCGGGCCGGCGCCAGTCCAGCTCGACCGCCAGTTCGGCGTTGCTCGCCGCGACATCGATCGCCGCCAGGGCTTCGGCGACCTGCGCAGTTTTCGAAGATTGTTCGACGATACGCCCGGCCAATTCTTCGAAGATGGCCGACTCCAGAGCCAGGGCCCGCTCCGAAGCGCCGGATATTTTTCGTTCGAGATCGCCCAATTCGACGCTGGTGAAGCGCATCGCGTCGACCATGGTCTGCCGATGCACGAATTCCCGCTGCAACCCCTTGAGGCAGGCCTCGCCCACCGATTGCGGCACCTCGATAAAATAACCCAGCAGGTTGTTGTGCTTGATCCGCAGGGTCCGGCAGCCAGTCTCCTCGGCGTAGCGCGCCTGGAGCGCCGCCACGACCTTCCGGGAATCCTGGCCGAGCAGGCGCGCCTCGTCGACCTCCTCCGAATAGCCCGCCCGGACGAAGCCGCCATCCCGCCGGGACAGCGGCAGCTCGTCGGCCAGCGCCCGCTGCAATGTGTCCGCCAGGTCCGGATCGGCCGCGCCCAAGGCCTCGGCGATCGCGGCGAGCTCGGCTGTCACCGTTCCAGCCTGGATCAGTACCGCGCCGAGCCCGGCTGCCGCCATCAGCCCGTCCCGGATCGCCGCCAGATCCCGGGGTCCGCTGCGCCCCAGGCCCACCCGGGAGAGCGCCCGGGCCAGGTCCGGCGCCCGGGCTAGCGTCTCGCGGATCGCCCGGCGCAGGGCGTGATCCTCGGCGAGATAGGCCACGGTCTCGTGCCGCTCGGCGATCCGCCCCAGGTCGGTGAGCGGCCCGGCCAGGCGCTCGGCCAGCAACCGGGCGCCGTTGGCGGTGACCGTCCGGTCGATCGTGTCGAGCAGGCTGCCGGTGCGCTCGCCCGAAAGCGTGCGGGTCAGTTCGAGATTGGCCCGGGTCGCGGCATCGATCGCCAGCGTCGAGCCGGCCTCCTCGCGGGTCGGCACCGAGAGCGGCGCCCGGGCGGCGAGCTGGGTGCGGGCGATGTACAGGAGGCCGGTCCCGGCCGCCTGGATCTCGGCCCGGGTGAAGTTGCCGAAGCCGTCGAGCGTCGAGACGCCGTATTGCTCGCGCACCCGCCGCTCGGCCGCGGCCGGCTCCAGTTCCGCCTGAGCCAAGGGGACGATGGCGGCCCGGCTCTCCTGCCAGATCCGCGCCAGCGCAGGATCGGCGTGGATCGCCTCGGACAGGACGATCTCGCGGGGATCGTGCCGGGCGATCGCTCCCGCCAGATCGCCGCCCGAGACCTCGCTCAGGGAAAAGCGGCCGGTGGAGATGTCGATGGCGGCCAGACCATAGGCGGTGGCGCCCTCCCCGGTCTTGCGCCGCCCGATCGCCAGCAGGAGGTTGGCGCTGGCGGGATCGAGCAGCCGATCCTCGGTGATGGTGCCTGGCGTGACCAGGCGGACCACCTCCCGCCGCACCACCGATTTCGGCCCACGCCGCTTGGCCTCGGCGGGGTCCTCGGTCTGCTCGCAGACGGCGACCCGGTTGCCCAGCGCGATCAGGCGGCTGAGATAATCGTCGGCCCGGTCCACCGGGACGCCGCACATCGGGATCTCGGCGCCGCCGTGCCGGCCGCGCTTGGTCAGCACGATGCCGAGCGCCCGGGAGGCGATCTCCGCGTCTCCGAAGAACAGCTCGTAGAAATCCCCCATCCGGTAGAACAGGAGGCAGTCGGGGTTGGCCGCCTTGATCTCGATATACTGCGCCATCATCGGCGTGGCGCCGGCGGGGTCCAGGCTCGCGGTGGGCAGCGTTTCGGGGGCGGTGCGGACGGCGGTTCGGACCATGGCGCCTCTTAGCAGAGTGAGCCCGCCGAATCAGGCCGTGCCGGGCAACGCGCCTGGGGAGAAGCCATTGCCACCTTGAGGTGAGGCTTCTCTGAGACAAAAAACCCGGCGCTGCGGGCGCCGGGCTGTCCATCCAAAAGAGTCGGTCGGCTCAGTAGCGCGGGCCGTTGGTGGTGCCGCCGAGGTTCTGCTGGTAGCCGCGCAGCGCTGGGTTCTTCGCGTTCGGGTTGCCGTGCCGCATCGTGTTCAGGCGGCGCGCCCGGCGCTCATGGCGCGTGGAATGGTGCCGGTGCATCCGGTGATGATGATGCATCCCGACGGATTCGACCATGTCGTGCCCGGCCAAGCCCGGCTGCGGCATCGCAGGGGCTGCCTGAACAGACGCTGTGCCGGCGACGAGACCGCCGAAGAACACGCCAGCGGTCAGCAGTGAACGAAATGACATTGTTGAAATGCTCCAGTCCTGTCCGAGAAGTGCCATCACAATGGCTCACGGACCGGTATGTTCCGGAAAGACATTGGAAAAAGCATCTGTGCAATCTGGCAACGCAGCCGGATTAAGTCGTGTTCTGAACCGTGACGCAGTGATGAGACGGCTATCAACGCGGTCTGGACTATACTGATACAACTTCTGGGGTAATAAAGTCCGCCTCATTACACGGTCCGCATTCGGAGCCCGTCGCGACGCGATCGGGGACGACTTTAGGCTAGGAAGTCGCGCAGCGCCGTGTTCACGGCCGCGGGCTCCTCGTGGGCGAGCCAGTGGGTCGCTTGCGGATACCAGGCGATCCGCCCGTCATCGCAGAGGTCCAGGCTTGCTTCCGCGAGGCCTGGTTGCAGGGCAGTGTCCTGCTTGCCCCAGAGGATCAGTGTCGGCACGCGGACCCGCGGCGGCTCCGTCCGCGGCAATTGGGCCAGGGCGCGATACCAGTTCAGCATACCCGTCATCGCGCCGGGCTGCAGCCAAGCCTCGATGTAGCGATCGAGGTCGGAGGGCGCGAAGGCGCCGGGTCGGCTGCTGCTCGTCAGCGCGTGCCGGAGGGCCCGGCACCGGCCCGCCGTGAGCAGCCGCTCCGGCAGGACGGGCAGCTGGAACAGCCCGACATAAGAGCTGCGCAGCCACTGCCCCGGGTGACGGCGGATATACGATCCGACGACGCCCGGATGCGGCGCGTTGAGGATCGCGAGCCGCGCGATCCGGTCGGGATAGTGGCTGGCGGTCCACCACGCGACGAGCCCGCCCCAATCGTGGCCGACGAGGCGGATCGTGGCGAAGCCGTACGCCTCGGCCAGGGCGATCACGTCGGCCGCCAGCGTGTCGAGGTGATAGGCGGCCACGCCCTGCGGCTTGTCGCTGAGGCCGTAGCCGCGCTGGTCGGGCACGACGAGCCGCAGGCCCGCCTCCGAGAGCGGCCCGATCTGGTGACGCCAGCCGTACCAGAATTCCGGGAAGCCGTGCAGCAGGATGGTCGGCGGCCCCGATTCCGGGCCGGCCTCGGCCACGTGCAGGCTCACCTCCGGCAGGCCAACACGGCGAAACGCAACGCCCGCCACATCCGTCATCCGATCCCGCGCTCCGTCATGCGCGACGGCTCACGCCCGCTGTCGACGCGCGTCCGTCCCGTCAGAAGCCGAGGGCGGAACAGGCGCCCGCCTCGGCGTCGAGTTGGTCCCTGAGGCGGTCCGGCGAGGTCCGGGTCCAGAGGCAGAGCAGGACGAAGGCCGCACCGTGCAGCAGGGCACCTTTCGCCGGGACATAGGGCGATCCCGCGCCGTCCCGTAGGTTTTGCGCGGCGTTCGTGTTGGCCGCTTCGTGCGGTCTCGCGGAATGGGGCATCATGATATCCGGGCTCGACGTGACTTCTCTCCAGGGAAGATCGCCGCCCGGGGCATTCGGTTACCGGTCGCCGTTTGCCGCAGTGCGCTGGCACACGCTCGCCGGACTGCGCGTCGCGTCACCGGTTCACCGCATCGGCTCGAGCCATTGCGCCAAGTGGCCGGCCGCGATGTTCGCGCGGGTGTCCTGGTAGCCGAGTTCCGCGGATTCCCGGAAGCTCGACCAGGCGCGCAGATCGATACCGGCGAGCGGCGGCTTGAGCAGGGCCGTGGCATGGGCGGCCGCCACCATGGTCTGCGCGTCGCTCGACACCGTGGCGGCGCGCAGCAGGAGCGGGGCGAGGCCCGGCATCGCGGCGGGCGAGCCGATGAGCCGGCGCAGCAGTCGGCCGCGCCAGCCCCGGGTCGGCATGTCCTGGAACGCGCGGTCGCTGCCGACATCGACGGCCAGGACCGGGCCGCGCTCCAGATCGGCGGCGACATCCGCCGGGACGTTGTTCATCATGCCGCCATCGACCAGCACACCCTCGTCGCACAGGACCGGTGGCAGCAGCCCCGGGATGGCGATGCTGGCCCGCAGCGCCTTGGGCAGGTCGCCGTCGCGATGGATCATCGCCCGCCCGGTGGTCAGGTTCGACGAGACGCAGAAGAACGGCAGCCACAGATCCTCAATGCGCGCGCCGCCGTAGCGCTCGGCGAGGCTGGCATCGACCTTGGCACCCCGGGTCAAAGCGTGGATCGGCAGCGTGTAGTCGTTGATCGGGTTGCGGCCGGCGAAGGCGGCTTCAGTCTGCTCTCGGATCTCGGCAACGTTCGAGCCCATGGCGAGGCTGGCGGCGATCACCGCGCCCATGCTGGTGCCGCCGACGAAGTCCGGGGCACAACCGGTCTCCGCGAGGGCCTGGAGCACCCCCAGATGCGCGAAGGCGCGGGCGCCGCCGCCGCCCAGCACGAGGCCCCGACCCACCCCGCAGGCGAGCCGGGCGAGCCGGGCCATGTCGTCCGGCCGGCCGGGTCGCAGCTGGATCCGCATCGCCGTGGGCAGGTCTGCGACCGCCGGGTGCAGGGGTTTGGGGCGCCGCGCTTCTGGATCCTGACGCACCACCAGATCCATGCGGATCCAGTCGGAGCGCACCCGCTCCAGATAGGCGGTCGCGCCGGAGCGCGGTGGCAAGCCGGGCTCGGCCAGGAGCAGGACGTGGTCGCCCAGGCGCTGGCTGAGTCGGGACCAGGGGCCGTCGATATCCCGCGCCGCGAACACCGTCCGGGCATGCCGGGCCTCGAACGCCTGAACCCAGGCCTCGTCCGCGCCCTCCGGCCATCGGGTCAGGCAGCCGGTCTCCCCTGGCAGGATCGCGTCGAGCGCGGCGGCGAAGGCTTGCGCGAAGGGTTCCGGATCGGGGCCTTCGGTCACGGGGAGCACCACGAAGGTGCGGGGCGCGTGGTGGACCGAATAGCCGTCGTAGAGATTGCGCAGACGCTCGGCGAGCATCCGGGCTAAGTACAGAAGCGTGTGCGGATGCTCGGTGATCACCGCTTCGAAGGCCGCGCGGGTCAGGCACAGCAGGTGCGAATCGCGCAGCGCTATGACGGTCGCTGCCCGCGGCGCATCGGACAGGAGCGCCATCTCGCCAAAAATCTCGGGCGGCCGCAGGCGGGCGATCCGGCTCTGGATCCCGTGATGGTCGCGGGTCGAGACGCCGACCGCGCCGGAGACAAGGGTGTAAAGCGCGTCGCCGGCATCGCCCTGCTCGAACAGGATCCGGCCGCCCGGCACCGCCATGGCGATCATCCGGGCCCGCACCGCCTCGGCGGCCGCGGCATCGAGGCCGGTCAGGAACGGGATCTCGGGCGCGCTCAACCGTTCTCCGCCCCTATCGCGCTCATCCTCCGATACGCCCGCATCGTTCTCCTCCCGATCCGCGTTCCGCGTGTTCCACCCTAGCGTGACCGCGGTCGAGATGGTCCGCAACGGTCGGGCCGCATCTGAAACGGATCGGCCTTCGCGCCGCCCCGGCCGTCCGGTACAGGCAGGACAACGCCATAACCAGGGAGGCAGCGATGTCGGGGGCTGATCGGATCGCGATCGTGACCGGAGCGGGAACGGGAGTCGGCAAGGCCGCAGCCCTGGCGCTCGCCGGGGCCGGGTGGAGCGTGGTGCTGTCCGGGCGACGTCAGGCACCGCTGGACGAGGTCGCGGCGCAGATCGAGACCGGACGCGCCCTCGTGGTGCCCACCGACGTGACCGACCCGGATTCGATCGCCAACCTATTCGCGCAGACGACCGCCCGCTTCGGCCGCCTCGACCTGCTGTTCAACAATGCCGGGATCGGCGCGCCGCCGGTGCCCCTGGAGGATCTGCCGCTCGATACGTGGCGCCAGGTGATCGACACCAACCTCACGGCCCTGTTCCTGTGCACCCAGCACGCCTTCCGGATCATGCGCGACCAGACCCCCCGGGGCGGGCGGATCATCAACAACGGTTCGATCTCGGCGCATGCCCCGCGGCCGAACTCGATCGCCTACACGGCGACCAAGCACGCCGTGACCGGCATCACCAAGGCGACCGCGCTCGATGGGCGCGCCTACGACATCGCCTGCGGCCAGATCGATATCGGCAACGCCGACACCCCGATGGGCGGCAAGATGAAGGAGGGCGTCGCCCAGGCCGACGGCTCAACCCGGGCCGAGGCGGTGATGGACCCGGCCCATGTTGGCGATGCAGTGCTGATGATGGCGAATCTGCCGCTGGAGGCCAATGTCCAGTTCATGACCGTCATGGCGACCAAGATGCCGTTCATCGGCCGCGGCTGACCGTTTTGATCTGAATTCGGCGCTCTTGGGCGCCGACCCGGCCTACCGGCGCGCCCGCGCTTTCCCACAGCCACGCTTTTTCCGCGTGCTCCGCGCGGCGCCGATTGACGCCCGGTTTTATAACTCATACAAATCGCTCAACAAAAATGGCCGGGTCGCAATCCCGGTCGCGCATGGAGCGAGGGCCCTCGCGATCCATGCGCCGCCTGCGCCAATCCCGTCGCCGAGCGTCTCTATGTCGTTCGAAGAACAGGCTGCGTGGGTGCTGAAGACTTTCGATCGGTTCAAGCAGCCGCAATCGGACTGACCAAATAGTTTCCGTGCCGAACCGGTCGCGTCGAGCCGGTCGGACGGTGAATGCTGCCAATCAAAAAAACATTCGCACAACGCGAAGCGCGTGAATCACGCGCCGGACGACGAGACGACCGGGGGGACTTGATGATCACCAGGCAGACATTTCTGAAGCTTGCGCTCGCCACCGCGATGCTGGCGGGCGCCGCCGTGCCCGAGGCGCTCGCCGCCAGCGGCGACCTGATCGGCGTCGCCATGCCGACCAAGTCGTCCCAGCGCTGGATCGACGACGGCAACAACATCGTGAAGCAGCTGGCCGCCAAGGGCTACAAGCCGGACCTGCAATACGCCGACGACGACATCCCCAACCAACTCGCGCAGATCGAGAACATGCTCACCAAGGGCGCGAAAGTCCTGGTGATCGCCTCGATCGACGGGACGACCCTCAGCGACGTGCTGTCGAAGGCCAAGGATGCCGGCGTCAAGGTCATCGCCTATGATCGCCTGATCAAGGGCACCCCCAACGTCGACTTCTACGCGACGTTCGACAATTTCCAGGTCGGCGTGCAGCAGGCGAGCTCGATCGTCGACGCGCTCGGGCTGAAGGACGGCAAGGGGCCGTTCAACATCGAGCTGTTCGGCGGCTCGCCGGACGACAACAACGCCTACTTCTTCTACGATGGCGCCCTGTCGGTGCTGCAACCCTACATCGACGCGAAAAAGCTGGTGGTGCGGTCCGGCCAAGCCGGCATGGACAAGGTCTCGACCCTGCGCTGGGACCCGGCCACCGCCCAGGCCCGCATGGATAACCTGCTCTCGGCCTTTTACGGCAGCGCGAAGCTCGACGCGGTCCTGTCGCCCTACGATGGCATCTCGATCGGCATCATCTCGTCGCTCAAGGGCGTCGGCTACGGCTCCGGCAGCCTGAAGATGCCGGTGGTCAGCGGCCAGGACGCCGAGCTGCAATCGATCAAGTCGATCATCGCTGGCGAGCAGTACTCCACCGTGTTCAAGGACACGCGCGAGCTGGCCAAGGTGACGGTCGCGATGATCGACGCCATCGAGACCGGCAAGCCGCCGGAGGTCAACGACACCAAGACCTACAACAACGGCAAGAAGGTCGTCCCGTCCTACCTGCTGAAGCCTGTTGTCGTCACCAAGGACAACTGGAAGCCGGCCCTGGTCGATACGGGCTACTACACCCTCGACCAGCTCAAGTAGCCCAGCAAGGGCCGGTCGAGGCCCCAATCGATTCTGGCCGATGCCGGCAGATCCGGCATCGGCCTTCGCGATGTGAACGACGAGCCGAAAGTGGTCGCATGCAGCCCGTCCTCGAAATGCGGGGGATTACGAAGACATTCCCCGGGGTCAAGGCGCTCTCGGACGTCAACCTGACCGTCCGGCCCGCCGAGATCCACGCCCTGGTCGGCGAGAACGGCGCCGGGAAATCGACGCTGATGAAAGTCCTGAGCGGGGTCTATCCGAACGGCACCTACGAGGGCGAGATCCACTACGAGGGCCGGCTCAGCCAGTTCCGGGATATTTCCGACAGCGAGCGCGTCGGGATCGTCATCATCCACCAGGAACTCGCGCTGGTGCCGTTCCTGTCGATCGCCGAGAACATCTTCCTCGGCAACGAGCCGGCCCGGTTCGGCATCATCGACCGGGACCGGATGTTCACCCGGGCGGTCGAGCTGCTCAAGACCGTAGGGCTCGAAGAGAATCCCGATACCCTGGTCACCCATCTCGGGGTCGGCAAGCAGCAACTCGTCGAGATCGCCAAGGCGCTGTCCAAGAAGGTCAAGCTGCTCATCCTCGACGAGCCGACCGCGAGCCTGAGCGAGAAGGACAGCGAGGCGCTCCTGCGCCTGTTGATCAGCTTCCGGGAGCAGGGCATCGCGTCGATCCTGATCTCGCACAAGCTCAACGAAATCTCGAAGGTCGCCGATCGGATCACTGTCCTGCGCGACGGCACCACGGTTGAGACCCTCGACTGCCGGGACGGTTCGATCGACGAGGATCGCATCATCCGCGGCATGGTCGGCCGCGAGATGGCCAATCGCTATCCGGCCCGCGAGCCGCGGATCGGCGACGTGATGCTGGAAGTGCGCGACTGGACGGTGCACCACGCCGTTCACGCCGACCGCCCGGTGGTGCGCAACGTCAACCTCACCGTCCGCAAGGGCGAGATCGTCGGGATCGCTGGCCTGATGGGCTCGGGCCGGACCGAGCTCGCCATGAGCCTGTTCGGCCGCTCCTACGGCCAGGGCATCTCGGGCCACGTCCGGATCGAGGGCCGGGACGTCGATGTCTCGACCATCGGCAAGGCGATCGCGGCGGGCATCGCCTACGTGACCGAGGACCGCAAGCAGCTCGGCCTCGTGCTCGACGAGACCATCACCAAGAACACCACGCTGGCGAACCTACCCGGCGTGTCCACGGCCGCCGTGATCGACGAGGACAAGGAGCGCCGGGTCGCCACCGATTACCGGACCAAGATGCGGATCCGCTCCTTCGGCGTCGCGCAGCAGACCGTGAATCTGTCAGGCGGCAACCAGCAGAAGGTCGTGCTCAGCAAGTGGCTGTTCACGCACCCCAAGGTGCTGATCCTGGACGAGCCGACGCGGGGCATCGATGTCGGCGCAAAGTACGAAATCTATTCGATTATCAACGAGTTGGCCGATGGCGGCCGGGGCGTCCTGATGATCTCGTCGGAGATGCCGGAGCTGCTCGGCATGTGCGACCGCATCTACGTGATGAACGAGGGGCGTTTCGTCGGCGAGTTCCAGCGCTCGGAGGCGAGCCAGGAGGCGATCATGCGCTCGATCATGCGCTCGAAGGAACTGAACGGATGACCGACCTCTCTGCGGGCAAGTCGATGACCCCTGGCTCCGCCTCCATTCCCGAGGCCAAGCCCGCCGCCGATGCGGGTGCCAAACGCGGCTTCCTCGGGACCTCGCAGGTCCGGGATTACGGGCTGCTGATCGCCCTGCTGCTGATCACGCTGTTCTTCGAGTATGCGACGAACGGCGTGCTGTTCCAGCCGCTCAACCTCACCAACCTGATCCTGCAGAACAGCTACGTCGTCGTGATGGCGCTGGGCATGCTGCTGGTCATCGTGGCCGGGCATATCGACCTGTCGATCGGCTCGATCGTCGGCTTCGTCGGTGCCCTGGCGGCCCTGCTGATGGTCCGCGTCGGTCTCGATCCCCTCTCTGCAACGGTCATCTGCCTCGCGGTCGGCGCCGCCATCGGCGGGGTGCAGGGGGCTTTCGTCGCCTATCTCGGGATCCCGAGCTTCATCGTCACCCTGGCCGGCATGCTGGTGTTCCGCGGCCTGACCCTGGCCCTGCTCCAGGGCGCCTCGATCGGGCCGTTTCCGGAGGTGTTCCAGCTCCTCGCCAAGGGTTTTCTCATCAATTTTGCCGGGCCCTGGACCTCGGTGCTGATCGGGGCGGTGCTCTCGCTCATCCTGTTCGGTATGAACTGGCAGCGCCGCGTCGTGCAGGTCCGCCATGGCAGCCAGCCCGACAGCCTGGCCGCGTTCGTGGCCCGCAACGGCATCACGACCATCGTGATTCTCGCCTTCGCGTATCAGATGAGCGCGTATCGCGGCCTGCCGAACGTGCTGATCGTGATGTTCGTGCTGGTGATGCTCTACCGGTTCATCACCACTCGGACGACGATCGGGCGGCGGATCTATGCGCTCGGCGGCAACATCAAGGCCGCGCGTCTGTCCGGCATCAAGACCGAGCGGCTGACCTTCCTGACCTTCGCCAATATGGGCGCCCTGGCCGGTCTCGCCGGCATGATCTTCGCCGCACGCCTCAACACCGCGACCCCGAAGGCCGGCGTCGGCTTCGAACTCGACGTGATCGCGGCCTGCTTCATCGGCGGCGCCTCGGCGGCCGGCGGCATCGGCAAGGTCTCGGGGGTCGTCATCGGCGCGTTCATCATCGGCGTGATGAACAACGGCATGTCGATCCTCGGCATCGGCATCGACTACCAGCAGGTGATCAAGGGGATCGTGCTGCTCGCCGCGGTTTGCCTCGACGTCTACAACAAGAAGAACCGCGCCTGACGCCAGACGACGGCCGGTCCGCCGCCGCCGATCTATGCGGTCGGTTGGGGCTGCCGGTCGTCGCTGCGCTGCCGTTGGCTCCCCAGCTCGGGGAGCTCGCGGGCGGGCGGCACGATCGTCGTCATGAGCAGCCGATGCGGTTGCGGACCCGGCAGGAGCGGCATCGTCTGCGGCTCGGGTGCAGGCGGTGGCGGGGTCGGGACGGGCGCCCGATGCTTTGCCGGCTTCGGTGCCGGCATCGCCGAGAAGCCAATACACAGTATCAGGCACGACAGGCCGGTCATGACGCTCTCCACGGACGGATCCGGATGGGTCATCATGTAACCGAGCCCGCCGAGCCCCGAGCCGGCGGCCAGGATGCGGGAGAGGGACAGATAGGAAGGCATGCCCGACACTCGGGCCTGCGTCCTTGCGGGTCGGTCAAACCGACCCGTTCAATTATCGCGATCCGGCCCAGCTTTGTCCTGAGCGCATAGGGACGCCGGACAGCTCAGGTCTTGCGCGCGACCGTGAAACGGGCGGCGTCCCGCAGGGTCCGGGCCTTCTCGCCCCAGAGCGCCACCGCGTCCTCGCAGACGCCGACCAGGCGGTCGCACTCGGCCCGGGCGCCGTCGAGGCCAAGGCGGTCGACCAGCGTGGCCTTGCCGGCATCCTTGTCCTTGCCGGTGGCCTTGCCCATCGCCTCCGGGGATGCCTCCCGGTCGAGGATGTCGTCGGCGATCTGGAACGCCTGGCCCAACGCCAGCCCGTAGCGCAGCAGCGCCGCCCGCTGTCCTGCGTCGGCGCCGCCGACGATCGCGCCGGCTTCCACCGAGAAGGCCAGGATCGCCCCGGTCTTCATCGCCTGCATCCGCAGGGTGTCGTCCACGTCCATATTGGCCGCGCCGAACCGCCCCTCGGCGGTGAGGTCGAGGAGCTGGCCGCCGACCATCCCGCCGAGGCCGGAGGCGCGGGCGAGCCCGAGCACGAGGTCGGCCCGAATCCGCGCGTCCGGCTGCCAGGTCGGGTCGGCGACGATCTCGAAGGCCAGCGTCTGCAGGGCATCGCCCACTAGGATGGCGGTGGCCTCGTCATAGGCCTTGTGCACCGTCGGCTTGCCGCGGCGCATATCGTCGTCGTCCATGGCCGGCAGGTCGTCATGCACGAGGCTGTAGCAATGCACGAGCTCGACACCCGCGCCGGCGGCGAGCGCCGCGGCCTCGGAGCCGCCGAGCATCCGGGCGGTCTCGATGGCGAGGAACGGACGCAGGCGCTTGCCGCCGCCGAGCACGGCGTGCCGCATCGCCTCCATCAGGCGCGGCGGCCGGGCGATCTCGCCGAGGCCGATTTCGGGGCCGAGGCGGTCGACCAGAAACGTCTCGACCGTCTCGGCGACCTGCGCCAGCCTGTGGGAAAACTCGGATGCGGGGGTGCCTGCCTTGACCGAACCGGTCTGAGCCTGCGTTGAGGAAGTCGAGGTCATCGGGCGCTGCGTCCGGTCTTGGCCTGGCGAAAATCAATCGGGCGTCGTTTTGCGCGGAGACGAAATCAAGTTCGACCGAACCGGACCCAGGCGGATCGCGGCGTCGCGCGCAGTCCCACGCGACCTGCCGCGCGCTCGCCCGAGGCGCTCCCGCCGTGTGCGCCGGATCGTGGGAGCGCTGCTGCTGCTCCCCGCCGTCGGATTCATCTTCACGCTCACGCTGGCGCTCGTCTATAGCGCGGTGACGCCGCCGTCGACCCTGATGCTCGGACGGTGGTTGACGCTTCAGCCCGTGAGCCGCGATCCGGTGCCGCTCGCAGCGATTTCGCCAGCGCTGCAGCAGGCGGTGATCGCCTCCGAGGATCAGCGCTTCTGCCTGGATTACGGGGTCGATTTCGGGGCGATCCGCGAGGTCGTGGAGGATGAGGATTCGCCGAGCCGGGGCGCCTCGACCATCGCCATGCAGACGGTGAAGAACGTCTTCCTGTGGCCGGGCCGCTCCTACATCCGCAAAGCCTTCGAGATCCCGCTCGCCCTGGCGCTCGACGCCCTCTGGGGCAAGCGGCGGATGATGGAGATCTACCTCAACGTCGCCGAGTGGGGCGATGGGATCTACGGCGCGCAGGCGGCGAGTCGCCACTGGTTCGGCAAGGATGCCAGCCGCCTGACCCGAAGCGAGGCGGCGCTGCTGGCTGCCGTCCTGCCGAACCCGATCACCCGCAGCGCCGGCCGCCCCTCCCCCGGCGTTCGCCGCCGTGCCGCGCAGATCCAGGCGATGATGGGTCAGATCGAGGGACTCACGGGCTGCCTGCGGCGGTAGCAGGCGCCGAATCACCTCTGTAAGAGGGGCGCCAGACTCGCCACACCGGGACCGCCTGATCATGAACGACGCCGTCTACGACCTCACCCTTGAGCGCATCGCCTTGATCCGCCGGATGGTGGTCGCCTGGAACGGCGCCGAGCCCGGCGCGCCGATGATTCACCCGGAGGCGCCCTACGGCAGTCGCGACCGGGACGGCGACATCGCCAACGTCACGGGCGACGACGACGGCGTCGAGGAGGAGCATCGGGCGCTGGAGGACGGGATCGCCGTATTCTCGCAGAACGCCGTGCTGAAGCCCGGCCGCTACCAGTATCACAACCCGCTGGCGAAGCTGGATTGCGCGGCGATCACCGACGTGTTCCGGGATTCCGCCACTGGTGAGACCCCGGAGCACATCACCTTCGCGGTGACGGAGGATCACCTCGCGCTGATCCCGCGGCTCAACCACATGTGGGACGACGATCACGGCGTTCCGCGCATCGACCCCGAGCGGCCGTATGGCGGGACGGAATCGTACACCCACGACATGGGCCGCCATCTGGATGGCACGGCCGATCAGGACAGCTTGGTCCGGCTTCACCGCGAGATGCAGCCGGCCTTCCAGATCTTCTTGCGCTACGCCGATCTCGGGCCCGGCACCTACCGCCGGAACGCCGCGTCGAAGTGGGAGCCCGCCTGAGCGCGGACCCCCGGGGGACGCTCAGGCGTCCCGCTTCTTGCGCTGCGCCAGGGTGCGCAGCCGGAGGGCGTTGAGCTTGATGAAGCCCGCCGCGTCGCGGTGGTCGTAGGCGACGGCGCCCTCCTCGAAGGTCACGAGGTCCTGGTCGTAGAGGGAGTTCGGGCTCTCCCGGCCGATCACGTGGACACCGCCCTTGTAGAGCTTCAACCGCACCGTGCCGGTGACCTTCTCCTGGCTCTTGTCGATCAGCGCCTGGATCATCTCGCGCTCGGGCGAGAACCAGAAGCCGTTATAGATCAGCTCCGCATATTGCGGCATCAGCTGGTCCTTCAGGTGAGCCGCGCCGCGGTCCAGGGTGATCGATTCGATCGCCCGGTGGGCTGGCAGCAGGATCGTGCCGCCCGGCGTCTCGTACATGCCGCGGCTCTTCATGCCGACGAAGCGGTTCTCCACGAGGTCGAGCCGGCCGATGCCGTTGTCGTGGCCGAGTTGATTGAGCTTGGCCAGCAGGCTCGCGGGCGAGAGCTTTTCGCCGTCGATCGAGACCGCGTCGCCCTTCTCGAAGCCGATGGTGATGATGGTCGGCGTGTCGGGCGCCTGCTCGGGCGAGATCGTCCGGGAGAAGACGTAATCCGGCACTTCCACAGCCGGATCCTCAAGCACCTTGCCTTCCGAGGAGGCGTGCAGGAGGTTGGCGTCCACTGAGAACGGGCTCTCGCCGCGCTTGTCCTTGGCGATCGGGATCTGGTGCTGCTCGGCGAAGGCGATCAGCTGCTCGCGGGAGCGCAGATCCCATTCCCGCCAGGGGGCGATCACCGTCACGTCGGGCTTCAGCGCGTAGTAGCCGAGCTCGAATCGGACCTGATCGTTGCCTTTGCCGGTGGCGCCGTGGCAGACCGCGTCGGCCCCGACCTTCTCGGCAATCTCGATCTGCTTCTTGGCGATGAGCGGCCGGGCGATCGATGTGCCGAGCAGATAGACGCCCTCGTAGACGGCGTTGGCCCGGAACATCGGGAACACGTAGTCCCGAACGAATTCCTCGCGTAGGTCCTCGATGTAGATATTCTCGGGCTTGATCCCCAAGAGCTCGGCCTTGCGACGGGCCGGCTCCAACTCCTCACCCTGGCCGAGATCGGCCGTGAAGGTGATGACCTCGCAGCCGTAGGTGGTCTGCAGCCACTTCAGGATGATCGAGGTGTCCAGGCCGCCGGAATAGGCCAGCACCACCTTCTTCACGGGGCTCTTCGCGGGATCGGACATGCTGGTTCCGGAACTGGTGCAGGGTGTCGGCGGCTTATCGCGGGTGTCATCGGCCTGCAACCGGCGTGCCGCTTCGCGCGTAGCCTGTTGCCGGACGATCGACAGCGTTTCGCCTCATGACGGCCTTGCGGACGTGTGAGGCACGGCGCGGCGCGGGCATTGCCTGATCCCCGCCGCACGAAGAGCATCGGAGAAGCGAAGTCCATGGCGCGCCAGCCAACACTGGAGTTCTGGTACGAATTCGCCTCCTCGTATTCCTATCTGGCGGCGATGCGCGTCGAGGAGGCCGCCGCGGCGGCCGGCGTCACCGTGCGCTGGCGGCCGTTCCTGGTCGGGCCGCTCTTCGCCTCGCAGGGCTGGACCACCTCGCCGTTCAACCTCTACCCGGCCAAGGGCAAGAACATGTGGCGCGACGTGGAGCGCGAGGCCGCCCGCCTCGGCCTGCCGCCGCTCACCCGACCGGCGCAATTCCCGCAGAACAGCCTCAGCGCGGTGCGGGCGGCGGTCTACGGCCACGACCAGGATTGGCTGGTACCGTTCTCCAAGGCGGTCTTTTCCGCGAGCTTTGCTGAGGGGCGCTCAATCGCCGAGCCGGCGGCGGTGGTCGAGATCCTCGATTCGCTGGGTCTCGACGGCACCCAGACCGTGCGCGCCGCCGCTGGCGAGGCGAACAAGACTCGGCTGCGGGTCAGCGTCGAGGAGGCGCGCTCCCGCGGCATCTACGGCGCCCCAACCTTCCTGGCTGATGACGGTGAGCTGTTCTGGGGCAACGATCGCCTGGAACAGGCCCTGGCCTGGGCGGTGGGCGACCGCCCGGCCGGGATCCGGTAGGGCGGCGTTCACGGACCTGCGCCATCACGGTCACGCGATCCCGCAGGCCGGCTCAGCCTCGGCCAAACAATTCCATTTGTCCCGGACGGTTTTCATGGTGCTGACCCGTCGTCACCTCATCGCGGCTGCCGCCGCCGGTGTTGCCTCAAGCGCGGGGCTCGGGCGGGCCGCCGCACAATCCTACGGCCAGCGCGTCCCGGTGACCGGCGATGACGGCCGCGCGGTGGCGAACTCGATCCTGCCGGGGGAGATTACCGGGCAGATTCCGGGCCTGCGCGGCGTCACCTATGCCGGGCCGCGCGAGGCCCAGACCACGCTGTACGAGTTCTTCGACTTCAACTGCCCCTACTGCCGCAAGGCCGCCGCCGATGTCGTGGCTCTGCACGACTCCGATCCGGACCTGCGCATCGGCCTCGTCAGCAACCCGATCCTGTCGCCGCAATCCGCCCAGGCCGCCAAGGTGATGCTGGCGGTCCAGCGCAAGCTCGGCGCGGCCGCCGCCTGGGGATTCTACCGGACGCTGTTGAGCAAGCCCGGCCGTATCGACGGGCCCGGCGCCCTTACGGCCGCGGCGGCGCTCGGCATCCCGCAGGCGGAGGTCGAGGAGATCGCTGATAGCGAGGAGGTCCGGCTGGCGCTCAAGAGCCAGATGCGGATGGCGGCCGATCTCGGCCTCTACGCGACGCCGTCCTACGTTCTGGGCAACAGCGGTATCCTCGGGCATCCCGGCGCCAACGCCATGGCGAAGATGATCGCCAGCACTCGGCGATGCGATCGGCTGGCCTGCTGAGGCCTGCCGCGTCACACTTCCGCCGCCGTATCGCGCAGAGCCGCGCCGGTCCGTGTTGCGTGCGGCCATGCTGGCATGCTAGGCGGTCGCCGCGCCACAAGGGCCGGTTCTCGACCCGTCCCGCTGTTGGCGCGATCCCACGTCCCGAACGAGATCCGCACCGTGTTCCCGGCCGGAACGCGCGGATCGGGCGGGCAACAGAGAAGAGAGCGACGGGTGGCGCAGAACGGTTCCGAGGCTGGTCCCCTGGTCGCAGGCGTGGCGGGCCGGTACGCTTCCGCCCTCTTCGAGCTCGCGCGTGACGAGCGCCAGGTCGACGCGGTTGCCGAGGCTCTCAATCAATTCGATGCCCTGCTGAAGGAGAGTGCGGACCTGCGCCGCCTCGTCCGCAGCCCGGCCTTCACCCCGGCCGAGCAGGAAGCCGCCATCGGCGCCGTCCTGGAGCGCGCTGGGATCGGCGGTCTCGCCGGAAACTTCATCCGCCTCGCGGCTTCGAATCGGCGCCTGTTCGCCCTGCCGGGCATGATCGCCGCCTTCCGGTCGCTGGTGCAGGATTCCAGGGGGATCGTGCGCGCCGAGGTGCGGGTGGCCGAACGGCCGTCCGACGCGTTGATCGAAGAGATCAAGGCGTCGCTCCGCGACGTCGCCAAGGCCGATATCGATCTCGATCTGGTCGTCGACCCGAGCCTGATCGGTGGCCTCGTCGTCCGCATGGGCTCGCGGATGATCGACGCATCCCTCAAGACCAAGCTCAACGGTATCCGCCTCGCGATGCAGGCCGCGCGGTAAGCGCGCCTCATCCGATCCGAACAAGCACTGACGATTTAGCGACAGAGGCCCGAGTATGGACATCCGCGCCGCCGAGATCTCCGCGATCCTGAAGGACCAGATCAAGAACTTCGGCGAAGAGGCCGAGGTCTCCGAGGTCGGACAGGTCTTGTCCGTTGGTGACGGCATCGCCCGCGCCTACGGCCTCGACAACGTCCAGGCCGGCGAGATGGTCGAGTTCGAGTCGGGGGTGCGCGGCATGGCGCTCAACCTCGAGCAGGACAACGTCGGCATCGTGATCTTCGGCTCCGACCGTGAGATCAAGGAAGGCCAGACCGTCAAGCGTACCGGCGCCATCGTGGACGTGCCCGTCGGCAAGGCCCTTCTCGGCCGCGTAGTCGACGGCCTCGGCAACCCGATCGACGGTAAGGGCCCGATCGCTTCCACCGAGCGGCGCCGGGTCGACGTGAAGGCGCCGGGCATCATCCCGCGCAAGTCGGTGCACGAGCCGATGGCGACGGGCCTCAAGGCGATCGACGCCCTGATCCCGGTCGGCCGCGGCCAGCGCGAGCTGATCATCGGCGATCGCCAGACCGGCAAGACCGCCATCGCCCTCGACACCATCCTCAACCAGAAGCCCGGCCATGCCGCCGGCGGGGACGAGGCGTCCAAGCTCTACTGCATCTACGTGGCCATCGGTCAGAAGCGCTCCACCGTCGCCCAGTTCGTGAAGGTGCTGGAGGACCAGGGTGCCCTGGAATACTCCATCGTCATCGCGGCCACCGCCTCGGACGCCGCGCCGATGCAGTTCATCGCGCCGTTCGCCGGCTGCGCCATGGGTGAGTATTTCCGCGACAACGGCATGCACGCCGTGATCGTGTATGACGATCTGTCCAAGCAGGCCGTGGCCTACCGCCAGATGTCCCTGCTGCTGCGCCGCCCGCCGGGCCGCGAGGCTTATCCGGGCGACGTGTTCTACCTCCACAGCCGCCTGCTCGAGCGCGCCGCCAAGATGGGCGACGCCGCCGGCAACGGCTCGCTGACCGCCCTGCCGGTCATCGAGACCCAGGCCAACGACGTCTCGGCCTATATCCCGACCAACGTGATCTCGATCACCGACGGCCAGATCTTCCTTGAGACCGACCTGTTCTACCAGGGCATCCGCCCGGCGGTGAACGTCGGCCTCTCGGTGTCGCGGGTGGGCTCCTCGGCCCAGACCAAGGCGATGAAAAAGGTCGCCGGCAAGATCAAGGGTGAGCTGGCGCAGTACCGCGAGATGGCGGCCTTCGCTCAGTTCGGTTCCGACCTCGACGCCTCGACCCAGCAGCTCCTGAACCGCGGCTCGCGGCTCACCGAGCTCCTGAAGCAGCCGCAATTCTCGCCGCTGAAGATGGAAGAGCAGGTCGCCGTGATCTATGCCGGCGTGAACGGCTACCTGGACAAGCTTCCGGTGAGCAAGATCCGCGCCTTCGAGGACAGCCTGCTGAGCACGCTGCGCTCCAAGCACCAGGATCTGCTCAGCGCCATCGCCACCTCGAAGGACCTGTCGGACGAGAACGCTGGCAAGCTCAAGAGCGTGGTCGAGGGCGTGGCCAAGTCGATCGGCGCCTGATCGGACCTTACCCTTGTGACCTCCCCGCCTCCGGTGGGGAGGGTTGGGGGCGGCGCCGGTGCTGATCGCACTATCGGCCGCCAGACCCGGCGCAACCCCCACCTTCGGCTCCTCCCCGCACGGGGGAGGAGAGGCCCTGGAACGGATCTGGACGCGGCCCGATGGCGAGTTTGAAGGACCTGCGCAACCGCATCACCTCGGTGAAGGCGACGCAGAAGATCACCAAGGCCATGCAGATGGTCGCCGCGGCCAAGCTGCGCCGGGCGCAGATGGCCGCCGAGGCGGGCCGTCCCTTCGCCGAGAAGATGGCCCAGGTGCTTGGCAACCTCGCGGGCAATCTGGTCGGCGGCGTCGGCGCCCCGAAGCTCCTCTCCGGGACCGGTTCCGAGCAGACTCACCTTCTGGTCGTCTGCACTGGCGACCGCGGCCTGTGCGGCGCGTTCAACTCTTCAATCGTCCGCTTGGCGGTCCGGGAATACATCCAGAAGCTCACTGCCGAGGGCAAGACCGTCAAGATTATGACGGTCGGCAAGAAGGGCAACGACCAGCTGCGCCGCCTCTACCGCGACCAGATCGTCGAGAGCATGGACATCCGCGGCAACCGCCCGGTCGATTACGAGTTCGCCGCCGAGATCGCCAACAAGATCCTCACCCGCTTCGAGGCCGGCGAGTTCGACGTCGCGACCCTGTTCTATTCTGAGTTCCGGTCGGTGATCTCGCAGATCCCCACGGCGCAGCGCCTGATCCCGGCGGAGCTGCCGGCGGCCGACACCTCGGCCAAGAGCGCCAACGGCAACGCCGCCCTGGAATTCGAGCCCTCCGAGGAGGCGATCCTGGAGACGCTGCTCCCGAAGAACCTCACCGTGCAGGTCTATCGGGCGCTCTTGGAGAACGCCGCATCCGAGCAGGGTGCGCGCATGAGCGCCATGGACTCGGCCACCCGCAATGCGGGCGAGATGATCAAGAAGCAGACGCTGATCTACAATCGCACGCGTCAGGCCATGATCACCAAAGAACTCATCGAGATCATCTCGGGCGCGGAAGCTCTCTGAGGCTCCGCGACCTGAACGCACAGCTTGAAGGGTAGGTTTACGATGGCGAACACCGCACTCCCCGGCGCCGGCTCCAACAAGGTCGGCAAGATCACTCAGGTCATCGGCCCCGTGGTCGACGTCCAGTTCGACGGGCACCTGCCCGAGATCCTGAACGCCCTTGAGACCAAGAACAACGGCGCCCGCCTCGTCCTCGAGGTCGCCCAGCAGCTCGGCGAGAGCACCGTCCGCTGCATCGCCATGGACACGTCCGAGGGCCTGACCCGCGGCCAGGAGTGCACGGATACCGGCGAGCCGATCAAGGTGCCGGTGGGCATGAACACCCTGGGCCGCATCATGAACGTCATCGGCGAGCCGATCGACGAGCTCGGCCCGGTTGCGTGCGACACCTACCGCGCCATCCACCAGCCGGCCCCGTCCTACGCCGAGCAGTCGACCGAGGCGCAGATCCTCGTCACCGGCATCAAGGTCGTGGACCTGCTGGCCCCCTACTCCAAGGGCGGCAAGGTCGGCCTGTTCGGCGGCGCCGGCGTCGGCAAGACCGTGCTGATCATGGAGCTGATCAACAACATCGCCAAGGTGCACTCCGGTTATTCCGTGTTCGCCGGCGTGGGTGAGCGCACCCGCGAGGGCAACGATCTCTATCACGAGATGATCGAGTCCAAGGTGAACGTCGATCCGAAGGAGCATGGCGGCTCGGCCGAGGGCTCGAAGTGCGCCCTCGTGTACGGCCAGATGAACGAGTCCCCCGGCGCCCGCTCGCGGGTGGCCCTCACCGGCCTGACCATCGCGGAGCAGTTCCGCGACGAGGGCCAGGACGTGCTGTTCTTCGTCGACAACATCTTCCGCTTCACCCAGGCGGGCTCCGAGGTGTCGGCGCTTCTCGGCCGCATCCCGTCGGCGGTGGGCTACCAGCCGACGCTCGCCACCGACATGGGCGCCCTGCAGGAGCGCATCACCACCACCACCAAGGGCTCGATCACCTCGGTGCAGGCCATCTACGTGCCGGCCGACGATCTGACCGACCCGGCGCCTGCCGCCTCCTTCGCCCACCTCGACGCCACGACCGTTCTGTCGCGCTCGATCGCCGAGAAGGGCATCTACCCGGCGGTGGATCCGCTGGACTCGACCTCGCGCATGCTGTCGCCGGCGATCCTCGGCGAGGAGCATTACGACGTGGCCCGCCGGGTCCAGCAGACCCTGCAGCGCTACAAGGCCCTCCAGGACATCATCGCGATCCTGGGCATGGACGAGCTGTCCGAGGAGGATAAGCTCACTGTCGCCCGCGCCCGCAAGATCGAGCGCTTCTTCTCGCAGCCCTTCACGGTGGCCGAGGTGTTCACCGGCTCGCCGGGCGTGCAGGTGCCGCTGGAAGACACCATCAAGGGCTTCAAGGGCCTGGTGAACGGCGATTACGACGACCTACCGGAGGCCGCCTTCTACATGGTCGGCACGATCGAGCAGGCCCAGGAGAAGGCCAAGAAGCTGAAGGCGGCGTAAGCTGCTCCCTCCCCTCCCCCTTGCGGGGAGGGGTCGGGGGTGGGGGTGGTTCAGGATTGAGCGTTTCGGTGCCGTCTGCACCACCCCCACCTCCACCTCCTCCCCGCAAGGGGGAGGAGCGCGCGTTGCGGGTTCGGGAAGCTAGAGACCGATGGCCACCTTCCACTTCGATTTCGTCGGCCCCGAGCGGACGCTGTATTCCGGCGAGGTGACCGCCGTTCAGCTGCCCGGCACTGAGGGCGAGATGACCGTCATGCCGGGCCATGCTCCGGTCCTGACCTCGCTGCGGGTCGGCGTCATCGTGATCACCGAGAGCCAGGGCAGCGGCAAGCGGATCTACGTCCGCGGCGGCTTCGCCGATATCGGCCCGACTGCCGTCACCGTCCTCGCCGAGCGCGCCGCGCCGATCGAGGAGCTGACCCACGAATCCCTCGATCGGGATATCGAGGCCGCCGAGCTGCAGCGTGACGCCACCGAGGACTTGCAGAAGCGCGAAGAGCTGAACGGCCAGATCGTCCAGCTCCAGGAGACCAAGGCGCTCCTCAAGCTTTAATTTTGGGATTGGCGCGCGCTGTCGAGCGCGCGCGTTAAAAGCTCGGTCCGCGCCTCGGCGCCGGTCGGGCATCCGCGCTCCAGCCAGAGCGCCCGGGCCGCGGCCAGGCCCCGGCCGATCGCCGGCCCGGCCGGTACGCCCGCCGCGACCAGATCCGCTCCAGCGAGCGGGAAGCGCGGCGCACCCCCCTCCCCGCCCAGAGCCTGAAGCGCCCGCCGGGCCTCGTCTTCCAGGACGGGCCGCGGCTCGCCGGCCAGGATCGCCAGCGTCTCGTTGAGCAGCGGCAGCCCGTGCTCGGCCGCGAGCGCCCGTGCCGCCGGCGCGTCGATCGCCGGGCGGCCGTGCAGGTCCGCCAGCGCGTCCGCGTAACCGGTGAGCTGTGCCTGTTCCGGGTTCGACAGGCGCAGCCGATCGCGCAGGCGATCCGCGTCATTCCTGCCGCCGACCGAGAGCGCTGCCAAGCGCATCACAGGCGATAGCGAGGCGGCCATCGCCCGCTCCAGCCGACCGAGCTCGGCGACGCCGCCGGTGATCCGCTGAAGCAGCCCGGTGGCACTCAGCGTGCGAACCATCGGCAGACCGCCCTGCGCCTCCAGCAGCTTCAGAAATTCGGACCGGACCCGCTCGCGAGAGAGCCGGTCCAGGGCGTCTCGGGCGGCCACGCAGGCGGACAGCGCCGTTTCATCCGGCGCCCCGGCGCCGAAACGTGCATGGAAGCGGAAGAAGCGCAGGATCCGCAACGCATCCTCGCGGATGCGGGTGGCCGGATCGCCGATGAACCGGACCCGCCCGGCTTCGAGATCGGCCAAGCCCCCGACCGTGTCGTGCAGCTGGCCATCGGCCCCGAGGGAAAGCGCGTTGACGGTGAAATCGCGCCGCTCGGCATCCCGGGCGAAATCGCTGCCGAAGCGTACCACCGCGTGGCGACCGTCGGTCTCGACATCCTCGCGCAGGGTCGTGACCTCGATCGGTCCGTCCTCGGTGACCAGGGTGATCGTGCCGTGCTCGATCCCGGTGGGCACCGCCTTGAGCTCCGGCACCGCCCGGGCGGCGGCGATCACCGCCTCCGGCAACAGCGTGGTCGCGAGATCGATATCGGCGGATGGCTTGCCCAGCAGCGCATCGCGCACGCAGCCGCCGACGAGGCGCGTTTCGCCGCCCGGCCGATCCAGGGCCGCGAGCGCCCGTCGCACGCCCGGCTGGGCGAGGAGGGCCACCAGGGCGCCGCGATCGAGCGCCTGCGTCACTTGAATTCACCTGGCACGAGGCGGCCGTTCTCCATGTGGGTCGGCACGTAGCCGCCGGCCCGGCGCTCCGAGAACAGGCCCTCATAGATCAGCGTACCGATCACTACGGCGAGGCCGGCCAACACCAGGCGGACGATGTGCGGATCCCAATGGACCCGGCGCAGCGGGTTGCGGCCGGCCAGCACGAGGTAGACCATGAACAGGACAAAGGGGATCAGGAAGAGGCCGAACTCTTCGATGAGGCGGCGCAGCATGATTGTGGGTAGCCTTATCCCTCGGGGCCAGCGTTGGAGCGACGGCCTAGTCCAACTCTATGTCATCGCATGAGGCGCCCGAAGAACCGGATTCCGCGTTGCCGCATCAGGCTTCCGTCTCCGGGTAGAGGCGCTCCCGGAGGTTGTTCAGGATCCCGGCGGTGACGCCCCAGATCAGACGGTCCTCGAAGGTCAGGGCATAATATCGGCGCTGCCGTCCCTGCCAGACCCGGGCGTGCAGGACGTAGCGGTCCCGATCCATGAGCACCGCCAGCGGCACCTCGAACACGTCCGCGACTTCTGCGGGGTTCGGCGTGAAGATGGCCTCCGGCAGCACGATTCCGATCACCGGCGTGACCAGAAACCCGGTGCCGGACAGGTAGGGATCGAGATAGCCGAGGAGCTGCACCGAATCGGGTGGGAGCCCGATCTCCTCGTGGGCCTCCCGCAGGGCGGCGTCGGCCGGTCCCGGATCGGCGGGGTCGATCTTGCCGCCCGGCAGCGCGACCTGGCCGGAATGGTCGCGGAGGTTGGCCGCGCGCTGGGTCAGGACCAAGCGCGGGCCGTCCGGCCGGAACACCACCGGCACCAGCACCGCGGCCCGCCGGTGCGGGGGCGGTGGGATTACGGCGCTGCCATCCGGGTCGAGGCTGTGGTCGCCGCGGGGATTCGAGGTCGGATCGTCCGGGCCCGGCGGGTCCGGAGACAGGTGGGACGCGGCGCGGGCGAGGAAGTCGGCGAGCGTGTCGCTCACGCGGCCTCGGCCGGGGCGATAGTGTGGAAGGTGCCCCCGGCCCAGAGGCCGAGCCACGGTCGACCGTCGATCACGCGCTCCTCGGCGAGGTCGACCAGATCGTAGGTCAGCGCCCGGGTCACCAGGGCCCAGAGCCCGCGGCGGACATGGAGATAGGGTTTCAGCGCCCCGTCCGGCCCCTGCTCGAAGCGCAGGGCGTGCTCGGAGTCGACACTCACGAGGTCGTCGACATTGGTCCGGAACGAGATCCGCCGGCCCTCCCCTTCGCCATCCACCGCCATCTCAACGGCGACGAAGGCGGCATCCTCCACGGTGATGCCGACGCTTTCCACCGGGGTGACCAGCACGACCCGCCCATCCGGCTCGCGCCGCAGGATGGTGGCGAACAGCTTGACCAGCTTCTCCCGGCGGATCGGGGAACCGTTGTGGTGCCAGGTTCCGTCGGCGGCGATGCGGATGTCGATCATCCCGCAATAGGGCGGATCCCACTTCTCCACCGGCGGCAGGCCGCGCTTGGGCAGGTCGCCCAGGGCTGCGCTCAGGCGGCTCAGGGTCGGGTCGGGGGTGGGATCGTCGCTCATGCCGCTTCAGATAGCGCCTTGGCAGCCCGGCAACCACGGTTGGCGGGCTACTCTTGCTCCTGGCCATCGCCTTCACCGCCCCGGCAAGCGCGGGACGTTTTGACGGATATCCCATCCTCGGCCTCATCCTGAGGAGCGAGCGCAGCGAGCCTCGAAGGAGCCCTCCAGGGATCGCGCGGCCGGCTGGAGGTCTCCTTCGAGGCCTCCGCTTCGCTCCGTCGCCTTAGGATGAGGGATTGGATTGGATAGAGCCCGTGAAGAAGCTCTTGAGAGGCGTAGACCTGACGCTCGTCACTCAGGCCGGTCCCGCCCCCTGCGTGTTCACGTAGACTGCGTAGAGCGACTGGCTGGCAGTCATGAACAGGCGGTTCCGCTTCGGGCCGCCAAAGGTGAGGTTGCCGCAGACCTCCGGCAGGCGGATGCGGCCGATCAGCTTGCCCTGCGGATTCCAGACCGTGACGCCGTTATAGCCGACTGCCCGGCCGGCATTGCTCGCCACCCAGAGGTTGCCGTCGACATCGGTCCGCATCCCGTCAGGGCCGCATTTCACGCCGTCGACGACGCAATCCGAGAACAGCCGCTTGTTCGAGACGGCGGGACCGGTCCCGACATCGAAGGCGTAGATCTCGCCCTTGCCGCCGGGGCCGGTATCGCCCGGGCCCTTGCCGGTGGAGGAGAGGTAGAGTGTCTTGTGATCGGGCGAGAAGCACAGGCCGTTCGGGTTCGGCACTTGCGCGTCGGTCAACACCTGATCGATCCGGCCGGTCGGGTCGATCCGGTAGAGGGCGTTGGGGAGCGCCCGCTTGTTCGTCCGGAGACCGGCCGGCTGGCCGAGCCGCGGATTGAGGTGGCCCTGCGGGTTCGAGGGGCCGCCGGCCTCGTCCGGCGTTCCCTCGTATAGCTGGCCGCCATAGGGCGGATCGGTGAACCAGTACGACCCATCGGCATGCTGCTCGATGTCGTTGGGCGAGTTGAACGGCTTGCCGTCGAAGCTTTCGGCCAGGATCGTGGCGGAGCCGTCGAGCTCGTAGCGCACCACTCGCCGGGTAATGTGCTCGCACGAAACCTGCCGGCCCTGCCGATCGAAGCTGTTGCCGTTGGAGTTGTTGCTGCGGCTGCGGAAGATGCCGACATGGCCGTCCTCCTCCAGCCATCGCATCTGGCGGTCGTTCGGGATGTCGCTCCAGATCAGGAAGCGGCCGAGGCTGTTCCAGGCCGGCCCTTCGGCCCAGAGTGCGCCGGTCCAGAGGCGGCGGATCGCGCTGTTGGGAACGATGTAGCGCTCGAAGGACGGATCGACCGTGACGACGTCGGGATCGGTGAAATAGGTGGTCGGCGACGCGCCGGGGCGGAAGTCGCGCGGCGGGGTGGTGACGGTGCTCGGCGGCTCGGGCTGGCCAAAGGCGCTCGTGGCAGAAGCCAGGGTTGCGCCCGCCCCCGCAAGCATCGCCCGCCGGGACGGCAACGCGCGCCCGATCCTTGCCGCATCATCCTGCGGTTGCTGCATGATGTTCCTCCCCGTGTGTCGACCGTTCGTCGATCTAAATCTTGGCGATCGCGGCATTATGACGGGGACGATCTCGGGATCAACCGGGTTTGCGCCGCAAGATCTTCCAGACACCGTCGGCCGAGGCCACCAGGCGTGCGCCCTCCCGGACGTCGCCGCGCATGAACACCAGGGAGCCGGTGCGCTTGACCACCCGGGGATGCACTTCGATCCAGTCGCCGAGGCGGCCGACATCGATGAACTTCATCTCGAGCTGGATCGTGACGCAGTTGGCGCCGTCGGCGGCGCGCATCGCGGTCTCGCCGAGCGCCCGGTCGGCGAAGCTCATCAGCATGCCGCCATGGACCACGCCGATGAGGTTGGCGTGCTTCTGCTCCGCCCGGAACGCGTAGGCGCCGTCGGCGTCGCGAACATGCAGCGGGCCGACATGGGCGATGAAGCCCCGGTCCTCCACCGGCGCCCAGCCTTCGGAGGCCGGATCGAAGTTCTTGGGATCGGTGGTCATCGGGTCGCGTCCGTCCTCTGTCGTGGGGGTTGGCCGGTGCCGGATCCTACGTCCCGCGGGGCTTGGCGCGCCGGGTCGGCGCCTGGGCCAGCGGGTCCTCCGGCCAGGGGTGACGGAGGTAGCGCCCGCGCATCTCCGCTCGCACCGAAGCCCAGGAGCCGCGCCAGAAGCCCGGCAGGTCCCGGGTGATCTGGATCGGACGGTGAGCCGGCGACAGCAGGTGCAGGACGAGGGGCCGGCCGCCCGCGGTCGGGTGCCGGTCGAGGCCGAACAGTTCCTGCACCCGGACGGCCAGGACCGGTTCAGCCTCTGTGTAATCGACCGGGATGCGCGAGCCGGTGGGTACCTCGACATGGGTCGGCGCCTCAGAATCGAGCCGGCCGCGCAGCTGCCAGGGCAGCAGGTTCTGCAGGGCACCGGCGAGGTCGTCCGCGGTGATAGCGGCCAATGAATTGCGCCCGATAAGGGCCGGCGCCAGCCAGGTCTCGGCACTCTCGGCCAGCGCGGCGTCGGACAGGTCCGGCCAATCCCCGCCCTCGGCGACGCGCAGGAACTGCACCCGGGCACGCCATTGCGACAGGCCGGGGGTCCAAGGCAGGCGATCCAGGCTTAATCCGACGATCCCACGGGCCAGGATCGCGGCGGAGTCCAGCTCGGCCGGGACCGGCAGCGGCCGTTCCCCGAGATTGACCGCGCCCAGGCGCCGGACGGCGCGGGCCCGCAGGGCGGCGGCCTGCGGATCGAAGGTCACCTCGGTGCGGGCCTCGATCCGGTCGGCGAAGAGCCGCTCGATCGCCTCGGCGCCGATCGCGGCGGCGGCCAGGATGCGGGCATTGCCGGCAGCGCCCGCAAGGTCGGCGATCACCAGGTAGGTTTCCCGGGCGAGCGGACTTGCCGGGTCGAGCCGGCCGGCGCGGCCGCTGGCCATCACGAACTCGCCCTCTCGGCCCCGGGCGCGGGCGACCCGGTCGGGATAGGCCAGCGCCAGCAACGGGCCGGCCGCCTCCCGGTCGTCCTGTTGGGCACCCCCGGCGATCCGCGCCCAGTTCTCGGCGAGGCGACGCATGTCCGCGGCCCGGCCGCCCCGGTCCCGGCGGAAGCGCTCGACCCGCTCGTCGAGGTCGATGCCGTCACCGCCGAGCCCGCGCTCCACCAGCACCGCCGCGAGGTCGGCGGCGGCTCGCGCCTGGCCGATCCCCGCCGCCACCGTCACCATCCGGGCCAGCCGCGGCGGCAGTGGCAGGGCGCGCAGTTTCGTGCCGATCTCGGTGAGCCGGCCGTCGGGATCGAGTGCCCCGAGGGCACCGAGCA
The DNA here is from genome assembly GCF_900114535.1 of Methylobacterium pseudosasicola. GTDB lineage: Bacteria > Pseudomonadota > Alphaproteobacteria > Rhizobiales > Beijerinckiaceae > Methylobacterium > Methylobacterium pseudosasicola. The sequence goes on along the minus strand of NZ_FOTK01000011.1, from coordinate 42,510 downwards.
TGGCGCGGGCTTCCGTGAGCGCCGCCGCGGGCGGCGGGTCCAGGAAGGCGAGCCTGCGCGGGTCGGTGACGCCCCAGGCGGCGCAGTCGAGGAGCAGGCCGGCGAGATCGGCCGACAGGATCTCGGGCCGGGTGAACGGTTCGAGCGCGCTGGTGCCGGCCTCCGACCAGAGCCGCCAGCACAGACCGGGCTCCGTCCGGCCGGCGCGGCCCCGGCGCTGATCCACCGAGGCCCGGGACGCCCTGGCGGTGACCAGCCGGATCAAGCCGAGGCCCGGCTCGTAGACCGGCACCCGGGCCAGCCCGGAATCGACCACGATCCGGACGCCCTCGATGGTCAGAGAGGTCTCGGCGATGCTGGTGGCGAGCACGACCTTGCGCGTCCCGGCTTGCGCAGGCGCGACGGCGCGGTCCTGCTCGGCCGGGGTCAGCGCACCGAAGAGCGGGGCGAGCTGCACCCCCGGCCCGACCTTCTCGGCCAGGAGATCGTGGGTCCGGCGGATCTCGGCCTGCCCTGGCAGGAACACCAGCACCGAACCCGGATCCGCCCGCAGCGCGCGCAACGTCACCTCGGCGACGGAGTCCTCGATCCGCCGGTTCGGATCGCGCTCGGCGTAGCGAGTCTCCACCGGAAAAGCCCGGCCCTCGGAGGCGACCACCGGGGCGTCGCCGAGCAACCGCGCGACCCGGGCACCATCCAGGGTTGCCGACATCACCAGGATCCGCAGGTCCTCCCGTAATCCGCTCTGCGCATCGCACGCGAAGGCTAGGCCGAGATCGGCGTCGAGGGAGCGCTCGTGGAATTCGTCGAATAGGACCGCGCCGACGCTCGCCAGCTCCGGATCTTCGAGGATCATGCGCGTGAATACGCCCTCGGTCACCACCTCGATCCGGGTCTTCGCCGAAATCTTCGAACCGAGCCGGACCCGCAGGCCGACCGTACCGCCGACCGGCTCGCCGAGAGTCTGCGCCATCCGGGCCGCGGCGGCCCGGGCCGCGAGACGGCGCGGCTCCAGCAGAATGATTTTTTTCCCACCCAGCCAGGGCGCGTCGAGCAGATCCAAGGGGACGCGCGTGGTCTTGCCGGCGCCGGGGGGCGCCACCAGCACGGCGGCGTTCCGGGCGGCGAGCGCGCTGCGCAGTTCGGGAAGCGCTGCCTCGATCGGCAGCGCGGTAACGGGACCGGCCATCGCGTCGCTGATGGCCCGGCGGGGCGCGAGGCGCAACCACGCGACTGCCGACGCAACTCGATTCCCCAGGACGGCCAGCCCCTGCCCCGCTTACCGGCGTGAACAGGTCTATCCACAGTCTGCGGGCAGCTGGATCCCCGTTATCCACAGGGTTAACGGGCGGTTGAGATAAGCGCGGCCGCGTCGTTGACGCAACGTTAACCCTTCTGGCTTGTTCTCTCTTCGTTCCGGGCGCAACGAAGGAGAATCCGATGCTGACCCAGGCGATTGCCGCACAGAAGGACCCGGGCTGCCCCGTCGACGCGATCAGCCGCGCCTATCTCGGTTTTGCCGGCGGCGATGCCGGCATCGCGCTCCGCTGCGCCATCGCCGACGCCCTGTCCGACCTGATGGACGCCGAGCGGCGCACCCGCGAGCGCAGCCGCCTGATCTCGCGTGGCTACATCCGCGAGGCACCGGTCACTGCCGGCAAGGCCGAAAGCTGAACGGTCGCTGCAAGTCCACTTCAGCTTCGATGCAGGCAATCCTAGGCATTCTGTCTCGCGTAATCGGGATCGCCCCGGTGATCCCGCGCTTCATTCGGAGTCAGGTCATGAGACGGATCGCTGTGCTTTCGGCCGCCGCGCTGATCGGCGCGGGGACCCTCGCTTCCACCGCCGCCGAGGCGCGCGGCGGTGGCGCCATCGCGGCGGGCATCATCGGCGGCCTCGCGGCTGGCGCCGTGATCGGCGCCGCGGCCCAGGCCCACCCCGCCTACAGCTATTCTTACGGCTCGCCCTATGACGGCTACGGGCCGACCCCTGTGGTGGTCCGGCCACGCCCGGTCTATCGCGCCTACGAGGACGTGGAGTCGGCCTACGCGACCCGGCGGGTGGTCACCTACGAGCGCGTGCCGGTCGGCTACGGCCATCGGCGTTGGCACGACGACCCGGATTGCGACGACGATGATGGGTATGGCCGCCGCTACCGCGGCTGGTGAACCGGACCGACGACGCGATGGTGACGATCCGGGTGATCCGAGTCGGGCCGCCCGGACCCGGCTTGCGGAAAGCGGCCGGTCGGATAGCCCGCTCCGCGGCGTTGAGGGAACGGGTGGACCGAGGCAACGCAAGGCACGCCTGCGCCGCAGCAGCGTACCCGATCGATGCTTGGTCGGGTACGGTTCCCGCCCCAGTCGGCACTGATCCAACGGCCTCGACGAATCCATGCTGGTCCATGAAGGCGAGACGCGCAGCTTCGAGGCGGATCTGAACCTGTCCTGGTCGCTGGCCGCTGTGGCCGGCGCCCTGAACACGGCGGGATTCTACGCCGTCGGCTTCTACGCCTCGAACATGACCGGCAACGTCTCGGCGATCTCCGACCGGGCCGGCACCGGCGACCTGATCCTCGCCGTCAAAGCGCTGCTCCTCGTCGTCCTGTTCGTGCTAGGTGCCGCGACCTCGACGCTGCTGATCCGTCGTCGGCGTCGCCAGGCGCGCCATGATGCCTATGCCTACAGCATCTGCGCCGAGGCCTGCTTGCTCGCCGCGATCGGCCTCGTCGCCCTGCCGCTGGCCGAGCCCGCCCGGGGGGAGGCCCTGGTGTTCGCCCTCAGCTTCGTCCTGGGCCTGCAGAATGCCGTGGTGACCAAGATCACCGATGCCCGGGTGAGGACCACCCATGTCACCGGCATGGTCACCGATATCGGCATCGAGCTCGCGCGCTGGCTGGACCGCAAGACCGGCGATCCCCTGGCGAAGCGCCACGACCCGGACAAGTTGCGGCTCCACCTGATGACGGTGGGCGCGTTCCTCGGCGGCGGATTGGTGGGCGTGCTGGCCTATCGCACGGTCGGCGTGGGGCTGCTTTTCGCTACCGCGGCGATCCTGATGCTGCTGGCGGCCCCGGCGCTCGGCGCCCGCCGCTCGGCCGCGGCGGAGTGACCGGCGCGGCGTTCAGGCCTTGATGTTGAGGAGCTGGCCGCTCATGCGGTCGGCGGTGCGCGCCACGGCGGCGTTCAGCGCGAAGGACGTCCGCAACCCGATCAGATCGGCAACGGTACTGGACAAGTCGACCTGCGCGGCGGGCGGCAGGGCCGCATCCCCGGCCGGCGCGCCGATCTCCGCGACCTTCTGGGCTGCCGTCCCGAGCCGGTCGGTCGCCCGGGTCATTCCGGCGGTGGCCGTCTGAAGCGCGTCGATCATCACGGGGTCTCCTGCCAAGGATTGTGACAGGGAGACGCGAGGCAACCGTTTCGCGGTTCCGTAAAATGCGAGGCACCACGGCGATTCTGCGGGCAAGCGACGAGGCAGGCCCGCGAGCTGATGGCCGGATCGCCCTCCGTGTCGGGCGTCAGGCTCGGAGCATTACGAATCGCCGACGACGCCGGCCTCGTCCTGGGCCTGAAGCACGTCGGGGCGCGGCATCGAGATGATGTTGTAGCCGGCATCGACGAAATGGACCTCGCCGGTGACGCCGCCGGAGAGCGGCGACAGCAGGTAAAGGGCCGAGCCGCCGACATCGTCGAGGCTGACGGTGCGGCGCAACGGTGCGTGGGCGCGCTGGTGGTTGAACATCAGGCGGGCGTCGGCGATGCCGGCCCCGGCCAGCGTCCGCATCGGGCCGGCCGAGAGCGCGTTCACCCGGATGCCGTCCGGGCCGAGATCGCTCGCCAGGTAGCGCACCGAGGCTTCGAGGGCGGCCTTGGCCACACCCATTACGTTGTAGTTCGGCATCACCCGGGTCGAGCCGCCGTAGGTGAGCGTCAGCAGGGAGCCGCCATCCTTCATCCGCTTGGCGGCCCGCTGGGCGATCTCAGTGAACGAGAAGCACGAAATCGTCAGGGTCCGGGCGAAGTTCTCGCGGGTGGTCACGTCGACGTAGCGGCCCTTGAGCTGCGCCTTGTCGGAGAAGCCGATGGCGTGGACCACGAAGTCGAGCTCGCCGTCGAAGCGCTCGTCCAGCGCCGCGAAGGTGGCGTCCACCGAGGCGACATCCTCGACATCGCAGGGCAGGACGATGTCCGAATCGAGCCGCGCCGCCAGGGGGGCGACCCGCCGCCCCAGAGCCTCACCCTGATACGTGAAGGCGAGCCGGGCGCCGTGGGCGTGGAGGGTCCGGGCGATGCCCCAGGCGATCGAATGATCGTTGGCGACGCCCATGATCAGGCCGCGCTTGCCCGCCATCAAACCTGTCATGCCGACTCACATTCCGTACGAGCACGCCGCCCCCGGATACGGGGACGGGCCGCGACGCGGTCGAACAACCTGCTCGCGACACAGGTGCCTTAGCGCGGCTTCTCGCGCGCTCCAAACCGGGCGGCCCTCGGCAGGCGCCAAAAAAAAGCCCCGCCGGAGGGCGGGGCGTTCATCGCAGCATGAAGGGCTGTCTAAAAATACCCGTCCGTGTGGGAGCGGGCTTCCTCGATCAACGCCTGCTTGGCGTAGATCGCGGCGCAGCCTGCGATCATCAGGCCGCTCAGTGCTCCGATCAGGAACGTACCCATCGCCACCGCCCTTCTCAACGACCGGTAAACGTCGCCCCGGTCTCGGTGGTTCCGGGATGACACAGTCAAGCGTCGACGTGCTTCAGAACCAAAGTCGCGTTGGTGCCGCCGAAGCCGAAGGAATTTGTCAGGACGTGGCCGAGCTTGGCCCCGTCCCGGCGCTCCCGGAGGATCGGCATGTCGGCGAAGGCGGGATCGATCGTGTCGATATGCGCGCTCTCGCAGATGAAGCCGTTCTGCATCATCAGCAGGCTGTAGATCGCCTCCTGCACGCCGGTGGCGCCCAGCGAGTGGCCGGTGAGCGATTTGGTCGCCGAGATCGGCGGGCAATCCTCACCCCGGCCGAATACCTCCCGGATCGCCTCGATCTCCTTGTCGTCGCCCACGGGGGTCGAGGTGGCGTGCGGGTTGATGTAGTCGATCCGGGCGCCCTTCAGGTTCTCCATGGCCTGGCGCATGCAGCGCACCGCCCCCTCGCCCGAGGGGGCGACCATGTCGTGGCCGTCCGAGGTGGCGCCGTAGCCCGCGACCTCCCCGTAGATCCGGGCGCCGCGGGCCTTGGCGTGCTCCAGCTCTTCGAGGACCAGCACGCCCGCGCCGCCGGCGATGACGAAGCCATCGCGGTTGGCGTCGTAGGCGCGCGACGCCCGGGCCGGCGTGTCGTTGTACTTCGACGACATGGCGCCCATGGCGTCGAACAGCGACGACAGGGTCCAGTCCAGATCCTCGCAGCCGCCGGCGAAGATGATGTCCTGGCGGCCGCCCTGGATGATCTCGGCGGCGTTGCCGATGCAGTGGTTGGAGGTCGCGCAGGCTGACGAGATCGAATAGTTCACGCCGCGGATCTTGAACCAGGTGGCGAGCGTCGCCGAGGCGGTCGAGGACATCGCCTTCGGGACCGCGAACGGGCCGATCCGCTTCGGGCCCTTGTCAGCGGTTATCGCCGCGGCATCCACGATCACCCGGGTCGAGGGACCGCCCGAGCCCATGATGATGCCGGTGCGCTCGTTGGAGATCTCGGCCTGCTCCAGGCCGGAATCGCGGATCGCCTGATCCATGGCGACGTGGTTCCAGGCGGAGCCGCCGCCGTGGAAGCGCATGGCCCGCCGGTCGACCATGCCCTCGGGATCGAGGCTGGGCTTGCCGGAGACTTGGCTACGGAAGTTGTGCTCGGCATAGCTCGCATCGCGCGCGATGCCCGAGCGGGCCTCGCGGAGGGAGGCGAGCACCTCCTGCGTGGTGTTGCCGATGGACGAGACGATGCCCATCCCGGTGATGACGACGCGGCGCATGGTGGTGTCGATACCTCCGTCGCGGCGTCGGTCGCCCGCGCCGCGTCCTGGTCAGCTAAGGTGACGCGGACATAATCTCAACTGCCGAGGGCGTCCGGCGTTGCGCGCCGGGTGTGAAACACGCCCTCGAAACGCGGTTCGATCAGCTTTGGAACAGGCCGACGCGCATATCCTGGACCTGGTAGACGCGCTCCCCGTCCGCCTCGAGCCAGCCGTCGCCGATGCCGAGCACCAGCTTGCCCTGGCGGACGCGCTTCACGTCCACATTGTAGACGACCCGCTTCATGGTCGGCAGGACCTGGCCGGCAAGCTTCACCTCGCCGACGCCGAGCGCCCGGCCGCGGCCCGGCGAGCCGAGCCAGCCGAGATGGAAGCCCAGCATCTGCCACAGGGCATCGAGGCCCAGGCAGCCCGGCATGACCGGATCGCCCTGGAAATGGCAGGGGAAGAACCAGAGGTCGGGGCGGATATCGAGCTCGGCGGTCACGTGACCTTTGCCGTGGGCGCCGCCCTCCTGCCCGATACTGGTGATCCGGTCGAACATCAGCATCGGCGGCAGCGGAAGCTGAGCATTCCCGGCGCCGAAGAGTTCGCCGCGCCCGCAGGCCAATAGATCCTCGTAGGAATAGTGCGACTTACGGCTCGCGGCCTGTGCTGGCGTCTCGGCGTCTTGCGGCATGAAGGTGGCTGTTTCCTCTGAACTCTCTTGGCGGGCGGCCTTGCGGTGCGCGGCCCTGGCCCGGTTGTTCGGCGCGCGGGTTAGCATGGGGCGCAGCGCCTTCAAAGCCATCAACGACTTCGGAGGGGGCGAGACGGGTCGGCAAGCGCCTTGGGTTGCGACCGCATGACCACTTCCGTATAGTATGACGAATCCCATTCCTACAGGGTCCTCGTCGAGCGTTCAGTCCCGAAATGTCCGAACTGCTGCCACTCCAGGCGATCCTCAACGGCCGGGTCCCCGCCCCCCAGCTGGAAGCCAACGGCATGCCGCGTCGCGGCTGTCCGCTGTCCGATCTGCGCGATCGTCTGCGTCGGGCTGGATTGCGCCCGACCCGTCAGCGCTTGTCGCTGGGTTGGCTCCTGTTCGGCCGCGGCGACCGCCACCTGACCGCCGAGATGCTCTACGACGAGGCGATGCGCGCCAAGGTGCCGGTGTCGCTGGCCACCGTTTACAACACGCTCCATCAGTTCACCGAGGCCGGCCTGCTGCGTCAGCTCGCGCTCGACGGGTCGAAGGCCTATTTCGACACGAATCCGAGCGAGCACCACCACTTCTACCTCGAGGACGAGAACCAGGTGATCGACATGCCGGATTGCGGCATCACGGTCGATTCCCTCCCCGAGGCCCCCGAGGGCATGGAGATCGCCGGCGTCGAGGTGATCGTCCGTCTCCGCCGCGCCCGCCCCGCCGGCCGCCGCCAGAGCTGATTTTTCGGGGGGCTTCGGCCGCTCGCGTTGAGGTTAAGCCGCTCGGTTTCGGGCGGCTTTTTTGTTACGCGTGTGTTCTGGGCCGGATAAGGGCCAAGCCTAACCCCAAGCGCGTCTCCCTCCCTCCCCGCAGAGGCTGATACGTTCACACATCGGGGTCGGCAGGATCCACGGGAGACACCGCGGCTCTCCCTCCCCCCCTGCGGGGGAGGGTGGCCCCCGGAAAGGGGGTCGGGAGAGGGGAGCGACGGTGCAGAACGGGACTTCGCCCGTCATGTCGGTCGCGCCCTTTCCTGAACCCGGGTTCCCCTCTCCCGACCCGGCCTAACGGCCGGCCCACCCTCCCCCGCAGAGGGGGGAGGGAGACGCGCCTGGGCCCGGCCGTTGCTTCCTTCCGGCAACGATGGGCGAACGTCATAGGCCGCTTGTGGAGTGGGACTCCGCGCCTCGTCCTGGCACACAATCCCGTCTGTCGATCAAAAGACTCGCCGCCTGTCAGGATGACGGGGCGAGCGGGAAATTCCGCGTCTTCTCGACCCCGAAAAAACTATTCCACCACTTCGTTCGGATACACGCCCCAGAGGCGGTTCTGGCGGATGTAGCCGTCCACGTCCCGGCGGTTAGGGAGCGTCACGATCACGCGGCACCACGTGCCGGTGCAGCTCTTCACGCTGCCGATAACGCCGGTCTGGAGGCGGGCCTCGTCCGCGGCGCCCTCGTCGGCCTTGGCGCGCAACGAGACCGCGGCCTTCTCCGGGCCCTTGTCGGGGCCGGCATTGACGATCGCGGTGCGGCGGCCCGACAGGAGCGAGTGCAGCACCCAGCCCTCGGTGCCCTCCGAGTCGCGGATCCGCCGCCAGGTCTCGAACTCGCCGACGATCTCCACCGGCAGGCCGGCGCGCTGGAACACCCAGAGGGTGCGGTGATCCTTGGAGGGCCCTTCCCGCAGGTTGACGCGGTCGGTCTTCAGGCTGGCGTAGCGTGGCAGCGGCAGCTTGGTGACGGGGCCGATCCCGGTCTCGGGCGAGGCGACCGGCGGGGCCGCACCGGCACTGACCAACCCGCTCAGAAGCAGCGCCGCGACGGCGAAGCTCAGGCGTGACGCGCGCATGGTCCTCTCCCACTCCCGACCCGACGAGGCCCGGCGGAGTCGCCTCCGACCAGCCGCTCGGATTCCGTATCCTGATTCCCGGGGCGTCCCGAGACCCGGCCCTCCTCTTTCGAGGAGTAGCCGGAGCAGCCCGGGAGGTCGCGATCGCGGCCCGTCGATGCGCGGATCCTGCCGGCATCCGATTGTGTTCCGGCCCACCTCTGGTAGAGAGGCCGATGGGTCGGAACAGGCTCCGGGACCGGTGCCTCGCACCGGACCTGTCTGGCCGAGTTCGGTTAACGGACGCTTGCTGACGGTGGTCCGGGTCCATCGGGCAGGGATCGCCAACACGGCCGCGAGGCTGACGGGGAGAGAGACGTGTCGAAGCGCAAGCCGCTGGTGGTCGTGACGCGGCGCCTGCCGGATGCCGTCGAGACGCGGATGCGCGAGCTGTTCGACGTGCGCCTCAGTCCCGACGATGCCGCCATGCCGGCGGACGCCCTCGCGGCGGCCCTGCGCGAGGCCGATGTGCTGGTCCCCACCGTCACCGACGAGATCGATGCCGGGCTGCTCGCCCAGGCCGGCCCGAACCTGCGGCTGATCGCGAATTTCGGCAACGGCGTCGACCATATCGACGTGGCCGCGGCGCTCGAGCGCGGCATCACGGTCACCAACACCCCCGGCGTCCTGACCGAGGACACCGCCGACATGACCATGGCGCTGATCCTGGCGGTGGCCCGCCGAGTCACAGAAGGCGCGCGGATCATCCCGGACGACGACTGGACCACGGGCTGGTCGCCGACCTGGATGCTGGGCCGGCGGATCACAGGCAAGCGGCTGGGCATCGTCGGCATGGGCCGGATCGGCCAGGCGCTCGCCAAGCGCGCCCGCGCCTTCGGCCTCCAGGTCCATTACCACAACCGCCGCCGGGTCCCGGCCGCGATCGAGAGCGCGCTCGACGCGACCTACTGGGAATCCCTCGACCAAATGCTCGCCCGGGTCGACATCGTGTCGGTGAACTGCCCGCACACCCCGGCGACCTACCACCTGCTCTCGGCCCGGCGCCTGAAGCTGCTCAAGCCCGAGGCGATCGTGGTCAACACCGCCCGCGGCGAGGTGATCGACGAGAACGCGCTGGCCCGTCTGATTGAGGCTGGCGACGTGTCGGCGGCCGGCCTCGACGTGTTCGAGCAGGAGCCCGCGGTGAGCCCCCGCCTCGTGAAGCTCGCCCGCCAGGGTAAGGTCGTGCTGCTCCCGCATATGGGCTCGGCCACCTACGAGAGCCGCACCGACATGGGCGAGAAGGTCATCATCAACATCAAGACCTTCATGGACGGCCACCGCCCGCCGGACCGAATCCTGCCGAGCATGCTGTGATCCTGAGCAGCGGCGCATCTACAGCGCGTCGCTGCGGGCGGCCAGGGGCTGCGGATCGCTCCGCACACTCTGAAACAGCCGCTCGCTGGTCAGCTTGAGGAAGTAGAACCCGAATTCCGGGTTCTGGTAATAAAGCTGCTTCACGTCGGAATAGGACACGCACAGCGCGTTGCCGGCCTCGATGCAGATCAGCGAGGCGGTCCGGGTGTTGCCCGGGGCGAGCAGGCCGAGCTCGCCGACGATGCCGCCGGCGCGCACCTCGATCCCGACCTCCGGGATCCGGAAGGCGCCGCTCTCGACATAAAACATCTCGCCGGCCGGCTCGCCTTTGCGGAACACAACCTCGCCGATGCCGAACGGGCGCTGCGATCCGAACGGCCGCAACCATTCGAGGGACAGGGTGCCGTCTGCGGCGGTCTCAACATCGCGCACCAGGCGCATCATCTGCCACAGCCGGTAGGCGTTGAACGGGATCTGGATCGCCTCGGTGAGCACCACCGGCATGCTGCCGATCAGGATTCCGTAGGTGATCACGGCGCAGCTGGCGCAAAGCGAGATGATCCGAAGCGGGATCATGGTGCTCATCGCCGAGGCCGAGATGGTCAGCGCGGTGCCGAGATAGCCGATCCCCTCGATCCAATCCACGCGCGCCTCCTCCCTCGCTCCACCTTGAGCGGGATGCCCGTCCCGTCGGGCTCCGGCAAGATCCGCGACCGCGGGGCGCGCGTGTGCAGTTCAGCCTGTGCCTATGCGGATACGCTCGGCGGCGGCCGCGGCGGCGCGGGTGCCCTCCTCGTAGGCGCCGCCGACCGTGCCCCATTGCAGCCGCGACAGCGCCTCCCCGGCGAACCAGACCGTGTCGGCGAGCGGCGCGTGCAAAAATTCGCGGGCCGGCGCGTGGCCGGGGGGCACCACCGCCCAGGAGCCGCGGGACCAGGGATCATGCCGCCACGCGCTCACCGCCGGGATGGTCAGGTCGCGCAGCCGCGCCCGGCCGAACTGCTCGGCCAGCACCGCGCGGACATGGCGGCGCACGCCGTCCGCCTCGGAGCCAGCGGCGTCCAGCGCCTCCGCCTCATGCACATCGAGCTCGTAATAGTGGAACGGCGTGCCGTCGATCCGGGTGAGCAGGCCCGCGGGCGAGCGCCGGGCGCCGTGGATCGCCGCCAGCCGGTCCCGGCCCCGGAACGGGCTCGACGGCCAGTGCAGCACCGCGTGCTCGTAAAGGCCGGTGGAAAAGCCGTCGATCGCCGCCCGGACCGCGTTCGGCAGCGGCGGCGAGAAGGACGGCCCGTCGCGCAGCACCATGACCGGCACGGTCACGATCACCGCCCGGGCGCGGTACTCCGTTCCGTCGGCCGTCTCCACGCGCACGCGCCTGTCCGACCAGTCGATGCGGGTCACCGGGCTCGCGAGCGCCACCGGCAGATCGTTGGCGAGGCGGGCGAGATAGCTGCCGTAGCCGCCGGCCAGAAAATAGTTCTCGCTGTATTCGAGGCTCGGAAAATCGTGCAGCGACACCTCGTCAAGCGACCGGCCCGAGACCAGCCCGTGGACCTGCGCCACCCGGGCACCCCAGGGTCCGAGGCCCGGCGGCAGAGCGCTCTCGGCCGGACGGTCGGGCCCTGGCTGCGCCGCGCCGCGTGTCATGGCTTGGTCGGCCCGGTCGAAGGCCCGGGCATTGGCCCGGATCTCGTCGGGCCGGCCCCGGCGGCGCTCGACCCAGACATGGCTCTCCTGGGGCGCCAGCTTTAGGCGCTCCCCGCGCGCCCGGCCGAGCGCCACCAGCGGGTTGATCGGCCCGGCATGGAGCCAGTGCGCCCCGAGATCGAGGGCATGCCCGCGCACCGACACCGTGAAGGCCCGGCCGCCGATCCGGTCGCGGGCCTCCAGCACGGCGACGCGCACGCCCCGCTCCACCAGGGTCCGGGCCGCCCCGATCCCGGCGGCGCCGGCGCCAATCACCAGCACCTCGGGATCCTCGGGCAGCGGCGCGAGGCGGGGCCGGTAATCCGGCGCGCGCGGCGGATCCGCCGAGCGCAGCTCGGCTTTCCAGGGGGAAACCGTCGAGGTCGAGGCCGTCATCCTGGCGTCCTGCACGCGCGCTCCTGTCCGCTCGCTCCGGTGCGGCGGCGCCCGGCCTTGCGCCGGTGGCCGCACCCCTTCACAACGCTGCCGCGCCGCCTCCGGCGCTAGCCGGAAACCTCGCCCGATGCTCGTCGAGTCCGCCACGGCGGCTTTGCGCCAGACCTTCTCCCCGCCCTTGCGGGCGATCTTGTGGAAGTCCCTGGGCCTGACACTCGGGCTCCTGGTCCTGCTCTGGCTCGGCCTGACCCGCCTGGTCCAGGCGTTCCAGGCGAGCCACCACATCTCCGCCCAGTACCCCATCCTCGACAGCCTCGCCTACTACCTCGCGGGGTTCGGCCTGTTCGTGGTGCTGGCCTATCTCATGCCGGCGATCTCGATCCTGGTGGCGGGCTTTTTTCTCGACGATGCCGCCGCGATCGTGGAGCGCACGGACTTCCCCAACGATCCCCCCGGCCGGCCGATGCCGCTCGGCACTGCGATGTTCTACGCCGTGCGCTTCGCGGGTGTGACGCTGCTGGTCAACCTGGCGGCTTTGGTAATCTTCTTCGTGCCGGTGATCGGGATCGCGGCATTCTTCGGCGCCAACGCCTACCTGCTCGCGCGGGAATACTTTGAGATGGCGGCGGCGCGGTTCCGGCCGCTTCCAGAAGCCGCCGAGATGCGCCGGACCTTCGCGGTGCGGACGCTTAGCGCAGGCTGCCTGATGTCGGCGATGATGATCGTGCCGATCCTCAACCTGCTGACGCCGCTGTTCGGCATCGCCCTGATGGTGCACCTACACAAGCGCCTCAGCGGGCGTCGGCAACTGGCGGCTCCGGTCCCGCGATAGGGGATGCGTCGAAGCCTGGCTCTGGTCGGCACGGGTTTCGGCCGCTACCTTGGCTTGAACCCGGCGGCGCTCCGGGGCGGAGAGCCGATCGATGAAGGCGTACGACGCGGCGCAGGACGGGGATCGCGAGATCCCCCCGCCCCCGGGCAAGGGGCCGTTCCTGCTCGTAGTACTGCTCGGTCTCGGCTTGGTGGGCTACGGCGGTTACAATCACTGGCAGCGGGACGTCGAGGCCACCGCGACGCTGGAGCGGATCAAGACCCTGGTGCCCATGGTCCGCACAATCGTCGCGGAGCGGTCGGACGGCCCCCTCGATCTGACCCTGCCAGGTGAGACCCAGCCCTTCACCACCGCTGCGATCGCGGCCCGGGCCACCGGCTACATCGCCGAACGGCGGGTCGATATCGGCTCCCGGGTCAAAGCCGGCGACCTGCTCCTGCGCATCGCCGCCCCGGATCTCGACCAGCAGCTGGCGCAGGCCGAGGCGCAAGTCGGCCAGCTGAAGGCGCAATTGCTCCAGGCCCAGGCGCAAGTCGAGCAGGCCCGCGCCAACGTGAACCTCGCCAACCTGACCAACAACCGCACTTCGACGCTGGCCGTCCAGGGCTGGGCGTCGCGCCAGAACGCCGACACGTCGCAGGCGAGCGTGCTCTCGCAGGCCGCGGCCCTGGCGGCCGCCGAGGCGGGCGTGAAGGTCGCCACCGCCAACATCGCTTCGCAGGAGGCGGCCGTGGACCGGCTGAAGGCGCTCACCTCGTTCGAGCGGGTGGTCGCGCCCTTCGACGGCGTGGTCACGACCCGCAACGTCGATGTCGGCGATCTGGTCAAGGCCGACAATGGCGGCACGCCGCTGCTGAGCATGGACCAGGACAGCACCCTGCGCATCACCGTGAATGTGCCGCAGACCAACGCCGTCGGCGTTAAGCCGGGCCTGGAGGCCGAGATCAGCGTACCGCAAATCCCCGGCCGCCGCTTCGGCGGCTTCGTCGAGCGCAGCTCGGTGGCCTTGAACGCCACGTCGCGCACCCTGACCACCCAGGTCGACGTGCCCAATCCCGACCGGGCCCTGCGGGCCGGGCTCTACGCCTACGTGACCCTGAAGCTTCCCCGGACCGACCAGAGCGTCACGGTGCCCGCCGAGGCGACTTTGTTCAACGCCAAGGGGTTCCAGGTCGCCGAAGTTGGCGACGACGACCGGGTGACCTGGCGGACGGTCAAGGTGCGACGTGATCTCGGCCGAACCCTCGAACTCGAATCGGGCCTCGCCGCCGACAGCCACATCATCTTCAGCCCGCCCCCGGAGCTGCGCGACGGCCAGACGATCGAGCGCGTGAAGCCCGCGCCGCAGGTGAAGCCGATCCGGGCGGCGGAGCGGTAAGGGCTTTCGGGTGTTAGCGCCAAACGTCTTGACGCCCCTCCCAACCCCTCATCCTGAGGCGACGAAGCGAAGCGGAGGCCTCGAAGGAGCCCTCCAGGGATCGTAACGGCTTCTGGAGGGCTCCTTCGAGGCCCGCTGACGCGGGCACCTCAGGAACAGGGGGCGGTGGGATCGATGCTGCTGTACGCGTCGACCGTCATTGCGAGCGCAGCGAAGCAAACCAGGGAAACGCTGCATCAGGAGATCGCGCGCCGTACTGGGTTGCTTCGCTGGGCTCGCAATGACGGAGAGAAATCGAACCGCGACAGGATCCCCGTCAAACGGGTCTCAATTCACCCGCACCACCAGCTTCATCTTGGGATGAATGCCGCACAGCACTTGGAACGTCCCCTTCTCGGTGAAGGTCACGGGCGTGCGGCTGCCCGGCTCCTGGTCGCCGGAATCGAAGCTGAACGTGTCCGATTCGACGAAGACGTGGTGCAGCAGGTCGCTGTCGTCGTTGACGAACATCACCGTCTCGCCGCGGCTCAACGAGATGTTGCCGGGCTGGAAGGCGCGGCCCTTCTGCGACACCAGGAGCCCGGAGGCTTCGAGGTCGCCAATCAGAATCAATCCGCAGATCATCCCGAGGGCCATGGCGAGCGCCGCCGGCAGGACCGACTTCCAGCGGAGCGATACGGTCAAACTTGGCGCTGCGGAGGCCATGCTATTCCCCGGGGCTGACCCGGGAGTTCTACCGGGAATTTTATTGAGAAATCATTTTCGGGATGCCGCACGTTCCGGTTCATCCGGCTGTTTACCGGTCAATCCCGCCGCCAAAATGATTATCCACGCGTTGAATGCGCGGTTGGCGCAGCTAATCACGTCTTAACATGTAGCAATTACGGTTCGCTGGACCTGTCATGCGGCGGCCCGGTGCGATGCGAGACCCCGAGAGAGCGACGGACGAACGGACGCCCTTGGGTCTGACGCGTCTTGCGCGCGGCATCACGGGCCTGTCCACGACGATCCGCGGCCGGATCTTCGTCGCCTTCCTCGGCATGAGCCTGCTGTCCGGCGCGCTCGGCCTCTACGCCGTCGTGGCGATCTCGCATGTTGGGGTGCTCGTCAACCGCACCTATGACGAGTCGCTGATGTCCATCAATTACGCCCGGGCGACCGCGGCGGATTTCGCCAAGATGCGCAGCGCCTTCGCACGCCGGACGCATGTCCGCGATGCCGCCGCTGCGACCAAGCTCGACGCCGAGATCGCCGAGCTCTCGACCACGCTGGCCGAAGACCTGACCATCGCGGTGGAGCGCTCGCAATCGGACCGGTCGGTGCGCACGGCCGGCGCCGTGCAGGCCGCGGTGGCAGCCTGGGAAGAGATGCGCCGCAGCCTGGATCCGGCCACGGCACGGCCCGAGCGTTGGGACGCCCTGGACCAGCAGGCCAACGCGGTTGACAGCCAGATCGACCTCCTAGTGAACTACACCGCCGGCGACGGCTTCACGTTCCGGCAGGCCGCCCGGATGCTCGTCGCCCGGGAGATGCACGTCAACGCCATCGTCGCCGGGCTGGCGGTGTTCGCCTGCGCGCTCATCGCGTGGCTGCTCAACCGCCGCATCACCGGCCCGCTGGCGGACGCCTCGGTGGCGGCGGAGCGGATTGCCAGCGGGCGCCTCGACGATCGGATCCCGGCCGGCGGCCGGGACGAGCTCGGCAGCCTGCTCCGCTCCATGGCGGTGATGCGCGACAACATCCAGGCAATGATGCAACGTGAGGTCAGCCAGCGCCGGGTCGCCGAAGCACTGGTGACCGACGCGCTCCAGTCCTCCCGCGAGGGCGTGGTCGTGGTCGATGCCGAAGGTGGCATCGCGCTCGCCAACGCCCAGGCCCTGCGCTTCTTCCACGGGCTCGAAGCCGCGATCGCGGCCGGCGTGTCGCTGTCGCGGCCTGCCGAGGAATCGGGCACCGAAACCCTCGACGAGTGCTTCAGGGCCCTCGCCCGCGACGGCGAGATCCGGCTGGCGGATGGGCGCTGGCTGCGGGTGAGCCGCAGCGCCACCCAACAGGGCGGCTTCGTCGCCGTGTGCAGCGACATCAGCCTGCTCAAGGAGCAGGAGGACCGGCTCACCGAGACCAACCTCCGGCTCGACGCGGCTCTGGACAACATGTCCCAGGGCCTGTGCCTCTACGATGCCCAGCACCGCCTGATGGTGGTGAACCGGCGCTACAGCGAGATCTACGGCCTGCCCGCCGGCGTAATCGTCCCCGGCATTTCGGCGCAGGACGTGCTGCGGGCGAGCCTTGCGGCCGGCAACCATCCGGGCTGCGATCTCGCCTCGCTCCTCCGCCAGGAGCACGAGGCGCATCGCGGCGGCACCTGGCACACGCAGTTCCAGGAGCTGAGCAACGGCCGCACCGTCTCGATCGACCGGCGTGAGACCGCCGATGGCGGCTTCGTGGCGACCTACGAGGACGTCACCGAGCGCCGCCGCGCCGAGGCCCGCATCGCCTTCCTGGCCCACCACGACACCGTGACCGGCCTGCCGAACCGGGAGGCGCTGGGTCAGCAGATCGAGATGGCGGTGGCCCAGGCCGGGCGCGACTCGGGCTTCGCGGTCTTCGCCATCGATCTCGACGATTTCCGGCCGGTCAACGAGATGCTCGGCCACGGGATCGGAGACGAGCTGCTGGCGGCGGTGGGCGAGCGGCTGACCGCTTGCGTGCGCGAGATCGACTGCGTCGCCCGGCTCGGCGCCGACGAGTTCATCGTCGTCCAGCGCGGCGTCGACCGGCCCGAGGAGGCCGCGGTGCTGGCCCGCCGGATCATCGAGGTGCTGAGCGCACCCTACAGCCTGAGCAGCCACGAGATCAGCGTCGGGCTGACCATCGGCATCACCCTGGCGCCTGGCGACGGCGCGAGCTGCGAAAAACTCCTGAAGAATGCCGAGGTCGCCCTCGACCGCGGCAAGACCGAGGCGCGGGGCTCGTTCCGGTTCTTCGAGCCCGAGATGGATGCCCGCCTCCAGGCCCGGCGGATCCTGGAGCGCGACCTGCGCGACGCCCTCGCCCGCGAGGCTTTTGAGGTCTACTACCAGCCAATCTACAGCCTCGGCACCGACCGGATCTGCGGCTTCGAGGCCCTGCTGCGCTGGGACCACCCGACCCGCGGCTTCGTCTCGCCAACCGAGTTCATCCCGATCGCCGAGGAGCTCGGCTTGATCGTCCCGCTCGGCGAATGGGTGCTGCGCCGGGCCTGCGAGGAGGCCGCCCGCTGGCCGGACGGGCTCAAGGTCGCGGTCAACGTCTCGGCGGTGCAGTTTACCTCGGCGAGCCTCGTCACCGCGGTGCGGGAGGCGCTGCGCCGGACCGGGCTACCCGGCCGCCGCCTGGAGCTGGAGATCACCGAATCGGTGCTGGTGGCCAATCCCGGCGCGACCACGGCGATCCTGCACAGCCTGAAGGCGCTGGGCGTGCGGGTCTCGATGGACGATTTCGGCACCGGCTACTCGTCGCTAAGCTACCTGCGCAGCTTCCCGTTCGACAAGATCAAGATCGACCAGTCCTTCGTCCGCGACCTGTGCGTGAAGGACGGGACCGATTTCATCGTCCGGGCGGTGATCGGGCTGGGCTCCAGCCTCGGCATGACGACCACCGCCGAGGGCGTAGAGACGGAAGCGCAGCTCGCGCATCTGCGCGCCGAGGGATGCGACGAGATCCAGGGCTACCTGATCAGCCGCCCGGTCCCGGTCTCCCAGGTCGCCGAGGTGATCAACCGCTGGAACGGCGCCACCCGGGCCATCGCCTGAGGGGCCCTCCCCCGCTCGGGGGAGGGTTACGCGGCGTGCCTTACTCCGCCGCGTCGAGGCGCGGGCGCTCGTTGTGGCTGCGCTCGGCCTTGACCAGCTCGGCGGTGCGGAACGCCACTTCCAGCGCCTGCTCCGCGTTGAGGCGCGGGTCGCAGTAGGTGTGGTAGCGATTCTGCAGGTCGTCGGCGGTGACGGCCCGGGCGCCGCCGGTGCACTCGGTCACGTCCTTGCCGGTCATCTCAAGATGGATGCCGCCCGCGAACGTGCCCTCGGCCCGGTGGACGCCGAAGAAGCCCTCGATCTCCTGCATCACCCGGTCGAACGGCCGGGTCTTGTAGCGGCCGGCTGCGACGGTGTTGCCGTGCATCGGGTCGCAGATCCAGACCACCGACCGCCCTTCCCGCTCCACCGCCCGGATCAGGCCCGGCAGGTGGTCGCCGACCTTGTCGGCGCCGAACCGGCAGATCAGGCTGAGCCGGCCGGGCTCGTTCTCCGGGTTGAGCAGGTCGATCAGCCGGATCAGGCCGTCCGCCTGCATGGACGGGCCGCATTTCAGGCCGATCGGGTTCTTGATCCCGCGGGCGTACTCGACATGCGCGTGATCCGGCTGCCGGGTGCGGTCGCCGATCCACAGCATGTGCCCGGAGGTCGCGTACCAATCGCCGGTGGTGGAGTCGACGCGGGTCAGCGCCTCCTCGTAGCCGAGCAGCAGGGCCTCGTGGCTGGTGTAGAAATCGGTGGTCCGCACCTCCGGATGCGTTTCCGGATTGATGCCGATCGCCCGCATAAAGTCGAGCGCATCGGTCATGCGGCCGGCGACATCTTGGTAGCGCGAGGATTGCGGCGAATCCTTCACGAAGCCCAGCATCCAGCGATGCGCGTTCTCCAGGTTGGCGTAGCCGCCGGTGGCGAAGGCGCGCAGCAGGTTCAGGGTGGCGGCCGATTGCCGGTAGGCCTCGAGCTGCCGGCGCGGGTCCGGCGTGCGGGCCTCCTCGGTGAAGCCGATGCCGTTGACGATGTCGCCGCGGTAGCTCGGCAGGCTCACGCCGTCGAGGGTCTCGGTGGGCGAGGAGCGCGGCTTGGCGAACTGCCCGGCGATGCGCCCGACCTTCACCACGGGCGAGCCGCCCGCGAAGGTGAGCACCATCGCCATCTGCAGGAACACCCGGAAGAAATCGCGGATGTTGTCGGCCGAATGCTCGTCGAAGCTCTCGGCGCAATCGCCGCCTTGGAGCAGGAAGGCTTCGCCCGCCGCGACGCGTCCGAGCGCCGCCTTCAGCTTGCGGGCCTCACCTGCAAAAACCAGCGGCGGAAAGCTCGCAATCTGGGTCTCGACCGCCTGCAGCGCCGCCGAATCCGGATAGGCGGGGACCTGCTGGATCGGCAGGTTCCGCCAGTTCTTCGGTGTCCAACGCTCGGCCATGACCTCTCTCCGCGCACATCCTTCGTGCGATCGCGCATGACGCGCGAAGCGCGGCTTATAGAGAGGTTCCCGGAAGCATGCGAGTGGCGGATTCCTGAGGGCTGGCAGGAGCCTGAAGCAGAGTTGCTTGGTTCATGTCCGGGCGATGTCTTCGCGGCGGGTGGTCTAGACGCCGACCGATCCGAGCAAGACATTCTCACCTTTACGCGTCTGGGTTCTCTCCGAAGCCTGAAAGCCATGCTTCGTCATCCCGGGGCCGCGCAGCGGAGCCCGGGATCCAGAAACTCAGGCGGCGCAAGGTCTTGCGCCGCTGGCGGCTCTGGAGTCCGGGCTCGCCTGCGGCGCCCCGGAATGACGGGCTGGTTTAGCCTGCGGTGTGAGTCAGCGCCGAAAGCTGAACAGCATCGTTCACGGATACACCCAGGCTTCCCTCCGCCGCCGCGTGCTCAAGCTTCGCCGTCCTCAACCTCGATCCCGTGTTCGGCCAGAATCCAAAAGATCGCTTCCAGATCCTCCGCGGAGACGTCGCGGGGCGGGAGGGCTTCTTCGAGATCGTCGTAGGTCAGGCAGCGGCTGCGCTGGGTCTCGGCTTTCGCGAGCAGCCGGTCGATCGCCCGGCGGATGTCGGCGGGCAGCGCATCGTGGCTCGGCACCCGGTAGGTGAAGGCCGGCCGCAGGGCGTCGGCCAGCAGGCCGTCGATGATCGCTTGGCGACGCGCGTGCGCGTCGTCCTCGCGATTGTTCTTGCCTGCGCCCTGCTTGCCCATGACCCTGATATGGCTCGGCCGCGCACCGCGTCGAGACCCCGCGACGCGGCGAACTTAACCGACGCCTACGGGATGCTTGGTCACCTCCGGCACCCGCATGGTCACGAGCTCCTCGGCGGCTGTCGGATGGACCGCGATGGTGCGGTCGAAATCCGCCTTGGTCGCGCCCATGGTGACGGCGATGCCCACCGCCTGGATCACCTCACCGGCATCGTGGCCGAAGATATGGACGCCGACCACGCGATCGGTGGCGCAATCGACCAGCACCTTCATGAGGATCCGCTCCTCGCGACCCGAGAGCGTCGCCTTCATCGGCCGGAACCGAGACTTGTAGACGTCGATCTTGCCGTAGATTTCCCGGGCGGCGGCCTCGGTATGGCCGACGATGCCGATCTCGGGGGTCGAGAACACCGCGGTGGGGATCAGGCGGTGATCGACGCAGGACGGCTTGCCGCCATAGACCGTGTCGGCGAAGGCGTGGCCCTCGCGGATCGCCACCGGCGTCAGGTTGGCCCGGTTGGTGACGTCGCCGACCGCGTAGATCGAGGGGACCGGGGTCTGCGAATAGGCATCCACCGGGATCGCCCCGATGGAATCGGTCTCGATCCCGACCTTGTGGAGGCCGAGCCCGGCGACGTTCGGGCGCCGGCCGGTGGCCACCAGCACCTGGTCGCAAAAAATCTCCGCGCCGTCGTCGAGGCGGGCGCAGAGGCCGCCGTCGCGCCGGTCGATCCGGGCCAGGGTGCGGCCGAGCCGCAGGTCCATGCGCCGGCCGTAGGCCTCGGCGAGGGCGTCGCGGACCTCGTCGTCGAAGCCGCGCAGCAGCCGGTCGCCCCGGTGGAGCAGGGTCGTGCGGCTGCCCAAAGCTGCGAAGACGCCCGCGAACTCCACCGCGATGTAGCCGCCGCCGATCACCAGGATGCGCTCGGGCAGGGTCTCCAGCTCGAACACCTGGTTGGAGGTGATCGCCAGCTCGATTCCCGGCACCGCGGGCTCCTTCACCGGGTGCGCGCCCACCGCGATCAGGATCCGCTCGGCCCGCACGGTCCGGTTCGAGCCGAGCAGGCGGATCGTGTGCGGATCCTCGATCACCGCGCGCTCGGGCACGATCTCGACGCCGGCGCGGATCAGGTTGGTGTCGTAGATGCCTTCGAGGCGGGTGACCTCGGCGTCGCGACGCTGCTTCAGCACGCTCCAGTCGAAGCGCGCGTTCTCCACCGTCCAGCCGAAGCCTGCGGCGTCCTCGAACTCGTCGGCGAAGCGGCCGGCATAGACCATCAGCTTCTTCGGCACGCAGCCGCGGATCACGCAGGTGCCGCCGACCCGGTACTCCTCGGCCAGCATGACCTTGGCGCCGTAGCCCGATGCGATGCGGGCGGCGCGGACGCCCCCTGAACCGCCTCCGATGACGAAGAGGTCGACGTCGTAGGCGCTGCTCATGCGGGGCCGTCCATCTTAGGGATCGTCGCGGCGTGGGGCGTCGCCGCCTCACGCATCCAGGTGATGGCAGCGCCGAGCCCGGCCGTCCACCACGCCGCCCAGCCATTGTGCTCAACGAACGCGATCGCCGCCGCGCAGGCGATCAGGCCGAGGGCCGCTGCGCGGTCGGGCTGCTTCAGGGCGGCAACGCGGCCGAGCATCAGCATCAAGACCAGGGCGCCGAGCAGCGCGCCGGGCAAGCCCAACTCGGCCCAGGCCTGCAGGAAGCTGTTATGCGGGTGGCCGACCCGGAGGAGGACCCGCATCTCCGGCGCGACCGTGCCGGCCACCGGGGTCTCGGCGAAGCGCGCGCTGGTGCCGAACCCGGCCCCACGCCACGGATCGGCCGCCACCGCGGCGCCGAAGCTGCGGGCGATGGCGACCCGCGCCCGGGAGGAGGATTGCACCAGACGCTCATGCGCCGCCTCCGGCATGAGCTTGGCGAGGAGGTCGCCCTCCACCGGGGCGAGGGCCACGGCGAGGCCGAGGCCGATTCCCGCCAGCCCGATCCCAACCCGCATCGGCAGAAGCCGCGTCAGGGCGAACAGCCCGGCCCCTGCCAGCAAACCGAGCTGGGCGGCGCCGCTGATCGAGCGCAGGACGCCCAGGGCGCCGAAGGCTAGGGTAGCGAAAGCAAGGCCCCGGGCGCGAGCCCGCCAGAGCACGAGGGCCACCGGGCCGGCCACGAGATCGAGGGTCAGGGCCGGCCGGTTGTGGACGAAGGCCGCGATCCGGCGCCCGAGCGCCCGTTCCAGTGCCAGATCGGAGGCGAGGTCGATGGCGATGATCAGGCCCGCCAGCACGATCGCCCCGGCGGCGAGGCGGGGTGCGAAGGCCGGGATCCGGCCCGGGGCGAGGCAGGTCAGCAGGTAGGCGGCGATCAGGGTCGGCAGGAACTCGCCGAGTAACCGCAGCGCCGCGCCGGGGAACGGCGTCCAAGCGAAGGAGACGAGGCACCAGGCCAGGAAGCCGAGCGCCGCGAGGCCGAGCGGCGTACCGAGGGGGGCGAGGAGGCGTGGCGCGAGGGTGCGGCGATCCTCGAAGAAGCGTCCGACCAGGAAGGCGAGCGCTGCGAGGCCGATGACGGCCGGGCTCGACCGGTTGGCGAGCACCATCGCCAGCGGCAGGATTGCGAGCAGGACCGCGCCCGCCGCGTAGAGACGGTTGGCGCGCTTTTCAGAGGCTGCTGGGCCGTTTGATCGCGCTCGCATGAGGTTCAGGGACAACGGATATCCAAACCATTCCCCTCATCCTGAGGTGCGAGTGCAGCGAGCCTCGAGGGAGCTCTCCAGCCGGCCGCGTGATCCCTGGAGGGCTCCTTCGAGGCCTCCGCTTCGCTCCGTCGCCTCAGGATGAGGGCGTGAATGGGACAGCCTGAGCTGAAGCCGATCTCACGACGGCCCAGCCCCTCACTGCAGCTGGTGCCCGCGCTTGCCCATCTCGGCCCGCACCCGGACCATGACGTATTCGGACACTTCCTGCGTCCAGTCCTGCATCTCCTGCACCATCTCGTCGAGGAGCTGCGGCTGGGCCTCGACGTAGTGCTTGCCGGCCGGTGAGCGGAAGAAGGTCGCGATTTCCTTCAGCTCGGGCTCCGGAAACTTCGCCGCGTAGGTGCGGGCGGCGATGTCGATCATGCGCTGCTTCTGCAGCTCCATCTCCGGCTGAAGAGAGGTCAGGACCTCGTCGAGATCCTTGGTCAGCTCGGGCCGGGTCACGGTCTGCTTGCGGATCTGGTCGGCGAAGGCCGGCAGGACCGAATCGAACGAGCGGGCGATGCCGGAGCTGAGCATCACTTCCCGGGCCAGCGCCAGGTGGCTCGCTGTGTAGGTCGGCGTCGCGGCGGCGGGTGTGTTCGGCTGCGCAGCGGGCTTCGCGGGCGCCGACTTGTTCGCTTGGGCCAAGGCAGCCGGCGGAAGGATCGTGACTGCGGCGAGGGCGAGGCCGAGCGCGGCGGTGAGGCGTCGGGACATGCTGAACGTTCCTGCGAGGAGTATGGCGCTTCAGACCAAGCTGCCGAGAACGGTGACCTCGGCCTGCCCGTCCCGGTCCGCCGCCAGGATCGCGGCATCGGCGATGCCGAGGAACAGGCCGTGCTCGACCACGCCCGGCACCGCCCAGAGGGCGGCGCCAAGGGCGTCAGGATCGGGGATGGCGCCGAGATGGGCGTCGAGGATGTGATGTCCGCCATCGGTGAGGATCGGCTTGCCGGCGGGATCGCGCCGCAGCCGGACCGGGCCGGTGCAGCCCACCCGGGCGACGGCCGCTTCGACCGCCCGGTGCGTGGCGGTGAGGCCGAACAGGTTCACCTCGATCGGCAGCGGGAAGGCGCCGAGCCGGGCGACGTGCTTGGCCGCGTCGGCGATCACCACCATGCGGCGGCTGGCGCAGGCGACAATCTTTTCCCGCAGGAGCGCAGCCCCGCCGCCCTTGATCAGGCGCAGCTGGTCGTCGACCTCGTCGGCGCCGTCGATGGTCAGGTCGAGCTCGGGCAACTCGTCGAGCGTCGCGAGGCGGATGCCGAGGCCCTCGGCCTGCAACCGGGTCGCTTCCGAGGTCGGTACGCCGACGATGTCGAGCCCGGCCCGAACCCGTTCGCCGAGCAAGGCCACGAACGCCGCTGCGGTCGAGCCGGTGCCGAGGCCGAGCCGCATGCCGGGCTCGATCAGCTCGAGGGCGCGCGCGGCGGCGGCCCGGCGCAGGTCCGGCCCGCTCAAGGCCGGGCCGTCCGGTCGACGGGATGAATCGTGAGGGCGCGCATGCGGGGCAGCCGGTCTTCCTGAGAGAGTCGCGCGGCCCGTAGCACGCCGCAGGGCGGACCGGAACGCCTCCGCGGGGCGGCCCGCGTCAAAAGCGGCCGCCCTGTGCGGGCGTGGCGCTGGCCCCGGCCCGGCCGGGAGCCGGCCCAGTGAGCGGCGCGTCGGAACTCGCCTCGGCGCCAGGCTTGGCCTGCTGGGTGCAGACCACCTGCTCCTTCTTCACCAGCACGAAGCAGATGCTCATCTCGCCGGTGCGGTAATTGACCCGGAACACGCCGGCCTCCCGGGTGTGGCGGCTCGCCACCAGGCCGTATTCCGACGGGGCCTGGGCCCCTGCACCCTCCCCCGGGCCGAAGCACACGGTCTGGCCGATGCCGCCGGCCGATTCCTGCAGCCCGTACTGGCACGACGTCACCTCGCCCGTGACCTTGTCGACCCGGTACATGCGGTTCAGGTCGGTCTGCGGCGCGGGCACGAACTCGAACGAGGTCGCGGCGGCCGGCGCGCCGGCGAGCCCAAGGCAGAGGGCGAGGAGAGGCAGGGACGGTTTCATCTCGGGATCCGGGAGCTGACGCCCTTCGCCTTTCGCTGGGCTTTCGGGCGAGTGTGGGGCGCCGCGCCGCCTTGCCCGCGGCGCCGGGCGCCTTTAGCGAGGCCGGACCCCAACAGGAGCCCGACCGGATGCCCGCCGAACCGACGACCCGCCCGCCGATCGCCGTGTTCGACCTGGACGGGACGCTGGCCGAAACCGCGGGCGACCTGATCGGCACGCTCAACGTGCTGATGAAGCGGGAAGGCTTGGCCGAGCTGCCCCTGTCCCAGGCCCGCGGCCTGATCGGGGCCGGTGCCAAGGCGCTTATCCGGCGCGGCTTCGAGGCGGAGGGCCGCGCGCTCTCGCCGGAGGATCACGAGCGGCTGTTCGAGGCCTTCATCGCCCATTACGGCGAGCACCTCGCCGACACCTCCCACCTCTATCCCGGCGTGGTGGAGGCCCTCGATACGCTGGAGGCGGCCGGCTTCCGGCTGGCGGTCTGCACCAACAAGTTCGAGGGCCAATCGGTGGAGCTGCTGCGCCTGCTCGGAATCGGCCACCGCTTCGCGGCGATCTGCGGGCGCGACACCTTCCCGGTCTACAAGCCCAATCCGAGCCACCTCACCGGCACGATCGCGCGCGCCGGGGGCGACCCGGCCCGGGCCGTCATGGTCGGCGATTCCCGCACCGATATCGACACCGCCAAGGCCGCCGGCATTCCGGTGGTGGCGGTAACCTTCGGCTACACCGACGTCCCGGTGACAGAACTCGGGCCCGACCGGGTGATCGAGCATTTTTCGGACCTTGCCGAGGCGGTCCGCGCCCTGGTGCCGGTAGAAGCCGCTTAAGAATTCAGCGCAGCCAGCTCCGCAACCGCGCCACCGCCTCGTGGCACTCGGCCTCGGAGCCCGCGAACGAGAACCGGACGTGGTGGTGGCCGAGATCCGGGTCGAAATCGAGCCCCGGGGTGGCGGCGACGTTGGCCTCGTCGAGCATGCGCCGGCAGAAGCTCGTGGCGTCGTTGGTCAGGTTCGCCACGTCCGCGTAGAGGTAGAAGGCGCCGTCGGCCGGGTGCACGCGCCCGAGGCCGAGGCCCGGCAGCGCGTCGAGCAGGATCGCCCGGTTGCGGGCGTAGCCATCGCGCACCGCGTCGAGCTCGTCCGTGGCGTCGAGCGCCGCCAGCGCGCCGACCTGCGAGAGGTACGGCGCCGAGATGTAGAGATTCTGCGCCAGCCGCTCGATCGGGCGGACCAGGGCCTCGGGCACGACCATCCAGCCGACGCGCCAGCCGGTCATGCAGTGGTATTTCGAGAACGAGTTGATCACCACGGCGTCGGGGTCGAACCGCAGGGCGGTGACGGTCGGCAGGCCGTAGCTGAGGCCGTGATAGATCTCGTCCGAGATCAGCGGCAGGCCCAGCGCGCCGGCGGCCGCGCAGAGCTCGCGCAACGCGCCCTCCGTGATCACCGTGCCGGAAGGGTTGGCCGGGCTCATCACCAGGGCGCCTGCCACCGGATCTCGATCATGGGTCTCGCGCAGCAGGGCGGCGGTCGGGGCGAAGCGGTCCTCTGCGCGTAGCACCATCGGGGCCGGAACGAGGTCGAGGGCGGCCAGGATGCTGCGATAGGCCGGGTAGCCGGGCTGCGGCACCGCCACCCGGGCGCCGGCATCGAACAGGCTCATGAAGGCCAGCACGAAACCCGCCGAGGAGCCGGTGGTGATGACCACCCGCTCCGGGCTCACGGCGACGCCGTGGCGCTCGGCATAGTCCCGGGCGATGCGCTCGCGCAGGGCCGGCAGGCCGAGCGCCTCGGTATAGGGGACCCGTCCGGTGGCGAGGGCCGCCTGCGTCGCCGCGATCACCGCCCGTGGGGCCGGTGCCGAGGGCTGGCCGACCTCCATGC
This sequence comes from Methylobacterium pseudosasicola, assembly GCF_900114535.1. Taxonomy (GTDB): domain Bacteria; phylum Pseudomonadota; class Alphaproteobacteria; order Rhizobiales; family Beijerinckiaceae; genus Methylobacterium; species Methylobacterium pseudosasicola. Next base: position 15,697 of record NZ_FOTK01000011.1, on the reverse strand, counting down.
GCACCACGTCGTCGCCGCGCCGGGCCTTGGCGGCGGCGGCGGCCATGACGTCCATGGCGAGGAACGGCTGGACGGCGGCGGCTCGCCGGGAGATCGGGATCATGTTGTCCTGACGGGTGCGCGAGGGCGAGTCGGCCGGAGGGCATGGGGTTAGACCCTGGCGGCTCCGGCCTCAACCGGCGTCAGTGCGGCGCTAGGCCCGCTGCCATGTTGACCACCAGCGCCAGGATGCCGGTGTTGAACAGGTAGGCGCCCACCGTCTGCACGGTCGCGATCCGCCGCATGCGCTTGCTGGTGAGGTTGGTGTCGGAGGTGGCCGCCGCCGCTCCGATGGTCACGGTGAAATACAGAAAATCCCAGAAATCCGGCTCCGGATCGCCGTGGAAATCGAGGCCGCCGCGCTCGCCGCCGGCCTCGTCCTCGGTACCGTAATAGACGTGCGCGTAGTGCACGGTGAAGATCATCTGCACGAACACCCATGTGCAGAGCAGGCTCATGCCCGCGAGCGCCAGGGCGTAGCGCTCGCCAGAGCCGGCGATGCGGCCGCCGACCACAAGCACCGCGACCGAGCCGAGGCTCGCTGCAGCGGCCAACAGGGCGAAGACCGTAATAACCCCGGCGCTGTCGTCGAGCCGTGCGGCCTCGCGGCGCATCGAATCCCGGGTCTGCCCTGTGGCCCGGCGGATCACCAGGCCTGCATGAACGATCACGCCGGCGCACCAGCCGGTCAGGAGCCGCATCCCCGGATCGAGGCTGGGCACCAGCAAGGCGGCGATGATCGCCACCACGATCGAGCAAAGCAGGTGCGGACGCAGCCAGAAGGCCTGGAACAGCTTGGGCATATCGGGATTGGTTCCGCTCGGCGGCTGGGATTCGCTTGCCGGGCACGTGATTTGACCCGGCGCCGCGAAAACGCCTAACCCAGCCCCTACCGCTCGCGCCATGCGCGGGCCGGCCCGCCGCGCAAGCGAGGATCCATGTTCTTCAACCGCTCCCTGCCCGCGCTGGCCCTGGCGCTCACCCTTGCCGGCCCCGCCCTGGCCCAGGACGCCGCGCAACCGGCGGCGCCCTTCACCGACGCGCAGCGCGCCGGCATCGAGGCGATCATCAAGGACTACCTGGTCAAGCACCCGGAAGTGCTGCAGGAGGCGCTGGCCGAGGCTGAGAAGCAGCAGGCGGAGACGCAGCGCCTCGCCCAGACGGCCGCCCTCAAGGAGGCCCGTGAGGCCCTGATCAATGGCCCGCACGACGTGGTCGCTGGCAACCCGACGGGCGACGTCACGCTGGTCGAGTTCTTCGACTACAATTGCGGCTATTGTCGCAAGGCGCTGGTCGACGTGCAGACCCTGATCAAGACCGACCCGAAGCTCCGGGTGGTGATCAAGGACTTCCCGGTGCTCGGCCCGGAATCGCTTGAGGCGAGCCAAGTCGCGGTCGCCGTGCGCCAGCAGCTCAAGGGCGACAAGCTGTTTGAGTTCCACCAGAAGCTGCTTGAGACCAAGGGCCGGGTGAATGGCGCCCGCGCCATCCAGGTCGCCAAGGATCTCGGTGCCGACACGACCAAGCTGCAGAAGGACATGGCCTCCCCCGAGGTGAAGGCCGCGCTCAGCGAGAATCGCGGCCTCGGCGATCGGCTCGGCCTCTCAGGCACGCCGGCCTTCATCATCGGCGACGAGGTGATTCCCGGCGCCGTCGGCGTCGATCCGATCCGCAAGACCATCGTGGATGTGCGCCAATGCGGCCACGCCTCCTGCTGAGGCGTCGGGCTGGACCAACCACCGGCGGATGGCGGAGGGCGCGGCCTTGTCGCGCCGGGCCGCCTTCGTCTAGAGCATCGTCCCGAAAGGTGGTTGCCGCCTTTCGGAAAAAGACGATGCAAATCCAAAGTTCTAGCGCATCGAGCCGGTTCCGATCCCCGGAACGATGCGCTAAGAGCCGCCAGCCATGAGGCTGTGATCGAGTGCCAGCGCGCATGCCGGATGAACCGACCGCCGCGGCGCGATACGAAGAAGGCCGGATGCCCAAGAACGATCCCATCGACTCCGAGCTCGTGCGCGAACTCGCCAACCTCGTCACCGAGACCGGCCTGTCCGAGATCGAGGTCGAGAAGGGCGACCTGCGCATCCGCGTCGTGCGCCGGCTCGAGCCGGTGAACGTCCAAGTCGCGGCCCCCGCGCCTATCGCCGCCGTGGCGCCGCCTGCCGCAGCGCCGACCGGCGCCCTCGCCCCGGCCGAGCCCGCCCGCACGCATCCCGGCTCGGTGCCGTCCCCGATGGTCGGGACCGCCTATCTGCGCCCCTCCCCCGAGGCCAAGGCGTTCATCGACGTCGGCTCGAAGGTCGAGGCCGGCGACAAGCTGCTCCTCATCGAGGCGATGAAGACCTTCAACGAGATCGTGGCCCCCCGGGCCGGCACGGTCACGGCGATCTTCGTCGAGGACGGCCAGCCGGTCGAGTTCGGCGAGGCGCTGCTCGTCATCGCCTGACGCATTGTCCTGGACGGCTTCGGCCGGCTTCCGGACGACGATGCGCCGACAAGGCTTTTCGCGAAGTGCCGGGCGGTGCGTCCGCTCCGCACTTCGGTCCGCGTCCCGCGACGAGGCGGTGATCGCCTCGGCCTCGGGGGATTTGGGCGTCTTCCGCCGGACCGGCTTTCGCTTCGGCCCTGGAAAACGCCGCGCAACAAGAGGATAGATCGTCCTGCGCGGTCCATTCCGGACGCCACGACGCTCTAAGGGTTCGATGTTCGACAAGATCCTGATCGCGAACCGCGGCGAGATCGCCCTGCGCATCCTGCGGGCGGCGAAGGAACTCGGGATCGCCACCGTGGCGGTCCATTCCACCGCCGACGCCGATGCCATGCATGTCCGGCTCGCCGACGAGAGCGTGTGCATCGGGCCGCCCGCCGCCCGGGACAGCTACCTCAACATCCCGTCGATCATCGCGGCCTGCGAGATCACCGGGGCGGATGCGGTGCATCCGGGCTACGGCTTCCTGTCGGAGAATGCCCGCTTCGCCGAAGTGCTGGCGCATCACCAGATCGGCTTCATCGGCCCCAAGGCGCAGCACATCCGCACCATGGGCGACAAGATCGAGGCCAAGCGCACGGCGGTGAAGCTCGGCATCCCGTGCGTGCCGGGCTCCGAGGGCGGCGTCGAGGATGCCGACGAGGCCAAGCGGGTCGCGGCCGGGATCGGCTACCCCGTCTTGGTGAAGGCGGCGGCCGGCGGCGGCGGGCGCGGCATGAAGGTCGCCCGCACCGAGGCCGAGCTGGAGCAGGCGATCGGCATGGCCCGCTCCGAGGCCAAGGCCGCCTTCGGCGACGACGCGGTCTATCTGGAGAAGTACCTGGAGAAGCCCCGCCATATCGAGGTGCAGGTGCTCGGCGACGGCCGCGGCAACGCGGTGCATCTGGCCGAGCGCGATTGCTCGCTCCAGCGCCGCCACCAGAAGGTCTGGGAGGAAGGCGGCTCTCCCGCACTCAACGAGTCGATGCGCGCTGAGATCGGCGGCATCTGCGCCAACGCCATGAAGGAGCTGGGCTATCTCGGCGCCGGCACCGTCGAGTTCCTGTACGAGGACGGGAAGTTCTATTTCATCGAGATGAACACCCGCATCCAGGTCGAGCATCCGGTCACCGAGATGATCACCGGGATCGACCTCGTGATCGAGCAGATCCAGGTCGCCTCGGGCGGCCCGCTCTCGGTCTCGCAATCCGACATCAAGGTCGAGGGGCACGCCATCGAGTGCCGGATCAACGCCGAACACCCGGAGACCTTCCGGCCCTCCCCCGGACAGATCACCCATTACCACACCCCCGGCGGCCTCGGGGTCCGGGTCGATTCGGCGGCCTTCCAGGGCTACCGGATCCCGCCGCATTACGACTCGTTGATCGGCAAGCTGATCGTCCACGGCCGCACGCGCAACGAGTGCCTGATGCGCCTGCGCCGGGCCTTGGACGAGTTCGTGATCGATGGCATCGACACCACCCTGCCGCTGTTCCGCACTCTCGTCCGCAACCCGGACGTCCAGAACGGCCTCTACGACATCCATTGGCTCGAGCATTTCTTGGATGAGGGCGGCATGAAGGTCTGATCCCGTTCGGGATCAGCCACCGCCCTTGCGGCGATGGCGGCCGGTGCCGGCTCTGGCATTTGGACCGGCCCCGCGCGACACTCGCCCCATGCACGATCCGACCCGCGTGGACATCACCCCCGAGATCCTGCTGAAGGCCTACGCGGCAGGCATCTTCCCGATGGCGGAGGATGCAAGCGATCCGACCCTGTACTGGGTCGAGCCGCGGGCGCGCGGCGTCCTGCCGCTGGACGGGTTCCGGGTGTCCCGCCGTCTCGCCCGGACGGTGCGGTCCGACCAGTTCGAGGTCCGGTGCGACACCGATTTCGATGGGGTGATCAGCGGCTGCGCCGCCCCGCGCCGGGACAGCGAGAAGACCTGGATTAACGGCCGCATCCGCGAACTCTACGGCGCCCTGTTCGACATCGGCCACGTCCACACCGTCGAAGTTTATGCGGGGGAGGAGCGGCGCCTCGTCGGCGGTCTCTACGGCGTCTCGCTGGGGGCGGCGTTCTTCGGCGAGAGCATGTTCCACGAGGTGCGCGACGCCTCGAAGGTCGCCTTGGTCCACTTGATGGCGCGGCTGCGCGCTGGCGGCTACCGGCTCGCCGACACCCAGTTCGTCACCGACCACCTCACGCAGTTCGGCGCCGAGGAATTGCCGCGGCACATCTACAAGCGGCGGCTCGCCAACGCCCTCGATCAGGTCGCGGATTGGAACGTCTGGCCCTGCGACGGCTCCGTGCCGGGCGTGCAGGTGCTGGCGGCGTTAGGCGCCGCCGAATCCTAACGGAACAGCGCGTCGAACAGGTTCTGCGGCTGTGGCGGAGGCGGCGGGGCCGGCGCCGGGCCCTCATTCGACGGGAAGAATTTGCGCGAGGGCTTCTGGCGAGGCTGCACCGGCACGCCGCGCGGCGCCTCGACATCGACCTGACCGGCGGCGTTAAGCTGCTGAGCGGTCTTGGTCGCATCCCGGCCGGGGCGCTTCGCCTTCTCGGGCTTGGCGGCGACCGCAGGCACGTCCTCCTGTTCCTTCGCCTCGGCGATCACGTCGCTGCCGCCTTTGCAGTCGACCAGCCAGACATCGTAGATCGGGTGCTCGATCGCGTGCAGACCCGGGCTCGACGCGAACATCCACCCGGTGAAGATGCGGCGATACTTGTTGTCGAGCGTGACCTCGTCGACCTCAAGGAAGGCCGTGGTCTTGGCGCTCTCGGTGGGCGGGCGCGTGTAGCAGACCCGCGGGGTCATCTGCAGCGAGCCGAACTGCACGGTCTCGTCCACCGCGACCTCGAAGGACACAATGCGGCCGGTGATCTTGTCGAGGCCGGAGAACACCGCGGTCGGGTTCTTGATCTTGTCGGCCGCAGCCGGCCCGGCGCAGAGGGCGAGCGCCAGGGCACCGGTTAGGACGGGGCGTGCGAGGGCTTTGCTGCGGCTCAAGGCTCGGACCCCTAAAGCATCGTCCCGAACGGTGGCGGCCGGCCTTCGGACGACGACGATGCGAAACAAGGACCCCAGAGCCGCGTCCCGGATCCGGGGCGGGGCTCTAGAGGAAGGCCGGTCGCGCCGTCACGGGTGCGGCGGTCGGATCGGATGGCTCCGACGTGAACACCGGAACGGTGGCGGCAAAAGGGCGCCGGAGCCGCAAGCCTATTCGCCGGGTGTCCAGGACACGTAGTCGCCGGTCGCCGCCGGGCGGGAGCCCCACGAGAGCTGCGAGCCCTGCGGCCGGTAGGCATTCGGCGTGCCGGTCTGGTTCTCGATATGGGGCTTCTGCCAGGGGCGTGGCGTGTAATCCTCCTCGCTCGGGGCGAGGTCGACGTTGTGGCACAGCCATCCGCGCCAGCCCGGAGGCACCTTCGAGGCGTCGGCGTAGCCGTTATAGACCACCCAGCGCCGCTCCGAGCCGACCGAGCGGTCGATCAGCGCGCCTTCCGCCTTGTAATACTTGTTTCCGAAATCGTCCTCGCCGACGAAGATGCCGGAGCGCGCGGTCTGGAGCGCCAGCGAGACGGTCTGGCCGTTCCACCACGTGAAGACGCGCAGCAAAGTGTCCTTCAGCGCCATCGCCGGTCCCGGTTTTAAGCCGCGCCGCACGGGCGCATCGTGGCGCCGTTATGGTGAGCGCGCGCCCGCGAGTCCAGCGCTTCGGCCCAACTGTCGCTGTGCGGCAACGCCGGCGCCGGGCGGCTGCGGCGTATTCGCGAGCCCCGGGAAGTGCCTCTACTTAGGGGTGTGGATCGAAAATTTTTCCGAGGCGAATCCCGAATGCCGGAAGGGCACTTATCGGGTGCGACCCGGATATCCACAGATTTATGCGAGCCGGCACAACATCTAGCGGGGAACCGGCGGGGCGCACACTACTTGTTGACGTGAGAGCGATGGCGGCGGTAATGTCCCTGCATCGGTCGCGCCGCCCCTGTGGTGCGTTTCGGCAGGTTCGACCGTCCCTGAATCATCTTCGCGACATCGCCGCGTGCCCGCTTTCCGGGCGCGGGCGAACGCGACCCCCTTAATGGGTATCGACTCCGCGTCCAGCGGGGCCGGGACATTCGTGTCCCGACGGGAGAGGTGTGTTTCATGCGGTTCGAGCGTCGCTACACCACGGCCGGACAGTCGCCCTACACGGGCATTCCGTTCCGCAAGGCCCTGAGCGAGATCCGCAATCCCGACGGCTCCGTGGTGTTCCGCCTGGACGGCATCGACGTGCCGGAGAGCTGGAGCCAGGTCGCCAGCGACGTGCTGGCCCAGAAGTACTTTCGCAAGGCCGGTGTTCCCGCTCGCCTGAAGAAGGTCGAGGAGAACGACGTCCCCTCCTTCCTGTGGCGCTCGGTGGCTGACGAGGCCGCTCTGGCCGACCTGCCTGAGGAGGAGCGCATCGGCTCCGAGTCTTCCGCCACGCAGGTGTTCGATCGGCTCGCTGGCTGCTGGACGTACTGGGGCTGGAAGGGCCGCTACTTCTCCTCCGAGGAGGACGCGTCGGCGTTCTTCGACGAGCTGCGCTACATGCTCGCCAAGCAGATGGTGGCGCCGAACTCGCCGCAGTGGTTCAACACCGGCCTGCACTGGGCCTACGGGATCGACGGCCCGAGCCAGGGCCATTTCTACTGCGATTACCGCACCGGTGAGCTGACTCGCTCGGCTTCCAGCTACGAGCACCCGCAACCGCATGCCTGCTTCATCCAGGGCGTGCAGGACGACCTCGTCAACGAGGGCGGCATCATGGACCTGTGGGTCCGCGAGGCGCGCCTGTTCAAGTACGGCTCCGGCACCGGCTCCAACTTCTCCGCGCTGCGCGGCGAGAACGAGAAGCTCGGCGGCGGCGGCAAGTCGTCGGGCCTGATGAGCTTCCTGAAGATCGGCGACCGGGCGGCCGGCGCGATCAAGTCCGGCGGCACCACCCGCCGCGCCGCCAAGATGGTGATCGTCGATATCGATCACCCAGATATCGAGGCGTTCATCGACTGGAAGGTGAAGGAGGAGCAGAAGGTCGCCGCCCTGGTGACCGGCTCCAAGGTCGTGTCCAAGCATCTCGGCCTGGTCATGAAGGCCTGCACCCAGTGCGAGGCCGAGGGCGATGCCTGCTTCGATGCTGAGCGCAACCCGGCGCTGAAGCGCGAGATCAAGGCTGCCCGCAAGGCCTCCGTGCCGGACGCCTACATCAAGCGCGTCGTCCAGTTCGCTCGCCAGGGCTTCACCAAGATCGATTTCCCCGTCTACGACACCGACTGGGACTCCGAGGCCTATCTCACGGTCGCCGGCCAGAACTCGAACAACTCGGTCTCGCTCACCGACGACTTCCTACGCGCGGTCGATGCCGACGCCGACTGGCACCTCACCCAGCGCACCACCGGCAAGACCGCTAAGACCCTGAAGGCGCGCGACCTGTGGGAGAAGATCGGCGAGGCCGCCTGGGCCTCGGCCGACCCGGGCCTGCACTTCAACACCACGATGAACGACTGGCACACCTGCCCGTCGGGCGGCCGGATCCGGGCCTCGAACCCGTGCTCCGAGTACATGTTCCTGGACGACACCGCCTGCAACCTGGCCTCGGCCAACCTGCTGACGATGTACGACCGGCAGACCAAGCGCTTCGACGTCGAGGCGTTCGAGCACCTGAACCGCCTCTGGACGGTGGTGCTCGAGATCTCCGTGATGATGGCGCAGTTCCCGTCCAAGGAGATCGCGGAGCTGTCCTTCCGCTACCGGACGCTGGGCCTCGGCTACGCCAATATCGGCGGCCTGCTGATGACCATGGGCCTGCCTTACGACTCCCATGAGGGCCGTGCGCTCGCCGGCGCGCTCACCGCGATCATGACCGGCGTGGCCTACGCGACCTCGGCCGAGATGGCGGCCGAACTCGGGCCGTTCCCGGCCTATGACGACAACGCCGACGCGATGCTGAAGGTGATCCGCAATCACCGCCGCGCCGCCCATGGCGAGGCCGAGGGCTACGAGTTCCTGAGCATCGCCCCGGTGCCGCTGGACCACGCCAACATCCCGCAGGACAATCTCGGCGCCCATGCCCGGGCGGCCTGGGACCGGGCGCTCCAGCTCGGCGAGACCCACGGCTACCGCAACGCCCAGACGACCGTGATCGCGCCCACCGGCACGATCGGCCTCGTGATGGATTGCGACACCACCGGCATCGAACCCGACTTCGCCCTGGTGAAGTTCAAGAAGCTCGCCGGCGGCGGTTACTTCAAGATCATCAACCAGGCGGCGCCGGACGCGCTGCGGGCGCTCGGCTACCGGGAATCCGAGATCGCCGAGATCGAGGCCTACGCTGTCGGCCACGGCTCGATGGGCCAGGCCCCGGCGATCAACCCGACCACCCTGCGCGCCAAAGGCTTCACCGACGACAAGATCGCCGCGGTGGAGAAGGGGCTGAAGTCGGCCTTCGACATCAAGTTCGTCTTCAACCGCTGGACGCTCGGCGACGATTTCCTGATCCAGACCCTCAAGGTCCCGGCCGAGAAGCTCTCGGACCCGACCTTCGAGCTGCTGCCCTTCCTCGGCTTCTCGAAGAAGGACATTGAGGTCGCCAACACCCATATCTGCGGGGCGATGACGCTGGAGGGCGCACCGGGCCTCAAGCCCGAGCATTACCCGGTGTTCGATTGTGCCAACCCGTGCGGGCGGATCGGCAAGCGCTACCTCTCGGTGGAGAGCCACATCCGCATGATGGCGGCAGCCCAGCCGTTCATCTCGGGGGCGATCTCCAAGACGATCAACATGCCCAACGACGCCACCGTCGAGGATTGCAAGGCGGCCTACCGCCTGTCCTGGACCCTGGCGCTGAAGGCGAACGCCCTCTACCGCGACGGCTCAAAGCTGTCGCAGCCGCTCAACGCCGCCTTGATCGCCGATGAGGATGACGAGGCCGACGACGCCTTGGAGGCCCTGATCCAGGCGCCCGCGGCGGCCAAGGCCACCCAGATCGCCGAAAAGATCGTTGAGCGGGTGATCGAGCGGGTCGAGCACATCCGGTCCCGCGAGAAGCTGCCGGCGCGGCGCAAGGGCTACACCCAGAAGGCGGTGGTGGGCGGCCACAAAGTCTACCTGCGCACCGGCGAGTACGACGACGGCCGCCTCGGCGAGATCTTCATCGACATGCACAAGGAGGGCGCAACCTTCCGGAGCCTGATGAACAACTTCGCCATCGCGATCTCGCTCGGCCTCCAGTACGGCGTGCCGCTCGAGGAGTATGTCGAGGCCTTCACCTTCACGCGGTTCGAGCCGGCCGGCTTCGTGCAGGGCAACGACGCGATCAAGAACGCGACCTCGCTCCTCGACTACGTGTTCCGGGAACTCGCGGTCTCGTATCTCGGTCGCGCCGACCTCGCCCATGTCAGCCCCGCCGAGATCGGCGGCACGGTGCTCGGCGGCGGCGAGGCGGCCGACACCACCCGCGAGGGTCCCAAGCCCGCGCCAGCCTCCTCGGTCGTGTCGCGCGGCCTGCTGCGCGGCTCGGCCGACCGCCTCACCCTGATCCAGGGCGGCCCGGCAGGCGGCACGGTCGGCATCGGCGCCGCCAGCACCGGCCAATCGGCCCCGGCCGGCGGGACGGTCCACGCGATCCACGGCACCTCGGCGCTGAAAGCCGAGCCCGCGGTGGCCAGGCAAGCCGAGACGATCGCCGACACCCTCCCCTTCGCGAAAGCCGAGCGCACCGTCGCCGACCGCCGCGCCGAGGCGAAGATGAAGGGCTATGTCGGCGAAGCCTGCCCGGAATGCGCGAACTTCACGCTGGTCCGCAACGGCACCTGCCTGAAGTGCGATACGTGTGGAAGCACAACGGGGTGTAGTTGATTATGCCGTGTTGTGCTGTTGTGGCTTGAGGCAAAAGATGGTCCAATTTGCTTCTAGGTTAGTCGTCCTTGAGAGGCATAATTTGATAAAAACGATCTGAGGTTGCCTCATCCTCTTGTTGATTGTAGCATAAGTTGTGCTTCGCTCAGGGCAAAGTTGCGCAGTTTGCCTCGAGGCTCGGTTGTCGACGATTTACAACCTTACCGGCGTGAATCGACGTTGAACTGCCGACCGCTTGAACTGAGAAATGACATGGAGGACGCCGGACCGGCGTCCTCCCTAAGTTATCGAGAACAAATCAAGTACATTTAATCTTGTGGCGATTGGCTTCGGCCGCCCGTTGTCGAGTGATGCAAAGGGGACAGTTCGCCCGCAATTGTCCACATCGACGCCCGCAAATCAGACCAAGGTTGGCCCGCACGGTGCGTCACCTAAAACTTTCCGAGGCGATTGTTCTCGTTTACCGGAGCGTTCACCGAAGCGCCGAGATCGAGGCCGCCAAGGTCGAGATCATGGATGGCGAAGCTCGATGCGTGGCCGTCTTCAGCGAGTATGCTCCTTAAGCCGTTGTCGATGGAGCATGTGTTGCTCGCTGGTCGATCCTGGTTTGTGAAGACCCTCATTCTGGCTCGAAAGTGCTGTCGGAAGAAACACGCCGATAGCGGGACGAACGTTTCGGAGAAGGACTGCCTGACAAGCGGACGGGCTTATAGCGGCCCAGCCAAGTCGTACGAGTTACTGCGTGCGTTGCCTGGAAACGGACATAGGCTCGCGGTCTAAGCAACGGTAGGATCTGATCCTTCTCAGACCTTCAGAAGGTCCGCTTGCTGGAGGTCTGAGCGAACTAGAATGACCGAAGGTGGCCGTAAGCGGAATGGCTGGTTCGGAGCAGACCCGCCGGAAAAGCGGACGGCCTCCTATCGACCCGACGCAGTCGTTCACGCGCCGCCGTGCGGCTCCCGAAAGCGGACGTACAGTTCGCTATTACTCCGGCAGTGATTCGCCCATTGTCCATGGACCGGGCGGAGATGCTGTGTGCCACGGCTAGGACCACCATCGCGCGTATCCCGTTGCATAATAGGTAGGGCTCCTCGCGTCCCGCAATAAGGAGCTTTGGTGAGTCGGGCGAGCGATGGCAGTGGGAAAGCCACACGCGCTTGGTGTCGCCCAGGAGCGGTCCGCGTGTCGGCACAGCAGACAAATGCATTGAATGAAGTGGGGATTAGAAACAAGTCTGATACGTGGGCCATGATCAAGGCTAGCTGCGACAAGTTATCGAGGATTGGGAACTAGCAGATTCTACACGCGTCATCGCTCGACCGTGTATGGCGAGCTTATCAATGACTGATCGATCCGTGGTCATTCTCGACGGTACCCGGTGCCACCTCGGCGAAGGGCCGAGCTACGATCCCGCGACAGATACCGTGTGGTGGGTCGACATCCTTGAATCCCGGCTATTCGAACGATCCCTGGATCCGGCAACGACGTCGGCGCGGATCCATGCGCTGCCGGTCATGGCGAGCGACGTTGCGGCCATCGACGCGGGCCGCCACCTCCTGTCCGCCGACGATGGCCTGTACGTTCGGACAATCGCGACGGGGGATCTGAGCCTGCTCTGCCCCCTTGAAGCCGACAAGCCTGGCAACCGATCCAATGATGGTCGTGTGCATCCAAGCGGCGCCCTCTGGATCGGGACCATGGGGCGGAACGCCGAGCCGGGGCGCGGCTGCATCTATCACGTCGCCGGACGGCGCAACACGCGGCTCTATGGCGGGTTGACCACGCCCAACGGCATCGCCTTCTCGCCCGATGGGGCGACGGGATACTTCGTCGACACCGCCGAGGGCATTCTCCGGCGCGTCGCCCTGGATCCAGGCACCGGCCTGCCGAGGGGTGAGCCCGAAACACACTACGACCACAGCGTCGGCGACGGCGGCATCGACGGAGCGGCGGTCGATGCAGACGGCCTGATCTGGACGGCGCGTTTCGGGGCGAGTTGTCTCGACGCCTACAGTCCGTCCGGGGAACGCGTCCGCACGATCACGGTGCCCGTGCGGCAGCCGACCTGTCCCACCTTTGCCGGACGCTCCCTCGACCGGCTGCTGGTGACCACCGGCTACGAGGGCTTGGACGAGGCGGCGCGGGCCGCCGACCCCGACCATGGCCGGACCCTCCTGGTCGATGTCGGCGTCCGGGGGCTGCTCGAACCGGCGTTTCACCTCGACGCTTGATCCCCCCACGATCCTCCACCGTCCGGAACCGTGCGAGCGCAGCGATGGCGCCGCCGAGGAGCAGTCATGCCTGTGCCCGAAGACCGCGCCTATCAACCGATCGAAGCCTACGCGCTGCTGGGCAATTGCGAAGGCTGTGCCCTGGTGGCCCGGGATGGATCCCTGGATTGGGCCTGCTTGGAGCGGTTCGATGCCGACCCAACCTTCTCGCGGCTGCTCGACCGCCGGCGGGGTGGGTACTTCGTCGTCCGCCCCGAGGGTGACTACGAGACGGCGCGGCAATACCTCAGCCGCACCAACATCTTGCAGACGACCTTCACCACGGCGGACGGCTTCGTCCATCTCTACGACTTCATGGTCGGTCCGGAGGGTGGCGAAGATCGTCCTCGTCTGGTGCGTTTGGTGACGGGTCTGTCGGGATTGGTGCCCATGGTCGCGGCCTACCGCCCCCTGGCCGGCTTTGCCGAGACCTTCGCACCGCTGACGGTGCGCGAAGGCCGTATCACCGCCGAGGGATGCCCTGGCCTCTCGACCGACGCCCGGTTCGAGATCGAGGGCGAGGTCGGGGTCGCGCGATTCACCCTGTCGGGAGGCGAGTGCCACTCGTTTGCCCTCTATCTCGGCGAGCCGCCCGCGACGACGCCGGACGCCTACGGGCTGATGGAGCAGGTGCGCAGGACCTGGAGCCTGTGGACGAAGGATTCCACCTATGTCGGCCCCCTGGCCGACGAATTGATGCGCTCGGCCCTGGTGCTCAAGACCCTGACCTACGAGCCCACCGGAGCGATCGTGGCGGCAGCCACGACATCTCTGCCCGAGGAGGTCGGCGGGATTCGCAACTGGGACTACCGCTTCTGCTGGATCCGCGACGCCTGCCTGTCCTTCTACGTGCTCAAGAAGTTCGGCATGTCCCGCGAGGCCGAGGGGTTCTTCGAATTCGTCAGCGCGTTGTGCGATCGGGAGGAGGGACGGCTCAAGCCGCTCTACAGCATTTCCGGGGAGGCTGACCTCGAAGAGACCGTGGTCGAGCACTTCGAGGGCTGGCGCGGATCGGGGCCGGTCCACCACGGCAATGGCGCGGCCGACCAGCATCAGGCCGACGCCTACGGCCAAGTGCTCGATTTGTTCTATCTCTACGAGCGCCTCGGCGGCACCCTATCCGAGGGCCTGCGCGGGCACGGGGCGCGGCTGGCGGACATCTCCGCCGCCCACTGGCACGAACCCGATGCGGGGCTGTGGGAGCCGAGAAAGCCGGAGCAGCGCTACCTGCACGCGGCGATCATGAACTGGGTGGCCCTCGATCGGGCGATCCGCCTGTTCGGCCCACGGGAGACGTGGTGCACCGAGCGGGACCGCATCGTCGCCTTCGTGAACGGCGAGGCGGTGCACGCGGACGGCTACTACCCGCAATATGCCGGGGGTGAGGATGTCGACGCAGCCCTGCTCATTGCCCCGATGGTCGGCTTCCCCGTCGACGAAGCGGTCTTCGCCCGCACGGTCGATGTCGTTATCGAGCGACTGGGCCATGGCCAGCTCGTCTATCGCTACAAGAACGACGACGGTCTTCCCGGCAAGGAAGGCACCTTCGTACTCTGTGCCTTCTGGCTGGTGGATGCTCTCCTGTGGCTCGGCCGGGAGGTCGAGGCCCGGACCCGCTTCGCCGCCCTGCGGGTGCTTCAGAACGATGTCGGACTGATCGCGGAGCAGACTGCGGAGGATGGTGCATTTCTCGGCAACTTCCCGCAGGCGTTCAGCCATCTCGGGCTCGTCCATTCCGCGCTGATGCTCGATCTCTACGAGCATGGCGGACGCTCCGCCGTGCAGGGCACCTACGCCGACCGGACCATGCGGGAGACCGACACCCGGCGTGCGCCGACGATCGCAGCGTAAACGAGATCCAAGGGAAAAAGGGGGCAAACACCGTGACACGGATCGGCTATCACGTCTCGCACGAGCAGCACGCGCCCTCCGCGCTGCTGGGCTACGTCCGGGCGGCGGAGGCGGCGGGTTTCGCCTGTGCCATGTCCTCCGAGCATTTCCGCCCCTGGAGCCTGAAGCAGGGGCATTCGGGCCATGCCTGGTCGTGGCTCGGCGCGGCGCTGGCCACGACCCGTCTTCCATTTGGGATCATTACGGCCCCCGTGTACCGCCATCACCCGGCGGTGCTCGCGCAGTCGGCCGCCACCCTATCCGAGATGTTCCCCGAACGGCTCTGGCTCGCCCTCGGATCGGGCCAGCGCCTCAACGAGGACGTCACCGGCCTGCCCTGGCCGGAGAAGGCCGAGCGCACGGCCCGGCTCGCCGAGTGCGCCGCGGTGATCCGCAGCCTCTTCGCCGGGGAGACGGTGACCCATCGGGGGCGGGTGACGGTGGTCGACGCCAAGCTCTATTCCCGGCCCGAACGCGCACCGATGCTGATTGCCGGGGCGGTGACACCGGAGACGGCCCGCACGGTGGCGGCCTGGGCCGACGGCCTCGTCACCGTCGGCATCGAGCCGGCCAAGCTGCGCAAGGTTTTCGACGCGTTCCGCGAGGGCGGGGGCGAGGGCAAGCCGATCTTCCTCCAGACGAAGGTGTGCTGGGACCCCGATCCCGCGCAGGCCCTCGCCCTGGCCCACAGCCAATGGGCGAGCAACATGCTGGAGGGCGACGTGAACTGGGACCTGCGTCTGCCGGAGGATTTCGACACCGCCTCGCGCTTCGTGCGGCCCGAGGACGTGCTGGGCTATGTCCGGATCTCGAACGACCTCGGCCGCCATGCCGCCTGGCTCAACGACCTCGCCGCTCTCGGACCCGCCGAGATCATCGTGCATCAGGTAGCAGGCGATCAGACCGCGTTCATCGAGGCCTTCGGGCGGAAGGTTATATCGAACTTCCCTCATTGATTGAGAGGCCGTTCTGCGAAGCACGCCCCAGGTGGTGCCGAGCAGAATCGATTGTCTGCTTCACTGCTGTGTGGCGCTCAAAGCGGCAAGACTTCTTTCCACCGAGGCTGTGTGAAAACGCTGCTGTTCTGATAGTCTCTGCGTGACGGCGGCGGCTTGTATGGCGCGGTTCGTTTTGGGTGCGGATCGCCAT
>NZ_FOTK01000026.1 GCF_900114535.1 Methylobacterium pseudosasicola | reverse complement strand
CGCCATGCGCAGCACCGCACGCAGGTCCTCGGCCAGCTGCTCGAAACAGCCGGCCGCCAGCCAGCGCTGGGCCTGCTGATACACGGCAAACCAGGGCGGCAGGTCGTGGGGCATCAGCCGCCACGGGCAGCCGCTCCTGACCACGTAGCGCAGGCCGTTGAACACCTCGCGCAACGCATGCTCACGCTGACCGGCATCCTCACGCAGCAGCGTCAGGTAGGGCGCAACCAGCGCCCACTCCTCATCGGAAACATCGGACGGATACGGCTTGCGGGTCGCGCTCATCCCCGCTCATCTGAGCATCAGCCCGACCCAGGTCCATAACAGCCTCTAGGGACAAAGCCATCGAAGAAGTCCCTGGTCAAACCCGTCAGTCATAAGTTGGCACCCAAGATCCCGGGCGTCGGCCCCGGCAGGAAGGTCGTCTCGAAGGCGAAGCCGCCGAGGGATACCAAAGTTGTCGGACGGCTCACCTCGAAATCCAGCTAGATCGAGGTTCCCGTGCTTGCCTCGGGAAAGACGGCAGGGGGCGATATGTCGTGCTCAGCCCGATATGATGACCACATTCCCCCACGCCACTTACGCTCGCATCCAGCCGTGACGTAGAACGCCGTCCGCAGGCCTTCACCGAGCACGGCGAAATACGCGCGGCTCAGGCCGCCCCCGCACGCGACCCATGGTTGACCGTCTGTCCCGTCGTGGGAGGATTCGGCATCGGATACCCCTCACTTCCGCCACCCTTGCCGTCGCTGCGCCCAGGCTTGCCGAGCGCCTCGACCGACGTGTCAGCCGATGCACGTGCCCGCGCCTTGATCGCATGGCTGAAAAGGCCGTTCCGCCGCCCGATTGCGACCACCGTCCCACTTCGCCAACACCACAATTGGCGGGCCTTCTAGCGTCATACGCCATAGAGGATCCGTCGATGCCCGACCGAAATCTTCCGTTCTCGACCCCCGTCTCGACCGTCGGCCTCGCCGGCTTTCCGGACAGTCTCGCCTCCGTCGCGGAGGCACGTCGTGCCGTCGAGGAGGCGCGCCTGCCGGTGGTGCGGTCGCGCCATGCTTGGCTCGACGTCGCCAATAGTCTTGTCCTCGCCGAGGCCGCGCGCAGCCCTTCGCTCATCGAGGCGGCCCGTGCAGCCCTATGCTTGGCGGTCGCCGTCGAACGCCGTGGCACCCGGGTCGCAACCTCGGTCCGTCCATGGGCGCTGGCCGCCTAACCTCGAACCCTCGACCCACCGCAAGGAGCCGACCATGACCCAGCTCGTCGAACTGTGCATCCGCGTGAAGGAGTACGAGAACGGCAACCCGTACATCATGCTGGAGCAGCAGGCGTTGCCCGGAGCCGGACCGGCCGACACGATGAAGCCCTTCGCCTTCGACCTGAAGCCGGGCATTCCCACCACGGAGGTCGAGGCGTTGGTTGCTGAAATGCGCCGCGTGATCACGCACGTGCATTTCGAGGAGACGCCGGTCGTCCCGTAAGCCGGGACCGCGACGGCGCGTACCGCGTTACCTCTCCGTCCGGCACGCCCACGTACCGCCGGCAGGAGGAGACGAGCGCATGTCCGACACGCCCCGCCCCGGCGACGATCCGGCCCCGCCCATCGGCGATCCGCCGCCCGGACCCTCGGCCCCTGAAGGCGATCCGCAGGTCGACGTACCAGCACCGCAGCCGCCGGGACCCATCGACGGTCGGTGACCGTGACCGCTGCGCCTACTCGCGCGGCGGCTCCCTTTCCTCGGCGCCTAGGCGCCTCATGCAGGCATGGTAGATTTCCGCGCCCAAAGCGAACGGCATCAATCCCTTCGGGTTCGGCGCGGTGAACACCTTGTCCCGCGCCTCGTCGCGGCATTGGGCGTCCTGCGGGCTCGTGATCGGCTGTTCCTGCGCGGTCGCGCAGGAAAAGGTCGCGACGAGCATGGTCGCAGTGAGGAGGGCCCGCACGCCCATCACTTGCCGCCCTTCGCTTGGTAGGCGTCGATGGCCCGGCGGCAGTTCTCCGACAGCTCCTTGCGATGCTTCTCGAAGCAAGTCTTCATCTCCTTGCTGGCGGGGTCGACGTCACCGCATAACGTGGTCGCGTCACCGGTGCAGTACCGCTTGAGTTCCTCCCTGCCTTCCTCGGCTGAGATGCCTGGCGCGGCAGACACGAGCGTGATGCAGGCCATCAAGGCGAATGTTCTGAGCATGTAACCTTTGTCCATGGGGATCAGGGACCTAGTCGATGACCTCGACGACACGTCGCGTGCGTGGTTCGACGAGCACCGGGTGGTCGTTGACGACGGTGTAATTGTAGTTCGGAAGCGCGAACTCGGGCGGCACGTCGTAGTAGACCACGCCGTCCTCAGGCAGCACCGTCCCAATCCGCACGGGGCCGCGGAACGAGAACGACGGGCGCCGCTCGCCCGTGGCATAGATGCGGAAGCGTTCGCGTCGGTCGATGCCGAGGATACCGTTGGCCGTGCCGACCGCCGCGCCGACGGCACCCCCTACGACGGCACCTAGCGGACCGGCGATCATCCCGCCACGGTTGGCCCCTTCCTGCGCGCCGCGTTCCAGCCCCTGGGCACGTACCGACCCCGTCAGCGCCACCGTCGCCATCACGACGACCATCCCTACCTTAAGTGCCATATCGATCCTCCCCGTCGTACCCGGCTCCCCGGCGTCGTCCTCGGCTACGCAAGATCGGGTTCAACGGCCACCGGTCACGGCGCGCACGGGCGCGCCGGCGAGGTCCACCGTCGACCCGACCGTGTCGCGAAGGCCGGAGCCGACGTTCGACAGGTGCTCCCCGTACGTCTCCCGGGTCTGCGGGTCGACGATGGCGACCGGGGCCGCCACGGCGAGCGCCGCGCCGGTCGCGACCGTGGAGGCGGCGCCGGCCGCCGTGCTCACCAGCCGGTCGCCGATGCCCATCTGCCCGTCCGAGATCGGTTGGCCGTCGGCGAGGCGCTTGCCAAGTAGGGCCACGACCTCTCCCGAGGCGAACTTGCCGTGATTGAGCGGATCGTCGCCCTTCACGGTCGACAGGTTCAGCACGCCGATGTTCTGGCGCTCCAACTCCGACTTGTACGGTTCGACCGTCGGGTCGATGGCCCCAAGGCGGATGCTGTCCCCCCAGACCAGGCGGGATACGGCGAGGGCTTGGTCGTCGCCCGAGACCATCAGGGTCAGGCGCGGCCGGTCCGGACCCATGTCGCGGAACGCGGAGCGGGCGAGGTCCATGTCCACGTCGGGCGCCGCCAGGATGACATTGCGGATCTTCGGGGCGACGCGCCGGTCGCGGATCGCCATCTGCCGCAGGCTCTCAAGGGTCAGCCAGTTGCCCATGGAGTGCGCGAGCACCGTAACCTCGCCGACGTTCGGGTCCTTGGCGAGGTCGCGCAGCAAGGTCTCAAGGCCGTTGCGGGAGAAGTTGGTGCTCTCCCGGTCGTAGCCGTACGCCAGTACCGACCCCTTCGAGGGCCAGGTGAAAAGCACGGGGGCGACCTCGGCGCCGGAATCGTGCACGATCTGCGCGAAGCGGAAGACGGCGTCCTCGAACTTGTTGTTGAAGCCGTGCACGAACACCAGGACGTGGCGCTTCGTCCCGCGCCGGGCCTTGCGGCCGGTCCAGGCTGCGACCTTGGTCCGCTCGACCGGCTCGGCGCGCAGGGCGACGAAGTCGGTGGCGGGGTTGCCCGGCAGGGACTTCGGCCACTGCACCGATCCGGGCTGGCGGGTGGCGTCCGGCGGGATGGAAACGGCGAGGTCCGTGTAGGTCACGGCGTCGCCACGCTCGCCGGAGAACAGCACGCCTCGGTCGGTGGCGGACTTGCGGGTCGTGGCAACCAGCATGTCGACGCGGGACGTACCCGGAAGCTGCTCGGTCTGGGCGATGGGCAGCAACACGCCGGTCGGACGCCCGGAACAGGCCGGCAGCGGCAGCATCAGCGAGGCGACCAACACCGTACGCAGTCTTAGACTGTTCGTTGACGACACCCGTACCACCCGGCCGACTTCCCTGCACTGCCGTGACGGGCAACGGTTCACGAACCGTCAAGGCGGGGACGTGCTACGGCGCGATTGCGGCACTAGGCGGGCTCGATGTCGGCGCAACGCGTCCGAACGGCAATGTGTCGAGCAGGCGTAAGTCAATTGCCGTAGGGTGAGGCGAGGACAACCCGGACCTTTTTGGCCGGAGGTGTCTCAACTGAGGCCGCAGGAGCCTTCGCATCCTTCCCCTCGGACGGGAGGGCAACGACATCGTCGCCCCGACGCAGCGGCGGAGCCGTCTCGGAAGCCGCGACCGGCAGGATCGACGCGAAGGTGGAGGCGACGAGAGCGACGATGATTGTCTTCACGGCATCCGTCCTGGGCGAGGTCATTATACGGCGACAACGGTCAAGCTTATCCAGGGTTCCGGTCCCTCATGTTGACTTCGACAGTCATACTTCATTCGAGCGAGGACGTGGCACGCCAGGGGACGCGGCACATAACGTTCCGGGCGATGCCTCCCGGGTAGGCGGAATGCATGTCCACCGGGCAGCACGATGTTAATCCGCGGAACATCGCGCGGCGGAGGGGCTTGAAGAGGCGATGCGTCCTGACCGGGACGCGTCCATGCCTATAGAAGACAGCACTGGACCGCACGATGGCCCTGGCCCCCGACACGACACGCACCGACCTGGACCAGCCCTACGCGGCCGGAACCTATTTCGCGGACGACTTGCGCACCATCGCGGTCCACAAGGTTGCCTGGGGGGCGATCTTCGCCGGTGCCGTGATCGCGCTCGTGGCCCAGGTCATCCTCAACATGGTCGGGCTCGGCATCGGCCTGTCCACGGTCGACCCGGCCGGCAACGGCACCCCGACCGCCGGCTCGCTCTCGTCCGGGGCTGGCATCTGGTTCGTCGTCTCCGGCATCCTCGCCTCCGCAGCCGGCGGGTGGCTTGCAGGTCGCCTGGCGGGCAAGCCCGTCCTCCTCACCGGCGGCCTTCATGGCCTGGTGTCCTGGGCGGTCTCCACCCTCGTGATCGTCTACCTGTTGTCGTCCGTGGTCGGTGGCGTCGCCAGCGGCGCGTTCAATGCTGTGACCAGCACCCTCGGCGGCGCGGGCAGCCTGGTCGGCGGCTCGGTGAAGACGGCGGCGCAGGCCGCCGCCCCGTCGCTGCCCGGCATGGACAACCCGTTCTCGAACATCGAGGGCCAGGTCCGCGCCAACACCGGCAACGACCCGCAGGCGCTCAAGGATGCCGCCGTCACGGCTGTGCGCGCCGCGGTGACCGGCGACGCGGCCCAGCAGGCCGACGCGCAGGAGAAGGCCGCGCAGGCGCTGGCCAAGGCCCAGAACGAGCCGGTGGAGCAGGCTCGCACCCAGGTCCAGCAGTACACCCAGCAGTACAAGGACACGGTCGCCAAGGCCAAGGAGCAGGCCAAGCAGGCCGCCGACGCCACCGCCCGCGTCGCCTCGCAGGGCGCGCTCTACGGCGCCCTGGCGCTGATCCTCGGTGCCATCGCCGCCTTCCTCGCCGGTCGTGGCGGGGCCAAGGGTCCTCTGGCGGATCGTGCCGTCGTCGCCCCGGTCGCCCAGCGCCGGGTCTGAGCACCGGGACCACCGGGTCGACAAGGGCGTTGACCCGGATGGGAACCAAGCCCCGCGGCCCAGATGGCCGCGGGGCGGAACGGCAACCGTGAACCTGGGAGTGTAGCCATGGATGAGAACCGCATCACCGGCGCCGCCAAGGAGTTCGGCGGCAAGGTCGAGGGCAAGGCCGGGGAGCTGACGGGCGACCGCTCGACCCAGGCCGAGGGCAAGCTCGACGAGGCCAAGGGCGCCGCCGAGAACCTGTACGGCAAGGCCAAGGACGCAGTCCGCGACGCCTCCGACGCGGTGGGCGACGCGGCCGGCCGCGGCGGCATCGACGGCGACAGGGTCTCCGGCGCCGCGCGTGAGCTCGGGGGCAAGGTGCAGGGTGCCGTCGGCGACCTGACCGGCGACCGGGAGACCCAGGCGCGTGGCAGGGCCAACGAGATCGGCGGCTCCGTCGAGAACCTTTACGGGCAGGCTAAGGACGCGGTCAGGGACGTGGCCGACCAGGCCGGCGACCTCGCCCGCGGCGCCCTGCGGCAGGGTCGCGAGAGCTACCCCGATGCCGAGCGCGCCTACCGCCAGGGCGCCGACACCGTCACGCGGTACGCGAAGGAGTCCCCGCTGGGTTTGGCGGTGATGGCCGGCGCCATCGGCTACCTGCTCGCGCTCGTGATCCACGGTCGTCGCTAGTCCGGTCGACGGCCCTCGCACCCTTCGAGCGAGGGCCGTCGACGGAAGCATTCGCAACGACGGCAACCGCATCCGCGTCGCTTCCCAAACCGCGGACCTCGTGACACTCCTGCGCGATGACCAGCCTGTACACCCTCGTCGTCGGCTTCGCCCGCCAAAGACCTTCGTCGGGCGTCTGTTACGGCCTGACGCTACTGCTGATCGCCCTGATGACGTTCGTGCGCTTCCTGGCGCCGGCCTACGTCGCTCCCTTCCTCCTGTACATACCCGTACTCCTCGCCGTGAGCCTCGCCTTCGGCCGGGGCACCGGTCTGCTGACCCTCGTTCTCTCGACCGGGATCGCGACCTGGTTCTACACGCGGGACGGGAGCCTGAGCGGCGTCGACCTGTCCCTGCTGTGCCAATACGCGGCGGTGGGCGCGATCATGGTCTGGATCTGCGACGCCCTTCGCCGTTCCGTCGTGCGCAACGAGGCGACGCTCCGAAGCCTTGACGCCGCGAACCGGGTCCTCGTCGGCAGCCAGGCGGAACTCAAGGAGGCCAATGCAAGGGCGGAGGCCGCCAAGGAGGCCGCGGAGGAGCACAGCCGAGCCAAGAGCCGGTTCCTCGCCAACATGAGCCACGAGCTCCGCACGCCCCTGTCCGCGGTCATCGGCTACTCCGAGATGCTGGAGGAGGAAGCGGAGGAACTCGGCCAGGACAGCCTCCTGAAGGACCTCGGCAAGATCAAGTCGAACGCCAAGCACCTGCTCGGGCTGATCAACGACGTGCTCGACCTATCCAAGGTCGAGGCCGAGAAGATGGACCTGTACCCCGAGGATATCGACGTCGCCGCGTTCGCTACCGACGCCGCCGGCACCGTGGACGCCCTGGTCGCCAAGAAGGGCAACGTACTGGCGCTGGACGTCGCGGGGGATGTCGGCGAGGCCCGGACGGACGCGGTGAAGCTGCGCCAGTGCCTGTTCAATCTGCTCTCGAACGCCGCGAAGTTCACCGAGTCCGGCACCATCACCCTGCGGGTCGTTCGCGAGGTTGACGAGGGCGGCGATTGGCTGCGGTTCACCGTGGCGGACACCGGCATCGGCATGACCCCGGAACAGGTCGAACGGCTGTTCGAGCGGTTCACCCAGGCCGACGAGACCACCACGCGCAAGTTCGGCGGGACGGGCCTCGGGTTGGCGCTGAGCCGGGCCTTCGCGCAACTGCTGGGCGGCGACATCACGGTGGTCAGCGTCGAAGGCCGGGGCACGGCCTTCACCCTGCGGATACCTGCCGTGGCTCCCGAACCGATTGCGGAGGAGGTCCCGACGGCGGTTCCCGAGAACCTGTCGGGCACCGAGGACCTCGTGCTCGTCATCGACGACGAGGCCAACCAGCGCGAATTGATGACGCGCTTCCTCGAACGCCAGCGCTTCGCCGTACGTACGGCCGCCGACGGACGTACCGGTCTCGACCTCGCACGGTCGTTGAAGCCGAGGGCCATCCTGCTCGACGTGATGATGCCCGAGATGGACGGCTGGTCCGTTCTCGCCGCCCTGAAGGCGGACCCCGCGACCGCCGGCATCCCGGTGGTGATGGTCAGCTTCGTCGCCGACGCGGCCCTGAGCGCCTCCCTCGGTGCGGTCGAAGCGGTGGCCAAGCCCGTGGACTGGACGCGGCTCCGCACGATCCTGGAGCAATTCAGGGCGGCCGACGGCGACGTGCTCGTGGTCGATGACGACGCTGACATGCGCCATCGCCTCCGTACGGTGTTGGAGCGCGACGGCTGGAGCGTCTGCGAGGCCGGGAACGGCTACGAGGCCCTCGACCAGGTCCGGCACGGGGTACCCCGCCTCGTGCTGCTCGACCTGACCATGCCGGTGATGGACGGGTTCTCGTTCCTCGACCGCCTGCGCGGTCTGCCGGGATGCGCCGAGGTGCCCGTCGTGGTGCTGAGCGCGCGTGACGTGACCAGGGCCGAGCGCGACCGGCTTGCCGAGGCCGACCGTGTCCTGCGCAAGGGGGACACGAGCCTGCAGGACATCGCCACGGAGTTGCGCAAGCTGGACAACCGCCAGTCGGATGCCAGCCAGAAGGCCCCTCAGGGGGCCTTGCCCGAAATCCCATAGGCTCAACGCGTCAGGGCGGTGGATCGAGGCTTCACCGGTGGAAGGGCATTTTCTGCCCCGGGGAAGTGTCGGACAGTCGCGACGCTAGGTTTACCCCGAGGGGGAATGAATGGAACATGGTCTGGCCACGGCCGTCCTCTGCATCGTGGGCGGCGGCATCGCCGCACAGGTGCTGGCCGCGCGCCTACGCATTCCCGCCATCGTGCTGCTGCTCGCGCTGGGGTTCCTGGTAGGCCCCATCCTCGGCCTGCTGCACCCGACGCGCGACTTCGGGGAGAACCTGCGTCCGCTGATAGGACTGGCGGTCGCCATCGTGGTGTTCGAGGGTGGCCTCGCCCTCGACTTCCGCGAACTTAGGGCCTCTGGCGAGGGCGTGCTCCGCCTCACCGCCTTCGCGCTGCCGGTCAACTTCGTCCTGGGCACCTTCGCCGCCCATCTCATCGGCGGGATGATGTGGGGACCCGCCTCGGTGTTCGGCGCCATCCTCGTCGTGACGGGCCCGACGGTGATCCTGCCCCTGTTGCGCCACGCGCGCCTTGAGCGACGTTCGGCGGCGTTCCTGAAGTGGGAGGCCATCGTCAACGACCCGGTGGGAGCCATCCTCACGGCGGTCGTCATCGAGATCCTCGTCGGCGTGCCGCACGGCGCGGACGAGACCCCGGCGGTCGCCCTGGCGCTCCACCTCGCCGAGGGCGTGCTCGTGGCGAGCGGCCTCGGTGTCAGCTTCGCCTTCGCGGTTGCCTGGGGGTTCCGCCGCGACCTCGTCCCGGAACCCCTCAAGACTCCGGTGCTTCTTGCGCTCGCACTCATCGCCTACGTCGTCCCGAACCTTCTCATGCACGAGGCCGGGCTGATCGGCGCCACCGTGTTCGGCATCGCCCTGGCCAACCGACACCTGCCGGGCCTCGGGGAATTGCGTCGGTTCAAGGAGGCGCTCGTCGTCCTCCTGGTGTCGTGCCTGTTCGTCGTGCTCACCGCCGACCTCGACCTCGGCGTCCTCGGCAAGTTGTCCCTTCCCATCCTCGGCCTCACGGCCACCATCCTCCTCGCGGTCCGCCCGGCCGCGATCTGGCTGGCGACGCTGGGCAGCGACCTGACGCGGGGGGAGCGCCTGTTCGTGGGCTGGATCGGTCCCCGCGGGATCGTCGCGGCCGCGGTCGCCGGCCTGGCCGGCCCCCGTTTGAGCGACGCGGGCTACGCCGGCGGCGACCTGATCCAGCCCACCGTGTTCGCGGTCATCGTGGCCACGGTGATCCTCCATGGCTTCTCGCTAGGTCCGCTGGCCCGACGGCTGGGCTTGTCCACCGCGACCGAGACCCAACGGCTCGCCGTCGTCGGGGCGTCGCCATGGGCGAGCGACATGGTCATCGCGCTGCATCGCGCGGGCGTACCGGTCGTGCTGGTGGACACCTACCCCGGCGCGCTCCAGGCCGCCCGGGACGCTGGGGTACCGACCTTGCAGGCCGAGCTCCTGTCGAGGCAGGCCGAGGAAGGCTTGGCCGACCATCCCCCGGACCACCTGCTCGCGGCGACCCGGGACGAGCTTTACAACGCTCTGGTGTGCACGAGGCTGGCCCCGGAGATCGGCCGCGAACGGGTCTACCAACTCGCGCCGTCGGCTGACCACCTCCTGCGCGAGGACACGGGCGTGAGCCGGGACGCCCGCGGCAAGGTGTTCGGCGACGGCAAGGCCGACTTCGATGCCCTCGCCGGGCGGCACGAGGCCGGTTGGCGGTTCGAGGTCATCCTTGCGAACGCGGAGACGCAGTCCGAGGTGGTCGCCCTGCTGACCATCCGGACAGACGGATCGGTCGAATTCCTGTCGCCCGACAACGAACGTGCCGCCCCCGGCGAGGGGGACCGCATGCTCACCCTTTCCCCGCCGAACGTCCCTACCATCGACGTCGGGAAAGAACCGGCACCGGTATACGCCTGACGACACGCCACCGAACGACGTTCGGACCAAGCCGGTTCGTTCCCGGGCCCAATGGCCTTCCCCGTGAGCCCCCACGATGTCCAACCACGCTCCATCTATGGGTCGCGACCGTCTCCGTCATATCGGCCGTCGCGACGTTCGTCCTCATCCGCCTGCCGGGCATCCGGCCGCCGCGACGGTGAACGCCGTACTCGGCTGAGTACGACCTCGGACCGTCAGACTACGCGCACCAACGAGGGCGACCCTTTTCCCGGCGACGAACCCGTGGCGACCTTGGGACAGGCATCCACGGCCTCGCGCTGCGACGAAACGTAGGCGTCCGCCCCGACCTACCGGCCCAGCGCTGCATCGGTCGGGACCTTCTCGCCGGTCGGCCACAGACCCCATGGCATGTCCCATTCCTTACGCATGACCGTCGACTCAGATCGGCGCAGTTGGACGATTTATCGGGGCGGTAAGGACACGTAGAATGGCGTCGAGGCCATCAGTAAGTGCCACCGGCCCCGGCTGCAGGATGAGTGGCGACTTGATCTCGACGATTCGTCCCTCCTCAACCGCCGGCATCGACAACCAGCCGGGCCGCGACGCGATGCGGGACGGCACCATCTTCTTCCCGCACTAGGATGCCAGGATGACCTCCGGCCGGCAGGCTAACACCGCCTCCGGCGTGACGATGCGGTACTTGGCGGCTGGCTGCCGGGCGGGTTCGGGGAACACGTCGTCACTGCACGCGATGCGCACCAGCACGGACATCCACCTCATGCCGGTGATCAGCGGCTCGTCCCATTCCTCGGTGTACACCCGGGGCCGCGGACGTCGGCGCGATTGTCCTGCGACCGCTTCCAGCCGTTCCTCGTGGCCGCGGACCAGTGCCTCGGCGCGGTCCCTCGCATCCACGAGGACGCTCACCGTCCGGAGCATGGCGAGGATGCCGGGCCACGTTTCGTTGATCGAAGAGATGGACCGCGTCGCCGGCCCGGGCGAGGTCGGCGACGATGCCGAGATGCAAGTCCGAGAAGGCCAGGACCAAGTCCGGCGCGATTGCCAGGATCTTGGGGATGTCGGCACGGGTGGAGGTCGACACCCGGGGCTTCTCGCGACGCCCCTGCGGCGGACGGATGGCATAGCCGGAAACGCCGACGATCCGGTCCTACCCCCTGCAGGTACAGGGTCTCAACCGTTCCCTCCGTACGGGAGACAATCTGCAACCATTTCCGCGGTGGCCACCGCCAAGTTCTTTCGTTAGGTAGCGTCATCGACGTTTCGAGCCCGCCATTCTACCGTGGCCTTCATGTCGACTCCCCCAACCACCCCATCGGACGCCGTAGAAACCAGTCCCGTCGCGGAGGTCATTCTCCGGCTGCGGGCGCATCCCTGGCTCGGTGACGTCGCGGCGCTCGCCGGGGTCGCGTCGGCCCTGGCGCTGAGGTTCTGGCTGGAACCAGTCCTGCCACCGGGCTTCCCCTACCTCACCTTCTTTCCCGTCGTCGTGGTCACGACCTTCCTGTTCGGCCTGCGGCCCGGCATCAGCAGCGCGATCCTGTCGGGTCTCTGCGCCTGGTACTTCTTCCTGGCACCGGCAAACAGCTTCGCCCTGAACCCCCAGACCGGCATCGCCCTCGCGTTCTACGCCTTCATCGTCGCGGTCGACATCGCACTGATCCATTTCATGCACGTCGCGGGCGAACGCCTGCGGCGCGAGCGCGCCGTCAACGCCGGGTTGTACGAGCAGCAGCGGACCATGTTCCAGGAACTGCAGCACCGCGTCGCCAACAACATGCAGTTCGTGGCGGCCCTGCTCACCTTCCAGAGGAAGAAGGTCGTGGCGGACCCATCCGAGGCGCTCGCCGTAATCGACGACGCGCGAGCGAGACTGGAGACCATCTCGCGGCTCCACCGTAGGCTCTACGACCCGTCGCGCATCGCCATGCCGGTCGGGCAGTACCTGCAGGAGCTCTGTTCCGACATGCTCGACGCGACGGGCGCGCGGAACGTGGTCTGTCTCGTCGAGGCGCCAGTCGTCACGCTCGACCTCACTCGCTTGACGACTCTCTCGCTCCTCGTCGTCGAGATCATCACGAACGCCCTCAAGCATGCCTTCGGTGACGACGCGCGGGGTACCATCGTCGTGCGCCTGGAGCAGGTCGACGCCTCAAACCTTTCCCTGACGGTGACCGACAACGGCAAGGGTATTCCGGAGGGGTTCGACCCCGCGTCGAGCCGAAGCCTTGGGTTCCGGATCGCGCAGGGTCTCGCACAACAACTCGGCGGGGAACTCGCATGGTCCGGTGGACCTGGAACCGAGGTCCGTTTGAAGTTCCCGATAGTGACCGTCTAAGGGCGTTTCACCCAGGTAATGTCCGATGGAGCAGCACGGACAGCGTCGACTTACGCCGCCGACGCGAAGGATATGTCCACGATCAAGCCCGTTCAGCCGTATCGCCCGGCACGTCCACCGTGTGTCACGCGCCGCAGGACGCGGGACAGTTGGTCGGCCGAGTACGGTTTGTGGAGAAGTTCGAACCCGTGGGCGCCATCCTGTGCCAGGACGTGGCTGTAGCCCGAGGCCAGCACCACCGGCATCCACGGCAGCCGGCGGCGAAGCTCCTCTGCCAGCGCGATGCCACCCATGCCCGGCATCACCACGTCCGAGAAGACGACCTGGAAAGCGTTACCGTCCGGGCGGAGCCGCTCCAGTGCCTCCTCTGCGTTTGCCGTCCATTCGGTACGGTAGCCGAGATCCTCCAGGATCTGCGTCGCGAACCGACCGACCTCGACGTTGTCCTCGACGACGAGCACGCGCAGGCCCCGCCCGTCGGGAGCCGGACCCTCCTCATCCTGGTCGACGTCTCGCCCGGGTTTCGCCTCCACTTCCGGCAGGTAGAGCGTGAAGGTGGTCCCCTCGCCGACGACGCTGTGAACGTCGACGTCGCCGCCCGATTGCTTCGCGAACCCGAACACCTGGCTGAGGCCCAGACCGGTGCCCCGGCCTACTTCCTTGGTGGTGAAGAACGGCTCGAAGATCCGTGCGAGGTCAGCCTCGGCGATACCCGTGCCCGTGTCGCTGAGCGAGACCCGCGCGAAGGGTCCGGGACCGCCGCCATGCCCGCGGATCGGTGGCATCGGGCCACTACACCCCACCCTCAGGGTCAGCGTGCCGGCGCCGTCCATGGCGTCGCGGGCGTTCACCGCCATGTTGACGACGGCGGTCTCGAACTGGCTGAGGTCGGCCAGGACGAAGCATGGGTGGTCCGGAACTTCCGTCACCACCCGCACCCGGGCGCCCGTCACGGTGTCGAGCATGTCGGCCACGGCGCGCACGCGCTCGCCGACGTCGAGCACCTCCGGCTTCAGCGCCTGCCGTCTGGCGAACGCGAGCAATTGCCCTGTGAGCTTGGCTGCGCGGTCCACCGTGTCGGAAACGGCGTCCATGTACCGCTTGCGCCGCTCCTCGGCGAGGTCTGGCCGGCGCAGGAAGTCGACCGAGGAGCGGATGATGGTCAGCAGGTTGTTGAAGTCGTGCGCGACGCCGCCGGTCAATTGCCCGACCGCTTCCATCTTCTGTGATTGCCGCAGCGCCTCGGCGGTGGCCTCGAAGGCTAGGGCGTGCTCCTTCGCCTCGGTCACGTCGCGGGTCGTGGCGAAGATCCGCCCGTCGCCTGGCACCGCGTTCCACGACAGCCAACGGTACTCGCCATCCTTGCGCCGGTAGCGATTCTCGAAACCGCTGACCGCCTCGCCCCGCGCGAGCCCGGCTAGCCCCACGGCGGAACGCTCACGGTCGTCGGGGTGGATCAGGTCGAACACCGAGCGTCCGACCAGTTCGGCCTGGGACCAGCCCAGCGCGGCAGTCCACGCCGGGTTGCAGGTCGTCAGGCGGCCATCGAAGTCCAGCACGGACAGCAGGTCGCCGGCGTACCGCCATACCTCGTCGCGCTCAGCTGTGCGAAGGGCCACCTCACGCGCCAGCGTGTCGGCACGTTCGGCAAGAACCGTCGCCGCGTCCCGCAGGGCCGTGACATCCTGCACGAGGATGTAGAAGCCGTCCGTTCGACCGTTGGCCGCCCGTCTGGGCAGGTACCGGATGTCGGCGATGCGACGCCGCCCGTCCGGCCGCGGCCAGACCAGATCCATCTGCACCGCTTCCCCGGCGAGCGCACGGTCGATGGCGGCGCGCCTGAGGGCATAACCTTCCGCCCCGGCGATCTCGGGAATGGTCCGACCGACGACGTCCTCGGGCTGGAGCCCGAACCAATCCCGGTAGGCCGCATTCGCGAACCGGTAGGTCAGCGTCAGGTCCACGAACGAGATGAGGAACGGCACGGCGTCGGTGACGAGACGCAGTTCGGTCTCGCTCGCCCGCAGGGCGGTCTCGGCCTGCCGCCGGGCGGTGGCCGCACGGGTGCGCACCGCCACCTCGCGGATGAAGGCGAGCTCATCCTCGCTCCATTGCCGCGCGTGGCAGGTGCTGACGTACAGCAGGGCGACGAAGCGCCCATGCTCGAATACCGGGGCGTTCACGAACGCCCTTGCGCATCGCTCCTTCAACGCCTCCGCGAAAGCGGCCGTGCGCGCATCGGCACGGGCATCGGAGACGACGACCGTCTCCCCGCGCTTGAGGTCGTCCACGTACGTTCCGAAGTCCCGGAACCTGAGCGTCCCGGCCAACGTCCGTGCGGGACCGGTCGTCCAGTCGCGCTCGACCGTGATGGTTTCGGCGTCGGGATCCACCATGCCGTAGCCGACCAACTCCACGCCGAGCGAGCGACCGAGGATCCGGCTCGCGACGTCGATCAGGCTGCCCGTGTCGTCATCGTGCTCGGCCAGTTCGTCGCTGAGGTCCAGGAGGGCGGCCCGATGACATTCCACCCGGCGCAGCGCAGCCCCCGCCAAGTGCTCGTCCGTCCGGTCCCGCATGATCTTCACGAATCCGAGGTGCCCGCCGTCCTCGCCGCGCAGGGGCATCATCTCACCCGATGCCCAGAATCGCTTCTCACCCTTCCTGAGGTGCCAGCGCTCGTCCTGGGCGCGCCCGTGTCGGAGGGCGGTCTCCATCTCGTAAGCGACCCGACCCGCGGTGCGGTCCTCCGGCGTGAAGAAGCGCGCGGCATCCCGCCCGTGCATCTCGTCCGCCGTCCAACCCATGACGTGCTCGGCGCCGCTGTTCCAGGCGGTGATGATGCCCTCGCGGTCCGTGACGACCATCGCGAAGTCGAGCGCGCTGTCGAACACCGCATTCTGCCGGGCCGTGTCCATGGACGTAGCCTCGGCCCTGCGGCGCAGTCGCCTCACCTCGGCTTCAAGATCTTCCCTCGACAATCGGCTCAGATCACGTTCGGGCAAACCGGTATCTTCCTTCGCATCGAGAAAGCCCGCCCGGTCGGCCAGGGCGCCTCGCATCACCCAGGGACAACGCACGCGGCCGCCGTCCCGCCCCCGCGGTCGCTCGACGCTACGGCTTGCGGCTCGGTGCGACGAACGGGTTCGTCTCGGTCGCCGAGCCGTTCTTCGCGTAGCAAGCCTCCAAACGGTCGAGGCCGGCAGCGCTCTTGTCGAGCGCCACCTTGATGGTCGCTCCCTCGCCCTTTACGTCCAGGGCATCGGCCAGCTTGAGCGACTTCAGGAATTTCTCGTCCTTGACCGGAAGCGAGACCGCGTTGCCGGACGCCGCCACGGTCGCCTGCAGCATCGACGACCCGGCGGTCAACTCGACCGGGTAGCTCTTGCCGCGCCCGAGCTTCCACTTCGGCGAACTCATCGTCAGGTCGAGGCCTTCCGCGTCGCGGGCGAACTCGACTTCCACGCCATCGTCCGTGGTGCGGGTCATCGTGCAGCGCTCGAACTTCTGGCCCTTCGAGACCGCCTCGACCTTCCATGGCCCGATGGCCACAGCTTCCTCTTTCGGAGCTTGGGCCATGGCGGGCCAAGCGGTGATGGACGTTGCGAGCATGATGGCGGTGGTGCGCATGCATATCTCCAAGTGTGGTTCGATGTGACAACGCCGGGATTGGGCACCGGGTCGTGACGACTCGACCCGGAAAATGGCGTCAATCGCTCCTGATGGCGGTCTCGGGCTTCGACCTGTCCTCGGGCCGCGGAGGCAAGTCAGGCGGTGGCGGGAGATCCGGCCCAGTCGGTGTCGGCAGCCCAATGTCCGGGGTCGCCGGCGGTACGCCATCCGGCAAGTCGGGTTCATCGGGCATCCATCCCTCGCTCTTTGTGGCGTCCAACGAACGCATACGGACGCGTCATTGCTCCCGTGCGCCGTCGTCCAGGCCTTGGACGCCCGCAGGCGCACGCGAAGAAGCGTCACGCGTAGCGCACCGCGATACGCATGCCTCCGGGCCTCGTCGATCCACGCAGGGTCGGTACGGGCCGGCATTCGCGAATCGCGGAGTTGGCCGGCGCCCCTCGGCGGTGACGGCTCGCTTGCTTTCGCCGTTCTCGGGCGATGCATGCCACGATAGGTCGGTTCGCCAACCTCCGTGCGCCGATCCAGCGGATTGGGGCGGACCGGGTTCTTCGCCGGTCAGCCGCCCCGCGTGCGGTCGGAGACGAGCTTGAGCCCCGGCTGGACGCGGGTGGCGACGGCGGCGGCGACCTTGCGTTCGAGTTCGCCGGCCCGGAACGGCTTCAGGACGACGGCGTCGGCTCCGTCCGCACCGGCCTGTGTCAGGGCCGTCGTTTCCGCGAACCCGGTCACGAACAAGACCGGCACCCCCGGCCAGCGCCGGCGGATCTCGACCGCTGCCTCGGCGCCGTTCATGCCCGGCATGGCGAAGTCTAGTACCACCAGGTCGACGCAGGGGTCCGCCTCCAGGGCGGCCAGCGCCTGGAGACCGGAGGCCGCCTCGCGGACGTCGTACCCGTCCGCGGAGAGCCGGGTCACGGTCACTTCCCGGACGTCCGCGTCGTCGTCGACGACGAGGAGCTTCGGGCGGCTCCCCGGCGGGTGAATACGGGCGCAATCGACGGGCGTCGCCCCCTCGGTCGATGCCGTTCCCACGCCGACGACCCGGGGTAGGTAGACCTTGATCGACGTACCCTCGCCGGGGACGGTGTCTATGCGGATGCCGCCACCGGACTGCTTCACGAACCCGTAGACCTGGGCGAGGCCGAGACCCGACCCCTTACCCACTTCCTTGGTCGTGAAGAACGGCTCGAAGACCCGCTCAAGGACATCCGGCGGCATGCCGGTCCCGGTATCGCTCACCGAGATCATGGCATACTCGCCCGGCTGCGGTTGCTCCGGACGGGTCGGGGCACCGGTGACGGACACGTTGGCGGTCTCGATGGTGAGGCGACCTCCCACCGCCATCGCGTCGCGGGCGTTGATGGCGAGGTTGAGGATCACGAGCTCGATCTGCGTCGCGTCGACTAACGCCGGCCAGAGGTCATTTTGGAGGATGGTCTCGATTCGGACCGCGCCGCCGATGGAGCTTTGCAGAAGGTCGCGCATCGAGGCGACCGTGTCGTTCAAGCCGACCGGGGTTGGCTCCAGTCGCTGGCGACGCGAAAAGGCCAGGAGCTGCGCCGTGAGACGGGCGCCGCGCTCGGCCGCCCCCCTCATCATCGCCAAGCGACGCTTCGAGCGGTCGTCGGAGACCGCGCGTTCAAGGAACTCGATGTTCCCGGCGATGACCGTGAGCAGGTTGTTGAAGTCGTGCGCGACGCCGGAGGTCAATTGCCCGACGGCCTCCAGGCGCTGGTTCAGGCGCAGGGCTTCCTCGGCCCGCTCCCGCTCGACGATCTGATGCTTGAGCTCGGCATTGGTCTCGGCGAGCTCGCGGGTCCGCTCGGCGATGCGGGTCTCAAGCGTCTCGTTGAGCGCCTGCAGGGCCGCTTCTGCCGCCGCCCTTTCGGATTTCGCCCGCGCCTCGGACAACGCCCGGACGATGGTGCGGGTCATGCGGTCGAGACGCTGCTTGCCGACGTAGTCGGTCGCGCCGTTCTTCAGCGCCTCGACCGCCACGTCCTCGCCAAGCGTGCCGGAGCAGAAGATGAACGGGATGTCGGGGCATTGCTCCCGCGCGATGCCGAGGGCGCTGACGCCGTCGAAGGTCGGCAGGACGTAGTCCGCCAGGATCACGTCATGACGGCCGGGAACGGCGGTGGCCTCGAACTCCCCGCGCGTCATTACCCGCTCGATCACGAACGGACGGCCGAGGTTGTCCAGTTCCGCCTCGATGAGTTCCGCGTCGAGGTCGCTGTCCTCCAGGTGGAGGATGCGCAACGGGCCGGCGGAGTGGTCGATCACCCGTTGGATGGCGGGCTTCTCCTGTGCGGGGGTGCCTCGTTCACGGTCGTCCAGAACACGCCCAACTCCCGGATGGCGGCGAAAAACTGGTCGAAGGCGCCCGGCTTCACCACGAAGGCGTTCACCCCGAGGTCGTACGAACGGACCACGTCGGTCTCCTCACGCGACGAGGTGAGCATCACCACGGGGATGCCGCGCGTGGCCGGATCGCCCTTGACCCTGGCCAGCACCTCCAGGCCGTCGACCTTCGGCAGCTTCAGGTCGAGCAACACCACGGCCGGGTCCTGCTTCTCCCGGCCCTCGTGCGGACCTTTCCTCTGAAGGAAATCGAGCGCCTCGGCGCCGTCGCGGCAGATGACGATCTCGTTGGCGATCTCGCTCGATTCGAGCGCCGCCAGCGTCAACTCGATATCGTTCGGGTTGTCCTCGACGAGGAGGATCGGCTTCAGTCCGGCCATGTCAGCGTGCGTCCTCCCGGAGTGGCAGGGTGAAGGTGAAGGTGGCGCCCTCGCCGAGCCGTCCCTCGGCCCAGGTCCGGCCGCCGTGGCGCTCGACGATTCGGCGGACGTTGGCCAAACCGATGCCGGTACCCTCGAACTCCTCGACCCGGTGCAGGCGCTGGAACACGCCGAACAGCTTGTCGACGTAGGCCATGTCGAAGCCGACGCCGTTGTCGCGTACGAAGAAGACGGCCTCGCCGTCCTTCGGCGGCAGCCTCCCGACCTCGACGACCGCCTCGGGGCTGTCGCGGGTATACTTCACGGCGTTGGATAGCAGGTTCTCGATCACCAGCCGCAGCATGAACGGGTCGGCATGCACCCGGCCGAGGGGGCCGATCTCCCAGCGCACGGTCCGACCGGGCGCGATGTCCGGCTCGACCTTGCGACGCACCTCGTCGACCAGGGGACCCATCTCCCCTGAGACCTTGTTCAGCGCGTGCCGGCCCATCTGCGAGAAGGTCAACAGGTTGTCGACCAGCGTGCCGGCCGACGCAGCCGCCTCGATGATGGTCTCGACATAGTGCCTGCCCTTGTCCGAGAGGTTGGCGCCCTCCCGGGTCTTGAGCAGGTTCGAGTAGCCGACGATGTGCCGGAACGGCGCGCGCAGGTCGTGGCTCACCGAGTACGAGAACGCCTCCAGCTCCTTGTTCGAGCGCTGAAGCTCCTCGCTCATCGCCGCGAGTTCCTCCGCCCGGCGCAGCACGATGCCGAGCACCGAGGTGCGAAGGTCCCCGGCCGCCTCGACCTCGGTCACCGACCACGGCAACGAGCGGCCCTGCACCGTCTCCTTCCAGATCTCGAACGACTTCCGGGGGTGCAGTCGGTCCGGGCCACCCTCGGGGTCCGGGACGGCCGGCTTGACCGGGTTGCCGCCCCACTTGACCGTCCGGACCACCTCCGGCCTGAACCAGAGGATGTAGCTCGCGTACTTCTTCGAGATCGAGATCGCGAGTAGCCCGCTCGCACGGTCGGCGTAGGCCGCCGCCCCCGGGATGGTCTCGGACAGGGCCTCGGACACGAACACGTCGTCGGTGTCGCCGCGGGCCGACAGCCAGTCGTACATCGCGCGCACGTCATGCTCTTCCGGCGTCGCGCCCATCAGCCGGCACCGGTCGGCGGTGACGACGGCCGCGCCGGAGGCGTTCACCAGTGCCAGGACGTCGTCGGGGTGCTTGAGCAGGCCGTCGACGAAGCTGTCCTCCTCTGCCATGAACCCAAGGAGCCGGGCCTGCACCTGCCCGAGCGCCAGCCGTTGCTCGGCCTGGGCGCCGCGCTCGCGGGCCGAGAGCTGCAGGGCGAAGATCTGGGCGAGCACGTCGCAGGCGTTGCGGGCGTGCAGCGGCACGCGCCTCGGCTGGGCGTTGTGGCAGGAGATCAGGCCCCAGAGCGCGCCGTCGATCAGGATCGACACCGACATGGACGCCATCGTGCCCATGTTGCGCATGTACTCGACATGGACCGGCGAGACGGACCGCAGGACGGACTGGCTGAGGTCCAGGGGCTTCCCCGAGGGCGTCGCCGCCGGCAGGATCGGCACGGGGGCGTAGCCCGCGTCCGGGATGATGCGCATGCGGTTGCGGCGGTAGAGCTCGCGCGCCTGCGCCGGGATGTCGGAGGCGGGGAAGCGCAGGTCGAGGTAGCTTGGCAGCGCGCCGTTGCCGTCCTCGGCCAGCACCGTGCCGTGCCAATCCCGGTCGAAGCGGTAGACCAGCGCCCGGTCGAGGCCGGTGACGGCGCGGATGTCCTGCGCGACGAGGTGGCAGAGTTCCTCGATGTCGTGGGCGGCGTGCAGGCGCTCGACGAAGGAGCGCAGCCGCGGCGTGAGCACGTCGAGGCCGAGATCCGTCGCCGCGGCGTCGACCTCCTCCAGTTCCAGCACCACGAGGCCGTCGACCCAGTGCGCCGCGACCTCGTAGGTCAGGCGGGCGGCATCGGACGTGAGCGTCACGGTGCGGAGGTAGGACGCGCCCGTCTGCGGCCCGGGTTCGTCGAGATGGCGTCGGACGATGGCGGCGAGGTGCGGGAATGCCGCATCCAGCGACGTGCCCACTGCCGCCTCGACCGGGGCGTTGGCGCTGGCCTGCACGACGGTCAGGGACGGCGGTTCGAGGACAAGCAGGAAGCCATGCGGCTGCACGCTGCCCGCGATGTGGATCGGCTCGCGGTCACAGGCCGTGAGGTCGATACGGGCCGCCTGGGTCATTCGATTCAAGCTTGATCCAGTTCCGGTTCTGATCGGTCCGTCGACTGCCCCTCAATCGCGGGGGGCCTGTCAGGTTTCGACGTTGGGCCGGCGGGCTTGGCTTGCAACTATCGTCCGGGGTGGGTTCACCACGAGGTGGCCGGGCGTCGCATGCATGGGGAGCTATGGGAATACCGGGCGCATCGGAGAAGGTCGTGGCGGCACCTTAGCATCGGGGCTGGAGTTCGGAACCCCAGTGAAACGGCGCGCGTCCGACAAGGCACGCCCCAGGGCGGCCTCCGCATCGAAGTCAAGCCGAAGCTAGGCTTATCCCCATCCGTCCACAGCCATCTGAGTTCGCAAGCGTGACGGGTTGGCGGAACCACCGGAACATGTTCCACTTTTGTTCTTTGCGGATTCGTGGAGCGCGCGCATGCAGGTCCTGGGTGTCACGGTCGGGCTGCCGACCCCGGTCCCCATCCTCGCCAGGGCAGTCCGGGCGGGCTTCCCCAGCCCGGCGGACGACTTCGTCGAGGACGAGATCGACCTCCAACGGCTGCTGATCGCGAACCGGCCGGCGACCTTCCTCGTCCGGGTGGCGGGCGACAGCATGCTCCTGGCCCGGCTGCACGACGGCGACCTAGCGGTGGTGGACCGGTCGCTGACCCCGCGCAACGGCGACGTGGTGGTCGTCGACATCGACGGAGAGCGCTCGTTCAAGGTCTGGCGGCGCCAGGGCCCGCGGGTGATCCTGTCCTTCGCCAACCCGCGCTTCCCCGAGTTCCGCCTCGCACCGGACGCGGTTGTCGAGGTCTGGGGCGTGGTCTCGGGGTCGATCAACCCGAGGCGCCGCGCGGAATGAGCCGGGCCTACGCCCTCTCCGACGGCAACAGCTTCTACTGCTCGTGCGAGAGGGTGTTCGACGCCCGCCTGGCCCGGGTGCCCGTGATCGTGCTGTCGAACAACGACGGCTGCGCGATTGCCCGGACGCCCGAGGCCAAGGCGCTCGGCATCCGCATGGGCGAGCCGTTCTTCAAGATCCGCGACATGTGCCGGACCCAGGGGGTGCGGGTCTACTCCTCGAACTACGCCCTGTACGGCG
Organism: Methylobacterium pseudosasicola; assembly: GCF_900114535.1. Taxonomy (GTDB): domain Bacteria; phylum Pseudomonadota; class Alphaproteobacteria; order Rhizobiales; family Beijerinckiaceae; genus Methylobacterium; species Methylobacterium pseudosasicola. Next base: position 71,127 of record NZ_FOTK01000026.1, on the reverse strand, counting down.
ACATGTCGGCCCGGGTGAACTCGGTCTACCGGGGCTTCTCCCCGCGCATCGAGATCTACTCCATCGACGAGAGCTTTTTGGACCTCTCGGACGTTCGCGAAGCCGACCGCGTGACCCTGTGCCGTGACATGCGGGAGACGGTGCGGGCGTGGACGGGCATCCCGACCTGCGTCGGCATCGGGGCCACCAAGACGCTGGCCAAGCTAGCCAACCACGTCGCCAAGAAGGTGCCCGAGCTCGGCGGGGTGTGCGACCTGACCGACCCGGTCCAGTACGACCACTGGATGGCCCGCATCCCGCCCGAGGACATCTGGGGCGTCGGACCGGCCAACGCCCGCAAGCTGGAGGCCCTGGGCTGCGAGAGCGTCGCCGACGTGCGCGACCTCGACACCCGGGCGGTGCGTAAGGCCATGACGGTGGTGGGCGAGCGGCTGGTGCAGGAACTGCGCGGCATGGCCTGCCTCGACCTGGAGGAGGTCGCCCCGACTCGGAAGGGGTGCGCGGTGACCCGCAGCTTCTCCGAACGCGTTGAGGACCTCGCCACCATGGAGCAGGCAGTCGCGACCCACGCCGCCCGGCTGGGCGAGAAATTGCGCGCGGGGGGACTCGGTACCGACCACGTGACCGTGTTCTTCCATACCTCGGAGCACGACCGCAACCGGCCGCAGCGGTCGGTCTCGTCGGTTGTCACCCTGCCGGAGGCGTCGAACGATACCCTGGTGCTCGTGAAGGCGTGCCTGCACGGCGTCCGGAAGACCTGGAGGGAGGGCTACCGCTATTCCAAAGCCGGGGTCGTCACCACGGACCTCGTGCCCCTGGCGGCCTCGCAGCGGGCCTTCCCGGGGTTGGGGCAACTCGACCGGGAGCATGGGGCGGCGCTGATGGGCGCCCTCGATGCCTGCAATCGCAGGTTCGGGCGGGGAGCCGTCGTCCCGGGCAGCGCCGGGTTCGCCCCCAAGCGCGACTGGTCGACCAAGTTCGACATGCGCTCGCCCCGCTACACCACCAGGGTCGACGAGGTACCGGTGGTGATGGCGGCGTGAGACTTCCGAGCGAAGGGAGGCCGTTCATGGCGTTTCCAGGCGGCCGCCTAGCAGCAGCAGGCTCGGCCGGGGCCGATGAGAAAACCTCGGGGGGGGGGGGGGGGGGGGGGGGGGGACGGCAAGCCGGGGAGATGCAGCCGCTTCTAGCCCACCGTGGATGGCGGCGAGGCGCCGTTGTCCTCCCACCGCCAAGGCGGAATTCCTGGATGATGGCGCGCATGTTCCCGGGAAGATCCCTCACTCCGGGACGGCGACATTCGGATCGTCAGCCCGAACCGATGTCCGGAGCTCTGCGGGATCGGCCGTCTTACGCTCGGCCCATTCGGCCAGGTTCCTCGGGCGATACCCAGGATCGGCACGCCAGCGGTCGAAGACGGTCTCATCGATGGTCTCGTTGACGTTGATGTGCCTGCCGTCCGGGCGCACGTCCGGGTCCTGCCCGATGACGCGGTAGAGCGGGGGCGAAACCAACTTGTACAACCCGCGTCCGAACAGACCGTAGGAGTCGATTGTCCGGGCCGTGAGCGCGTCGCCATCGAGCTCGACTTCGGACCTGAACTTCAGGCCGTGCGATTGCGCCTTCCTCAAAATCCAGCGCAGGGGCGCTTGCGCCAGGAGGTCAGTTTCGTAACCGCCGCCGACGTTGGCGTGGGCCCCGACGAACCACCTTTGCTCAACGCTGGAGAGGGTGCGCGGTGTGGCGAACACCGCCTTCTCGTCGTTCGACCGATGCACGTCCCACAGCGTGGGCGCGAAGTCCTCCCGATGCTCGTCAATCGCCAAGGCGTGGTAGCCGTTCAGGATGTGGATGCGCAGGCCAGTCTGCAGGTAGTCGAACGACGAGCGGCTGAACCCGGGGATTTTCCCGGTCGACAAGCCCAGGGAGCCGACGGTGTCCCAAACGCCTATCATCTTCACGTTCGCCGGTTGTGAATACTTGAGAAGCCACCGCTCCTGCGTCGTGAGCTTGCCGGCACCCCCGGACTTATCCGCTTCCCTCAACTGCCAGATACTTTCCTCGTCGCCCTTCTTGTAGCGCTTGAAGAGCTCCGACGTGCCGATTGGCGAACCCGGCTTCAGTATCCCGTCGATTGCCACGAGTCCTGCCAGGCTTCGAGCGGTGAACGCCCCGCGGCTGAAACCGAAGATGAAGATCTCGTCCCCATCGTTGTAGTTCTCGATCAACCACTCGTAGGCCAGGCGGATGTTCTCATCCAGCCCCTGGCCGAACACGCCACCGAGAAACCCGTTGACGCCGACACCGTAGTAGACGAGTTGCGGGCGCCCATCGTCGCCCTTGGGCGCCGTGAGGGCACGCATACGCCAGACATTCGTGTTGCTGTCGACGCTGTTCCAAGTGCCGTCGAGGAACACGACAAGACGCTTCTGTTGCAGATCCGCTCCCGCGAAGGTGGGTTGGGTCCCGTTCTTCTCCGAGGGGCGGCTGATGATGACAACGGCGACAATCAGCGCGACGAGCACGGCTGCCGCGCCTGACCAAAGCAGGATACGTGCAACCCATCGAAAGACTTTTCTCATGATTCACCGACGGATCGAGCTTGAGGAACAAAACAAGCGCAAAACATTCAAATTGCAACATGGGTCGAGGCTGCCGCCGTCCGACGACAGAGAATAACTGATCATCACGGATTGGCGCGCGACAACGTCATGTCGCCATTCGTTCGGCGGGCGGTGTAGTATTGTCCGATCAGGGTATCCGGGGCATCCGCCAAGCTGATTTCCAGCCACGCGACGCCTTCGTGCTGGGTCGAACGGTGGTGGAATTCGGCCTTTGGCCTGTTGTCGTAGCTGTACCACAATCGGTAGCGGTCGGCGTTAGGATCGGCTTCGGCGATGACCCTGTTGGAATGGGAGGTCGATTCCCCCGTCACCTGCCTTATGCTGATGTCGAAGAGGCCCTGCCTGATCGTGACCTTGGATGGTATCGGTCCGGGTGTCAGCCCGGTGGTCGGGTCCTTCCAAGTCGTCTGGAGGGTGCCCGTCCAGGTGCCGTTGAGGTCCGGGAAGAAGACCTTGTTCAGGAAGGGCAGCCAGCGCCACACGGTGCGCCATGTCCAGTTGGCGACGAGGGAGAAGACCACGCCGACGATGAACGTCACCGTCGAGACGGACTTGGGCAGGGACAGGGCTTGGCCCGTCCACCACTCGCTGATGCCCTGCAGACCCAGGATGACCAGAACGGTTAGCGCGACGAGGATCTGAACCTGTCGGGCACGTGTCAGGAGGGCCCACATCTCAGCCTCCCAGACGGACCAGGGCGGCGTCCACGAAATTGCGCGCGTCCGCGAGGTTCCATGCCTGGGACGAGCGGAACAGGTACTTGATCTCGTTCACCTCGGTGGCCGTTTCCACCCAAGTCGCATCGCCGAGCCGCACCCGGAGGCGCCTGAGGATACGCACCAGGCGGTCATAACGGTCCTCTTGGACGAGGAAATGCCAATCCTCCACCACGTAGACGAGGCATTCGACCAAGAACGAGGGAATACGTTTCGGTATCGCACCTTGGTCGAAGAGTTCGTAGTTCAACCGCTTGAGCATCCGGACGTTCTTCTTGAAACGGTGCTGCGTGCGGCTGCGCTTCGCCTTGCCGTTCGCGTGGTGCTGCTCGGGGAAATTGAAGGTTTGGCTGCCGTCGGCCGAGACGATGACGACGCCCTCGTGACGAAGGTATCCGCCGAGGCCGTCAGCCATGACGTGATGCAGGTGGAAGGCCGGAACCAGATCGACGTCGGCCCGGCTACCGCTCAGTCCATCGACGGTGACGGCCTTCTTGCCCACGCTGACGTTCGCAGCACCGAACCGGCGTCGGCAGTCCGAGGCCAGCGCGTCCCTCACGGACCTGGCGATCTCGCTCGCCGCCCGACCCGTAGAGCTATAGCCGAGGACGCCGTCAGCGAGCAGGGGGCTTACTCCGTCTGCATAGACGGTGATGATGCCGGGAAGCTGGACCCTCAGGTCCATGTCGGCTTCGAGGCGGACGTTCGTGTTGTTGTAGTAGCTTCCCTGGGGCCGGATCTGCACGCTCTCCGCGCACAGGGTGGCGTTGCCGGTGACGAGCAGCCTCGCCGCATCGGCTGCCCGTTGGATCTTGGTCTCCTCACTGTCGCTGGCGGGCCGCTCCCAGTGCCAGAGACGGTCGTTCCAGGACGACCGCGTACGCTCCTTGGCGATGGCGGCCTCGACGATCTGCCTGGTGTCGAACATTTACTCATCCTCCTGGGCCGCTCGCGGCCGATACCGCGGTTTCATCGCCTCCCGTGCCGCAGGCGCCGCGATTGGCACCGACTGGGGAAGCTGCCATGCTCAAGTCTGCGGACCCTTGGGCGGATTCGGACGCAAGATTTTTCGCGTCCGAGTATCCCCGGCGCCGCGCATAGGATGAGGAAGGCCCAAGGGGGGCTAATGGGACCGGGAGCGCGGGTCGACGACGGGGTGGACGTACCCCGCTACGCCCCGGATGAGATCATCGCCGCCGTCGAGGACCTCTCTCCCGCCGAGGTGGCGCGGATTGAGGCCGTTTCCCGCTATTTCGCGCCGAGGTGCGCGATGCAGCCTGAGGACCTTCGCCAGGAGGCCTATGCCCGAGCCTTCGGGACACGCTCCTGCCGGGTAGGTACGGGTATGGTCGAGTTCCTCGCCGGCATCATGAAAAGCATCGCCTCGGACGGTTACAGGTCCCGCAAGAAGGCGCGGGAGAAAGGGGGCTTCGAGGTCGTCCACGTCGAGGGCTACGGCGCGAACGGCGTGCCGGACCCGATCTTCGAGGCTCCCTCGCCCGAGGAGGCCGCGCTTTCGAAGCGCTACCATTCGGAAGCCCTGGCAAAGGCGATGGCCTGCATTGACAACGACGACGAGCTGCAACTCCTCGTCGAGGGATTGTTCGACGGAATGCGCGGTAAGGATCTCGAAGACTTGTTGGGCAAGGATACGAAGGGACTGGCGGCTGTCAGGAAGCGTTTGTCCCGACGGCTGTTCGCCGCCTTCCCGAACGGGGTGCCGGTATGAGCGGGGATGATGCGATGAACGACAAGGACAAGCTTGCGCTCCTCGACGATCTAGTCCTGGCCGAGATCCTTTCCTCACCAGATGACGTCATCCTCGCGGGAATGGATGCGGGAAGGATCGACGCGTTGAGGCAGGAGGTCGCCACCGCTCGGATCAGGGCCGGCAAATCCAGAATGGCGGAGGCCAAGGTGCATATCGCCATCGACCGCGCGCGCCCGGCTGTTGTGTCATTGGACGTGGCGCGCGGGGCGACGGCATTAAGGGCCGCCCGCGCGCAGGACCGGATACTCGATCAGAAACTGACGATGGCCGCCCGCAACGGCGGCGCGGACTACGAGGCCGACCGGCCCGGGATCGAGGAGGATCTCGCCGAACTGGAAGCTTGGGACGACGAGGACCGGAGCGAACGGTGACACGCCGACTGACCCTGTCCGAGCGACTCCTGCAACGGTTCGGGGTCGAACGACCCGATGAGATCGACGTCGAGGCTATCGCATGGATGCTCGGCGCCAAGGTCCGGTATCGGGAACTCCATTCCTGCGAAGCTCGCATAGTCGGACGGGAAGACCGGGCCATCATCACGGTCGACAACCGGGTAACGCCGCGGCGACAACGTTTCTCGGTGGCGCACGAGCTCGGTCATTGGCACCACCATCGCGGAAGATGCTTGATCTGTCGTTCCGAGGACATCGGGGCCTCCCGGCGGCAAACGACGGACCCGGAGCGTGTCGCGAACGACTATGCGTCCGACTTGCTGCTGCCACGCTACCTGCTCGACCCTATCCTTCGAAGCGTGCAGAAGCCAACGCTGAAGGCCGTCCGTGAAGTGGCGGCCGCGTTCGACGCCAGCCTGACCGCGACGCTCATTAAGATCGTCGCGTCCGACCGCTACCCGTTGATGATGGTATGCCATGGCCCCAAGGGCAGGAGGTGGTTCCAGGCCTCGCCGAGCATTCCCTCTCGATGGTTCCCGAGGGACGAGCTCGATCCCGAGAGTTGCGCCATCGCGTTGCAGTTCGGGTCAGGCCCGGAAGAAGGATTCCCGCGTCGGATCGGGGCCGATGCCTGGTTCGACCGCGGCGAAGCCAGACATTACGAATTGTTGGAGCAGTCCTACGCTCTGCCGAAAAGCGAGGTGATGACCGTGCTGCATCTGATCGATCCCAAGATGACAAGCGATGAGGACACGTCACGCAATTCCCTCTGAAGACCCGATATGGAACTGCCAGCCCGGCTCCCTCGAACCGCGCCTGGATCGAGCCGTGACCTCCCACCCCGTGGGGTCGGCTCCCTCGGTGTCACGGACCACAAGAAAGAAGCCCGCAAGCTCCGACCGGTTCGGCGGCGTCGGGGTTTAACCGAAGCGGTCACGGATCTCATCCGATGTCATGCCATCCGCCGCATTACGTGGGCGTTGGTCCGATCCTCGATGCAAGAATATACCAACTTAGGGAAAGGCCGGTGTATCACCTGCGCTCCCTCGCCCATGTTGCCCGGCCTCAGGCGGCCTCGTCCGGACGTTCGGACCCTCTGCCAGGCCATGGGCCCGTCGCCTCGAACCGCCCGTCGGGCAGTTCCACTAGCGGCAGCGCCTCGCCGGGGTACCGGTCACGCTCGAACCGCTCGATGCGCTCGCGCAGCTTGTACCTGAGTTCGCCGGGCCGGACCGGCCGGTCGGCATCGGCGGTGCCGTACCGCCTCGTGGCCTCCACCCAGCCCGGGGGCATCGCGGCGATGATGTCCCCCGCCGACATCGCTTCCTTATTGGCCGTCAGCACGTCGTGGACCGTCGCCAGGAACAGTATCCAAAACTTCCGGCCCGACATCGCCGGCGGGACAACGGGGTCAGGCTCGGGCGCCGGGGCGGGTGCCGGCACCGGCGGGCCGGCCAGGGCGAAGCGTCCGCCACCCGCCTCGACGATGCCCTTGCCCGCCGCGGCCTCGCGCAGCAGGTGGTAGCGCAGCAAGGGCGTCGTCAGCGGCAGCCCGATCCGTTTGCCGCGCTCCTTCAGCGCCGTCGGCAGGGCGTCGTGCAGGTCGTGCGCCGACACGCTGCCGCGCCTGCCCATCGCCGCCTCCACCGCCGTCCGCACCGCCACCCAGAACTCGTCCGCGTCCCTCGCCAGGCTCTTGCCCCGGAGCGCGTCGACCATCCCGCGCATCGCCTCGGCCCCGGGGTTCCGCGGCCCTTCGACCGCCGGCCCCGCCGGACCGGGAGGCGTCGCGGCGCCCGCCGTCCCCGGGGCCGCGCGCAGCCGGCCGACCTCGGTTCTCAGCGCGGCGACCTCCGCCTCCAGCGCGTCGACGCGGTCGAGGGCCTCGTCGAGGATGTCGCGGCCCTGCGCCCGGGCCTCCTCCGCCGCCGTGAACTCCGCCAGCCGCTCCCGGGCCGCCTCGGACCGGGCCATCTCCAGCAACTCCTTGCCCAGCGTCGTCAGCCTGTTCCCGAACGCCTCCGGCAGGTTCGCCCGTTCGACGACGGGATCGTAGTTCGCCGCCCTGCGCCACGTGTCCAGTTCCCGGGCGATGTCGCCGAACGAACCCCGACCGAGTTCCCTGCGCACCGTCCGGACCGAGACCCGGGCCTTCACGCCCCCCGGAGGCGCCTCCCGCGCCCTTATCCGCTCCGCCGCGGCCCTGACGTCGTTCGGTGTCACCATCGCTGGAAATCCCCGCCCCGGGGACATCCTTACCGGGCGCGGTGAAGAAACGGTCGATTTCGGCGCCGCCGGCCGCCGGACCCCGGGACGCCCCAAGGGCGTACGCATCATGCGTAGCGTTACCCGTTACGCGTACCCTCGGAGTCGCGAACCAAAACCACCCCGGGGCCTTCCCCCGGGCGGAATACCACGCCGCCCAGGCTTTCCCCGGGATCCACCGGGGATACCGCCCTCAACCCCGCGTTAACCACGAAATACTTTCGAGAGCTGTTGACGGCCCCGTTCGCCGCCACCTAATCCCTGGACTGCAACTTCGCGAGCACGCTGGTTCGATGTTCATCCCCGCCCGCCTCATACGGATGGCCTGCCTGCCCCACGGCAGCGACCGCATCCCCCTTCCCGAACGGGCCTGACCGACGCGCGCGCGTTCGGCGGCCCGCGACCGAGGCCGCCATGAACCACCATTCGCCACCTGAATCCCTGCTGCCGCCCGAGCCCGACGCCCAAGTCGGGCTCGTCTTCCGGCGCCTCGCCGGCGTCCGCGAGACCTACGGCGAGCCCGCCCTCGACCGGGCCGTCCGCGCCACGCTCGTGACCCTGGGTCGTGTCGCCCACGAGGAGGCCGAAGCCCAGGCCCGCCACCTCGCCGAGCGCCTCGCGCCGCCGCGGCCCGGGGTGCGCGTCACCTCCACCGCCCGCCGTCACGACGCCGACGCGTTCGAGACCGGCGAGGACCGCTGACGTGAGCAGGACCATGACCCGACCGGCCAAACCGATATCCGCGGCCGCCGGCCGCCCGCACGCCACCCTTTCCCGATCAGCCCCGAGGGCCTGACCGGCGCGACCATGCGCGCCCGGCGGCCCCGTCACGGAGGCCGCCATGTCCAAGAATTCCAGGACCCTCAAGCACGCCCCCCCGCGGGACCCCGACGTCTCCGCCGCACTCGACGAGGTTTCCGGTCAGTTCGACCGTGATGACGCGCGGGAATCCCTCCTCGAAAATAACGGGGTCCCGCGCCTGATGGCCGCCGCGATGCTGCGCGAGGCCCTGACGCCCCGCCAGCGTCGGGCCATCGGCAAGCAGAATGGCATCGCCCTGGTCGTCGAGGTCGCCCACCCCGAGATGATCGCCTTCGTTCACGACGCCCTCGGCAAGGTGGCCGATATCGTCGAAACCTTCAGGCGTGACGGCTCGCAGCGCAGCACCCACAAGACAACCAGCGGCTCGGACATGGTCGCAACACTCCTGGGGCAGGGCTTAAACGTGTGCGGTATCTCGCAGGCCCCGGAGCGATACCTTCCCGCCACGTTGACCGCGACGGCGGACATTTGCGTGCGGCTCGGCGCACCTTCCCAAAAGACCGTGCGCGGCATCATCCATCTCGTCACCGGCCAGGCCGCACGGGGCCTCGGGTCCGTCGACGGCCTGTCGTTCCTCGACGTGTGCTCTTGCATCCGCAAGGGCGGCAAGGCCCGGGATGCCGTGAGGCGGCTCGCGGCCCTGCAGGCGGCACGGCGCTCGTCCGGGCCCACCTCGACCGGGCGGCACCTGAGGGACTCTCACGGCTATGGCGAGGCCAAGGGCTGGGGTCTGACCCTGGCGGCCGCGGTGGAGGAGTGGCGCGCCGGCCGACGGCCCTGGGCGAGCATTCCAGACCGTAACATTGTGCTCGGCGGGCCGCCCGGTACGGGCAAGAGCCAATTCGCGGTATCGCTCGCTGCCACATTGGGATTACCTCTGGTAGTGTCCAGCGTATCAGCCTGGTTCACCAGCGGTGGCGGCTACCTCAACGACGTGATCAAGGCCATCGACAACACGTTCAGCGAGGCGAATGCCAACGGACCTTGCGTGCTGTTGCTGGATGAACTTGACGCGGTCCCGAACCGCGAGACCGTCGACGCCCGCTACCGGGACTTCTGGACCCCCGTGGTCACCTCGCTACTGCTGGCTCTGGATGGGGCCACCTCGAACAGCGCGAACATCATCGTGGTCGGTGCCACGAACCACCCCGGAAGGTTGGACCCGGCGCTCGTCCGGCCGGGCCGTCTGAATCGGATTATCCACATCGACCTTCCGAACGCCGAAGCCGTCGTGGGCATCCTGCGGCAGCACCTCGGAGACGACCTGCCCGAGGCGGACCTCGGAGCGTTCGGCGTCCTCGGGGCCGGTTCGACCGGCGCCGAGATCGCGGGGTGGGCGAAGACCGCCCGCGCCATCGCCCGCGCCGAGGACCGGTCGATGACCGTCGCCGACCTCGTCCGCGTGGTCGCCCCGCAGGACGACCGGTCCCCGGAACTGGTCCGGGCCACCGCCTACCACGAGGCCGCGCATGCCGTCATGACCGAGGTTCTCGCGGTCGGTGACCTCGCCTGCGTGACCATCGTCGAGCGCGGCGACTTCTCCGGTCGGACCAGTTCGCGGTTGCGGAACGCGCAATCAATGACCGCGTCCCAGGTCGACGACCTTGTGGTCTCCACCCTGGCAGGACGCGCCATCGACGAGATCCTCGGCGGCGCCACCTCGGGGGCCGGCGGCGCACGCCACTCGGATCTCGCCATGGCCACGAACCTCGTCGCCAGCAAGATCGCATCCTGGGGCCTCGCCGGCCCGTTGCTGTACCGCGGCGACCATGCCGAGATCGGCGATTTGCTCAAGCTCGACCGGCAACTCCAGGACGCGGTCGAGAGGGAACTGCGCCGCCTCCACGTCCGCGCCCTGTACGCTGTCCGCGAGAACGGACGGCGCATCGAGGGGGTCGCCCGGCGGCTCCTCCAGGCCCGCGTCCTCTCCGGCGAGGAGGTTCGCCACATCATCGCGACCACCCCGACCGAGGTCGTCCCGACATACGTCCCGCACGCCGACGGAGCTCCCCATGCCTGAGGATGCCGACCATCGCCTCGCGCAGATCATCGTCGACCTCGTACGCCTCGGCCGCCTCCTGCCCCCGGACGACTTCGCCGACCTGGTCGGCGCCGTCTCCGTCGAGGTCGAGACCGGCCTCGAACTCGTCGCCGAACGGGCCCTTCGCCGGTGGGACGGCAACGTCGTCACCTTTCCGGATCGGACCTTGCCCGGGCACGTCTTGCGAACACCCGTTGGATAAGTCTCGAAATGGCGCGGGAACCGTCCGAATCCCCACGCGGCCAGGGTTTCGTTAAGACCTTGGCAGGGTCGCCACGGTAAAAGGTACCTCCCACCCATTCTGTCAACCCACGGCCCGCACCCGGCCATCACCGGAGGAGCACGATCATGCGCTGCGTACGCATACGAATACGCTTCATCCGGTCGGACTGGGTCTGAAAGATAGTCGAACTCGACGACCGGAACTGCGCGCACCTCCGCGAGAGATGCGCGCCTTCGTGAGCATCCGAAGGCACGTCCGAACAACCGGCGTGACCTCAGCCTCGTCTTCCGGGAATTTCGTCATGCCTTCACGCCACGCCATCCTCGCATCGCGTATCCAGGCCCGTCGCGCCGAGGTGCTGACTCCATCGCGCATCGCCCCCAAAGGGTGACAGGCTGACCCTTGCCAAAGGGAGAGACCGGGTACGTCGCGCAAGCGGCCACCGGGCTCATCGACTTCGATTGGTCCGATACCGATCCAGACCGCCGTCCCACAGCCAAGTGGGGAGGTGCCTCGGTCGGCTCCATCGGCGACCCGTTCCGCGGGTTCGAGCACGGCTACGAAAGCGAGCCCGAGCGCGCAGTCCTGACCGTGCTGATCTCGCTCCCAGGAGTGTCTCTCATCCGCGAACAACGGACGGTGGCGTACCACCTGCCCGATGGAGGTCATCACTACACCATCGACATCCATGTCGAGTGGATGGATGGGGTGCGTGAGGTCGTCGCCGTCAGGCAGACCGACGAAGCTCTTCAACGGGACGACACAGTTCATGTCATCAAGACGATCTGTGCCCAGCACGGCAACCGGCTTGCGGACGATTACCGTGCCGTCACCTACGAGACCCTCGACCCGTTCCAGGTGATGAACGGTCGCGAGATCATCGAGTGCGGTCGAGACCATGATCACGCCGGCAGGAGGGCCATTCGAACGGCCCTCCCAGGGCTCGGTCAGGTGACGACGCTGCGCGAGGTCGCCACCGCGACCGGCCTGGGCCAACGCGGAGTGCGGGCAGCGGTAGCGCTTCTGCAATCAGGCGTCCTCGTCAACCCGCCCGGGAAGTTGCTCGAACTCGACCTGCCGCTTGGGAACAGGCTCTCGGGCCGCGTCCGGGAACGATAACCATCACCCTTAATCGGACCGATAGTTCCGGGTGGGAAGGTGACGCTGACCCTCACCTTCCCACCCGTGTCTCGGGCGCCGGGAGTACAAGAACGATGCCTGCAGAGCGCTACAAGTTCGGCCACAACGACCGCATCACCATCGACGGCGTCCACTATCGGCCAAGCGGACGACAGGGACAGGCGAACCTACTGCGTCTTGTCATCGACAATGCCCTCGTCGATACTTCAATTAGGCCGTTGACTGATAGCGAGTATGTCCGTCTTCACTCCGACAAGAAGATCCGCATCGAGGAGGGATACTACTCGCACGCCTTTCAGTTGCTGAGAGACCGGGCGGCGGGCACCGACTTGTCCGACCTTTCAGACCTCGATGACGAGCAACTTCGAACGGTCGCTTGGAAGGTCGAATGGTGCGTCAGGTTCAATCAGGCCCGGATCGGCGCGGCTGGGTATATGGAGCGGCCCAACAAGACCCCTGAGGGGCTTGCCGCCTTCATCGCCAGCGAGCGCGAACTGATCCACAGGTGGTACATCGGCACCTTCGACGCCTCCCGGCCACCAGGTCGCAAGAGGGCGGGCTTCCCACGGAAGTCATATGACTATCCGGGTGCGACCACCCTGCTGGAATGGCTCGACCTTTTCGAGCGCGGCGACGGTCAACCCGGCGTGTTCCGCCCCCAGTACGCCAACTGCGGCAACCGTAGGCAACTGGACCCGAGGGCACTCGCAATCGTCGAGGGCGAGGTCCGTAAGTTCGCCTCGGGAAACAGGATCAAGCCGACCGACGTCTTCACGCGGGTCGAGGCCGAATTGATGCTCCTGAACCGCCGGCTTCCGCCTGAGTGCCACGTCTCCGTCGGCGCGTCTGCCATCCGCAGGCGCATCAGGAAGCTGCCGACCATCCTCATCGACCTTGCCCATCTCGGACCGAAGAAGGCCGAGTTGAAGTACAATCCGGTCGGCAAGGGAATGGTGACGCTCGACGGCCTGACGAAGCTCGGGCGCATGGAACGCGTCGAGATGGACGATTGGGAATTCGACCTGTTCGCCATCCTCAAGCATCGTCATGTCAGGCCTGGCGTTACTCCGCAGGCAAGGGCGGCCGCCCGTGTGTTGCAGAAGAACCGCGTGTCGGTCCGGTGTACCGTCACGGTCGCCATCGACGTCGCCACCAAGTGCATCGTCGGCCTTCACGTAACCCCATTCCCGCCATCCGCCGCCGGTTCGAAGTCGGCGCTGCAGAGCATCGTGGTGGACAAGAACCCGGTGGCCAAGCTCGCCCGGTGCACGAGCGAATGGCCCATGATGGCAAGGCCCTCCGAGGTGGCGACCGACGAGGGCCCTGCCTTCCAGGGAGATTTCCGCACAGCCCTCGGTAAGCTGCAGGTCGAGCACCGCCTGCCGGGCAAGGACCCCCGCACGCGAGGAACCATCGAGTCGTTCTTCCGGACGTTCAAGCGCTTCTGCCGCATCTACACCGGGCAGTCCTTCTCGAACGTCGTCGAGAGGGGTGAATACCAATCGGAGGATATGGCCAGCATCCTCATGGAGGATGTCTACATGCGGCTCGTCCGCTTCATCGTGGATGAATACCATCATAAGACCCACGAGGGTCTCGGCGGCGAAAGGCCCTACAAGGCGTGGCAGTTCAACCGTGCCGACAACAGGCATTGGCCAGAACTGAACCCCGCGCCGGATGCCGACAAAAGGCTCCTGGCCTTCGGGCTAGCCGTGCCGAACCGGGTAGTGGGCGTCGACGGCGTCACCTACCTCAATGCAGTCTACACCCACGACCTGATGGGGAAGATGCGGGGCTACCTCGGCGAGCGCCGGATCACCATCGTCACGGACCCATGCGACATGGGCGCCATTCTCGTGAGGGTTCCGCCCGATCTCCGGCACCTTTTCCCCTGCGAGGCAGCCTACCTGCGCTTCGATGCCCCTGACCTCGAAGGCATCGGTCTCGCCGATTGGCTCAAGAATAACCGGGACATGCGACGCTACGAGAAGCAGGAAAAGCTCGCCGGCAACCCGTTCCGGCTCACTGCCCACCTCGACCTGATGCGCGACGCCGAGGAGGCCCGCAAGCGTGCCGGAGTGCCGTCGCACGTCGTCTCGGAGGCGCAACTCAACGCCTTGGTCAAGTTGGTTGAACGGGGTGGTGCCCTTAGACGCGCGGAGAAGGCCGCCCCGTCGGGCCGGCCCATCGGAAGCGACGTAGGGTCCGGGAGCATCGGTGTCTCGCTGGCCAAGCCAGCCCGTGCGCGGCGGCCCGCGCGCGGCACCTCCCTAGGCACCACGGCGACGAGCGACGACTCGATCAACATGTATGGTGAGGACGACGAATGAACGGCAGACGCACTGGCGCCGGTTTTGAAAATGCCCTGCCGCTCATCAACGACCCGAACGCAGCTTTCGAAGCCATGCGCGCCAAGATGCCCGCGCGGGATCAGGAAATCATGCGGCGTCTTGATGCCTTGGAGGAGGTGTACGTCGAGTGTGGGCGTGACAAGGTCTTGAGCGAGGCTTTCGCGACATTCATGCGGAAGTACCTGACGAGGAAGCTTCAGCGTAGAAAGCACGCGAATGTCTTCTTTCTGACGGGACCAAGCGGGGCAGGAAAGACGGAGGCCGTTGAACGGCTGTTGCGTCAGCATCCGGCTCTCCAGCCGGAGCAGACGTCCTACGGGATCAGGAAGCGCTACGTCTCGATTTCTCTGAAGGGCTACGTTCTCCCCCGCATCATCGCGGAAAACATTATGACCGCCGCAGGTCATCCCGTGGGCAAGACGGGACGCGGTGATGCATGGAACCACGTGACGGACGCCCTGATGAGACGGGGCGTTTCCCTCGTTCACATCGACGAGACACAGCACATCGTGAAGGACAAGGGAAAGGAAGGGGAGAATGAGGAACTGGCCAACGCCATCAAGGGGATTTCGAACTCACCGACGTGGCCAATTGCCTTCGTTCTTTCGGGACTGCCGAGGATCATCAAGCTACCCTTCGATGACGAGCAATTCGAACGGCGATACCGCTGGGTGGATTTCCCCGATCTGGACATGGACAAGGAGCGCATGCTCGTCGTCCGCATCCTTCGAAAGCTGACCGCGGCCGTCGGCATGAATATCGGGAACATGTCGGATACGGACACGCCCGAGCGTTTGGCGCATTCGTGCCGAAATCGCTACGCTCGTGTCTGCGAGGGTGTAGTGGAGGCCATCCACCTGGCACTCGATGCCGACCTCGGCACGACCGAACTCACCCGGGAACACTTCGCACAAGCCTGGACGAACCAGACCAGGGCGGCCAAGGTCAAGCTCTACAACCCATTCATCGTCGACGATTGGAGTGGCTTGCCGGCCGGGTCTTATCTCGGGGTGCCGGGGGACGAGCGAGAATGAACACAGGCCTTCTGCCCGGGGCATTGGACTGGAAGTTTCCGCCCAGGTTTCGCGAGCCGGCATCGGGTTACGCCTCTCGTCTGGCGGCCCTCAACGGCGTTACCTTGGCACACCTCATGGCGGCGTAAGGGACCACGGCGCGCGAAGTCTACAATGGCACGGACGATGCCGTACGGATCGTGGTCATCCTCGGCGGCTTGACCAAGGCACAGGCCGTGAACCTGAGGCTGTCCACCCCACGACGAGAACGCAATGCCATTCTCACCGGCAGGGGTGACGAAAGGCTGGCTTGGCGCGGGGCTCACCTGAACTTCTTCCGGTTCTGCCCGCACTGCATCGCCGATGACCTGGTTGGCGCCCCGCCCGACGTGCCGCTTGCCGCCCGGGCGTGGCTGCGCCGGGATTGGATCGTCGACCAGGTTCGCACGTGCCACGTGCACGGGGTTCGGCTGATGGAGAGCTCCCGGACCAAGGGGCAAGCCGTCGTGGACTTCTCCGCGATAGTCGCGGGAGAAGTCCTGCCGCGTTTATCGAGCCTTCGGACGGATGCCGTCGAGGCGGTGCCTGGCGAATTCGAGGAATGGGTCGCACGACGTCTGGATGGCGTGCGCGAGCCGACGAACTGGCTCGACGGCGTGCCCCTGCATGCCGCCATCGCGACATGCGAGTCGCTGGGCGTCCAAACCCTCGGTCCGCGTCGTGTCCGCATTCGCGATCTCGACGACCAGGAGATGGCGACCGCCTCCCTTGCCGGCTTCCGAATCGCGGCCGCCGGTGAGGCTTCCATCGAGAGGTTTCTCGACCGGTTGGTCGTCCGGGGTCATGCCGCCGGATCGGTCGGGCTCACGAATGCCTACGGGCACATCCTGGCGGTCGTCGAACGCGACCTGGACGACCAAGGCTTCCAGCGGCTCCGCGACATCGTCCGGCGACACGCCATCGACAACGTGCCCCTCCCATCCGGCAGCAATGTACTGGGGGAGGTACTTATTGAGCGACGGATTCACACGTCCGCCTCCGCGGCGGCCGCGTCCAAGACGTCGCCCTCGACCTTGAAGGCGATCTTCGCACGAACCGGTATCGCCCCCACCGCGGGGGACCCGGGCCAACCTCGCCTCACGATCCGTGTCGACGAATTCGAGGAGCGGTTGCGGGAGTTCGGTGCCGGGCTCAAGGTCGACGACGTCGTGAAGGCCTTGGGCGTGCCGAAGAAGCACCTCCTGGAACTGGTCGCCCGGGGACATGTGCGTACCCTGTTCGGCTCCCGCGAGATCAACAAGGCCCGGCACCGCATGGCCCGTGGCGATCTCGACGCGTTCATGGACCGCCTGTTCGAGGGAGCGGTCCCGGTCGGGGCACCTACCCGTCGTCAGGTGAACCTCGGTCGCGCATGCTTCATTGCGTCGACCAACATCGGGGACTTGGTGGGCTTGGTCCTCGACGGCAGGCTGACCTGGAAGGGATACCTGCACGGTAGCCGGCGCTACGAGCACCTGCTCGTCGATGCCGACGAGGTGACGCGGGTGCTACAGGGGAGCGGCCCCTCCCGCCACAACCTGACCAAGCGCGAGATCTATCGGACCTTGCCGGGTCTCAGGCGTGAGGTGGTGGAGGCCCTGATCCGACTTGGGCAAATGGCTGTCGTCAAGGAATTCTGCCCGACGACCCGGAGGAAGCTGGCCGTGGTCACCCGCGAGAGCTTCGAGGCGTTTACGGCGAGGTACCAAAGCATCACCGACATCTGTCAGGCCCGCTTCCTCGACCCACGCGTAGTGCGTAGGCGCTTGGCCGCCGCTGGCTGTGTCATCGCCTTTGACGAGACAGTGACCACGACGCCCATCTACGAACGGACACAGGCTCTCGATGCTGCCCTGGTCGGTTGTCCGCTTCGAGGCACAATCAGGCCCACGAGGCACCACGAAGGCTCACCACGATCCAGAACGCGGAAGGTCATCCCCGCCTGATCGTTCTCAACAAGATGGCCGTTCGGTGCAGGTCGGGCGCGGGACACCGTTGTCACTGCATCGGTCCTGGTACCGTCGGCATGTATTCGGACCAAAGACCGTCTGCGAGCGTGAATTCCGTAAGACCGAGCGACATCGCGATCTCGCAGACTATGGCAAGACGCTGTCGGATCTCGTCGTTCGCCGCCGCGAAGGCTTCTTCAGTCACGGGTTCGTCGCCCGAAACGATGTGCCTGAGGTACGCCAGCCTCCCGAGGGCGTGATCGCGGGTGTAGCCCTCCCGCGCCAGCTCGGCTCCCCTGCCCGGGAGGTAATCCGGGTCGACCGGCACCATGATCCCGTCGAAGGCGAACCACCGCATGTTGGCGTGAAAGTCGGCCATCCATGCCTTCTCGGTCTCGGCACAGATGAACAGCTTGAGGACGGCGTTGTCCAACGCCTCCTCCCGTGTCCCGAATGGCTGGGAATTCCCGATCAACGTGGGCACGCCGGCCGGCAAGTCTCGGAACGCCAGGTCCGCGCACCAGCCTCGGGGTGTCCTGTAGACGTGTACGCCAGAGACGTTGCATAGGCGCCAATGGGCTGACCACCTCGGGGACCGCATGACAGCGGCGACTTCCGGTTTGTCGTCGGCGCCAGTGAGCTTGTCTTTTAAAGCATCGAGCAGGGATGCCGCTCGATGCTGGTTCTGTAAGTTCTCATGGTCGTACCGCATCGGATGCCGTTCCCGCGGCGGTCCAGCCGCCGCGGTGAATGTCCCATCGACGGTGGCGAGCCACAAAGCGACTGAGCCGCTTGCCGCATCCTGTCTGAGAGAGAACGGAACTTTGGTCCTCTCAGCCCCGGAACATTGATGTCGTACCAGATCGACGCAGAGCGAGTAGAAATCGGATCAATGCGGTGGAGATCAGTGTGGCCCTCGACCTCGCCGTCCGTGTCGCGCTCGGTCAGCACGAGGTAGAGATGGCCCTCCTCTTCCTGCGCCTCTTCGGCGTCGATGAGCTCGAACCCTACGGGCGGCTTCGGCTTGCCCAGGTTTGTGAGCTCGCGCTGCAGGTGGCTCCGCTCGTCCATCAGTCTCTGCAGCTCGCGGTGGAGCACGCCATGCGCAGCCCTGGTGGCGATGCCGAGCGCCGTGTTGACCATGCTCAATGTGAGCTGGTGCCGCCGCTTCTCGGCTTCGACGTCCCGCAGCGCAGCCTCGATCTCGCCGAGCCGCTTCTGGATGTCCTCTCGTCTCGCCATCGTCCCCTCCCTCACCCGAACGAGCACACGACCGGGTACCCCGTATTCACGCGGGCTTGCTTCCTGGGCGGGGCGGCCCGAGAATCCGGGGCATGCCCGACGACGAGTATCCCCCTGAGTCGATCCGCGTCCTCGCCGGCCTGGAGCGCCCCGTCCGGGATCCGGACGATCCCATCGACAGGTGGGCCCGCGAGTTCCTGGGGCTGCCCGCGGCCGAGGCCGTCCGGCCCACAGTCGTCAGCGACCCCGCTGTCATGAGCGGCGATCCCTGCGTGGCCGGGACCAGGGTTCCCGCCGAGACGATCCTCGCCTACCTCCGCGCCGGCCACTCCGATCGGGACATCCACGAGGATTACCCGACGTTGCCGCCCGGGGCTGTCGATGCCGTTAGGCGCTGGGCCGCGATCCGGGCTAGCTTGCCGGGCGAGGAGAGCTGAGTGCGCTACGTCCTCGACATCGACCCGAGCCGGCGCGAACCCGGCTGGCTGAACGTGCAGCTGACTTTCGGCGGAAGCGGATTCCCGGTGCTGCTGGACACCCTGGACGGGTCGGAGATCCCCACCGCCGTCATGGAGACCCTCGCACAGGACCTGGCGATCCGTCTGCCGGGCGACCCAGGCGGCGTGCCCGGGGGCGTACCCGAACCGCCGGGCGAGCTTGGCGAGTAGGGCGGCCGAGGGGGCGGGGCGGGTCACTGCACGACCTCCCAGTCGGTGGCGAGCACGTCGTCCGAGCAGGGGTGATAGGGATCGATGCCGTCCCAGATCGAAGGCTTGAGGGAAAGGACCGGCACGCCGTTTCCACGGTCCTCGCTGACGACGTGACGCTCCCACCCTAATCGGCGGACGCGAACCGCGGCCTTCAGCAGGCCAAGCGCGGTCGCGAAGTCCATCCCGCCGAGGTGGTCTGCCCGCTCCAAGATCTTTTTGAGGCTGACTCGCTCGGCGTTGCCGCGGACGACGTCGTAGGCGGTCTCGCCATCGCGGCTTGAGGAGCCCTGCGCGATGGCACGCTCGATCCGGGGGGCGAGCTCCCCCTCGGCTTCAAGGCGGGCCTGGTAGAGGTAGTAGGCCTCGAACTCGGCACGCGGCAGCACGGGCGACGAGACCATGTCGCTGACGTTCGAGAAGGTGAAGAACAGGCCGTCCTTGTGGCAGATGGTACCGCGCATGGTCAGTCCTCCTTCCCGTTGAGGGCGCGTCCGGCCCGCCTGCAGAGATCCCGGCACTCCGGGTTGCCCTCGATCCGATCGAGGCAGCCCCGCTCGCAGCGCGCGTAGGCGGCCAGCATGCGGGCGAACGCCGGCTCGACGGGCTCGCCCGGCAGGTAGCGGGCGACGGCCTCCCGAGCCGCGGCCGGCATTTGTGCCACGGGCTGTGGCACAGGATCGGCAGGGCGGCTCATGCCTCGACGGGCTCCGGATGCAGCATGTCGAAGCGCTGCAGCCGCTTGCCGGCCTCGACCCAGGCGGCGAACGCCGTGGCCTTGGCCTCCTCAGACTCGGGCGTCAGCTGCCCCGTCCGGCGGTCCCAGAGCTCGTGCCGGCGCGCCAGCCCCACCTCGGCGGCCGCGTCGTCGAGCAGCGCCTGCAGGCCCCGGCGCGCCAGGGCGACCATGTCGAACTCGGTGGGCTCGATCGTCATGCTGCCCTCCCAAAGAGCCAGCTGAAGAAGGAAGGTGGCCCGGCGATGCGGGCGCGCTCGATGTCGGCAAGGGCGTCCCACTTGCGGCGATCGCCCACGCTCTTGCGGTCCATGGCTACGCGGACGCGCGCCAGAAATCCCGTCGCACGGCGTGCCGCTCGTGCTCGGGCACCAGCTTCATGACGGCATCGATGCCCTGCCCGATCATGAAGCGGGGGGAAGGTGTCGAGCGACAGGGCGTGCCCCTGCTCGGCCGCCATCGTGTCAAGGAACTCGTCCCAGGTCCCGGCCTTCTCGACATCGGCCCGCATGCGGATCGGGACGTCCCGCCAGTAGCAGAGCACCTTCGGCCCGAGCGGGCGCGCCTTCGGCTTGGTCGGCAGCGGCATGGCCAGCCCGCGGGCCCGGCGGACCCGGACGTAGTGGAGCTTACTCACGCCGAGGCCTCCAGCTGCAGCTTGTGGGCGAGCGCCCGGACGGCGCAGGCCAGGATCGCCATGGCCTCGATGTGCGGGCCGTCCCCGGGGGGCAGGTCCTCGCTCCAGTCGCAGGGCGTCCGGTCGGTGGGCCACTCGCGGTGCAGGCGCTCGCCGTCGGGGCCGTTGTAGTCGGCGCCGATCGACGCGTGGCCCGTCAGGGCGCACAGGCCCGACGAGACCCAGAACCCGGGGAGCGTGCCGGCGACGAAGGAGCGGGCGGCCTCCAGGGATCCGGTGAACTTCGGCGTCACGTACGCGCTGGTGTGCGGGCCGTGCCCCAGGGCCTGGGACAGGATGCAGGCCAGCTCCCACTCGACCCAGGTTGCCGGCCAGCCGACCGGCGCGTCCATCGTGGTCACGTGGATCTCCAGCTCGCGCAGCCGGAGGATGCGGCCGAGAGCGTGGACGTTGGCCGTCACGCCCGTGCAGGCGACCCGGAAACGGGCGTTAACCCGGCTCAGGCGCTCGTCGACCGTGCCGACCCGGTCCGCCTCCAGGGTGGCGCGCTCGGCCCTGACCATGTCCATGAGGGTGTCGGCCATCGTCAGACGACCTTCCATTCGGGCGACGTGATCCGGGTGCTCTCCACGCCCCGGCCGTCCCTGCCGCGGAAGACGTGGAAGAAGGCCGTCACGCCGTCGTTGAGGCACTCGTAGACGACCCCGCGGACCTGGACGCGGTCGCCCTTGGCGTACGTGACGCCATCCTGGAATGCGGGAGCGGCGAGCGGCTGCTCGCGCGTGAAGCCGGCTTCCACCAGCCCCCTGGCGACCGCGTGCACGTCCAGGTCGAAGATCGTCATGCCGCGGCGGGCATCCTTCAGGATGAAGTCCAGCGCCTGGAAGTCACGCATCGTCCGCAGCTTGGCGATCCGCTTGTCCTTGGCGTCCTTGGCCCGCTCGTCGGCGACCAATCCGTCGAAGAAGTCCCGGTGGGACTGGGGCAGCGCGGCGAACGCGCGCGCCATCTCGGCGACTTGCTCGATTTCCATGGCTCAGGCTCCCTTGCTGTATTTCATGCCGGGGAAGGCGCCGCAGAGGTCATCCCTCACGCTCTCCAGTGCCTCCTTGCTGCCGTAGATCTCGATGTGCTTCCCACCGGGGTAGATGAACTCGATGTTCTGCTTGGGCTCCTCGCGCGAGAAGCCGGCCTCGCGCAGCACACGAAGGACCTCGTCGATCTCGATCATGGTCGGGTTGTCGTACAGGACCCTCGCGGCGCTCTTGCCCGCGTTCAGGGCGCGGACGATCACCTCGTTGTCGGACATGGCCCGAAGCTCGGCGATCGCCTGTTCCTTGAGGAAGGCCTCGTCGCGCTTGAGCTTGTCGACCCGAGCGTCGAGCGAGGCCCGCTCGTCCGGGGACAGCGCGGCCATGACGCGCGCCACGTCGCTGATGTCGATGTGCATGGGGCAACCCTCCTGCCCCACAGGGTTGCACCATCGCCGGATTCGCACAGAGGCGGCCGCGCAACACTATGCAGTGTTCCGACACGTCCGGACGTCTCAGGCGCCCTCGATCCACTGCAGAAGCCTCGCGCCCAGGCTATCTCCGCGTCGAGGTGCGCTAGACCAACGCACAGAGAGAGCCCGGGCGGGGCATGCTATTTTTCGGTGACGGATCGCCTTCCCGATCACCCAATAATCGCGCCCCCTTCCGCCCAGGGATTTCTCAACCAAGTCTTCAGTCGGCCGTTGCGGCCGGATTCCTGACCTGACAGTATCCTCGCCATGAGCACGCTCCTGAAACCGAAACGCGCCCCCTCCGCCGCCTGAGCCTCCCGGCTCGGCGCCCCTGCGCGTCCGTTTCAATGAGCATCCCCCCATGTCCAAGGTATTCGAGAACGTCAAGGCGTCCGTGCGCCAGCATCGCCACCTGTTCGAGAAGGCGCGCTGGCCGAGCGACGAGCATCCCATCCCGTCGACGCTGGAGGTCCTGTCCGGGGCCGAGATGGTCGGCGGCGACGTCTACGCCGACGCCAAGGCCGTCCTGGGGCCGCTCGCGGACGAGGCCTCCCCCCACAAGCTGCCGCCGAAGGTCGCCCTGGGGGTGCAGGGCGTGCTCGCCACGCCTACGGCCGGGGCGATCCGATTCCTGATGGACGAGTGCCACGCCGTCGTCGACGTCATGTCCGAAGGCGGCGGCAAGCGCCCGGTCCTGTCTGAGACGGCGCGCGTCCTGGAGGACCTCGGCAACCGCTGCGCCTGCTGGCTCGCGGCGATCGGCAGCGCCGAAGCGAACCGCCGCTGCGCGATGCTGTGCGTCCAATACTTCGTGAACAGGCCGCACTCAGGCTACGTCGACGTTGTGACGTGGGGCCTCGCCCGGTCGGCGATCGACTACCTCGCCACGGCCGGTCAGCTCGACGGGTTCGACGAGGAGAACGTGGACGTGGGCGTCTACCTGCCCGAGTCCAGGCACGTGCAGGTCGAGTCTAGCGGACCGATCATCAGGGGGTTCACGCACGTCCTCTCGCTCGTCCAGGGCGTTCTCGACGAGCCCCCGGCCCCGCCGGAGCCACCCGTCGACGACCTCGCCGAGCTCGACCGCCTGGTGCGCGAGGACCGGGCCGGGATCAACCCGCTGCCGGAGCCAAAGGCCGCGGCGCCGGAGGACGGCAAGACCTACAGCGACCCGGTCCCCGAGCTGCCCAGCGTCCCGAGCGTGGTCGTCGTCAGGGACGTCTCGCACGTCCAGAAGGCCGGCAAGGGCGAGAACGACGCGGTCAAGCAGGCCGCGGCGATCGTGAGAGTGGCGCTGCCGCTGGTGACGCCGCCGGCGGACCTGGCGGCGGTGCGGGCCGAGCTGCTCGCCGACTGCCCCCACGGGCACGCCATCGTTGACCGGCTGCTCCGGCCGCTCGCCGGACAGGACGTCGTCAGGAATCCGCCGCTCCTCCTCGTCGGGGAGCCCGGCTGCGGGAAGACGCGCCTGGCCCGCCGCTACGGCGAGGTCCTCGACCTCAGCCCGGCGCTCTACAGCATGGGCGGCGCCATGGACGCCATGACCGTGGCCGGCGTGGCCCGGGGCTGGTCGAGCGGGGGATTCTCCGCCCCCGTGCGCGAGCTGATCCGGACGAAGGTCGCGAACCCGCTCATCGTCATGGACGAGGTCGATAAGATGGCCACGTCCAGGCAAAACGGCAACGCGGCCGACGCCCTGATCAACCAGCTCGGCGTGGAGACCGCCGCGCGATACAAGGACATCTATCTGCAGGCGGACGTGGACATCAGTCACGTCCAATGGATCCTCACGGCGAATAGCCTGGACACCGTCCCGCGCCCGCTCCTCGACCGGTGCCTCATCTTGCGGATGCCAGACCCCGGGCCGGAGCACCTGCGCCCGCTGGCGACCTCCATCCTGGCCGACGTCCGGGCCGACCGAGGCCTCGACGAGGCCTGGGTGCCCCCGTTCGAGTGGTGGGAATGGGAGGCCCTAGAGGCGAACTGGGGCGGGGGCAGCCTGCGCGCCCTGCGCCGCCTCGTCCAGGCCGTCCTCGATGCCCGCGAAGCCGGTCCCCGGCAGTGACCCCTGGAGCGATGGAGAGCGACATGGACAGCGTGATCACCGCGCAGGCGATGCCCTACCTGACGCAGACCCTTGGCGACGGCGCCGCCGGCATCACGGTCGCCACGATCGACAGGAGCGGGGCCGGCCCCCAGGTCCGGTGGGACATCCCCCGGCTGTCGCGGCCCCGCGTCGGCGCCGGAGGGGCCCCGGAAAGGGCCCACGTCGCCGAGCTCACGAGCCGCATGATCGCCCTGCGCTGGCAGGGCAGCCAGCAGCCCCGCGAAATCCCGGCCGAGAGCTACCTCGACCTGCACCGGGAATACCCGACGGTATTCACCGACACCCTGGAGACGCCGGCGGGCTGGCACTGGATGCTCGCCGCCGCGGCGGAGTCGATCCTGGAGGCGGGCGTCCCGGCGGGATCCCGGACATGCCAGGTCAAGCAGAAGTTTGGGACCCTGCGCTGGTACGTCCGGGGCAGCACCCCGCCGTGGATGATGGAGACAATCGCGGCCGCGGAGTGGCTGTCCGGGGCCGTGTGCGAGCACTGCGGCGCGCCCGGATCCGTGAGGCCCGGCGGGTGGATCCGGACGCTGTGCGACGCCCATGCCGACCGCAAGAGCCGGCGTTAAGGCCTACCGGAACCTGACCCGCCGCGCCTGGAGCCTGCGGGTCGACGGCCGGGTCGTCGGGCACGTCCCGGCGATCGCGCTGGCCGGCGTGACGTTCCGGGCCTCGGAGGCCTCCCGCCTGCGGTGCCTGCGGACCGGATCCCGGGACGTCCACGCCGTGGCCCGAGGCCTCCCCCTCGTCGGCGTGCCCCGCCCGCCCGGGGCCTTCCGCTTCCACTACCGCCTCAGCGCGCCGGGATTCCGGCTCGCTGACGGCACCCCCATCAGCAGCGCGGCCGCCGTCTGGCTCGAAGCCGACGGCACCGCCTGGTGCCTCGCCCCTCGTTCGGGATTCCCGTGATGCGTACCGTCCTCTCCATCGCCCTGGCCGCCCTCGCCGTCCCGGCGGCCGCCGACACGACGTGGCTCCTGCCGCAGGCCGGGGTGTTCTGCCCCACGAACGGGGAGCAGGTCCTGCCGATCGTCGTCATGGAGAACGGCGGTCTCGGCATCGACGGGCTCGGTTGCCGGGCGGTCCGGCTCAGCCACGGCCGCGTGACGTCGGCGAGGTGCTACGCGAACGGAGGCAACGTTGTCCCATACGATACCGACTTGCTCGTGTTCCCGAGCGGCGCCATGCTGCATGACAACGTGCTGTTCCGGCGCTGGAAGGGCCGGCTACCTTGCCCCGCGGACTGACGTGCCCCATGCGCGTACGGTGTGAGCCACCTGTGCGCCCCCCCGTATACCGAGTGCTATACTTCCCGGGTTGGTAATGTTGTGACGCGGTCTATCTGCTGGTTATAGCAACCTGCATATTGCTGGACGCGCGTTACCAGGTGTCAGGCAGGCTTCACGGCGGGAATAGAGAATACATCGTACCTGTCCATGACGGCCAGGACGTGAAGCGTCTATGCCGATTGCCAATCAGCGTCCCGAGTTCCGGAGCGTTACGCAGGATTGCAAGCGACACGCTGGCCGAAACGAAGTGGTAGACACACGTTTGGTCGTAGAGTTTCTAGCGAGCACGCGAGCGCAGAAGGCAGCGCTCCAGAGACGCGACGTAGGCGTGGACTGCAAGACAAGCCCATCAGTTAGCAGGTTCAAACAAGGCGACCCTTCTGATTTGCGCCAACATCGGACCTTGGGGCGAAACCACTTGAATGGCCGCTTGAAGCCCGACAGCTGCCGTTAAGACAGGATGGTTCGCCCGGCGGCCACAGCATCCTAGCGTTGTGATACATCAGCGAAACGCGTTCGAGGTTGCCCAGAGATCGGCGGGGGCACCGGTAACGCGGCTTGCGATCGACGCATCCCTTATCCGAACCTTCTTCACCGAGACAAAAATGTCCAGCTTGGGGGTTTGGCGTAGACAGCATAAATACGGATCAGATCACTACTAGATCCCCAAAGTGAAACTGACTAAGTTTGGCAGCCTAACTTAATCGATCTCGCGGTAAGATCTCAAAAGCCTTATACTTCCATACGGGAAATACCCGTCTTGGAAATAGAATACGTGGCACTCCGTATATCTTGCGCCATCAGTTTTGTATGATATTTCTATAGTTTGTTCGACGTTCGTCATCCAGTACGATATATGGTTGGCCTCTGGATCCTTTGAGTCTGTATATCCAACGCATTTATCAGAAATATAAAAATCTTTAATATCGCCTTTTGCAAGCTTCTCGGTTGCAATTAAATTGCTTTTCTTATCAAAATTCAGATGCCGAAGCCCAAGTCTAATAGTGCCGCCTCTTCCCAATTCTTCTAGCCACAGCTGACCAGAACTCCTTCCAGAAGAAGTAGAGGGGGCATCAAGACCTTCTTTAGAGACTCTCATCCATACTTTAGTTACTTCGCAGTCCGTCAAAACCTTGATCTTAAAATGTCCGCAAAACTGATATGCATCCCCATCATAAATCTTTCGAATATTCATAGGATTTGGGCGATCGTTGAGACCCGGACCTTCCTTAGGAGTAATCAAGAATGCCAATTCGGACGAATTAGACGTGCTTACACGAGCAACCGAAGATTGCGTAGATGTTGCCTGATTATTGTGAGTTGCCTCGATATATCTTAAGTCTTCTCGAATTAATATCAAGGGCTTAAATCCTTCTTCCAGTATGGTTGACTCTATCGATATTTCTTTGACTTTTCTAATGAATGTATTTAAAGTTCCTATATCGATCCTATTGTTATCTTTATGTTTCCAGAGCATTTTCCGTATAATACTTGGATCAAATCCGCATGCATTCGCGAGGGCTGTTTGGTGCAGGCCAAGCTTGGTCATCACATCTCTTACTATTTCGGGTTTGACGAGAATTCCGCGCTCGCGCTTTGGACCCTTGCTCAAATTCCTCTCCCGTTGAAGCCGACCCGGAGCGCCATGATTAGTTTGGCTGCCCGCATGTTTGTCAGTAAGCCTTATAAAACCACACAACTCCCGGCGCGACCCAAGTCGCACTCCTGTGAAAGGTCGCCACGTTGGGAGCGGCATCCATCTCTATGCCCACGAGAGCAAGGCGGCCCTATTAAACCATATATCTCCTCGTGTTACGAAGTGCGGATTAATGCATCTCTTGGGTGTCGAATTTCTTCGAAGCGAGGCACCAATGTTCAAGACCATTGTCCGTGAAACGTATCAGCTCGCCGAGGAGTTGCTGGTGCGCCCGACGATCGACATCTTCCTCAATTTGCGTGACGGGACGGTGCGTATCAGCGCTCGGTCGATGATTGCGGTCTCCGCCGCTGTGATCATCGTTTGGATCGTGGTGCCGCGTGATCCTCCGGCGGTTAATACAAGCGAGCCAGGCGCTAAAATCTTGGAAACTTCTAATATAAACTATTAATCTGTGATATCAGTGCTATAATCAGCGTCGTTGGCCTGGGGCCAGTGACGCTGATTGCGTTTGTCGCGCATAAGTCATAATTGCTCGATTTTGCCGGTATAATCGCTCGCGCATAGATGGGTACAAAGAGTGCCAGCGATAACTCGGCATCAAAGGCACGGAGAGGGCCGCCACCTGGAGCGCAGCCCCTCGTTCAGGCGAACCGGACGCGCGTCCCCGCCGGATAGGTCCCCCGCCTGCGGCCCTCGCGACAGGCCTCGACCTGAATAGCCGCCGGGACCCGTGCCTCCATCCCCTTCAAGATCCCCTTGTAGTGGGTCTCCCGGAAAGCGGTCTCCTCGACCACGAAGCGCTCGATCTCGTCCACGTCGGCCGCCGCCCCCGCGAAGCGGCGGGCGAGGATACCTTCGAGCTGGGAGAGATCGCTGCCGTCGAACAGCACCTGTTGGCCCGGGTCGGTCGCGTCAGAGAAGGCCACCCCGCCCCGCTGGTCGACCGACCACATGGCCTCCTTCATCTTCTTAAGGCCCTTCTGGTTCTTCGTCGCGAAGAACAGGTAATAGTCGGTGCGCTCCCGTCCGTTGCGCATCTCGAAGTGCCTGACGAAGCGCGCCCCGGCCACCGATACCAGCTGGGCGGCATAGAGGTCGCGGATGCCGGCCTTGCGCTGCGCGGGCGGCAGAGAGGCGACCCTGCGCCAGTCCGCGCAGCCGAACAGCGCGTCGAAGTTGTCCGGCTGGTCGCGGTGCGTGAGGAAGCGGTTGATCTCCTCGAACATGAAGTTGACCAGGACCTCCCCGCTGGCCCGGTTCATCAGGTCGCGCATGGCCGTCATCGGGATGCCGTTCCAGCCGAACGGGTCCACCAGGGCGAAGACCGGCGCGTTCCGGGGATGGTCGCGCAGCGCCGTCGCGTAGACTTGCTCAAAAGCCTCGCCGGAATGGATGCGGACATGGAGGTTGTGCGGGCGCGCCCGCGCCGCGAACAACGCCGCCACGCATTCGCGCAGCCGGTCCGCCCGGGCCTCGTCCTTCTCGATGAAGTGGAAATGGCACTCGGCGCGGATGGGCGTTTGCTGGTCGAGGAACGCCTTCAGCGCGATCAGGGGCGAACCGTCGCTGCCGTCGTCGTAGATGCCCGGGCCTGCGAAGCCGTCGATGAACACCATCCGGGGGAACCCCCCGAGCGCCAGGATCGGGAACCAGGCCTGGAGGTATCGGCGCAGGATCTCGTGCTTGGCCCTGGTGTGGTCCTCAAGCGCCCACGTCACCCGCTGCGGCTTCATCCGTCGCCCCTACACGGCGGCGGACATCGCCGCGCGCGCGTTCCTCGGCCACCCGTTGTGCTCGCGTCCGTCGAGCAGCCGCCCGCCCGTTTTCGGCGATCGGCCGCCCCATTGCTTGAAGAAGAAGGGCACGTCTGCCTTCGCGCACTGCACTTGCAGGTCGACGACCCACACCTTCTCCATCGGTCGTGCGCCGGGACCGCTCTCGCCCCCGACAATGACCCAATGCAAGCCGCTGAGATCTAAAGTCCCGATCGGCCCAATCAAGGGCTCGACGGACAGGAACCTCACGGAGGCATTGGTATTCCGTAGGTGGGCGACTCTGGACTTCTTGGTCCCGTCCTCGACCGACACCCCGAGCCAGATGTGCGGCGGCACCGGACGAGAGACGTAGCGGGCGTTGACGTAATCCCGCATGAGCGAACTGCGCTTCGTCAGTATCTGGAACTCGTGCCAGTCCGCGCGCTCCATCGTATCGAAGACGCGATCGACGAACGACGTCGGGACATCCTTGTGAAAGAGGTCGCTCATCGAATTGACGAAGATCATCCGCGGACGCCGCCACTGAAGTGGTTGCTCCAGGCGCCGGGGACGTAGCGTCAGATCGAAACCGCTCTCGAACGGATGGTCCGGAACCCCGCGGAAACGCTCCGAGAACCGGGCCGCATAGCAGTTGTCGCAGCCGGAGCTGATCTTGGTACAACCCGTCACGGGGTTCCAAGTCGCCTCAGTCCACTCTATCGCCGAGCTTTGAGCCATTGGAACAAATTTAGAACACAACGACGGCCGTCGCAACGGCCAGCTTGTCCGAAGCCTAGGCTTTACATCAGCCGGACCAGGCGTATTTCCCCCTGAGTGTGGCAATCGTCGACCGAGCCTGCCTGTCGGCGTCCGGGGCCAAGCGGGTCAATCATGCTCCTCGTGGCGCGCCAGCCGCTCCCGCAGCCGCGCCGTCTCCGCCTCGGCCACGTCGAGCCGCGCCAGCGCCTCGTCCATGATCTCCAGGGCCGCCCGCCGGTCGACCTCCAGCCGATCTCGCTCCGCCACCAACTCCGCCGCAGCCTCCGCCCGCGCCGCCAGCCACATTTCGCTCACCGCGTTCGCCAACGAGGCCTGCACCCGCTCCGGCAGACCCTTCGGCTCCAGCCTCGGCCTATAGTTCCGCTGAGCCTTCCACTCCCGCAGCAGCGCCCCCACCGCCCGGTGCGACCCGCCGTTCCTCAGCTCCGGGATCACGTTGCGAACTGAGACCCGCACCCCCGCCTCGTGCAGCCTGTCTGCCGTCCGCACCACCTCCCAACGATCCGGCATCGCCCAAAAACCCCGTGGACAACCGCCGCGGTCTCGCGCGAGCAAGGCTAACGGCCCAATTACGGGCGGGTATCCGGAGGCGGGTGGCGCATCCCGTTTCCCGTTTCCTTACGAGTCGCGCTCCATAACGCCCGGGCGCGCCCGCCCACGCGGTCCGCCCCTCCGAACGAGGCCCATATGAAACGCCACGGCCCCCTCCAATCCCCCTGATCCCCCGGAGCGTCCAGGCTTTCCCGGCCCGTGCCTCCGCACCCGCGCGAGGCCAGCATGCCCCCCAAGATCCACTTCGTCGCCGACACGCACTGGCACCACCGATCTGTGCTCTCACCGCGGCTCGGCCTGAACCGGCCCTTCGCCTCGATCGAGGAGCACGACGTGGCCCTGATCGCGAATTGGAACGCCGCCGTCGGCCCAGACGACACGGTCTGGCACCTCGGCGACTTCAGTTACCGATGCCCCGAGGACCTCGCCCGCGGGGTCTTCTCGCGGCTGAACGGCCGGCGCCGCTTCCTCGTCAGGGGCAACCACGACAAGAGCGCCGTGCGCCTGCCCTGGGACGGGATCGTCGACGTCGCCCGCGTCGTCGTTCCGCTCATTGACGGGACGGGCCAGGGCGTGTGGTGCTCGCACTACGCACACCGGGTGTGGCCGCGGCAGCACCGCGGCGACATCCACCTGTATGGCCACTCGCACGGCACCCTGCCGGGCACGGCCGCGAGCACCGACGTCGGCGTCGACTGCTTCGGCTTCCGCCCGATCACCCTCGACGAGATCCGCGTCCGCCTCGCCGAGAACGCGGCCCGCGACGGAGGGCGGCCATGACCGATGGACCCCGCCTCTGGATCTTCAGCGACCTGCACCAGGAGTGGCCCGAGAACGCCTGGGACCCGGCCGCGCATGCGCCGCCGGGCGGGTTCGACGTGGCCGTGATCGCCGGCGACGTCCATACGCCCCTGACCCGCGCCCTCGATTGGCTCGCCGAGCGGCTGCCCGGCGCGCCGGTCGTCTACGTCCCCGGCAACCACGACTTCTGGTGGGACCGGGGCGAGGACCGCTACCCGATCCACGACCAGATCGCCCGGGGGCGCGACCTTGCCGCCCGCCACGGCATCCACCTGCTGATGGACGACGTCGTCATGATCGGCGGGACCCGCTTCGCCGGCGGCACGCTGTGGACCGATTTCCGCCTCGGCTCCACGACCCTGACGCAGGCGATGCGCTCCGCCCAAGGGCACTTCGGCATGGTCGATTACCGCCGGATCCGCACCGGCCCGAGCTCGCGGCACAGGATCGAGCCCGGCGAGGTACTGGCGATGCACCGGCGCACCCGCGCGTTCATCGATCGCGTCCTCGCGGAGCCGCATCCGGGCCCGACGGTCGTCGTGACCCACCACGCGCCGCTCCCCGAGAGCCTGCCCGACCCGAACGGCGACCTGCGCTGGTGTTACGCCTCCGACCTGCGCGACCTGGTCCACGCGAGGGGGCCGGACATCTGGGTCCACGGCCACGTCCACAGCCCCGCCGATTACCGCGTCGGGCCGACCCGGGTCGTCTGCAACCCACGCGGCCACGTCGAGGAGGAGAGTGGCTTCGATCCCACCCGGGTCATCTTCGTGTAGGTGCGATCGGGGCGCGCGATCGCCCTGCATCCGCAATCGGCGCGCATCCCTCGACGAGGCCGCGGCCCAAAGGCCGCGCGACGGTCGTCCCGTGCGGCCGTGGAACCCGGCTCGCGCCGATCCCTTGCATTCCGTGCCGCTGTTCGCCCATCCTCACGGGTGAGCCGGCGAAGCTTGGAGGCGCGCAACCGGCGATACCCAGCAGGCGCGCCGGGCGACGCACGATGGCCGGTAGGACCTCCCGCAAGACCGTCGCCATCCCGGCGACCCTGGTCGAGTCGATGAAGCAGCAGCGCGTCATCCTCTTCCTGGGCGCCGGCGCCTCGATGGAGGCCGGCGCCCCGTCGGGCGAGGCCCTCCGCGCCGACCTGGCTAAGAAATTCCTCGGCTCGGAGATGGACGGCTACGATCTCATGTCCGTCGCCGAGATGGCCATCAAGGCGCACGGCAACGGAGTGGTTTTCGAGCACGTCCGCGGCCTGCTGGCCGGATACGAGCCGTCCGAGGCCCACAAGCTGCTCCCGACCTTCCGGTGGCGTACTATTGCGACGACGAACTACGACCTCCTCGTCGAGCGGGCCTACGCCGCGACGCCCGCGAAGCTGCAGGTCCCGGTGACCTTTGTGCGCGACACCGAGCCCGTCGAGGAGCGGATGCAATCCGTCCTCAACCCGGTCGAGTTCCTGAAGCTGCACGGATGCCTTGAGCAGCTGCACGACCCGGACCTGCCGCCGATCCTGTCCCACGAGCATTACGACCGGTACTCCAGGAACCGGACCCGCCTCTTCGCCCGCCTGGAGGATCGGGCCCGCGAGAGCCCCATCGTTTTCTGCGGCTACCGCATCGCCGACGCGCACATCCGCAAGCTGATCTACCGCTTCGCCGAACTTGGCGGCCGTCCCCGGTATTACATCGTCGTCCCGAAGCTCTCCGAACAGGAAGTGGCCTACTGGGAGAGCATGAACGTCGGCGTCATCGACGCGAAGTTCGGCGAATTCGTCCGCGGATTGGACCGGGCGGTGGAGCCACTTTTCAGGACGCTATCTGTGGCCGCGGACGTGAAGGAGTTGCCAGTCCGGCGCCTCTACAAGGTCACCCACATGGAGTCCCCCAGGCTCAAGGCGGCGCTGGAGCGGGACTTCACCTACCTCTACCAGGACCTGCCCCATCCCCACCAGGATCCCCGGCGCTTCTACGAGGGCTTCGACACCGGTTGGGGCGCCATCGTCCAGCGTCTCGACGCCAAGCGCCGGCTGACCGACGACCTCGTGTTCAAGGCGGTCATGGAGGAGCCCCCCGCGTCCCGCGAGGTGCGCCTGTTCGTGCTGCGCGGCCCCGGCGGGGCGGGCAAGTCGATCGCGCTGAAGCGCGCCGCGTGGGACGCAGCCACCCAGCTGGACGCGTTGGCGCTCTGGTTCGAACCCGCGGGCGCCCTGTCGGGGGAACGCCTGATCGAGCTCCACGAACTCACGGGCCGCCGCATCTTCCTCTTCGTCGACCGCATCGCGCTGCACGCGGAGCGGGTCGCCGCGGCGCTGAAGCTCGCCAAGGGGCAGCGGGTTCCGCTGACAGTCGTGGGAGCCGAGCGGGACACCGACTGGAACGTCTATTGCGACGTGCTCAAGCGGTTCTCCCCGCACGAGCTGCGCGTCGCCAACCTGTCGACCGGCGAGATCGAGAGCCTCCTCGACCTCCTGCAGCGCCACGGCTCCCTCGGCCTTCTCTCCGGACACAGCCGCGCGGAACAGGTGGAGGCCTTCCAGCAGCGCGCCGAGCGACAGCTTCTCGTTGCGCTCCACGAGGCCACCCAGGGCAAGCACTTCGAGGACATCGTATTCGAGGAGTATCAGCGCATCGTGCCCGAGCAGGCCCAGCGCCTCTACCTCGACATCGCCACGATGAACCAGTTCGTTGTCCCCGTCCGGGCCGGCACGATCTCGCGCATCTCGGGCATCCGCTTCGAGGATTACGAGCGCGATTTCTTCGGACCGCTGGAGAACGTCGTGCTGACGATGCGCGATCCATACACCGGCGACTACCAGTACCGCGCACGCCACTCACGCGTGGCCCAATTCGTGTTCCGTCGCGCCTGCGCCACGGACGACGAAAAGTCGGCCCAGCTCATCCGGATCATCAACGGGCTCGATCCCGGATACTCGACGGACGACCAAGTCCTGCAGGACATCGTGCGCGGGCGGAAGCTCAGCGAGGACCTCTCGGACGTCGAGGCCGGGCGGGCCGTCTACCGCGCGGCGGTGGCCGCCGTGCCGGCCCACGCCCACATCCTGCAGCACTGGGCGATCTTTGAGGCCCACCATCGCCACGGCTCCCTGCCCGAGGCCGAGGACCTGGCGCGCAAGGCGCGCGACCTCGCGCCGAGGTCCAACTCGATCATCCATACCCAGGCCGAGATCGCACGCCGGCGCGCCAACGCCGAGCGCTCGCCGGTTCTTGTGGAGCAGTTCCGCAAGCAGGCCCATGAACGTCTGGACGAGGTGCGTTCCTCGAAGGACCCGATCGCGCTGACGAGCCGGTGCAAGCTGGTCATCGACGAGATCGCGACCCTCGGCGAGGCGCTCGACGAGCGCGGCACCGAGCGCGGCACCGAGCGCGAGCTCGCCTTCTTCGCGACCAAGGTCAAGTCGGCGGAGGACCTTCTCGCCCGCGCCCGGCAGGTGTCAGTGGACGATGCCGCCGTGGAGCAGGTTGAGGCGCGGCTCCACGACGTCCTTGAGCGCCCGGACAAGGCGTTGCGCGCCCTGGAGCGCGCCTTCTCCCTCGGTGCCAAGGGCGCGGGCGTGGCGATCCGGCTCGCGAGGGCCTACGGCGCGCGCGGGCAGGAGGACAAGGCGGTAGCCACCTTCACCAAGGCGCTCGAACGCGCGCCCGACGACAAGCTCCTGCACTTGGAGATGGCGAAGCTCCTCCTGGGAACGGCCGCCGACGGGAACGTCGTCAAGGGGCACCTCTCCCGCAGCTACAGCACCGGCGACCAGAATTTCGACGCGCGGCATCTCCACGCCCAGTTCCTGTTCATGACCGGCGCGGTGGCCGAGGCCGTCGATCTCTTCGCGGAAGTCGACAGGCGCGCGCCGGACGATTGGAAAGTCTCGACCCCCAGGAACGAGTCCCTCGTTTCGAAGCGGCTCGGGCGCTACAGCGGCATCGTCGTGAAGCGCGACCTAGCTTATTTGTTCATCAAGTCATCGGCTTATCCCCGCGACATCTACGGCCGGCAGGATCACGCCGGCCCCGACGACTGGCAAGCCCTGGAGGTCGGTGCGGAGATGAACTTCTGCCTGCGCTTCACCCGCTCGGGGCCTGTCGCGGTCGACATGCGCCCGGGCCGGGTCAAGCTCGATACCGCCGCTTGATCCGGCGTCGGGCCTCCCGATCGCGACGGATCTGGGGATAAGGCCGTGGAACCGTACGGAGGCCATTGACGCCGAATCACCCGGTTCCTTATCTGTTCGTCGACGTCGAAATGACGCTCCCGCCCCGGTTATGCATCGGGGTTCATCGCCCTCGTAGCTGACGCTCGGGCGGTCCCAATCGAGGCACCCGCGATGACCTTCCTCCTCGCCCCGCGAAAATGGGCTGACCTTCGGCGTTCGCGCCGATCCGCGATGGCGTCCGGCACGGCCGGCGACCGTCGCACCTCTCGCTTCGATCCGAAAACCACCGAGGCCTGACCGGCGCCGCGAGCGTGCCCGGCTGCCTCGCGATGGAGGCAGACGGCCATGGCCAATACAGACCAGATCTCACGCGACCACTCTAGGCGCGATAAGACCAAGCGCATCCGCGTCGAGTGCACCGCGTCCCCAGTCGACGACCTCGACGCCGATCGCTTCCCCGCCGACGACGCCAATAATCCTCTTCTCGCGCATCGCAGGGCAGGCCTGAGGCCCGCTTGCGAGACGCTACCGCTCGCCGCCCTGCTGGAGGGCCTCGGCAAGGCCGGCCTCCGTCGGCTGCGGGCGTCCCGGGGCATCGCACTGGTCGTCGAGGTCCCCTCCGCCGATTGGGCCGAGCCGATCGACCGTGCCCTCGCCGGGCTGACCCTGATCGATCAACCGCGCCTTGCTGTACTCCTGCCCGTCGATCAGCGTGACGATCGTGACGCCGGCGTTCACGATGTCCATGAAGCGGGGCAGCGCTTCGACGACCGCCTCGCGGGAGAGCCGGTCCAGGCTCTCCATGACGAGGTAGGAGCCGCGCGCCACCCGGCCGTCCTCGACCATGGAGAGGAAGGCACCGAGCGCGCCTTCCGTGCGGTTCTTGCCCCGGTATGCAGATACGCCGATGTCGCGCAGGCCCTCGTCGAGCTCGATCCCACGACCGACCGCCCACTTCCGCGCGGCCTCCAACTGCCGCCGCAGGCTATCGCCGCGGAGCTGCTCGGGGCGTGACATGCGGATGTAGCTATAGGCGACCGGCATCCGGTCACGGTGATCCGTGTCGGTTGAGTTTTCGTGCATGGTCGTGAGCAGCGCCGCGATCCGTGATCCGTCATTGATCGACCGAGGCCGTACGGATCAATCTTCAATTGCAGGCCGGGCTGGGCTACGGCGGTACGAGGCTTATCGGGAAGCCGTCAGGATCCAGAATTTTCGTGTCATTGGGAGAACCATGTCAAACGAGTAATCAGGCGCTGCCAACCCGGCAAGCGAGAGTGACCGATCATCCACCGCTACCTGCCCCCCGGGACGGCCTCTCGCTGCTGCGGAGGTCGACCCGATGGGGAAATTGGCTACCCGGAATTGTTTAGATAACGTCTCATTTCAGTGCAGCGACAGAGGCGATCAAAGTCTCGAAAAAATTCGGGAGCGCATCTTCAACGTTATCGACATCCATGGTGATCGTTTCGACGCCCCAACTACGAAGCACACGTTGCTGTACTGGATCAGGCCTCGTCATAAACATATACGAAGGAGGCCGGTCTCCTTCATATCCAGATAATTTCCACATCTTCTGCATCTTGTATAAGAGGAGGCGCATGTTGAGGTCTGTGAGGCTATAGCCGACAAATAAGACCGACCTCCCGAGAATATCTGACCGGAATTTAATATCTAATGGTGTTTCAAAATTAAGTCGCTCAAAATAATCAGACTCGGTCAAAACCATAGAGAGATCATCATCGAAGTCGCCATGAAACTTTACTATGTGCGCAATATCGGGGTTAGCTAGTGTAATATCTTTCGCGTTTGCAATTTTATGGTGTTTCATACCCTTAAGCTTGAATATATTCTCAATATTCCTGTCGTAATTTGTTGTATAAATGAATGGGAAATCTAGTTCAACAATTTGGTTGTGGACTTTAGAGGCCTGCAGCTTTGCGTCGTCCACGCTCCATTCTCGATCCATCCAACTTCTTAGCCCGCCAATCTTACCTTTTTCGAGTTTGTAAAATTCAGCAATCGTTAGATAATTAACGCCTGGACCCATCATGATGTTGGGATCGTAGTCCAACTCCTCTGCAATCTTGTTCATGAGCTGTCCCCACGATGGAAGACCAAGGCTCATCGAAACCCCGGCGCCCACAAAGAGCACCGCTCGTTTTGTATGGATGGCGCGCGCGAGACCGTCGAGCATCTATTTCCCTCCCAGGTGGACGGAAAGCTTAGTGAGAGCTAACCGCCGCATCGAGATATCGTTTTTACGATCTCCCATTTCGGCGAAAGTTTCCGAGCTGCCTTCCGGTACAAAAATACAATCCCACTGGAAATCTCTGTTTCCCCTGGGGCTTGATGCAATATTTCCTCGTATTTCTCCTTGAAATTTGTATATTGATCGTCCATCACAGTATCCGATGAATGTACGGGCCATGACCCCTGTGTCGGTTCCCTGTCCGAATATTTCCGTGACGCGATCTGGACCGATAGTGTCCCAAAATACTTGGGTAAGTCCGCCTGGAAAACCATTTAGCCGCTCTATAAATAGGCCGGTTTGCTCGACAAAAAGCGGGTGACCGATCTTGTGAAATGCTTTTGCTGCTTTATCGGAGACAATTGTGTCAATATCATTTGTTTGAAGCTCATTGAGCTTTATTGAAATCGGAACAACTGTAACTCCAACAGATCCTAGTATTTTCGTAGCCTCTTTGATCTTATGATCGTTTCCGGAAAGAAACCTCACTCGCATGATTGGCTTCCGATCGCTAGCGTTGCGTCAATCAGAATTCTAGGTATGGCGGGTCCCAAGACACTCGAAGCACAGATGTAGCAAGATGTACATCGACCTGCACGTCCACCTTAGAGGCACTGTCCGCCCTGCCAGGGCGCGGCAGTTAGCTCGGCAAGCTGGTCGGGAGTTTGATGAAGGGTTGTTAGATGAAGGTGGAGCTTTCAAATGGCATGACTTTTCGAGCTTCTTAAAAACTTACGACCGTGTCGCAAGCTTGGTGCAAGACGCGGCCACGCTGGAAGAAGTAGCCTATGGATATTTGAAGGAATCGGCTGAGCTCGGTGCAATCTATGTGGAGCTCATGCTTTCTCCGCCCGATCTAATGAGACAGGGGGTTCCCTTTCATGATCAAATCTCCGCCCTGAATTCTGCATGGGAGAGAAGCCGATCCGACTTTGGTATTGAAAGTCGGTTGATCGTCACCTGCGTGAGGCATTCCGGGCCTGATGCTGCGATGGAAGCAGCCAGACTTGTTGCGGAAAATCAGCATCCGTATATCGCGGGATTTGGTCTCACCGGCGACGAGCGACAATATGACATCAATGTTTTTGCGCCGGCCTTTAGGGTGGCAAAAGACGCCGGTCTGCGGCTCACAGCGCACGCAGGTGAGCACATGCCAGCATCTACTATTGTCGAAGCCGTCGAAGTTCTCGGACTTCATCGTGTTGGTCATGGGGTTCGCGCAGTAGAAGATAAATCTGTCGTCTCATATCTCGCGCGAAACCGCATCGGTTTAGAAATCTGTATTTCAAGCAATCTGGCCTTGAACCTGTATCGCAATTTGGAAGAGCATCCTATTCGTCGCCTCAGGGATGGCGGATGTTTGACCGCCTTGGGGTCAGATGACCCGGCATTCTTTTCATCTTCACCGACGAATGAATATGCACTAGCAGCTGCCGCGTGTTCTCTAGACATGGAGGGTTTGAAGCGTATTTCTTCCGAGGCTGCAGATATGTCTTTCTGCGATCAAGAGACAAAAAAGCGGCTTCATGAGAAGATTGCCATTGCCGAGGGCGGCGGAATTGAGCCGGCTTGCCATTGATGTGAAATTGTACCAAATTATGAACAAGCCGTTCGGGCAGGCGATCGCGTACCTAATTCGATATTGCGAACGACTTGTTGAAAACCGGTTGTACATGCATGATTACCAAGTGCCCGGTTTACCAGACTTGGACCGTCGACGGGCGAACGGGGCAAGCATGCCGGATTATCTCTATCGCGCCGTGCATCGGCGGCCGGGCGGGACCGTCGGCCCCACCCTGGAGGCGCAAATTATTCGGGCGGCGACGGTGGTCGAGGCTATCGCCCAGGCGCGCCGGAGCGACCTCAACAAGAGCGCCCTGGGAACCAACGCCGTTTACGTCTCCGCGCCGGAGGTCGGACGCTCGATCGGGACCCTGCACACGTTGGACGTTCGCCCCTGCTCGGCCGTCTACGACTGCTAGGTCGGATGGGG
Organism: Methylobacterium pseudosasicola; assembly: GCF_900114535.1. Taxonomy (GTDB): domain Bacteria; phylum Pseudomonadota; class Alphaproteobacteria; order Rhizobiales; family Beijerinckiaceae; genus Methylobacterium; species Methylobacterium pseudosasicola. The sequence goes on along the minus strand of NZ_FOTK01000026.1, from coordinate 31,594 downwards.
TGCGACGTCTTCCACGCATCAGGGGGGCGACGACGCCCTGCGCATGATGTAGGCGGGGCGAACCTTCGACCTCATGTCTACCGACATCGTCACGCCCGAAATGACGGGGGGCAGCTCGCAGACTTGGCTCGGGTGATCTATCCCGGCATGAAGGTGCTCTACCCCCCGGCGACACCCGCAACGCGGTGTTTCTAACTACGTGATCGAGCCCGGCCCGAGCCTGCCGCCCAAACCCTTCCGGATCGACCAACTCGCCGAGAAGGTGCGGGCGGTCCTAGATACCTGAGGCCCGAACCACGGATGCACGGCTGGTCCGTCAGGCCGCCACGACCGGGATCTCCTCAAGCCTGGTCGTGTAGCGCGGCGAGCGCATCTCGAATTTGGTCGACCATCCCCGCGACGACGCAAACCCTGCGGCGGCTGGGACGACCGCCCCGCGCCCGAAGCGCCGGTTGCAGGCATCCAATGCCGCCATGAGCGCAGCCCCCTGCTCGCGATCGATCTGGCCGAGGCCGGGCATCGCCCTTTGCGAGGCATGCAGCGGCAGGAGGTCGGTCGTGACCACGCCGGCCTTGGAGTAGCGGAAACCGCCCCGCCAGGTCTTCTGGACGCCGTGCAGGGCGGCCTTCACCAGCACCAGGCTGTCGTTCGACGCCTCGGGCAGGATCACCACCGTCGAGACCGACCGCTGCGGCTGGGCCCGGTCGTGCTCGGAGGTATGGAAGAAGACCGTCACGTGGTCGGTCCCTAGCCCTTCCCGGCGGAGCTTCTCCCCAAGCCGGGTCGCGTGGGCGGCGACCGCCTGCTTCATCGTCGTGAGATCCTCGACTCGGTCGGAGAAGCTGCGGGTGACGGCGCAACCCTTTCGGGTCGCGGCAACCTCCTCCAGGTCGAGGCAGGCCACCCCGCGCAGCTCCTGCACCAGACGCTCGCCGACCACCGTCATCGCCTTGCGCACGAGGCGGGTATCGAGGTCGCGCACGTCGGCGGCGCTCTCGCACCCGAATGCCCCCAGCTTGCGAGCGCTCGCCGGGCCGACGCCCCAGATGTCCTCGGGCGGGATCCGAGCCATCCAGTGGTCGTAGGCGACCGGGTCGGTCAGGTCGCAGACCCCGCCGAGATCCGGGTTCTTCTTCGCGACGTGATTGGCGAGCTTGGCCAGCGTCTTGGTTGGGCCAATCCCGACGCAGGTCGGGATCCCCGTCCAGGCCCGCACCGTCTCGCGCATGTCGCGGGCGAGCGTCGCGCGGTCCCGCTCGCGCACATCCGAGATGTCCAGAAAGCTCTCGTCGATCGAGTAGACCTCGATGCGGGGGGAGAAGTCCCGATACATCGCGTTCACCCGGGCCGACATGTCGCCATAGAGGGCATAGTTCGAGGAGTAGACCCGCACGCCTTGGGCCTTGCACAGGGCCCGGATTTTGAACCAGGGGGCGCCCATGCCGATCCCGAGCGCCTTGGCCTCGGCGGTCCGCGCGATCGCGCAGCCGTCGTTGTTCGACAGGACGATCACAGGCACCCTCGCCAGCCGGGCGTCGAAGACCCGCTCGCAGCTGCAGTAGAAGCTGTTGCCGTCCGAAAGCGCGTAGGCCCGGGCACTCATTCGCTCCGGCGCCTCGGGTTCACCGAGCCGGAGACTACGCCCCAAACCTCGATCACCGCGTCGGGGGCGAGCTGGAATTCGGGAAAGCGCGGGTTGGCGAAGTGTAGGCTGACGCGCGGCCCCTGGCGGCGCCAGACCTTGAAGCTGCGCTCGCCGTCAACGTCGACCACCACCACGTCGCCGTTACGCGGCTTGAGCGAGCGGTCGACCACGGCGATGTCACCGTCGAACAGCTTCGCCAGCACCATGCTGTCGCCGGCCACCCGCACCAGGAAAGTCGCCGGGCGGTTGGCGATAAGCAGCCGCTGCAGGTCGATTTCGTCCTCGATGAAGTCGTCGGCCGGGCTTGGGAAACCGGCCCGGACCGCCTTGGCAAGGATGGGGACGGGCGTGGGCAGTCCGATTGTGACGTTGAGGACCTGCATGCGCTCGCTCCGAATCCTGCGGAACGAAAGTGGAACATGCGGCCCGGGTTTCCGCCAAGCGTCCGAGCGTTGCCGTCAAAAAATTGTCTGCGCCGACGAGCCTCGGATGTGGATAGCTGTGGACAACTTTCACTGTGCGAGCTGATCGGCCGGTTTCGAACACCGTTCGCTCGACCGCCTCGGCCTCGTGCGGACGTCGAACCCGCCTACCTGGCCGCGAACCGCGCTGTTACGGTGACACGCCCACGCAAGCGGGGGCCGGGTTGCTCCGGCCGCGGGATCGGCCCACTGATGTGTCACAACCTCCTGACGTTGTGGCCACCCGCGGAGCGTCTGCTTGAGGCCACAGAGCTGACGCACGGAGTGGAAATGCGTTAGGTCGGCAAAGGGTCATGAGGTGAACGCCTCAGCCGCACCAAGGTCTACTTCCTTGGTCTCAAAGCCGGAAGAGAACGGGCTAGTTTCAGCTAGACTAGGCTTTGCTAGATTTTCGGTGAAGAAAATCGGCTTTGGGCGCGGTACGTGACCCGTGCTCCCATCTCAGCCTTGGGGCAGAATGGAATGTGATGTCTCGTCGAGTAGCCAGCGCCTCAGGGCCATCGATACGGCATGGGGATCCTCGATCGGGGTCATGTGCCCGCAACGCGGGATGATCACGAGCCTGGCCCCCGGGACAAGGTCCGCCATCTCCCGATGGATCTCAGGCGGGGTCAGGAAATCGTTCTCGCCGCACACGATGAGGAGCGGGCAGGACAACCTCCGCAACACCTCCCTGCCGTCTCGGCGCTCTACGTTGTTCTGGCGCACGAACACCTCCGGACCGAGCCGCTCCGTCATGCCGCGGATCCGAGAGACAATCGCAGCGTCGTCGAGATGTGACGGGTCCAGGTAGGTCGCCAGGAGCTTGTCGCCGAAGCCGTGGAACCGGCCGGGGGCCCGGGCAGCCTTGTCGAGCGCCCGACGAGCGCTCGCCCGGGCGGGGTCATCGGGCCGGATGGACGTGTCGAGGAGCGCGAGACGCGTGATGCGTTCCGGCGCCTGCCGCAGGACTTCCTGAGCGACGTAGCCGCCCAGCGAGAATCCCGCGAGCGCGAATCGCGACGGCGCCGATTCGAGAATCGCGTCGGCTAGGTCGGCTAGGGTTTCGCCCTGCGTGATGTCGGCGATCTGGCACGCGGCCACGTCGGAGAGCGCCGCGACCTGGTCGCGCCATAGGTCGCCATCGTTCAGGAGCCCCGGCAGCAGGACGAGCGGCGTCACGCGCTTCCCCGTTCCACTGTGCCCGTCTTGTCCCAGCTGGCCTCGGCCGTCATCGCGGCCGGACCGCGCTCGCGGGCGGTCCAGAGACGCATGCTTTCCCCCTCGTCGGTCGCGTTGAGGACGAAGGCGCTGTCGTCGAATAACGGCGATCCGCTTCGGAACGTGAACCGATCCGGGGCCACACCCCGCGCCTCCGTGGCGAAATGGATCAGAAGGGCCGCCTGGAGGGGACCGTGCACCACCAGGCCGGGGTAGCCCTCGACCTCGGTGGCATAGGTTCTATCGTAGTGGATGCGGTGCGCGAAGAACAGGATTGCGGAATACCGGAACAGCAACGGGGTGCTCGGGACGATTATCCTGCGTCTATCCCCGCCCGCCGCGGGGACCGGAGGTTTGCCGAGCGTGCCACTCTCCGGCCCGCGAAATACGATGTTTTGCCGTTCGCTGACGACAGCCGCGCCGGCGACCGACAGGAGGTGATCGACGGTCACGAAGCAGAGCGGACCGGTGCGCCCCTCCTTGGTCGTAACATCCGCAATGCGGGACACACGATCCACCGTGTCCCCGACGCGGATGTCGCGATGGAAGCGGATTGAACTCCCCGCCCACATCCGGCGAGGCAGCGGTACCGGCGGCAGGAAGCCGCCGCGCTGCGGATGTCCGTCACTCGCAAGCATCCCCGTCGGGACGGTCTGCGGGGTCATGCAATGGTAGATGAGCCGCGGTGCCGGGGCCCCCTCCTGCGGAGGTGCGCCGGGAAGGTCGAGCGTGGCGTGATAGCGTGCCGCGAGGTCGGGACTGACGACGTCGGACCGGATTTCCTCGCGGCCGATCCAGGCACGGAGGTCTACGGTTCCGTCGAGGTCGGCGGTCACGGCGTGCTCCTTCCGGACGAACCCAAGCCCGGAACCGGCCCGTAGCGCCTCTCCTCGCCCCGCACGATCGGCGCAGGCGCCGGAATGGCGACCGGGCCGGCGGGCGTTTCCACCGTGATCCGGCGCAGATGTGGATGGCCTGCCAGGGCCGCCATGTCGTTGACCGACGCGAAGGCCGTGTCGGCCTCCGTCAGACGCGCCGTCGCCTCGACCTCGTCGAGATCGGCGAAAACGCGAGCGACAAGTTCGTCGGTCTCGGCACGGTTGCGGGTGCGGGCCACGTTGGTCGCGAAGCGCGCGTCCTTCCCGGCGGCCGCGTCGCGGAGGAAGACGGCGCAGAACTTCAGCCACTCACGGTCGCTCTGGATCGAGATCAGCATCGGCTTGCCGTCCCGCGTGGCGAACACGCCGTAGGGGGCGATCGAGGGATGGGCCAGCCCCACCCGCTTTGGCGCCCGGCCTCCCTCCTGGTGCAGCAGCGGCACCGCGAGCCAGTCGGCCATGACGTCGAACATCGAAACCCGGATGTCGGCCCCCCGCCCCGTGATGCCGCGCCCGATAAGAGCCTCCAGGATTGCCGCTTGTGCCGTCGCCCCCGTGGCGATGTCGACGATCGAGATGCCGACCCGGGCCGGCGCTTCGGGTCCGCCGGTGATCGACGAGAGGCCGGATTCGGCCTGGATCAACAGGTCGTAGGCTTTGCGGCTCGCGAGCGGCCCGACCTCGCCGTACCCGCTGATGGAGCACGCGATCAGCCGCGGGTACTCGCGGCACAGGGTCTCGACGCCAAGCCCCATCCGGTCAAGCGCTCCGGGCTTGAGGTTCTGCACCAGCACGTCGGCGCCGGCGATTAGCCCACGCAGCGCGCTCCTCCCCTCCGCGGTCGCAAGGTCGAGGACCTCCGATTCCTTGCCGCGATTGAGCCAGACGAAGTAGCTCGACTGCCCCCCGGCCACGACGTCGTCGTAGCCGCGGGCGAAGTCGCCCTCCGGCCGCTCGACCTTGACGACGCGGGCGCCGGCGTCGGCCAGCCGCGCGGTACAGAACGGCGCGGCGACCGCCTGCTCGATCGCGACGACCACGAGCCCATCGAGGGGAAGACGCGCGCTCATCCGCCTCGCCTCCCTCAGTAGGACTTCGGCAGGCCGAGCATGTGCTCGGCGACGTAGCTGAGGATCAGGTTCGTCGAGATTGGCGCGACCTGGTAAAGGCGTGTCTCGCGGAACTTGCGCTCCACGTCGTATTCCGCCGCGAAGCCGAAGCCCCCGTGGAACTGGATGCAGGCGTTGGCCGCCTCCCAGCTCGCCTTAGCGGCGAGGTACTTGGCCATGTTCGCCTGGGCCCCGCAGGGCTGGTGCGCGTCGTAGAGCCGACAGGCCTCGTAGCGCATCAGGTTGGCCGCCTCGACCTCGATGAAGCTCTCGGCGATCGGGAACTGCACGCCTTGGTTCTGGCCGATCGGCCGGCCGAAAACCTTGCGGTCCTTCGTGTAGGCGGTGACCTTATCGATGAACCAGTAGCCGTCGCCGATGCATTCGGCCGCGATCAGCGTTCGCTCGGCGTTGAGCCCGGTAAGGATGTACTTGAAGCCCTTGCCTTCCTCGCCGATCAGGTTCTCAACCGGGATCTCCAAGTCGTCGAAGAACAGCTCGTTGGTCTCGTGATTGACCATGTTGACGATGGGCTTGACGCTCATGCCCTTCTTCTGGGCCTCGTGCAGGTCAACGAGGAAGATCGATAGGCCCTCGGACTTCTTGGCGACCTGGTCGATCGGCGTCGTGCGGGCCAAGAGGATCATCAGGTCGGAGTGCTGGACCCGCGAGATCCAGACCTTTTGGCCGTTGATGACGTAGCGGTCGCCCTTCCTGACGGCCACGGTCTTGATGCTGGTGGTGTCAGTGCCAGCGGTGGGCTCGGTCACGCCCATCGACTGGAGGCGCAGCTTCCCCTCCGCGATCTTGGGCAGGTACCTCTTCCGTTGCTCCTCAGAGCCGTGGCGAAGCAGCGTGCCCATGTTGTACATCTGGCCGTGGCAGGCACCCGAGTTGCCGCCCGCGCGGTTGATCTCCTCCATGATGACGGAGGCCTCGGTGAGCCCGAGGCCGGAGCCGCCGTACTCCTCGGGAATCAACGCCGCCATCCAGCCGGCCTTTGTCAGGGCGTCGACGAACTTCTCCGGATAGGCGCGCTCCTCGTCGACCTTGCGGTGGTACTCGGCCGGGAACTCGGCGCAGAGCGCCCGCACCGCGTCGCGAATGTCGGCGTGGCTGCCGTGATCGATCGTCTGCACGATTCTCTCCCTGGATCTTTCAATACCGTGCGCCGGGGGCGGCTCAGCGCATCACGAAGGGGTCCGGCACATCCTCGGCGAGGTTGATCCAAACGCTCTTCGTCTGGAGGTACTCCTCGATCGCCGCTAGGCCGTTCTCGCGGCCGATGCCGCTCATCTTGTAGCCGCCGAAGGGGGCCATGAAGCTGACCGCCCGGTAGGTGTTCACCCAGACCGTCCCGGACCGGACCCTGTCGGCCATCGTCACGGCCCGGCGGATGTCGGTGGTCCAGACGCCGGCGGCCAGCCCATAAAGGCTGTCGTTGGCGATCGCGACGGCTTCGTCCTCGTCCTCGAACGGGATAATCGAGAGGACCGGGCCGAAGACCTCCTCCTGCGCGATGCGCATATCATTCGACACGTCGCCGAAGATCGTTGGCTCGACGAACCAGCCGCCGGCCAGTCCGGGGGCCGAGGGTCGACCGCCGCCGAGGAGGCAGCGGGCCCCCTCGCCGCGGGCGATGTCGATGTACGACAGCACCTTCTCGCGCTGAGCCTCGGTGGTGATTGGACCGACCTGGGTCGTGCTTTCCATCGGGTTGCCGAGCTTGGCCCGTCCGGCGAACTCGACGAGGCGGCGCGAGACCTGCTCATAGATCGGGCGCTGGACTAGGAGCCGCGAGCCCGCGATGCAGGTCTGGCCGGAAGCCGCGAAGATGCCGGAAATCGCGCCCTTCACAGCGTGGTCGAGGTTGGCGTCGGCGAAGACGATGTTCGCGGACTTGCCGCCCAGCTCCAGCGTGACGTGCTTGATGCCCTTCGCGGCCGCTGCGTAGACGGCCGAGCCGGTCGCATCGCCCCCAGTGAAGGCGACCTTGGCCACGAGCGGGTGACCGCACAGCGCCGGGCCGACCTCGGCGCCGTAGCCTGTCACCGTGTTGACGACCCCATCGGGGAAGCCCGCCTCCTTAACCAGTTCCATCAAGGCCAGGGTCGAGCACGACGTGAACTCGGACGGCTTGACGACCACCGTGTTTCCCGCGGCCAGCGCTGGGGCCAGTTTCCACGTCAGCAGCATCAACGGCGAGTTCCACGGGGTGATGCAGACGATCACGCCCAGCGGCTCGCGCTTGGTGTAGGTGAGGAGATGCGGCTTATCGAGCGGCAGGACGCGCCCCTCGACCTTGTCCGCGAGGCCGCCGTAGTATCGGAACCACTCCGGGATGTAGCGGAGCTGTCCGAGCATCTCCGCATAGAGCTTGCCGTTATCTCGCACCTCCAGGGCGGCGAGCCGTTCCGCGTCGCGGGCGACCAGGTCGCCGAGCCGGTGCAGGAGCTTGCCGCGGTCCGTGGCGGACATCTTCGGCCACGGACCGGATTCGAAGGCCGCGTGCGCGGCCACTATGGCGCTGACGGCGTCGTCCTCGCCGCAGCGCGGGACCTCCGCCCAGGCCTGTCCGTCGAACGGGTTGGCCGTGGGCAGCCAACGTCCGGTCGTGCTCACGCACGTCCGGCCCGCCACCACGTTCTCGAACCGCTGAAGGTCCATCGTCCCTCTCCCGTCGGGTCAGATCGGCGCGTGACCCAGCGCCATGCGGAAGCGGTTCTTGACGTGGACGCCGTCCCGCGGGGGCAGCACCCGAGGGGCGTTCTCGGCCCGGATCTTGATGGTCGCCAGCTTCGGGCCCTCCCGCGAACCGATCCGCGCGCGGAGGTCTTCTACCTGCGCCATCTCGCGGATCTCGGCCGTCCAGGGAAAGCCGCAGCTCCTGGCGACCTGGTCGAGGCTGAGCCCGCGCCCGGCGTGGCTGAGCTGCATGCCGGTCTCGCCGAAATGCCCGTTGTCGAGCACCGCGACGGTCAGGTTTGACGGGGCCTGGACGGCGATCGTGGCCAGGGCCCCGAGCCCCATCAGCATCTCGCCGTCCCCGGTGACGACCAGCACCGACTTCCCGGGCTGAGACTTGGCCAAGCCGAGGCCGACCATCGCCGCCGAGCCCATCGCCGCCCAGAGGTAGTAGTTGTTGTCGTGGTCGCCCGCCGCCATCACGTCGTAAGAGGGCGAGCCCAGGCCAGTGACGACCAGCAGGTCCTTACGGCCATCCAGCAGCCGCTTGACGACCTCGCGGCGATCGAGGGCGCCGCCCGCGTTCACTTCACCCATTGCTTCTCTCCGATCAGGCGTTGTCCGAGCAGCACCGCGCAGGCAGCGTCGCCGTTGAAGGCCATGGTGGCGGCCCCATGGACGAGAGGCGCGACGTCCTCAGGCTTGTCGGCCCGCCACGTCATCACGCCCATCAGCTTGAGCGAGGCTTCGGTCGCCTGTCCCATCGGGTTCTGCCAGGCGTTGAACTCCGCCCAGTCGCCCCGCATGGTCACGAGCATCAGGAGCGGGAAGCGAGCCATAACCTGAAGCGCCAGGGTGTTGATGCAATTGCCGACGCCGCTCGACTGCAGGAGCAGCGCACCCTTTTCTCCACCGAGCCACGCACCGGCGAGATAGCCGATGCCCTCCTCCTCGGTGGTCAGCACGACGGACTGGATCTCATCGTCCGCCTCGGCAAGGCGAAGCGCCACCGAGTGGCCTGCGTCGGGTACGTAGGCGATATGCTTGATGCCGTGCTGCTTAAGCACGCGGAAGACGTCACTCTTCCACCCTTGCGACTCGTCGTTGTCCATTTCTTCAGCTGCCACTTTTGGCCTCCGATGCGAGTGAGAGAATTGAGATTTGTTTTACGTGATTGCCGGGGGACGGCCCAATACTCATTTTCTAAATGAGTGATGCCATTTTGATCTAGCTCGGCGGCCGTGTCAGGCGAGGGCGCGGGAAGCTCGGAATCCCGCGTTGCTCTCGATTGCCCCGTCGCCCTCAAGGTAACCGTGCCGGTCCAGGTGTGGCAGCGCGATCGAGGCGAGAAGCACCGCGCCGTTGATGAGGGCGACGTAGAAGAAGAAGTACGTCTCGACGTTCTCGCTGCGCAGAAAGAGCGCGACGTACTCGGCAGTGCCGCCGAAGATGGCGTTGGCGATCGCGTAGGGTAGGCCGACGCCGAGCGCTCTTACCTCTGCCGGGAAGAGCTCGGCTTTCACCAGCCCGGCGATCGGCGTGTAGAACGACCCGATGAGCAGGCCGGACAGGACGAGGCCGAAGGCGGTCAACGGGGACTTGGTCGCTTGGATGGCGAACAGGATCGGCACGACGAGCGACACCGCGCACGCCGAGTACAGTAGCATGCTGCGCTTGATCCCGATTCGGTCGGACAGCAGGCCGAAGACCGGCTGGGCGACCATGTAGCAAACCAGCGCCGAGGTCATGATGAAGCTGACGGTCGTCGCGCTGAAGCCAGCCGACAGGACTAAGAATTTCTGCATGTATGTCGTGAAGGTATAGAAATAGAGCGAACCGCCCATGGTGATGGCCAGGACGAGCACGACCGCCCGTTTGTGCCGCATCAGCCCCTTGATCGAGCCGGCTTCCTTGTCTCGCATGGTCTTGGGCGTGGCCGTCTCGTGCATCGACCGGCGCAGGACCGAGACCACGATGGCGCCGAACGCCCCGATCACGAACGGGACGCGCCAGCCCCAGGCCTTAAGGTCCTCGACCGGCATCGCGTGCTGGAGGAGGGTCACCGTCAACAGCGCGAGCAACTGGCCTGCGATGATGGTGAAGTACTGGAAGGATCCGTAGAACGCGCGCCGGCCAGGTCCCGCGACCTCCGCGAGGTACGTGGCTCCGGTGCCGTACTCTGCCCCGACGGAAAGGCCCTGGACCAGGCGGGCGAGCACGAGCAGGGCTGGCGCGAGGAAGCCGATCGTGCCGTAAGTCGGCAGGCAGGCGATCAGCAGCGATCCGGCGCACATCATCGCGACCGAGATGATCATTGAGATCTTCCGGCCGCGGGTGTCGGCGATGTAGCCGAACAACCAGCCGCCGAGCGGCCTCATGAAGAAGCCGACGGCGAACACGCCGGCCGTCGCCAAGAGCTGTGTCGTCTGGTCACCCGCTGGGAAGAACGCGGCAGCGAAATAGATCGACGTGTAGGCATAGACGAAGAAGTCGTACCACTCGACCAAGTTGCCCGCACACGCACCGGCGATCGAGGCGACGACCTTGCGTCGCGCTGCCGGTGCGGTGTCGCGCACATCGGCATCGATGCCTGGCTTTAAAGCGTTCGCCAACGTTCCCTCCCTGATGATTATGTTGTTTTGTCTCTAGAAGTCGCTCGCCGCGTCTTATTGCGCGCTTGCATCGAGTGAATTCGCGGGGTTAAAATTCAAGTATATTACTTAAAAAGACTTGGCGATTCGTCAAAAAAACATATGCCGCAACAATACAGCCGAACTACAACAATTGTATCTAAATATGAGTCCTGATACTTACAGTCTTTACGCTTTCCACCGCGGGAACTTACACAGCCGCATTTAAAAGATCGAGGCATAGCTCGGCCTACCAGTTATACAACCTCTTTATATGGTTGAGGTGGGCGGTCGAACTTGGAAGGGTGGCCGATAAGCCTGAACAGGCCGGTGCTCTCTGTTCGGCCGCCCTTCGAGGGAATGTTGTTCAGCGGGTCCAATGGCCACGAGGCGCTCGCCGACCGCAAGGCCGCGGCAGCTGACCTCAAGCGGGCGTTCCCGCACCATCTGAGATGGGGCCGGGATCAGGGCCCCCCATAGAGAAGCCGGCATGCCCTCGTGTCCAGCCATACAAAAGGCTCTATCTGGTATCGGAAACCTCGAATTGACACGGCATCGAGATGTCTAAAGGCTCAAGCGTTCGATAGGCAGCGTCGTCGCCGACCGAAGACTATGTCGCCCGAAGGAACTCAAGAATCCCGGGCTCTAGACGATGTTACTCGTCGGGAGGAAAACGACATGACCGACAATGCCATCCGAGCGTCGGGCGTCCCGGATAGCTCGCCGCTCGGATTCTACGGCGCGATGAGCCTTTCGGAGCGGCGGACCTTCTGGGGATGCGCCGCCGGATGGACCTTGGACGGGATGGATTTCATGATCTATCCTCTCGTCCTCGGCACGCTCGTCAACCTTTGGCACGTTGATCCCTCGAAGGCGGGCCTTGCGGCGACCAGCACGCTCCTCGCCTCCGCGGTCGGTGGTTGGGCTGCGGGGTACATGTGCGACCGTATCGGCCGGGTGCCGACGCTCCAGATCACCATCGCCTGGTTCTCCGCTTTCAGTCTGCTCTGCGCCTTTGCGCAAGACTTCGATCAGCTGCTCGTGGCGCGGACACTGCTGGGGATCGGCTTCGGCGGCGAATGGGCCGCGGGCTCGATCCTGATGGCCGAGATGGTCCGGCCGGAGCACCGGGGCCGTGCGGTCGGTACGGTGCAATCGGGCTGGGCGATCGGCTGGGGCATAGCCGTTCTGCTGCAGGCCGTGCTGTTCTCGCTGCTCCCGCCGGAGGAAGCATGGCGCTGGATGTTCGCGGCCGGCGCTCTGCCGGCCATCCTTGTCTTCTTCCTGCGCCGTCACGTTGAGGAGCCCGCGCTATCGAGAGCGTCTCGGCGGAGGCAGGCGGCTGCGGGTGACCGCCCGGCCATCACGGAGATCTTCCGCGGATCCTACCTGCGCACCACCCTCCTCGCGTCAGTGATGATGGCAGGGGCCCAGGGCAGCTACTACGCGATGAGCACGTGGGTGCCGCGCTACCTCACCACCGAACGCCATCTCACCCTCGTCGGCTCTACCGGCTACCTGGCGACACTCATCCTGGGCAGCTTCGCCGGGTACCTTACGGGGGCGTGGCTCGCCGACGTCCTGGGGCGGCGGAAGCTCTTCGTCACGTTCTCCGCCGGCGCCGTCATCACCCTTCTCGCCTACCTCCAGGCTCCTCTGCCGGCGGGCGCTATCTGGGCGCTCGGTTTCCCGCTCGGCTTCTTCTCGACCGGATTCTTCTCGGGCATCGGACCGTTCCTGTCCGAACTCTATCCCACCCGCCTGCGAGGTTCCGGCCAGGGCTTTTGCTATAATTTCGGGCGGGGCGTCGGCGCGCTCTTTCCCACGATGGTCGGCGCCCTCGCGGCGGTCACGTCCCTCGGGAACGCGATCACCGTCTTTGCCGGGGCGGCATATGTCCTCTTCTTCTCGCTGTCCTTCGCGTTCCCCGAGACGAGGGGCATGGCACTCGACGACCATGGGTGACGCCGTCTACTTCTCCGGTTCGAGTTCACCGGCCGAATCGAGGACTTGGCCCACCCAGATCCCCCGCCGCGCGAGATCGAGCGCGATCTCCACGATGGTCCTGCCGGCGAACCGAGCGGCTGGGCTGACGGGCCTGTCCGCGGCGAACGCCACGACGAGCTCTCGCGTCGGCGTCGGATCAGCAAGACGGGTCGCTGACAGATGGCCGGCCTCGACCAGCGAGTAGATGGGCGCCAGCGGCAGCACCGTCGCGCCGACCCCGTCGCGTACGAGGTTGATGAGGGTTTGGAATGAATCGGCCTCGACGACGACCCGGATGCGGACCCCGACGCGCCTGGCGCATTCCTCGACGATGTCGCGAAGCATGTGCCCGGGACTCGGCAGGACGAGTTCCAGGTCCGCCAATCGGGAAAACGGGACTTCTTCCGTTCCTTCACCTCTTCCATTAGAGACCAGCAGCAAGGTTTCCAGCATGATCGGGATGATGCGAAGCGCGTGTTTGTGCGTCGGATTGTAAGATACCGCGACGTCGACCTGGCCGCGCTGTAGCCAATCGAGCAGGTGACCGCTGTAGGCGCTGCCCAGCCGGAGGGCCAAATGGGGGTGCATCTCGCGCAGTCGCGTGACGAGGGGCCCCGTGACGATCTCCGCTACGGTCGGCGTCGTACCGATCGAGAGGGAGCCGCGGAAGGAGGTGCGACCCGTGGCGACCGTGTCGCGGATGGCGTCCATCTGGGCGATGATCCGGACCGCATGGGCTAAGACTTCGCGGCCAGTGTCCGTAATGACCATGCCGCGCCCATGCCGGTCGAAAAGGGCGGTCCCAAGTTCCTCTTCGAGCAGCCGGATGTGTCGGCTCAGGGCGGGCTGCGCGATGTTGAGGCGATCGGCGGCCTTGCTGACGCTTCCGAGTTCCGCGACGTGTACCAGCGTGCGAAGTTGCGAGATGTCCATGTCGCGCCCGATCGGTGGCCGAACCGTGCCAGCCCACCGCTAAGTTCCTGTGTGTCATGCTCGCACGGTAGCGCAGGGGAAGCGAGGGGACGCACCGCTGCGACTTTGAGACGGGACACGGCGAGGGCCAGGGCCCGCCCCGGGGACCAGGGTCCGGACGCTGCAGAGGAAGGACCCGTGGCGGTTCAGCAGATCCCTCGATGGCCATTTAACGGACGTCGAGCGCGATCCTAGGCACCTCGCCTCAAACAGCTCGCGGCGCGCCGATCATCCGTTCTGGCGCCCCGTCGCGCGGCGACGGCCCCGATTAGGCAGGAGAGAGTCGTCCGGGTCGACGAACCTTGCTCTGAGCTCTTGCCGTTCGGCCGGGGTCGGGAGTTTCGTTCCTGACGCTATCTCCCTCGGCGCCGACTTCGGTCCAGTAGAATCCTGCCACGGCGGTCAGATGCTCCAGCATGGCGGCCTCCGCCGTGTCAGGATCCCTCTGCTTGATCGCATCCAATATCCGCCTGTGAAAGGCCAACGCGGACGCGGACGCGCCTGAAGTCTTCAATGAAACAGATCGCTGCTCTTCGAGCCAAAGCGCAGATGCCTGGTGGAGTGCATTGAAGATCTCGTTGCGTGCGACCCTCGTGATCTCCAGATGGAACGCGAGGTCAGTCTCGGAAAACGTCTGGGCATCGGTGGCCGCCTCATTCCGGGCTAGCGCAGCTTCCATCCGCTTGATGTCGACCGGCGTGGAATGGCTCGCCGCGTAGCGGACCAAGCTACACTCCAGAATGATGCGGGCCCTCTGGAACTCCCTCATCCCCTCTTCGCGAGACAACAAGTACCGGGCCCCCACCGAGATCTCGTCGATCAAGGCGCTTGCCGACGGGACTGTCACGTAGGCCCGCTCGCCGTTGCGGATACTGACGAGGCCGTTCCTCTCCAGCGCGAAGAGCGCCTCGCGGATCGAGGTGCGCCCGACCCCGAACGCCTCCATCAGCTCCCGCTCTGGCGGAAGCTGGTCGCCCGGCGCCAGCGCGCCGGACTTCATCATCCCCTCAAGCTGGTCGACCACATCCTCGTAAAGCTTTTTCCGCTTCACGGGCTTAACGGACGCCTGGATGCTCATGACCTGCTCGATGACACCTATTGAGCCGTCATACCACGTCGTGCCCGACGAGTGCGTCACGCGAGGCGAGTGCCCACGCATCAGCGCCCAGTCGAGCTCTCCACTTACCTCCACATCACGGCCGCCGCGACCGCATCCCACCAGCCAGCCCAACCACCGTCACCCACACTTTGGTATGATAGGTAGACAGCATTATAGTGACATGATACCTGGTGCAAATGGCTTACCGACGCGATCGGCGACCGAGGCTGCAGTAGGCCGAGAAAGCCAATTTTAAATGTAAAAATGCCTCTCTAAGTCTCATTGGCAACAATATTAGTATTATTAATCTGCATAATACTTGTGGATTTTGATAGTAAATCTGCACATAACTTAGCATTTAGAACAATCTAAGAAGAACTGCGGAAAGCGCGGCCTCAAAATGATCTAGAATATCTGGGAGATGGCCGTGGCTGAGAAAGATGATGGCGCCTCGACGTTGAGGAAGGTTGGCTATCGCCTAATACCTTTCCTCATGATTTGCTATCTTTTTTCTTTTATCGATCGTGTGAACCTTGGATTTGCGGCCCTCCAGATCGATAGAGACATACATCTAGGGCCCGCCATCATAGGCTTTGGCGGAGGGTTGTTCTTTCTCGGTTACTTCCTTTTCGAGGTTCCTAGTAACCTCGCCATGAACCGTTTCGGCGCTCGGCGCTGGCTCGCGCGGATCATGATCTCATGGGGTCTCGTATCGGCCGCCACGGCGTTCATAGTTGGGCCCTGGTCGTTCTACGCCAACCGCCTCCTGCTGGGCGCGGCCGAAGCAGGATTCTTTCCTGGCGTACTGCTTTATCTCACGTGGTGGTTCCCGGCCGCTTGGAGGGGCCGCGTGGTCAGCATGTTCTATGTCGCGGTCCCGCTCTCAAGTTTCGTTGGATCGCCAGTCTCGGCGGCGATTCTGCAAATCGATGGCTGGCTGGGCCTGCATGGATGGCAGTGGCTTTTCCTGATTGAGGGGACCCCCTCCATCCTTTTGGGCCTGGCTACATATTTCCTGCTGCCCGACCGTCCCAAGGATGCCCGGTGGCTGAGCCAGAACGAGCGGGAATGGCTTGAGTCGACCATCGCCTCTGAGCAACGGCAGGCCAAGCCGGTCGCTTCGCAACGGACGTGGCGCATCATGCTCCACCCGCAGGTCCTTTTGCTCGCCTTGATCTACGCCGGGAGTTCGGCGGCCAGCAACGGCCTGTCGCTTTGGCAGCCGCAGATACTGAAATCGTTCGGGCTGACGACGATGCAGACGGGGCTCATCAATTCCGTGCCCTTCTTCTTCGCCTCGATCGCCATGTTGTACTGGGGCCGCCGCTCCGATCAGGTCAAGGAACGGGTCTGGTCCACCGCCCTCCCCCTCGGTCTGTCGGCGGTGGCGCTCGGTTCCTGCCTGTTCGTCACGACGCTGGCGCCGACCGTCGTCCTCCTTAGCTTCACCCTAATCGGCACCTACGCCTTCAAGGCGCCTTTCTGGGCGCTATCGACCGAGATGATGGGGCCAGCTGCGGCGCCGGCCGGCCTCGCGCAGATCAACGCCATCGGCAACCTAGCCGGCTTCCTTGGCTCCTCGTTGATCGGCCTCATCCTTCAGGCCAGCGGCAGCTACACACTGGCCCTACTCCCCCTAATCGTCCTCGAAGCAATCGGCTGCATCGTCCTCGTCTCCATTCTGAGGGCCAGGTCCACGCGAGCGGCCGTGGCCGTAGGCTGACGGCAATGACCCTGAACTCGGACCCGCGCGGGGTCGGTCAGCGACCGCGGTCCCCTGACAGGCTCCATCCCCTATCCAGCATCTAGACCGAACCGAAGAGGCTGACATGACCCGCAATACGAACGACCTGACGATCGCCGTGCTGCCCGGGGACGGCATCGGCCGCGAAGTCATGGCGGCCTGCCTCGAACTTATGACGGCCACCGAATCCGTATCGGGCGGTCCGCCCCTTCGCACGGCGACGCACAACGCCGGTGCGCAGTACTACCTCGAAAGCGGCGACGCGCTGCCGGCGACCACGGTCGAGGCATGTCGGAGCGCGGACGCGATCCTTTTCGGATCCATGGGCTGGCCTGACGTGCGCTTCCCGGACGGGACGGAGATCATTCCCCAGCTCGACCTGCGCATGGAGTTCGACCTCTATGCGGGCGTCAGGCCGATCCGCTGGTTCCCCGGCCTGCCCAGGATTCTCGCCGACGAGCGCGCCCAAGGCATCGATTTCGTGCTGGTGCGTGAGCAGACGGAGGGTCTTTTCTACGCGCGCGGTCGGGGCAAGATCGTCGACGACAGCGAGGCCTACGACACGATGCAAATCACCCGAAAGGGGACCGCGCGAGCCAGCGAGTACGCCTTCGGACTGGCGGAGCGGCGCCGCGCGCGTCGGGGGACCGGGCGAGTCACTTGCGTCGACAAAGCGAACGTCTTCACGTCCATGGCCTTCTTCCGGAAGGTCTTCGACGACGTCGCGGCGAAGCACAAGGACGTCGAGGCCGATCACGCCTATGTCGACGCCATGGCGCTCAACATGGTCAAGAAGCCCTGGACGCTGGACGTGATGGTCACCGAGAACATGTTCGGGGACATCCTGTCCGACCTAGCGGCCGGACTTGTCGGCGGCATGGGCATGGCCCCCTCGGCCGATGTGGGCGACACGCACGCGCTGTTCCAGCCGGCGCACGGGACCGCACCGGACATCGCCGGCCAGGGCAAGGCCAATCCCTGCGCGATGTTCCTGTCGGCCGCCATGATGCTGGATTGGCTGGCCGAGAAGCACGGGGCACCCGAGCTGGAGACCCGGGCTCGCCTGATCGAAGGCGCCATCGAGGAAACGCTGTCGTCGGGGGTGGCGACGCCGATGGAGTTCGGCGGCGGGGCAAACTGCGCCGAGATGACCCGGGCGACCATCGCCGCCCTACCGTCGGCGATGCGGAAGGTCGGCCGATGACCCGGCCGGCAGACCACGTCGTCGTGGTGACGTTCGTCATCAAGGACGGGCATCAAACCTCCTTTCGGGATGCCGTCATTGAGAACGCGCGCCTATCCCGTGCGCGAGAGCCGGGCTGCAAGGTCTTCGACGTGTGTGCGTCCAGCGACCACGAGATCTTCCTGTACGAGGTCTACTGCAGTGCGTCGGATTTTCAGGACCACCTAGCCTCCGACCACTTTCGGACCTTCGACGAGACCGTCGGTCCGTGGATCGCAAGCAAGAGCGTGGTCACCTACGGCCGGCTGTCCGAGGGCGCCTGACGCAGCGAGAGGGCCATTCCGCCGGGGGGCCCATATCTGGAGATGACCGTGGCCATACTTCTTGGCGTCATCGCGGACGATTTCACCGGGGGACCGACGTCGCGAGCATGCTGGTGAAGGCCGGCATGCGGACGATCCAGACGATCGGAGTCCCGCAGAGGCCCATCGCCCCGGACGTCGATGCCGTCGTGATTGCCCTGAAGTCGAGGACGAACCCAGCCGAAGAGGCGGTCTCGATGTCGCTCGGTGCGCTCGAATGGCTGCGGTCCCAGGGCGTCCGCCAAGTCTACTTCAAATACTGCTCGACGTTCGATTCCACGCCAGCCGGGAACATCGGTCCCGTCGCCGACGCTCTCCTCGATGCGGTCGGGAGCGACTTCAGCATCGTATGCCCCGCTTTCCCGACCAATGGCAGGACCATCTACAAGGGCAACCTCTTCGTGGGTGACGTGCCGCTCGCGGAGTCCGGGATGCATCACCATCCTCTCACCCCCATGACGGACTCCAACCTCGTCCGCGTCATGGCCTCGCAGACGCGGCGAAAGGTCGGTCTGACAGACCGTTCGATCGTGGGGAGAGGGGCCCCGGCGATCCGCGAGAGCTTCGATCGATTGCGCCGCGAGGGCTTCGGCAAACCGGACAAACGGTGACCGACCGACGCCGGGACACTCACCCATGCCGCCTTTTTGCTGGCCATCCAGAGCGGTCACGCCGCTGATCACGCCCATCGGATAGGGCGGGTGAAATCGCAGGTCGAGCGCGCAATGCTCGATATGGCACTGACGACATTGGCTGTCTCGTTGGCACGGAACAGCGCCACGTAAGTGACGGGGGGCAGCGGCGGATCGGTCTCGACGATCCGGAGAGTCCCCCTCTCGATCAGACCGTCGAAGCAGTGGATCGGCAGGTAGCTGATGCCGAGTTCGGAGATCGTCAGGCCGACCTGGGCGATGAGGCTGTCGCTCATCACGAAGGGAGGCAGCCGGACGCCCCGCTCTTCGAGCCACTTGGTCATCACTAGACCCGATCCGGACCGCTTGCCCTGCGTCAGGATGTTGAACTCGGCTAGGTTTGCGAGCGGCACCACCCCGCGGTCGTGGATAAGGCTGGGACTGCACATCCAGGCGTTCTGAACGGTCGCCAGCGGAGTGCTCTGAAAGCCTGGCTGCCACACGCTGTTGGGCACCACAATGAAATCGAGCGACCCGTTCTGAAGGCGAACGAGGAGGTCCACGCTCTGCTCCACAACGGGTTCTAGGACGATGCTCGGGTAGGTCGCGCGGACTTCAGCCACGAAAGCCGGTAACCATGTCAGCGCCGTCAATTCCGTCACACCGAAGCGGAGTTGCCGGATGGCGGCGGCTTGGCTCGCGCCGATAGCGACGACTCGATCCCGCAGCGCCAACATTTCGTCGGCGAGTGCAAGGATCGCTTCTCCCTTCACCGTCAACTGAGTGCCACGACGGCTTCGGTCGAAAACCTGCGTCCCGAGCGACGCTTCAAGCTCCTGGATCCGCTTCGAGATAGCCGATTGTGTCGCGTTCAATCGTTCCGCCGCCTTCTCGAAGCTGCCGAGGATGGCAATCCAACGGAAGGCTTCGAGCTGCTTGAGGGTCGTCATCGCGTTCCAAACCAAACGTTTTTCGCCACCACGGCGTCGGGAGAGCTTCGGGACACGACGACGTCATTCGCACGTCGCGACACAACGGCGGGAAGCGGCACACTCAGTCCTTTTAGCGATGCTGATCACGTAGATTAAGTCGCTTTGCTCCAAGACTCCGGGATGGGATGAACTTACGCCGGAGTCGATCCGGGACGCGTCGGTCACCATCGGACGCAAACAGAAGATCGCTCATGACTTCCATCTCCATCGCGCATCGACCCGCGAGCGTTCGACCCTCGCCCAGCATCGCGGCCAAGGCCCTCGTCACGAAGCTGCGTGCCGAGGGACGCAGGATCATCGACTTGACGGTCGGAGAGCCGGACTTCGTCACCCCGCGATCAATTATGGACGCGGCACAGGCGGCCATGCGCGCCGGTGATACGCATTACACAGCTTCGAATGGGACCAAATCCCTACGGCAGGCGGCGGCGAACAAACTCATGCGCGAGAACGGCTTGAGTTATACTCCGGATGACATAGTGATCGGCAGCGGTGCCAAGCAGCTGATTCAGACCGCCCTCGCGGCGACGCTAAACCCCGGCGATGAAGTGATCGTCCCGGCGCCGTACTGGGTCTCCTATCCAGATCTTGCGACTCTTAGTGATGGCGTACCGGTAGTGGTAGCTTGCACCGAAGAGGCCGGGTTCAAGCTGCTGCCCTCACAGATTGAGGCCGCGATTACGTCCCGGACCAAATGGCTCGTCCTCAACTCGCCCAACAACCCGTCAGGTGCAGTCTACAGCATCGCGGAGCTGACGGCCCTGGGCGAGGTCCTTGCGCGCCACCCGCAAGTGCTGGTGATGACCGATGAGATCTACGAGCATTTCATCTACGACGGCGAGCGCGCGATCTCGTTTGGGCGAGCCGTTCCGGCGCTGCTTGAGCGGACGCTGACAATCAACGGGGTGTCCAAAGCCTATGCGATGACCGGCTGGCGGATCGGCTACGCCGCCGGCCCGCGCGTGCTCGCCCAGGCGATGACCAGCCTCCTCTCGCAGAGCACGACCTGTCCGTCCTCGATCAGCCAGGCGGCGGCGCTGTCTGCCCTTTCAGGGGATCAGACTTTCGTGGTCGAGGCGCGGAGGGCCTACCAGACCCGTCGTGACCGCGCCGTCTCGCTGCTCGACGCCATTCCGGGCATCGCCTGCCGGCGCCCAGAGGGGGCCTTCTACGCTTATCCGAACGTCGCCGGCCTAATCGGTCGCCGTACCCCGGATGGAACTTGGATCGAAAGCGATCTCGACCTGTCGCAGCTTCTGCTGCGCGAGGGCGGCGTCTCGGTCATGGACGGCACATCCTACGGCCTCAGTCCCTATCTTCGCGTGTCCTTCGCCACCTCGCTGGAAACCATCGAGACCGGCTGCGCGGCGATCGCTCGTGTCGTCGCTACGCTCGATTGACGGATCCGAGCCCGCCCACCGTTACGCTTCATGAGAGGGAGGTTACCTTGCGCCTGCTCACGACCACGCTCGTACTCGCCATACTGATCGCGCCAGCGACGGCAGACCCAATCGACGGCACCCTGAAGAAGATCAAGGACAGCAATCGGATCGTCCTCGGCGTTCGAGATGCGGCGACGCCGTTCAGCTACATCGACGACAAGCAGAACTATGTGGGCTTCGCGGTCGACATCTGCCTAAAGATCGCGGACGCGGTGAAACGCGAGTTGACGCTGCCGGACCTCAAGGTCGAGATGGCCCCAGTGATCTCGGCGACCCGGATCCCGCTGATGACCAACGGGACGATCGACCTGGAATGCAGCGCGACTACCAACAACGTGGATCGCCAGAGGCAGGTGGCGTTCACCAACACACATTTCCTGTCCGCTGCCCGTTTCGCCTCCAAGACCGCGCAGGGCCTCGTCAACATCGACGATCTGAAGGGCAGGACGGTCTCGGCGGTCGCGGGTTCGACCAACCTCCTCATGCTCAACAAGGCCAACACCGAGCGCAAGCTCGGCCTCAACATCTTGTCGGCCAAGGACGTGGCCGAGGGGTTTCTACTTCTGGAAAACGGCCGCGCAGCGGCTTTCGTGCTGGACGATGTGCAATTGAGCATCGCCATCGCCCAGGCGAAGGAGCCTGGGGCGTATCGGATCAGCCAGGAGGCGTTCTCCGAGCCGGAGCCCTACGGGATCATGCTGCGCAAGGGCGACCCAGCCTTCAAGGCGCTGGTCGACCGGGCTACCGCCGACCTCTACCGAAGCCCCGAGATCACCGCCCTCTACGACAAGTGGTTCCTGTCGCCGACACCGCCGCGCGGAATCAACTACAACGTTCCGATGTCGCCGGAACTGAAGCACGCCTACGCTCACCCGACCGACAACCCGGACCCAGCCTCCTACGTCAAATGAGGGGGGCAAGCCGACGCTAACGCATCGGCATCGACGCGACGACGGTCATGTCGCGTCGATCGCCGTCACCGTTCGCCGGCCCATCGGTCCGGAACGCACTTCGGTGTGTCCGAGCACCCCTTCCTCCCTCGCACGCTGTCGCCACGCCGCGCGATGCATCTGGACGCGGACCTGCGACATGGTGAGGTGAAGCTGCATCGCCCGTCGCCCCAAATCCGCATCCTGCAGGCGTGCCGCAATGACGATGTCCTCATGGTGATGAAGGCTCTGAAGGAGTTCTGCCGGCGTGTAGAGGTAGAAGGACCGGATCACTACGGGCATGTCGATCATCGGCTCCAGGATCAGGCGGAGCCGAGGAGAACCGGCGAAAGCCAAGAGCGTGCGATGGAAGTCACGGTTGATGGCCTGGATCGTGGTGACGGCCGAATCTCCACCGGCGGCGATCGCAGCCGCCATCCTTCGATTGCTGTCCTCCAGTTGCTCCACCAGCGGATTTCCGCCGCGTGCCACGGCCAGCTCGGTCGCGTGGGCTTCGAGGAGGATCCGTAGTCGGAAAGTCTCCTCGACATCGGCGTCGCCCCACTCGGCCACGCGGATGCCTTGCCCGGCATCCGTCGTCGCCAGGCCATCCTCGACGAGCCTGCGCAGGGCCGCCCGGATCGGCGTCCGACTGAGCATGAATTCCTTCGCGAGAGGCTCTTCGCGGAGATGGAAGCCCGGCGCGTAGTGACCGCTGACAACCCTAAGACGTAGCGCGTCGTATGCGCGGTCCTGTCCCTCAGCCATGGCTGATCGATCCTCTACTCCGCAGCGCGAGCTTAGCGAACGACCGAAGCCGTCGGCAAGCCAAGCCCGCAAAATGTACTAAAAATGTACATTGATTGCGAACTTTGAGCCGACACGGCTTGATAGCTTGCCAGAAATGTACTTTTATTGTACGCATCTGGAATCAGCGGGAGGCGCTAATGCAAGGCGGAGAGCGTGCAGCCGGGGGTAACCCGGCGCAGATGTTTGCGGGCGTGGCGACGGCCGTCATCAGCGACAACTTGGAGCGGTTGCCTGGTGCCATAGGCCTGCGCTCGTTTCACAAGGGCGGCACCATGGTTGGTCCGGCCTTCACCGTCAGAACCGCGGCGGGCGACAACCGTGCGATCCACCTGGCCCTCGATGCGTTCCGACCCGGTGATGTCTTGGTGATCGACGGGGGCGGCGACACGAGCCGAGCCCTGGTCGGCGAGATCATGGCCGAAATCGCGGAAAGGCGGGGCGCGGCGGGTCTGGTTATCGATGGTGCGATCCGTGACGCGGGCACCCTGTCACGCTCGAATTTCCCGGTCTTTGCCCGCGCAGCGATCCACCGCGGCCCCTACAAGAACGGCCCCGGTCAGATGGGCGTGCCCGTCTCGATCGGCGGGATGATCGTCCAGCCGGGGGATATCGTGGTGGGCGACGAGGATGGCGTCGTGGCATTCCCGCCCGCCCTCGCAGAGGAACTTATCCGCGCCGTGAGGCAGCAGGAGGCCAAGGAAGAGGCAATCCTGCAGAGCGTTCGCGACGGCACCTACAAAGGCGCCTACGCCAAGTGAAGCTGCTTACAAGCGGCAGGGCTCAGGCCTATCGCGTGCCGACATTGGTAGTGTTCGGCGATATTCCGGACCGATTGCCGCAAACTGGCTTGGTCGACAATTCAACAAGATAAAACTCGATTTTTCTATCGCCTCGCAGCGACTAAACGTTCCTGTCCGAAGTATCTGAAGCACATTCAAAGTGCTCGAACGATGCGAGGCGACCTATCGGAGGAAGCGGACATGGCCAGAGGCGCAGCCATTGCGGGAGCGATTCCCGTGACGGAGCGGATGACCCGATATCGCTGGGTCGTCATGGGGCTCATCTTCATCGTCTACACCTTGGCGGCGGCCGACCGGGCCAACATCGGCATTGTGCTCCCCTTCGTGAAGAAGGAGTTCGCGATGACCAACACGGAGGCGGGCGCAGTCGTCAGCCTGTTCTTCGTGGGCTACTCGGTCATGCAGATTCCTGCGGGCCTATTGGTGAAGCGCCTCGGCACGCGGATCGTCTTCCCGATCTTCATGGTCCTGACCTCGCTGTTCACGGGACTTCTGGGGACGACCGGCTCGGCGCTGGCGATGAAGCTCAACCGGCTCGCCCTTGGCTTTGCCGAGGCGCCCCTGCCGGTCACCATGCTCTCGACCATGAACCGGTGGTTCCCCGCCCAGGAGAAGGGCACCGCGGTCGGCTTGTTCCTCGCGGCCGCCAAGTTCGGTCCCGTCATCGTTCCGCCGCTCGGCGCGCTGATCATCGCCACCCTCGGCTGGGAGTACGTCTTCTTCATCTGCGCGCTGCCGGGGTTGGTCTTCGCCGTGCTCTGGTATTTCCTGGTGGTCGACGAGCCGGCCCGCAGCCGCTTCGTGTCCCCGGCGGAGGCGGCCCATATCGGCAGTGGCCTCCCGTCCGCACCCGCCAACCGCACGCCATCGACGGCGCCGGCTTCGACCGGAGCGCGGAGCTTCGCCCGCCTCGACCGCATCATCCGGGGTCGGTCGGTTCGGCCCATCGCCACCGCGAAGGAGACGTTCGCGTCCGGCAATATCTGGGGACTGGCCATCGGCTACCTGATGATGACCGGCATCATCAACGTCATCCTCGCCTGGCTGCCGACCTACCTGACTAACGTCAAGCATTTCTCGCTGATGAGCGTTGGGTTCGTCGCCTCCGCCCCGTTCATCGGCGGTGTGCTCGGCAACATCATGGGTGGCCTGTTCTCCGATCGGATCGTCGGCAAGCGGCGCAAGCCAACCATCCTGATCAGCACGGTCTCGACCGTCTTCATGATGTACGCGCTCGTCCACGCGCCGAACGAGCCGGTGACGCTCGCATTTCTGCTGTTCCTCACCGGTTTCCTGCTGAACGTGGGCTACTCCTCCTTCACGGTCTACCCGGCCGGTCTGACGACGAAGGACGCCTATCCGCTGGCCGTGTCGGTGGTGAACACCGGCGGCCAGGCCGGAGGCGCGCTGTTTCCCTTCGTGACTGGGCTGCTCCTCGATGCCTACAGCTGGGATGCCGTCTTCCTGTTCCTCGGCGCGTCGTCGCTCCTGGCGCTGGCGGTGATGCTGCTGGTCATCGAGCCGGTCGAACGCGACGCCCAGGCCACGAACCCCTAGGCGCCGGCCTGCGCAGACAGGCACCGCCGCCGTCCTTGCGGCGGAGCCGCCCCCGGCCCGCCTCTCCCGGCATGCGCCTTCACGAGCACGCCATGATCCCCGCCCTGACCGACCTGCCGGCCCCAGCGCCCCTCTACGCTGCCTTCCTCGCCGAGCTGCGGGTCCGCGGCTTCGCGGGCGACCTATCTGCCGGCGCCGCCGACCGGACCGTGCTGTCCACCGACAACTCGATCTATCAGATTCAACCGATTGCCATCGCCTTCCCCCGGAACCGCGACGACCTGGTACGCATCGGCAAGCTCCTCGACGAGCCGCGCTTTGCCACAATCCAGATCTCGCCGCGCGGCGGCGGCACGGGCACCAACGGCCAGTCGCTCTCGGGCGGCCTCCTGGTCGACGTCTCCCGGCACATGAACCGCATCCTGGAGATCGACCCGGGGCGGCGCACCGTGCGCGTCGAGCCGGGCGTGGTGAAGGACCAGCTCAACGCGGCACTGAAGCCGTACGGGTTATTCTTCGCGCCGGAACTCTCGACCTCCAACCGCGCCACCATCGGCGGAATGATTTCCACCGACGCCTGTGGCCAGGGCTCCTGCATCTACGGCAAGACCCGGGACCACGTGCGCGCCCTGACGATGGTTCTGAGCGACGGGACCGTTTGGACCTCGGCGCCCCTCGCGGCGAACGACCTCGCCGCTGCGGCAGCCCGGACGGACCGCGTCGGCGAGATCCATCGGGTCGTCGACGAAGTCGTTACGACCGAGGCGGCCCTGATCGCGGAACGGTTCCCCAAGCTCAATCGCTGCCTTACCGGCTACGACCTCGCCCACGTGCGCGACGATGGGGGTCTGTTCGACCTCAACGCGGTGCTGTGCGGCTCGGAAGGCACCCTCGGCCTGATCGCCGAGGCCGAGCTGTCCGTGCTGCCGATCCCGCGCCACGCCGCCCTCATCAACGTCCGCTACGACAGCTTCGACGCGGCTCTCCGGGATGCCCGCGCGCTTGTCGACCTTGGCGCGGCCTCCATCGAGACCGTGGACTCGTGGGTCTTTGCGCTCGCCCGCGGCGACATCGTCTGGCCCGAGGTCAGCGCCTACTTCCCCGACGATCCCGAGGGCCCGGCCGAGGGCGTCAACCTGGTTGAGCTGTTGGCCGATACCGGGGCGGACCTCGACGCGCGGCTCGCCGCCGTCACCGACAGGCTGGCCCGTGACGGCCGGACCGGGGGCCGCCGCGGCTTCACCGTGGCGCGCGAGGCCGCGGCCGATCCGGTGTCAGTTCGGGAGGATGCGGCTCGCGCCTTCGGAGCCGGCGCCCAGGGCAGCCAGCGTCTCGCCGAGGACGGCGACGAGGCCGAGGGAGACGGCGTGCGGGTAGCTCCGCCGGAGGCGACCGACGCGGTCACCCGGATCTGGGGCATGCGCAAGAAGGCGGTCGGCCTGCTCGGCAACATGCAGGGCGACGCGCGGCCGATCCCATTTGTCGAGGACACCGCCGTCCCGCCCGAGAACCTCGCCGATTACATCGCCGAGTTCCGCGCCGCCCTCGACCGGCGCGGTCTCGTCTACGGCATGTTCGGTCACGTCGATGCCGGTGTGCTGCACGTGCGGCCCGCCATCGACATGAAGGCGGAGGGGGCCGAGGCGCTGGTCCGGGAGATCACCGAGGAGGTCGTCGCCCTGACCCGGAAATACGGAGGGGTGCTCTGGGGCGAGCATGGCAAGGGCGTGCGCTCCGAGTTCTCGCCGCAGGTGTTCGGGCCGCTCTACCCCGCCCTGCAACGGATCAAGCTCGCCTTCGACCCGCGCAACCAGTTCAATCCCGGCAAGATCGCAGCCCCGGAAGGCGCAAAACTTCTCACCGTCGACGGAGTGCCGACCAAGGGCGGGTTCGACCGGACCATCCCGGCCGCGGTGCGGGCGGGGTTCGACGAGGCGCTGCACTGCAACGGCAACGGAGCTTGCTACAACTACGACCCGGACGACGCGATGTGTCCGTCCTGGAAGGGCACGCGCGAGCGGCGACACTCCCCGAAGGGCCGGGCGCAGCTGATGCGCGAGTGGCTGCGGCGGCTGGCCGCCGAGGGGGTCGACCCTCTCGACGAGAGCCTGCGTCAGCGGCGCAGCCGCGGCTGGCTCGCGTTCACGCCCAGGCTACGGGCCAGCCTGTCGCGAGAGCCGGACTTCTCGCACGCCGTCAAGGAGGCAATGGACGGCTGCCTGGCGTGCAAGTCCTGCGTCGGCCAATGCCCGATCAAGGTCGACGTGCCGACCTTCCGGGCGAAGTTCCTCGAACTCTATCACGGCCGCTACCTGCGTCGCCCGCGCGACCACGTCGTCGGACTGATCGAACGGCTCCTCCCGCTCGCCGCCCGCTCCCCCCGTCTCGCCAACGCTCTCACCGGCTCGCGCGCCGGGGCGCGACTGGCGCACGCGTTCGGCCTGACCGCCATGCCGGCCTTGTCCGGTCTCGACTTGGTCGCGGAGACCCGGCGCAGGGGAGTCGAGGTGGCGGGCCCGGAAGCCCTCCGTGGGCTGCCACCCGAGGAGCGCGCGCGCAGCGTGGTGGTGGTCCAGGACGCGTTCACAACCCACTACGAGGCGCCGTTGGTCCTCGCGCTGCTCGACCTGCTGGGCCGGCTCGGCTTCCGGCCGTGGCTGGCCCCCTTCCTGCCCAACGGCAAACCCTTGCACGTCCACGGCTTCCTGGGTGCCTTCGAGCGCCAGGCCCGTCGCAACGCCGCGATGCTGCGGTCCCTGGCCGAGACCGGGGTCGACCTCGTCGGCCTCGATCCGTCGATGACCCTGACCTACCGGGCCGAGTATGTCGGTACGCTCGGCGTCGACCGGGCGCCGCGGGTCCAGCTCGTTCAGGAATGGCTGGCCCGGCACCTTGAGCGACGGCCGTCAACGGGCATGCCGACCGAGTTCCAGCTGCTGCCCCATTGCACCGAGCGGACCACCGCGACCGCCGGCCTGCGCGACTGGCAAGCGGTGTTCGCTCGTCTGGGCCACCGTCTCACCATCCTGCCGTCGGGCTGTTGCGGCATGGCCGGGACCTACGGCCACGAGAGCGAGCACCGGGCGATGTCGGAGCACATCTACGGGCTCAGCTGGGCCAGCCATGTCGGCCGCGCCGGCACCTCCGGCAGCTTGCTGGCCGACGGGTATTCCTGCCGGTCGCAGGTCAAGCTGATCGACGGCGTCAGGTTGGCTCATCCGGTAGAGGCACTGCTCGACGTCGTGACAAAGGTCGGCGTCTCTGAACGCGCGGCTGCCTGAAGAACCGCGCAAAAGCAGACCCGAAGCAACAAAGCATTGTGGAACGGGAGGAGAGAGTTATGACGACGCAACACCAGTTTCGGCTCGGGCTCGTTGGCTACGGCGAGATCGGAAGCACCCTGGGACGCGGTCTCCGTGACGCCGGCCTGCAGTATGTTACGGCCTACGACAAATATGCCTACGACGGCCCCTATGCCGACCTGATCCAGCAGCGGGCGCAGACCGCCGGTGTTGCCCTTGTGCGCTCGAACCAGGAACTGGCGGATGCGGCCGACCTGATCGTCAGCGTCACGCCGGGCTCGGCCTCCCTCGACAGCGCCACGGCCTTCGTCGGCTGCCTCAGTGACCGGCACACCTTCATCGACTTCGCTTCGGCGACGCCCAAGATCAAGGCCGGCGTCGCAGAGCAGCTAGCCGGCAGCGGCGCTGTCTTGGGCGATGGCTCCATCGAGGGTACGCCGAAGAACGGCTACGCCATGCCCATCCTCGTCAGCGGCGCGGCCGGTGAGCGCGTTCGTGATCTCCTCAACCCCTTCGGCATGAACCTGAGCTTCGTCGGCGAGAAGCTAGGCACGGCGTCGGGTATCAAGATCCTGCGCTCGGTCCTGATCAAGGGCATTGAGGCGCTGACCGACGAGATGCTGCTCGCCGCGCGGCACTATGGGGTCGACGAGATCGTGCTGGCATCGGCCTGCAAAACGCTGGCGCGACCCTGGATGGACACCGTCGAGGCACTGATTCCGTCCGGCGTGATCCACGCCAAACGCCGTGCCGAGGAGCTGGAGATGTCCGCCGAAGCCGTGGCGGATGCCGGCGTCGATCCGGTGATGGCGCGCGCCGTCGTGGCCCGCCTGCGCTGGAAGGACAGCCTGGGGCTGAAGGAGAAGCTCAACGGCATCGAGCCGCCGGACTTCCGGGCAGCGATTGATGCGATCCAGGCAAGCGTCGCCGCCCGGTAGCCGCTCAGCCCATCCGCAATTAATCGAAGTCAAGGTACCCGATTATGTCCCAATCCTTCAGGGTCGATGCAGGCCGCCGTAACCTGCTTATGTTCGGGACCGGTCTCGCGCTCAGCGCGGCACTCCCACAAGAAGCCTCGGCCGCCGACAGCTACCCGTACTCGGCTGGCTCCGAGCCCCCGCGTACCCCGGTGATTGCCGGTGTCACCGACTGTCACATGCACTACTTCGACAAGCGGGTAGCCACGGTTCCAGGGGCTCCCGTACTCCACCCGGATGCATTCCCCGACGACTACCGGAAAATTCAACGCCGGTTGGGACTTCAGCGGAACGTCGTCGTCACGCCCTCGGCTTACGGTACGAACAACCAGGTCACGCTGGCAGGCATGGCCGAGATGGGCGCCGGTGCGCGTGGCGTCGCCGTCGTCGACACCGCTGTCACCGATGCGGAACTACAGCGCCTGCACGGCCTCGGGATCCGAGGCATCCGCTTCAATCTCGTCCAGGCTGGGGCCACATCCCTCGATATGGCGGAGCCGCTCGCCGCGCGCATCAAGCCGTTCGGCTGGCATATCTAGTTCCATATGCCGGGCCGCGCGATGGTGGAGGCCGAGTCTCTCCTTGCGCGGCTTCCCGTACGGATCGCATTCGATCACATGGGCCGCGTGGCCCAACCCGGCGGCGTCGAGGATCCGAGCTTCGCCACGCTGTCCTGCCTCCTTGGTCGCGGCAAAACGTGGATCAAGCTGTCCGGCCCCTACCTGAACACCCGACAGGGCGGACCGGACTACCCCGATGCATCCGCCGTCGCGCGGGAATTGGTGCGGATTGCGCCGGAGCGGATGGTCTGGGGCAGCGACTGGCCCCATGCGACCGAGACGACCAAACCCGACGACGCGCAACTGTTCGATCTTCTTAGAGTCTGGGCGCCGGATGAGGGCGTGCGAAGGCGCATCCTCATTCAGAACCCAGCCGAGTTGTACGACTTCCCGTCGGTGACGTAGCTGGGCATGCCAGCGATGCCACGCGTTACCATGGATCAACTTGTCGATGGAGAGGGCGTCGAGCGTCCACTCACGGTGGACGAACGCACGGTGTTGGCCGTCCTGGATGACGAGTTCATGAGCGCGTCGGTAATAAAGATCCGGTCCGGCCGCCCCAGTTCGGACCCCATCAACGACATTTGCGCCGTCTGCAGTGAGCTTGCGCGCCGAGGATTGGCCGAGCATTCAGGTTCGGGGCGACGCTCGAAGAACCGTTGGCGACGCGCCCAATCTCAGCCAAAGCAAGCTTGTCTTATAAAAATCGTCAGCCAATCGCCTCGATCAGATAGCTGAGATTTGCACGCTATGGCTTTTGTCTGAGCACAATATTCCAGGACAATTGCTGTTTAATTTAGAAATGTCTTTTCTTATGAGGCCATAATTATCAAATATTATGCTGATAGCAATAATGACACGCCGAGCGCAAGACGTCCGCTTCATGATTTCGGCAGCAGAAAGCGGACATACAGCTTTCCACCCAACCCAGCCGTTCAGAGGCGCCCGCCAACGCGACCGGAGCTGGCCGAAAGCAGAATGACCGCTTCGGAGCACACCCGCTGCAAAAGCGGACGGCCTCCTACCGACCCAACCCGGCCATTCGAAATATATTCGCCCGTCCCCTGAAGCAGACGGCAGCAGGCCCCACATAAGAGCCATGCTGCGTCCACCCGTCAGCGTCGCTTGGATCGCCCGGCTTCCGAGAGCGCGACCGCGACCAACATACCGCCCAGCGCTAGCCCAACCGTAAGGCGGGGGTGCATGTACGCCGTGGTGGCGAGCGCGGTCTCGTCCGGATAGCGGGTCGAGGTGCGGCGTGTCAGTAGATGATCGTAGAGCTGTGTGAAGGCCCGATCGATCGCGCGGGTCTCGACAAGCGTACGATCTAAAAGCTTGGCGGCTTTGGCGTGCCCGAGCGCGTGCGCAGCACTACGTAGCGTCCCATACCGGGCGATGTAGAAATGCGCCGCAACTTGACCGTACTCAATGTTGATGAGATCGCGGTCGACGGCGTTCCTGTGCTTGGCTATTTCTGCTTCGTTGAGATCGCAGATGCCCTGCATGGCTGGATCTTTTTTGGGATCGGGCCTGATGCCGATTAGATCAAATACTTCGTCCAACCGCTTCTGCTGAACGATGTTCTGCTTGGATCCCGCCTCCAGCATCTGTTTGAGCT
>NZ_FOTK01000128.1 GCF_900114535.1 Methylobacterium pseudosasicola | reverse complement strand
TCTCCTCGGGCTTGGGTCGTTGGGCCATCGGTTCCGTCCTCTGTCGGCTCAAAAGCCATACTTCAGGGCGGACCACTCCCAAGGGGGCCGGTCAGCAGTAGGTTTGCTGACGATGGGAACCACCACTTGGGCTGCTGAGAACACCGGAGCCAACGGCACTCCCAGAAGCACGCCCCGTATGCAAGGATCGCCTAACGCCGCAGGCTTCGGAAAGGCCGAAACAACAGGCACCGCCGGTTCTCAGACGCCGGATTCCACTCCGAACCAAGACAGTCGAATGAAAGGCCCTCCTAACGCTGCAGGGTTCAAAAAGGATAACTCTGGTTCGGCCACAGGACGTTAAGCTTCAACGGCATAACGGTAGATCGTTAGCTGCCCTGCCCAGCAGTGTCTTTCTTATAATATTGAAATGTATCTCGCCTCAACAGCGTTTCATTAATTTCAATCGCTTACACGCCGCCTGTGCGCTATAGTCTCTGATGCACACTCACACTGTCATCGCTCGCCTTAAGAACGGTTCGCCTGACCTTTTTGAGGATCCTACCTCTATCCTTCCTTCCGCTCTCATCCATTGCGAGGGACTATGGAAGGATCGCAGAAGGCGTAGATCATGGCCTAAGGATCAGTGGTCGTTCATCAGACGTGCCATCGAACCGTTGCTCTACGCGCGGATTGAGCCTGAGCCTGAGCATCACGAGGGCGGCCTCCTGAACTCAAAGGGCGCCATTCGAGCACAAGCTATCGAACTTTCCTCAGTCAGTTTCGAGAATGGCCCTATTCCCGCTATCTCAGCCTACGCGCGGTTCGAAATGACGTTCGACCGGGCGTTCGCGGACACGGGGGAACTGTACGACTGGCAGGAACAGACCGATTGGTTAGATCATGCTCTGCGCTTCGGCTTCCGTTGCGAGGATGGTAGCGAGTATGATGCTACTTGGGAGCATGGTGGCATCGATTTCGAAATCGTCACGCCCTTGACCTGACCGGCTGGCTTTGGACCGGGAGGACGTGAGAGCTGCGCGCGAGGCGTGGTTCGAGGGCCAACTCGACCTCAACCCGGATCACCTCGTGTTCATCGACGAGACCGCAGCCAACACCGCCATGGCCCGGCGCTACGGGCGCGCTCCACGGGGCGAACGCTGCCGAATGAGTGTGCCGC
>NZ_FOTK01000016.1 GCF_900114535.1 Methylobacterium pseudosasicola | reverse complement strand
CGATGCCATCCCACCCGTGCGCAACGGTCGGCGGGGCCGGCCGCGACACCGCCCGGACAAACTGCACGCCGACAAAGCCTACGACGCTGAACCGCGCCGACACGAGTGCCGGGCGCGTGGGATTGTACCGCGCATCGCACGCCGCGGCATCGAGAGCAGCGAGAGGCTAGGCCGGCATCGGTGGGTGGTGGAGCGCACGCACGCTTGGTTCAATCGCTTCCGTCGGCTGCCCGTGCGCTACGAGCGACGTGCAGACATCTACGAAGCCTTCACCAGCCTCGCTGCCAGCCTCATCACACTCAACCAGATCAGACGGTTCTGTTAGGCGCTCTAAGTCCAAACGCTCCGGCCGAAGTTACTCCGCCGCGGCAAAACACGTGTCGAAGTCGGGCCGGAGGAACCGACCCGGTACGGCGTCGAGGAGCGCCCGAGTGTAGGCATGCTGTGGAGCGCGGAAGAGGTCGGCTGTCGGCTGGAGTTCGACGATCCGGCCCTTCTGCATGACGGCGATGCGGTCGCACATCTGGGCCGCCACGCGCAGGTCGTGGGTCACGAACAGGATAGCGAGGCCGAGCCGTTTCTGCAGGTCCTGCAACAAGGCGAGGATTTGGGCCTGGACGGAGACGTCGAGCGCCGAGACAGGCTCGTCCGCCACGAGAACCTCCGGCTGCAGCGCGAGCGCCCGGGCGATGCCGATGCGCTGGCGCTGCCCGCCCGAGAATTCATGTGGGTAGCGCTCTGCGACTGTAGGTTGAAGACCGACCAATCCAAGCATAGTCCGGGCATCGGCGAGCGCCTTGCGTCTTGGCACGCCTTGCGCGATCGGCCCCTCCGCGATGATGTGGCCGACCCGGCGGCGCGGGTTCAGCGACGCGAACGGGTCCTGGAACACCATCTGGACGCGCCGGCGCAGCGGCTGAAATTGGCGTTGGGTCAGCTCTCGGATCGATGCGTCCCCAATGAGGATCGCGCCAGCGTCCGGTTCGATCAGCCGCATGACGCAGCGGCCGACCGTCGACTTCCCCGAGCCGGACTCGCCCACGAGCCCCAGCGTCTCGCCGCGACGGATAACGAAGGAGACGCCGTCGGCCGCCTTCACCGCACGACGGCGCAGGAAGCCGCGGCCGGGATATGTCTTCGACAAGTCATCGACTCGGAATGCCGCGGGGGCCTCTCCGAGATCCTTGGGCGCGGGTGGAACGAGCGAGGGCACCGCCGCCAGCAGCCGTTTCGTATAAGCGTCCTGCGGGTGGTGGAGCACCTGCTCGGCCGAACCCTGCTCGACGAGGATCCCGTGCTGGAGCACGGCCACTCGGTCCGCGATCTCGGAGACCACGCCGAAATCGTGCGTGATGAAAAGCACGGCAGTGTCATGCTTCTTCCGCAGCGCGTCGAGGAGCTTCAGGATCTGAGCCTGCGTGGTGACGTCGAGGGCGGTGGTCGGCTCGTCCGCGATGATCAGTTTCGGCTCAAGCGCGAGTGCCATCGCGATCATCACGCGCTGACGCTGCCCGCCCGACAACTCGTGCGGGTAGGCCCCGGCGATCGCGGCCGGATCCGGCAGCCCCACCTCGGCGATCAATTCGAGCGTGCGCGCGATACGCCGTTTGGCATCGAGCACTCGATGGGCCTGGAAGGCTTCGGCGATCTGGTCGCGAACCCGCATGACCGGATTGAGCGAAGTCATCGGTTCCTGGAAGATCGTGCCGATCTCCCGGCCACGGACATCGCGCATGGCGCGCTCGGATAGACCGAGGAGATCGCGCCCGGCGAGCCGGATCGTCCCTCCCGCGGGCCGGACGGCTTTCGGCAACAATCCGATCGTGGCAAGCGCGGTCAGGGACTTCCCGGACCCGGATTCACCGACAACGCAGAGCGTTTCGCCGGCCCCGATATGGAGCGAGAGGCTCTCGATCGCGAAGGGCCTGTCGGATCCTGTAGGCAGCGCGAGGCTCAGTGCATCGATCTCAAGGATGGGTAAGCTCATCGGTCTGCTATCCGCGGAGGTCTTCAGGGGATGCCGCGCCCGGGCTTCCGCGGCGGCGCAGAATGCCGAGACGCATCGACGTCCCGATCGGACGATGTCGGCCTTGAACAAGCTCCGGTCCCGTCGGCGATCGACCCGCGGTCCGACCAT
Source organism: Methylobacterium pseudosasicola (assembly GCF_900114535.1). Taxonomy (GTDB): domain Bacteria; phylum Pseudomonadota; class Alphaproteobacteria; order Rhizobiales; family Beijerinckiaceae; genus Methylobacterium; species Methylobacterium pseudosasicola. The sequence continues at coordinate 131,298 of NZ_FOTK01000016.1, read as the reverse complement.
CGGCTTCGACCAAGACAATCCCTCGCCCGGACCACATCGTTGTGATCCTCATGACAGGCACCGACATCACCCAACCGACCTATCGCCGGACGTCGAGCAGGTCGTTGAGGCCATCGCCGAGCAGGTTGAGGCCGAGCACCGCAGCGACGATCGCGAGGCCCGGAAGCGTTGCGACGTACCAGTCCGTCCGAAGCACCTCGCGGCCAGCGCCTACCATGCCGCCCCAGCTGGCCACATTCGGATCACCGAGCCCGAGGAAGGCGAGGCTGGATTCGGTCAAGATCGCGCTGGCGATCAGGATGGAGGCTGAGACGATCACCGGCGCGAACGTGTTCGGCAGGATATCCAGCAGAATGATGCGGCGATGCGATGCCCCGACCGAGATCGAGGCCTGGACGAAATCGCTGTTGCGGAGCCTCAGGACCTCAGCCCTCACCAGCCGCGCGAGGCTGGGCCAAGCCGTAAGGCCGATCGCGATCACGATCGTCGGCACCGACGGTTGCAGGATCGCCACGATCGCAAGGGCGAACAGGAAGGGCGGGATCGTCTGGACGAGTTCCGTCGCGCGCATCAACGCCCAGTCGATCCGCCCGCCATAGAATCCGGCGAGCGCGCCGAAGGTAACCCCGATCGCGATCGACACCAGCGTCGCCACCAACCCGATCAGCAGCGAGACGCGCGCGCCGTGCAGGATGCCGGCGGCGATGTCACGCCCGAGCATGTCGGTGCCAAGCGGATAGGCAGGATCCGTCCCGGGCCAGATGAAGGGAGACGCCGCCATGTCGAGCGGATCGCCCGGGTAGAGGGCAGGCGCGGCGGCCGCGCCGACCAGGATTAGTGCCAGGATGATGCCGCCCGTCAGCGCCGAGCTGTTAACGCGCAGCCGCATCCCTTCGCGAGCGCGCCTCACCTTCGCGACGGGCAACGAGGTGAGTGTCCCCATCTCAGCTGATCTCCACTCGTGGGTCGAGGAAGCCATAGGCGAGGTCGACCGCGATGTTCACGACGACCACCAGGATCGAGCTGGCGAGCAGGATACCGAGAAGCAAGTTGAGGTCGCGCTGAAACAGAGCCTCGAACGCGAGCCGACCGAGGCCGGGCCACGAGAACACCGTCTCGACCAGGATCGCCCCGCCCAAGATTGAGCCGAGTTGCATCCCGAGCATCGTGACGATCGGCAGGAGCGCGTTGCGGAGCACGTGCCGGACCGCGATGCGACCCGGCGCAACCCCTTTCGCGACGGCCGTGCGGACAAAATCCTGTCCGTAAATCTGAAGCATCGAGGCGCGCGTCAGGCGCGTGTAGATGGCGAGGTGGAATAGGCCGAGGGTCACGGCCGGAAGCACCAAGTGCCGGCCGACATCGAGGGCGTAGGCGGTGCCCTGATATCCTGCCTCGATCGTCGCCATGCCGCCGACGGGCAGCCAATCGAGCCAGACGGAGAAGATGACGATCAGCACGACGCCAATCCAGAAGACGGGGGTCGCGTAGAAGAGGAGCGCGATGACCGAAATGATCGTGTCCGTCAGGTGACCGGCGCGCCGGGCCGCGAGGAAGCCGAGCGCGGCGCCTGCAACCAGCGCGAAGGTGATGCTGGCCGCCATCAGCAGGGCCGTCGCGGGCAGGCGGTCGAGGATCAGCCGGGAAACAGGCAGGCCCTGCCGGAAGGAATAGCCGAGGTTCAGCGTCAGGACGTTTCCGAGATACTTCCCGAACTGGATATAGAGCGGCTGATCGAGCCCGAATTGCTCGCGCAAAGCCGCCATGAATTCAGGCGTCGCAGCGCCGGCCTCCCCGGCCATAACCTCCGCGGCGTCCCCTGGAGCCAAGTGCAGCAGGAAAAAGTTCACCGTGGCGATCCCGATCACGATGAACGCGATCTGCGCCAGACGACGCGCCCAGCGTACACCCGGTGCAAGCCTTTGGATGAGCCCGACCGCGCTCATTGGCTCTTCGCCGGTTCGTCAAGCCACGCCTCCGTAAGCGGACCGAAGATCTGATCCCCGCGCGTCACCGCGTTCCGCAGCTTGGCGGCGTAAACGTTGAAGAATTTTAACTCGACGAGCGGCAGGGTAGGCAACTCGGTCTGTGCGATCACCTGGAACCGCTTCCAGGCCGCGATACGCTTCGCAGGGTCTGGCTCAGTTGCCGCGGCCTTGAAGATCGCATCCGTTTCCGCATTGCGGAACCCGGACCCGTTGGACCAGGGGATATTCCGGCCCACGAATTCCGACGTGTAGAGCCGCGTCACGCCGATCTGAGGGTCAGGGAAGGTCGAAGACCAAGAGCTTGCAAGTTGGAAATCCCGGTCCCCATAGACGCGCCGGGTGAAGGCGGCCGTGTCCTGGCCACGAAGGGTGACCTCGATCCCGATGCGTTTCAACGCGGCCTTCACGAATTCGCCCGTCCGTCGATAATCCTCGCCGTAAGGCAGATAATCATGTGTGATCGTGAAGCGGATGCCGTCCGGACCCCGCTTCAGGCCGGCCTCGTCAAGCAAGGCCTCGGCCCGCTTCGGATCGAACGGATAGAGCGGCACGTCGGGGTTGTGGAACGCTTTCAGGCTCGAGGGGATGGGCGAAACCGCCGCCTTGCCGAATCCGAACCAGACGACCTTGATCAGTGCGTCCTTGTCGATCGCGTGAGCGACCGCGCGGCGCACGCGGGTATCCTTGAAGGGCTCGGAATTGACGTTGAAGTCCAGGTAGAGCCACGACGTCAGCCAATCGTAGCCCTCCGTTCCCACCTTGATGGTCGGAAGCTTCGCCAGACGCTCCGCGTCCCTGAGCGGGATCGGGCTGAGCGGCGCATAGTGGATCTCGCCCTTCTCGAGCGTGGCAGCGCGGGCAGCACCGTCTGGGATGACCCTGAACACGATCCTGTCGAGGTATGGCTTTCCCACGTCCCAGTAATGCGGATTGCGTTCGAGCAGGATGTGGCTGCCCTTCACCCATTCCTTGAACACGAACGGGCCGGTCCCGACCGGCTTCAGGTTGTAGGGATTGGTGAGGACATTCGTCCCCTCATAGAGGTGTTTCGGCAGGATCTGCGCGCCGTTGCCGTTCAGCATGCTGAACAGGGCGATGGACGGCTCCGTCAGATGGAAGATGACCGTGTGCGAGTCGGGCGTGTCGGCACGGGCGATGTTCCGGAATAGCGCGGGGTTGCGGGGGTTCAGCGGCTTCCAGACGTTTTCGAGCGACCACGCGACATCCGCGGATGTGAAGGGTTGGCCATCATGCCACGTCACCCCTTCGCGCAGGTGAAACGTGATCGTGCGGCTGTCGGGGCTGATTTCCCAGCGCGTCGCAAGTTCCGGTTGCGGCTTCAGATCGCGGTCATACTTGACCAGCCCATCGAAGATATTGCCGCCCACGATCCCGGTAGGTGCGGCGGCGAGAACGGCAGCCGTGAGCGAGACCGGTTCAGGCTGGATGATCGCGTTGAGCGTGCCTCCGCGGCGCGGCTCTTCGCTGGCATGACCGGGGCGCCGAAGTCCGGCGGCGAAGACGAGGGTGGACAAGGCCACCGCCGATCCGAAGCTGCGTCGGGAGATCATGGCTGAGTCCGGGCTCCGGTCCTCATCAGTTGGAGCGTGGTTCGATCGTGAAGTCCCGGAACGATCCGTAGACTTGGTCTCCCGTGATCGGGTGACGGAGATTGGACGCTTCCACCGTGAAGAACCGGAGTTCGAGGAGCGGCAAGGTTGGCAGATCCTCCATCACAGTCCGCTGGAATTGCTTGAACAACGCCACGCGTTTCGCCCCATCGGGCTCGCCCTGGACATCCGAAATGATCGTGTCGATCGCGGCATTGCGGTAACCCGAGGCATTCGTCCACGGGATGTTCTTGCCGATAGCTTGCGACCAGTAGGCCCGCGTGACGCCGACCTGAGGATCGGCGAAGGCCGCAAACCACGTGATCGCGATGTCGAAGTCGCGGTCGCCGTAGAGGCGGCGCGTGTAGGCGGCCGTGTCCTGGCTGCGCACGTTGACCTCGACCCCGATCCGCTTCAGCGAGGCCTTGATGAACTCGCCCGTGCGTTTGAAATCGTCGCCGTAGGGTATGTAGTCGAGGTTGAGGCTGAACCGACTCCCATCGGAGCCGCGCTTGAACCCGGCCTCATCCAGCAGGGCTTCGGCCCGTTTCGGGTCCAGCGGGTATTTCGGTACGGTGGCATCGTGGAACTCGGGAAGCGTGGACGGTATCGGGCTCGTGGCCGGGATGGCAAACCCGTACCAGACCACCTTCGCCAAGGCCGAGAGATCGATCGCCTGGGCCAGTGCCCGGCGCACCCTGACGTCCTTCAGATAAGGCCGGTCGACGTTGAAGTCGGCGAAGAGGAAGGGTGACAGCCATTCGTAACCGCGGGTCTCCACACGCAGGTTCGGGCGCTTGGACAGACGCTCGGCATCCCGCAGCGGCACCGGGCTGAGTGCCGCATACTGCACCTCGCCCTTCTCGAAGGCGGCCGAGCGCGCGGCGGCGTCGGGGATGATCTTGAAGATCACGCGGTCCAGCGCCGGCTTCGCCTTGTCCCAGTAATTTGGGTTCCGCTCCAGGGTGATGTGGCTACCCTTCACCCATTCCTTGAAGACAAATGCGCCCGTTCCCACTGGCTTGTTGTTGTACGGGTTGTTGAGGATGTCCGTCCCCTCGTAGAGGTGCTTCGGCAGGATTTGGGCGCCGTTGCTATTGACGGTGCTGAGGATTGCCACCGACGGCTCGCTGAGGCGCAGAACCGCCGTCCACGCGTCCGGCGTATCGACCCGTATCACTTTCGCGAAGGTCACCTGATTGCGGGGATGGATCTTCTGCCAGACGTTCTCGAGCGTCCACTTCACATCCGCCGCAGTGAACGGCACGCCGTCGTGCCACGTCGCCCCGTGCCTGAGATGGAAGGTGATCGAAAGCCCGTCTGGCGCGACCTCCCAGCTTTCAGCCAGTCCGGGTTTCGGCTTCAGGTCCGTTCCGTAATCCACGAGTCCGTCGAAGATCGACCCACTCACCACCCCTGTCGGTGCGGCAGAATTTAGCGCGGCCGATAGACTAACCGGCTCCGGTTGGACGATCGCGGTCAGCGTCTCCCCGCCGCCTTGGGCATAGGCCGGATACGAGTCGATCAACAAGCTTGCAGCGAGGATCAACCCTCTCGTCCAAACGCGACCCATAGGGAAGTCAAATCTCCGCTTCGTGTTTATCGCTGCGCGTGCTCTGCGGCATCACAGTCATTAGCTGCAAATCACGTAGCCCAGTCAACTATGAATGAAGGATACATCCCAACAATCTCGCACAAATGTGTTTTTAATTCTGAAATTTTGGTACAAAAGAACAATAAATTTACATACGACCGGCCAATCAAGAACAAATATCTCTCCCGCTCTGAGGATGGTCGGCTTGGATGATTCGTTTGGATTTCCGGCAACCGCTCAGATGCGAGGCGTCCGCTGCAGAAGCTCCAAGCGCGTCGAAAAGGTTTTGACAAAACGCCCACCGCGTCCGTCGTGAGGCGAGGACCGTGAGATCGGGCGTTTGATGCGATGCGCCTATCCCCCTAGTACCCACCGCCTTTCCCGCGGGTGCTGAGATGAAGCTCGTCGTTTAAAAGCTTTATCTTTCAAGCAGGAAATTCCATCGGATTTTTTCTTCGAATACATTTTCTGGCGGAACAAATTTCTTATTGACGACGGCAGAACTCCACATATCTTTCGTCTGCGACTGTGAACTCACAAGCCGCATTCGACGATGCCTCGTCAAAGGTCATTCATGCCCGCACGCCGCGAAGTTCGGCTGAACGCCTTCCAGATGGCCTCGCCGGGCCATACCTGGGCGGGTCTTTGGCGGCACCCGCGGGACACGACGGCGGCCTATAACACGCTGGATTACTGGACCGCGCTCGCCCGCACCGCTGAACGAGGATTGTTCGATGGCGTGTTCCTTGCCGACGTGATCGGCCAGTACGATGTCTACGGCGGCAATGCCGATGCTGCGTTGGCCCGGGCGGCCCAGGCGCCGAGCCTCGACCCGTTCCTGGTGGTGCCGACCATGGCGGCGGCCACGCGCCATCTCGGGTTCGGGGTGACCGCGAACCTCACCTACGAGCATCCCTATACATTCGCGCGGCGGATCACCACGCTCGATCACCTCACCGGGGGGCGGGTCGGCTGGAACATCGTCACCGGCTACCTGGAGAGCGGGGCACGGGGCATGGGGCTGTCCGAAGCACGCGCCCACGACGTCCGCTACGAGGCCGGCGAAGACTTTCTGGAGGCTGCCTACAAGCTGTGGGAAGGCAGTTGGGAGGATGGGGCCGTACAGCGCGACCGCGCGGGCGGCGTGTTCACCGATCCCGGGAAGGTCCACAGCATCCATCACGATGGGCCGTATTATCGGGTCGATGGCCGCCATCTCGGGGAGCCCTCGCCACAGCGCACGCCGGTGCTCTATCAGGCAGGGACCTCCTCACGCGGGAAGCTGTTCGCCGCACGGCATGCCGAGGCGATCTTCCTGAACGGCCATACCCCCGCGTTAGCGGGCAAGGCGGTGCGCTCCATCCGCGAGGCGGCGCGAGCGGCCGGGCGTGACCCCTACGACATCCGCATGTTCCTTGGCGCCACGGTGATCGTCGCCCCGACCCGCGCCGAAGCCCTCGATCTGCGCGACGAATACGCCCGCTACGTCGATGCCGAGGGCCAGTTCGCCCTGGTCTCGGGCTGGACCGGCATCGACCTCGCCGGCCTGAAGCCGGACGAACCGCTGGCCTACCAGGAGACCAACGCCATGCGCTCGCTGGTAGAGAACCTGACGCAGCCGGGCGAACGCCCCTTCACGCTCGCCGACTTCGCGGAATTCGGGCCGCGGGGTGCCCGGGCGCCCTTCATCGTTGGCTCACCCTCCGAGGTCGCCGACGCGTTGCTCGCTTGGGCGGAACAGGCCGACGTCGACGGCTTCAATCTCACTCGCGCCGTGGCGCCTGAGACGATCGAGGCCTTCGTCGATCTCGTGGTGCCGGAGTTGCAGTCCCGCGGCGTCTACAAGACGCGCTATGCCGAGGGTGTCCTGCGGGAGAAGCTCTTCCCGGGCACGGGCCCCCTCCTGAAGGACAGCCACCCGGGGGCCGCATTCCGCGTCGGCCGGCCCCCGCATGCCCTGCGCGCCGCATCGTAAACCCTCTTGCCTCGGACGCCAGCCGATGTACCCGTTTCCTGACCGTCGCGTCCTGCTCGGGCTCGGTGCGGCCTTCCTCATCGTCGGCCCCGCCTCCGCAGAGAAACCGCTACGCGTCGGCACGACCGCCGGCCCGGTCGGCCAGATCCTGGCCTTCGCCGCCGATATCGCGCGGAAGGGCGGCCAATCGGTCGAGATCGTGGAATTCACGGATTGGGTGACGCCGAACGAGGCGGTCGCCGACGGCGACCTCGACGCCAACCTGTTCCAGCACGTTCCCTTCCTGCAGGCCGCGATCAAGGCGCGCGGCTACCGCCTCGTCCCTGTCGAAGGCGCCTTCGTGCTGCCGGTCGGGCTGTTCTCGAAGAAGGTGACGCAGATCGATGCGGTCCCCGAAGGCGCCAGGGTCGCCATCGCCAACGACCCCGTGAACGCGGCCCGCGGCCTACGCCTGCTGCAGACGGCAGGCCTCCTCAAGCTGACGCCGGGTGCGGGGGACGACGCCTCCGTGGCCGACATCGTGGAGAATCCGAAGCGCCTGCGGATCCTAGAACTGGACGCGGCGCAATTGCCCCGTGCCCTCGACGACGTTGCTCTGGCCCAGGTGAGCTTCACGTATCTGTTCGCAGCGGGAGGGAATCCTCGGACGGCGCTGATCTCGGACGGCCAAGGCGACCGGCATTACACGCTGAGCTTCGTGTCCCGGCCGGAGAACCGGGACGACCCACGCCTGAAGGCATTCATTGTCGCGGTCCGATCGCCTGAGGTGAAGGCCTACGTCGAGAAAACCTTCAGCGGCTTCCTCGAACCGGTTTGGTAGCTGACTCATCGACCGAGCTTGCCAGGCGCCGAACGAGGAGCCAGTCCCGACCGCGCCTCGATAGCGGCAGCGACAAGCCGAACGACCGCGCGGACGCCGATCATCGACTCAGTGGCCGAGCGAATCCGGATGATTCGGAAGGAACTATGTTCGGCCGCCTCGGTAACGCCGCCATCCGCGGCCCCCGCACCCCGAAGGCCGTGCGCCAGACCTGTGCCAGGCTAGAAGCCAGACGCAAGACTGAGGACGACACGCCGTATTTTCGCGCCTGATACCGGTAGAAATTCATGGACGGCCTCTCAGCCCCCGCAGTCCCCACGACAGCGCCGCAGCCTTCAACGCGTCCTGACACGGGACGACATGCGAAGGACGAGGTCGACGCCGTCCTGCCGGCGCATCGGCTCCTGGCGCTTGGGCTTCAGCACGTGCTGTTGATGTACGCCAACGCGATCGCGGTACCCCTGATCATCGGCGGCGCGCTGAAGATGCCGAAGGATCAGATTGCGCTCCTGATCAACGCCGATCTGTTCGCCTGCGGGATCGCCACGCTGATCCAGACGATCGGGCTGGGCCCGTTCGGGATCCGTCTCCCGGTGATCATGGGTGTCACGGCGATCGCGATCCAGCCGATGCTCGCCATGGCGGCGATGCCGGGCGTCGGGCTCGACGGCATTTACGGCGCCGTCATTGCGGGCGGTGTCTACGGGCTGCTGGTCGTGCCCGTCGTCGGTCAGGTGATGCGCTTCTTCCCGCCGGTCGTCACCGGCACGATCCTGACGATGATCGGCATCGCTCTCACGCGCGTCGCCGTCGGTTGGGCCGGCGGCGGCGCGGGAGCCGCCGATTTCGGGGCGCCCGGCACCGTCGCGGTCGCCGCGAGCGTGCTCACCGCGGTCCTGCTCCTGGCCCGGTTCGGTCCCGGATTCGTGGCGAACATCTCAGTGCTCCTCGGGATCACCCTCGGCTACGGCGTGACCCTCGCCCTGGGCTGGACGCGCTTCGATGGGATCGGCACGGAGCCGTGGCTGCGGGTCGTGCTGCCGCTGCAATTCGGCACCCCGAGCTTCCACCTCGTTCCCTGCCTGATCATGTGCCTCGTGATGACCATCGTCTTCATCGAGGCGACCGGGATGTTCCTTGCCCTCTCGGTCATGACGGGGCGCCCGGTCGGCACCGAAGACATCCGGCGCGGCCTGCGGGCCGACGCGCTCGGGACGCTGATCGGCGGCCTGTTCAACACGTTTCCCTACCTGTCCTACTCGCAGAATGTCGGTCTCGTCGGCCTTACCGGCGTGCACAGCCGCTGGGTCTGCGCGAGCGCTGGCGGGATCATGCTGCTACTCGGCCTCGTCCCGAAGATCGCCTTCGTGGCCGCCTCGATTCCGCAGCCGGTTCTCGGCGGAGCCTCCCTGGTGATGTTCGGCATGGTCGCGGCGACCGGCATCCGCATCCTCGCACAGGTCGACTACGCGCGGCCGGGCAGCCGCGACGCCCTGGTTATCGCCGTGTCTCTCGGCCTCGGCTTAATCCCGATCGTGCAGCCGGCCTTTTTCCGGGCCGTGCCCGAAGCCCTGCAGCCGATTGTGAAGGATCCGATTCTGCTCACCGCGATCGCGGCGATCGCCCTCAACGCGCTGCTGGGCTCCACCGGGACCGGGCCGCGATCGGATTAAGCCCGATCTGCAGGCCGGTGGACGCGGGCGGCCGTCAAGCCGGCGCGGACAGATCCGGCAGCGTGATCGCCGCGCCGTCCCCGCGGATCGCCGCCTCGAGCAGATCCAGCCGATCCTGCCCCCAGAACGGTTCGTCGCGGTAGAAGTAGAACGGGGCGCCGAACACCTGTCGCCCAATGGCCTCCCGGGTCAGATCGACCTCGCGCTCGCGCAGATCCTGAGCTTCGGCCCGAAGCAGCAGACGACCGCCGTCCAGGCCGCTCTCCTCAGCCAAGCGCCGGACGGTGTCGGGGTTGCCGATGTCGCGCTCGTCGGCCCAGACCGCCTTCAGCCCGGCATGGACGTAGGCCGCGACATCGCTCCCTTCGTCGAGCGCCGCCAGCAGCACGCGGTGGGCTAGTGAGGGATCGGCCGGGTAGTATTTCGGATGCAGAACCAGCGGGATATCCCGGATCTGACGCCAGCGCTGCATCTCGACGAGCCGGTAGGCTTGGCGCTGCAGAGGGCGTTCCCTGACAGGCTTCCCGCCACCCGCCGCGAAGACAGCAAACAGGTCGACGGGCTTGTACAGGACGTGCACGCCGGTGCGATCTACGAGGTCGCGGAAGGCAAGGCTCCCGACGTAGGACCACAAAGACAGGAAGCTGAAATAGTACGTGATGGTGCGCTCGGTAGAAGCCATAGCGGATAACCCGGAGCAGGAGCCTTCGCCTGCATCGAGCATAGCATTTCGACTTCATCAATAGCGGCCGGCTGGACGCGGCAGCGACCACTGACAGATTCGGACAGCATGCCCGACTCCCGGGGGGCAGGTCTGCCCCTTGGATCGCCTCGGTCTGCTAAAACCATCTAACCAGCTTCAGAAAACCGGCGTTGCCGGGATGCGCGCCGACTTGCGACGGCTTCGTCACCGATCCCCTGGCGGCAGTTCGAAGCTCGCTCGGGGGCTCAGAATGGCAACGCAGTTCCAGATCTACGGGGTAGCCCGTCGTGGATGCCCGAGATGACGCTCGGCCTCACGACGAGTGCTCGTCCCGCCGACAGTCGGGACTCGAACGGATCGAAGTTTTCGAGCTCACATCCGTCGATTGAGATAAAAGGTTATCGCCCAACCCGGAGGTCCAAGAATTTTATCACGTTAGAGATACGAAAGTTAGAAAATCGGTTTATTGCGAGGGCGCAGCATGTGGTGCATCAATTCGTGTGTAGCGAGTCAGAAGCATCTGCTCCTCCACAGAGAGGCGCGGCTACAGGCATGCCTTCAGCCGCGATGGAGTTACCGTGTCCGCGCCGCAGATCAGTCTCGAAGACGTCGGCTTACGACACGGGGCACACGCCGTCCTGCGGGGCATTAATCTGCAGATTGCCGCCGGATCGCGTGTTGGAATCCTGGGCTCTTCCGGTGTCGGCAAATCGACACTCTTGCAGATCATCGCTGGGCTGGTCCCCCCCACTTCCGGCGCAGTCCGGATCGACGGTGCGCCGACGGACGGAGCGGTCGCGGCTGCGACGATGATGTTTCAACGCCCCGCCCTCCTGCCCTGGGCGAGCGTGCTCGACAACGTGCTGCTGCCCGCCCGCCTGGCCGGCCGGGTCGGACAAAGCCGCGGTGGTGCCCGGGCGGATGCGCTACGGCTTCTGCAGGAGGTCGGGCTCAGTGAGCGCGCCGAGGCGCGGCCGCACCAGCTCTCCGGTGGCCAGCAGCAGCGGGTCGCCCTCGCCCGGGCGCTGGCCAGCGAACCGCGCATCCTGCTCCTCGACGAGCCGTTCTCCGCGCTGGATCCCGAGATGCGCGGCGGCCTGCGGGCCGAAGTCGGCCGTCTCGCGCGCAAGCGCGAACTCACGCTCGTCGTCGTTACGCACGACCTTGCCGACGTGGCGGCGCTCGCCGAACGCGCTGTGATCCTTGGCGGCCGGCCAGCAGGGATCGTGGAAGACTTCATCCTCGGCTCCGACGCCGAAGCCGAGCTGCGGGAAGGTTTTGGCCGTCTCGATCGCCGCGCCGCCTAACCGGACCACACCCATGAGCGCTCCCGACGATTTGTCCGACCTCTGGACACATGAGTGGACGCGCGCCGACTGGACGCGCCGAAACACCCTCGATGCGCTGGCGCGGGGCGGCCTCGCTGCGCTGCTCGGTGGGACGGTCTCAAGCCGCGCTGCCCACGCGGCCGACGACGAGACCGTCCGCATCGGCTACCTGCCGATCACGGATGCGACGGCGCTCCTCGTCGCCCACGCCCAGGGCTACTTCGAGGAAGCCGGGCTGAAGGTCGCCGAGCCGGTTCCGGTGCGCTCCTGGTCGGCTCTGGTCGAGGGGTTTGCGGCCGGCAAGTTCAACCTCGCCCATCTGCTGAAGCCTATCCCGATCTGGATGCGGTACAACAACAAGTTCCCGGTCAAGGTGCTCGCATGGGCCCATACCAACGGCTCCGGCATCGTCGTCGGCGGCAAAAGCGGGATCAACGACTTCAAGGATCTCGCGGGCAAGCGGGTCGCGGTGCCGTACTGGTATTCGATGCACAACGTCGTGCTGCAGTATGCCCTGCGCCAATCGGGCGTCACGCCGGTGATCCGCGGCGAGGTCGGCGCCGGCGAGTGCGCCATTCAGATCCTGCCCCCACCCGAAATGCCGCCCGCGCTCGCGGCGGGCAAGATCGACGGCTATATCGTGGCCGAGCCGTTCAATGCGCTGGGCGAAATCAAGGCTGGCGCCCGGATGCTGCGCTTCACCGGCGACATCTGGAAGAACCATCCCTGCTGCGTCGTCGTCGCTCACGAGCGCACGACCGTCGAGCGTCCTGACTGGACAGGAAAGGTGGTCGACGCGGTGGTGCGGGCGCAGATCCACGCACGCGCCAATAAGGCGGCCGTGGCACGGCTGATCTCGAAGGACGGTCGCGGCTACCTGCCCATGCCGGCCGATGTGGTGGTGAAGGCCGTGACCGACTACGGCCCGGCCTATGCCGAGAGCGGCGCGATCCGCCATCCCGACTGGGCCGCAAGCCGTATCGACTTCCAGCCCTGGCCTTATCCGTCGGCGACGAAGCTGATCGTCGAAGCGATGGGACGGACGGTGGTCGAGGGCGATGCGACCTTCCTCAAGGGCCTGGATCCCGATTTCGTCGCCCGCGACCTCGTGGACGACCGCTTCGTGCTGGCTTCGCTGAAGCGCTACCCGGAGGGACTGCCGGCTGAATCCGCCGATCCCTACACGCGCACCGAAGTGTTGACGCTGTGACCGTGGGCGCGACCGAGGCGGTCCTGCCGACATCGGCGGCCATGCCCGCCGAGGCACCTCAACGGCTGCAGGGCCGGGGACTGTCGTGGCAGCTCGCGCCGCTGGCCGGCCTCGCCCTACTTTTTGCCCTCTGGTTCGGTGCAGGACTGCTCCTGGCCCGCAACCCCGCCTACGCAGCGTTCACAGGCTTTGCACCGGAATCGGCGCTCTTCGCCTTCACCGAGCTGGTCCGTTCGGGCGAAGCGTGGCGCGCCGCGGCGCCGAGTCTCTCTCGGATCGGTCAGGGCCTGCTATACGCGTTCCTGACGGGCGCTCCTCTCGGCCTCCTCGTCGGCAGTCTGCCCTGGATCGAGCGCGCCCTTCAGCCGCCTTTCCAGCTCCTGCGCATGATATCACCCCTCGCCTGGATGCCGGTCGCGGTGCTGAGCTTCCCGAGCTGGGACGGCGCCATCGTGTTTCTGATCGCGGCGGCTGCGGTCTGGCCGATTCTGTTCTCGACCGCGGCAGGCGTGAAGCGGATCGATCCGGTCTGGCTGACGCTCGCCCGTAACCTCGGGGGAGGGCCGCTCGGAACGTTGCAGTTCGTCGTGATCCCGGCCGTGCTCCAGGACATCCTCACGGGCCTTCGCCTGGCGCTCGGCGTCGCCTGGATCGTGCTGGTTCCCGCTGAGTATCTCGGGGTCACCAGCGGTCTCGGATACGCCATCAACGACGCGCGCGACACGCTCTCGTACGATCGGCTCACCGCCCTTGTCCTGCTGATCGGGCTGATCGGCTACGCCCTCGATGCCGCGCTCGGCCGCCTTGCGGCGCGGGCGCGTTGGATCCCCGCCACCTGAGGAGAACGCTCATGACTGCTGCCGCGCCCGCCGCCCGCGAGATCGTCGCGTCCTTCGAGACGATCGATCCCGGCGCATTGAATGCTCTCTCAGAGAAGGGCAAGGCCGATCCCACCGCCGTTCGCACCGTCCGAGCCCGTACGGTGGCGGAGGGGCGCCGCTTTCGCCACCTCACCTACGTGCGCAACCTCGACGCACATGTGGTCGACGAGCCGCCTGGCCTGCTGGGCGACGACACCGCTCCGAACCCGACCGAAGCGCTGCTCGCTGCGCTCGGAACCTGCGTGGCGGTTGGCCTTCAGGCCAATGCCGTCGCCCGCGGCTGGACCGTGAGAGCGATCGAGATCGAGAGCGAGGGCGACATTAACATCACCTCGGTTTGGGGCACGGGCGACCTGTCGCCTAAGCCGGTGGGGCTGACGGCCGTGCGGCTCAAGGCACGTCTCGACATCGAGGGCGCGAGTGCGGCGGAACTCGACGACCTCATCGCGCATGCTGCCCAATGGTCGCCTGTGCTCAACACCGTGCAGAACCCGGTGCCCGTCACCGTGGTCAGGGCTTGAGCGTCGACGTGGGAGTAGCCCCGGCGATCGGGCCCGAGACGACCCGCGGCGTTGCCGACATCGTGGCGGTCGATCTGCGTCCCCAGATCGGGGCGATCGATGCGGGCGCCTACCCTGAAACGGTGCTGCGGGCCCTCGGTGCCGCGGGGGCCTTCGCGCATCATACCGATGGGACGGCAGCGGGACTGCTACGGGCGATCGAGGCCATGGGTGAGATTGCCGAGGCCTGCCTGTCCACCGCCTTCTGCACCTGGTGCCAGGACGCGCTCGTTTGGTATCTCGCCCGGAGCGACGCGCCCGGCCCCGCCGGCCAGTTCGCCGCAACGGCAGACGGGCGCCATCTCGGCGGGACGGGCCTCTCAAACCCGATGAAGGCCTTCTCGGGCATTGAGCCGCTGGCGCTCTCGGGAACGCGTGTGCCGGGCGGCTACCGAGTGCGCGGCCGGCTTCCCTGGGTCTCCAACCTCGCGCCGGGCCATCGCTTCGCCGCCATCTTCGCGCTGGACGATGGCCGGCGCGTCATGGCCGCGCTGACGACCGGCACGGACACCGTCGGGCTCGCAGCGAATACCCGCTTCGTCGCGCTTGAGGGCACCGGTACCTACACGGTACTGATTCGCGACGCGTTCGTGTCCGACGACGACGTCATCGCGCCCGACGCGGCGGCCTTCGTGCCGCGCATCCGTAATGGCTTCGTGCTGCTGCAGACCGGGATGGGGCTCGGTCTCGCCCGCGGCGTCGCCGCGCTGATGCGGACGGACGACCGGGGCCGGCGGCAGGCTGCTGCTCTGCCGCTCCCGCCGGAAGCGATTGAGGAGCGGATCGCCGTTCTGCACGAGCGGATCGCGGTGGCGGCGGAGCGTCAGGCTGATCCTGATCGCTCAACGTTCCTTGAGATCCTGCGGCTGCGTCTCGATGTCTCCTGGCTGGCCTTGGAGAGCGCGCAGGCTGCCATGCTGCAATTCGGCGCCCGTGGCTACCAAGAAGGCTCGGAGGCCTTCCGTCGGTTCCGAGAGGCGCAATTCGTGTCCATCGTCACCCCGTCGGCGAAGCACATCACTGCCGAGCTCGCGCGCTCGGCGTGAGGCTCCCAAGCCGACGCGTCCTCATCGCGTCAAGCAATCGGAAGCTCGAGAGACAGTGCTCTTTATTGCCGCGAAGTTAGTCAAGCGGGCAGCAGAGCGCCTTTCCTGCCCATGTCCGACCCTACCGATACCATGCCCCCGGCCACCGCGGCGGCCTTCGCCGTCTTTGCGAGCTGCAAGACGCTCGACCTACCTCGTTTGGCGGAATCGGCCGGGCGACGAGCTCAGTTAGAGTTCCCATCCGTACGGAGCCGCTGGCGCGGAGCGCTCGGAAAGTCTGGGACTGGGTGCGATGGCGGTTCGGCGAGACATGGCGGGCTTCGGGCCGGGGGAGTCTGCGCCGCTGGCCTGGCTTCCGCTCAACGGCCCCGGCGACGTATCTGGGCGGCAGGCGGCCCGTCCCGCGCGGCGGCGCCGTCGCGCGGAGGCGCTGCCGCGGCTCGGGGCTTCGGCGATTCCCTGGATCCTGCTGATCATGCTGGCGCCGGTGAGCGGCGAGCAGGTCAAGCTTCCGGGGCTCGACAAGGCGATCTGGCTGGGCGCCGATCTGGCGGCCCTCGCCTTTCTGGTCCTGCGGCGCGATCTCGCCAGCACCCTGTTTGGGAGCCGGCCGGTCATCCTGCTCTGGCCGGCGCTCGCCATCCTGTCGGCGGCCTGGTCCCTGACCCCGGGCATCTCGGCCTATCACGGCCTCCAGTTGCTCGCCACGATCGTGGCCGGGATCGCCCTGCGCGCCACTTTGGGACTGTCCGGCGTGGTCCGGATCGTGTTTCTCGGGCTCCTCGGCGGCCAGATCCTGTCGGTCGTTCTGGGGGTGGCCGCGCCCGACATGACCCGTGGCCTGAGTGGCGAATGGTCCGGGGTCTACTCGCACAAGAACGTGCTCGGAGGCCTGATGAGCCTCCAGTTGCTCTGCGCCGCCTCCCTGTTCCTACAAGGTTGGAACCGGGTTCTGACGGGCGTGGCCTTTCTGGGGGCTCTGGCGCTGCTCGCCTCGTCCCATTCCGCGACCGCCCTGATGGCCGGCGTCCTGGGGCTCGCGCCGCTCAGCGTCATCATGACGTGGCGACAGGGAAACCGGGTTACGGGCTTCTGTCTGGGCATCGCCGTCGCGCTCGCCGGCATCGGCATCCTGGTCGCCGCGACCTACGGGGCGGACCTGTCCACCAGCCTGCTCTCCGATCTCGGCAAGGACACGACGCTGACCGGCCGCACGATCCTCTGGCAGTTCGGCATCGACCAGTTCTGGCGGGAACCCGTGATCGGCATCGGCTACAAGGCCTATTGGGAGAGCCCGATCACGACTGCGCCCTACCTGCACTTCACCACGAAGCAGAAGGTCTGGTTCTTCCACAACAACTTCATCGACATCGCGGTCGCGTTCGGAACCGTCGGCCTGCTGATCTTCATCGGCGTGATGTTCGATACGGCGCGCCGGGTCATCCGGCACTTCGCCCATTCGCCAGCCTATATCGAGGCCTGGCCGATCCTGTTCCTAGCGCAGATCAGCGTGCTCGTCTGTTTCGAATGCCCGCTCTTCGTGAATCACGGGCTGCATCAATTCCTGCTGGCGGCGATCCTGCCGGTCCTGCGGTCCCGACCGGCGACCTGACGGCGCGCCGATCTGAGACCGGCTCTCGAGACTGCGCCGGCAAGACTGCTTTTTGCGCAAGCATCCAGGCCGGGGCAGGAACCGGATCTTGCACTGGAAAACGTATGTTTTGAGTCGATTGGATCCTGTCGCCGCTACGGCGCCAGCAGGAAGACAGTCGAATCTCGAACAATCCAGCTTCAAATCTTTCGATTCGGCAGATCCGGATTGGAGACCATCGATACCGCCTATGCATCCCGGTCGATACCAGACCGGCAATTTCGATGTATGATGGTTACTTAATTTGCGCGCCGAAATAAGTTGCAAAATCGTTAATTTATGCACAATATCGTCCATTGAAGGTTGGTGCGATGTGTTGCATTGCAATATCTGTCCCGCGGCTCCGCGAGAGACACGCCTATATTACCCGGCATCTCCATACGATCTGGGGGCCGGGCTTCGAGATCCTGGGCATCGATGGGACGGTGGCCGGTCGGGACGTTGCGCCGGAGTCTGGGCTGAGCCCGAGCCAGGTCGGCTGCGCCCTCTCACACCTGGCGGCCTATGAGTCGATGATCGCCCGCAAGCTGCCCTGGGCGCTCATCGTTGCGGACGACGCGGTGCTTCCGCCCGACATCCACGACATCCTGGTCCGGGTCGAGGCGACCCTGCGCCGGGGCGATGTCGTCCTGCTCCACAATCGGCCGCAGCACCGCGCCGCGTTCAGCACCGTGGATGCCGTCGCGATCGGCGATTACCGGCTGTGCCTGCCGATGAGCATGGGCGGGCTCGGCGCGAATGCGGCCTATGTGATCACCCGGCAGGCGGCGGAAGGCATCCTGGCGGCGAACCGTCCGGTGGTGGCGGCCGCGGACGATTGGGCCTTCTTCTACCAGCGTCAGGCGATCAGCCGGGCACGGGTGATGTCGCCGAATCCCGTCGCGCTCAAAGCCTTCGAAGCCCCGATTTTCTCATCCGGGTCGAAGGGCAGCCGCGGCCTCATGGCCGGCAGCCGATTGCTCCAACCGCTTTGGGCGGCCAGCCGCAGGTTCCTGAGCGCGCGGATGATAAGCCAAACGACCTTCGTGGACGAAGCCTCGCCTTACGGGACCATGTCGCCACACTAGCGAGCAGAAGCGGTAAAGCTTGTGCCGCGTCGTTCCGACCCTCGACGTCATCCTGAAGTACCCGCGCCAGCGGGCCTTGAGGGAGCCCGCAAGAGGCTGAGTGGATCGTTCGAGGGCGAGCGATCTTTGATCGCCCGGCACCTCTGAGGGGGGCGATTCGGAGATACGTAGCTCCGAACCGCCTTCCGACCAAGATCGTGACGTCAAACACCCTCTGGAGCGCGCCGCCTCAGTTCAGCTTCTTGGTCAGGCGCAGGCAGAGGATGCCGGGCTTGCCCGAGCCCGGGAACGGGTGCCGATCACTCAGGCTGCCGTAGACGTTGTGGTCGTCCCGGATGCCGAACACCTCGCTCCGCTCGACGGAGAACCCATCGAACTTGTCGACGATGTCCATGCCCAGCAGGTGCGGCTCAGTGACGGTCGGCGGATGGTTGATCTCGACGATCAGGAGGATCGTCCCGCCTGGCGCGCAAACGCGCTTGAGCTCCGCGACAGTCCGGTCGACATCCTCGACGTGATCGAGGGCGTTGAACATGGTCACGACATCGAAGCGGCCGTTCGGGAACGGGATGTTCTCGCTTGGCGCAGCGACGTAGCACATCTTGTGGAGCCCGCGATTGAGCTTCACGTAGGAATCGGCGAGCGGGTCGAGGCCGACGCGTTCCACGGATTCGGTCGCCCATTCCAGGCTGCCGACCGGGCCGCAGCCCACGTCGAGAACCCGTTTGCCGGCATAAAACGCTTGGTCCAGGCCGAAGAACGTCGTGTAGAACGGGACGAGATGGGCGTTGTAGAAGCGTCCCTTCGACTTCCACAGCGTCTTGCGCCAGAAGGCGAGTTCCACGAGTTCCTTGATAGACGACCGCAGCGCAGGCCGATGGGCCAGAAACCGGCCCGCGCTCTGCTTGATGACCAGCATTCCGTCTCCTCCTGCCTCGAAATCTCTCGGTTCCCAAGCTTTGGCGGCGGCGGAACCGGGGCGATCGTTGTCGATCGTCCCATCCGCCACCATCCTGTTCATCGAATCCCGAGCGTGAACGCGCGACTTGGACACGCCTGGTCTGTCAGGGACCATGGGCGCGTGCCGAGCCAATGTCTCGGGAATCCGCGTGGCAGCGCAGGCTATCCATTCGGATGAGCGCGGCGCGACTGACGAGGTAGTCCGAACCGGCCGCGTGGCGGCCCGGAATTGCCCGGTTCGAATCCGGGTTCGCCGCGGCGCGCAGATCGGCTTGAAGCCCCGATCCGACCGAAAGGCGTATCCCCCACTCCTCCAACTTTGCCGGCAGATCCCTCGTGAAGCGTGCGAGTCAGGCTTCCGCGCCCCGACAGGGTCGAGGCTGCCTCAACGGTCCCGCCGCCACAGCCCCCACCCCGATCCTCCGCCTGCGAAGATTGCCGATGATCCGATCGCTCTTGAGCTCAGCTCCGAACGGAACTCTCTCGCTCCGAGCACCACGAATAGCCGCCCCCGTCGCGTTCGCGGCGGCGTGGCCGTATCTGTTCGTGCTGGCGCAGACCATCGCCCTGCTGATGGTGATCAAGCTCTCCCGGGTCATCGACGAGCGGAACACCTTTCACAGCATCGTGCTGCCGCTGATGCTGGCGGCCGCAATGCTGCGCCGAACCTACGCGCCCTCCGACAAAGCCGCGGTCCGCCTGCTGCAGCTGATCGGCGTGATCTCGGGGGCTTACGCCCTGGTCCACTACCCGCTCTTCCCGGTCGTCGAGCAGGGCTCCAAGGCGATGGTGGCGCTGTGGGCCATCATGGTCCTCTGGGTCGCCGCCGTGGCGTCCGGGATCCTGTGCCTGCGCTGGCCGTCGCTCGGGGTCGTGGGAGCGACCTATCTGGTCTGGAGCAAGCATGCCGTCATGCGGGTGACGGGGCTCTGGCACGGGCACGTCATCGATGTCCTGCCGCTGGCCGAGGTCAGCTTCTGCCTGCTGGCCGGCCTCGCCATCCTCGCGCTGACGGAGCGCCTGAGCGCCCGGCCAAGCGTGAGTGGTCCGGCGAAGAGCGACATCGCGACGGCGAGCGCTCTATTCGCGAAAGTTCTGATCGCCGCGGCGATCAGCATCCATCTCGGGAACTACTACTCGTCCTTCCTGGCCAAGGTGATGCTGGATGCCGGCCCGACCTCCTGGCTGCTGGCCAACGACCCCGGAAAGCTGTTCAGCGTTGGGCTGGACAACAACCACGTGTTCTACGCGAGCTGGTCCTGGCTGGTGGCGGGCATGCGGGCGATCCTGAGCCAGGCCGGCCCGGTGACGAACGCGCTGATCCTGCTCGGACAGGGTGCGGCGCTGGTGGGCATCCTAATGCCGCGGCGCTGGCTCGTGATCCTGCTGCTCGGCTTCGACGCGATGCACCTGTCCATCGTGGTCGTCATGGGCGCCAATTTCGCCCCGTGGATCCTGCTGAACCTGGCGATCGGCGCCGTGGTGATCAGCCGGTACTACCAGCGGCCGCCGCTGCTGGTCGGGCTGTTCTCGGTGCTGTTCATCCTCACCGACAACAGCTTCATGACCCAGGCGCGGCTCGGCTGGTACGACACCGCCGCGAACAACAAGATGTATTTCCAGGCCGTCGATAAGGACGGCGGCCGGCACTACGTCCCGACCAACTTCTTCACCTTCTACTCGTATCCCTTCGCCCACATGGCCTATGGGTCACCGGACGCCGAGACCGCCTTCGCCCTCGACAACCCGAACGGCGGAACGCAGGTCTACCGCAAGGTGCTCGCCTCGCTGACCTGCGACGTGCCGGTCCTGACGTCCCGGGACGGCGCCGGGCAGGATCTTGCGAAGAACGAGATCGACCGGCCCGCGGTCGACGCCTATGTCCGCGGCTATCACCGGCTGGTCAGCCGGATCGCCGACACGCTGGGGGCCTTTCCCCACGCGTTCTACCCGCATCACTTCTTCGTCCCGCTCCAGCACGGGATGAGCTTCGACGGCGTGCCCCTCAAGGATATCGTCGCCTACATCTACCGGCGGGAATCCGTCTGCCTCAGCCTGCAGGACGGCGTGCCGGTTCGCCGGCTGGTCTCGGAAGCCGAGCATCGGATCGATCTGAAACCATGACCGACCCCGCCCTCACGGTCGTCTACGACGGCGAATGCCCGTTCTGCAGCAACTACGTGCGCCTGATGGCCCTGCGCCGGTCGGTCGGCAGCGTCGCGCTGGTCGATGCCCGTGATGGTGGCCCGGTGGTGGAAGACCTCGCCCGGCGCGGCTACGACCTCAACAACGGCATGGTCGTGCGCCACGGCCAGACCTTGTATTATGGCCCGGATGCCCTGGTCCTGCTCTCGACCCTCAGCGAGGACCAGGGCGTGGTTGGCCGAACTCTCGCGCGGCTGCTGCGCGACCCGTCCCGCGCCCGCCTGCTCTATCCGGTGATGAAGCTCGGACGCCGCGCGACGCTGGCCCTGCTCGGCCGCAAGCTCATCGCGCAGGCGTAACGCGGGCTGCCTTGCTGAAACCAGCCAGCCGCTCGGGCCGCCCCCTGATCTCCCAAAAGTAGACCCATCCGGCATCGGCCTTGCTCCCGATCCCGAGTCCACGCCGCCATCGCCATGGCGCTCTCGACTTCTGACCGTCGCGGGTGTGGAAGGAGCAGATCCGGTCGCGATGCGCGCCGCCTGCTGTGTCGGGCCGTTGCGCAGCAGGAAGGGGACGAGTCCGTTGGCCAGCGTGGACCTGAACTCCGATCTCGGCGAGGGCTACGGCGCCTATGCCTGCGGCGACGATGCCGCAATCCTCGGCATCGTCACCTCGGCCAACGTCGCCTGCGGTCTGCATGCGGGCGATCCCGAAATCATGGCCCGCACCTTCACGCTCGCGAAGGAGCG
This sequence comes from Methylobacterium pseudosasicola, assembly GCF_900114535.1. Taxonomy (GTDB): domain Bacteria; phylum Pseudomonadota; class Alphaproteobacteria; order Rhizobiales; family Beijerinckiaceae; genus Methylobacterium; species Methylobacterium pseudosasicola. Next base: position 109,338 of record NZ_FOTK01000016.1, on the reverse strand, counting down.
CGGCGTGGCGGTGGGCGCCCATCCGGGTTTCCCCGACCTCTGGGGCTTCGGACGGCGGCCCATGCCGTTCACCCCGCCCGAGATCGAGCGGCTGGTGGCCTACCAAGTCGGCGCCGCCCAGGCGCTCGCCGCCTATGCCGGCCACCGGATCACCTACGTGAAGGCGCATGGCGCGCTTGCGAACCTCGCCGCCGAGGATCGCGCGGTGGCCGACGCCATCGCGAAGGCCGTCCGGGCGGTGGACCGCGACCTGGCGCTGCTGGCCATCGCGCTTACTGCGCAGGTGGCGGCCGGCGAGGCCTGCGGACTGGAAGTTCACCAGGAGATCTTCGCCGATCGCGGCTATACCGACGCCGGGCTGCTGATCCCCCGCAATCAGCCCGGCGCCCTGATCACCGAGGCCGATGCAGCTGCCGAACGCGTGCTGCGGATGGTCGAGGGCGGAGCGATCCTCACCGCCTCAGGCAAGGCGCTGCCGACCCCGATCCGCTCGATCTGCGTCCACGGCGATTCCGCCCACGCGGTCGCCACGGCCCGGGCGGTGCGGGCCCGGCTCGAGGGCGCGGGCGTGACGCTGGCGCCGTTCCGGTCATGAGTGAGAATGAGCCCCGGCTGCTCGATTCCGGCGAGGCGGCCCTGGTGGTGGAGTTCGGCAGCACCGTCGATCCGGCGATCAGCGACCGGGTCCTGGCCCTCGACGATGCCCTCGGCGCCGACCCGCCCGAGGGTTTGCGCGAACGGGTGCCGACCTACCGCTCGCTGATGCTCCACTACGACCCGCTTGTTCTCGACCGTGAGGCGCTGGCGGAGCGTGTCCGGGCCCTGGTCGCGGGGGCCGTGGCGCGGGTCGGCACGCCGACCCTCTGGACCCTGCCCTGCTGCTACGACCAGCCCCACGGCGAAGACATCGCCCAGGTCACCGAGCGCACCGGCCTGTCCGCCGAGGCGATCGTGGCGACTCATGCCGGGGCGACCTACCGGGTCTATATGTACGGGTTCGCACCGGGCTTCGCCTATCTCGGTGGCCTGCCTAAGACCCTGGCGGTGCCGCGGCGCGCGAGCCCCCGGCCGCCGCATCCGCGCAACGCCGTGGTGATCGGCGGCGGCCTCGCCGCGGTGGCGACGGTGCCGATGCCGACCGGCTGGTACGTGATCGGCGCGACCCCGGCCCGGCTCTACGCCCCGGAGCGCGAGGAAAGCTTCTTCATCGGGGCCGGTGACCTGATCCGCTTCGAGCCGGTGGATTGCGCGACCTTCGACGCCCTTGATGCCCGGGAAGCAGCCGGCGAGCGCGTGGCCCGGCCCGAAGAGGCAAGCCGATGACCGCCTTGGTCATCGAGGCCGCCGGCCCCGGCATCACCCTTCAGGATGGCGGCCGGCACGGCTATCTGCGCTACGGCATCACCGCCGCGGGACCGATGGACCCGCTGATGCACGCCACCGCCAACCGGGCCGCGGGCAATCCCCTCGACGCCACCGCCATCGAGGTCTCCACCGGCGGCCTCACGGTCACCGCCGAGGGCGGGCCGCTCGGCATCGCCATGGTCTCGCGCAGCTTCCGGATTTCCCTCGACGGCGCGGCCGTGCCCGACGCGGTGGCCCTGACGCTGGAGCCCGGCCGGACACTGACGGTCCGGGCAGGCGCGTCCGGTGCCTGGGGCTACCTGGCCGTGCAGGGCCGCATCGACGTGACGCCGGTGCTCGGATCGACCGCGACCCATACCCGCTCCGGCCTCGGCGGTCTCGACGGCCGCGGGCTCGCCGCCGGCGATCGCCTCCCGATCGCCGAGCCACGGGCCGGCGAGGTCTCGCCACACCGTCTAGTCGCCCCCTGGCTCGACCGCGATCCCAAAAAAATCCGGGTCGTGCTCGGCCCGCAGGACGATTATTTCGCCGCCGATCAGATCGATGCCTTCCTGACCGGCCCCTGGACCGTCTCGCCCCGCGGCGACCGCATGGCCTGCTTCCTGGACGGGACGCCGCTCAAGCACGCCAAGGGCCACGACATCGTCTCCGATGGGGTCGCCATGGGCGCGATCCAGGTGCCCGGCAACGGCCTGCCGATCATCCTGATGGCCGACCGGCAATCCACCGGCGGCTATCCGAAGATCGCCACGGTGATCGGGCCGGATCTCGGCCGCCTCGCCCAGGCGCAGGGAGGCACGCAGCTGTCGTTCCGCAGCGTCACCGTGGCCGAGGCTGTGGCGGCCCGCCGGGCGGAGCGCGACGCCCTGCGCGAGCCGGTGCCGCGGGATCCCGTGGTGCGCACGGATTTCGCCTCCGACTTTTTGCTCGGGCTCAACCTCGTCGGCGGCGTGACCGACGGGCGGCCCTGAACGTCTGCACGCAGGGGTAGTCCGCTGCGCCGCGCAACCGCGTAAGATGCCGGGCCGCCTGATTCCGGCGGCCGAGATTCGAACCGAAAGAAAGCCTCCCCGCATGGCGCACGCCGTCACCGCTTCGGGCACGCCGCCCCTGCGCAGCAACGAGCCCCTCAACGCCGACAGCGTCCGGCGCGCTCGCGTCGACCTGGCCGCGTGCCTGCGCTGGGCCGCGCGCAACGGCCTCGAAGAAGGTATCTGCAACCACTTCTCGGCGGTGCTGCCCGAGCGGCCGGACCTGTTCCTGGTCAATCCCTACGGGCTGGCCTTCGCCGAGGTGACGGCCTCGAGCCTGTTGCTGTGCGACTTCCACGGCAATGTCGTGGAGGGCGACGGTCAGCCCGAGGCGACGGCCTTCCACATCCACGCCGAGCTGCATCGGCTGAAGCCCAAGGCCCGGGCCGCCTTCCACACCCACATGCCCTACGCGACGGCCCTTGCGATGCTCGAAGGGCAGCCGCTGCTCTGGGCCGGTCAGACGGCCCTGCGCTTCTACGGCCGCATCGCCGTGGACGAGGATTACAACGGGCTGGCGCTCGATTCCCGCGAGGGCGAGCGGATTGCCCGCAGCGCCGGAGAGGCCGACGTGGTCTTCCTGAAGAACCACGGCGTGATGGTGCTGGGCGAGAGCATCGCGGAGGCCTGGGACGACCTCTACTACCTCGAACGCGCCGCCCAGGCGCAGGTGCTCGCCATGAGCACCGGCCGCACCCTGAAGGTCGTGCCGGAGGAGATCGTGAAGCACGTCGCCGCCCAGGAAGCCGCCGGCCGCGCCGAGAGCGCGCGGCTGCACCTGGAGAGCGTCAAGCGCGTGCTCGCCCGGGACGAGCCGGCCTTCCTGGCCTGATCACGGCGCCGCCCGGATCCGCTCCAGCAGGGCGGCGTCCGCGTAGCCGTCCGCCGGCAGGCCCTGCGAACCTTGATAGGCCCGCAGGGCCGCCCGGGTCTTCGGGCCGATCTTGCCGTCGACGCCGCCGGTGGCGTAGCCGCGCTCGGTCAGCCGGGTCTGGAGGTCACGGCGCTCGTCCCCGGTGAGGGGGCGGTCGCCCCGCGGCCAGTCCCGCGACAGACCCGGATCGCCGCGCAGGCGGTCCGAGAGCTGCGCCACGGTCAGCGCATAGGCGAGCGCCGTGTTGTAGCGCAGGATCACCGCGAAGTTCGGCCGGAGCAGGAAGGCGGGGCCGCGGATCCCCGCGGGCAGGATCAGGGTCGCCTGTGCCGCCTCGTCCGGGATCGGACGGTTCTGAGTCGGCTTCACGCCGAGATCCCGCCATGCGGCAAGGCTGCGCGGTGTGGTCTCGTCGGCGAGCGCGGCATCGAACCCCTCCGGCAGGACCACCTCGTAGCCCCAGCCCTCGCCGGGACGCCAGCCATGGCCGCGCAGATAGTTCGCCGTGGAGGCGAGCGCGTCGGTGGCCGAGGTCCAGATATCCCGCTTGCCGTCGCCGTCGAAATCCACCGCGTGTTGCTGGTAGACGGTGGGCATGAACTGGGTATGGCCCATGGCGCCGGCCCAGGACCCGGTCAGGCCATTTGGCATCCGGTCGAGGGGCGCCTCGTCGCGGGCGAGGATCTGCAGGGCGGCGGTCAGCTCGTCCCGCCAGTAGGCCGCCCGGGCGGGATCACCGCAGCTCAGGGTCGCGAGCGAGCGCACCACCGGCTTCACCACCGACAGATTGTCGAGCACGGTACCGTAGGTCGATTCCACGCCCCAGAAGGCGACGAGGGTGTAGCGGTCGATGCCGTACTTGGCCTCGATCGCCGCGAGCGGCGTCGCCAGTTCGGCGAGCTTGCGCTGCCCGGCCTCGATCCGAGCCGGCGTGATGCTGGCCTCGATATAGTCCCAGATCGGCCGGACGAACTCGCCCTGGTTCCGGGTCGCGGCCAGCACGTCCGGGTCGGACTCCAGGCCGCCCAGCTGCGCCTGCGCGACGGCCTGCGGCACGTCGTGCGCCGTAGCCCAGGCAATCAAATCGGTGCGGCAGGTCTCGAAGGACGGTGTCGGCGCGGAAGGGGCTGCTGCTTCAGGCGCCCCCACGGCCAGCCCCGGAGCCAGCGCCAGGGCCGCGATCCCGAGCCTGAAGGCGCGAAGCCCCGCATGCCTGCCTTGCTGCGATGGGGAAGCCGACATGATGCGATCGTCCATCGGCGTCTCCGGCTCCAAGCCTGACATGCGGTTTCTGGTCGAAGCGCGCCGCACCATCATTGCGAGCGCAGCGAAGCAACCTAGGGAAACGCCACGTCCGGGGATCGCGCGCAGCCCTGGATTGCTTCGCTGCGCTCGCAATGACGGCGGGAATCGCCCAGCTGTCTTACCGGCTGAGCCCGGCGGTTTCCAGGGATCGGCTGCCGGGACCCGGATGGGTTTCCTCCAGCGGGCGCCCTACTTCCGTCCGGCGACATCCGGCGGAGACCCCAACGTGAACCGACCCGCCCATGCCGCACTCGGCCTCGCAGCCCTGCTCATCGCCGGTCCGGCCTGCGCCCTGGAAGTCACCCGCAGCCGGGATATCCCGGCGCCCCCCGCCGCGATCTGGGCGCTGATCGGCGATTTCTGCGCCATCGGGCTGTGGCACCCGCAGGTCGAGCGCTGCATCCTGTCGCGCGAGGACGACGACGACGGCATCCGGGCGCAGATCCGGGGCGTCGTGGCGAAGGGTGGCCTCGGCACCATCGTCGAGGTCGAGACCGCTCGCGACGAGACCGCCATGAGCTACAGCTACAGCTTCATCCAGGGGCCGCTGCCGGTGCGCGCCTACAACGCGACGCTGGCGGTCCGCCCGAACGGCGCGGGCTCCACGGTGGTCTGGACCGCGACCTTCGACGCCGAGGGCATGAGCGACGCCGAGGCCCTCGCGGATATCACCGGCGTCTACGATGCGGGCCTCGCCGGCATCGCCCGCGAGGTCGCCAAGTAGGCGGTGAGCCTGCACGGCGAATTGCATCGGCTCCGCAAAAAAAGCTCGCCTCGGAGCGCATCCATACCAATGTGGGGCGCGTCGGCGGGCCCGATCGCCCGGCCGATTCCCGGAGGTCGTGTTCATGGCAGAGCCCCGCATGCGCCGTCACCGCCACGCCAAGATCGTCGCCACGGTCGGTCCCGCGAGTTCCGCGCCCGACCGGCTGCACGCCCTGTTCCTCGCCGGGGTCGATACCTTCCGGCTGAACTTCAGCCACGGGGTGCAGCAGGACCATGCCAAGGTCCACGCTTCGATCCGCGCCCTGGAGCGGGAGGTCGGCCGGCCGATCGGCATCCTGCAGGATCTGCAGGGCCCGAAGATCCGCATCGGCACGCTCCAGGGCGGGCGCCTGGATCTCGTGGCCGGCGAGACGATCCGCTTCGTGCTGGACGGGTCCGAGGGCGACAAGCAGGCGATCCCGCTCCACCACCCGGAGATCTTCGCCGCGGTGGTGCCGGGCCAGGAACTCCTGATCGATGACGGCCGAGTGCGGGTGCGGGTCGTGGGGCCGGAGCGGGATGCGATCACCGCCGAGGTGGTGACCGGCGGCCCGATCTCGAACCGCAAGGGCGTCAATCTGCCGGGCACGCTGCTCGACCTGTCGCCGCTCACCGAGAAGGACCGGGCCGACCTCGCCTTCGGGCTGGAGCTCGGCGTCGACTGGGTCGCCCTGTCCTTCGTCCAAAAACCGTCGGACCTGATCGAGGCCCGCGGGATCATCGGCGACCGGGCCGGGATCATGTCGAAGATCGAGAAGCCGCAGGCGCTGGAGCGGATCGACGACATCATCCGGCTCTCGGATGCCGTGATGGTCGCCCGCGGCGATCTCGGCGTCGAGATCCCGCACGAGGACGTGCCCGGGCGGCAGAAGGAGCTGATCCGCGCTTGCCGCCTCGCCGTGAAGCCGGTGATCGTGGCGACCCAGATGCTCGATTCGATGGTCAACGCCCCCGCCCCGACCCGGGCAGAGGCGTCCGACGTCGCCACGGCCATCTACGACGGCGCCGATGCCGTGATGCTGTCGGCGGAATCGGCCACCGGGCAATATCCGGTCGAGGCCGTGTCGATGATGGACCGGATCATCCGCAGCGTCGAAGGCCACAAGCTCTACCACTCGATCGTGGCGGCTTCCGAGCCCGGCGAGGAAGAGACGCCGCCCCACGCGGTCGCCACGGCAACCGCGGATCTGGCCGAGGCCGTGCGCGCCTCCGCGATCGTGACCTACACGACCAGCGGGACCACGGCCGCCCGGGTTGCCCGCAAACGTCCCGCCGCGTCGATCCTGGCGCTGACCCCGAGCCTTGCCACCTCGCGGCGCCTGTGCCTGCTCTGGGGTGCCCACAGCGTCCACACCGACGACGTCGATTCCTACGAGGAGATGACCGCGAAGGCCGGCCAGCACGCGCAGGACGAGGGCTTCGCCAAGCCGAACGACATCATCGTCGTTACCGCCGGCATCCCGTTCCACACCATGGGGAACACCAACAACATCCGGCTGATGCAGGTCTGACGCCGCGAGTCGCGGAACGCCGCGCGCGCATCGCCCGTTAATGAGCAAGCTGCGCCGTTTTGGCGCGAACGCGCGGAGGGATCCATGAGCCTGATCGGACGCATCGTCACCAAGCTTCTCGGCAACGAGAACCGCCCCCTCGACCGCGACGACCGGAACGCCAGCACCGCGACGCCGATCGGCCGCTTGGTCACCAAGATCCTGGGCAAGTAACCAACCCGATCGCCGCGCCCCATCCGGGGCGCGGCGCTAAAGAGCCGAAAAGACTCAGTTTGCCACCGCGGCCGCAGTCTGCTTGAGCGTCGGCGCGGCCGGCACCGTATGCTGCCAGAACGTGCCGGTCCGACCCTTCTCCAGGCCCGCCTGGTAGAGCGCCCGCATGTAGCCGGTGTCGAAGCCTTTGGCGGCGGAAGCCTTGGGGCCGTTCTCGTCGATATAGGTGAGGTTGAAGCCCATGCCGTTGCCGCGCGCCAGAGCGTAGGTCGCCGTGAGGGTGGCGCGAGAGCGGGCGCGGCTCGCCGTCGTGAACGAGCGCTCGACGATCGACAGCGTGTTGTCCTTCGTTACCTCGAAATCCGGCTCCAGGCGGCCGTTGATCACGACGTAGATGTTGGCCTTGCCGCCGGTGCGGATCTTTCCGTCGCGGAGCAGCAGCGTCTGGGGCAAGGTGAAGACCGGTGTGACCACCGAGCCGTCGACATGCATCTCCTGGAAACGCGTATCGGCGGCGGCCACGTCGATCATCTGCGGCGGGAACACCGCCGGGATGCTGGCCGAGGCGGCGAGCACGTCGCGGAACAGCTCCAGGGCGTTCGGCGCTCCGCTCGACGCGATGACGCCCATGTTCCAGATCACCGCGCGCTGGGAATCCAGGTTGGTGGTCACCACCATGAGGCGGCGGCCCTTGGCGTGCTCCTCCGCGATGGCGGTGAGCAGCTCCGGGGTGACGTAGCGGCCGATCAGGTTGCGCAGGCGACCATCGCCGAACAGGCCGGAGCCGAACAGGACGTTGGCGATGTTGGGCGAGGTCACCAGTTCGCCGGCGACGCCGCTGGTGTAGAACTCGGTGAGGTACGGATCGTAGGCTGGGCCGAGGAACGCGAAGGGCGCGATCAGCGCACCGGTCGACACGCCCGAGACCAGGGTGAATTCCGGGCGGGTGCCGGAGGCCGTCCAGCCGTTCAGCACGCCGGCCCCGTAGGCGCCGTCGCCGCCGCCGCCTGACAAAGCCAGGTAGTTGAAGCCGGCGGAGCGGCGCTGCGGATTGCCGGCGAGTTCCGCGATCGTGTCGACCGACGCGTCGGCGTAGACCCGCGCCCCGGGGATTCCCGGCACGCTGGCGTAGGCCGCCTGCTCGGCGGTGTAGGCGGTGCGCGGGACGCTGCCGCAGGCCGCGACCTGTCCGGCCAGCCCGAGCGCGACCAGCGCGCGCAGCGCCCCCTGACGGTAACCCATCGTCCTCACCCCGGATAACAGCAACGCTCACCCCTTTTGCCACACGAAAGCAGCTTGGCCGTGACCGCGTTCCGATCCCGCCGATCATTCGATGCGATTGCGCCGGCCTGTGACGTGGGCGACACGGCTCACTGGATCCGCAGGGCCCGCGGGGCGGACGGTAACCACCTTCCCAGGTGAACAGGCCATTGCCGGTGGACAGGGTCCGACTCGGGCGACGGGCCGCCCTTGCAAGCGTCGCGAGCGCCGCGCTAGGGTCCGGTCGTGGCCTGACGAGACAGGGTGTCGCACGCGGTGCGGCATCCGACGCGCATGGGTGACGCGCAAGGGTGCGGTCCGCACCGGCAGTACGGCCGGGAGGGTCTTGAGCGACCTGGAACGCACACCGTCACCCGGCAAGCGCACGGGCCGCAGGGGGCGGAGGGGGATTATGGAAGCGGGCCAGAGCTGGACTGATGATCGCGTGGCGCTCCTGCGCCGGCTGTGGGAAGACGGGCAGAGCGCGAGCAAGATCGCCGCGCAACTCGGCGGCGTCACCCGCAACGCGGTGATCGGCAAGGTGCATCGCCTCGGCCTGGGCGGTCGCGCCCGGGGCGGCGAGGAGGCTCCGGTCGCGCCGCAGGCCGCCAAGGCCGTCGAGATCGAGACCGCCATCGCGGTGGTCGAGACCCAGGCGCCAGAGCCCGTCGCGATCCTCTCGCATCGCCCCGCTCCGGTCTTCCCGACGTCCGCCCCGGCGGCTCCGGAGCCGGTGGCGCTGTCCGTGTCGCAGCGGGTCACGATCATGGACCTGCGGGAATCCATGTGCCGCTGGCCGCTCGGCGATCCGACCACGCCGGAATTCCGGTTCTGCGGCGCCCGCTCGATCACCGGGCTGCCCTATTGCGCCCACCACGCCGAGATCGCCTATCAGCCCGCCGCCGAGCGCAAGCGGGACCGGCGCGTCGCCTCGTTCCGCTAGGCCTTCGGCCTCAGCGCACCGGGACGCCGGCCTCGCCGAGGTAGCGTAGTGTCCCCGGATGGATCTGCGCTGCCGGCACGAGGCCGGACAGATTTTTCGGCTGGCTGTCCGCGCCCTGCGGATGGCGGGCGGCCATGTCGGCCCTGGCCAGGGCGCGGACGAGCCGATAGGCCGTCTCCGCCTCGAAGCCCGGCCGCGCCAGCACGAGGCTCCAGGAGCCGATCGTCTCGATCGCGGCGGACTGACCGGGGAAGCTGCCGGGCGGTACGATCAGGCGTTGCAAAGCTGCGCTTGGTTGCGCGAGCCGCGCGATACCGGCTTCGGACGGTCCGAAGAACCGCGCGCCGCCCGGTGCCTGCGCCATCGCCACAAAGCCCGGCCAGCCAAGACCGCCGCCCCAGAGCGCGTCGGCGCGCCCGTCGAGCACCATGGGCGGCCCATCCCCGGCCCGGTCGAGCAGGATCGGGCGGATGTCCCGCTCGGGATCGAGCCCCGAGGCTTGGAGCGCGCTGCGGCCCATGACGGTGAGGCCGGAATTGTGCGTGCCCAGCACCATGGGCCTGCCGCGCAGGTCTTCCACGGTGCGGATCGGGCTGGCCGCCGGAACGGCGAACAGGCCGGGCGTCGGATACATCGGCGCCAGGACGGTGAGGCCGCCCGGCTCGGACAGGGCCGGGTAGGCGTATTCCCCCTGGACTAGCGCGAGGTCGACGCGGCCGGCGCGCAGCAGCCCGACATTCTCGGCCGAGCCGCCGCTGGCGCGCGTCTCGACGAAAAGATCGGGATCCGCCGCCCGGATCGCCGCCGCGAAGGCATCCCCGAAGGCCGGGAAGCCCCCGCCCGGGGTCGCGGTGGCGAGTGTGATGCGCGTGGGTTCCGCGGCCTGGGCCGACCGAGCGAGGACGAGGCCGAGCGCGGCCAGCAGACCGGTGCGGCGAGTCGGGTCGGCGGCACCGAGCTTACGGCGATTCATCGGGCACCCCTCGTCAGCAGCCGCAGGCGGGGCGGCGCATGGCGCCCGGCGAGAGAACGATATTCTACAGAACGCGGGCGCGTCAGCCGCCTTCTTCCATAATCGCCAATAATCCGCGACACAGGCAAAAAGAACTTTCGTACAGGACACTTAGCCCGATTGCCCCAGCTTCGGCGACGCGATATCGCAGCCTTCCATCCGCCGGCCGGCCAGGGCTTCCCCTTGGCCCGGACCGTCCGGACCCGACATCTGTCCGACTCGAGATCTGCAGGAGTTCCGCGATGGCCGATTCCCTCAACGCGCCGGCGAAGGTCGGCCACGGCCGTGTCTACGGCTCGATCACCGAGACCATCGGCAACACCCCGCTGGTGCGCCTCAACCGCCTGCCCAAGGAGCACGGCGTCGATGCCGAGATCCTGTTAAAGCTCGAGTTCTTCAACCCGATCGCCAGCGTCAAGGACCGCATCGGCGTCAACATGATCGACTCGCTCGAGGCCTCGGGCAAGCTGAAGCCCGGCGGCACGCTGATCGAGCCGACCTCCGGTAATACCGGTATCGCCCTGGCCTTCGTGGCTGCGGCCCGGGGCTACCGGCTGATCCTGGTCATGCCCGAGACGATGTCTCTGGAGCGCCGCAAGATGCTGGCCTTCCTGGGCGCCGAGCTGGCGCTCACCCCCGGCGCGCAGGGGATGAAGGGCGCCATCGCCAAGGCCGAGGAGCTTCTGAAGGAAATCCCCGGCGCCGTGGTGCCGCAGCAATTCTCGAACCCGGCCAACCCCGAGATCCACCGCAAGACCACGGCGGAAGAGATCTGGACCGACACCGGCGGCCAGCTCGATGCCTTCGTGGCCGGCGTCGGCACCGGCGGCACCGTGACCGGCGTCGGCGAAGTGCTGAAGCCGCGCCTGCCGAACCTCAAGGTTTTTGCGGTGGAGCCGGTGGACTCGCCGGTGATCTCCGGCGGGCAGCCCGGCCCGCACAAGATCCAGGGCATCGGCGCGGGCTTCATCCCGGAGAACCTGCACACCGACATCCTGGACGGCGTGCTCAAGGTCTCCAACGAGACCGCCTTCGAAACCTCGCGGGCACTGGCCCGGCTGGAGGGCATTCCGGGCGGCATCTCCACGGGCGGCAACGTCGCGGCGGCGCTGGAACTGGCCAAGCGGCCGGAGTTCCAGGGCAAGCGGATCGTCACGATCGCCTGCTCCTTTGCCGAGCGCTACATCTCCTCGGCCCTGTTCGACGGAATCGGCTAGCACCTCCGAAGGCGCCCACCGCCTCGCCTCGACCACGATCTCAAAAGCCGCGCCGGTTCCACTGGAGCCAGCGCGGCTTTGCTGTTGAGGGGTTACCCTTGGATCGCGATCCGGCACACTGTTTTCGGCCTATTCAAGATGTTGATGAGTCTGATTTCCCGATCGATAAACTGATGCACGTGATCACAGATCAGGGGATCGATATGTCGTCCTGATAAAAAGCGCGAATTTTCTGGGTCGCATCGTCAATATTCTTCAGCATCATCTGTGATCTGCGCTTCGGCTAAGTACACAGCCGGACACAAACCTTGGAAAAACGTCGCGCATAGGTCATCTGAATCCTGGGTCGCTGCCGGCGACCCGACGATCGGACGGACATTCTCGCATGCGCTGCCTCCTCGTTCTCCTCGGCTGCCTCATCGCCCACGCCACGCAGGCCCAGGGTTTTGCCAGCCACGACCTCACGGCCTTCGTGGACCCGATCAAGACCGCAGTCGGCGGCAAACCCACGGTGCAGGCGACCCCCCTCAACCTCGCCCTCACCTGCTCCCCATGCACGGGTTCACCGGCGGTCGAGATCCAACTCGGAGCCTCGAACGACGGGACCGAGACGCGTGTTCGATCCGGCGTGACTTCGTTCGCGAAGCTCGAATCGCTGTGCATCAAGCAGAACCCCGATTGCCGCCTCTCGGCTCTGCCCGTGAGCCCGGCGATCGGCTGGATCACCGTCTATGCTTTGGAAAACGGCGGCGGATCGACCGCCGTGATCCTGCGCGACGGCGATCTGCTGACGATCCGGGCTAGGGCCGACAGCCCCGGGCATGCCGAGGATTCGGTGCGGGCGCTGACGCAGAATGTCGTCCCGAAGATCGTCGGCCCCTGAAGCCCGGGTCGTCCCAAGCCCGGTGCGCGGATCGGCGCCCCCGACGCAACCCTGATCTCCCGCCCCCGTTGTCCCGCCACAGCGCACAGCAGGAGAGGCAGGAGCCATGGCAGAGCAGACGACACGGCCGTCGTTGAAAGACTTCAACGCCAATGCCGACCGCAACGGTCAGGATCTCGGCCAGGACTCGCCCCTCGACGTGGGTCTGCCCGCCAACACGCAGGCCGACCTGAAGCGGGATCCGGCGGGCGATGCCGAGGCGGCGCGGATCGCCTCCGGCACGCCAGGTTCGGACGCCACCGACGCCACCGAGGCAGAGACGCCGCCCGAGAATCTGAAGAAGCTGCAAGGCGAGTTCGGCAACACGTCGGGCAAGGGCTCGAACCTGGGCGAGGCGATCGACCGGGCCACTGCGGCGGTCGGCCAGGACGATGGGAAACGCTGATGGGTAGGCTCACCAGCGATTCCGGAACCGTTACCCGCAAGCCCGATGACACGGTCGGCTCGAAGGGCGAGCCCCCGGCGGGCGGCGGTCACCAGACCTCCGAACAGGCGGCGATCACCGATATGGGTCCGGGCGAGGCGGCCAAGACAGAATCCAAGGAGGGTTGGGGCAAATCCGGCGAGGCCGGACGCTCGCCTCCGGCGGTCGGCGGCTCGTCCGGCGGCCATTCGGATCAGACGGCGTCGCGAGGCCCGGCCGCCGACCAGAAAGTGGCCGATGGCCATTATCGGGTCGAGCAGGAGGACAAAAAATGAGCGAGCGCGAAGATCCGAAGCCGGAGAAGCCGGCCAATGTCGCGCCCGACGCGGTGAAGGACCCGAACGAGAAGACCGACGGCAAGCCCGGCATGGGTCCGCAGGGCGACAAGAGCCAGAACGACGAGACCGATCCCGGCGGCAGCTGAGCGAACGTCTTGAGATCGCCGCTGACCCTGGGGCTCTGCCTCGGGGTCAGCCGGTGATCGGATTAGGAAAGCCGGAAGCGGATCGGCTCGACAGCCAGCGCGACGTCATCCGGACGGCAGCCGGTCTCGACGCAGGCGTAGCGGATCGCATCCTGGCGGGTGCGAAACAACCCCCCTGCCCTGCCGCCAGTCGCGACGGCGACCCAATGGCCTTTGCCATCCTGGCCGACGAGATACGGAGCGGCGGCAGAGCGAACTGGCCGGTTGGCATTCAATGCGACGGGCATCGTAGTCACGGGGTTTCATGCGGCCCGATCGGACCCACCCCACCGAGTCAGAATGCTCGGCGGGACGATCCGTTGGGTCAACCGAGGGACAGAATGAGGCCCCATCGGCAACCGGGCCTGAGCGCCCGGTTGCCCGGCATTCAGCTCAGGCGGCAGTGTCCTTCGACGAGCGCTCGACGCGCTTGCGGTCGTTCGGGTCGAGCACGGTCTTACGCAAGCGGATCGACTTCGGCGTGACCTCGACCAGCTCGTCGTCCTGAATCCAGGCGAGCGAACGCTCCAGGGTCATGCGGATCGGCGGCGTCAGACGCACGGCCTCGTCCTTCGAGGTGGTGCGGATGTTGGTGAGCTTCTTGCCCTTGAGCACGTTCACTTCGAGATCGTTCTCGCGGTTGTGCTCTCCGATGATCATGCCCTGGTAGACCTTCCAGCCGGGCTCGATCATCATCGGGCCGCGGTCTTCGAGGTTCCACATGGCGTAGGCCACGGCCTCGCCCTTGTCGTTGGAGATCAGCACGCCGTTGCGGCGGCCGGCGATCTCGCCCTTGAACGGCTCGTACGCCTTGAACAGGCGGTTCATGATCGCCGTGCCGCGGGTGTCGGTGAGCAGCTCGCCCTGGTAACCGATCAGGCCGCGGGTCGGAGCGTGGAACACGAGGCGCAGACGATCGCCGCCCGAAGGCCGCATCTCCAGCATCTCGGCCTTCCGCTCGGACATCTTCTGGACGACGACGCCCGAATGCTCCTCGTCGACGTCGATCACGACCTCTTCGATCGGCTCGAGGAGTTCGCCGTTCTCGTCCTTCTCGTAGACGACCCGTGGGCGAGAGACAGCGATCTCGAAGCCCTCGCGGCGCATGGTCTCGATCAGGATGGCGAGCTGCAATTCGCCACGACCGGAGACATAAAACGAATCCTTGTCGGCGGCTTCCTCGATCTTCAGCGTGACGTTGCCCTCGCCCTCCTTGAACAGGCGGTCGCGGATCATCCGGCTGGTGACCTTGTCGCCCTCGGTGCCGGCGAGCGGCGAGTCGTTGACGATGAACGACATGGTGACGGTCGGCGGATCGATCGGCTGGGCCTGGATCGGGGTATCCACCTGCGGGTCGCAGAACGTGTCAGCCACGGTGCCCTTGATCAGGCCGGCGATGGAGACGATGTCGCCCGCCTCGCCGATATCGATCGGGGCGCGCTCCAGGCCCCGGAAGGCGAGGATCTTCGAGACGCGGCCGGTCTCGACCACCTTGCCGTCCCGCGACAGCACCTTGATCTGCTGGTTCGGCTTCACGGTGCCCGACGCGATGCGCCCGGTGATGATCCGGCCCAGGAACGGATTGGCCTCGAGCAGGGTGCCGAGCATCCGGAACGGACCCTCTTCGACCTTGGCCGGCGGCACGTGCTTCAGCACGAGTTCGAACAGCGGCTTGAGGCCCACTGACGGGTCGGCCTCGGGGCTGTCGGCCATCCAGCCGTTGCGGCCGGACCCGTAGAGGATCGGGAAGTCGAGCTGCTCGTCGGTGGCGTCGAGCGCCGCGAACAGGTCGAACACCTCGTTCACGACCTCGTTGATGCGGGCGTCCGGGCGGTCGACCTTGTTGATCGCCACGATCGGGCGCAGGCCGATCTTGAGGGCCTTGCCGACCACGAACTTGGTCTGGGGCATCGGCCCCTCGGCGGCGTCCACCAGCACAATCACACCGTCGACCATCGACAGGATGCGCTCGACCTCGCCGCCGAAATCGGCGTGGCCGGGGGTGTCGACGATGTTGACCCGGGTGTCCTCCCAGACGACCGAGGTGGCCTTGGCCAGGATCGTGATGCCACGCTCCTTCTCCAGGTCGTTGGAGTCCATCGCCCGCTCCTCGACCCGCTGATTCTCGCGGAAGGTGCCGGACTGAGCCAGCAGCTTGTCGACGAGCGTCGTCTTGCCGTGGTCGACGTGGGCAATGATGGCGATGTTGCGCAGATTCATGGCGGCCCGAAACGGGTTGTGCCGGCTCCCTGGCGGCCGCGCGGCGCGGCCGTCCGCGCCGGGTGAGGTACGGTCGAGGTGGTTGCGTCGCAATATAAGCCCGCGCGTCCGCCCGCAAGGCCGCCGCACGCATGCCGGTACGCCGTTGCGCGCGGCGTCCCCCGCTAAACCACACGTGGTGCCAACGAATTTCCGGCTCGAAGCAGCCGCGATCCGCCCCACCGCACATCGTGGTCGCGTCGGTTCTGCTGCAAAGTCCGTTCCGCCCGACCGCTCAAGTACCTTAAACCCATACGGCTTGCCGGCGGTGGCGATTCGCCGCCCCTGCATCTGCCTGGCAGGATCACCGGGCGAGAGCGGAGCGGACGATTATGGGCGACAGGGTGGCTCTCGTGACGGCGGGCGGCAGCGGCATGGGCGCGGCCGCCGCCCAGAAACTCGCGGCGGACGGTTTCGCGGTCGGCATCCTGTCGTCGTCCGGCAAGGGTGAAGCCCTGGGTCAGGAACTGGGCGGGTTCGGCGTGACCGGCTCGAACCAGTCCAGCGAGGACCTGCAGCGCCTGGTTGACGGGGCGACGGCCCGCTGGGGCCGGATCGATGTCCTGGTCAACAGCGCCGGCCACGGACCGCGGGCGCCGTTGCTCGACATCACCGACGCGCAGTGGCACGCCGGCCTGGACACCTATCTGATGAACGTGGTGCGGGCGGCGCGCCTGGTGACGCCGATCATGCAGGCGCAGCGCGCCGGCACGATCATCAACATCTCCACCGCCTGGGCCTTCGAGCCGAGCCCGATGTTCCCGACCTCGGCGGTGTTCCGGGCCGGGCTCGCGGCCTACACGAAACTGTTCGCCGACACCTACGCGGCCGACAACGTCCGCATGAACAACGTGCTGCCGGGCTGGATCGACAGCCTGCCCGCCACGGAGGAGCGCCGGCAGGGCGTCCCGATGGGCCGCTACGGCCGCACCGACGAGATCGCCGCCACGATTGCGTTCCTCGCCTCGGACGGCGCGGCCTACATCACCGGTCAGAACCTGCGCGTCGATGGCGGCGTGACACGCTCGGTCTGAACCGTCGCACAACGTCCCGAGGTGCGCACTGCACGGCACGCCAATCCGTGATCGGATGGTGCCGCTCTGCGCCCGGCGCGCCCTATATGACGGCGCGATGACACGACGGCCGCCCATCGGGACCGCCCGGTCGCGTCAACGGGACCGGCGGGCCGCGTCCGGTGCCGCCAAGCTTACGCAATGGAACCGCATCGTTCGATGACGTTTTCGCTTAGATCTGTGCGTGGGCGCACACCGAGCCGGCATCGTTTTCGCCAGGAGAGACCTTTGCCGGACGTTCCCGATGCGCGAGCTTGAGCCGCGGCTCTTTCCCTACATCTGGCGCTACTCCAAGGCCGAGCAGCTCAAGATCTGCGCCGTGGTGCTGGCCTCTCTGCCGTTCTACTTCGCATCGCTCGATCTGCCCAAGCGCATCGTCAACGATGCCATAACCGGCAAGGCCTTCGCGCATGGCGAGGCCACCGCGCCGTTCCTCGACGTGACGATCCATTGGCCGGACCTGCTGGGTGGTGGCACGACGCGTGTGTTCGAGGGTTTCCAGTTCGATCGGTTCGAGTTGCTGCTCGGGCTCTCGACCCTGTTCCTCACCCTCGTGCTGATCAACGGCGCGTTCAAGTTCTACATCAACCTGCAGAAGGGCATTCTCGGCGAGCGGATGCTGCGCCGGCTGCGCTTCCAGCTCTTCTCGCTGATGCTGCGCTTCACCCCGGAGGCGCAGCGCGAGGTGAAGTCCTCCGAGACGGCGACGATCATCCGCGACGAGGTCGAGCCGATCGGCTCGTTCATCGGCGACGCGATCGTGGTGCCGGTCTTCCTCGGCACCCAGGCGGCCACGGCGCTCGCCTTCATCATGATGCAGAACATCTGGCTCGGCCTCGCCGCCGGCGGGATGGTGGCGGTGCAGATGACCGTGATCCCGCGGCTGCGGCGGCAGATCATCCTGCTCAGCCGGCAACGCCAGATCGCCTCGCGCAACCTCGCCGGCCGGGTGGCCGAGGTGCTCGATGGGCTGCAGGCGGTGACACTGAACGATACCGGCCGCTGGGAGCGGGCCGAGATCGGTGGCCGGCTCTACAGCCTGTACGACCTGCGCCTGCGCATCTACCGGCGGAAGTTCGCGGTCAAATACCTCAACAACCTGCTCGCGCAGATCACGCCGTTCCTGTTCTACGCCATCGGCGGCGTGTTCGCGCTGAAGGGCGAGCTCGATATCGGCCAGCTCGTGGCGGTGCTCGCCGCCTATCGCGACCTACCGCCGCCGCTGAAGGAGCTGATCGACTGGGACCAGCAGCGCCTCGATGTCGAGGTGAAGTACGAGACCGTGGCGGCCCATTTCGGGCCGCAGCGCCTCCTGCCCGCGGAGCGGGAGAAGCCGGGGACGCCGCCGCTGCTCGGCAGCCCGCTGCGCGCCGAGGCCCTGGCGCTGCGCGATCCCCAGGGGGGCCTGCCGATCGAGATCGGCGATGTCCAGGTCGCCCTGCCGGGCCAGTTCGCCCTGGTTCCTCCCGGTCCGATCGCGCAGGAATTCGCCCGGGCGCTCGCCGGCCTGCGGGTCCCGACCAGCGGATCGATCCGGATCGGCGACCACGACCTGTCGACCCTGCCGCGGTCGACCCGGGCCCGCCGCATCGCCTTCGCCGATCTCGAACCGGTCCTGTTCCCCGGGACGGTGCGCGACAACTTGCTCTACGGGCTGCGGGTCAAACCCCTTCGGACCTCGGCGATCGACCTCAGCAAGTCGCGGATCAACGAGGCGGTGAAGACCGGCAATCCCGCCGATAGCATCGACGATCCCTGGATCGATTACGCCAAGTTCGGCGTCCGCGATGCCCGGGAATTCGACGAACGCCTGCTCGACCTGCTCTTCAAGCTCGATCTCGGCGACGACCTGTACCGGTTCGGCCTCGGCGCCCTCAGCACCGTGGTCCACGATACGCCAGCCGGCCGGCGCATGATCGCCGCCCGGGAGCATCTGCGCGAGCATTTCGCCCAGAGCGGGCTCGCCGACCTGGTGATCCCGTTCTCGCGCGGCAGCTACAACGTCCAGGCGACGGTGGCGGAGAATCTGCTGTTCGGGGTGCCGCGCGACCCGACCCTGACCGATCCGCGACGGCTCGCAAGCGTGCGGCTGTTCCGGGAGGCGCTGGACCGGGTAAAGCTCCTGGACGACCTCGACCGGATGGGCGTGGCGATCGCCCGGAACCTTAGGGACATCTTCGCCGACGTGCCGCCGGGCCACCCCCTGTTCCGGCGCTTCTCGCTCATCACCCCGGACGCCCTGCCCGACTACCTGCGGCGGCTCGCGCGCCTGCCCGCGGAGGGGCGCCTGGACGAGACGGACAGCGTGGCGTTTCTGGCGCTCGCGCTGGCCTATGTCGAACCGCGGATGCGCTTCGGCCTGCTCGACACCTCCCTCAAGCTTCGCATCGTCGGCGCGCGCGGCGTGGTGCAGGCATTCATGCACGGCCATGACGGCTGCGACATCGAATCCTACGACCCGAATCGGATCAACCCACGCAGCACCGTCCTCGACAACCTTCTGTTCGGCCGCATCGACACGGCGCGCATGCATGGCGAGCAGATCGTCCAGCGCGAGGCCCGGGCGGTGTTCCGCCAGTTCGACCTGGAGCGGCCGGTCCAGCGGCGCGGCCTCGACCAGCAGGTCGGCAATCGCGGCCAGCTCCTGACCGAACGCGTGCGCGTCCGGATCGGCCTGGCCCGCGCCCTGTTGCGGGACCCCGAAATCCTGGTGGTCGACCGGGTGAGCGAGCAGCTGGAGCGCGGCGCGGAGACGCTGATCGATGTGACGACGGCGGTGCTGCCCAAAGGCAGTCTCGTGGCGAGTGTGTCCAGCGAGGCAGAAGCCGCGCGCTTCCCGACACGACTGGCGCTGCGGTCCACCGAGTCCAGGTTGCGCAACGCTGCCGAGTGAACCGGGCGCGACGGTGCCCTGACGCACGACCCGGATTGCTCGGCGGTTTACAGTCCGGTCCGTCTCCGGCACAGGTTGGCCCGACATGGCTGTATTGACCGACGCGATCGCGAGTTCGGACCGGATGAATCCGAGCCTCGCCGGCCTGCCGCGCTTGGTGCCGCCGCACCCGGCCCTGGCGGAGCGCGAGCTGCCGCTCCCGGCCTATCTGCGCTCGATCCGCGACAACGGCCTGGCCGGTTTCCCCCGGCGCGCCTTCGAGGAGCCGATCACCCGCCGGGGCCTGCTCGGCCGGTCGAGTTACGTCTTGAACGATCCCGAGGCGATCCGCCATTTCCTGGTGGAGAATCAGGCCAATTACGCCCGTACCACCGGGACCGTGCGGATCCTGCGCCCGATCCTGGGCGACGGCCTCCTGATCAGCGAAGGATCGGCCTGGCGCCACCAGCGCCGGACCCTGGCTCCGGCCTTCACGCCCCGGGCGATCGATGGGCTGGTGCCCCACATCGCCGCCGCCGTGACCGACGGAATGGAGCGGATCGTCGCCGACGCAGCCGCGGGTCCGGTCGACCTTTTCACGGCGTTCCACCGGCTGGCGCTCGAGATCGCCGGGCGCAGCATGTTCTCGGTCGGAATGGACCAGTACGGCGAAGAGCTGCGCGACTTCATCGCGGAGTACAGCGTCAAGATCGGCAGGCCCCACCTCCTCGATATCATGATCCCGCCGGGCTGGCCGGTGCCGCTCGATTGGTCCCGGGCGCGGTTCCGGCGGCGCTGGATTCCGTTCCTCGATCGGATCATCGCGGCGCGGCAGGCGGCCCCGCGGGAGGCGGGCCATTCCGGCGACCTGCTCGACCTGCTCGCCACCGCCCGCAACCCGGATACCGGTGCGCCGTTCAGCGCCGAGGAGCTGCGGGACCAAGTGGCGACCATGATCCTGGCCGGGCACGAGACCACCGCCGGCACGCTGTTCTGGGCGGCCTACATGCTGGCGCTCTCTCCCGAACTCCAAGAACGCCTCGCTGCCGAGGCGCGGGCCGCCGACCTGACGAACCCGACCGGCTGCCAGAGCGACGGGCGGCTGCCGCTGATCCGCGCCACCGTGGACGAGACCCTGCGCCTCTACCCGTCGGCCTTCGTGATCGTCCGCCGGGCGCTCGGCCCAGATACGATCGCGGGCCATCCGGTCCGGAAGGGCGACATCGTAATGGTGAGCCCCTGGGTGCTCCATCGGCACCGGAAGCTCTGGTCCGACCCGGAAGCCTTCGACCCGGGCCGCTTCCTGCCCGGCGCGAAGCCGCCGGCCCGGTTCTCCTACCTGCCGTTCGGGGCGGGCCCGCGGGTCTGCATCGGCGCGCAATTCGCGCTGATCGAGACGGTGCTATCGCTGGCGCGGTTGCTCGGCCGATTCCGGCTGGTCCTGGAGGATCGCGAGCCGATCCTGCCGCACGCGGTGGTCACCACCCAGCCGCAGCTTTTCGCCAAGTTCCGGCTGGTCCCGCGGGAACCAGCCGGCGCCTGATCCCGGTCCTCGCCCGGACGGGAAGAGATCCGATTGAACCACAGCCGCGTTCAAAAAAAAGCCGCACCCGGCTCAGCGGGCGCGGCTTGCGCAGGGTCGTGCCGGCGGTGACGATCCCGGCCCGGCTCAAGCGGCCTTCTTGGCCGCCGGCTTCCGCCCAGCCTTGTTCGCCGCGACCTCGGCGAGCTTGGCCGCCAGCTTCGCATCGAGCTTGGCCGAAGCACCGAGCGGAAGCTCGATGTCGAGGCCCAGCGTCGAGACGCCCTCGCCGCGCTCCAGGGTGACCTTCACCTTGTCGGCTTCCACCGAGACATGGTTGGCGATCACCGCCAGGATCTCGTCGCGGAGCTGCATCACCAGGTCGGGCCGACTCGACTCGGCGCGCTCATGGGCGAGGATCAGCTGCAGGCGGTCGCGGGCGACCGCGCCAGAATTGCGCTTCTGGAAGATGCCGAGGATGCTCATGCCGCCCTCCGCATGAACAGCTTGTCGAGGAAGGACTTGCGCTCGGTCGGCAGGCTCATCGGCACGGCCTCGCCCTTCAGCCGGCGCGCCGCATCGGCGTAGGCCCGCGCCGGGGCGCAGAGGGGGTTGTTGAGGGTGACCGGGCAGCCGAGGTTCGAGGCGCGCAGCACCTCCTGGCTCTCCGGGATGATCGCCAGCAGCGGGATCGACAGGATGTCGAGCACGTCCTCGGTCTTGAGCATGTCGCCGCGGTCGGCCCGCATTGGGTCGTAGCGGGTGAGGATCAGGTGCTTCTCCATCTCCTCGCCCTTCTCCGCCTTGGCGGTCTTGGAATCGAGGAGGCCGATGATCCGGTCGGAGTCGCGCACCGAGGAGACCTCGGGGTTGGTCACCACCACCGCCACATCGGCGTGGTGCATGGCGAGCTGGGCGCCGCGCTCGATGCCGGCCGGCGAGTCGCACACCACCCAGTCGAACCGCTCGCGCAGCTCTTCCATCACCCGGGCGACGCCGGCATCGGTGAGCGCGTCCTTGTCGCGGGTCTGCGAGGCCGGCAGCAGGTGCAGGGTGTCGAGGCGCTTGTCCTTGATCAGGGCCTGCGGCAGCTTGGCGTCGCCGTTGACCACGTTGATGAGGTCGTAGACCACCCGGCGCTCGGCGCCCATGACCAGGTCGAGATTGCGCAGACCGACGTCGAAATCGACGACGCACACGCTCTGCCCGCCCTGTGCGAGGGCCGCTCCGAGGGCCGCGGTCGTCGTCGTCTTGCCGACGCCGCCCTTGCCCGATGTGACGACGAGAACCTTTGCCACGCGTCGATCTCCCTTGATCCTGAGCTTACTAGTCTAAGCTTGCCATTCGGATGTTGCCGCCATCGAGCCAGACCTGAGCGGCCTTGCCGCGCAGGGCCGTGCCCATGTCCTCCGCCGTCCGCACGAGGCGGTCGATCCCCAGCAACTCGGGCTCGAATTTGCGGCAGTAGATTCGGGCCCGCGGATTGCGCGCCGCACCGGCGATCGCGCGACCCCGCAGGGCGCCGTAGACGTGGATCGAGCCGCCCGCGAGGATCTCGGCTCCCGAGGAGACGGAGCCCATCACGGTGACGTCGCCGGTGGGGTTGATCACGCTCTGTCCGGAGCGGACCGAGCCCTCGACGGTGATCGAGGTGACCACCTGCGGCTCCGGCTCGGCGGGGGCGGCCGGGATCTCGACCGTGTCCGACGGACGCCCCTGCACCAGCAGCGGCGGCAATCCGGACGCGACGGCGTCGATCCCTTCGATGCCCAGGACCGCGATGCCGCGGGCCTTGAGCTCGGCCATTAACGTTTCGAGCGCGTCCGGCTCGGGCTTGAGCTGGGCGCAGTCCAGGATCACGGCCCGGCCTTTCAGCAGGGTCGGCGAGCGCTTGAGCGCCGCGTCGAGGCCCGCAAGCCACTCGGGAAGCGGGGGCTCGGGGGTGAGGGCGAGGCCCTTGAACGCCCGCCCGCGAAGGCTGAGCGGCCGGGGCGCGGGAGCCGCCGCTGGGGCGGTCTCCGGGTCGTCGATCGGCTCGGGGAGGGTTTCGCTCATGTCGGCCCGTTAAGAGTCCTTACCGGACCATTGACGGCGGGCATGGTTACCGAAGGGTTAAGTTTTGGATCCAGTCGGCAAATTCTGCCGGGATCCTGGTATCGGCGGAGCCTGGGGCCCGCGCAGCCGGGACGCCGCGATCGCCTTGCAACTTGCAGCATCAGGGCCGGGGGGCACCGGCCGATCCTGAGAACGCACAGCGCTGATCCGCACTAACACGTTATCAAATATCCGATTTTTCAATAAGCTGCGGTCGACCACGCCGCCGCGGCGATGTGCAAATTCGGATCGACCGCCGGCTAAGAGACGACGCGCGTCTCGCCTTCTGCGGTAAAAAACTTGGTTCGATAAATTGCGGACTTTGTCCCGGATGATCGGTCGGGATCCGCTTTTCATAGACACCGGTCTGTGACCGCGCTCGAAATCCGGTGCCTACGACCGTGACCGCGACGCGATCATTCCTCTTCGGCCGCGTCCAATACAGCAACGAACGACGTGACGCCTCGGCATTCGGTCTCTGGTTCGCTTCGCGACGCTCGCGAGGACGGCAGGAAAGGACAGGCTGACCGATTCAACGAAAACCCTACCGGAAACCCGCTTCCTTCTGGTGCCGCACGGCCAAGATCGTGACCACGTCGTCATCGATGCGATAGTGGGCCACGTATCCGCTATCGCCAAAATCGATCAGCCAATCCTGGTACTGCTCGGGCAGGTCCTCAATCATTCGGCCCATTCGCGGGTGCGTGCCGAGATCCTGCACGCCCTGGATGATCGCTTCACCGGCTCGCTTGGCGGCCGATGGACTCTTAGGACGCAGGAATGCGCGGAGCCGTTCGAGATCCCGGACTGCCGCCGGGGCAAAGACTACTCGTGGTATTCCGGGGGCGGCAGCTCGTTCTCAGAGCCCCAACTCGCCAGCCACGTTTCGACTTCCTCGGCCGTCGCGTGCAAGCCAGTCGCCTGAGAGTCTTCCCACGCTTTCAGCGTGTCTCGCCGCAGGGCCTCGCGTTTTTCCTCGCGCTCCACGTACTGCATGATCGCCTCCCGCATGATCCAGTGGGGCGTGCGGCGGCGTATCTCCGCGAGATGCTGGACTCGGCCTTTCAGCGTGTCGTCAAGCTTGATCGATGTCGGCGCGGCCATGATCTGCCTCTTCGAGCCGAGGTAGTACCTTGCGATACGAATTCCGCGCTGAGTACGCTGTCCATGCGTCAGCCGAGCCCGCCGGCGCGCTCGCCTGACCCAAGCCCGCATCCTCATTCATCTCACCCCCGCTCGAACAGCCCCAGCTTGATCGCATCCTCCACCAGCCGCACCTCCACGGCCTGACCCCGGAAGGCGGGGTCGAGGTCGTCGGCGGCGCGGTAGAGGCCGTCGATCGCCACCAGTTCCGGCTCGAAGCGGCGGCACCAGATCCGGGCACCCGGGTTGCCGGCGGCGCCCGCTACCGCCCGGCCGCGCAGGGCGCCGTAGACGTGGATCGAGCCGCCGGCGATGACCTCGGCGCCCGAGGCCACGGCGCCGAGCACGGTTACGTCGCCTTCGAGATGCAGCACGGTCTGGCCCGAGCGCACCGGCGCGTCGAGGATCAGCGAGCGCGCGGTGTTCTCCTTGGGCGCCGGCTCGAGCGGCGCCTCCTCGCCCGGCGTGGCGATGTCGCCCACCGGGCGGCCGCCCGACAGGGCCGGCGGCAGATCCGGGGTGAGGATCGACGGCGGCGCGCCCTCGATGCCGAGGATCGCGATCCTGCGGGCTGCGAGTTCCGCGAGCAGGCCGTCGAGATCCTCCCGGGTGAGCTTCAGACCGGCGAGGTCGAGGATCACCGGGCGGCCGGCGAAGAAATTGGGCGCGCGCCGGTTCAAGGCGTCGAGATCGCCGAACCACTCGGCCACGGGCGGCACGGGGGCCAGGACGGTGGCCATGAAGGAGCGGCCGCGGAAGCGGATCGGCGGGCGCGTCGGCTCGGATGTCGGCTGGGTCACGGGCGTTTTCGGTGTCGTGAGGATGTCTGATCCATCCATGCGGTGCAGCCGCGCCTGGGGCAATCCCGCAACGCCCGGTGTGACGCCTTGCTCGGCCCGCAGGCGCATTTCTGTTGTAGAGAGGTGTAGCAGCCGAGCCGGACGAGACCGTTGAGCAGCGCGCAAACCATCAGACCCTTCGTCGTTGACGACCTGACCCAGGCCAACCAGCGCCGGGCGGCCGATCCGCGGGCCTCGGCCTGGGTCTCGGCCAATGCCGGGGCCGGCAAGACCAAGGTTCTCACCGACCGGGTGGTGCGGCTGCTCCTCGACGGGGCGCCTCCGGGCCGGATCCTGTGCCTGACCTTCACCAAGGCGGCGGCCGCCAACATGGCGATCCGGGTGTTCCGGCTGCTCGGCCGGTGGGTGACCCTGGACGATGCCGCGCTCGCGGCCGAGCTCACGGCGCTGACCGGCGAGCGGGCCGATGCCGAGCGCCTGCGCATGGCGCGGCGGCTGTTCGCCCGGGCGGTGGAGACACCGGGGGGCCTCAAGATCGAGACCCTGCACGCCCTGTGCGAGCGGCTGCTGCACATGTTCCCGTTCGAGGCGAACGTGCCGGCCCGCTTCGTGGTGCTCGACGAGACCAAGGCCCGCGAGATTTTCGACATCGAGATGGCCAACGTCCTGGCCGACGCGGTCTCGAACGGCGATACGCCACTCAGTGCTGCGCTGGCGCGGGTCACCCCGGAGGCCACCGGCGATACCCTGCGGGCGGCGATCCGCTCCGCGTTGCGCGCGCGAAGTTTGATCGGCGACCGGACCCGATTGGACCGTTCCTTCGAAGAATTGCACGGGGCTTTGGGGCTAGCCGCCGAAGAGAATGCGGAGGCGATCGAGGCCGCGATCCTGGACGGCGGCCCGGGCTGCGGACCTGCGGATCGGGCGACGTTGATCGAGGCTTTGCGCACCGGCAAGGCCAATGACGAGAAGCTGGCCGATGCGCTGGCGGCGGCCGAGGCCGAGCGGGCGCGCTCGGAGGATCTGCCGGACCGGTCCGAGGCGCTCGATCTCTACCGTGGGGTGTTCTTCACCCAGAAGGACGAGCCGAAGGCCGATGGCAGCCTCGGCACCAAGAGCGTCCCGGCGCCCATCAAGGAAACCCTGATCGCCGAGCGCGACCGGCTTGAGCCCCTGTTCGACCGGCTGCGCGCGGCGCGAGCCCATGCCCGGACGCAGGCGCTGTTCCAGCTCGCGGCCGAGATCCACCGCCGGGTCGAGACCCAGAAGGCGCGGCTCGGGGCGCTGGATTTCGACGACCTCATCCACAAGGCGCTCGACCTGCTGGCCCGGGTCGGGGCCGGCTGGGTGCTGTACAAGCTCGACCGCGGCATCGACCACGTGCTGGTCGACGAGGCGCAGGATACCAACCCGGAGCAGTGGGAGATCCTGCGGGCGATCACCCAAGAATTCGCCGCCGGCGAGGGTGCCCGGGCGGGGACCCGGACCCGCTTCGCGGTGGGCGACCCGAAGCAGTCGATCTACGGCTTCCAGGGCGCCGAGCCGCGGGAATTCGCCCTCACCCGGGCGGCCTGGATCCAGGAATCGCGCGCGGCTGGCCTCACCTTCGAGGACGTGCCACTGACCCTGTCGTTCCGCTCCACCGGCCTAGTCCTCCAGGCGGTCGACGCGGTGTTCGCCCTCGACGCGCACAATGAGGGGCTGGCCTTCGAGGATACGGCCCGCCGGACCGTCCATGCCAGCGCCCGGCCCGGCGCCCCCGGCGCCGTGGAGCTGTGGCCGATCGCCGAGCCCGAGCCGACGCCGGAGCCCGATGCCTGGACGGCGCCGGTTGACGCCCCCGAGACCAGCGCCCCGGCGATCGTCACCGCCCGCCGGGTGGCGCAGGCGGTGCGGACCTGGACGAGCCAGGGCGACGCCACCGGCCGGGTCTGGCGCCCGGGCGACGTGCTGATCCTGGTGCGCAAGCGCGGGCCGGCCTTCGAGGAGGTGATCCGCGCCCTCAAAGGTCTCGGCGTTCCGGTGGCCGGCCAGGACCGGCTGGAGGTCTCGGCCCATATCGCGGTGGCCGATCTGGTCGCCGCCGGGCGCGCCGGGCTGCTGCCGGCCGACGACCTGACGCTGGCCACCGCGCTCAAGACGCCGCTCGTCGGGCTCACCGACGAGGATCTGGTGCGGCTCGCCGCGCGCCGCGACCTGTCGGAGACGCTAGAGGATTCCCTGCATCGCCACGCCGAGGCTGGTGATCCGGCGGCGGTCCGCGGGCTGGCGGCGCTGTCGGACTGGATCGCGCTCGCAGGACTCCACGGCCCGTTCGGCTTCTACGCGCGGCTCCTCGGGCCGCAGGGCGGCCGGGCGAAGCTGGTCGCCCGGCTCGGCGGCGAGGCGGGCGATGCCATCGACGTGTTCCTGGCCGCCGCCGCCCAGGCCGAGACCGGCGAGGATGCACCCTCCCTCGGCGGCTTCCTGGCGCGCTATGTCGGCACCGAGGCCGGCCACACGGTCAAGCGCGACATGGAATCCGGCCGCGACGAGGTGCGGGTCATGACCGTGCACGGGGCCAAGGGCCTCGAAGCGCCGGTGGTCGTGGTCCTGGATGGCTGCGAGCCGCTGGGGCGCAACGACCCGCCGCTGCTGCCGCTGGCAGGCACCGGCACGGCACTGCCGCCGGTCTGGTCGAGCGGGAAGACGCAGGATTGCGCGGCCACCGGCGAGGCCCGGGCGGCCCTGCTCGCCCGCGCGCGGCAGGAGCATAACCGTCTGCTCTACGTGGCCATGACCCGGGCGGCCGATCGGCTGATCGTCGCGCCGTTCCGTGGCCACGAACGCGAGAGCGAGGCCGCCTGGTGCCGGATGGTCCGGGCCGGCTTGGAAGCCGCCCTCGGCGCGGGACAGGCGCTGGACCTGCCCTACGGCCCCGCAACCCTGTGGCGGGACGGCACCGAGACGCTCCGCCCGCCGGAGACGCTGACACCGACGATCATCCACGTTCCGGAGCCGGACTGGCTGCGCAGTCCCGTGCCGCCGGAGCCGGAGATCCCGGTCCTCAACCCGTCCGGCGCCCTGCAGACGGCCGACGGCTCGCGCGTCCCCCCACCCCGGCTCGCCGACGCCCAGGCGCGCCGCCGGGGCATCCTGATCCATTCCCTGCTTCAGCACCTGCCGCGGATCGAGCCCGAACGCCGGGAGGCGGCCGGCCTCGCCTTCGTGCGGGCGCGCGCCCCCGGCCTGCCGCGCCCGGCGACCTACGGCATCGTCCGCTCGGTGCTGCGCCTCATCGACGATCCCGACCTCGCTCCCCTGTTCGCTCCCGACGCCCGCGCCGAGGTGAACCTCACGGGCCGCGTCCGGGCCGGGGGTGCCGAACGGGTGGTGCAGGGCCGCGTCGACCGCCTCGCGGTCGCGGCCGACACGATCCGGATCGCCGACTTCAAGACCGGCCGCCCCCCGGCCGAGGGCGAGCCGCTGCCCCCCGCGGAGGCCGGCCAGATCGCCCTGTACGCGCAGCTTCTCGGCCAGATCTATCCGGACCGGACGATTCGGCCGATGCTGATCTGGACCTCCGGCCCGGTGATCCGGACCTTGGGCGCGGACGACATCCGGGCGGCTTTGGGCCAGGCGGGGATCGAGGGCTGACGGGCGCCCACCTCACACCGTCATTGCGAGCGCAGCGAAGCAACCCAGTGATGCGTCACGTATGGAGATCGCGCGCCGCCCTAGGTTGCTTCGCTGCGCTCGCAATGACGGTGGAGCGCGGGTGCCAAGGAAGAAAGCTGCAAGGCGGCGGCACCGTTTGGAAGGGTCTTCTCCCGCCTGCTTCCCCACCCGACATGCGCCAGCGCACATCGCAATGCGCCCTTCGAGGCACCCCCATGCATCGGTGGGCGGACTGCTTGACCGGGCGGCGGGCCGTCGCCAATTCTGATCGAACCGCGCGGGCCCCTGCCCGTCCGAGGCCGCCTCACCGGCGGCCACATCCGAAAGGTGACGTTATGGCGACGGTGAAAGTAACCGACGCGAGCTTCGAGCAGGACGTTCTCAAGTCCGCCGAGCCCGTCGTGGTGGATTTCTGGGCGGAATGGTGCGGCCCCTGCCGCCAGATCGGCCCGGCGCTCGAGGAGATCGCCACCGATCTCCAGGGCAAGGTGAAGATCGCCAAGGTCAACGTCGACGAGAACCCGCAGATCGCCGCCCAGTACGGCATCCGCTCGATCCCGACGCTGCTGCTGTTCAAGAACGGCACCGAGGTCGACAAGAAGGTCGGCGCCGCCCCGAAGGGCGACCTGTCGCGCTGGATCGGCACCCAGGTCGCGTGACCTTTGCCCGGCTGGGGCCGGGACTGCGTTCGGCCTTCCTATCGAAGGCCGAACGCGCCAAGATCGGCAATGGTGATCGGCCGGCGCGGCAGCGCACAGGTTTCGAGCCTGTTTGACCGCGTTCTTCCCCCTCCTCCCGAGAGCTTGTGAGTCCTTCAGATCGGTCGCCCATCGGCCCTCGATGTGACGAACGCTGCTGAGGCCATGGGCCGGCCTGCGCACCAAGACGAGGCGCTGGTCCCCTCTCCCATGCGGGAGAGGGACAGGGTGAGGGGACAGGTCTTTCCGGGTAAAGCGCATCCCTCACCCCAACCCTCTCCCGTGTGGGAGAGGGGGCGCGTGGCGCTTCGTGATCGGCCTCAGAGATCTGTGGAGCCGGCAATCCGCTCCGAAAAGGAAGCGCTTTGCGCCTGTTCAGGGAAGGTCGCAAAGAACGCGGCACCGTCCGCCGCGCGGTGAAGAACCGAAGAACTGACTGCCTCTGAGACGCCCGCGCCAGCGCGCACCGAAGGATCGAACCGGCTTTAGCCGGCTTCACGAACCCGCGTCAGGAAGGTCACGACCTCCTGGCGCAGCTCGGTGGACTTGCCCTGCAGGACGAGGGCGGCGGAACTGACGACCTTGGCGGCCTGACCCGTCCCATCGGCGGATTTCGAGACATCCGAAATGCTGGTCGAGACGTCCCGCGTGCCGGCGGACGCGCTCTGGATATTCTGGGCGATCTCGCGCACGGCCAAGCCCTGGTGATCCGCCGCCTCGCGGATCGACAGGGTGACGTCGCTGATCTTCCCGATGACATCCGAGATGGCCAGGATCGCCTGGACGGCGTCCTTCGTCCCGGATTGGACCGCCTCGATCTGCTGCGCGATCTCCTCCGTCGCGCGCGCCGTCTGCCCGGCGAGGTCCTTGACCTCCGTGGCGACGATCGCGAAGCCCCGCCCGGCCTCGCCGGCACGCGCCGCTTCGATCGTCGCGTTGAGAGCGAGCAGATTGGTCCGCCCGGCGATGCCCTTGATCAGCTGGATGACCTCCTCGATGCGATGGGCTGCATCGGTCAGGCCGCCGACCTTGCCGTTCGCCGCCCGGGCCTGGTTCACCGCGTCCCCGGTGATCTCTGCGGATACACCGACCTGGCGGCCGATCTCGTTGACAGAGGCCAGCAATTCCTCGGCCGCCGCCGCGATCGTCCCGACATTGGCCGAGGCCTGCTCCGAGGCGGCCGCGACCGAGACGCTGCGCTCGCTGGTCGACTGCGCCTGCTTCGACAGGTCGGAGGAGGCCGCATCGAGATCGGTGACGAGGCCGAGCACCGTGTCGGTCAGCGCCGTGATGCGGCGATCGAAAGTCTCGGAATGCTGCTGGATCAGCGCCATGCGGGCTTCCTGCCTACGCTGAAGCGCCTCCTGCTCGGCCTTCAACCGCTCCGTCTCCCGCGCCGTGTCCCGGAACAGCGCCAGCGCCCGGCTGATCGTGCCGATCTCGTCCCGCCGCTCCGTGTTCGGCACGGCGACGTCGTACTGGCGGCCGATCAGAGCCTCCACGATCCAGGCCGCTTCGGCCAAGGGCTTGGTCACGAGGAGGCGTGTCGTCAGGACGACCACGAGCAGGACCGCCGCCAGCAGGATGCATCCGCGCAGGACGATCTCCCTCCGGTCTTGCTCGACGGGTTCGGACAGGACGGTCGCCGGCACATCGACGGCCAGCGCCCACATCGTGTTCATGTTCGGCACGGTGAACGGGTAGATCAGCCGCAATGCGCCGCCGAGCCCGTCGGTGACCACGCGCATCCGTCCGTCCGCGAGGGCGGCCTTCAGCTCGCTCGCGCCGGCGCCGTCATAGGCCTTGGTCTCGAGATCCTGGCTCGGCGGAACGAGCCAGTTGCCGGCGCCCGACAGCAGCGTCACCCGGCCGCTGCCGAACGGGTGAAAGCTGCTGAACATCTCTTGTAGCCGGCTGAGCTTGATATCGAGGTCTGCGACGCCGACGATGGCGCCCTCCGACCGGAGCGGCACCGAGATGGAGGTGATCAGATCGCCCTTGGTGCTCCGATACGGCTCGGTGAGGAGGCTCTTCCCCGTCGCGATCGGCACGGCATACCAGAGCTGCTTCGGATCGATCTCGAAGGTGGCGAACTCGGTCGAATCCGCCGTCGTCTTGGTCCAGTACGGCGTGAACAAGCCGGCCTTGTTGGCCGCCTCGTCCCCCGCGACCTTCGTCCCGAGGCGCCGGTCGATCGACTCGGCGGCCCAGGCGCCGAAGACGACCGGATAGCTCTGCAGCACGGATCGGGTGACGGCGATGATGTCCGAACGCTTCGCCGAGCGGGTCTCGATCAGGGCCGAGAGGCCGGCCGTCATGCTGACGGCCGCGGAGATGGGCTCGGCGATCTCGGTCGAGACCCGTCCGGCGAAACCGGAGGCCTGTTCCGTCGCCTGAGCCGTGACATCCGCCCGGATGCGCGCGTCGGCATTCCATCCGGAGATCACCAGCAAGCCGAGGATGACGAGCGCCACCGCGCCGCCGGTCGCGATCGCGAGTTGATTGCCCAGGCTTGTCCTGAACGTCATGCCGGCCTCCGATTCGGTGCACGCCGGATAAATTTATAAGCATTGAGATAAATACGTCAAAAGTCAAAGCGCAGATCACAATAGAAAAAAGCCCGCATAGAAAGTCGTTTTCCGATAAATCTAAACATTCATGGCAAGATCTAAAACCATGAGGATTTCGATCTTGCCTCCTGTGACTGAGAAGGATCTGATATTCGATCGATCCGGTGCCGGGGCGAATTTAGACAAAAAAAGATCCCGGGCGCGAGCCCGGGATCCTGTGTTCGATCTTGGCACCTCAACTCCCCTCCGCACCTTCAGCTACGGAGGGGGGCTCCCGGTGACCGGGAGCCTAGGCAGTGGTCTTAGTACGAGCCGAACTTGTAGTTCAGGCCGGCGCGGACGACGGCGAAGTCGTTCGTGTTGCGGCTGGTGTTGCCGGTGACGGCGTAGACCGGCAGGACGGCGCCGGTGTTGAGGGCGGCGCCGACCAGCGGCAGGCCGGTGCGGTTGCGGTCCAGGCTCACGTACAGACCTTCGACCTTGAACGTCACGGCCGACGAGCGGAAGAAGTTCAGGAACGAGTCGGTGGGGAGCGCGAACTCGGCGCCGCCGCCGACCGTGTAGCCGGTCTTGAAGTCATCGCGACGGCCAGCGAAGTTCTGGAAGGCGACGCCCTGGGTGCCCTGGTCGCCGGTGGCGTAAGCGAAACCGCCGGTGGCGTACACGAGGGTCTTGTCGAAGGCGTAGCCGAGACGGCCGCGCACGGTGCCGAAGAAGTCCAGCGTGTTCAGGGTGCCGTTGACCGGGATGAAGCCCGGGTTGATGGCGGCGGCGTTCGTGGCGTAGCGCGGACGGCCGCCGAAATCGAGGTACTGCGCGTCGGCCTCGAAGCCGATCACGACGCCCGAGCCCGGGGTGAACTGGTAGTTGTAGCCGATCTGACCACCGCCGGAGAAGCCTTCGCGGTTGTTCCGGTTGTAAATCAGCGACGAGCCGAGCGGCGCCAGGGCGCGGTACGGCACGAGGCCGTTGGCGCCGAGAACGGCCGGGCTGCCGGCGGTCTGCACGAAGCCGCGGTTGCTGTCGGTGTCGCTGGCGTCGAACGCGTAGCCGGCGTTGATACCGAAGTAGAAGCCGGTCCAGGTGAACACCGGGACGGGGGTGAACACCGGCGGCGGCGCCGCGCGGCGCGGCAGGTCGGCAGCGGTAGCGGCGGCGGTGAGCGCCGTGAACGCCGCGAGAGAGGTGAGAAGCGTCTTCATTCCAGTGATCCCCAGCACAAGCCCGATCGACGCCCAAGCTATGGGATCGGACCTGCGGGGGATGTAGCTTCGCTGCCACAGCACGGGGAAAGCGTGGCCGTTCGCGGCATTTCGCGCGGTCGAATGCGGCGAATCAACGGCGATTAGCGGGCGGCTAACCAAATAGTTCAAGACAAGCCAGTGCCGAAGACAGCGGCTTGACGCGACTTAGACGGGCGGCGTGTCGTTGGCGGCCAGCACCAGACCGGCGAGGTAGAGCGAGCCGCAGATCAGGATCCGCGGCGGCTGCTCGAAGGCGATGTCCTTCACCTGACCGAGCGCGGCCTCGATGCTCGGGGCGGTCCGGGTCGAGAGACCGACGCTCTCACCGATCCGCGCCACCTCCTCGGCCGGCCGGGCGGCCATGGAGGTGGTGATCGGGACCGCGATCAGCGCCCGGGCCAGGCCGACGAAGTTGCGCAGGAAGCCATCGGCGTCCTTCGTGCTGAGCAGGCCGACGATCAGTACCAGAGGCACGTCGCTGCGCTCGCCGAGATCGGCCATGGCGGCGGCGAGAATCCGGCCGCCGTCGATATTGTGGCCGCCGTCGAGCCACAGCTCGGCGCCGGGATCGAGCTGCGCCGCGAGCCGCCCGCGGCCGAGCCGCTGCAACCGCCCGGGCCAGTCGACCTCGGTGAGACCCCGCTCCAAGGCGGCGTTGCCGATATCGCCGAAACCGGCCGCCCGCAAAGCCGTGATCGCGGTGCCGGCATTGACCAGCTGGTGGCGCCCGGCGAGCCGCGGCCGGGGCAGGTCGAACAGGTCGGTCTCGTCCTGGTAGACCATGCGGCCGCGCTCTTCATGGACGGAGAAATCCTGGTTGCCGACCAGGATCGGCCCCGCTCCCACGGCTTCGGCGTGCCGGCACAGCACGGCATCGGCCTCGGCGTAGTCCTGCGCGGCGATCACAGCCGGGCAGCCGCGCTTGAAGATCCCGGCCTTCTCGGCAGCCACCGACTCGACCGTGTCGCCGAGATACTCGGCATGGTCGCGCCCGATCGGGGTCACGACCGCGCAGGCCGGCTGGGCGATGACGTTGGTGGCGTCGAGGCGTCCGCCCAACCCGACCTCAAGGAGCAGCACGTCGGCCGGGCTCGCCGAGAACAGCAGCAACGCCGCCGCCGTGGTGATCTCGAACATGGTGATTGGCTCGCCGGCATTGGCAGCCTCGCAGCGCGAGAACGCGTCGGCCAGCCGGTCCTCGTCCACGAACTGGCCGCCGCCGATCCCGCCGAGCCGGATCCGCTCGTGGAACCGAACGAGATGCGGCGAGGTGTAGACATGCGCGGCCAGGCCCCCGGCTTCGAGGATCGCCCGCATGAACGCGATGGTCGATCCCTTGCCGTTGGTCCCGGCGACGTGGATCACCGGCGGCAGGCGCCGCTCCGGGTGGTTCAGCCGGGACAGCAGCCGCTCGATCCGGCCCAGCGACAGGTCGATGGTGCGCGGATGGAGCGCGAGGAATCGCGCCATGAGGGCGTCGGAGGAGGCCATGCGCCGGGCTTAGGCCGCGGCCTGGGCGGGACCCGGCGCCTCGGCCGTGGCGGCGTTGGTTAGCAGGCCGCAGAGCCGGGTGATCGTCTCCTTCAGGGCGTGCCGGTGGACCACCTGATCGACCATGCCGTGCTCGCGCAGGTACTCCGCCCGCTGGAACCCGTCCGGCAGCTTTTCGCGGATGGTCTGCTCGATCACCCGGGGGCCGGCGAAGCAGATCAGCGCGCCCGGCTCGGCCAGATGCACGTCGCCGAGCATCGCGTAGGAGGCGGTGACGCCGCCCGTGGTCGGGTTGGTCAGCACCACGATGTAGGGCAGGCGCGCGGCGTTGAGCCGGCGCACCGCCACGGTGGTCCGGGGCATCTGCATCAGGGACAGGATGCCCTCCTGCATGCGGGCGCCGCCGGAGGCCGAGAACAGCACGTAGGGGGTGCGCTTCTCCAGCGCCGTCTCGGCGCCGCGCACGAAGGCCTCGCCCGCCGCCATGCCCAGCGAGCCGGCCATGAAGCCGAATTCCTGTGCCGCCAGGGTCATGGGCAGGCCGCCGACCCGGCCGAAGCCGATCTTGAACGCGTCCTGCAGGCCGGTCTTGGCGCGGGCCTCCTTCAGGCGGTCGACGTAGCGCTTCTCGTCGCGGAACTTCAGCGGGTCGACGGCGACCTCGGGCAGCGCCACGTCGATCCAGGTGCCCTCGTCGAACATCATCTTGAGACGCGCGGCGGCGCTCATCTTGAGGTGATGCTCGGAGCCGGGGATCACCCAGTGATTGGCCTCCACCTCCTTGTGGAACACCATCTGGCCGGTATCCGGGCACTTGACCCAGAGGTTCTCCGGCGTCTCGCGCTTGAACAGGGTCTTGATCCGGGGGCGCACCACCTCCGAAATCCAGTTCATCGGTTCGACCATCGACTCGCGTCCGTTCGCTTCAAGCTCGCGCTGATATCAGGTGGTGGATCCCCCAGCGCCAGGGGGCGTCGGAAACCCTGGCTCAGGCCGCCCGGCCCACGCCGCCCGCGCGGACGCCGGAGGCCAGCTCCCGCACCAGCTCCGCCACGGCCGGGACGGTGCCGGGCTGCGGCCGCCCCTCGGAATCCAGCGAGCGGACCAGGGTGTCCACCAGCGCCGAGCCGACCACGACGCCGTCGGCGCCCTTGGCGATCGCCGCCGCGTGGGCGCCCGTCTTCACCCCGAAGCCCACCACCACGGGCAGGTCGGTGTGGCGGCGGATGCGGGCGACTGCCTCGGAGACCTTGCCGAAATCCGGCGTCGCCGTGCCGGTGATCCCGGTGATCGACACGTAGTAGACGAAGCCGGCGGTGTTCGCGAGCACGGCCGGGAGGCGCCGCTCGTCGGTGGTCGGCGTGGCGAGCCGGATGAAGGCGAGCCCCTTGGCGAGCGCCGGCAGGCACAGCTCGGAATCCTCTTCCGGCGGCAGGTCGACCACGATCAGCCCGTCGACCCCGGCGGCCACTGCGTCGTCCAGGAACCGCTCGACCCCGTAGGTGTGGATCGGGTTGAAATAGCCCATCAGCACGATCGGGGTGCCGTCGTTCTCGGCGCGGAAGCGGCGCACGAGGTCGAGGGTTCCGGCCACGCCCTGGCCGGCCTTGAGGGCGCGCAGGCCCGCGGCCTGGATCGCCGGACCGTCCGCCATCGGGTCGGTGAAAGGCAGGCCGAATTCCAGGATGTCGGCGCCGGCGCCGGGCAGCGCCTTCAGCACCTCCAGGGAGGTCTCCGGGTCGGGGTCGCCCGCCATCACGTAGGTGACGAGGACGGCCCGGTTCTCCGCGCGGGCGCGGGCGAAGGTAGCGTCGATGCGGCTCGGCATGGGTCTGATACGGGTTTTCGCGCGTGCAGGACCGGATCCGGCCCAGGATTATCTCCGCGCTACACCATCGGCGTCGGCCCGTGAAGCGCTCGCCCCTGCGGCCACGGGGCGGCCGGGCCCCGCCTTGTCCTGCGGATCGCGGACTCCATCTCCCGGCGTCCACACCCCCAGGATAATGAGGAGCGCGACATGGCGAAGGCCGACAAGCACCACATGGGCCCGGGCGGTCACGGCAAGGGCTCCGGCAGCGGCGGCATGACCGACCTGCCGGACGGCGTGCTCGGCGAGAACGAGGTCCTGAGCAACCGGGACAAGTCCCGCCACAGCGACGAGCGCGGGCTCGACGGCAAGGCGGTCCAGACCGAGCAGTACCAGGACCACGCGGCCAACCGGCAGGCGCCCGGCTCCGAGACCAAGGAGTCCTGAGGCCGGTCAACGGCGACCGGGCGGGCAGCGGCCGTGCGTGCGGCGCGGTTGTCCGCCCGCCCCGGCCCGCGTAGCCCTCGGGCATGAGTCTCGACACGCTCTCGACGCGCCGCTTCGCCGCCTTGCTGTTCGACATGGACGGCACGATCATCAGCTCGATCGCCTCGGCGGAGCGGGCCTGGACGCGCTGGGCGCAAGGCCACGGCCTCGACGTGGCGCGGTTCCTGCCGACGATCCACGGAATCCGCTCGGTGGACACGATCCGCCGCCTCGGCTTGCCCGGCGTCGATCCCGAGGCCGAGGCCGCTTCGATCACGCGGGCGGAAATCGAGGATGTCGGCGACATCGCCGAGATCCCGGGCGCCCGGGCATTCCTGCAGGCGCTGCCGCCCGAGCGCTGGGCGATCGTCACCTCGGCGCCCCGGGAGCTCGCCCTGCGCCGCCTGGAGGCCGCCGCCATGCCGGTCCCGGCCGTGCTCGTCGCCGCCGAGGATATCGATCAGGGCAAGCCCGCGCCGGATTGTTTTCTGCTGGGCGCCGAGCGCCTGGGCGTCGCGGCCGCGGATTGCCTGGTGTTCGAGGATGCCCCGGCCGGCATCCGGGCCGGCGAGGCGGCGGGCGCCAGTGTCGTGGTTGTCACCGCCACCCACCACGCGCCGATCGAGACGCGGCACGCGACGATCCCGGATTACCGGGCGCTGACGGTCGATGCCGGGCCGGACGGGTTGCGCATTGCTTCCGTTGGCTGACGGCGCTCAATGCGGTCACGCGGAACCTGTTTGACGCGTCTATCCCACCCACCCCCCTCATCCTAAGGCGACGGAGCGAAGCGGAGGCCTCGAAGGAGCCCTTCAGCCAGCCACGCAGTCCCCGGAGGTCTCCTTCGAGGCTGCTGCGCAGCACCTCAGGATGAAGGTGTGGGTGGGATCTAGTCGATGGGAAGCGTCCTGCGACTGCGATCACGCGGTCATACAGGCTTCCAGAACACCGCATCGAGACATGGGCTTCTCCCAACGGTCCAGAACCTGCGCCGCCGCCCAAGCCTCCACCCTGTCATTCCGGGGCCGCGAAGCGGAGCCCGGAATCTAGAAACGCAGGTTCAGCAAGATTTTGCGCCGTCGGCGTTTCTGGATTCCGGGCTCGCCTTCGGCGCCCCGGAATGACAGGGTGGGTGATCCTGCGGCCGCCAGAGGCCGCTTGTAGGATATGTGAGCGCCACCGGTGCCGCCGCGCCCCCAATTGACTTCTTCCCGCCGAACCGCGGCAATATCCGGTCAGGACGTCAGACACCGAGCCGGGACAGCGAGCCGATGACCAAGCCGAACGGCGTCCCGGGCCTCTTCGAGACCGCTGAGGGGCAGCGGCTCGTGCAGGCGCGGACCGATCCGGCCTGGCGGCGCTGGGGGCCGTATCTGAGCGACCGGCAATGGGGCACGGTGCGGGAGGATTACAGCGCCGATGGCGAGGCCTGGGATGCCCTGCCCCACGACCACGCCCGGTCCCGGGCCTATCGCTGGGGCGAGGACGGGATCGGCGGCTTCGGCGACCGGCACCTGAACTGGTGCCTGGCGCTCGCCCTGTGGAACGGCCGCGACCCGATCCTGAAGGAGCGCCTGTTCGGCCTCACCAACGCCGAGGGCAACCACGGCGAGGATGTGAAGGAGCTGTACTACTATCTCGACGGCGTCCCGACCCACGCCTTCATGCGGATG
The DNA here is from genome assembly GCF_900114535.1 of Methylobacterium pseudosasicola. GTDB lineage: Bacteria > Pseudomonadota > Alphaproteobacteria > Rhizobiales > Beijerinckiaceae > Methylobacterium > Methylobacterium pseudosasicola. Next base: position 70,623 of record NZ_FOTK01000016.1, on the reverse strand, counting down.
CTCTACAAATACCCGCAGGGCGCGTTCCCCTATCAGCGCCTGGTCGAGGAGAATGGCCGGCGCGGCCTCGACGACCCGGAATTCGAGCTGCTCGACACCGGCCTGTTCGACGAGGGCCGCTACTTCGATGTCGAGATCGCCTACGCCAAGGCCGGCCCCGACGACGTGCTGATGCGGGTCACCGTCACCAATCGCGGCCCCGAGCCCGCCGACCTCACCCTGCTGCCGCAGCTCTGGGCCCGGAACCTCTGGTCCTGGAAGGCCGGCACCGAGAAGCCGGAGCTGTCCGCCGGATCGGACGGGTCGGTCTGGGCGCGCCACCCGAGCGTGGCGCCGATGCGCTTCTTCGCCGAGGGCGCGGACGAGCTGCTGTTCACCGAGAACGAGACCAACACCCACCGGCTGTTCGGCAGCGGCCCGGAGGCCGGCTTCTACAAGGACGGGATCGACCGGCGCGTCGTCCAGGGCGAGGCCGGGGCGGCCAACCACCTCTCCGGCACGAAATGCGCGGCCCGCTACGACCTGCATCTCGGCCCCGGCGAGTGCCGCACCCTGCGGTTGCGCCTGCGCCCCGAAACCAGCCCAGGCGAGCCCTTCGCGGATTTCGACGCCGTATTCGCGACCCGGGCGGACGAGACGGACGCGTTCTACGGCGCACTGCAGGCGTCGATCGCCGATCCGGAGATGCGGCTCGTCCAGCGGCAGGCTTTGGCCGGGATGCTGTGGTCGAAGCAGCTCTATCATTACGACGTGCGCGAGTGGCTGGCCGGCGATCCGGCCCAGCCGGCCCCCTCCCCCGCCCGCCGGCACGGCCGCAACGCCGACTGGGCGCATCTGCGCGCCAACGACATCATCTCGATGCCGGATGCCTGGGAATATCCCTGGTTCGCGTCCTGGGACCTCGCCCTCCAGGCGATCGTGTTCGCGCTGATCGATCCGGACTTCGCCAAGAACCAGCTGCTGCTCCTGGTGGACGAGGCCTACGCCCACCCGAACGCGGCGCTGCCGGCCTACGAATGGGGGTTCGGGGACGCCAACCCGCCGATCCACGGGCTCGCCGCCTGGCGGGTGTTCGAGCTGGACCGGGCGCTCACCGGCACGCCCGACCATGTCTTCCTCAAGCGCATCTTCAACAAGCTGACCCTGAACTTCACCTGGTGGGTGAACCGCAAGGATTCCGCCGACCGCAATCTGTTCCAGGGCGGCTTCCTCGGGCTCGACAATATCGGCATCTTCGACCGCTCGAAGCCGGTCGGCGATGGCGCCACCCTCACCCAGTCCGACGCGACAGCCTGGATGGCGGCCTACGCGCTCAACCTGATGCGCATCGCCATCGAGTTGGCGCTCCAGGATCCGACCTACGAGGACATGGCGGAAAAGTTCTTCGAGCATTTCCTGCTCATCGCGGCGGCCACCGGCGACGGCGTCTGGGACGAGGCGGACGGCTTCTTCTACGACGTGATCGAGACCCGCGACGGCAACCGCCTGCCGATCCGGGTGCGGACCATGGTCGGGCTGATCCCGATCCTCGCGGTCACGACGATCAGCGCGCATGATCTGGACAAGCTGCCCGCGCTCCGGAAGCGGATGCGGTTCTTCCTGGAAAACCGCCCGGACCTCTCCGCCCTGGTCTCGCGCTGGGCCGTGCCCGGCGAGGGCCTGACTGTCCTGCTGTCGCTGCTGCGCGGCCACCGGCTGAAGGCGCTGCTGCACCGGGCCCTCGACCCGGCGGAGTTCCTGTCCGAGCACGGGCTGCGGGCGGTCTCGCGCAGCTACGCCGACCAGCCGTTCTGCTTCCCGTGGGATGGGCGGGACCTCGGCCTCGCCTACGAACCGGCGGAATCGCGCTCACGCCTGTTCGGCGGCAATTCCAACTGGCGCGGGCCGGTCTGGATGCCCGTCAATTACCTGCTGATCGCCGCGCTGAACCAGTTCTTCGCCTATTACGGCCCGGATTTCCGTGTGGAAGCGCCGACCGGCTCGGGACGGACCTACTCGCTGCGGGAGATCGCGGACTCGCTGTCACGGCGGCTTATCGGGCTCTCGACCCGCGGCCCGGACGGGCACAGGCCGGTCTACGGCGACAGCCGGATCGAGCAGGAGGACCCGCATTTCCGGGACCTGATGCTGTTCTACGAATATTATCACGGCGATACCGGCCGCGGTGTTGGCGCCTCGCACCAGACCGGCTGGTCCGGCCTCGTGGCCCTGCTAATCCAGGAGATCGCGACGGCAGAGGACCGGCCGTGACGGGCACGACCGGTCCTGCTATACGAAATTCGGATCGCTTCTACTCCGCCGCCTGCTGCATCCGCAGCTTCTGGCCGAGCCCGATCTCCCGCGAGATCTTCGAGCGCCGGGCGCTGTAGGCCGCCGAGACCAGCGGATAATCCACCGGCAGGCCCCACTTGGCCTTGTACGCCTCGGGGGTCAGGCCGCGCAGGGTCAGGTGCCGGCGCAGAGCCTTGTAGGACTTGCCGTCCTCGAAGCTCATGATCGTGTCCGGCCGGATCGACGCGCGGATCTGCGCTTCGGTGGGCCGCTGGACCTGCCGCTCCGTCGGCACGTCGAGCGCCGTGATCGAGCGGTGAACCTCGGACAGAAGGCTCGGGAGAACGGCGGCCGGCACGCTGTTCTTGGTGACGTAGGCGCTTAGGATCTTGGCGGCGAGTTCGACGCTCGGAGAGGTCGTCAGCATTGTCATCTCCTAAGGTTTCCAGTCGGAAGATGCGGCTTTGTCGGGTCGATAGAGGGCAGTTCTGTCGGCTTCCGGTGGTGAAGGCCGGAATAGAATTCCGGCCCGCCCTCCGGCAGCGCGTGATGGCATTATGCGCCGGCTCGGCACTCTTACAACCACCGCGCGCATCTATTGCGCGGCTGTTTCTACTTAGAATTGATAATTCAGGTCAATGTCGAATTAACAGGCGGTCCTAAGGGGCAGCTCGGGTGCGGTATTGCGGACTCACCAGCCCTGCAGGGCTGGGAGCCGGGAGAGGTGCGCATGGAGGTGCTGGTCGTCGGTACCGGTGTCGTCGGCTTGTCCGTTGGGTGGGCTTTCGCGCTCCGCGGGCATGCCGTGATTGTGGCGGAGTCCGAGGCGGCGTTCGGGACCGGCGTCTCGGCTCGCAGCTCCGAGGTAATTTATGGCGGCATGTACGACCCGTCCGGTTCCGCGCGCGCCCGCCATTGCGGGGATGGCGCCGACAAGTTGTACAACTTCTGAGCGAATTACAGCGTCCCGCATTGCGCCTGCGGCAAGCTGGTCGTCGCCGGCTAGGATGCGGAAGCGGACAAGATCGCGGCGATCCGGCGGCAGGGCGAGATCGAGGATCACGGCGGCGCGCTGGCGCTGCGCACGCCGGTGGAGCGCCTGTCCCGCCGGGACGGCCAGTGGCACGCGGCCGTCGGCGGCAGCGAGCCGGGGGAGATGGCCTTCGACGCTGTAATCGTGGCCGCGAGCTTCGGCGCGCCCGCACTGGCGGCCCGTATGGAGGGTTACCCGGCCGAGCGCGTGCACGTCGTGCGTCTGGCCCGGGGCAACTACTTCGGCTGCACCGGCAAGCCGGCCTTCTCGCGGCGGAACTATCCGGCACCGCGGATCGACGATGGACTTTTGGATCGACGGCCCGTCCGAGCACGGGCTGCCCGGCCTCGTCCACCTATTTGGGGTCGAGAGCCCGGGGCTCACGTCGAGCTTGTCGCTTGCCGAAATCGTTGCAATTTTTTCGGAGACATGACCATTCGAAACTGCTTGCAAATTCTTCACGGCGCGAAGCGGAAGAGCGGCCTCCTATATTCTTACAAAGCGCCGCGCGGTCACGCATTGAAGTAGCCCAGGACAAGCGGTTTCAGGGCCCCAGGGGAACGAAGCTTGGAGCCGCTTTTTGACGCGCAAAAATTACCGACGACATGAAATTGGACACGCGATATTTTCTGACCAAATTCAATGCCAAACAAATGCAATGCATTTCTAAATATTATTTATCTATAACTATCGTTTGATTTCCGACAATAAGCGTTTTATCCTATAGGTCTCGTCATCAGAGCGAGAGTCTGCTTGCGATATACTCGCACTATTGCCGTCTTAATGCGAGAAAAACTAAATCGATCGATAATCAAACTGAACTTTTTTAACAAATTACCAGCATCAAAAGACAAACACCTCCAAACTGCACCTTTCCAAGCTGCCGAGGTTTATCATGTCCATTATAAATCCGAAAATAACTACCTTGGAAACAAGCCTTCAGGCTTTTCAGAAGAAGAAAGATGATACGCCGAAGACTGACTTGGCAATACCCGCTCTGCTGAATCAATCACCGGACCCAAGATCGGCTCTCAGCTGGTCGCCGCACGCGGCGGATGCGTTCTTCGCGCTGTCGCACTTGCGCGCACAGACTTGGGAAGTCCTGAACGCTGGTTGGGAAGAGCCGGTCGTATCGGTCACTATCGCACCACCGGCGGGGGCCAATGTACCACAATTGTCGGATTCCGACGTCAATACTCGCCCGGCTACCAGATCCACCGGGTCCGGCCAATCCGAGTCGCGCGCCGAGACGGTAAGTTTAGCCAGCACATCCACTCAGGATCGGGCGAGCACCGCATCATCGACAGGAGCGACAGGGCCGAGCCAGCCCCAGCCGAGCACGGGCTCGACCACCGGTGCCACTGGGGCAAACCAGCCCCCGACAAGCGGCACCGATGAAACGGTACCTGTGGACGGCCAGTATTATTGGGAAAATGGTCCCACGGCCCGAAAATTTCTCGATAACGCCTACCGCAGGCTTGGAGAAACCTCGGATACGCCCCGCTCGGCCGACGATTGGAACAACAAGGTTGGCTTGCTGAAGCTGGGCCGGGGAACGCTCTACGCCATTGCCGCGAACGTCGACGGCTTATTCAGCAAGACCGAGGTGGCAGCTGCGAAGGCAGCACTGCCTGTGTGGGACGCCAAACACAGCGCGGCCGGCACTTCCCCGGGAAATACGGACAGCACGCCCGGCCAGACCCAAGCGAGCCCGAGCTCGGCAAGCGGAGCAACCGGACCTAGTCAGACCCAACCGACCACAAGCTCGACCACCGGAGCCACTGGAGCCGGCCAAACCCAGCCGAGCCCAGGCTCGGCGACCGGAGCCACCGGCCCGAGCTAAGGCCCGACCGCGCGGCTTGACAGCGTCCGCGGCTGAAGCACCAAGGGCGGTAGCCTTTCGGATCGCGTCCTGATCCGTCGAATATCTCGAAGTCGTCGCCGTTCACACCGTGATTGGCGACGACTTATGGGTCCAAGCTTGATGTACTTTCGCGGGCCAAGCCGGGGCTCATTTATAGGCCGTGCAGACGGCCTGGATGCGGTCGCGTTGCGTGGCATCCAGTTGGAAGTCTCGCTCAATCTACCCCTGCCCCGGGCGTCGACGCCTCGTTCGGAGTTCTCAGAACAACAGGTGCAGGGCCAGGGGCGCCAGGATCGCGGTCAGGAAGGCGTTGAGCCCCATGGCGATGCCCGCGAAAGTGCCGGCGGTCTCGCTGACCTGGAAGGCCCGGGCCGTGCCGATGCCGTGGGCGGCGAGGCCGGCCGCGAAGCCCCGGGCGCGCATGTCGGTGATCCGCAGGAGATTCATCAGCGGCGTCACTAGGATCGCCCCGATGATGCCGGTGAGGATCACCAGGATCGCGGTGAGCGTCGGGTCGCCGCCCAGCGCTTCGGCGATGCCCATGGCCACCCCCGAGGTGACGGATTTCGGCGCGAGCGAGATCAGGATCGGCTGCGGGATGTCGAGGAGCCGCGCCAGCACGATGACGACGGCGAGCGTCGTGGCCGCGCCGGCCACCAGGGCTGCCAGCATCGGCACCAGGGCACGCAAGACCGTCGCCCGGCGCTCGTAGAGGGGCATGGCCAGCACCACGGTCGCCGGCCCGAGCAGGAAGTGAACGAACTGCGCACCCTCGAAATAGGTCGGATAGGGCGTGCCCGTCACCGCCAGGACGGTGCCGACCAGGATCACCGTGATCAGCACAGGGTTGGCGATCGGGTGGCGGCCGGTGGCGACGGCGATCCGGTCGGCCAGGACGTAGGAGGTCAGGGTGACCGTCAGCCACAGCAGCGGCGTGCGGGCGAGATAGACCCAGAGCGAGAAGTCGCCGGACAAGGCTCAGGCCTCCCCGTCCGGCCGGCGCCGCTCGACCCGGGACGCCACGGCACGGAACACCAGGACGGTGACCAGTAGTGACAGGGCGGTGGAGACCACCAGCACGATGGCGAGCTTGAGCCCCTGCGCCCGGAGCAGGTCGAGGCGGCCGACGACGCCGACGCCGGCCGGCACGAACATCAGCGACAGGTTCATCAGGAGCCCCCGCGCCGTGGTCTCGAGGCTGCCGTCGGTGAGCGGCTTCGGCAGGACGCGGGGCAGGCCGAGGCGGCTGTCACGCAGCAGCAGGAAGCCGAACATCAGCCCCATGCCGATCACCGGCCCCGGGATCGGGACGCCGGCTCCGCGGGCCAGGACCTCGCCCAGGAGCTGGGCGAGCAGGATCAGCGCGAGACTCGCGATCATCGTCCGGCCGCTAGACGGCGCCGACGCTGCGCTGCCCGCTTCGCCGGGCCGCGGTGATCGCCGCCTCGTCGAAGCCGAGCAGCCGGCCGAGACGCTCGACCAGCGCCTCTTCGAACTCGTCCACGCTTCCGTCCGCGGCGGCGACCGACCAGGCCATGGTCAGGAGGTCCTGGCGCTCGGCCGCGTTGGCCTCGTGCGGGATCATCTCGACCAGGCTCGCGAGGTCGCGGGTCTCGGCATCCACCGCGGTGGCGCGCGCGATCAGCGCCCGGGCGGCGTCCGGTCCCTCGGCGTAGCGGCCCTGCACGATCCGGGACAGGCGCTCGCTCTCAGCGGGCGCCAGGATGCCGTCGACCCTGGCCACGTGCACCAGGAGCGCGGTGGCGGCCAGATGGGTGTCGTCCACCGGCTCGGACTCGCCGACGCCGAGGGCCTCGGTCGCGTAGGCACGCAGGCGTGCGATCAGGGACATGTCGGCTCCGGGAGTTCCTGCCGCACAGTTCGGTCCGGGCGCCCCGCCGTCAAGGACGGCGCATCACGTGGACGTGAAGCGTGGCATTGGTGCATCGATCAGGATCTAGCCGCCGCGGTCGCCCCCGCGACCAGGGGCGCCAGGATCGCGTCCGCCGCGCGGACGATCGCCGGGTCGGCCTGTGCGGGGGTCCCGGCCTGGAAGGGCGGCTCCGGGGCATATTCGGCGACGAGTTGCGCAGTGCGGGCGTAGTCGGGGCCGCGCAGGCGGGCGGCGAGCGCCAAAGCCAGATCGAGCCCGGCCGAGATGCCGGCGCCCGTGACCCGGTTGCGGTCGAACACCACGCGCTCGGCGACCGGCGTAGCGCCGAGCAGCGGCAGCACCGCGTCGCGCACGCACCAATGCGAGGTGGCGCGGTAGCCCCTCAGCAGACCGGCTGCGCCGAGGATCAGCGAGCCGGTGCAGACGCTCGTCACCCAGGTGGCACGAGCGGCGCGGTCACGCAGGAAGGCGAGCAGCGCCGCATCGCGCATCTGCGCCGGCGTGCCGTCGCCGCCCGGGACGAACAGGACATCGAGATCGGGCGGGCAGGCCGCGAAGGCGTGCGTCGCCACGAGGCTCAGGCCCGTATCGCTGGCGACGGGACCTTCGGCCTCTGAGACGCAATACAGGCTGCCGGGGGCGAGGCCGGCGAGCAGCGCCTGCGGGCCGACCACGTCGAGGGCGGTCATGCCCGGATACAGGATCATGGCGATCCGTACCGGACGGTCCTGCGGGATCGGGCCCGGCTCGGTGCCCGCCGCGGAGCGGACCGGCCCGAACGCGGCGGCGGCCACGCCGGCCGCGATGAGGGCCCTTCGGCTGAGGTCGGGCGGCGTCACGCCCCGGCCGGGCGGGTCACAGCGGCCACGCCGCGTCCCGGTAGGCGCTGTCCCAGAACAGCCATTCGAGCCGCGTCGCCTGCGTGAAGGCGTCGTGCATGCGCGCACGCGCACTCGGCGAGGCCTGCTCAGCGGCCCGGTCGGTGGCGGCGATCATGCCGGACACCGCCGCGGCAAACTCGTCGCCGGCATAGGTGTCGATCCAGGCGCGGTAGGGATTATCCGGGACCGCCCGGGCGAAGATGTCGTCGCCCACCGCCTTGTAGATCCAGAAGCACGGCAGCAGGGCCGCGCACAGCACCTCGAACGGCTCGGCATAGGCCGCGGCGAGCAGGTAGGACACGTAGTGGTGGCAGGCGGGCGTCAGCGGCGTGCCCGCAAACGTCTCCGGGCCAATCCCGTAATCGCGGAAGAAGCCGCCATGAAGCGCGCGCTCGACCACGATGGCGTCCTGCGCGGCGCGGGAAAACTGGACGATCCCGTCCGGGTCCGGGGCCTTCGCGGCGGCGAGGCTCAGCGCCCGGCCGAAGCCGATGAGGTAATGGGCGTCCTGGACGATGTAGTGGCGGAACCTGTCCTGCCGCAGCGTGCCGGCGCCGAGTTCCGCGTTGAACGGCATCGTCCGGATGGTCTCGTAGGCCGCCGCGTTGCGCACCCAGGCCGCCTGCGAGAAGGCATTCGGGCCACCGTCACCGTCGGTCAAAGGGACTTCCCTCTCCGGTCGCTCAAACTACCCCTGCCGCTGGGCGTGCGTGACGGCCACGTGGATCAGCTCCGCGAGCGTCCGCACGCCGAGCTTCTGGCGCATCTGCGAGCAGGCATTGGTGACGGTCTTGTAGCTCACCGACAGGTCGGCCGCGATGGCGCCGTAGGAGCGGCCCTGCGCGAGCCGCGCCAGGATCTGCTGCTCGCGGGGGGTGAGCTGGGATTCCGGGGTGCGCCGGGCGTCGGCGCGCAGCATCGCCACCTCGGTGGCGAGCCGGCGGTCGAGATAGACCTCGCCGATCCGGACCTTGCCGAACGCCTCGAACAGCTCGGCCGAGGCGTGGTCCTTCAGCACGTAGCCCAGAGCCCCGGCCTCCAGCGCCCGCGCGACGATCACCGGGTCGTTGTGCATGCTGAAGACCAGGATGCGCGTCTCCGGCGCGACTGCGCGGATGCGGCGGATCAGGCCGAGCCCGGCCATGCCGCTGCCCTGGAAGGTCAGGTCGCAGATCACCACCGGCGGCCGCAGCCGGTGGAAGATCCGGTAGCCGCCGACCACCGTGGTCGCCTCCGCAATGGTCTCGACCCCGGAATCCTCAAGGACCCGTCGACAGCCCTGGAGGACAATCGGGTGATCGTCGATCACGAGGACCGGCAGACGTGTGGCGGCGGCGTCGATCTGGGAGGCGATGGCGTTCATGCGCTCGGCGCGTTGTTGTTCTCGTCGCCCCGCTCCGGCGGAACGGGGATCGTGATCCGGACGATTGCGCCGGGGCCGTCATTGTCAAGGGCGAAGGTACCATCCAGCGCCTCGACACGCTCGCGCATCCCCGACAGACCGAGCCCGGTACGGTGTTCGGGCGGGATTCCGCTGCCGTCGTCGCGGATCGTGACGCGAAGGTTCCCGTCCGCCTCCATGGCCTCGGCCTCGACCCGGGTGGCGCCGCCGTGGCGCACGGCGTTGGTGGCGCTCTCCTGCACGCAGCGAAACACCGTGAGGTCCACGAGGTCGCCGTAGCCCCGGGCCAGGCCGTCGAACTTTCCGACGAAGGTGGTGCCGGGATGCCGCTGGCCGAAGCCGCGCAGCAGCAGGTCGAGGCAGGTGGCGAGCGGCGCCTGGCCGAGGCCGTGAGGGCGCAGGCGGTTCAGCAATTCCCGGTTGACGGTCTGGACCTGCCCGACGATGGCGCTGATCTCGGCAGCCCGGGCGGCGAGCTTTTCGCGACTAGGCTCGGCCGGGCCGGAGGCGATCCGTGCGATGGAGGCGGCGTTGGCCTCCAGGGCGAACAGGCAGGGGCCGAACTCGTCGTGCAGTTCGAGCGCGGTGCGGCGGCGCTCGTCGTCCTGGGCGGTGAGCAGCTGGCGGTTGAGCCGGCCGTTGGCGCCGCGCACCTCGCTCAAGGCCTCGGCGACCTTGTTGAACCGCTCGGCGATCACCGCCAGCTCGCGGGCGCCCGGCGTGTCTAGGCGCGCGGTGTAATCGTGATGCTCCAGCTGCGTCAGGCCGTCGCCCAGCCGCTGCAGCGGCGCCAGGATGCGGCCCAGCGCGAGATAGAGGGCGATCAGCATCGCGGCGTTGATCGCCAGGGTGGTCATCGAGAGCGCCCTTGCATAGCCCCAGATCTCGTCGATCTCGTCCATCGGCTGGGTGGTGATCTGCGCGGTGCCGAGCGTCTGGCCGTTCACCACGATCGGCAGGGTGTGGCGCTCGATCGGCGGCATGATCAGGTCGGCGAACCAGCGCGGCGCCTCGCGCTCGGACTTGTGCGGGGGCATCGGCTTGCCGACCTGATCGCCGTCCGGTTCGAGCACCGCCACTCGGACGTGACGCAAGACCTTGAAGCGCAAGTCCAGGGTCTGGAGTAGGGTATCAGGCGAGGCCGTGTCGGACAGGCGGATCGTGTCGGCGACCAGGGACTCGACGGTGGCGAGCGAGGCGCGGGTCTCGACCCGCACGGCATTGCGGGCGTTGAGCACGATCACCCCACAGGAGATCAGGGCCGCCAGCGCGTCGATGAACAGCACCACGGCGACGAGCCGCGCCCGGGTCGACCACTCGGACCAGGGCCGAAAGCCGGCGCCGCGGCCGTTCGGCGCCGCCGCGGGCTTCGGGAGCAGGGTCGGTGTCGTATCCACGGGCAGACGCATAGCGGGCCTATCGCCGAAGTCCATGCCTCGGGCCGGCGCGAAAGGGCGGCCGAGCTGGCCCGCGGAGGTGGAACCGATGACGGATTCTTAAGCGGCTTCGGCTTATCTTGTGGATAGCCGATCCTCGACTGGCCGGGCACGCAATTCGAGCCGACATCTTTGCGCCGTATTGCGGTTCCTCTATCGACTCTAGAGTCGACCCATCTCCGAATAACGGAGAGAGGCGGCCGGTCATGGGGAGCCCGGTCGCGCGCGTCGTGCATCGTGTCTAGAGACCCCGGACCATGATCGATCTCGCCCTGGACCCGTCCGATACCAGACCGCATCGGCTCCAGGAGTCGTCCCCCGCGCGCAAGCCCAGCCTGCGGCTCGTCCTGATCGGGCTGGCCGGCGCGGGCGCCCTCGCGGGCTTCGGCGTCGCCGCCTCGACCCTGATGGCCGGCCTTGCAGCCCCCACGCCGATCAAGCGCGCGCCGGTGAGCCGCGCCGCGGACTGGCCCGAGCTGAAGGACGGCCTGCCTGTCGTCGCCGGGATCGCGCCGGCGGCGCCCGTCGCGACGAAACCCGCCGAGCCGGAAAAGCCGAGCCTGCGCATGGCGGTGCTGCCGGATGCGTTCGTGCCGGTTGCAGCGCCGGCCGCTGCCAGTCCGGCCGTTCCCGCTCCGGCGAAGGCCGCGCCCGCCGCCCCGCCGCCGCCCGCGAAGAGCGTGGCCGTCCCCGAGGCGCCGACCCAAAAGATCCCGACGCCGATCCCGGTGAACCCGATCGCCGCGCCCCGTCAGGTCGTGGTGCCGCTGCCTCCAGCCCGCACGGCCGCTTTGCAGCCGCCGCGCGCTTCGGAAACCGTTCGGGCCCGCGATGTCGTGGAGCCGTCCGCAGTACCCGCGCCGAAGCCGGTCGCCGCCGTACCCGCCACGCCTGCCGCGACTTCGCCCGAGAAGGCTGCTCGGAAGGTCGTGGCCGCGCGCAAGCCGCCCGCTGCCGGGAAGACCGCGGAGGCCGCCAAACCGGGCGCCGCCGCCGCGACGGTCGCGCAGGCGGAGCCGGCCGACGAGGAAACCGAAGTGCTCGGCATCAAGCTCCCGTCCCTGGCGCCTGCCGGACGGAAGCTGAGGGAGAGCGTCGACGCACTGGGTGACGCCGTCAAAAAGGTTTTTTGAGATTACCCCCCCGGGGGAAAGATGCCCCCGGGGATGATCCCAAAAAAGATCAGCTGCGGCCGGTGTTCCGGCCCGGCTTGTGGTCGGGCCGGGGGCCGGACCGCTCGGCGTGCCGCTGGTGTTTGCCGGCGCGCGGGCTGGCAAAGCCCTTCGGACCGCCCGGATTGCCCTTGCGCTCGGCCGGGGCCGCGTCCCCCGCCAGCGCCTCGACCTGGATCTCCGGCGAGCCGTTGCGAGCGAAGGCCTCGGCAAAACGCGCGGCGGCGTTGCCGCGGATCTCGAACTTGGTCTCCCGATCGAAGATCCGGATCGCCCCGATCTCCTGACGGCCGATGCCGCCGCGACGGGTGAGCATCGGCAGCAGGCGGCGCGGATCGGCATTGTCGCGCCGGCCGAGATTGAGTCGGAACCACACCGCCGGCCCAAGGGCGGCGATCTGCTCGGGGTTCATCGGGTCGTAGGGCGGGCGCTCGCTGACGCCGCGGGGGGCGCGGCCCTCGCCCGGATCGCTGACCTCCTCCGGGGCCGGCAGGCGGGTGCGGTAGACCCGGGCCAGCAGGGCGGCGAGCTCTTCCGGGGTCTTGCCGGCGAGCAGGGCGCCAGCCAGCGCGACATCCTCCTCGGCCGGCGGCTCGGAGAAGAGCGGGTCGGAGAGCATGCGCTCGCCGTCGAGCTTCCGGATGTCGTCGGCCGAGGGCGGGCCGGACCAGTCCGGGCTGACCTTGGCGATGGCGAACATCTGTTCGGCCCGGCGGCGCCGGGAATTCGGGATCAGCAGCACCGAGGTGCCCTTGCGACCGGCGCGGCCGGTACGCCCACTGCGGTGCTGGAGCACCTCGGCATCGTGCGGCAGGTCAGCGTGGATCACGAGGCTGAGCGAGGGCAGATCGATGCCGCGGGCGGCCACGTCCGTGGCGACGCAGACCCGGGCGCGGCCGTCGCGCAGCGCCTGGAGGGCGGCGTTGCGCTCACCCTGGCCGAGCTCACCCGAGAGCGCGACCACCGAGAAGCCGCGCTCGGTCAGGCTCGCCTGGAGATGGCGCACGGCGTTGCGGGTGTTGCAGAAGACGATCGCGGTCGGGGCATCGGCCTCGCGCAGGAGGTTGAGCACCACGTGCTCGGTCTCCCGGGGCATGATCCGCACCGCCCGGTAAGCGATGTCGGCGTGGCCCTTGCTCTCGCCCTTGATCGCCAGCCGCAGGGCATTGCGCTGGTAGCGCTCAGCCAGGGCCTCGATCGCCTTGGGCAGGGTCGCGGAGAACAGATAGGTCGCCCGCTCCGGCGGGGTGGCCGAGAGGATGAACTCGATATCCTCGCGGAAGCCGAGATCGAGCATCTCGTCGGCCTCGTCGAGCACCACGGCGCGCAGGCCGGTCGGGTCGAGGTTGCGGCGCTCGAGATGGTCGCGCAGGCGGCCCGGGGTGCCGACCACGATATGGGTGCCGTCGGCCAGCATCCGGGCCTCCCGGCGGGGATCCATGCCGCCGACGCAGGCGGTGACGCGGCCGCCAGCCGGAGCATAGAGCCAGAGCAGCTCGCGCTGGACCTGGAGCGCCAGCTCCCGGGTCGGGGCGATCACCAGGGCGAGCGGCCGGCCGGGGGGTGGCAGCATCTCGGCCTCACCCGCTTCCGGGCCGATGAGCATGTTGGCCATGGCGAGACCGTAGGCCACGGTCTTGCCGGAGCCGGTCTGGGCGGAGACGAGGAGGTCGCGGGCGCCGGCGGCCGCCTCCAGCACCGCGGCCTGGACCGGGGTGGGATCGGCGTAGCCGCGCTCGGACAGGGCCCGCGCGAGGGGGGCGGGCAGTATCGGGAAAGGCAAGTTACGGAAACTCTCAACGGCCGCGCCGCGCCCGGCAGCGCGCCATCGCGCGGCGGAATCAGGCACCGGACTTTATTCGGGTCACCGGATGGTAGCGCCAACCGAGCCGGCTGACCACTCCCGCCACGGCATGGGCCGGTTGCGCGGGCTCACACCGGCGGGGCGAGCGGGCGCCGTCCACGTCAAAATGCCGGTCGCGCTCCGGCAACCCTGGCCTTGCCGATCGTCTGACGTAAGACACGGCCTGACTTTATGCATTGGCGCCGCAAGGCGATCCGAGCGGAGACGACCAAGACCATGACGGGAGCCCTGCGGCTGGCGGTGGCGTGGGCGACGGTTCTCGCCTTCGCGTGGTTCGGAAAGACCTGGCTCGGCGACCTGTCGCAGCCCTGGTTCGCGGGCGGCCTATTCGCGTGGCTGCTCGCGGTGATCGTCTGGTCGGCCTTCGGGGTGGTCCACAAGGCGGAGGATCTCGCCCATCGGCTCGGCGAGCCGCTCGGCACCCTGGTCCTGACCCTGTCGATCGTGATCATCGAGGTGGCGCTGATCTCCGCCGTGATGCTCTCGGCCAAGGAGGCACCGACGCTCGGCCGCGACACGATGTTTGCCGTGCTGATGATCGTGCTGAACGGCGTGGTCGGCCTCGGGCTCCTAGTGGGCGGCCTGCGCCATCACCAGCAGAGCTACAACCTGCAGGGGGCTTCGGCCTTCCTGTCGGTGATCATCCCGCTGACCACCATCGCGCTGATCATCCCGAACTTCACCAGCTCCACCGCCGACGGGACCCTGACCACCCTCCAGGCGGTGACCTTCTCGGTCTTCACCCTGGCGCTCTACGGCGTGTTCCTGCTGATCCAGACCACCCGCCACAGCGACTTTTTCCAGGATGCGGATGAGGAGGCGGAGGCCGAGGCCGGCGCGGGTTGGACCTCCGGCGGCGCGATCGCCAAGCACGTCATCCTGCTGCTCGCCAACGTCGTGCCGATCGTGCTGCTGGCCAAAAGCCTGGCGGTGATCCTCGATCACGGCATCGCGGCCCTCGGCGCGCCCTCCGCGCTCGGCGGCGTGCTCATCGCCGCGATCGTGTTCACCCCGGAGGCGATCTCGGCGCTCAAGGCCATCGCCCGCAACGAACTGCAGCGGGCGATCAACCTGTGCCTGGGCGCGGCCACCTCGACGGTGGGCCTCACCGTGCCGGCGATCCTCACCATCGGCTTGCTCACCGGGCAGACCGTGGTGCTCGGCCTGAAGCCCACCGAGATGACGCTGCTGGCCGTGACGCTGATCCTCAGCACCCAGACCTTCTCGGGCCTGCGCACCACCGTGCTGGAGGGGGCGGTGCACCTCGTGGTGTTCTTCGTCTACCTGGTACTGATCTTCAGCCCCTGATCAGCTGCCGAACCGCTCGGTGCGGATCACCCCCGCCGGGACGCCCGCCGCCAGGAGCAGGTCCGAGGCGGCGCCGACGAAGCGGTTCGATCCGCAGAGGAAAACCTTTTCGGGTTGGCCGATCCGCGCCAGGGCGCCGGCCACCAGGGCGGCGTCGATCCGCCGGCCGCCGGCATCCCGGGTGGTGGTGAGGTGCAGGGAAAAGCCCGTGCCGTCGTCGGCCAAGCGCTCCAGCTCGGGGAGCGCGATCGCCTCGTAGCGGGTGCGGGCGGAGTAGATCAGAGCGGCCGGAATCTCCGGGGCGACCTGCGCGCGCCGGCGCAGCATCGCCAGCAGCGGCACCACGCCGGAGCCTCCGGCCGCCAGCAGCAGCGGGCCGCCATCGGGGCCGTCCCAGGAGAACGAGCCGCCGATCGGCCCGCGCAGCTCGACCCGGTCGCCGATCTCGGCGGCCTGCGAGAACCAGCCCGAGACCTCGCCGTCGGGCAAAGCCTCGACCATCAGCTCAAGAGTGCCGCTGCCGTCCGGCGCAGAGGCGATCGAGTAGCTGCGCTGGGCCTGGTAGCCGTCCTCGGCGGTCAGCCGAACATCGACGTGTTGGCCCGGGCGGTAGGCGTTCGCCAGATCGCAACGCAGCCGAAAGCTCTTCACCTGCGGGGTGACGGGCGCGATCACGGTGATCTCGGCCTGATGCCAGCGGAAGACGATCGGCTCAGTCACCGGTGTAGCGCTGCTCACGCCAGGGATCCCCGTACATGTGGTAGCCGCGCAGCTCCCAGAAGCCAGCCGTGTCGGTTTGGGTGAAGCGCAGGCCCTTCACCCATTTGGCGCTCTTCCAGAAGTAGAGGTGCGGCACGAGCAGCCGCGCCGGGCCGCCATGGTCCGGATGGATCGGCTGGCCGGCATAGCGGGTCGCCACCATGGCGCGGCCGTTCACGAGGTCGGCCACCGGCACGTTGGTGGTGTAATCGTCGAAGGATTCCGCCAGCAGGAAGGCGGTCGGCGCCGCGATGCCGGCATCGGCCAGCAGATCGTCGAAGCTCACGCCCTCCCAGGCGGTGTCGAATTTCGACCACTTGGTGACGCAGTGGATGTCCCCCTGCCAGGTGGTGCGCGGCAGCGCCTCGAATTCCTCCCAGCTCCACGCCTTGATCGGCCGCGAGCCCTCGCGCAGCGTGAACCGCCAGGTGGCGAGATCGACGGTCGGGTTGGGGCCGATCTGCAGGATCGGGAAATCCTCGGTGAGATATTGGCCGGGCGGAATGCGCGCGCCGGTCTCGGGCGGCTGCCTGCGCCCGACGAAGCCCCGTGTCACCATGCCGGCCTCCGCTCTTAAAGCTGATGTCCGGGGTTTGGTGCGTCGGAACACCCCACGTCAAGTCGCGATGTGCGGCCGAACAAACGCCCCAAAGCTGAGGTGTGGTAGTCAGGCTATCCCGGATCGAATCGCACCCATCAGGGGGAATGTCATGAAGTACCTTCTCGCGACGAGCCTCATCGTCGGGAGCCTCGCCACCCTCGCGCCGGCCGCCCAGGCCCGTGACGGGATCGGTGCCGGCGGCGCGGCCGCCCTTGGCGTGCTCGGTGGCCTCGCGGTTGGCGGCGCCATCGCGTCGGCCAACAACGGCTACTATCCCGGCCGCCCGGTCTACCGCGCCCCGCCGCCGGTTTACGTGGAAGAGGATTACGGTCCGGTCTGCCACTTCGAGCGCCGCCGCACCGTCGATCCCTACGGCGACGTCTACATCCGGCGCGTGCGCGTCTGCGAATAAGCAGCGTCGGAGGTCGCCTCAGCGGCCGGCGCCGGCTTGAGGCGCTCGGCACAGGCGATCCCTCCGAGCACCAGGGCCAGGGCGATTGCCTGAATCGCCCCGAACGGCTCGCCGACCAGCAGGACGGCGAGGATCGCGCCGAAGATCGGCACGAGATTAACGAACAGGCCGGCCCGGTTCGGGCCGATCAGTTCGACGCCGCGCATGAAGAACAGCTGCGCCAGCAGCGACGGCCCGAGGCCGACGAAGGCGACCATCGCCCAGCCCTCCGGCCCCGGCCAGACCGCGTGCCCGGTGGCCCACTCGACGGCGAGCGGCGGCAGCGACGTGACGAAGGCGGCGATCGCCATGGCGGCGAAGAACGCCAGGGCCGAGACTTTCGGGCGCGTCGGCAGGACAATCGTGTAGCCCGCGTAGAGCAGGCAGGCGCCGAACACGAGCACGTCGCCGCGGTTGAAATCGAGACGTGTCAGAACCGTCCAGTCGCCGTGGGTCGCCGCGAGGCCGGCCCCGATCAGCGTCAGAACCACGCCGAGCATCTGGCCGAGGGTGACCGGCACCCGGTAGGCCAGGCGGTTGAGCAGGATCACCAGGACCGGGATCGCCCCCTGGAACAGGGCCAGGTTGACCGCACCGGTATGGACGCCGGCGGCGTAGAACAGGCAGTTGAAAGCGGTGTAGCCGAGGCCGCCCATCAGCAGGATGCGCAGCCAGTGCGGGCGCAGGCGCGGCCATTCCGCCGCGAGCCTGTGCCCCGCGAACGGCGCCAGCACGGCGCAGGCCACGGCCCAGCGCAACGTGGTGATCACCTGGGGTGAGATATGGCCCGGCGCCCAGCGGCTGGTGACGGCGTTCCCCGCCCAGAACAAAGCCGTGAGGGTGAGGAGCAGATAGGCCGGCGCGACCGAGGAGACCTGGGTCGCGCGCGCGGGCCTCAACGGCGGCGGAACTGGCCGCCCCGGACCTGGGGCCGCGGGCCTGCGGAGCGCTCATCCTTGTGCCGGAACACGAGGCGGCCCTTCTCCAGATCGTAGGGCGACATCTCGACCGTGACCCGGTCGCCCGCCAGCGTCTTGATGCGGTTCTTCTTCATCTTGCCGGCCGTGTAGGCCACGATCTCGTGGCCCTGGTCGAGCTGCACGCGGTAGCGCGCGTCCGGCAGGATCTCGATCACGAGACCGTCGAACTGCATCAATTCTTCTTTCGCCATGCACCTTCTCCAGTCGGACCGTCCGGCAGCAGGCGTTCCGGCAAAACTTCTACGGCTGTCATCAAGCTCGGGAAACGCCGCAGGGCGCGGATCCGATCCGACGGACGGTCCGCGCCTGCTGAGCGACGCCGCCCGCATGTAGTCGTCACACGATCCCGCTGCAAGTCATGCGCTGCTGCGCGACTTGAGTCGTGGACAGGATTGAGCGGGCTTCACGGCGCCTGGACCTCGTTGCCGGCGTAATCGAGCCGCCCGTCCGGCGTCCGGCGCCAGACCCGCAAGGTGACGGTGCCGCCGGATCGGTCACCGTGCGGGTCGAAGCCCACTGGGCCGAGCGCCGTGCGCAGCGGCGGGGCACTCCGCAGGGCGTCGGCGAGCTTGCGGCCGTCCGGGACCTTGCCGGATTTCGGATCCGCCGCCCGGGCGCGCTCCAGGGCCTGGGCCAGCAGCTCCACCGCCGCGTAACCCGACGCCGCGACGCTCTCGGCCTCGGGGCCGCGCGCCGGCGGCTTGCCGCCCTTCGGGTCCGGCAGGTGCGGCGGATCGGGCGG
This sequence comes from Methylobacterium pseudosasicola, assembly GCF_900114535.1. Classification (GTDB taxonomy): domain Bacteria; phylum Pseudomonadota; class Alphaproteobacteria; order Rhizobiales; family Beijerinckiaceae; genus Methylobacterium; species Methylobacterium pseudosasicola. Next base: position 51,965 of record NZ_FOTK01000016.1, on the reverse strand, counting down.
CAGCGTCATCACCGTCCCCTCCCCGAGGGTGCCGGTCGCCGTGAAGGCGGGGTCGAGGATGCCGTCGCTCGTCACCAGCGGGGCGCCGATATTCGCTTCGCGTAAGCTGCGGACCAGGGTCGCCGCTTCTGGCGCGAGGCCGCCGAAATACACTGCCTCGACCCGGGCCGCCTTCAGCCGGCCGACGAGTTCGGGGAGATCGCGGGTTCCGCGCGCAAATCCGTCGAACAGCACCTCTGGAGCGCCAGCCTCTTTGAGCCGTGCCGACACCGCCTCGGCCAGCCCGCGGCCGAAAGTCGAGCGGTCGTTCAGAATGGCGATGCGCCGTCCGGGGAAGGCCTTGGCGAGATAGGCCCCCGCCGCCCGGCCCTGCTGGGCATCGCTCGGGGCCAGGCGGAACAGGTTCCAAGAGCCACGGCTGGTCAGCGGCGTGTAGGTCGCCCCCGGCGTGACCACCACGGCGCCCGCTTCTTCGTAGGCCGGGGCCGCGGCGGCGACCGCGATGGATTCGAACGGTCCCACCACCAGCCGCACCCCGTCGGCCGCAAATTTTTTCGCGGCGGCGAGGGCCTGCTTGGCATCGCCGGCATCGTCCACCGGCACGAGGGCGAATTTCGGCCGTCCGCCGCCGGCCCGGTTGAGATCGGCTACCGCCTGCTCGGCGCCCTGCCGAAGCCCCTGCCCGAAGGCGGCATCCGGCCCCGAGAGCGGCGCCGAGAGGCCGATCCGCACCGGCGCCTGCGCGGCGGCCGGTGTTACGAACAGGAGGCCGGCGAGGATCGGGGCGAGGCTGTGCTTCATCCCCGCACGTTAGGGTCGCGCGCGCCGGCCGGAAAGCGCGCATCCGCGTCATCGCGGTTTCAGAACTTGGTCATCCTTGAGCGGATCGGGATGCTGCCGCGCGCGGAAGCGCTGGCGGGCGGACGCGATGTGAGAAATAAGGGCGTCGGCCGGCCCGCGACTTTGAAGAGAACCGCCCGCTCGCGCCGCATCGAAGCCCCTGTGGGACGATTGACGATCATGACCTCGCTGTTCGCCGGCATCCAGGACGCGCCGCTCGACCCGATCATGCGCCTGTTCGAGGCCTTCAACGCCGATACGAGCACGAAAAAGCTCAACCTCGTGGTCGGCGTCTACACGGATGCCGACGGCAAGGTGCCGCGCCTGCGCGCCGTGCAGACCGCCGAGAAGCGCTGGATCGAGAAGGGCCTGCCGAAGACCTACCGGCCGATCGAGGGCACCAAGCCGTTCCGCGACGCGGTCCAGGCCCTGCTGTTCGGCGAGGGCGCCCCGATCCTCAAGCAGAACCGCACCGCGACGCTCCAGAGCATCGGCGGCACCGGCGCGCTCAAGACCGGCGCGGACGTGCTCGCCCGGCTGAAGCCCGGCGCCACCGTGGCGGTGAGCAACCCGAGCTGGGAGAACCACAAGGCGCTGTTCACCCAGGCCGGCTTCACGGTCGTCGACTATCCGTATTTCTCGGCCGAGACCGGCGGCGTCGATTACCCGGCGATGCGCGCCTACCTCCAGGATCTGCCGAAGGGCTCGATCGTGGTGCTGCATGCCTGCTGCCACAACCCGACCGGCGCCGACCTGACGCCCGACGAGTGGCGCGACCTGGCGCCCCTGCTGGCCGAGCGCGGCCTGATCCCGTTCCTCGACATCGCCTACCAGGGTTTCGGCGACGGCCTCGATGCGGACGCCGCGCCGGTGCGGCTGTTCGCCGAATCCGGCCAGGAATTCCTGGTCGCCTCGTCGTTCTCGAAGTCGTTCTCGCTCTACGGCGAGCGCGTCGGCGCACTGACGATCGTGGCCGAGAACCCGGCCATGAAGACCAAGGTCGAGGCCCTGGCCAAGCGGCTGGTGCGGGCAAGCTACTCGAACCCGCTGACCCACGGCGCGGCCATCGTCGAGATGGTGCTGACCGATCCGGAGCTGCGCGCCGACTGGGAGCGGGAGCTCGGCGAGATGCGCGAGCGGATCCGCGCGATGCGGGTGCGGATGGCCGACAGCCTGCAGCAGCGCCATCCCGAGCGCGGCTTCGACGCGATCAAGGCGCAGAAGGGCATGTTCTCCTACACGGGCCTGACCCCCGCGGAGGCCACGCGCCTGCGCGAGGAGCACGAGGTCTACGCCCTGGAGACCGGCCGGATCTGCGTGGCCGCGGTCAACACCCACAACATCGACCACGTGGTCGATGCGATCGACGCGGTGGTGAAGGGCTGACTTGAGTGGCGGCCCTCAAGCGCGTCTGCCGGTTCAATCTCTGGATCAACCCGGTCTTCGACGCGCGGCTGAGGGCCGAGCCCGATATCGACCTTCAGGTCGGCGACCTGCAGGGCCCGGCGGAGACGCTCGAGGCCCTGCTGGCGCAGGCCCATGTCTTCCACGTCTCGCCGGCCCGGGACGAGCTGCCCCTCCGCTGGCACGTTACCGACGCGCTTCTGGCCGGATGCCCGAATCTGCTTGCAGTCTCCTCGGGCGGGGCGGGTTTCGACACGGTGGATGCAGCCGCCTGCACCCGGGCCGGAATCGCCGTGGTCAACCAGGTCGGCGGCAATGCCCGCTCGGTGGCGGAACTCGCCATCGGCCTGATGCTCGCAGTCTCCCGCAAGATCTGTGTCTCGGACCGGCTGCTGCGGACCAAGCGCGGCTTCTCCCGGGAATCGCTGATGGGCCACGAGATCGGCGGCGCGACCCTGGGCCTCGTCGGCATCGGCCATACCGGCCGGGAGGTCGCCAAGCTCGCCCGCGGCTTCGACATGCGGGTCCTGGCCTACGACCCGCTGCTCTATCCGGACGAGATCCGGGCCCGCGGCGCCGAGCCGGTGGACCGGGCGCGCCTGCTCGCCGAATCCGACATCGTCTCCCTGCACTGCCCGCTCGACGCCACGACCCGCGGCAGCTTCGACGCCAAAGCCTTCGCGGCGATGAAGCCCGGCGCGCTGTTCATCACCACGGCCCGGGGCGGCGTGCACGACGAAGCCGCCCTGGCCGACGCCCTGGCCTCCGGCCATCTCGCCGGGGCCGGCCTCGACGTCTGGGCGCCGGAGCCGCCGCCCCTGGATTCCCCACTGCTCACGTTCGACACCGTGGTCGCGACCTACCACACGGCCGGCGTCACCCATGAAGCCCGCCGCAACGTGGCCTCCTGGGGCGCCGAGCAGATCATCGGCCTCCTGCGGGGCGAGACCCCGCCGCGCTTGGTCAATCCGGAAGTCTGGCCCGCGGTGCTAGAACGCCGGGCGCAGTTGCTCGGGGCCGCGTAGCGGAGCCGCACCCGCGAGACCGGTCTGAATCAGCCGGCGAGGGTGTTGCCGGGCGGCAACAGGCTGGCAGTGCCGTGGAGCAGCTTCGAGTCTTCGTAAGCTGATCCGCAGTCAGATCGAAATCATTCCAAGTTTTGCGCCGAGCGGGCTTCGCTCGGCAAGCTTGACCCTATGGGTCCCACTCCACCATCTCGGCGGCCTCGATGTAGCGTGGCCTGAGAACGTGGCGAAATATCCCCCTCTATTTGGATCGAATACTTCTTATTCGACACTCGCGGCTACCGTTTTGGCCTTTATCGTCGGACATGCCGCACTCCTCAACTGGGATTGCGCCTGGGCGAAACCTGCACACGATCCGAATCACGAAGTCGTTCTGGAAGAGCTCTCGGTCACCGGCCAGGGCAGCGCCTCCCGAGCCTCGGAAGGCTACGCCCCGTCACGGAGCGTCAGCGCCACCCGCACCGACACGCCCCTGCGCGAGGTCCCGCAGACGGTGGTGCCGGTACCCCGGCAGGTGCTGGAGGACGCGGCAGCCACGCGGATCGACACCGCCCTCGACCTGGCAGGCGTCGGCCGCTCCAACAATTTCGGCGGCCTGGGTCTGACCGAAGTAACAATCCGCGGCTTCTCCGTGTTCGATTACTATCGCAACGGCTTCCCGATCAATCGCGGCTACCCGAACACGCCGGATGTCGTGGCGATCGAGCGGATCGAGGTGCTGAAGGGGCCGTCGGCCTTCCTGTACGGCCGCGGCGATCCCGGCGGCACCTTCAACATCGTCACCAAGCAGCCCCTGGCCGAGCGCTCGCTGGCGATCGGCACGCAATACGATAGCTACGGCGCCAAGCGCAGCACCTTCGACGCCACCGGGGCGCTCGACGAGACCGGCCAGGTGCTCGCCCGCATCACCGGCGCGGTCGAGGAGAACGGCAGTTTTCGCGACTTCGTCAGCGGCGACCGTTACCACGTGGCGCCGGTGATCGCCTGGAAGCCGAGCGCCGACACGACCATCACCCTGGAAGGTGCCTTCGTCAGCACCGGTACGACCTTCGACCGCGGCATCGTCCCCCTGCAGGGCCGGCTGCGCAACGTGCCGCGCTCTCGCTTCCTCAGCGAGCCCAGCCTGCCGCAGAGCGTGGTCCAGGACGCCCTCGGCCAACTGAGGATCGAGCACCGGTTCGACCAAAATTGGGTCCTCACGGCCGGCGCCCAGGTGCTCGGCGGGACCTTGAAGAGCTGGGGCGTCGGCGCGGCGGCCAACGGCTTCCTGCCGGACGGCCGCACCCTGCGCCGGAACCTCGAATGGCGCGACCTCACCTGGTCCGACACCGATCTGCAGGTCAACCTGGCCGGCAAGTTCGAGACCGGCTTCCTGCACCACACGCTGCTGCTCGGCCTCGAATACGACCGTTACCGCTACCGGGAACTCTTCGACCGTTCGAACGCCGCGACCTACCCGTTCCTGCTCGACCTGCTGGCGCCCCGCTACGGCCAGGCGCTGCCGAGGAGCCTGCCCACCATCACCAACTTCCTGCAGCACACGGAAAGCTACGCCGGCTACGTCCAGGACCAGATCGACATCACGCCCCAGTTGCACGCCCTGATCGGGGTCCGGGTCGAGGATGTCGGCCAGGACTCGACGCCCTACCCCACCAACCGCACCACGAACCTGCGCGGCACGGAGGCGCTGCCGCGCTTCGGCCTCGTCTACGACCTGTCCGACGCGGTCTCGGTCTACGGAAACTACGCGCGCTCGTTCAAGCCCAGCACCGCATTGGACCGGCGCGGCCAGCCCCTCGCCTTCGAGGGCGGCGAGGGCTACGAGGCCGGCGTGAAGGTCGGCCTCCTCGACGGGCGGCTTAACGCCACCGCGGCCGTGTTCGACATCCGGCGCACCAATGTCCCGACCACGGACCCGGTCGATTCCGCCTTCAGCGTCGCCGCCGGCGTGGTGCAGAGCCGCGGCTTCGATCTCACCGTGGCGGGCGAGCTGGCGCCGGGCTTTCGGCTGTTCGGCACCTACACCCATGTCGATGCGGCGGTGGCGCGGGACAACACGCTTCCGGTCGGGACCCGGCTCGCCAACGTCCCGGCCAACAGCCTCGCCGTGCAGGCGGTTTACGAGATCCAGGGCGGCGCCTTGAAGGGGCTCGGCTTCGGGGGCGGGCTGAACGTCGTCGGCCAGCGCGCCGCCGGAACGGCCCTGTCCACCTTCACGATGCCCGCCTACACGGTGGTGAACCTGATCTCGTATTATCAGATCACGCCGGATGTCCGGGTCTACCTCAACGTCGACAACCTGCTCGACGAGACCTACTACGACCGCGCCTTCCAGAACCGCTACGCCACCCCGGGCCAGCCGCGCACCATCCTAGGCGGCGTCGCGGCACGGTTCTGACAGTCGCGATCGACCCTAGGCCGAGGCCGCCCGCATCCAGCCGAGGCCGGCTTCGGTGCCGGCGGCCGGGTGGTATTCGCAGCCGATGAAGCCGGCATAGCCCACCGCCTCCAGAGCCTTGAAGATCGGCTCGAACGCGATGGTGCCGGTGCCGGGCTCGTGCCGGCCCGGATCGTCGGCGATCTGGACATGGGCGATCAGCGGCGCGTGCGCCCGGATCAGCGCCGCCGGGTCGTGGCCGAGGCAGACGCAGTGATAGGCGTCGAACAGCAGCTTGACGTTGTCCCGGTCGATCGCCCGGATCGCCTCCACGGCATTGAGCGGATCGTCGATCACGTAATCGGCGATGGAGCCTGGGCCGATCGGCTCCACGATCACGGTCATGCCGCGGGCCTTGGCGGCGTCGGCCGCGAAGGCGAGGTTGTCGAGATAGGTGTCCCAGAGCCGCGCGGGCTCGGCCCCGGCCGGGCGGATTCCGGCCATCGGGTGGACCATGCGGCAGCCCAGCTGCGCGACGTAGTCCAGGGTCGGCGCGATGGTGGAGCGGTAATAGGCGACCTTGTCCGGCAGGGCGGCGAAGCCCTTTTCGCCCTTCGCGGCGTCGCCCGCCGGAAATCCGGTCTGGACCAGGGGCACTCCGGCCCGCTCGAGCCAGCCCGCCACCTCCCGGGCCGGGGTCGCGAACAGGTTCGGATGCTCCACCGCCCGGAACCCGACCTTGGCGGCGGCAGCGAACCGCTCGGGCAGGGGCAGCTCCGTGAACAGGAAGCCGCAATGGCCGCTCAGGCGGTCGGAGAAAGCACCGAGCTTCATAGATTAGGCCCTCTCAGCCGTCTCGATCAGGGCGCGTATCCGGTCCACTGCCGCGTGCGGCGCGGTCAGGACCGGGACGTCGATTGTGGCGCGCACCGCCTCGGCGGCCCGGGAGGTCGAGAAATGCGCCAGCATGATCGCGTCGCACTCGGAGAGCTCCGGCGCCCGCGCGGCGATGAGCCGGTTGTGGGTCTCGGCGTCGCCGGCGCGCAGGCGTGCCATGGCGTCGTCCACCAGGATCGTGCGCAGGGTCGCGGGCCGTCCCGACTGGCCGACGAACTCCTCGAACTCGTCGGTCATGGTGCCGATCGAGGGGCCGAAGGTCGCCAGCATGCCGATGCGCTGTCCTTGAGCGATGGCGGCGCGGAACATCGCCTCGTTCGGCTTGAGCACCGGCACCGGCACGGTCTCGCTCAGCCGGTCGATGGCCGGCCCGAAGGCCGAGCAGGTGATCAGGATGCCGTCGGCGCCCATGTCGTGGCCGTAGCGCCCGAACCGGACGAATCGGTCGATCATACCCTCGGAGATTTCGCCCGGCTCCTTGGCCCGGTCGAGGGAAAGCCCGTCATCCAGCAGGTTGACCGTCTCGGCCTCGGGCCAGCGCTCGTCGAAGGCCGCCTGGATCGGAGCCATCGCGACCGGCGTCGCGTGCAGGAGGACGATGCGGGGGGCCATGCTGTCTCCCGGGATGTGGCGCGGCGCGGTCGTGGCGTCCGGCTCGTCAATGTCAGTGTTGTAAGCGTTTTCAACATCGGAGATATCCAGGCCCGGTAAATTCCACGCCCAGTGACATCCAGGGAGGAGCGGATGGCGACGTTCGATCAGCCGGCGCCCGGCCCGGGGGCGACGGAGCGCGGCTCGGACACGGTCGGACAGGCCGATGCCGAGGCGCCGGGCATTGCCGGCTCGCAGGCCCTCGTCACCAGCCTCAAGCGCAGCGACGCAGTCACGCCCTACCGGTTCCGCGACCTGCTGGCGCTCGACGATTTCGAGCGCCACGCCCGCCGGCTGCTGCCGCACATGATCTTCCAGTACGTGGCCGGCGGCGCCGAAACCGGGGCCGCGCTGGCCCATAGCCGCGGCGCCTATGCCGATTACGCCCTGGTGCCACGGCTGATGCGCGACACGTCCGGGCGCGACACGGCCACCGAGCTGTTCGGCCACACCTACGCGGCGCCGTTCGGAATCGGGCCGCTGGGCGGCGCCGCGTTCATCGCCTATCGCGGCGATATCGTGCTCGCCGAGGCGGCGCGGCGGATGAACCTGCCGATGATCCTCAGCGCCTCCTCGCTGATCAAGCTGGAGGACGTTTACGCGCAGAACCCGCAGGCGTGGTTCCAGGGCTACCTGCCCGGCGACCAGACCCGGATCGACCGCCTGCTCGACCGGGTGGCGGCCACCGGCTACCGCACCTTCGTGGTGACCGCCGACACTCCGACGCTCGGCAATCGCGAGCACAACACCCGCAGCGGCTTCTCGATGCCGATCAAGGTGACGCCCAAGGTTGCGTGGCAGAGCGCGACCCACCCGCGCTGGCTGCTGGGCACCGTGGCCCGCACCTTCCTGAAGCACGGCGCACCGCATTTCGAGAACACCGAGGCGACGCGCGGTCCACCGATGATGTCGCAGGGCGCGGTGCGCAACACCATCGCCCGGGACCAGCTCTCGTGGAAAAACCTGGAGGCGATCCGCAAGCGCTGGTCCGGCAACCTTCTGGTGAAGGGGCTCCTCGCCCCCGAGGATGTCGAGATCGCCCGGGGCTGCGGCGCCGATGGCGTGATCCTGTCCACCCATGGCGGCCGCCAGCTCGACTACGCCATCGCGCCCCTCGACGTGCTGCCGGAGATCGCTGCTCGGAAGGGCAGCCTGAAGATCATCGTCGACAGCGGCATCCGCCGCGGCACCGACGTGATGAAGGCGCTGGCCCTCGGCGCCGACTTCGTCCTGCTCGGCCGGCCGTTCATGTTCGGCGCCGCGCTCGGCGGGGCGGCGGGCGTCGAGCACGCCATGCGGATCCTCAAGGAGGAGCTCAACCGTGACATGGCACTGATCGGGGTGAACCGCCTGTCCGAGCTCAACCCGGACTTCCTGCGCCGCGTCCCGCGGCGAAGCTGACCCGGAGACCGGCATGACCGACGCCGCGCTCCGCGTCACATTGGAGCGTCCAGCCCGCCCGATTCCGGAGCGAACCCGATGAGCGCCCAGACCGACACGATCCCGCAAAAACCCGTCTTGCTCACCGGGGCGTCCGGCGCCCTCGGGCGGGTGCTCACGAAGGCGCTCGGCGCGCAGGGCTGGACACTGCGCCTGACCGACCGGGTGCCCTTCCCCGATCCGCTGCCCGAGGGGGCACGCTTCCAGCTCGCTGACCTGGAGGACGGCCCGGCGATCCTGCGGCTGGCGGAGGGCTGCGGCACGATCCTGCATTTCGGCGGGATCTCGGTGGAGCACCCGTTCGAGACCGTGATCGGCCCCAACATCCGCGGGCTCTACCACGCCTACGAGGCGGCCCGGCGGGAGCGCGCCCGGATGGTCTTCGCCTCCTCGAACCACGCGATCGGGTTCCACGAGCGGACCGAGTTGCTGGACGACGACTGCGCCCTCGCCCCGGACGGCTATTACGGCCTGTCCAAGGCCTATGGCGAGCTGATGGGCGGCCTGTACCGGGACAAGCACGGCGTCGAGAGCGTGTTCCTGCGCATCGGCTCCTGCTTCCCGGAGCCCATCGACGCCCGGATGCTGGCGACCTGGCTGTCCTACGCCGACCTGACCCGGCTGATCACCCGCGCCACCCTGGCCCCGAGCCTCGGGCCGAAGGGTTCGGTGGTGATCTGGGGCGCGTCGAACAACAGCCGCATGACCTGGTGGCGCCGGGACGGTCGCGACGTGATCGGCTGGGCGCCGCAGGACAGCGCCGATGCCTACGCCCCGGCGTTGGAAGGCAAGACCAGCGGCAACCCGGTGATCGAGCGCTACCAGGGCGGCGGCTTCACCGCCCTCGACTATTCCCGCACTGAGCCGCCGGCTCGGTGAGCACAGAACCCGAGGCGATGGGAGCCGGCATGGCGGACGAGCAGCGCGCGACGCGGCTGAAATGCGCCCTGGTGGTGCGGGGCGCCTTCGACGCGCATGTCGTCCCCGCCTTCGCGGCGGCGGGCGGCCGGGTGGCGATCGACTGGGCGCCCACCGCGGTGATCATGAAGGCGCTGGAGGCCGGCGAGACCGCCGACGCGGTGTTCGTGCTCTCGGACGCCATGAACCGGCTGATCGCCGCCGGAAAGGTCGAGCCGGAGACCCGGGTCGATGTGGCGCGTTCCCGCTACGGTATCGCCGTGAAGGCCGGGGCGGCGCATCCGGATATCGGCAGCGTCGAGGCGCTCAAGCGCACGCTCGTTGCGGCGCGCTCTGTCGCTTATTCGCGCACCGGCGCCAGCGGGATCTACTTCGCCGACCTGCTGCCACGGCTCGGTTTGGCCGATGCGGTGAACGCCCGGGCCACGATCATCCCGCAAGGTTTTACCGCGGAAAAACTGGTCTCGGGCGAGGCCGACATAGCGGTCCAGCAGGTCAGCGAGTTGATGGTGGTGCCGGGCATCGAGGTGGTCGGGCCGTTCCCGGAGCCGGTGCAGGCGATCACCACCTTCGCAGCCGCGATCCTGCGCGGCGCTGCCGACCGGGACGGCGCGCTACGCTTCCTCGCCGGGCTGACCACGAAGGAGGCCGCCGCCGCCTACCGCGCGAGCGGTCTTGAGCCGGCTTTCTAGGAATGCTTGCGATGAGGGTGCGGGCGCAAAACAATTAGATAAAACAACGCGGAAACCAAGATCGCCAGCGAAGTGGCACCGCCTACGACAGGTGCTGCCTCAAGCTTTATCGGCGCTCGTCCACCCCCCCTTCATCCAGAGGCGTGAGCGAAGCGAGCCTCGAAGGAGCCCTCCAGTCTGCGCGCGATCCCTGGAGGGCTCCTTCGAGGGCGCCACTGCGCGCCGCCCTCTCAGGATGAGGGGGTTGGGTTGGATGTTCGTCGATCAGGAACGGGACCTGACGCCGGCTATGGGCTTACCTCCCCGGCGCCGGCCCTATTGTCGCCGCCGGGACCTCCCGGGGTTCGCGACCGCAAAAAAGTCCTTATGCTCGTGCTGTCCGGACGCCCAATCCCGTCCGACCGGATCGCTCAGTTCATGCTGAAGACAGCCTTCGTTGCCGCCCGCGACCGTCAGAGGCTGTCGGAGATCGCGACGATCCTGATCGGCTTCGGCGTTACCCGCGTCGTCGACCGTCTCGGGCTGCGCTACCTGCCGCTGCTGCCGCGCCGGCGGCCCCGGGTCGATGTCACCCGCCTGTCCGAGCCCGAGCGCCTGCGCCGGGCGATCGAGGCGCTCGGCCCGACCTTCATCAAGTTCGGGCAGGTCCTGGCGAGCCGGCCGGACCTGCTGTCCCCGGCCTGGACTGAGGAGCTGCAGAAGCTCCACAGCCAGGTCGTGCCGGTGCCGTGGGAGCAGATCGGCCCTCAGCTCGAGCAGGATATCGGCGCCCCGCCCAACGAGGTGTTCGCCGAGTTCGACACAAACCCGATCGCCTCCGCGTCGATCGCCCAGGTCTACCGGGCGCGGCTGCACACGGGCGAGGACGTGATCGTCAAGGTCCTGCGGCCGAACCTGCGCAAGATCATCGAGGCGGATCTGCGCCTGATGGCCCACGGCGCCCGGATCGTCGAGAACGAGTGGCCGGACATGGCCCGCTATCAGCCGCGGGAGCAGATGCGCCACCTCGCCGACGGCCTGAACGGCGAGCTCGACCTGCTCAACGAGGCGCGCAACTGCGAGCTCCTGGCCCAGATCTTCGAGGACCGCGACGACATCGTCTTCCCCAAGATCCACTGGGAGTACTGCTCCGAGCGGGTCCTGGTGCAGGACTTCATCCATGGCATCCCGCCCAATGACGAGGCGGCCCTGCGCGCGGCCGGTCTCGACAAGAAGCTGCTCGCCCAGAAGGGCACCGACGCCTTCCTGCAGATGGCGCTGATCGAGGGCGTGTTCCACGCCGATCCGCATCCCGGCAACATGCTGGCGCTCCCGGGCAACAGGATCGGCTTCATCGATTTCGGCATCATCGGCCGGCTGTCGCAGCGGCGGCGCTCGCAGCTGCTGGTGCTGATCGGCGCCATGCTCAAGCAGGATGCGGACGGCCTGATGGCCGTGCTGCTCGACTGGACCGGCACCAGCAACCCCGACCTGACTCGCCTCCAGGTCTCGGCCACGTCCTTCGTGGAGAGCCACTCTTCGATCCCGCTGAACCTCGGGCTGGTGCTCACCGACTTCATGAACATGGCCCGCGAGAACGACCTCGCGATGCCCACCGACCTGGCGATCCTGTTCAAGGGCCTTGTCACCGCCGACGGCGTGATGCGCCACCTCGATCCGGATTTCGACCTGTTCGCGGCGGCCGGCCCCACGGTCAAGGCGAGCATGCAGACGCAGTTCTCGCTCGGCGCCCTCAAGCAGAAGGCCGAGGCGCTCGGCGTCGGCCTCTACGGCGCGGCCTCGGAGCTGCCGACGCTGATCCACCTGATGCTCGTGCGGTTGAAGCAGGGCCGCGTCACCGTCGAGATTGAGGTGAAGGGCCTCGACAAGGTCACCCGCGGCATCGAGCGGGCCGCCGCCCGGGTCGCGGTGGCGCTGGTGGTGGCGGCCTTCGCCACCCAGCTGGCGCCCCGCCTGATCGACCTCGGCACGCCGGTCTTCGTCTCGATCGGCCTCGTGATTTTCATCCTCGGCATCGGCTGGCTCGTGCTGCTGATGCGAAACAAGTGATGCATTTCGTCGCCACCCGATGCGGCAGATCTAGTTGTCGGGCGATTGCGAATACACAGTTCGTTTGATTATCCCGAATCTTGTGCTAGCTTGACGAACCCTTCGATTCGCGAGGTTGCGAGCGGAGCGCGCCACCAGAAGCGGTTCGATCCGCCGGCGCGCCCGATCCTCGACATCGCGTCGCCGCACCTCGTCATCGGTGGGTCCTTCGTGGCGCGGGCGCCGCGGAGGATGGAGGCTGGGAAGGGGGCGAGCGATGGATGCGGGCCTCGTGTTGCCGCGTGCGGACGGGACGGACCGGCGTCTCGTCGCGCTCGAGGCGGAAAACATCCGCCTGCGGGCGCTGCTGATGCAGGCGACGGGACAGGCGGATTCGGAACGCCAGCGCAGCCGGCGGCTCGGCCGCATCATCGAGGCCGCGAGCCGCGTGGAGGCCGGGCGCCTCGGCCGCGGATTGACGCACGGCCAGGGACCGCACGCGCTCCATCACCATGAATCCGGCCGCTCCGAGACGTGGTCGGCCCCGAGCTGGGCCGGCGAGCTGATCGCCCCCGGGATGCTGCAGGTCGCTGCCGACGTCCTGGAGGTCCTGGACCGCGACGGCATCCTGATCACCGCTGGCGACAACGGCCCGGCCGGCCTCTGCGGCCGGAACCCGGCCGACACGATCGGCCGCCCCTGGATCGAGATCTGGACCCGCGACGAGGACCGGGAGGCGGTGGCCGCCGCGCTCGCCAAGGCGCGGCTCGGCGGGGCGAGCCGCTTCCAGGCCAAGATCGAGACCGGCCGGGCGGTGACGTGGTGGGACATCGCGGTGACGCCGGTCGGCGGCCAGCACGGCCACCCGGAGCGCATCCTGGCGGCGTCGCGCGACATCTCCGAATTGAAGCTCACCGAGGCGCGCCAGACCCTGCTGATGCAGGAGCTGTCCCACCGGATGAAGAACACCCTGGCGATGGTCCAGGCGGTGGCGGCGCAGACCCTGCGCAATGCCGGCTCGCTCGAAGCCGCCGGCGAGGCGCTGGCCGCCCGGCTGCTGGCGCTGGCCCAGGCCCACGACGTGCTGCTCCAGGGCTCCTTCGCGGCGGCCTCCCTGGTCGGGCTGGTCGAGGGGGCAGTATCGCTCCACGGCGACGGCGTCGCAGGCCGGTTCCGGGTCGAGGGCGCCGACGTCACGCTCGGCCCGCGCCACGGCATGGTCCTGGCGCTGATGCTTCACGAGCTCGGCACCAACGCCGCCAAGTACGGCGCGCTCTCGGTGCCGACCGGGCAGGTGGTGATCACCTGGACCGTCGCGGATTCCAGCGACGGCGCCACCCTGCGGTTCCGCTGGGAGGAAGTCGGCGGCCCTCCGGTCAGCCCGCCGACCCGCACCGGGTTCGGGACGCGCCTGATCGCCCGGAGCCTCGCCCACAGCTTCGGCGGGACCGCACAGCTGAGCTATCCGACCACCGGCGCGGTGCTGACCTTCGAGGCACCGCTCGCCGCCGTGACGGCCGGCTGACGGTTCACTCGGCGGCGTGCGTATCTTCGCGGAGATTGCGCAGAGCCGTCACGGTGGCGTCGCGCAGGTTTCGAAGATCCGCGAGCCGGGCCGCCAGATCGGCGCCCCCGCTCTTCGCGGTCTGTTCGAAGTTCCGGCAGGCCTGGGACAGATCTGCGCAGCCCAGCATGCCCGACATCGACACCAGGGTATGCGCCTCGCGGGCGTAATCGGCCTCGCCCCGATCCGCGCCGTCGAAGGCCGTGACGAGGCTCGCGGTGAAGCGGTCGAGCAGGCGGGCGAGCTTCTCGGTGCCGATAACACCTTCGAGTTCGTCGAGCGCGGCCCGATCGACGAGAGACTGTGACACGATCCGTCTCCGGCAGCGGATTTATGGAACGAAACGAGAGAAGCGCGCAATCGCCGCGCGGTCCAGCGGCCGATTCCGATATCCAAGGACTCTGCCACCGTTTCCACAGCGTGCCCACCCGGATATCCGCTGAGACGGGGCCGCGCTGCGCTCAGCCCTCGGAGGATTCTGCGCCGTGACGGCCTACAGCCTGCGCGCCCGGCTGCTCGCCCTGTGGATCCTGCTGCTGGCCTCGGCGGCGGCCACCGCCTACCTGATGTTCGGCTTCTACAGCCAATCCACCGCGGTCCAGGTCGCCCAGGCCGAGGTCGCGGTTGGGCGCGCCTGCCGGGAGATCATCGACCGCTACGCGGCCCTGAGCCGCCGCAGCAAGGGCGGCATCCCGCGCAGCGAACTCGGCCCCACGGTCGGGGCGGCGCTCGATCTCTTTCCAGGCATCGAGGGCGGGGTCTGGAGCGCGGCGGAGGGGCCGCTCGCCTACGCCTATCCCACCTACGAGGGCACCGGGCCGAAGACCGACCTTCCCGAGGCCGAGCGCGACAGCATTGCGGGCGTGAACGCCCAGGCCCTGCGGGTCGATCACGCCGTGGCGCTCCGCCGGCCGAGCCGCACGCAGGTGCTCTTGATCCAGGGCTGCCCCCTGCACGGGCCTGAAGCCGGGCTCACCGCCTGGACCATGGGCCGCGCCCACGTCAACGACGGCCCGGCCTATACGCGCTTCCTGGCCGGCCTCGGGTTCCTGGCCGTGACCGTGCTGGGCTCGGCCGCCTTCCTGGGCTGGTTCCTGTACGGGTTCTCGGGCCGCATCGCCCGGTTGGAGGCCGCCCTGGCGGCGCCGCGGCCGGACGGCGAGGACCTGCCGCATCTCAACCCGACCGGGGAGCGCGAGCTCGACCGCTTGGTCGACACCCTCAACGCCGCGGGCGGGCGCCTGCGGGAGGCCCGCGCCCGGGTGGTCGCCGCCGAGCGCCTGGCCGCGGTCGGCCGTCTCGCGGCCAGCATCGCTCACGAGATCCGCAACCCGATCGCGGCCATGCGGCTCAAGGCCGAGAACGCCCTGGTCAGCGGCGATCCGAACCGCGCCGCGGTGGCGCTGGAGAGCGTGCTCGGCCAGATCGCCCGGGTCGATCATCTGCTGCGCGACCTCCTCAATCTCACTCAGGCCCGCACCCTCACCCGGACCCCCACCGACATCGCCGCCCTGCTCGCCGATTGCGCCCACCTGCACGAGGACCTGGCCAACGCCCGGGCGGTCCGGGTCGAGATCGCGGCGGATGCCCTGCCTGCGGAGGATCGCCCGCAGATCGACGGCGCTCAGGTCGCCCGCGCCCTCGACAACCTCCTGCTCAACGCCCTCCAGCACACGCCGCCGGGCGGAAGAGTCCGCCTCGGCGCCGAGCGGGTGATTGCCGACGGCGCGGTGCGCCTGCACCTGCGGGTGAGCGACACCGGCCCCGGGATCGATCCGGCGATCCACCCCGGCCTGTTCGAGCCGTTCGTGACCGGCCGTCCGGATGGGACTGGCCTCGGTCTCGCAATCGTGCGTGAGATCGCTCTGGCGCATCGCGGCGCCGTCAGGCTCATCGACGGGGCGCCCGAGACCACCTTCGTGCTGGACCTGCCATGGCGACCATCCTGATCGTCGACGACGATTCAGCCCTGCGCGAGGGGCTCGCCGAGACCGTGACCGATCTCGGCCACCACCCCCTGCCGGCCGCCTCCGGAGCGGAGGCCCTGGCGCGCCTGCGCGAGGCCCCCGTGGCCGCGGTGCTGCTCGATCTGCGGATGCCCGGCGACCTCGACGGGATGGCGACCCTGGCGCGGATCTGCGCCCTGCCGGGCCGGCCGCCCGTGACGGTGCTCACCGCCTTCGCGAGCCCGGCCAACACCATCGAGGCGATGCGGCTCGGCGCCCATGACCACCTGACCAAGCCGGTCGGCCGCTCCGACCTCGCCGCCGTCCTCGATTCCATGCTGTCGATCGCGCAGCCGGATCCGGCGGACGCGGCCGTCGCGGGCGGCCATGCCGGGCTGATCGGGTCGAGCGCCGGCATGCGCCGGGTCCAGAAGACCATCGGGCTCGTCGCCGACACCGACTCCACGGTGCTGATCCAGGGCGAGACCGGGACCGGCAAGGAGGAGGTGGCGCGGGCGCTCCACGCCTATTCCGCCCGCCGGGGGCGGCCGTTCGTGCCGGTCAATTGCGCGGCGATCCCGGCCGAGCTTCTGGAGAGCGAGCTGTTCGGCCATGTCCGCGGCGCCTTCACGGGCGCAGTCGGCGATCGAGCCGGCGCCTTCCACCAGGCCGAGGGCGGCACGCTGTTCCTCGACGAGATCGGCGACATGCCCCCGCCGATGCAGGCCAAGATCCTGCGGGTCATCCAGGACCGGATGGTGACGCCGCTCGGCGGCCGCTCGGCCCGGGTCGATGTCCGCTTGGTCGCTGCCACCCACCGCGACCTGCCGGTGCTGGTCGACCAGGGGCGGTTCCGCGCCGACTTGTATTACCGCCTCAACGTCGTGCCGATCCTGCTCCCGCCCCTGCGCGAGCGCCTGGCCGACATCGTGCCCCTGGCCGAGCATTTCCTGGCGCCCTCGGGCAAGCGCCTCAGCGCCGGCGCGGCCTCGCGGCTCCTGGCCTATGGCTGGCCGGGCAATGTCCGCGAATTGCGCAACGTCGTGGAGCGGGCCGCGGTGCTGGTCCGCTGCGGGGTGATCGCGGCCGACGCCATCGACCTGCCGACCGGGCGGCCGGCCCCGAGCCCCGAGGGGGTCGGCCTGCCGGCGGATTGGCTGGCCGGCGACCTGCCCGGCGCCGTCGCCCGCCTGGAGCGGACCATGATCGCCGTCGCGCTGCGCGAGGCGGACGGCAACCGCGCCCGGGCGGCCCGCCGCCTCGGCATCCAGCGCCAGCTCCTCTACGCCAAGATCGAGCGCTACGGCCTGGGGGCTCCGGGGGCCGATCTGTCCGAAGATGCGACGGTGGATGTCGGAAATTCCGACGCATCGGACGAGCCGCGCAGGGGGTAAACCACTCACCGGCCTGAGAATCGCCCCGGACCGCATGTTTTTGAACAATTCCAGGGAACTGATGGATTAAGCGGGCGTCAAGCTCGTCACTGCCGGCCCGGATCGGGTCCGGCTGCGGCGGCTTGTGTGCGGGGGCCAGGGCAGGATGGACAGGACCGATACCGGTGCGGCGGCGCGCGGCGCGACCGTCCGGACGCCCTCCACCAAGGCCCTGCGCGGCCTCGACGCGCTCAACTTCTTCCTGGCAGACGTGCGTGACGGTCTCGGGCCGTATCTGGCGATCTACCTCATCGCGGTCCGGGGGCCGGATCAGGGCTGGAACGAGGCCACCACCGGCCTGGTGATGACCATCGCGGGCATCCTCGGTCTCGTGGCGCAGACGCCGGCCGGCGCCCTGATCGATTCCACCAATCACAAGCGCGCCGTGGTGATCGGCGGCGCCATCGCGGTGACGGCGAGTTGCCTGATCCTGCCGTTCATCTCCAACTTCTACTTGGTCACCGCCACGCAATCGATCGCCCATGTGGCCGGCACGATCTTCCCGCCGGCGCTGGCCGCGATCACCCTCGGCGTCGTCGGCCCAAAGATGTTCGCCAAGCGGATCGGCCGCAACGAGGGCTTCAACCACGCCGGCAACGCCGCCTCCGCGGCCATTGCCGGCGGCTTGGCCTATTTCTTCGGGCCGATCGTGGTGTTCTGGCTGATGGGCGTGCTGGCCGCGCTCTCGATCGGCGCCATGCTGCTGGTCCCGGCCGACGCCATCGACGACGACCTTGCCCGCGGCATGACCGAGGCGGAGGCCAAGGCGGACGAGAAGCCCTCGGGCCTCGCGACGTTGCTCCAAAACAAGCCGCTGATGCTGTTCGCCGTGCTCTGCGCGATCTTCCACCTGTCCAACGCCGCGATGCTGACCTCGGTCGGCCAGTTGCTCACCCATCTCTCCGGCAAGGACCACGCGACCTCGCTGATCGCCGTGTGCATCGTCGCCGCGCAATGCGTGATGGTGCCGGTGGCGGTCTTCGTCGGCGCCAAGGCCGATATCATCGGGCGCAAGCCGATTTTTCTGGCGGCCTTCGGTGTGCTGGCTTTGCGCGGCGTGCTCTACACCCTCTCGGACAACCCGTTCTGGCTGGTGGGCGTGCAGCTCCTCGACGGGGTTGGGGCCGGGATCTACGGCGCCCTGTTCCCGATCGTCGTCGCCGATCTCACCCGGGGTGCCGGCCGGTTCAACGCCGCCCAGGGGGCTGTCGCCACCGCCCAGGGCGTCGGCGCCTCAGTGAGCGCGACGCTGGCCGGGCTGATCATCGTCTCGGCCGGGTACTCGACCGCTTTCCTGGCGCTGGCGGCGATCGCTGGGGTCGGCTTCGCCCTCTACCTGACGCTGATGCCCGAGACCCGGGGCGGCACGGCGGCCAGCAGCGGCAGCGCGGATAGCGGCACCGGTCTGCCTCCGGCCGTGCCGGCGAGCGCCTGACCGGCCGGCAGGATTTCTCCCATGTCCGCCCCCGATCCCGGCCCCAAGCCGAGGCGCGATCCGCTCGTCTTCCTGCATGTGGGTGACCTGCACCTGCAGGAGGCCGCGGCCCAGAATGCCCGCGACCTGAACGCCATCCTCGACCAGGTCGCGACGATCGCCCCGCAGGACCTGTTCGACTTCGTCTACCTGCCGGGTGACCTGGCGGAGAACGGCTACGCGTCCGAGTATCGCATCCTGAGGGAAGCGCTGGATCGACATCCCGACCTGCCGGTTCGCCTGATCCCGGGCGACCACGACCGCCAGCACGGACAGATGGGTGATTTCCACGCTTTCGCAGCGAGCCTCGGTGGCCGGCTGCCGGAGCCGATCATCTGGGAGCTGGAGCAGCCGCCTTCAGGCTGCCCGGAGACCTGGCCGCTCCTGAAGATCCCGCATTACTGCGCCAGCGCGGATATCCAGGGCGTGCGCTGTTTGTTCGTCGACATGGTCAGCCCCGGCTTCGGCCGGAAGGGCATCGGCCTCGATTTCCGGCTCGGCGGACCCCAGACGCAGTGGCTGAACGCGCAGCTTGCGGACGCGGCAAAAGAAAAAATCCCGTGTGCCGTGTTCATGCACGCCTATCCAGACGACCTGCGCGAGCCGGACGACCGCCTGGATATCGGCGGCCTGTTCTGGGCGTACCGCGTCCGCCTCGTGGAGATGGGTCACACCCACTACAACGAGCTGGCACCGGACGGCCGCACTCTCTACGCCGCCGCGCGCTCGGTGGGGCAGAACGAGGACGGCTCGGTCGGCTACGCGGTCGCGGCGATCGACGGGCCGGTGACGAGCTGGCGCTTCCGCGCGCTCGACCGGACCGCGCCGTTCGTCCTGATCACCAGCCCGGCGGACCGGCGCGTTGCGACGCTGCCGACCACGCCCGAGAGCAGCGGCATGGTGCTCGACGCTGAGGGGCGGATCACCGTCCGCGCCGTCGTGCTGTCGGACGCGCCACCGCGTTACGTCCATTGCCGGGTCGATACCGGCCCCTGGATCAGGATGCACCGGGCGGAGGGCGCACGCTGCTACGAGGCGGCCCTGCCCTGGGACGGCGGCGGACGCAGCATCCAGGTCGAGGCGGTGCATGCATGCTGGCCCGGCCACGGCCCGGACTACGTCGATACCGACGTGATCGAGCCTGTGGTCGCCGCCTCGGACAGCGCGGCGGCGCCGCCGATGCCGGAAAAACCTGGTAGCGACGCGGGCCGGATCCAGTCCTGGGTCCGGAAGGGCGTGCGCGGCGACCAGCTCGGGCCTAACCGCTACGGCCGCAAGTGGTGATTCTCACCATGACTCCGGGGGGAGATATCTAGACGTGTTCGCTGGACTGACTCTGACGCCGAACCTAGCGACCTGGGGCATCGCCGCTCTCGCGACCCTGGGCGTGATCGTGCGCCCGTTCTCGTGGCCGGAGGCGATCTGGGCGGTGCTCGGCGCCGCCCTCCTGGTTGTGCTCGGCCTGCTGCCCTGGCAGGTCGCCCTCGACGGCGTCTCGAAGGGCACCGATGTTTACCTGTTCCTCGTCGGCATGATGCTGCTCGCCGAGATCGCCCGGAAGGAGGGCCTGTTCGACTGGCTCGCCGGCCTCGCGGTGCGGGCCGCCAAGGGCTCGCCGACCCGGCTGTTCCTATTGATCTACATCGTCGGCACCGTGGTCACGGTGTTCCTGTCCAACGACGCCTGCGCGGTGGTGCTGACGCCCGCCGTCTACGCCGCCGCCAAGGCCGCCGACGCCGAGCCCCTGCCCTACCTGTTCATCTGCGCCTTCATCGCCAACGCGGCGAGCTTCGTGCTGCCGATCTCGAACCCGGCCAACCTGGTGGTGTTCGCCACCGACATGCCGCCCCTCGGGCAATGGCTCGCGACCTTCGCGCTGCCCTCGGTTCTGGCGATCGTCGCCACATACGCGGTGCTGCGCCTGACCCAGAACAGCCGGCTCAAAGGCCAGACGATCAAGCGCGATGTCGAGACCGTGCATCTCGGCCTCGGCGGCAAGGTCGCCGGGCTCGGCATCATCGCCACCGCGGGCGCGCTGATCGGGGCCTCGGCCGCCGGCATCGAGCTCGGCCTGCCGACCTTCGTGGCCGGCCTCGCTACCACTCTGCTGGTGGTGGCGCTCAACCGCGGCGGCCTGGTCGAGGTGGTCAAGGACGTGTCCTGGGCGGTGCTGCCGCTGGTGGCCGGCCTGTTCGTGCTGGTGGAGGCTTTGGAGAAGACCGGCGTGCTCGCCATGCTGGCCGACACCCTCAAAGGCTATGCGCAGGGCGATCCCACCGCCACCGCCTGGGCCGGCGGCGCCTTGATCGCTTTCGGCACCAACCTCGTGAACAACCTGCCGGCCGGGCTGCTGGCCGGCGCCGCAGTCCAGGCCGCGGAGGTCTCGAACAAGGTCGCGGGCGCGATCCTGATCGGCGTCGATCTCGGGCCGAACCTGTCGGTGACCGGCTCGCTCGCCACGATCCTCTGGCTCACCGCGATCCGCCGCGAGGGCGAGGACGTGTCGGCCTGGCAGTTCCTCAAGCTCGGCCTGCTCGTGATGCCGCCCGCCCTCGTGCTCGCCCTCGGCGCCCTGCTGCTCGTCTGAGAGCCCGGTCTCCGGTTCCCAGGACGACGCCTTCCCCAATCGCCTCGCCCTCCCACGACCGGAGACCGCCCCTTGAACGCCGCCCTGCTCTATCCCTTCATCCTGGTCGCCGGAGCGCTCCAGGCGCTCGGCAACTCCATGAACGCGCGCCTGCGGGACGCGCTGGTCAATCCGTGGCTGGCGGCGACCTACTCGTTCATGCCGATCGTGATCGTGTTCACGATCCTGTTCTTCACCATGCCGACGCCGCTGCCGACGCTCCAGACCCTCGGGTCGATGCCTTGGTACGCGCCCCTCGGCGGCGTCGCCGGCGCGGTGGCGGTGTTCGGCGGCCTCGCCTTCGTGGACAAGGTCGGCGCCGGACCGTTCAACGGCCTGACCATCACGGCCAACATCCTGACCTCGCTGGCGCTCGACAGCCTCGGCCTGTTCGGCCTCAAGGCCGGCGGCTTTAAGCCGATGCCCTGGCTCGGCGGCCTGCTGATGGTCGTCGGCATCGTGTTCATCGCCCGCGCCACCGGCCCGAAATCGGAAGACGAGAAGTCCGAGGGCAGCGAGGGCGGCCTGATGGCCAAGCTTCTCTACCCGTTCATCCTGGTCGCCGGCTCGCTCCAGGCGGTCGGCGTAGTGCTGAACGCGCAGCTGCGGGGCGCGCTGGTGAATCCCTGGCTCGCCGCCACCGTGTCGTTCATCCCGGTGGCGCTGGTCTTCCTGTTCGTGTTCCTCATCCGCCCGACGCCGCTGCCGACCCGGGCGGACGTGGCCCGGGTGCCGTGGTGGGGTGCGCTCGGCGGCATCGCCGGGGCGGTGGCGGTGTTTGCCGGTCTGCTGTTCGTCGACAAGGTGGGGGCCGGGGCCTTCAACGGCCTCCTGATCACCGCGAACCTGTTCACCTCCATCGCCATCGACCATTTCGGCTGGCTCGGGATGAAGCGCGTCCGCGCCGGGATCGGCCGCCTGATCGGCGGCCTGCTGATGGCGGCCGGGATCGTGCTGATCTCGGTGTTTTGAACGCCCACCGAACCACGCAGGCGTCGCCGCGCGACGCCTGCGCCGTGGGCTTGCGGGACCCGGTACGCCTTTCGAAGCGCCGGGCGCGCTTTCTACCCCTTAAGACCATCTCGGCGCTGCGTGGGGAGACGCCTCCTTAGAATCTCATCAAACTGCGTTCGACAGGCGCTCCATGCCCCCGCGTCACCTTCCCGTGCTCGATGGCTGGCGCGGCGGCGCGATCCTGCTGGTGCTCGTCGGCCATTTCGCCACGAGCCGCGGGATCAATCTCGGCCGCTTCGGGGTGGAGCTGTTCTTCGTCCTGAGCGGCCGGTTGATGGCCGAGATCCTGTTCGTGCGCGCCACGCCGCTGACGACGTTCTTCGTCCGCCGGGCATCGCGGATCTATCCGGCGCTGATCTGCTTCGTGCTGGCGATGAGTCTTCTGGCTCTCGCCACCGGCCATCGCCAGCAGCTCTACGGTTGCCTCGCGGCCGTGACGCTCACCTACAACTACTACCACCTGTATTTCGGCGAAGTGCCCAATGTCGACCACATCTGGTCGCTCTGCGTCGAGGAGCACAGCTACATCCTGCTGGGCCTCGTCGCGCTGCTCCAGCGCCGGTTCGGCTTCCCGCTGCTTCCGGTCATCGCCGCCCTAGCAGCCCTGGCCTGTCTGAACGGGCTGGTCTCGACGCTGGTCGGCGGCACCTATCCGGATGTGTATTGGCGCAGCGATGTCCGGGGGGCGTCGGTCCTGCTCGGCGCGGCGGCCTACCTGAAGTTCGGCCGCGGCGACGCATCGCGTGAGATACCGGCCTCCCGGCCGGCACTCCTGCTGCTCGTCGGCCTGCTGCTGAACGTCAACGCCGTGCCCGATCCGATCAAGTACAGCCTCGGCACCGCGCTGCTCGCCCTCGCCGTGGCGTCGATCCCCCGGGCGCCGGCCGCCTTGCGCGCGGGCCTGACCTCGACGCCGCTCCTGCTGTTCGGAGCCTGTTCCTACTCGATCTACCTCTGGCAGCAGCCCTTTTACGTGCTACACGACGCGCTGGGCGACTGGTTCAGCACGGCCCTCGTCCTGCCGGCGATCGCGCTCGGCATCGCCAGCCTGCTGCTGATCGAGCGGCCGATGCGAGGCTATCTCAACCGCGTGTTCGACCGCGCGGCGGGCCGGGGCGGCGATGCGGTGAAGTCCTACGCGACGTTATAAGGGACGCGAGAGATGGTCGGCGGTGATAAACGATCGCGCGGCGTGTCAACCAATCCCGTCATTCCGGGCTCCATTGCGCGGCCCCGGAATGACGGGTGCGTATCAGGGCGTCTGCGCAACGTCCAAACCGTAAAAGACTGATCACCGCACCTTAAACAGCCGCAGCCATCTGCGACGCAGCGCCGAGTGTAGTGTTCGCGGTTTCCTCCGGCGGGGCCTTGCGAGAGACGTAGTAAAGATCGACCGCGCGCCAGAACGCGGTCTGCTCATCGACGGACCGTCGGGCCAGGGCCGATTCGAGGATCGCCATGGCGGCCCGTGCGGGCTCGCTCCGCTCGAGTTCGTCGAGCAGGCCGGCGAGATGCAGCATGGGGGTCTACCTCCGAACGTATCACGACATGGAGCAACGCCTAAGCTTACGAAAAGGATCCGGCCGCCAGCGGATTCCCTGCACGAAACTTGCCTCCCGCCCGGCGGGGTCTACGATCCCGGCCGCGAGCCCGACTCGCGATCCACCATCAGACCTTAAGGATCCCCGATGATCTCCTGCCGAAGCGGCGCGGCCCTGTCCCTGCGCGGAGCGACCCTGGCGCTGATGCTCGCCGGCACGCTCGGGGCGAGCCCGCTCCGCGCCCGCGAGATGACGGATGCCAACACCGCGGCGGCGGTGAAGAAGCCCAACGTCGTGATCCTCGCCACCGGCGGCACGATCGCGGGCGCGGGCGCGGATGCAGCCAACAGCGCCACCTACACCGCCGCCAAGGTGCCGGTGGACAAGCTGCTCGCGGCCGTGCCGCAGGTGAGCACCATCGCCAACGTGCGCGGCGAGCAGGTCTTCCAGATCGCCTCCGAGAGCTTCACCGATGCGCAGCTCGTCCAGCTCGCCAAGCGGGTCTCCGCCCTGCTGAAGCAGGACGATGTCGACGGCGTCGTCGTCACCCACGGCACCGACACGCTCGAGGAGACCTCGTTCTTCCTCGATCTCGTGGTCAAGAGCGACAAGCCGATCGTGGTCGTCGGGTCGATGCGGCCGGGCACGGCGATCTCGGCGGACGGCGCCCTCAACCTGCTCGACGCCGTAACGGTGGCGGCCAGCAAGGAGGCGATCGGCAAGGGCGTCACGGTCACGATGAACGACACGATCCAGTCGGGCCGCGACGTGAACAAGCGGACCAACGTGGTGCCCAGCGCCTTCTACAGCCAGTGGGGACCGCTTGGCATGGTGATCGAGGGCAAGACCTACTTCGTCCGCTCCCTGGCGAAGCGCCACAACACGACCTCCGAGTTCGATATCGATACGATCGACAGCCTGCCGCTGGTGGGTATCGTCTACGGCTCGGGCACCATGATCCCCGGGGTCTACGATGCCGAGGTCCAGGCCGGCGCCAAGGCCATCGTCAACGCCGGAACGGGCAACGGCTCGGTGCCCGGCTACCTCGTGGACAAGCTCAAGGACATCCGCTCCAAGGGCACGATCGTCATCCGCTCCTCGCGGGTGCCGGACGGTCTCGTCCTTCGCAACGCCGAGCAGCCCGACGACACCTACGACTGGGTGGTCGCCCACGACCTGAACCCGGCCAAGGCCAAGATCCTGGCCGCGGTGGCGCTGACCAAGACCCAGGACACCAAGGAGCTGCAGCGCATTTTCTGGGAGTATTGAGCGGTTTTGCTTCAGATCTCCCACCCTCGCCCTCCTTGTGAGGCTTAAGGCATGAGACGAGCGTCTCTCCCTCCCCCCTCTGCGGGGGAGGGTACCTGCGAAGCAGGGGGGAGAGGGGCAGCGCGACGATGCAGGATGTAGCTCCCGTCGCGTCTCTTCCGGATACGTCGCTCCCCTCTCCCGACCCCTGCTGACGCAGGGGCCACCCTCCCCCGCAGAGGGGGGAGGAAAGGCGCGTGTCCGTTCTGATGGCGTTTCATTCGGCGGCGGGCGATCCAGGTCGGGATCGAAAAATCCGCCTTGTTTGAGCGGAAGCTTCGGCCCTCCATCCATCGCGACGGTCATACGCCCCCGCGCCCAGCCGCCCTGCGCCCCAACCGGGTTACAACGTCCCGGGCACCGCCTAGATAGCCCAATGCGACGCGGTCGCGGCCGGGATCGGTGCCGGCCTTGCGATCCGTCGGCATCCTGCACGGAGGAACGAGCATGACCGAGCTTCATCCCGAGGTCGCGGCGGTCACCGAGCGCGTCGTCGCGCGCTCCCGCGAGTCCCGGCGGACCTATCTCGACCTGATCGCCCGGGAACGCGATTCGGGCGTGCACCGTCCGACGCTCGCCTGCGGCAACCTCGCCCACGGCTTCGCCGCCTCCGGCGAGGACAAGCCGGCGCTCCGCGACGGCCGGACGGTGATGAATATCGGCATCGTCACCGCCTACAACGACATGCTCTCGGCGCATCAGCCCTACGGGCGCTATCCCGACCAGATCAAGGTGTTCGCCCGGGAGCGCGGGGCGACCGCCCAAGTGGCCGGCGGCACCCCGGCCATGTGCGACGGGGTCACGCAAGGCCAGCGCGGCATGGAGCTGTCGCTGTTCTCCCGGGACACGATCGCGCTTTCCGCCGCGGTGGGCCTGAGCCACGGCATGTTCGACGGCGCCGCGCTGCTGGGCATCTGTGACAAGATCGTGCCCGGCCTGCTGATCGGCGCGCTGCGCTTCGGCCATCTGCCGACGATCCTGATCCCGGCCGGGCCGATGCCCTCGGGGCTCGCCAACAAGGAGAAGCAGCGGATCCGCCAGCTCTACGCTGAGGGCAAGGTCGGCCGCGCCGAGCTGCTCGAATCCGAATCCGCCTCCTATCACGGGGCCGGGACCTGCACGTTCTACGGCACCGCCAATTCGAATCAGATGATGATGGACATGATGGGCCTGCACATGCCGGGCGCCTCGTTCATCAACCCCGGCACGAAGCTGCGCCAGGCCGTGACCCGGGCGGCGATTCATCGGCTCACCGAGATCGGCGCCGCCGGCAACGATTACCGGCCGCTCGGCCTGTGCGTGGACGAGAAGGCGATCGTGAACGCGGCGGTCGGGCTGCTCGCCACCGGCGGCTCGACCAACCACGCGATCCACCTGCCGGCCATCGCCCGCGCCGCCGGCATCGTGATCGACTGGGAGGATATCGACCGGCTGTCCAACGCCGTGCCCCTCATCGCCCGGGTCTACCCGAACGGCTCCGGCGACGTGAACCATTTCCACGCTGCCGGCGGCATGAGCTTCGTCATGGCCGCGCTCCTCGATGCCGGGCTGCTGCACGACGACATCCTGACGGTGGCCGGCCAGTCCCTGCGCGACCACGCCCGCGACCCGAAGCTCGACGGCGATGAGCTCACCTTCGAGGACGCGGTACCGGACAGCCTGGACGACACCATGATCCGCCGGCCCGACAACCCGTTCCAGCCCGATGGCGGCATGCGGCTGGTGAAGGGCAATCTCGGCCGGGCAACGTTCAAGACCAGCGCCGTGGAGGAGAGTCGCCGGACCATCGAGGCCCCCGCCCGGGTGTTCTCGGACCAGGACGACGTGCTGAAAGCCTTTAAGGCCGGCGAGTTGGAGCGCGACGTGGTCGTGGTGGTGCGGTTCCAGGGGCCGCAGGCCAACGGCATGCCGGAGCTGCACAAGCTCACGCCCCCGCTCGGGGTGCTGCAGGACCGCGGCCACAAGGTCGCCCTGGTCACGGACGGGCGCATGTCCGGCGCCTCCGGCAAGGTGCCGGCGGCCATCCATCTGAGCCCGGAAGCGCTCGGCGGCGGTGCCATCGGGCGGATCCGCGACGGCGACATCGTCCGCCTCAGCGCCGCCGAGGGGCTGCTGGAGGTGCTGGTCGACGAGGCGGAACTCGCCGCCCGCGAGGCGGCCATCCAGCCGGTGCCGGAGGCCGGAACCGGGCGGGAGCTGTTCGCTTTCATGCGCCACGGGGCCGACACCGCCGAGCGGGGCGCCTCGGCCATGCTCGCGGCTGCCGGCCTCTGAACGTCGAACGGGAGAAGCCGATCATGAACGATCTGACCAGCATCGACGCGCTGATGCGCTCCGTGCCCGTCATCCCGGTCCTGGTGATCGAGGATGTCGCCCAGGCCCGGCCGATCGCCGAGGCCCTCGTCGCAGGCGGACTGACTGCCCTGGAGGTCACCCTGCGCACCCCCGCCGCCCTGGATGTGATCCGCGAGATGACCCAGGTCGAGGGCGCGGTGGTGGGGGCCGGGACGGTCCTGAACCCGGGCGACCTCGAAGGCGCGCTAGCGGCCGGGGCCGAGTTCATCGTGTCGCCGGGGCTCACGGCGCCGCTGACCGACGCCGCCAAGGCCAACGGCGTACCCTACCTGCCGGGCATCGCCACGGCGGCCGACATCATGCGCGGGCTCGATTATGGGCTCGACCGGTTCAAGTTCTTCCCGGCCGAGGCCGCGGGCGGGATCAAGGCGCTCAAAGCCCTCACCGCCGTGTTCGGCCAGGTGAAATTCTGCCCGACCGGGGGAATCACCGAGGCGACCGCGCCGGATTGGCTCGCCATCCCGTCGGTGCTCTGCGTCGGCGGCAGCTGGGTGGTGAAGCCAGGGGTACCGGACCGTGACGCGATCGAGCGCGCGGCCCGGGCCGCGTCCGGCCTGCGTAAAGTCGCCTGAACGCGGCGAGAAACAAAAAACGCCCGCTGCGGCTGAGCCGGGCGGGCGTTCCATCATCTAATAAGGTTGTTGGCGCCGATCAGCAGTCGTCGCCGCCCTTGCCGGTCTGCGCGGCGGTAGGCTTGCCCTGCGACTGGGCCTGCACGTCCGATGGCGAGGTTGCGGTGCCGGCATTGGTCATGGCACCGACGGTCCCGGGGGACTCGGCCTTGGCGCCGGGGGTGGTCGGGGTCTTCACGCTCGGATCGACGGTCGAGGCCTTGCTGGCTTCTTTGTCGCGCGTCACGGTCGTCCCGGTCGCGCACGGCGCCGCGAAGGCGGCGGTCGACATCAGGATGAGAGCGCTGGCGCCCGCAAGGGTCTTGATCTTGGTCATGCGTTCCTCCGATTTATTCAGCGCATGACAAACGGACCCCGCAGTCACAGGTTCCTTAATATTTCCATTTCGCAACTTCTGCGGGGCATTTTCCCCGGGATGACGTGACGGAGTCCACTTATTCCGCCGGTTGCGGCTCCCGGCGCTCCCGGGGGGTGAAGACGTTGCCTTGCGGCTCCAGGACGATGCGTCGGTCGTGGAACGCGTCCAGCGTCGAGCGGTGGCCAATCGAGACGATGGTGGTGTCGGGCAGCCGCTCGCGCAGCATCGCGTAGATCTTCGCCTCGGACGGCTCGTCGAGCGAAGCGGTGGATTCGTCGAGGAACAGCCAGGCGGGCTTGGCCAGGATCGCCCGGGCGATGGCGAGGCGTTGCTGCTCGCCGCCGGACAGGCGCCGCTCCCAGGTATCGGTCTCGTCGAGGCGGTCGATGAGATGCGGCAGTTGCGCGGCCGTCAGGGCCTCGCGGATCGCCGAATCCGAGAACTGGTCGGTGGTGTTCGGGTAGACCACGGCGCCGCGCAGGGTCCCCTGTGGGATGTAGGGCCGCTGCGGCAGCAGCAGCGCCGATTGCCCGGCCGGCACGTCGACCCTCCCCTTGCCGAACGGCCAGATCCCGGCGATCGCCCGGAACAGCGTCGACTTGCCGGACCCCGACGGGCCGGTGACCAGGGTGGCGCCGCCCTTGGGCAGGGTCAGCTCCGGGGCCGAGACGATCTCGCGCCCGTCCGGCAGAGCGAGCACCACGCCCCGGGCGGTGACGCCGTTGGTGGTGTCGTTGCCCCGGACCAGCCCGTAGCCGGCCGATTCCAAAGCCTCGGCCTTGCTCATCGCCCGGCGGAAGGAGCCGAGACGGATGGTGTTGGCCTTGTAGGAGGCGAGCGTGGTGTAGGAATCCACGAAGAACGACAGGGAACTCTGCACCTGCCCGAAGGCCTGCGAGGTCTGCTGAAGGGCGCCCAGGGTGATCTTCTTGGCGAAGAACGACGGTGCGGCGAGCACCATCGGGAAGATCACGCTCGCCTGCCGGTAGCTGAACGTGAAGGCGATCAGCTTGATCCGGCGGAAGATGATGCCGACGTAGTTGTCGATGATGCTGTGGAACAGCGTGCCGAGCCGGGTCGCCTCGGCGCGCTCTCCGCGCAGCAGCGCGATCTGCTCGGAGTAGATCCGGTTGCGGGCCAGCGAGAAGCGGAAATCGGCCTCGACCTGCTCCTGCCGGAAGTTCAGCCCGATCAGGGGCCGGCCGATCAGGTGGGTGAGCCAGGTGCCGACCACCGCGTAGGCGATCACCAGCCAGACCAGGAAGCCCGGGATCACCGTGTCGGTGAACGGCACGACGAAGTCGCGCGACAGGGTCCAGAGGATCACGATGAACGAGACGAGCTGCGCCGCCTGGCTGAGCAGCCGGATCGACAGGCTCGCGGTCTGCTGGATGAACAGGTTGACGTCGGCCTGGATACGCTGGTCCGGGTTGTCCGCCTCCTCGTCGGTGAACGGGATGCGGTAATGGGTGCCCTTGCCGAGCCAGCGCTCGTACAGGCTGTGGGTCAGCCAAGTCCGCCAGCGGATGTGCAGGGAGGAATCGACGAACAGATCGAACATGCCGATGGCGATGTTCAGCGTCGCCAGCGGAATGAAGATCCAGAGCAGCTGGTACCAGAACGCCGCCGCGTCGTATTCCTGGAGCGAGTTGTAGATGTCGCGGTAGAAAAAGTTGAACCGCAGGGTCAGCGCCACGTCGGCGAAGTTCACGAAGATCGACAGGGCGACGAGGTTGCGCCCGATCCGGCCCTCGGTGCTGCCGAACCAGCGGAACAGGCCGATCTCCTTGGTCGGCTTGTCGCGGTTGGCGAAATACGGGTCGGCGATGTCGGTGATCGCCCGGATCGGCTCGAGATGCGAGACGCCGAGCACGATGGCGCCGAACACCACCGCGCCGGTGGCGGCGAAGTCCGGCGGCAGCAGCGCGGCGACCACCGGGGGCAGCAGGCCCATGGCGGCCACGGTCTTCATGCCGGCGAGCAGCAGGTAGCCGATGCCGTAGACCGAGACGAACACCTTCAAGTAGGCAGAGATGCCGTTCGCCGCGACCAGGATGCCGGCCATGACGAAACCGGCGAGCGACACGTAGAGCGGCGGACTGGGGATCCCCGGAAGCGCCAGCAGGATCAGCGCGGCCACGGCCGTGAGCACGGCCTGGATCCCGAGCCCGGTCCTGAGTGAAGCCACGCGTGTCTCCCGCCTAACGTGAGCGTCCTTTTGGGAACGCAACCCGGCGGCCTTGGCCCTGGGTCATGGCGAGAACGTGGCATCGCGTCGGCGCTGTCACGTGAAACTTTTGTCACGATCCGCCCGGACGGACCGCGATGCGTGACCCGGAGCTACCAATTCCACTCTTCGAAACCCGGCTCGCGGCAGCGATATCCGATCGGGCATTGCGGATTGTCGCGGGTGGGGACGAAGCGCAATTCGGCGATCTCGGAGCCGCTGCACTGGCCGGGGCCGCTGACGTAGCGCTCGGGGTTCGTCCCGCCGGCGATCACCACGTCGCCCTCGTTCTTGACCAGAGCCATTGCCTCCGCGCAGGTCATCCGCGCCGTGCCGGTGGGCCGCTGCGGCCGGGATTGCTGGGCGAGCGCCCCCGCCCCGATCGCCGCGGCGACCAGGTGAATACACAACACGGCGAGGACCAGCGGCCTCATCAAGGATGGGTTCCAGGACGCACGCACCCGAGAAGAAAGTCCTCGGGCATCGCGCCATCCTGCACGGCCGGGTGGCCCGCGACTGTCACCGGAATGCGCCACCACACGGCTTTCGCCGTTGGACCGCCGCAATCACCGGATTATGGGAATCCGGGACCACGGAGAGCGCCCCGAGAAGGCGTCGAGATTTCGTGACCGCGGACGCCCGGCGGGCGGGCCCGGCACGAGCCTCCCAGTTGGCCCTCCGGCACGCGCCTCCGGCGCCGGCGTGCCGGCCGACGTGCGCTGGAGCCCAGGGACCCGCAGATGTCCGCCCTTTCGATCCTCGATGTTTCGGCCGTCCGCGCCGCCCCGGTGGCCCGGGAGCCCTACCCGTACACGCTCGGCACCAACGTCCTGAACCCGGACGCCATCGACGCGATCCGGCGCGACTTCCCGGACATCGCCAAGCCCGGCTACCTGACGGTGGACGAGGTCGCCCTCAAGGGCCGGTTCAAGGCCCTTATCGACGAATTGGAGAGTGACGAATTCTCGGCCCTGCTCGGCGAGAAGTTCGGCATCGATCTCGTCTCCTGCCCGCGGCTGACCACGATCATGCGGAAGAGCCAGCTCAAATACGGCTCGATCCACACCGACGGCCCGTCGAAGGTGCTGACGCTGCTGGTCTACATGAACGACGCCTGGGACGCCCCGGCCGCCGGCCGTCTGCGGGTGCTCTACGACGGCCGCAACTACGCGCCCTTCGCGGTCGAGGTGCCGCCGACCATGGGCACGATGTTCGCGTTCCTGCGGGCCGACAATTCCTGGCACGGCCACGAGCCGTTCGAGGGCGAGCGGCGCGTGGTGCAGGTCGCCTGGCTCAAGGATGCGGCCGAGCTGGAGCGCAAGCGCAAGCGCAATCGCACCGCGCAGTTCCTGAAAGGGATTTTCGGACGCTGAGCCCAACGACGGTTTCACCCAGACTCTTGTTGGGGCATGCTTTTCACCGGCCAGCCGGTGACCGAATCGGCGGAGGATGCCTGGACCAGGGGAATCGAATGGGCGCGGTCGTGCTGGCCGATCCGGGTGAGGATACCCGAACCGGTTCCAAGCGTCGCTTCATCGTGCCGGCCCTCCTCGTGCTCGGCTGGGCCGGGCTGTTCGCCTACAGCGCCGCCTACCTGACCGAGGACCTGCCGTTCCGGTCCCAGCCCGCCGAGACCCGGCCGGCGCCGAAGCCCCCCGGCCGCCGGTTGGTGATGCTCGACATGCCGGACGAATCCATCCCGGACGTGCAGCGCCCCGACGCGTCGCTGCCGGCCGCGACGGACGCATCCCCGAGCCAGGCGCCGCCGAACACGCAGGCCGCCGTCTCCGCCCCGATGGCGGCCGCATCCGCCAAGCCGCAGACCTTTGGCAGCGCCGAGTTCGTCGGGATCTGGGGTCCGACCGCCGAGGCCTGCGGGGCCCGCTCCCGCCGCCGGGGCTTCATTCCGGCCACGATCACGCAGGAGCGCGCCCGGGCCGGACGGACGATCTGCACGTTCCACGACAGCCGCCGGGTCGGCAACGCCTGGGTGATGGGCGCCGAGTGCAGCGACCGCGGCCGGCACTGGTCCTCCCAGGTCCGCCTCGTGGTCGCCGGCGACCGCCTCACCTGGTCGAGCGCGCGCGGCACCGCGGCCTATGTCCGCTGCGGCCGGCGCGGGGGCTGAGGAGCGCTCGGGCGAGCATACAGCTCTGATCGGCCTGCCCGCCCATTGCACCCGCTCCGTCATTGCGAGCGCAGCGAAGCAATCTAGGGATCCGCTATGGTCGGAGATCGCGCGCTGCACTGGGTTGCTTCGCTGCGCTCGCAATGACGAAATGGCGTTTTCGTCCGTCGGACACGCCACCGATCCGTCAGGCGATCCCGATCCCCCGCCCCCCAGCAGCGGCGTTCAGAACGATCCGCGCCGCAGCCCGGCTCGGGGTGTCGTCGCCAGTGAGCCGCATTTGGCCGTCGATGCGGGCGAGGGCGTCGCTCTGGGTGTCCCGCTCCGGGCCGCCGACCAGCAGGGGCAGCAGCGCCTGGGTGAGACGCTCGGGCGTGCAGTCCGCCTGGACGAATTCCGGCATGGCATTGTCGGCCAGGATCAGGTTCGGCAACACGATGCTGGGGACCTGGATCAGCCGCCGGGCGATGAACTCCTCAGCGCGCGAGACCTTGTAGGCCACCACCATCGGGACGCCCGCCAGCGCCAGTTCCAGCGTGACCGTGCCCGAGGCCGCGAGCGCCGCCCGAGCGCCCCGGAAGGCGGCGTATTTCGGTGCCTCGCCGGTGAGAACCCGCACCGGCACGGGCCAGTCGAGGGCCATCCGCTCGATCAACGCCCGGTGGCGGGTCACGGCGGGCAGCACCGCCTCGACCTCTAGGATGCGGGAGACCTGCTCCAGCACCTGCCCGAAGACCGGCATCAGCCGGTCGATCTCGGCCCGGCGCGAGCCGGGCAGGATCACGAGGCTGTAGGGCACCGCCTCCCGCCGCCGGATCTCCGCTCCCGAGGGGCGCAATTCCGAAAACCGCTCGATCAGCGGATGGCCGACATAGGTGCAGGGCGGGCCGCCGAGCCGCAGATGTGCGTCCGGCTCGAACGGCAGCAGCGCCATCACGTGGTCGATGAAGCCGCGCATGCCCTTCGCGCGCCACGGCCGCCAGGCCCAGACGCTCGGGGAGACGTAATCGACGATCGGGATGTCGGGCGCCGCCTTCCGGACCCGCTGGGCCACGGCATGGGTGAAACCCGGGCTGTCGATGATCACCAGCACGTCGGGCCGGGCGCGCACCACGGCAGCGGCGGTCTCGCGGATCCGGCGCAGGAGGGTCCGGGCACGGGCGAGCACCGGCAGGTAGCCCATGACGGCGACGTCATCGAGGGGGAACAGGGTGGCAAACCCCTCCTCGGCCATAGCCTCGCCGCCGACGCCGCCGAAGACCGTCTCGGGCGCGGTCGCCCGCAGCGCCCGCATCAGCTTGGCCCCGAGCTGGTCGCCGGAATCCTCTCCGGCCACCAGCCAGATTGTCTTGGATGAAGACACGGAGGCGGCGCTCACGGCTCGGCTCCGTAGCCGACCAAGAACAGCCCAAGGCGGTCGGCCTCGGCGGCGGTGGCGACGCGGTCGATCACCAGGGTGCCGCCGGCCTCTAACGCCAGGCCGACGCAGCCTGCGGCGGCGGCGTTGCGCACCGTCTGGGGGCCGATGGCCGGAAGGTCGATGCGCAGGTCCTGGCCGACCTTGGGCGCTTTCACCAGCACGGTCGCCGGGAGCGCCCGCCCCCGGCCGAAAGGCTTGCGCCCGAGCGCCCGGGCGCGGGCCAGCATGCGGTCGGTGCCCTCCGGCCCCTCGACGGCGATCACCCGCTCCCCCGAGACCGCGACCGCCTGCCCGAGATCGAAGGGCGAGAGCGCGTCGAGCACCCCGCGTCCGGTGCGGATCGAGACGGCAGCCTCCGCATCGGGGCCGAGACGGCCGAGGCGGCCTTCCGGGCAGAGCAAATCCGGGGCAGCCTCGTGGACGCCGAGCACCCGGTGCCCCTCCTCCTCGACCAGGGCGAGGGCGGCGCGCAGCAGCCGGTCATCGCCGCCGCCGGCGATCGCCCGCAGGGTCTCGCGGTTGCGCAATGCCGCGCCGGCATTGAGCAGCGCGGCCGGGCTCGGACGAGAGACGCCGCCGGCCGGCACCATCACGGCCGGCCCCCAGCGGCGCAGCAGCTTCAGGATCGCCGCGAGGTCGAGGAGATCGACGGTGGCGTCGGCCCGGGCGCGCAGGGACCGATCGGTGAAGCCGCGGAGCGCAATCAGCCGGAACGGCCTCTGCGTCCGGTTCAGCGACTCGGCGACCAACTCGGGCAGGCGCCCAGCACCGGCGATCAGGACGAGCGTGCCCTCGGGCAGCGGAGCGGCCTCGGCCATGCGGGCAGGCTCAGGCCGCCCCGATCGGGACCGGGAGCTCGCGCGGGGTGCAAATCGAGCGCTTGCCGCCGGCGCGGATGAAGGCGAGGATCTCGGCCACGGCGGTGTGGGACTCGAAAGTCGCGGCCACATCCTCGACCCGCTCCATCAGCGTGCCCTCGGGGGCGAACAGCAGGCGGTAGGCCCGCCGCAGCGCGTGGATGTCGTCCCGGGCGAAGCCGCGACGCTGCAGGCCGATGATGTTGAGCCCCGACAAGGTGGCGCGGTTGCCGAGCACCATACCGTAGGGGATGCAATCGTTCTCCAGCCCCGAGAGGCCGCCGACGAAGGCGTGGGCGCCGACCCGGGCGAACTGGATCACCGCGGCGCCGCCGCCGAGGATCGCGTAATCGCCGACGCTGCAATGGCCGGCCAGCATCACGTTGTTGGAGAAGATGACGTGGTCGCCGACCCGGCAATCGTGGCCGACATGGGAATTGGCCAGGAAGGTGCAGTGATCGCCGACCGTCGTCTCGAGGCCGCCCCCGCTGGTGCCGGGGTTCATGGTCACGCCCTCGCGGATCAGGCAATCGGACCCGATCGTCAGCGTCGAAGCCTCGCCCTTGTATTTCAGATCCTGTGGCTGGTGGCCGATGGAGGCGAAAGGGAAGATCCGGGTGCGGGGGCCGATCGCCGTGCGGCCGGCCAGCACAACGTGGCTGAGAAGCTCGCAGCCCTCGCCCAGCACGACCTCGGGCCCGACATGGCAGAACGGGCCGATCCGCACGCCCTCGCCGATCGCGGCGCCGGATTCGATCACGGCGCTCGGGTGGATCAGGGCGTCGCTCACTCCGTCACCAGCATGGCGCCGATCTCGGCTTCCGCCACCAGCATGCCGTCGACCCGGGCCTCGCCGCGGAACCACCACATGGTGCGGCGCTGGTTCATCTTCTTCATATGGAAGCGCACCTGGTCACCGGGGGTGACGGGCTTCCGGAACTTGCACTTGTCGATGGTCATGAAGAACACCTGCTTGGTGCGCAGCTCGTCCGTCCGGATGTGACGGCAGCAAATCGCGCCGGCGGTCTGGGCCATGCCCTCGATCAGCAGCACCCCGGGGAAGACCGGCAGCCCGGGGAAATGCCCCATGAATTGCGGCTCGTTGGCGGTGACGTTCTTGATGCCGACGCAGGATTCGTCGCGATCGATCTCGACGATGCGGTCGATCATCAGGAACGGGTAGCGGTGCGGCAGCAATTCCAGCAGTGTCTGGATGTCGGCTGTGCCCAGCTCCTCGTTGGTGTCGCGCGCCGCCTCGCTCATCGAATTCGTACCTCGAGTCACCGCCATCGGGCGGACCGATATCCGCCCCCCATGACGGGCGGACGCCCTCTTCGGAAGAAATCGGCAGAGATGCAAGGGTTTCCGGGATCGGCGGCCGATATCACTCGGCGTCGGGAGCCGGATCTTTCTCCGCATCCTTGCCCGAGCGCTCGGCCAGCCGCGCCAGCGTCGTCAGCTCGCGGAACCAGGCCCGCACCGGCTTGGCCGGTGTGCCGCCCCAGCGGCTGCCCGGCGGGACATCGCGGTTGACGTTGGACGAGCCGGCGATCTGGGCGCCGCGGCCGATGCGCAGGTGTCCGACCACGCCGACTTGGCCGCCGAGCACCACGTAGTCTTCCAGTGTGGTCGAGCCCGAGATGCCGACCCCGGAGACGATCACGCAGTGGCGACCGATGACGACGTTGTGGGCGATCTGGACGAGGTTATCGATCTTGGTGCCCTCGCCGATGACCGTATCGCGCGAGGCGCCCCGGTCGATTGTCGTGTTGGCACCGATCTCGACATCGTCCTGCACGATCACCCGGCCGATCTGCGGCACCTTGAGATGGGTCGCGCCCATGGCGAAGCCGAAGCCGTCCTGGCCGAGGCGGGCGCCCGGATGCAGGATCACCCGATTGCCCAACAGCGCGTGGCTCAAGGTCGTGCCGGCACCGATGGAGCAGTCACGCCCGATCCGCACGCCGGGGCCGATCACCGCGTTCGGGCCGATGACGCTGCCCGAGCCGATCTCGACGCCGGGGCCGATCACCGCGCCGGGATCGACCGTGACCCCCTCCTCCAGCCGCGCATCCGGATGGACATGGGCGCCCGGGGCGATGCTGCGGCCGCCGAATTGCGAGCCGGGGCGCATCGCATCGGGATGGAGCCGGCCGAGCAGGGACGCGTAGGCCCGGTAGGGATCCCGGCTGACCAAGGAGACGGTCCCGGCCGGGCAGCGCGCGGCGAAGCGCGGGCTGACCAGGCAGGCGCCCGCCCGGGTCACGACCAGAGCCTCGCCGTAGCGGGCATTGTCCATGTAGGCGA
Source organism: Methylobacterium pseudosasicola (assembly GCF_900114535.1). Lineage (GTDB taxonomy): Bacteria > Pseudomonadota > Alphaproteobacteria > Rhizobiales > Beijerinckiaceae > Methylobacterium > Methylobacterium pseudosasicola. The sequence goes on along the minus strand of NZ_FOTK01000016.1, from coordinate 14,503 downwards.
GGTGTTCCGGCCCGGCGCTCTCGAGGGGCGCGGCGCCGGTGAGCCGATAGGCCGGGTCGGCCCCCTCGGGCAGGGTCGCGCCGGAGGCGGCCGCGACGTCGGCGAGGGTGAGGCCGCCTTGCGCGGCGAAGAAAACGGGATCGGACATGCGGGACAACGCGCCGGCCGGAGAAATCCGACCGGCGCGTCCGGTTTTTATCAGAACCGCGAGCCGCCCGAGAAGCGGAACGCCTGGGTCTGATCCTTGCCGATATGGCCGACCTTGCCGAGGAGCGGCACGTAGACAGACTGACCCTCGTCCTTGGTCAGAGCATAGGCGTAGTCGAAGCGGATCGGGCCGAGCGGCGAGTTCCACAGGATGGACGCGCCGATCGAGGAGCGGATCGCGGCGGTGTCGCGGACGTTCACGCATTCCGGCTCGACGCCGATGTTGAACGCGGAGAAGTTGCACTTCCCGGTCTGCGGCGAGATGCCGTTGATGAAGGCGTCGCCGTTCACGTTGAACGAGCGCCGACCGTTATAGCCGAACAGCGTGCCGGCATCGGCGAAGACCGCGCCCTTCAGGCCCAGATCCCGCGGGATGAGGGGCAGCGGGAACTGCACTTCGAGCGTACCGCCGACATAGGTGGAGCCGCCGATAGCGTTGGAGCGGGCATCGGCGATGCCGACGTCGCGCGGGCCGATGCCGTTCGGCGCGAAACCGCGGACCAGCGACGGGCCGAGGAAGAACTCGTCGGTGACACGCAGCGGCTTGCCGTCGATGGCGTTGATGTGGCCGCCCTGGAAGCGGACGAAGCCGATCACGTCCTCGAACAGTTCCTTGTAGTAGCGCGCATCCGCGGTGACGCGGAAGAACTTGGAGTCGCCTCCCAGGCCGGCGACGTCGGGCTTCAGCTCGGCGTAGAGGCCGTTCCGCGGCGCACCGACCACGTCGAGGGTCGAGTAGGCGAGCGTCAGGCCGGCCAGCGAGGTGAGCGTGTTGCCCTGCGAGCCCTTGATGGCGATCGACGCTTCGCCGTCATACGCGCAGTTCGGGTAGATCGCCTGGCCGCCGATGTTGCGGCCGCTGTTCGGGTCGATCGTGCCGCCCGCGTAGGTCGCGGTGTAGCCCGGGATCGGGGTCGAGCAGTCGTTGTACGGCCGCTTGAGGGTGTTCGGGACCTTCAGCTCGGTGTTGTACAGCGAGTAGCGCAGGGTGATGCCGAACTCCTCGGTGATCGGCAGGCCCAGGCGCAGCTGGCCGCCATACACCGTGGTCTCGTAGCGCGAGTACCGGGTCAGGTCGGAGTACTTGTAGAAGGCGTCGAAGCCGGCGGCGAGCCGGTAGCCGAGGAAGTACGGCTCGGTGAACGAGAAGTCGACGCCACGCGAGTACTGGCCGCCGGTGCCGGCGAGGCGGACATACTGGCCGCGGCCGAGGAAGTTGGACTCGGAGACCGAGACCTCGCCGATGATGCCGTCCTGGGTGGAGTAGCCGCCCGCCACCGAGAACGAACCCGTGGGCTGATCCTCGACATCGATGTTGATGACCACGCGGTCGGCCGCCGAGCCCGGCTCGTTGGAGAACCGGACCTTCTTGAAGAAGCCGAGGCCGTTCAGGCGCCGCTCGGCCCGGTCGGTGAGCACGCGGTTGTAGGCGTCGCCTTCCGCGATATCGAGCTCGCGGCGAATGACGTAGTCGCGGGTGCGGGTGTTGCCGCGGATGTTGATGCGCTCGACGTAGACGTGCGGGCCGTCCTCGACCACGAAGCCCAGGGAGACCTGGTGGGAGGCGGGATCGCGCTGGCCGGTCGGGCGGACCTGGGCGAACGGGTAGCCGGCGCGGTTGACCTCGCGGGTGACGTTGTTGAGCGTCCGCTCCACGTCGTCGGCGTTGTAGACGTCGCCCACGGCCGCGGTGATATTGCCGTCGAGCTTGGCGGTGTCGATGCCGGGCAGGCGGGAATCCACCGCCACCGCGCCGACCTTGTACTGCTCGCCCTCGTTCACCGTGATGGTGATGACGTAGCCCGAGCTGTCGCCCTCGACGTAGCGGGCGTCGGCGCTGACCACCTGGAAATCGGCATAGCCGTTCTTCAGGTAGTAGCGGCGCACCTGATCGAGGTCGTTGGTGATGCGGTCGGGATCGTAGACGTCGGAGGTCTTGATGAACGACAGGAAGTTCATCTCGGAGGAGCTCATCAGCCCCTTCAGGGTCCGCTCCGAATAGGCGTTGTTGCCGACGAAGTTGATCGAGATGATGCCGGTCTTGTCGCCCTCGTCGACCTGGTAGATCACGTCGACGCGGCCGTTGGGCAGGTCGACGGTCCGGTAGGTGACCTTGGCGGTGCCGCGGCCGAAGCGCTTGTAAACGTCGCGGATGCGGGCGAGATCGGCGTTGACGATGGCCTCGCTGTAGGGGCCGCGGGACTTCGCCTCGACGATGCCCTCGAGCGTGGCCTTCTCGACCTTCTTGTTGCCCTCGAACACGACCCGGTTGATCAGGTTGTTCTCGCGGACGGTGACCACCGTGCGACCGCCGGACTGGGCGACCTTCACGTCCGAGAACATGCCGCTGGCGAGCAGGTTGCGCCGGGCCTCCTCGGAGGAGCCGGAGGCGGTTCCCGTCACGTAGGAGCGGATGGTGTCGGCATCGACGCGCTGGTTGCCCTGGACGACGATCTGCTGCGCCTGAGCAGCACCGCTCAGGACGAGGCCCGCACCGGCAGCGACTAGGACGATGGTCTTCCGCACCGACTTACGTCGGGGCTTCCCCGTCAACGACATCATGCAATCGCCCGTTTCTGTTCTGGTCGCGGGGGTTAGCCCGTCACAGGCGGCCGTTGACCGGTCGTCCTGTCACCCTGGTCCAAGCGTGGCTTCAGGTCCAAGCGTAGCTCTTAGCGGGATTCCCCTGCCAAGCAAACGCGCGGGAGGCCATCGTCAGGGGATTTTGGGGGGTCGTGGCCTTCGCGCCACTTAACGGAGCGCGCACCACGCGGGCAAAGCGCCGATCATGGTGAATGTCATGTAAATCTTTGCGGGATCGACTGTTTTCGAGTCAGTCGATCGTCACGTTAACCGTGTTTTAAGCTCTCGCCGGGCCGTCGGCGCGGCGCCTTCGCGGCGGTGTTCCGGCGGCTTCGCGGCGGGATTGGGGCACCGATTCCGGTGGAGACCGGAACCGGTGCGCGCCAGGATCCCGGGATCAGGTGTTCCGCCAGGAAGCGCCGAGGTTGAGGATGTCGTTCCAGGCGGCGAACAGCATCAGCATCAGCACCAGGGCGAGGCCGATCCGGAAGCCGATCTCCTGGGCGCGCTCGCTGAGCGGGCGGCCGCGGACGACCTCGAAGGCGTAGAACAGCAGATGGCCGCCATCGAGCAGCGGCACCGGGAACAGGTTCAACAAGCCGATCGAGACCGAGAGCAGCGCGATCAACCCGACGAGGCCGCCGACGCCGCCGGTCTTGGCGACCTCACCGGAGACCCGGGCGATGCCGATCGGGCCCGAGAGCTGATCGGCGGATTCCCGGCCGGTGGCGAGCTTGCTCAGGTAGGAGAAGGTCCGCTCGACCACGAAGTAGGTCTCGCGCACGCCGAGATCGAGGGAATCCAGCGCGCCGTAGCGGACGAGCCGGGCCTCCGAGCCCGCAGGCGAGCGGATGCCGAGCCGGCCAATCCGGTGGCGGCCGAAGGGCGTCTTCTCCTCGTAGGTGGCCGGGGTCGCCTGGATGGTGATCGGCTGGTCGCCGCGCTCCACCGTGAAGGTCAGGGGCGTGCCGGCGCTGCCGGTCACGGTGCGGTACATGGCGTTGAAGTCGCCGATCTTCTCGCCGTCGATGGCGGTGATCACGTCGCCCGGCTGGAAGCCGGCCTGCGCGGCGACGCTGCCCGGCTCCACCGAGGAGACCCGGGCGGGCAGCTCGTAGCGGCCGGCGAGCCAGATCGCCCCGGCGAACAGCAGGATCGCGAGCAGAAAATTCGCCACCGGGCCGGCGGCGACGATGGCTGCGCGCTTGGCCACGGGCTGGGTCGGGAAGCTGATCGCCCGCTCCTGCGGGGACATCCGGGCGATCGCCTCCGGATCCGGGACGCTCGCACCGTTCACGTCGCCGTGGAATTTGACGTAGCCGCCGAGCGGGATGGCGCAGAGCTTCCAGCGGGTGCCGCGGCGGTCGTTGAAGCCGAACAGCTCCGGGCCGAAGCCGAGGGAGAAGGCGTGCACGCCGACGCCGCACCAGCGACCGACCAGGAAGTGGCCCATCTCGTGCACGAACACCACGACGGTGAGCACGAACAGGAACGGGATCACGGCCCCGAAGAAGCCGCCGGCGGTCCCGCCCATCGCGTTGAGGAAGTCCATGAGCCGATCCCTGGCCGTCTCTGCGCCGGCTTCTCAGGCCGGCCATCGGGCCGGTTTAGCAGATCGGAGCGGCTTACCGCCAACGCAATCCGCCGCGGTTGCCACCCGTGGTCGCGGGGCTTGCGCGGCGCTTCCGCCAGATCGGGAAATTCGTCCCCGCTATCCTCGTTCTGCGCGGCCCATTACCGCCCTGGAAGCAGTCAGTGCCCTCCACCCCCGCCCGCAGCCGCGCGGGGGCGGCGGATCAGCGGCACGGCGCAGGCCATGGTCAGGAACAGGACGGTGAGCGCCAGGAACACGTCCTCGAAGGCCATGACCAAACCCTGGATCCGCACGGTGTTGGTCATGGCCTTGAGCGCCATGCCGGAGGCGGCGCTGCCGTAGGAGTCGAAGCCGCGCTGCATCGTGTCGAGGCGTTCGAGCGCGGTGCTGTTGGCCCAGGTGAAGCGCTCGTGGAGCCGGGCGAGGTGCAGGTCCCAGCGGGCGTTGAGCACGGTGTTGATCAGGGCCAGGCCGACCGCGCCGCCGAGGTTGCGGGTGAGGTTGTACAGGCCGGAAGCGTTCTTCATCCGGGCCGGCGGCAGGGTGCCCAGCGCGATGTTGTTGATCGGGATCATGCTCAGCATCAGCGAGCAGCCGCGCAAGATCTGAGGCCAGAGCAGCTCCCAGAAATCCCAATCCTTGGTCAGTCCGGTGACGATCCAGGTGCCGCAGGCGAAGCCGACGAAGCCCACGCCCATCATGATCCGGGGATCGACCTTGCCGGAGAACCGGCCGGCGATCGGGGCGGTGGCGAACATGCACAGGCCTGAGACGAACATGGTCTCGCCGATCATCAGCGCCGAGTAGCCGCGCACCCGGGCGAGATAGACCGGGTAGATGTAGGTCAGGCCGTAGAGCCCGATGCCGAGCACGAAGCTCGCCACGCAGCCGCTGGCGAAGTTGCGGTCGGAGAAGGCGCGCAGGTCGACGATCGGCTGCTTCGCCGTGATGACGCGCCAGAAGAACAGCATTCCCGAGACCCCGCCGATGATCGCGCAGGTGAAGACCGCCTCGTCCTGCAGCCAGTCGTGGTTCGGCCCCTCCTCGAGGACGTATTCGAGGCAACCGAGGAAGCCCGCCATGAAGGCGAGGCCGGCCCAGTCGAACGACTCCAGCAGCTCATAGTTCGGCTTGTCGAAATCGATCAGGATCCAGGTCGAGACCGTCACGGCGATGCCCGGCACGACGTTGATCAGGAACAGCCAGTGCCAGGACATCAGATCGGTGAGGTAGCCGCCGATCGTCGGCCCGATGGTCGGGGCCAGCGTCGCCACCAGGCCGATCACCGGCGACACGATGGTGCGCTTCGACGGCGGGAAAATCGTGAAGGCGGCGGCGAACACAGTCGGGATCATGCCGCCGCCGATGAAACCCTGCGCGGCGCGCCAGACGATCATCTCGGAGATCGAGGAGGAGGTGGCGCACATCACGCTCATCAGCGTGAAGCCGCCCGCCGAGAGCGCGAACATCCAGCGGGTCGAGAGCACCCGCGACAGGGTGCCCGATAGCGGGATCGAGATGACCTCGGCGATCAGGTAGCTGGTCTGGACCCAGGGGATCTCATCCCCGGAGGCCGAGAGGCCGGCCTGGATCTCGTTGAGGGAGGCCGAGACGATCTGGATGTCCAGGATCGCCATGAACATCCCGAACACCATGCAGAAAAACGCCACCATGCGGCGGCGGTCCATCGGCGGCTCGACGGCCGGGGCTCCGGCCGGGATGGCGGCGGTGGCGGCCACGGACCGGTTCAGCGGCTCGCGGCGTTGAAGCGCCCGTCTTCTGCATGGTCGAGGACCGACCGGTCGGTGCCGGCCCGGGTATCGACCCGCACCTCCACGGAGAGGCCCGGCCGCAGCAGGCCCTCGCGGGCGACCGCCTCGGGCACCCGCACCCGCACCGGCAGGCGCTGGACGATCTTGGTGAAGTTGCCAGTGGCGTTGTCCGGCGGCAGCAGGCTGAACACCGAGCCGGAGGCCGGGGAGAACGACTCGACCACGCCTTCGATCTCGCGATCCGGATAGGCGTCCACGGTCACGAGCACCGGCTGGCCGGGGCGCATGCGCTGAACCTGCGTCTCCTTGAAGTTCGCATCGATGCGCACGCTCTGGAGCGGCACCAGGGCGGCGACCCGGGTGCCGGGGGCCACGTAGGCCCCGGCCTCGACCGCCTTGTTGCCGACCACGCCGTCGAACGGCGCCCGGATCACCGTGAAGTCGAGGTCGCGCCGGGCGCGGTCGACGGCGGTGCGCAGCTCCGCCGAGAGCCGCTCGGCCTCGCGCTTCTGGGCCTGGAGCACGTCGACATTGGCCCGGGCCGCCAGGAGGCCGGCCTCCATGCCCTTCACCGAGGCTTCGGTCCGATCCCGGTCGGCCCGAGCCTGGTCGATCCGCGACTTGGCGACGTAGTCCGCCTGCATCTGGGTCGCCCGGGCGAAATCGGCTTGCGCGCGCACGGCGTCGGCGCGGGTCGCGTCGATCTGCGCCGAGGCTTGCGCGACTTGGGCCTGCGCGGCCTCGACCTGCCGGGCGATCCGGGTGATCGTGCTCTCCTGCGTCGCGAGCTTGTCCTGCGCCGCCTGGAGCGCGAGGCGGTAATCGCCGTCGTCGAGCTTGGCGATCACGTCGCCCTTCTTGACCGAGATTCCGTTCACCACGGGCACGGATTCGAGATAGCCCGGGACCTTGGCGGCCAGGACCGAGATGTCGGCCTGCACATAGGCATCGTCGGTGGAGACGAAGAACCGCCCCACGCTCCACCATTGCCAGCCCTCGTAGACGCCGCCGCCCAGGGCCGTCGCCAGGAGGCCGAGCAGCAGCATCCGCTTGAGCGGGCGTTTTTGGGCGGGGGGCACTTCAGGCGCGGACGGCGCAGAGCCATTCGGCGCCGCGACGTCGCCCGGGGCCGCGTGACGCGGAGCCGGCCCCTCGGCGCGCTCGTCCTCCACGGACGCGCTCTGGGCAGCCGACTGGTCGCCATCTTCGCGAAGGGACATCGTGGAGCCTCTGGTCTAATGACCGAACCGTTCGGTCAGACGACGGGACGCGCCTTGACGCACGTCGAATCTGGCTTCAGGGTAGATTGACCGAACGGTTCGGTCAAGCAAAGCAGCGTCTCCGACGCGGAGCAGGGTGATGGATCAGGGCGCGGTTCTGGAGCGGGGATCGTCCCAGCATGACGGGGACAAGCGGCGGCAGATCCTGGACGGTGCACGCCGCGTGTTCCTGGCATCCGGCTTCGACGGGGCGAGCATGGGCGAGATTGCCCGGGCCGCGGGCGTCTCCAAGGGCACCCTCTACGTCTACTTCGACAGCAAGGAGGCGTTGTTCGAAGCCCTGATCATCCAGGAGAAGACCAGCCTCGCCGAGACCCTGTTCACCTTCGACCCGGCCGACTCGGACGTCCCGGCGGTGCTGACGCGCCTCGGGATGAGCTTTCTCGCCGAGATGTCCAGGCCGGAACATATCTCGGTGCATCGCATGGTGATCGGGGTCTGCGAGAAATTTCCGCATTTCGGCCAGGTCTATTACGAGGCCGGCCCGGCCCGCGGGGTCGCGCGGCTGGCGGCCTATCTCGACGTCCAGGCGCAGGACGGCCGGTTGCGCATCACCGACACCACCCTCGCAGCGCAGCACTTCCTACATCTGTGTTTAGCAGGCCTCCTGACCCGCCTCCTGTTCGCCGCCGGCGACATGGCGGACGAAGCCCGGAAGCGCTTCCAGGTGGCGGAGGCGGTGCGGGTGTTTTTGGCGGCATACGGGGCGGAGCGCTGAGGCGCGAAGCCGTTCAGCCGACGGCGCGCAGCTCCGGCAGGGCCTCGGCGCTCCAGACGCGGACATGGGCGTCGATGGCGAGCGCCTCGTCCACGTCGGCGGGCGCGGTCCGGTACTGTCCGGCGAAGTGATCGCAGGCGCGCTCGACCAGATCGCTGATCCCGTAGAAGCCGATCCGGCCGGCGATGAAGGCCGCCACCGCGACCTCGTTGGCCGCATTCATCACGGTGGGCGCCGCACCGCCGGCGGCCAGCGCCGCCCGGCCGATCCGCAGGCACGGGAAGCGCTCCTCGTCGGCCGCCTCGAAGGTCAGCGCGCCGAGCTTGACGAGGTCCAGGGGCCGGCCCCGGGCGATGGTCAGGCGGTCGCCGAGGCCGAGGCAATGCGAGATCGGCACGCGCATGTCGGGGAGCGCCAGCTCGGCGGTGACGGCACCGTCGAGCCAGTAGACCAGACCGTGGATCACCGATTGCGGGTGGACGACCACGTCCAGGCGCCCGGGCTCGATGCCGAACAGATGGTGCGCCTCGATCAGCTCCAGGCCCTTGTTCATCAGGCTGGCCGAATCGATGTTGATCTTCATACCCATCGACCAGGTCGGATGGGCCGCGGCCTCGGCCGCGGAGGCGGCGGCGATCCGCTCCCGGGTCCAGGTCCGGAACGGGCCGCCCGAGGCGGTGATCATCATCGTGCGGACATCCGCCAGCGGCCGGCCGGCAAGTGCCTGGCTGAGCGCGTCGTGCTCGGAATCCATCGGCAGGATCGTGGCGCCGTAACGAGCCGCGTCGCGCATGAAGGCGTCGCCGGCGCAGACCAGGCTTTCCTTGTTGGCGAGCGCCACCGTGCGGCCGAGCCGGAGCGCGGCGTGGGTGGATTTCAGCCCGGCCGCGCCGCTCACGGCAGCGACCACGATGTCGGCGTCGCGGGCCACCGCCTCCATCACGGCGCCCTCCCCCGCCCCGTTCGGGATGCCGCTGCCCGACAGAGCCTCGGCGAGGGCCGGGCCGGCGGTCTCGTCGGCGAGCGCCGCGAAGGAGGCGCCGAGCTCGCGGGCGACCTTGGCCAGCGCGACCGCGTCGCGGCCGCCGACCACGGCGCCGGTGCGGAAGCGGTCCGGGTGCTGGGCGATCAGGTCGGCGGTGGAGCGGCCGATCGAGCCGGTGGCGCCGAAGACGGTGACGATCTGGGTCACGGGTGAAACTCCCTCATCGTCACGGGATGAGACCGCTTCCGCGCAGGGCGAGATAGAGCCCGGCCAACACGGCCACCGCGAAAAATCCGTCGAGCCGGTCCATGACGCCGCCATGGCCCGGGATGATCTTGCCGGAATCCTTCACGCCGTAGCGGCGCTTCATGCCGGATTCCAAGAGATCGCCGGCCTGGCTGAGCACCGAGGCCAGGGCGCTCACCCCGGCCACCACCGGCAGCGAGGCGGCGCGCGGCAGGTCCAGCCCCGCGAGGTCGGCGGCCAAAGCCACCAGCGAGCCGGCCGCCACCGCGCCGATCAGGCCGCCGATGGCGCCCGACCAGGTCTTGTTGGGCGAGACCCGGGGCATCAGCTTCGGGCCGCCGATCTTCCGGCCGGCGAAATAGGCGGCGATGTCGGTGGACCAGACCACGGCGAACATCCAGGCCGGGCCGACGAGGCCGATCCCGGGATCGTCGCGCAGGGCGACCGGCACCGAGGCGACGGAAGCCGCCCCGAGCACGCCGGCGAACGCCCGCACCCGGCCGAAGCCGGTGCGCGCCACCGTGGCACAAGCGGCCGCTCCCAGAAGCAGCACCGCGATGCAGGCCAGCGCCGGGGCGCCCCCGCGCTGGCAGAGCAGCAGAGCGGCGAGCGTCGCCGCGCCCAGGGCGATCAGCACCTCGCGGGGCTCGGTCCGGCTCATCACCATCCACTCGGCGAAGCCAATGATGCCGGCGGCGAGCCAGATCCCGGCAAACGGCCAGCCGCCATAGACCAGGGCGGCAAGGATCGCCGGGGCGAGCACCACGCCCGAGGCGACGCGCAGCCAGAGCTCGCGCCGCCCGGAGGGGCGCGCGGCCGGTGTGGCGGTGGAGGTCACGCGCGTCTCGGCCTGTGCCTCAGACGTGCATGATCTCCTTCTCCTTCGAGGCCAGCACGCCGTCGATCTCGGCGATGAACTGGTCGGTCGCCTTCTGCACGTCGGCGGCCTGGCGCTTCTCGTCGTCCTCCGAGATGGCGCTGTCCTTCAGGAGCTTCTTGAGGTGGTCGAGCCCGTCCCGCCGGACGTGGCGCACGGCGACGCGCGCCTCCTCGGTGTACTTGTGGGCGACCTTCACCATCTCCTTGCGGCGCTGCTCGTTCATCTCGGGGATGCGCAGCCGGATGGTCTGCCCCTCGGTCTGCGGGTTGAGGCCGAGATCGGATTCGCGGATCGCCTTCTCGACGGCGGTGACCATGCTGCGGTCCCAGACCGAGATCGACAGGAGCCGGGGCTCGGGCACGCTCACGGTGGCGACCTGCGCCATGGGCATCGACGAGCCGTAGGCGTCGACCTGGATCGGGTCGAGCAGCGAGGGCGTGGCCCGCCCGGTCCGCAGGGATCCGAGATCCTTGGAGAGCGACGCGACCGCGCCCTGCATGCGGCGCTTGATGTCGTTGAGGTCGAATTCCGGTGTGGCCATGGTGGTCGTCCCGACACGTCTGACGTTGTCTTCTCGCCCGGCACGGGCAGTCGCGGCCTCAATGGCGGAATTTTCCCGGTGCCGCAAACCTCTAGGGCGTGCCGTTACGGCGCCACGAGGGTCGAGGGCGCCTCGCCGGACAGGATCTTGGCGATCGAGCTCGGCGGATGCAGGGAGCCGACCACGATCGACAGCCGGCTCTCACGGGCGAGGGCGAAAGCGGCGGTGTCCATCACCTTGAGGTCGCGGGCGATCGCCTCGTCATGGGTCAGCCGGTCATAGCGCGTGGCGCTCGGATCCTTCTTGGGATCGGCCGAGTAGACGCCGTCCACCTGCGTGGCCTTGAGCACGGCGTCGCAGCGCAGCTCGGCGGCGCGCAGCACCGCGGCGGTATCGGTGGTGAAGAACGGGTTGCCGGTGCCGCCGGCCAGAACCACCACCTGACCCTTGTCGAGATGGTGCAGGGCCGGCTGGCGGGCATAGGTCTCGCAGATCGTCGGCATCGACACCGCCGACATGGTCCGCGCCGGCACGCCGGCGGCGTTGAGCGCGGTCTCGATCGCCAGGGAATTCATCACCGTGGCCATCATGCCCAGGGAATCACCGGTGGCGCGGTCGATCCAGCCGGCCGCCGAGATGCGGGCGCCGCGGATCATATTGCCGCCGCCGACCACGATGGCGATCTCGGCGCCACCCTCGATGGTGCGGGCAATGTCCTCGGCCAGCGCCGCCAGAGTCGGCGGATGCAGCCAGTAGCCGTCCGGGGCCGCCAGGGCCTCACCCGACAGCTTGAGGAGGATACGGCGAAACGGCGTCGCTTCCGGCATCTCGATCTCCGGCTCCATACCGCATCGCTCGAACCCGGGAGGCTTCTACGTCAGCCGCGGGAGCGGCGTCGAGGGGCGACGACCGATCCGGCGGGGATGATTCGCCACCGACACGCGATCGACGTGCAGCTTTGGCAGATGGGTGGGGCTCGCCAGCGGGACGGACGCCCGGGATTCCATGCGCATCGCTCTGGTCATCAACGGCGCCTCCGGGGCGGTGGCGTCCGGCACGACGCCGGAGGCGATCCGGGAGACGCTGGTCGCGGCCGGGATCGAGCCCCTGGGTGAGGCCGACCGAGGGGCGCCCCTGCCGGTGCGGATCGCAGCCGCCGCGTCGGAGCCGAATATCGACGCCCTGGTGGTGGCAGGCGGCGACGGCACCATCGCCTGCGCCGCCGCGGCCCTGATCGGCAAGCCGACGCCTCTCGGCATCCTGCCGCTGGGCACCATGAATTTTCTGGCCCGGGACCTCGGCATCCCGCTCGATATCGACGGCGCGGTCGCAATCCTCGCCTCGGGAGCCAAGCGGCAGATCGACGTCGGTGAGGTCAATGGCCGCACGTTCCTGATCAACTCCGTGCTCGGCCTGCCCGCTCGGGTGACGCGGCACCGGGAGGCCCATCGCCGGCAGCTCGGTCTGCGCAGCCTGCTGCGCTGGATCATGGGCGTGCTGCGCCATCTCGGCCGGTATCCGCGGCTTACCGTGACCGGCACGATCGACGGCGCAGCGCGGACCTGGCGGTTCCGGCTGCTGGCGGTGGTGATCGGCGACTATGTCGAGCGGCCGGGCCGGGTGCTGGTGCGGGCGCCGGTCGATGCCGGGCAGCTGACGCTCTACGTGCTGGCGCAGCTCTCCCCGTGGCGGACCCTGCGCCTGGCCCTCGGCTTCGCTCTGGGCGACTGGCGCCGCTTACCGGACATTGAGCGGCTGCCGGCGGCCAACCTGACCATCACGTCGAAGACCCGGGCACTCAGGGTCATGAATGACGGCGAGGTGGCGCTGATCCCCGCGCCCCTGCGCTACCGGATCCACCGGCAGGCGCTGACGGTGATCGTGCCGAAGACGGGCGGCCATCCGTGAGACGGATCAGCCACATCTCCGACCTGCATTTCGGCCGCACCGACCCGGTTGTGGTGGAGGCCCTGGTCCACGAGCTGAACGCCGACGCGCCGGACCTGATCGTCGCCTCGGGGGACTTCACCATGGCGGCGCGGCCTTCGGAATTCGCCGCCGCCAGGGCCTTCCTCGACCGGCTGACGCCACCCTGGATCGGGGTGCCGGGCAACCACGACATCTCGCCGTTCCGCCTGGTCCAGCGCTTCGTGCACCCGTTCACCCGCTACCGGCGCGCCATCGCGGCCGAGACCGAGCCGTGCTTTCAGGATGCCGAGATCGGGATCGTCTGCCTCAACACCGTCCGGCGCTGGGCGCCGGAGCCGGACTGGTCGCACGGCATGATCCGTCGCAGCCAGATCGCGCGGGCGGAGGCGCGGTTCTCGGCGATGCCGGGCCATCTGTTCAAGATCGTGGTCGGCCACCACCCATTCCTTCCGCCTCCCTGGGACGCGGAAGCCCGCATGGTCGGGCGGGCCGATCGGGCCCTGGCGGTGTTCCAGCGCTGCGGCGTCGGCCTGACCCTGGCTGGCCACCTGCACCGGCACTATGCGCGCTACGCGGAAGCAGAGGGTTCGGAACCCGAGACGCTGGATCGCGGCTCGGTTCGCTCGCGCCCGGGAAAGCTGCTGGCGGTCCAGGCCGGCTCGGCGACCTCGACGCGGCTGCGGGGCAACGAGCCCAACGCCTACAACCGCATCATCATCGCGGACGGCTGCGCCACGGTCGCGGTGCGCCTGTGGACTGGGCGCACCTGGGTGGATGCAGCGCCGGCATGACCGAGAACGGTCACGCCGGCGCCAGTCTTCAGCTACCGGCCAGCAGGCCGACAGAGCCCAGAAGGGTCATGACGAGACCGGACGCGAACACGCCGATCATCAGGTAAGAGAAGGATTTCATTGCCATGAGCGTGATGTAGCGCGCTGGGTCCTTGCCCGGTGTGCGCTGCAACACGAGGCGGGCGGGATTAGGTTTCCGAGGAAAGTTGGCACGGCCTGGACATCGGCCAAAAGCTCAGCCTTGCCAGTGCCTTAATAGCTCGCATCGGTGTCGAGCGCGGCGCAAAACCTTTCCGGCTGGGCCGAAGAATCCTGCATCGCGTTGAGCGGCGAGAACCCGAAGCGCGGTGCCCTCCCCGTCCGGTGCAGCGCCGCAACGCTTGGCATCCCACCCCTCGACAGGTCCGCTGGTGCACAGACGACCAGCATCCACCTTGTCAGTCCGGGGCGCCGTAGGCGAACCCGGAATGACAGGACGGTTTGTCCTGCAGCCTTCCCACCCAACCCCCTCATCCTGAGGTGACGGAGCGAAGCGGAGGCCTCGAAGGAGCCCTCCAGCCAGCCACGCGAGCCCTGGAGGCCTCCTTCGAGGCCCGCTGGCGCGGTCGCCTCAGCGACTGTGTTGGGGGTCAAGCGGTTTGCCATGGTTTCTGATTCCGGATCATGGCGTTGAGGATGGTGAGGAGCTTTCGGGCGACGGCGACGACGGCGACGATCTTGGGCTTGCCGGCGGCGACCAGCCGGTCGCGGAACAGCTTGAGCACCGGGTTGTGCCGGCAGGCAGTCAGCGCCGCCAGGAACAGCGCCGTGCGCACGCTCTTGCGCCCGCCGGCCACCATGGCGCGGCCCTTCCACTTGCCGGACTCGCGCACGAACGGGGCGAGGCCGGCCAGCGCGGCGATCTGCCGGGCCGTGAGCCGGCCGAGTTCGGGCATCTCGGCCAGGAGCGTGCGCGCCGTGACCGGCCCCACCCCCGG
>NZ_FOTK01000108.1 GCF_900114535.1 Methylobacterium pseudosasicola | reverse complement strand
TCTGATCGCGCTCGGCACCGACAACAAACCGTCCCATGCCGTCCTCCCGTCGCGCAGAGGAAAGCTACCACCATCGGGGTTTTGACACAGCCAGGACCGAACCCGGCCGCCTGGACCGCCAGCGGCGTTTCCACAAAGCGGCCCTTCGTTCGTCCTCTATTCCAGAGCCAAAACGGTGCGGATGTGCGGTTCCAGGGTTCCGGATGAGGGAGGGATGATAGGGGCCAGCTGCGAGGCACAGCCAGATCCGCCGACGCAATGCAATCTATTCAGTTAATGGTAAGCATTATTCGATGTGCGAAAAGTCGCATTCGAGAGCTGCTGCCGAGCTTTAACACTTCGGCTGATACGATCTACAGCATCGCATGAAGGCTGCCCATGCCGCTGTCCTATTCCGCACGCCTGCGGCGCGATCTCCGCGATTGGCAGGAAAGCGGCCTGATCCTGCCCGAGCAGGCGGAACGCATCGCCGCGCACGCCTTCGCACCACGCGGTTCCAAACATCTGCAGGCCGCCATCGTCCTGTGCATCCTCCTGCTTGTGGCTCCGTCGATCATCGCGTTCGTGGCGGCAAATTGGTCCGTTATGGCGCCTGCGTCCCGACTGGTCGTCCTGTTCGTCACCAACGCCGTGGCCGTGTTTGGCACTTATCTCGCCGCGCGCCGGCGGGCTCAGGATCGAGCCCGTTCGGCGAGTAGGCTCGTCGATGGACTGGCGACCCTGTCCCTGGTTATCGCTGCGGCCACGCTGGCTCTCGTCGGACAGACCTTCCACGTGGCCGCGGATCCGCAAGGTTTTGCCGGAACCATTGCGGCTCTCGGCTTAGCGACAGCTTTGGTCGCGCGCTCCGGCGGCGCGGCCGTCATCGCCTGCGTCGCCCTCATCGCAGTCGACCTCGGGTTCGGAGGGCTCGACTTCGCAACGCTGCGAGGGGACACAGCCGCTGGTGCGGGGATTTGGTTCTGGACAGTGGGTCCGGTCCTGTTCCTCGCGAGCCTGTCAGGTTGGCTGCCTGCGCGGGAGGCAACGCTTCTCCTTCTCCTGATCGTATTCACCAACCACCTTGGTGGTGCACCGGCAGGTCTGACGTTCTTTCTTCCGCCAGATCGCATACTGACCGTGGCCGCGATTGCGCTCGCAGTTGGCCACGCAGTGTCTCGCGTCTCGCCTCAGGGAGAATGGCCCTCGCGCATCCACGCGGGTGCGCTTGCCCTCACACGTGCGGCCGTCGGTCTCTGCCTGCTCGGCATCGTCATGGTATCCGTGCGCACGCTCGGCTTCGGCGGTGCGCGGCCGACCTTCGCAGCAGCTCTCGCCCTCGCGACGATCGCGACCAGCGCGTTCGTCGTGGCACGCTTCCGGTCGCCCGCGCGGGCGGCCCGCCCCACAAGTGACCTTCTCGTTCTTGCCGCGGCCGCGTTGGCGCTTCTCATCTGGCTCATCGCTGGCACGGGCCGGGAACCATCGACCTTCTGGACCGTGTGGGGCGGCATCGTCCCAGCCCTCATGCTCGTCGTGGCAGGCGACCTCGAAGACAGGCGAGAGCTGTACGGCTGGGGCATGACACTGACCGCCGGCCTCACAATCGGCATGCTCGCGGCCTCTCGCAATCTGATCGCATTCTCGGGGAACTTGCTGCTGTGCGCCGTTCTCCTGAGCCTGGCCTTGCTGGCCTGCCGTTGGGCTGCTCGCCGCGTCACCGGGAGAGTCGCATGAAAAGATGGCTTGTCGGTCTCGCCTTTGCTGGCCTGCTGGCCGTTCAGGTGTCCCCTGCCGCGATGCTGGCTTGGCGGCAGACGCAACGGCTGAATGACGGACACTTGCTCCGCTTAGCGGTTGAAACTCGAGACCCTCGCGATTTGCTACGCGGTGAATACAGCGTGTTCACCTACGAGATCGGGCGCCTGCAAGGGATCGGCGCGGATGCGGCGCCGGCGGGCTGTGATCTCGATGCTCGCGACAATTGCAGGCTGGAGGTTGGACGCGACGTCTACGTTCGGCTCGCCGCCGATGCTGATGCTAATGGTGTGCACAGGGCGGATGAGGTGTTCTTCACGGCACCCCCAGGAAACGGGCTGTTCATCAAAGGCAGCCTGCGATCCGCGACGCTCGCGCGCCAGGGAGCTCCTCTCAGCATCCGGGCCAGGACGGGCGGCCAGCCGACGGAGCCCGCCACCTGTCAGCATTCGGTCTGTCTGACGGGCATCGTGAACTACGGCATCGAGCGGTGGTACGGGGCACAAGGCGTTCCCGGGAAACTCGATCGGACGGCACGCAAGGACATTCACGTCGAGGTGCGTGTGGCGTCGGACGGGACAGCCGTGATCGACGGGATCACCATGGCGGGCAAAGCCTTCGCCAAGACTGCTCGTCTCTGGTGAGGATCGGCTTCAAGCGTAGAGTAAAGCCGGGAAACATCAGCCGGTCGTTTGCGCTGGCGGCCGTCATCCCGCGCCGCGACGTGCCGGCCGTGTGCGACGCCAGCAGAGGTCCGTTGTCTGCTGGCAGGAACGCTTCCGGGGCAAACCCATTTCTTCTAGCAATCAACCAGGAGCACCAGTATGCGACCAGTCATACACGTATCGGCCATCGCCCTCGTGACACTCATGAGTGTCGGGGCCGCCGAGGCAAAGGGCTGCATCAAGGGCGCAATCATCGGCGGCTTGGCTGGTCATTATCTGGCTGAGCGCGGCGTCGTCGGTGCTGTGGCAGGCTGCCTCGGTGGCCGCTACCTCGCCAACCGGCAGGCTCGGCGAGAGATCGACTACGGCGCTCGCGTCCAGCCGAGGGGGACGGGCTACGGCCAGCCACAAGCTTACCCACGCCGCGATTACAGCTACTGATTGGTGAGGGAGCAGCCGCGTGAGGTCAATCTCACCCGGCTGCCGCTTCCATTGCGGCGGCCGCAGATATCCCGGTGCTCGTCGGCACTGGGCGCGCCTCTCGGAGCCATACCACTGGTCTTGATGCCGTTTGCTCTAGGCAAGAAGTTTTCAGTATCTACAAGGCTGAAGCCCGATGGGAAGGCAACTTCGTTGCGTGATCGGAGCCCTGGACTAACTGCGCCATCATTCAGTTGATGAGGCAGAAGCCGGCATCTTCATGCTCCACACCCCCGACGCGTCTGCCAGCCTCGCAGGGCGGAGCAACTGTGCGGACCTCACGGACGCGCGGCGGAACGGGAGCTGGGGTCGTCACAGAAGGCACAATCCTCGCCCTTGGTTCTACGCCGGCGGTCGTATCGCCAGAGGTTGCGAGCGGCATCGCGGTTGCGGTGGCTGCGACGGCGGCCTGACTCGGCGAGATAGTGACTGCAGGCCGGTAGCTTATCCGTCCGCCGGATCCAGTCTGAGCTACCGCAGCAGCAGGGGCCGGCATTATGGGTCGCTGTAGCGCCACCGTACGCCCGAAGGACAGGCGTATCCGTGCGCGAGCCTCGGCCCCGTTGATGCTCCCCACCAGGGCCAGAGATGCCACGCCTACTGCCACCACCTTCCGCATGTTCTACCTCCAGCGCATTTGGATAGTATGCGCGCGATATCCTTCACAATTGCTGTGGCGGTCACTTGCTTTCGACGAATTAGATTATTTGCGAGGCCTCCAGAAACGTCTGCTTCGCTGCGCCCGCCGCTCGAAAGCGGACCCACTGCAAGCCACCCTGAGCCGCCATTCGGCTACCGACCCAGGCCGTGTCAAAACGCCGAGAATCGGCTTTGTGCTGGGGTGCCGCCCCAATTTTGCGAGAATAGGCGCTCCACCGTTTGGATCGACCC
>NZ_FOTK01000063.1 GCF_900114535.1 Methylobacterium pseudosasicola | reverse complement strand
TGATCCGCCCCCACTGAAGTGGTCCGCCCTTTGGTATGGCTTTTGAGCCTGGAGGACGGACGACATGGCCAAGCACCCGAAGCCCGAGGAGATCGTCGCCAAGCTACGGCAGGCAGATGTGCTGATCTCGCAGGGCCAGAGCGTCTCTGACGCCATTCGCGCCCTGGGCGTGAGTTCAGTGACGTACTACCGGTGGCGGCGTGAGTTTGGCGGTCTGAAGTCGGATCAGGTGCGCCGGATGAAGGATCTGGAGACCGAGAACCAGCGGCTGCGCAAGGCAATCGCCGACCTCACCCTCGACAAGCTGATCCTGCAGGAGGCGTCCCGGGGAAACTTCTGAGCCCCGCGCGCCGACGCGCCTGTGTCGAGCACATCATCGACGTCCTGCACGTCTCCGAGCGCCGCGCCTGTCGGGCCCTTGGTCAGCATCGCTCGACACAGCGCAAGGTCCCGCGGGGCCGTGATGACGAAGAAGCACTGACGGCCGACCTCGTGGCGTTGGCTGAGCAGTATGGGCGCTATGGCTACCGCAAGATCAGCGCGTTGTTGAAGGCGGCCGGGTGGCTCGTCAACGACAAGCGCGTCGAGCGGATCTGGCGGCGTGAGGGCCTGAAGGTCCCGGTCAAGCAGCCCAAGCGGGGGCGGATTTGGGACAACGACGGTTCCTGCCTCCGTCTTCGCCCGGAGTGCCGCAACCACGTCTGGTCGTATGACTTCGTCGAGGCCCGTACGCATGACGGACGCAAGTTCCGGATGCTCAACGTCGTCGACGAGTTCACGCACGAATGCCTGGCTATCCGCGTCGCCCGCAAGCTGAAGGCGATCGATGTGATCGATGTGCTCTCCGACCTGTTTATCCTGCGTGGGGTGCCGGTGCACATTCGTTCGGACAATGGCCCGGAGTTCATCGCCAAGTCGGTGCAGGCTTGGATCACCGGGGTCGGTGCCAAGACGGCCTACATCAGCCCCGGTTCGCCGTGGGAGAACGGCTATGTCGAGAGCTTCAACGCTCGCCTGCGGGACGAACTCTTGAATGGCGAGATCTTCTACACCCTGAAGGAGGCACAGATCGTGATTGAAAGCTGGAGACGACACTACAACGCTGTCCGCCCCCACGCGTCGCTCGGATACCGCCCACCTGCCCCGGAGGTGTTCGTGCCAGCCTTCACCGCTTGGCCGGCTGCGCTCGCTCGACCGGCTCCCCCGACCAAGCGACCCATGGTGGAGCGGCCCACCGCACACTAACTTTACTCTTGGACCACCTCGTGGGGGCCGATCAGATCTTCAGCCCCGCCCCTGGCTCAATCGCTCGGGGCAATGCAGTTAGTATTTTAAGAATTGCCTACGGCCGGACCCCATTTTGGGTAGCTTGGTCTCGCGCATGACCAGAGGGTGATCGATAAGCTCCAGCTTAGAATTTCTTCAGATTTGAACCGTTGTAAGTGTGTGAAATACAACACGTTTTCGGCTTGATCAACGATCCATGAACAGTGATTACACTGGCATTGTGCCGCTCCGGTGCACGTCAGCGTGATCCATGTCCTACCGCTACCCACTCCTCGCCGTTCTTCTGGCCACCACCACCCTTTCCGGGGCTGCGACGGCGCAGGACGGAACCGTCCAGCTCGACGAACTCTCGGTCGAAGCAGCAGGACCCGGCAGCTCAGCTCCCGGACCGGTGGGCTCCGGTGGAGTCAACCTCAGCGGCGGCGACGGCGGCACGGCCGCCACTAGTGGCGGCGGCGGCGGCCCATCCGGCATAACCGGCTACACAGCCCGCGTGACGACTGCCGGAACCAAGACCAACACGCCCATCATCGAGACGCCACAATCGATTTCTGTCGTCACCCGCGAGCAGCTCAACGACCGCAACGTCCAGACCCTGAGCGATGCGATCAACTACGTCCCCGGCGCCATCTCGGCCCGGTCGGGCTTCGACCCGCGCTTCGACCAGATCTTCATCCGCGGCTTCGACGTGCTGACCAATCAGGGCACCTATCGCGACGGCCTGCGCGTGATCGGCAGCGGGTTCATCTTCCCGCGCATCGAGCCCTACGGCGCGGAGGCCGTGACCATCCTGCGCGGGCCGTCCGCCGGCCTCTACGGCCTCGGCTCGCCCGGCGGCATCCTCGACATCACCAGCAAGCGCCCCGTCTTTGTGCCGTTCGGCGAGGTCCAGTTCCAGGCCGGCAGCTTTGACCGCTTCCAGGGCAACTTCGACGTCGGCGGCCCGATCGAGGGGTCGGGTGGAACCATGGCCTACCGGCTGACCGGCTTACGCCGCGAGGCAGGCACCTTCATCGGTCTCGGCACCAACGACGACCGGTTCAACATCGCGCCTGCCTTCACCTGGAAACCCGACGCGGCTACGACCTTCACGTTCCTGAGCGAGTTCCAGACGACCAACACGCCGGCCACGACGTTCTACTACAACTACCCGGGTTTCCGGGCGAGCCCGTACTACATGGGCGATCCGGCCTTCGCCGGTCTCAACCAGACGCAGTATCGTGTCGGCTACGCCTTCGAGCATTTCATCACACCCGATTTGGTCTTCCGCCAGAACTTCCGGCACTATGGCGTCTTCCTCAGTGGAAAGTACGTCGATATCAACGGCATCAACGACGCAAACACGATTGGCACGCGCGACACCGGCTACATCCGCGAGGGCTTGGTGCAGCAGACTCTGGACAACCAATTGGAAGCGCGCTTCGCCACAGGCCCGGTCGCCCACACCGTGGTCGGGGGCGTCGACTACGCTCGGTACAGCCTGAGCCAACGCCTCGGCTTTGGCCTAGCCCCGGACCTGAACCTCATCACGCGGAACTACGGCCAGCAGTTCATCGCGACCCCGACCCTCGGGTCCGCCGCGCGCCAGACCCAGGAGCAGATCGGCGTCTATTTGCAGGATCAGGCCAAGTTTGGCGACTTCATCTTGACCCTGAACGGCCGCCACGATTGGGTCTTCCAGGACAATTTCGCCACCCCCGACAGCGCAGTCTCAAGCCAGAACAACAGCGCGTTCACAGGCCGAGTCGGACTGGGTTACGTCCTGGCGCCAGGCCTCGTTCCCTACGCCAGCTACGCCACGACCTTCACCCCGCAGGTGGGCCTCGACCGGAACGGACAAGCGTTTAAGCCGGCTACCGGTGATCAGATCGAGGCGGGCGTGAAGTACCTGATCCCCGGCACCAACATCCAAACCGCGTTTGCCGGCTTCGACATCACCCAGTCGAACATCCTGATCCCCGACGCGTCCTCCCTCGCGTTCCAGACTGCCGGCGGGGCCGTGCGCTCGAAAGGTTTCGAGGCCGAGGCGACCGCCAACCTCGCCCCGGGCACGAACTTGACCATCGCCTACACGCACGTCGACATCCGGTTCGTGAACTCGGTCTCGTTCACTGGCCAGTCGCTCGCCGGGAACCTCGTTTCAGGCATTCCCCAGGATACCTACGCGTCGTTCCTGACCTATGCGTTCCCGCCGTCCTCGCCCCTGCGCGGCCTTCAGATCGGCGGCGGCATCCGGTACATCGGTTCAAGCTACGCAGATGACCAGAACACGGTGCGCAATACCGCTGTCACGCTGTACGATGCTTTGGTAGCCTACGACTTTGCGGCGCTCGACCCGAAGTATAAGGGCTTCCGTGCGCAGCTTAACGGCTACAACATCTTCGACCGGAACTACCAGACTTGCTCGTTCGGGTTCTGCAACCGTAACCAGCCGGCGACGGTGATTGGCAGCCTGATCTACCGGTGGTGAGAGGCCTCGCCTCCGGCGGCTCGGTGTGCGAGTACTGAGCCGTTACATCAGCACGACGACCGTGTCGCGCTGCATAGCGGGCCACGGCTTAGTCGACCCTGGCGTGAGAGGGTGACGTGTACGCGATCGACCTGACCCCGACTTACCAGGACACCCTTCGTCTCGCACAGCTCCGGAAGCAGGCGAAGCGCCTCGGACTGACGTTGTCCAAGTCCCGCTGGCATCAGCCTTATGTTCGGAACCGCGGCGGCCTGATCCTCCTCGATAGCCGGGCCGAGGTCGTCGCAGGGGACGGCTACAGCCTTAATCTGGCGGCGGCCGAGAGGATCTTGTCCGTTATGGCCGATCAAATGCCACCTTCGCGGCCACCATCAATGTAACGTATGGGACCAGCATCGAAGGCCTTGTTCAATGCACACTCCACTACCGGTAAGCAGAATTTTTCAACGTCCTGGAAAGTGCTAAATCAGACTATGGGCTTTACGTGGGAAAAATATTCAGCATCGCGC
The DNA here is from genome assembly GCF_900114535.1 of Methylobacterium pseudosasicola. Classification (GTDB taxonomy): domain Bacteria; phylum Pseudomonadota; class Alphaproteobacteria; order Rhizobiales; family Beijerinckiaceae; genus Methylobacterium; species Methylobacterium pseudosasicola. Next base: position 16,280 of record NZ_FOTK01000063.1, on the reverse strand, counting down.
CGATCGCGCCGATCGTTCCCAACTCAATCAGTGTCGCTGTGATGTACGCCCGCATCCAGCTTCCAATGTTGGTAGATAAGCGGCCTTTGTCATTAGGATCGTCAAGCCAATCTGTCACGTGGTCCTGTTATATCGGGCATGTTGGGAAGCATCCCTATGTACGCTGTGCAACGAGGTAATGGCCCTGGCAGCCTCCTCCGGCTTGACTATGGCCTCCGAGCGATCTGCTTGATCGGCTATGGCGCATTCGCTAGTGGCATGACGATGTGCATAAAGCTCGCCAGGCTAGCGCTCCGCACCGGGTGGAAGGGCTTGGCCTGAGCTTCGCAGTACCGTTTTAGATGAAGGCTCGCCTCGTGGCTGACACAGCTCACGGGAAACACCGCCAGATCCGCTTGCCCAACCAGCCCCGCCAGGAGGCACAGGTTGTCCTCGATGCCGCCGTCGTGGTTGAGCAGCCTGCCGCCCCTGGCTTCCACAAAGCGGCGAAGATTGGCCACCTGACGCTGCCGACCGCCGACATAGAGGATGATCCGCCCGTCGAGCCGTCCTGATGCTCGGTCATCGGGGGTATCCGTGCTCGGTACATCCAGCGCCGCTTCGAGTGCAGCCAGTTCCCCTTCCACGGCTGACCGGCGGGCTATCTCCGCGGCGAGATCTGCGCTGAGGCGTTCAGCTGCGCCAGACAGTACCGCAAGCCGCTCCTCCAACGCGGCTGCATGCGCGGTCTCCCGGGCCAGCCGCACCTCTAGGCCGCGCGTGGACGGTGGCTCGATGGACGTTGTCGACGGGATGTGGCGCTCGGTTTCGATCGCCCGGGTTCGCTTCCCGAGATCGTCGCGCTCGCGCATGAGCGCCATGATGCGCTCATCCCGTGCCGCGATCGCTTCATCGCGTCGGCTCAACTCGTCTTCGAGATGGCGCAGGCGGCGGATATCGGCCCGGTTCGACTGACCGACGAGGTGCGAGAGCATGTGCACCTCCCCAAAGATATCCTGCACTAGAGGCCAATCGGTCGCCGGATGGGTTATCGCCGCCCAGTAGGCACCCGGGATCTCGCCGCGCTCCAGTGAGATCTTCCATAGGGCACGTACTGCATCGGCCGTGTGGGCTTCGTCGAAGCGCTCGACCTCTCGCTCGTGCCGCCGGTCCAGCGTCTTCTGCAGCAGACGACCGCCGCCATCCTTGCGGCCGGCGATCTGGACGATCTCGCCGTGCAGCCGGTGCTCGCTGATCGTCCGCGCGTCGGCACGGCCGAGTTTGGCCAGGATCGCGCGAGCCTCGGCGTTGGTCAGGCAGGTGCCGACGATCGAACAATGCAGGTTCTCGGCAAGCTCCCAGATCCGATCGCGCGGCTTGTCAGCTGGGTCGACGGCGGGCGGCACGAATGATGGGTGGCCGGCCGACGTGAGAGCGCGCAGGGCGGGACCGTCGAGGTAAGCATGTGGCGGCATCGGCGGCTCAGCAGTCGCTATATCCGATCAGATACAGCACTCTGTCCAAAAACAACCGGCTTGCCTAGGGGGAGGCCGTGGGCGGCTCGTCGTCCGCGTTCCGTTCAGAGGCGACGATCCGGTCGAGGAATGGGGCTGCAGCGCGATCGGCGGCACGCTCAATCGCGCGGTAGTGCGCCACGAGATCGGTTCCGAGGGCCGACAAGCGCGCGCCGCCCCCCGCCTTGCCACCGATCTGAGGCTCGACCACCGGCTGTCCGAAGCCGCTGTTCATCGCCTCGATCAGCATCCACGCTCTGCGATAGGACATGCCGAGCGCACGTCCGGCCGCGGAAATCGAGCCATGCTCGGCGATCATCTCCAAGAGCTGCACCTTGCCGGGACCGATACGGTTGCCGGGCCCGACGTCGATACGGATGCTCAGGCTTGCCATCGGACCTTCTTGACCACTCCACCCATCCTCACAACGCGCCTCGCCACCGGTTGTAGCTGCGCAGAATTGAACCCTTCCCCACGCTGTATCCAAACGTATATAGCCAATTGCCGCGAGGAAGGCTCACCGAGCCCTCTTCCATGCGCTCCTGGCTGAGCGGTCTCCTTCAACGAGGTCGAGACGATGTTCCAGTGCACCGGCTACGCTGCCCAGAGCGCCGAGGCGCCGCTCGCGCCGTTCAGCTTCGAGCGTCGTGATCCCGGCGTATCCGACATCGAAATCGAGATCGTCTACTGCGGCGTCTGTCACTCGGACCTTCACACGGTGCGCGACGAGTGGGGCGGCACACTCTACCCGTGCGTGCCCGGTCACGAGATCGTCGGTCGCGTCACCCGGGTCGGTGCCGAGGTCACGACCTTCAAGCCGGGCGATCTGGCCGGTGTCGGCTGCATGGTCGCCTCCTGCCGCGAGTGCGCCAGCTGTCGCGATGGGCTGGAGCAGTATTGCGAGCCGGGCTTCACCGGCACCTACAACGGCCCCGAGCCGCAGACCGGCGGCCATACCTTCGGCGGCTATTCGAGCCACATCGTCGTCGACAGCCACTTCGTCCTGCGCATCCCGGAAAACCTCGACCTCGCAGGCGTCGCCCCCCTGCTGTGTGCCGGCATCACCACCTACTCGCCGCTGCGCCACTGGAAGGTCGGGCCGGGTCAGAAGGTGGGGATCGTCGGGCTCGGTGGCCTCGGACACATGGGCCTGAAGCTCGCCCATGCCATGGGCGCACAGGTGACGCTGTTCACGACCTCGCTGGGTAAGGAGGCGGACGCCAAGCGCCTCGGGGCCGATGCGGTGGTGATCTCGAAGGATGCCGACGCCATGGCCGCGCTGGGCGAGAGCTTCGATTTCATCCTCGACACGGTCGCGGCCGAGCACGACATCAATGCCTACCTCGCCCTGCTCAAGCGGGACGCGACGCTGGTCCAGGTCGGGGCTCCCGAGAAGCCACTACCGATGCAGGTGTTCAGCGTGATCTGGCGGCGGCGCAACTTCGCCGGGTCCCTGATCGGCGGGATCGCCGAGACCCAGGAGATGCTCGATTTCTGCGCCGAGAACGGCATCACCTCGGACATCGAGATGATCCCGATCGATCAGATCGAGACCGCCTATGCCCGCATGCTCAAGAGCGACGTGAAGTACCGCTTCGTCATCGACATGGCGTCGCTTTCGAAGGCGGCCTGAGCCCTAACTCCAACGTACCCCACCGCAGCCCCTCAAGGACCCACACCGTATGCGCAGTCTGATCCGCTCCGGCCTCGTCGCCGCCCTGCTCCTCGCCGCCGGCGCGGCGCAGGCAGCAGACACCGCGACGGTCTTCGCCGCGGCCAGCCTGAAGAATGCCCTGGACAACGCCGGGAAGGCGTTCACCGCACAGACCGGGGTCGAGCTCAAGGCGAGCTACGCTGCCTCCTCAGCCCTCGCCCGGCAGATCGAGAGCGGGGCGCCCGCGGACCTGTTCGCCTCGGCCGACCTCGAATGGATGGACTACCTCGCCAAGAAGAACCTCATCCGCCCGAACACTCGGGTGAACCTACTGGGCAACCGGCTCGTCCTGATCGCACCGAGCGATACCAAGGAGAGCGCCGTCGCCTTCACCCCGGACGCGTTCGCGAAGGCGCTTGGCCCGGACGGTCGGCTGGCCACCGGCGAGGTCAACTCGGTGCCGATCGGCAAGTACGCCAAGGTCGCCTTCGAGAAGCTCGGCCTCTGGGGTGGTGTCCAGCCCCGTCTCGCCCAGAGCGACAACGTGCGAGCTGCTTTGGCGTTGGTCTCGCGCGGCGAGGCGCCCCTTGGCGTGGTCTACGAGAGCGATGCCCGATCGGATCCAGGCGTAAAGGTCGTGGGCGTGTTCCCTGCGGACAGCCACCCGCCGGTGGTGTACCCGTTCGCGGTCACCGTGGATGCAAAAGGCGAGGGCGCGCAGCGCTTTCTGGACTACCTCCGAAGTGCAGCGGCCAAGCCGTTCTTCGAGGCCCAGGGCTTCAGCATCGTCGGCGGCGGCAAAAGGTAGTCGGCCTCTAGACGGCCAGGCAGGAAAGCGAACGTCGTGAAGATCAGCGCACGCAACATCATCAAGGGCACGGTGGTCTCGGTCGACAAGGGCGCCACCACGGCGCACGTCAAGATCGAGATCACCCCCGGGCAGGTGGTGACCTCCTCCATCACCAATGAGGCCGTCGATAGCCTCAAGCTCGTGGTCGGTGGTCCGGCTTATGCCGTGATCAAGGCGTCCGACGTCATGATCGCCGTCGACTGACGATGTCGGTCTCCCGCGCCATCCTCGTCGCCGGACTGATCACCGTCTCGGTCAATGCGGCCACGGCTGAGGATGCCCCGGCCTGCGCGAGCTTCGCATGGTCGATGGCGCGGGAGCGGACCGCCTTCGCTTCGCCGAACCTGTCCACCCTGGCATCCGGTTCGGCTCTGCCGAGCGATGGTGGCGCGGCGCAGCTGACGTTGAAGCCTGCTGAGGAGATCGAGCTACCCGTCCCGTCCGAGAGACCGGCGAAGCCCGATACGTTTGCGGGCTTCGTGAAGGCTACGGTTCCGGCCACGGGCAGCTATCAGGTGACGCTCTCGGACGATGCTTGGGTCGACGTCAGCCAAGACGGTCGCTCGACCCTCAAGCCCACGGCCATCAGCGGTAAGGCGGGCTGCCCGGACGTGCGCAAGAGCGTACGTTTCGCTCTCGATGCCGGCTCGGTGACGATCGAGATCAGTCGCGCCCCGGGCCCTCAGATCAAGCTCGACCTCCTCAAAGCCGAGTAGCTCTGCGCTGGCGCAACAAACCCTTCACGGCTCGCTGATCGGTCCGAGTTCGTGGCGGGTGAGGATCGCCTGGCCTTTTTCGGAGACGAGGAACAGTGCGAGTTGCATCGCGTCCGGATTGTCGGTCAGCAGCGCCATGCCGTAGGTCGCCTGCACGGATAAGTTGGGTGGCAGTTGGATCAAGCTGAGGCCAGGGGCCTCCTTCATCGTGCCGTCCTGGCCGCTGCAGTAGTACAGCAGGGCGTCGGCGTTGTTGCCGAGGAACACGGTCGCGCTGGGGCTTCGCCCGGCCATGGGCACCATCGTATTCGGCGAGCCCAGTAGCTTCAGCGCTTTCTTATCCAGCGTCGCCTTGGCACCGGGGTGGACGGCCTCGGCCCGGTCGAACACGGCTTGAGCGTAGTCGCCGCCTGGATCAGCGCCGGGCGTCGAGGTCGCGAGTCGCAGATCGGGCTTGAGCAGGCGGTCGAGGATGTTGTCGGGCGACAGGCCGAGGTCGGCACGGGCGAGTACGCACAGCTTGTTGCGAGCGAACGGCACGACAGCTTTAGCCTTGCCAGCCTCCACAAGACGACGCGGTCCAGCGAGGTCGGCGGAGAGGTAGAGATCCGCCGTCTCGCCGCCTTCGAGGCGCTGCCGCAGCAGCCCTGCAGGTCCGAAGGTCGGAGCGGCCACCGCTTCGACAGGCAGGCCGGCGGCGGCGATCACGTCCTTGAGTGCAGCCACGAGACTGCCGGCGGCGTAGACTCGAACTGGTTCCGCTCGTGCAGCGGACACGGGCACCACGGCGAGGGCACCGAGGAGTGCGACGCAGCTGAGGAGGCGAGGGGAAAGCAAAAAGCGCGCGAGGGACAACAGCAGCTCCAGATAACGCGGCATCGTTATATCCGGACGGATATAGCCGAGAAGCGACCAACGTCATCCCCGCAGTGAAGCCGAGCGCGTGACCGCTTGGTCAGCCCTCAGTTTCGAAATCACCCGCCTGCGGTGGGGCTATCGGCGTGAACAGGGTCCGGTCAGGCTTCAGGTCGAGGAGTGGCGTCCCATCCAGGCAGTCGAGGCCGCGCACCGTCAGGATGTTGCCCTCGATCGACACGAGCGTGACGATAGATGTGCCGATCGGGTTCGGTCGCACCGGCGAGCGCAAAGCGAAAGTGCCCCGCGTCGTGCCATCGTTGGCTGGGCTCTGACGCACGAGGTCACGTCGGGACGCATCGAGCCAGTACAGCACCTCGATCCGAGCGAAGGCCGCCAGTCCGTCGAGAGCTGCGACCCAAGGCTCGAACAGCTCGATGCGGCAGGACGGACCGTCGAGCCTACCTTGCCGCGGGCAAGCGAGACGATCGGTCCAGGGTGTGTGAATACGGCCAATGTAGACCAATCCAGCATCATCGGCCGCGGGCGCGGCGACTGCGATTTCGCCGGCTCTGATTTCATTGAGGCGCACCATGGAGGGCTTTCTCTCATGGACGCCTGACGCACGCTACCGGGCTCGCGCCGGCACCGAAACGCCGAACTACACGGGCGGGATGTTCGTCCGATCGCGAGATCATTGGCCATGGGCCGGCGCTCGCGGTGTCCAGCTCCCCCGCAACGCACCGACCCTCACACGACCGCCCGGCCAAGGCTCCACGGGTAGGCGTCAGGGAACTGGCCTGCGCCCGCCTGTCGTCGCGTACTCACCCTTCCGCACGCCGTGCAGTGTCGCGAACGCTTCGGGCACGCCGACGAGTGAGACAGCCTCCATAGCCATTCCGACCTGGTTGTCATCCACAGGCAGCCATCAGCACGGCCGGAACTCGCCGATGCTGCGGTCGTTGACCCCTCAGATTGGATCTGTTCTAATTCGCTAGAGAGCGGATCGACCGTCAGAGTAGGAGTACCGATATGACCAGCGCGCACTGCGACAGCTGCAAGTTCTTTGACGAGCACAAGGGCAATGGCGCTGCTGCGCAGGGCGATGCCGGTCTGTGCCGGTTCAACCCGCCTGTGAGCCAGCCGGCGCCGGAGTCGAAGGGCCTTTGGCCGGTCGTGTCGTCAGAGGACTGGTGTGGTCACTTCACCGCAGAGATGACTGCGGCCGAGTAAACCACTCTCGTCGCATCCCCTCAGGGGAACGCAGGGCCAGCCTTCGGGCTGGCCTTTTTCATTGCCGTGTCGTCAGGGCTGCGGATCGGCACAAATCGGAATTTCACACCGGCATAACGTCCATTCAGACTGCCAAGGTCCAGCACGATCGTTCCAATGAGCAAGATCCTTGAAACGCTGCCGTTGGAACTTGGCCGCTTGTTATCGGCCTGGGCGATTGAGGCCGCGTTCACCCCCTTGGTAGGATGTTTGCGGTATGCAGCTTGCCGATCGGAAACGACCATGCCGTCAGCGAAGGGTTTAAAATCGAGTGATCCGAGGCCCATGAAGCCTCGGTACTGGATAGCCTACTTCGACGCGCTCGCCACAGGGCCGCTGCTAGCCAAGCCGCACACGGCGCGCCGCCGGGCCGGTGAGATGGCACGGATCTGCCCCTATCCCGATGTCGCCTCCGCGGGCATGGCGAAGGTGAAGACCGCACTCAAGACGCGCGGCTCGTCGACTCCTCCGTCCTAGCGCTGCCTTCACATAAGGCGGCGTTCTGAGACCGTGTGTATCGCCCGGGTTCGAGAAGCTGCTCCAACCTCGTAGCGGTCGCGCAAGATTTTGGATCTTTCAATAGCACACCGCCGCTAACGCGACGTTAACCACATCGGTTGTGCACTGCGAGGTGTCCAGAGGGACTAGCCATGCGCCACATCCACGTCGTGCCCGGTCTGCGCCTGCGGTTTGCTGGCCGCGACGAGACCTTCGACGAAGGTGTTGAAATCGGTCTCCTCGCGGCTCAACTGGCATCGGGCGTAGCCGAGTTCACGATGACCTTGGCCGCCAGTACACTGGACCAAGCGCGTATGCTGGCTACGAATATGGGCTACCGCCTCCACGTCACAACGATGGATGAAGGCACGCTCGAAGTGATGTTCCTCACTGGAAGCCGCCGGCCCAAACTGCAACTTGTGCGTAACAAATCCTCGCACGCTCATAGGTGTAGTTCCTCGGCCTGAGATCTGCTCGGCGAGTGCATCCGAGGCGATTGACTAGATCAGGACTGACAAAACGCGGCGGTCTGGGCTTTTCCTCGCATTCGAGCGTTGGTGCTTCGGATGGAGATACCCCGATGGTCGATGAGGCGCGCCACATACAGATGCGGCAGATCGTGGCCGGCCTGTCCGAGGGCGTGATCCTGATCGAGCCGGATCAGACCATCGCTTACGCGAACGATGCCGCCGTGATGATGCACGGCATTACCGATGTCGGCGATCTCGGCGCCACTGTGTCCGAGTACCGTGCGAACTTCACGCTGCACTACCGCAATCATCGGGAGATTGGCCCGCTGCAGCATCCCCTCGACCGGGTACTTTCAGGCGAGGTGTTCCGCGACGTCGTGGTCGAGCTGGTCCCAACCCGGGATCCAACACACAGGTGGATGCACCGTATCCGCAGCCTGGTGACCACCGATGCGGCCGGCACGCCGAGTGGCCTCGCCCTGGTGATGCAGGACGTGAGCGAACGCTACCAGGCCGAGGCTCGGTTCGAGCGGATGTTCAACGCCAACCCGGCCCCGGCAATCATCTGCCGGATCGCCGACCTGCGCTTCGTGCGGGTCAACCACGGTTTCCTCGACCTCACCGGCTACCATCGCGACGACGTGCTCGGCCGGACCTTCTGCGAGATCGACCTGCTGCGCGAGGCCGAGCGGCGCGAGATGGCGGTCCATCGCCTGCACGAGGGCCGCACCATCCCACAGATGGAGGCTCAGCTCGCCACGCCGTGTGGCCGCGGCCGCTACGTGATCGTGGCCGGGCACGCCATCGAGATGCCAGGCCCGGGCGGCATCGAACCGTGCATGCTGTTCACCTTCGCCGACCTGGAGGATCGCCGCAAAGCCGAGATGGCCTTGCGCCACAGCGAGGAGCGCTTTGCCAAGGCGTTCGACCTGTCACCGGTGCCGAGCGCGTTGATGGACGCGGACGAGCTGGAGATCACCAGCGTCAACCAAGCGTTCGTCACCACCTTCGGGCACGCCCCCGAGGCCGCGGGTAGCCAGTCGCTCGCCGACCTTGCGCTCTGGGTCGACCGCGCCGAGCAGCGCAAGTTCTCCCGCGATCTCAAACGGCTTGGCGGCATCCGAGGCTTCGAGGCCGTGCTGAAGGATGGGGCAGGCACCGAGATCGACTGCTTGATCTCGGCCGAGCGGGTGAGCATCAACGACGAGGCCTGCGTGCTGTGCGTCCTGCAGGACATCACCAGTCGCAAGTGACCTGACCGATATTTTGGACCGAGCCAATTGAGAGGCTACTGCATGGTGGCGGCCATGGGTAGCCGGAAGGCCAGATCCGGGTAGCTGACGGGCGCGGGCGGCCGATAGCCCAACGACGAATGCGGTCGAACGCGGTTGTAGGTGGTTTGCCATAGACCGATCACGATCTGCGCCTCCTTCAGCGAGTAGAAGATTTCTTGGCGTAGGCACTCGTCGCGCAGCTTGCCGTTGAAGCTCTCGCAATAGCCATTCTCCCACGGGGATCCTGGCGCGATGTACTGGATCTGTGAGCCAGCTTTGGCGACCCATTTGCGCAACGCCTTGGAGATCATCTCTGGGCCATTGTCGCAGCGAATGTGCTCCGGGATGCCGTGCAGGCACATCGCGTCGGCCAGCGCCTCGATCACGCCGACGCTGTTGATGCGCCGCGCCACCTTCAGCGCGAGGCAGGCCCGGCTGTGCTTGTCGATCAGCGTTAGGATGCGCAGAGAGCGCCCATCGTGCGTCTGGGCTTGCACGAAGTCGAAGCTCCAGACGTGATTGCGGTGAAGCGGTCGTAGCCGCACGCAGGAGCCGTTGTTCAGCCACAGGCGGCTGCGGGGTCTATGTCGGCTGGGGACCTTCAGCCCCTCGCGACGCCAGATGCGCTGAACCCGGTCTTTGCCTACCTGCCAGCCGGCTGCCTGTAGCAGCGCGGTGACTCGGCGGTAGCCGTAGCGTCCGTACTCGGACGCCAGGGCGATCATGGCCTGGGTCAGTGCATCCTCGTCGGCCAGCACGGTAGGCACGTAGCGTTGCGTGCCGCGGTGCTGACCGATGATCCGGCAGGCGTGACGTTCCGAGAGGCCGTACTTCTCACGGATGCCGTCGACCGCCTGCCTGCGTCGCTCGGGGGCTACAAGTTTCCCGAGGCGACGTCCGCCAGCACCTGCTTCTCTAAAGAAAGGTCGGCGACGAGCCGGCGCAGCCGAGCGTTCTCGCGCTCCAGATCCTTCATCTTCCTGGCTTGATCGACCTGAAGGCCGCCGTACTCCTTGCGCCAGCGGTAGTAACTCTGCTCGGAGATCTCCGCCTCCCTGCATGCAAGGGCCAAACTCTTGCCCTGGGCCGTCTGCACCTCAATCTGGCGCAGCTTGAGCACGACCTGCTCCGCGTTCGTCTTCTGGCCTCGCCGCATGTCCAACTCCTTTGGTCCTGGCTGATCCTCTCAATCAGCCCGGTCCAAAGCCAGCCGGCCAGGCCAGACCTGCTCGATCGGATTGAAGTCGGGACTGTAGGGCGGAAGGTAGAGAACCCGTGCGCCGACCGCCTCGATGGCCTCGCGCACCCCGGCGACCTTGTGAGCGTTCAGATTGTCGAGGATGACGGTGTCACCGCGCCTCAGCACCGGGGCCAGGGTGTCGGTGACGTAGGCGCGGAAGCGCATACCATTCGTGGCTCCATCGAAGACGCTCTTGGCGATCAGTCCCGTGGCGCGCAGGGCGGCAGTGATGGTGGTGGTCTTGTAGTGGCCGTGGGGCACAGCGATCCGGCAGCGCTTACCACACGGAGCACGACCATAGCGGCGGACCATCTTCGTCGTGGCGGCCGTCTCGTCGAGGAAAACTAGGCAATCTGGATCAAGGTCGGGTTGGCGATCGAACCAGTCCTCGCGCGCGGCCCTCACATCCGACCGCTCCTGCTCGGCCGCGTGGACAGCCCCTTTTTACGGGTGATCCCATGCCGGGCGAAGAAGCGTGACAGGCTGCTCGTGCTGGCCCGGACGCCGCGTTCCGAGAGCCTGTCGCGCAGTTCCCGCAGGAAGGAGAGCGGGTGCTCTTCGTTGAGCCGAAGGATCAGGGCGGCCTGCGCTTCCAAACGCTGCGAGTTGCGGTCGCCGCCCATGGGCTTGGGCGCGACCTGCCCGTCCTGTCGGAAGCGCTCATGCCAACGGACTGCGCTGGCCGCCCCGACACCGAAGCGTTTGGCCGCCTGACGCCGCGAGGCGCCCGCTTCAATCGCGGCGACCACACGCTCGCGCAAATCGACCGACAGGGCTGAAGGCATGGCGTTCCTCCATCACAAGCCCATCCAGCGAATCACACGCCAGCCAGGTCGCCAACCCCAACCGATTCAACCCGCCAGGGCACGGCTCTAGCGCTGCCGGTGTGCCCAGTCCGCCTGGGTGATCGGGTAGCCTACAGCCGGTGTCTGATCGGGGGCCAGACGGCCCAGGAAGTGGAGCCTACCGGCAAGGCTGCCGCTGAAGTCGCACGCCTCCACACGTGGGCATGCGAACAGCTCCACCTTCCCGCACCCGCACATGTCATCATAACCGCAGGTGAGGATGTGCACACGCCCGCAGGTGCGCAGGCGCGCAGGTGATCATTAGCGCATAACAGCACGTGGGCATGGTGCCAGACGCACAAGCGCGCATCACAGGAGCACAGGACGACATGACGAACCGCTTCCAGGCCGGGCTTGCCGGCATCAAGGGCAACAGCGGCAGAACACCTACGGTCACCGCGCCGGCCCCGGCAGAACCCGAGCTTCCCAATGTCATCCCGGTGGCAGGGACTGCCCCTAGCCGGAAGGGCAAGGTGGTGATCAGCGCCTACTTCGATCCGGCCGTGCGGCAGCAGCTCGCCATCATGGCGATCAAGCAGGACCGGTCACAGGCAGCCCTTCTCGCCGACGCCCTCAATCTGCTGTTCGAGCGGCATGGGGAAGCACCGATCGCCAAGGCCTAGCCGGACCTGTCAGCCGCATGCGCAAGCTCTACAGTCCCCTGCTGGCCCTCTCCGGAGCCATCGCCACAGGCGCCGTGTGGACCGTAGGGCAAACAGGTCCGCAGGAGACGAACGCCCACCTGTGCGAGTTCGTGGGCCGCTACCTCCCCGACACCCCGCCGGACTGCGGCGCACTCGATCTAACGGTCCGGGTCGCAGGGTGGCTGTTCGTCGCCTCGCTGTTCGTCGCCATCGCCAAAATCGCCTGGATCGCGACAGGCTGGCGAAGGGGGCGTCGGACCAAGGGTGCGGAGGCAGCGTCGGTCCTGGAAATCCACTTCGACCCCGCGAACCCGGCACGCCGCTTCTGGTCGCTGGAGGCTCCGCGTGATCGGGAGGGCACCCGGCATCCGGGCGTAGTCCATGAGTACCGGGTGGACATCCACAACCCGACGATGCGGACGATCCGCAACGTGTCCGTCACCGTGGAGCACGCTGGGGACATGGGCTCCAGACCCACGGACGCCTTCTTGGACAAGACGTGGGCCCAGGTCTTCGACCTGAAGCCCGGGTGCGCGGAGCTGGCGACCATCCTGCGTTGGCCGCATCCGAAGATACAGCCGGGCATGCTCGCGGGTCCTTCGGCGCTTTGCTACGGGCCGATCGTGGTCATCGCGAGCGGGGACGACATCCCTCCGACGTGCCGCATCTTCTGGTTCGACTACCAGCGCGAGCCGATGATCTTCGACAAGCTGGAGCCCGGCGAGGAACTGCGGGCAATCGACCGCCCAACCCCGGTGTGAGCGCCTGATCAGCCGTACACAAAGTGAAACGGGACGGCTTACGCCGCCCCGTCCGTTCACCGCAGCAGGTAAACCGCCCAGGCGATCGCCGAAACGATCACAGCAACGTCTACCTTCAGGGTTACAACGACACGAATGGTGGCCTTCATGGGCCTACCCTCCGGGCCGGGCGCGCCTCGACCCTAAGGGGTTGAGGGGTTGGCCCCTGTCGAGCGGATAAGGCGCCAGCTCCCAGGTATCACCGCCCCACCGTCAGCGTTCGCGTTCCGCCTCCGGCAGCTCTGCGTCATCTCCGGTTGAGCGCTTCGGTTGGCGCCACGTCGTGATGCTCCTCCCTGCTGCCGGCCGCAGTCACCTCCCGGACGCGGGGTTCCCCCTAGATGATGAGCCCAGGTCCACCGGCCGATCGATGATCGTCCATCCGCACAGCCGTTGCTCCGGGCACCGCCACGGACGGGTTAGCAGACGAACAACTTGAAGATGGTGATCCCAAGCGTAGGCGTCTAGTCACTAGAGCTGCACCTGATACGTGGCTTAGCTTCCGCGTACAGCGCGGGACGTATCATAGGGGTGAGATGTGGCGTCCCGGGTCTCGACCGGCTTTCATCGGATCGGTCTCGTACTGGCAGCACCGCTTGCAGTGCTCTCTCTCGGTTTGTTGGCTGCCCAGTGGCAGAACCCCACCGGGGGGTACAAGCCCCACGTGAGGGACGAGGGGATGATGGCATGGAAGCCCGAGAGGTCGGACCTGATCACTCGATCCCTCCGGTTGAAGCAGGAGGAGGTAGGTGCTGAAGCCCCTCCGGGCTTCATCATCATCGGTAAGACCCTCCGGAAGGAGAAGGCACCGACTGGAGTGCAAGCCGGCGCGTTCAACGACTTGGTAATGGGCGTCCCGGAGTGGGTGGTCTTCCAGCTACGCGACGGCCGAGAGGTCTCCATCGGCACGACCGATGAGAATGTGGCCTTCAATGCCGCAACCGACTTCCTGTACCGCGAGGATCAAGCCGGGCGGCCCTTCACGGACAAGGACAAGGTGTCGTCCAACGGCGTGCGCATCGCGTTCTTGAACCCCTTCAACCAGTTCCAGACGGAGCCGTGGCCGATCGCTCGGCCGGCTGACACCCCGCGGTCAATGGACTGGTTCCTCGCCGCTCTCGCAATGGGGGCAGCGGTGACGGTGTACCTGTCTGCCCGGGCCCTCGGCTGGATCGTAGATGGGTTCGCTAAGCCCGCCGGCTAAGCAGCGGCACGGTGGTGAACGAGCTGACGCTCCCAGTGAAACCGGTTGCACTGGAGGAAGGGGCAGATGGATTGGACCCGTCCGGAAGTCATCTCAGCCGCCGCGCTTGCCGTGTCGGGGCTTAGCTTCGCGGTTTCAGCCTTCACCGCGTGGCGGGCCGTCGCTGCGGATCGGCCGCGCGTTTGGCTGGTCCTGGAGCCCACCGAGGCACCGGATTGCTGGGTTGGCAACATCCACGTTCAAAGCGGATCGAGGGTTGGGGTTACCGGTCATAGCGTCAGGCTGGCCCGGATATCGGTTGCAAGTGCCCGCAACCAATCGCTCCTGCTCGGCCCGTCCCGACGGGTCATTTGGATAGGTGAGGATGGCGGTACTAGGATTTCTTCCGATGACGCCGAGCAGTGCAGCGCCCTGAAAATCCCCGTCCATGAGGACCCGACTTCTATGGTACCCAGGGGCGAGCACGGGGTCATCCGCGTGGTGGTCTACCGCCCAGCACTGAGCCGATCGGAAAGCGTCACGTTGGTGGTGACGTTACAAAGCTTGTCGGGCCGCCCGTCCTATCGGGACCACACGATCCATAGCGACATCCCAGGAAGCGGCATCGGGTTTGTGCTTGGCCGGTAGGCGGGGCCGGTCCCCAGGTTCTCCACCTAAGGACCGGCATCCAGCCTAGTCGCTGAAGCTCGCCCGCTCTTGGGACGCTCCAGCCGGTCCCGCACCCCCACCCCCCTGGACGGTGATGCGTGAGCTGAAATCTTTGGCCGCGATGGCCGCGCAGGATGCCGCTATGGCCGCCGTGTTGGCCTGCGTCCCGACGGACGATGCCGCGATCGAGTTCAGCGATCCGATGGCCTAGATTGCGGAGAGCGCGGAGTTGCCAGCCGACGCGACGCTGTCCCAATTAAGAACCGCCCAGGCAGCCAAGCCGGCAGCGATGATGCCCACGGCGATGCCCACCGGTCCCGCGGTCGCGATCACGCCGGCAGCCATGACGCCAGCCCCTCGATCTCGCTGTGACGGTGCAGGGCGGGCGGTGTTTGCCGCTTTGCTGCGTGTTTTTCGGACGTGGGCGCTTCAGAGGTGCTGAACCGGGGCTTCCAAGGCTATCCATCCCTTGCCGCACGGTTCGCGCGAGGCAAAACGGGGCACAGGATCGAGCGAAAGACCATTGCGACGAACTGCGTTGATACGGTGATGTATCGGCATCCCGATCTTTATGCCGTCAATCATGAGAAAGGGCGGAGCCGGAGCCATTTGGTCTATGATCGGGTCATAGAAGCGGGCCGCGATGCGCTCACGGATCGGCCGGCCGGGCCGGAACTTGTCGCGCCCGTTCGAGCTGGCCGAGCCCACGATCAGGTGATCAGGGTTCGCGCACACGGGGTTGTCGCAAGCGTGTGTGGCGAAGTCCTTGGGGCCTAGAGGGCGATCGGCGGACAGGGTCGCCATGAGCCGGGCGACTTTGATCTTCTGGGTCGATCCGTCCGCTAGCCCGATCATGATCGATGGCCGCGTGCTGAAAGCGCCGTACCGCATGCACCCGCACGGAAGCCGCGTCAGCCGCCGCAGGTGCCGTTCGCACTCATCGAAGGTGATGACTTCTGTGGGGAAGGCCGCCTTAGAGCAGCATCCGAGCGTGATGAAACGGCTGGCGCGGTGAAGGGTTGGTCGGCGAAGGAGAGCGCCGATGTCCTCAGCCCTGTCCGTCGATCTGCGTCAACGCGTGGTCCATGCCGTCGCGGCCGGCGCCTCCCGACACAAAGCTGCCGAACGCTTTGGGGTCAGCCTGGCGAGCGCCAGTCGGTGGTGTGAGCGCTTCGTCTGTGAGGGCCACGTCGCGCCCAAGCCGATGGGCGGCGATAAGCGCTCGCACCAGATCGAGGCGCAGGCCGACCTGATCGTCTCCCTCTACGAAGCGCAGCCCGGCATCTACCTGCACGAACTCCGTGCGGCTCTGGCCGAACGCGGCATCTGCGTGGCCCAGAGTAGCCTCTCGCGCTTCTTCAAGCGCCACGGCATCTCGCGAAAAAAAGTACGGGGCACGCGGCCGAGCAGGACCGGGAGGACGTGAGAGCTGCGCGCGAGGCGTGGTTCGAGGGCCAACTCGACCTCGACCCGGATCGCCTCGTGTTCATCGACGAGACCGCAGCCAACACCGCCATGGCCCGGCGCTACGGGCGCGCTCCACGGGGCGAACGCTGCCGGATGAGTGTGCCGCAGGGCCACTGGAAAACCACCACTGTCACGGCGGGTCTGCGCACCAGCGGCATCACCGCCCCCTGGCTGCTGGACGGTGCCATGAACGGGCAGGCCTTCCGCACCTACGTGGCCGACGTGCTCGCTCCGACGCTCCAGCCCGGCGACACGGTCGTCATGGACAATCTGCCGGCCCACAAGGTCAGCGGCGTCCGCGAGCGGATCGAGGCGGTGGGAGCCCGGCTGCTCTACCTCCCGGCCTACTC